>NZ_JPJA01000086.1:983198-1066487 GCF_000733315.1 Vibrio sp. ER1A
GCATGATAAACATTAATCATTATTGGTTATCATTAAGAGACTTCTTCAATAGCTCTGAATAGAACCGGCATCAGAACAAACGTAGATAGTATAATAACAATAGCGTCGGTTAGAATTATCCCTTGATAATTTTCAGTAGAAATTCCAAATAAAGAGAGAACTTCTGGAATCACAATAATTAGCGGATAAACCAGAACAAACACTATAAACACTTCACTAAGTTGGTAAACAAAGTAATTTGAAGCATTCTCAAAGCGCTCATTAAAAACAACAAACTTTATTATTGGTAAAAGTATGCCTAACGCAACGATTAGTACAATAAGGTTGATGATTATAGTCGCTATACCAGATTCTACGGGAATACCAATTAACTCCAGTGCTTTAGTTTCATAACGCGGTAGGTAAATCGAAACAGGACACAATGCTAAAAATGTTAACAAGGATTCTACGATAGATTTTTTATATAGTTCATTACATGACCTAAACGTTTATTCAAAAATCTATTGTAACTAGAATTTAATAAAACTCATTTAGTGTTACTTAATTCATACTTTTAGAATTAATCTTGTATAGTTTGCCAGACTAAATGTAAAAGGCTTAAGTTGTATGTCTCTGATAGTCGCGAAATTGTTACCAAGACCAATATAAATCAATAACTAGTAACCATCATGTTTGAGTGACTAAACTAACGAGATTGTGTCCAAAAGCTTCTTCGAAATTGCTCACAAAGTTCATTGTCCGACGACAATTCTTTGAAATACCCAAACTAATAGTAGGAAAGCAAGACGTGACCCCATTGATTCTTGTCAAAACACTGCCAGTACATGTAACCAGAGCTTCGTGCTCTCGGCCTTTCACAGCAACATTTCAAATAACTTTTTCTGACCATACTTCATTAACGCCCTATAGAACGTTCGTTGTGGAAATTGCTCTATAAAACGCAACGCGATATGAATGTTGTGCCATACTAATTCTCAAACGCACTATCGAAGTATGAGCTGTCATTTTCACTACTAGTTATTTACAGAGGTCATACCATGTTTCCATCACCTTTATTACTATCTCGACAGTTATTACAGCAGTCTAAAAACCTAGTTACACCAACTCAACTGTGTAATGCTTTAGCCGTTATCGACAAAACCTCTACCGCTCTCGTGCCGGTGAAAAACTATAAGCTTAATATTCCAGTCTGCGTGTTTCCTAGGAATATCTTTGAGCAGTATGTGAAATCCAACAGGACACTCGGAAGAAAGACGGTGTTTTCTGGGTTACAGACCGCTGTACATTTGATAGCTTTGGCATAGGCCTGTCACAGCTAAGAATAGAACCCTTATTGGGTATGGACCCAGGTTACTACCCAAGGGACCAAGACTTAGTTATGGTCGTCATCGATAAAGCCGAAGAGGATGACTTTCGATTACCAAGTGGTAGTGAAGGTGGTGCGAATGATAACTGGCGAGAAGGTGGCTATGCTGGTTGGCCACATGCTGGTATGTCGACCCCAGAGAGGGTTGCTAGTTCGAGAAACAGTACACTAGCCGAAATTAGCTCCGCTATGATGTTAGTGCAAGGGCAAGAAAATCCACTCGATGTATCATGTTCAATTGATGATGTATTCAGCCACTTTCAAAAATAGTGCTGTTTAGTCTACGAATCACGTAAAAGAACACATTTCCGAGCAAAGTCCACACCTCCAACAAAAAAGCCCCTCTGATATTCAGAGAGGCTTATCTTTGGAACTCAGAAGTTATCTATTAGAGTTTGTCCCAAGCATCTGACCAATGCACTGTTTCACCCGGTGCATACGATGGGTTTGAGCACCAACCTGTATAAGGCCATGGTTTACATTGGTATAAGCCGCCATCAGAGCCAGTGACGATATCCCCTTCTGCGTAGGTCGCGTTAGGATCGTAAGCCGGATGCTCTCCCGGAGGAGGTGTTACTGATTCATCCACCACTTTAAATCCATGAGTCGCTACTTCCGAGTTGCTGTCGCGGTGGCTCTGAATACAAAGTTACCAGCTTCAATAGCTGACAATGTCACGGTTAACGTCGCTTCGCTATTCACCTGCTGGGTTTGCTCGTATATCTTAGCGCTAGAGCTATCTTCTACTGTAACGGCGACAGAAGCAGATTCACTGGTTTTTATGACTGGGTTTAAAGTAACACTACCACCAGTCAAAGTGTACTGAGAGCTCAACCCATCGATAGTGAAGTCAAAACCTGGCGCTGGCGTTCCGCAACCATTATCATCCACTTTTCGCCATACTCCCCACTCTCCGGTAGTGCCTGGTTCATCACCACGAGTCCACCATTCAGCATGCCACGTTGAGCCATTATGAGAAACGAGATCTCCTTTAGAGTAGGTAGCGCTAACATCCCATGCGTTAGCACAAGAACTGCCATCAGCGACGGTTACCACACGATTTGCTGTAGTGGTTTGACTAGCACTGTCTGTTACCCGGTAAACTAAGTCGTATTTACCTAGTTTGTTTACATCCACGCTGCCTTCTACATGCACTTGAGAGGTTAAGTCACCATCTTCTGCGTCAATGGCTTTTACCCCTTGCATTGGATCAAAGCTGTCGCCCAATTTGATGGTGACGTCGGCGACGCCTTCAAACTCTGGAGCTAAGCTGTACACTTCCACATTACGGCTCTGTTTGGTCTCGTTGCCATCACTGTCTGTCACACTATAAATCAATACATAAGTACCGATGGTGTTAGTGTCGACCGAGCCTTCAACAGAAATGCTATTGGTTAAGTCTCCATCTTCTTTGTCTTTTGCGGTCACGCCTGCATAAGGGTCGAACGCGTTACCATGACGAACACGAACATCAGATACACCACTAAATACAGGCTTACCTTCACTTGGTGGCGGCGGTGTCTGACCATATACAAACGCACCGTAGTCGTTAATAAACTGTTCACCGTAAGCCTGACCTGAAGCGTTGGTGCCCATGTCCCAGTTTACTGACCATGTCATCACACCTCTCAGCGCCTGACCTTGAGCCTTTAGTTGGTTAAACGCGTTATAGAGGTCTTGAGGATCTTGGACAAAACCCGTCGCCGCAGCGTCAATATTGGCAGGAATACCAAATACTAATTTATCGTGCGGAATCTTGTGGAACCCTCGTGTTCCGTTAGCCAGAGAATCCGAGATGTAATAAATAAACTCTTGTTTCAAAGCGTCGTTGTTCTGAGCAATCCAGCCAACGCCGTCCACCCATATCCCATCCCCACCCTGGTTATAAAACTGTGGGTTTATCCAATCGTAGTAGCCTTCTAGTCCAGTGATATAAGGAACGTATTTGCCACCTTCCGTTAGGTAAGGAAACTCTGGGGCCATCGTGATTAGGAAGTTCTTACCTTGCTGCTGGTAGTGCTCTTTTACAATACGTAGCGCAGCAGGAATGACAGTTTGGTTGTCAGAAGCGGTTACCGCCGACTGTTCTAAGTCAATGTCCAAACCATCAAAACCAAACTTGTCAGTCAGTCGAATGATCTCTTGTGCGAATGCTTGTTCATCACCTGTCTTTAATTCGACATGAGCATCAGCACCACCTAACGCGATCAACACTGCTCGGTTTTGCTGATTGAGCTTCTCAATTTGTGCGATAAATTCCGGTTCAGAAAGGCCAATAGCGGGGTCTAGTTTAAAAGTGGGAATACGGCCTTCGCTGGTGTTAAACACCTTCATAAATGAAACGTTGACAACGTTGTACATAGGGTCAACATCATCCAACGTAATACAAGGCGAATTACCACCTTTATAGCCAGCGCCATCACACCAGTTATGCCAATAACCAACTACAACACCAGCTTCCGGGTTCACCATCTCATTCGCTGATGCTGCACTCGCAATACTGCCTAAACCTAGAGCCACAGCAAGATAGAGCGTTTTTTGCTTCATCATATTACCTCTTATTTATTCAATTTCATTACGGGATTCACTCAGCATTTAGATACAGCAACGCATTGAGTTCCGTAGGAATTATATGATTGAAGTAAGAAATTAATCACATGATATACAGATACTTTTTGTATAGATTTTCGATATCGTGATCTTAATTCACGATGAAAAATCAATTAGTGAATAATTCTAGACCAAGGTAATAAAATGAGGCATATAGGCGAAATTTGCTTATATTTTTATCAAAGAGTAGGAAATTTCCACCAAGCAACCTATTGATAGTTTTCTCTAGAAATTAAGTGACAATGGTCAACGTTTGAGCTGAAATTGCTCGTGTTCAGCCAATCGGTAAGTGGGAGGTACTCTTTATTTCTTTTATCGACATATTCGACTGTAGCGCCGTGACACCTTTGACACGTCGCAACTCGCTAAGCCTGTCGTAGTATTGCTCAAGGCTTTGGGCAACTATTTGGACAATGTAATCGGCGCTGCCAGCAATGCAGCTACACATAACCACCCACTCTACCAAACCCACAAACTCTTCAAACGGCTCTGTACTTTCAACATCGTGATTACCTAGCGTTACCAATGTAAAGCCTGACACTTGTAGGTTGAGTTTCTGTCGATTGAGAACCGTTGTGTAGTTGTCGATATAACCCGCTTCTTCAAGTCGTTTCCAACGCCTCCAACATGGCGTTTCACTCAAATTCACTCGTTCAGCAAGTTTATTATTACTAATTCGACCTTCACGTTGAATGATCCGCAGTATGGCAATATCTATATCATCCAACTCATATGTAGCGCTTTCTTTCTTATTCATGGTTAATTTGGAAATTTTCTGCTCAATATGAGTTCGATATTAACGTAAATGGCAATTCTATTTCTAGTGGTTTCGATAAGCTAAATAGTGACCGCAACATTACACTATCAGGGGATTTTATGAGTGCACAATTGCTCTTTGCGTTTATCGTTTTTTCATTTTCTATATCGATAGCACCTGGCGCTGGTAATATCGCGCTACTTAGTTTGTCGAGTCGGTATGGCTTTGTTGCTGTGTTACCTTTCATCGCAGGCAGTGCTTTAGGCGTATCGATTATTCTTGTTGGCTCAAGTCTCGGACTGACAAACCTTTTGAGCTCCGAACCAATGTTATACACAGCGCTAAAAGTACTAGGGACCTGTTACCTACTTTATCTCGCTTGGTCGATTTCAACCCTCAAACTGAGCGATAGTGAGACGGACAAACAAACTGGCTTTTTCAGTGGTACGCTGGTTCAAATTCTGAACCCCAAGGCTTGGGTTGCGTCTTTAACTCTACTGACGCAGTTTCTGCCCGGTCAAAACAGAGTTCTATCGGATGACGCGGTGATTATGGCGATTTTCATTGCAATTGGAGTGTCGTCTATGTGCATTTGGGCATATTGTGGCTCAGCACTCAATAAGCTACTGACATCGCCTAAATACTTCTTGTGGGTCAACCGCGGCCTTGGAGCAAGCTTAGGAATTGTTGCCATTGTGATGGCTGGACAATCTATTTAACCTCAATACAAAACAGCCGTCCCTTGTTCAAGCAGGAGACGGCAGTCAGTTAGAGTGATATCGATTAGCTAACGGTTTTACTAAACCTCAAACTCAATGTCCAAGCAGCGAGCCCGATAATTGCGTACACACTAACATTCATCCAACCGGCGGCTGGAATCGCACTCAACGGATTTGGTGCCAAGATCGCATGTAATGGCAGATAGAAAATGTCCGAAAAGAACTGGTCGACACCATAAAACCCAAACATGGCTATCGGCATCCAGCGCAGTACATAGATTGCAATAAGCATAATCAATAATGGAGAGTTTACTTTTTGCGATATTGCCATAGCGCTAAGGGCCAATGGGAGCAAGAGTACTCCGGCAATCACCATTCTCAAGTAGAAGCCTACCCAACTAAACATAACCGCTAGTAAAGAAGACTGTTTATGTAACAATGCCAATTGATGATCGGTTGAAGTATTGAGCAACCACAACAGAAAATCGGCAAAAAACACCAATATTGAACACACCAGTGGAATCACTAGCAATCCAAAAGCTAACTTAACTAGGTGCGTTTTCACATCACTGACTGGCATACTACGCCAAAACATAATGCTGCCTTCAGTACGTTCTTTACGCAGTGTTCGTGGAAAATACTGAGTACCCAGCAGTATTGATAAAAGCCCCGCACCACCTGCAATCAGCATGTTGACATCGTTAGCCATTTCTTTATGGATGTCACTCACGTCACCACTAAAGTTCATGTGAAAGAACATATTGTGCTGCAAGGTCGAACTGCTCATTAAGCTAATAAACAAAAGTAAACCACAAGCAAATAGGAATAACGGAACTCGCGTTACAAGCGGGTTCTCTATCCACTCTTTACGTAGCATTGCCATAATAGAACGCATTACACCGCCTCCTTTTGCAAAGCCAAAAATAAGTCTGCCAATTTCACGCCGTATACCGCCCCTAGCGTTTCTGCCTGTTCTGAAAAGTGTGAGTGCAGCAACCACTTGGTGCTGCCTAGTCCTTTCTGAGAAGAGAGCGGCTTCATAGCTTCAATTTCAGCGCGATATTCATCGCTAGCATCCAGAATGAAGTAGTCTTCGCTGATGGCTTCCATTGAGCTTTGTAGCACTGTACGCCCTTGTTTAAGAATCAACACATCGGTAAGTAGATGCTCGATTTCACTCACCTCGTGGCTGGCGATAAGTAGTACTCGATCACCATCATGGAACCACTCTAGAAGGTGGCGGTAGAAAGTATCTCGATAAACCAAGTCGAGTCCTAATGTTGGTTCATCTAAAATCAGTATTTGGGTATTGGTCGCAATGACTACCGCTAGGTGCAATTGCACTTTCATACCTTTAGACAAAGCTTTGATTCGAGCACGTGGTTTGATGTCAGTTTGGCGCAGTAGTTCATCTGCTTTACTGCGGTCAAACCCTGTGTGCACCCCTTCGGTGTAATCCAATAACTGCGCCACGGTCATCCACCCAGGAAGCACATTAACATCCGAAATGTACGACAAGCTTTGCATGATCTTGTCACGCTGAGTTATCGGTTCGAATCCATTGATACGGATGGTTCCGTTGTAATCGTGTGCGCCGAGTAAGGCGTTAATGAGTGTCGATTTACCTGCACCGTTGTGTCCAAGCAAACCTAGTACCTGACCAGCCTGTAACTCAAAACTGATATCGTGCAAGCCTTCACCTTGCTTACTATATTGCTTGAATGCATTTTGCACACTGACTAAAGCGCTCATTGGTCACCTTTAATATGGGGTTTAATTTGCTGGACAAACTCGTCTAATGACATATCCAGACGCTGCAAAGTTACAGCAATTTGAGGGATTTGCTGCTCAAGAAAACGGGCTTTTTCATCAGCCAGTAATTTGTTTTTAGCCCCTATCGCCACAAACATGCCTTGGCCACGCTTCTTTTCTACTAGCCCTTCATCTACCAACAACTGATAACCTTTCATTACCGTTAAATGATTAATCTTCATGTCTGCAGAGACATTACGAACTGACGGTAACGGCTCGCCTTCTTGCCATATACCTTGGAGTATTTGTTGAGTAATTTGATCAGCCAACTGACGGAAAATCGGTTGACGATCATGCCAATGCGTCATTAGCGCCCCTTGACTGAAATGGTGTTATATATATGTATAACACCTAAGCTAACAGATTGGAAGGTAATTGTTTTTCACATAGGATTAGTGAAAACAAAGCCCACCTTAGAAAGTGGGCTTTACTCAACTATTTGCGGTCTTGAAGTCGTCACACGGAGACTGTTTTCACCTTTAGACGATTCTTATTATCTCGATTGCTAATAACTTGTTGATGATCGTCGATCGGTCCTAACGACTTGGCCAAACGGTCATACAAGACAACATTGACGGTTGCCGCAAGATTCATGCAGCCATGGGTAGGCACATAAACCACATGGTCGGCTTTATCTACTAGTTCTTGTGGTAATGAGCCATCTTCAGGGCCAAATACATAAACGGCATTGTCTGGATGATTAAATGAAGGAAGCGACGTCGCGCCGACGGCGAACTCGACACAAACAACTGAAACGTTATCTGCGACGTCAGCCGTTAAGTCATTCATCTCAACCAGCTCAATCCGTTCATGGGTGTTTTGCGTGTCCGTTTGAAATCTCACAGCTCGGCTATAACGGGTTCCGTTATAACGAACTTGGGTTGCGTTATAGCACCCTGCTGCTCGCATTACGGCACCGACATTCGTTGGGCTCTTCGGATTGTGTAATCCGATAATGACGGTAGATTCTGTTGTCATTGATAGGGTTCTACTTGGTTTGTCAGATAATAAAAAGCGTACTTTGATGGCGCAGGATTATGCCATAGAAACGTTATTCGTGCTGTTTTTGGTGCGCGTCAATATCTAGTCACCGTTCAGAGTTAGGGGTCTTCCTACTACAACAATATCTTTCCTATACAACAAAACTGGCACCCCAATTCATTTAAACCTCTATTGAGGTGTTTGCCTTTATCATTAAGTATCATTAAATTATTAATTACCGTTAACTTTGATACTTTTTGACAGCCTGAAGTGTGAATTAAGGAATACACTTAACTTCGAACTCACACAAAGGGACACCACAATGAAAGTATTTACTCAGTCAGTATTAGCGCTAAGCCTGTTAGCCATGGGATCAGCACACGCCTTTGAATTAAAAAGTAATGATATTCAAGAAGGCCATCCAATGGCTAAAACCTTTGAATATAACAGTTGGGGTTGTGATGGTGGCAACCAGTCACCGCAACTGACTTGGAGCGACGTTCCAGAGGGAACAAAGAGCTTTGCAATCACCGCCTATGACCCAGATGCCCCAACCGGCAGTGGTTTCTGGCATTGGGTCGCCTTTAATATTCCAGCTTCTGTGACCGAGTTACCGCGAGGTGTGGACATCAAAAAACTAGGGGGCCAAGAGTCTCGAATCGATTATGGTAGTGTTGGATTTGGTGGTGCTTGCCCACCGAAGGCCGATGGTATGCATCGTTACCAATTTACCGTCTGGGCGTTGCCAACAGAGAAGCTCGATCTTAATCAGGACACACCATCTGCGGTTATCGGCTTTACGCTTAATAATATGGCGATAGGCAAAGCAAAACTGACTGCTACTTATACACGCTAACTTATTCAAGGGGGAATGATGAACCATCCATACCAAGTAACGTTATTTCGAGCCGAACAACTTCAACGACTCAGAAATGTGCGGATTCATTCCCCGAGTATTATTCAAATCATTTCTGGCAGTAAGCGACTTTTTTGGAAAGACAATGCCATGGATGTGTCGCACTCTCAATTGCTGCTTTGCGAAGCCTCTGTATCACTCAGCTTTGAAAACCTACCACAGAAAGGACGATTTCTTTCCAGAGTATTCAGTTTCCACTGCTTACCTACACAATCCATGTTAGAGACAAGCAGAAATCGTAGCCAAGAAGACGACCTACCAATCTTAGAAGCGACAAACGCATTACAAGACATACTCAATGCTTTGTTTTCATTTGAACAACACCACATGAGTAACGCAACCCAGAATTTCTGGGTGATGGGGCTTTACCAACAATTAGCGGAATACGGCGCGTTGCATCAGTTGTTCTCTGACTCAGAGACTCGATTTAGTCAAAAACTGAGTCGCTATCTTTCTCATTCCCCAAGCGAAGAACATGCCCTAGAAACCGTCGCACAACATTTCGCTATGAGTCGTGCTACTCTGATTCGTCGGTTAAAACAAGAAGGTACACAGTATCGAGAAGTACTGGCAGAAGTGCGTTTAAACCATGCTCTGTTTTTAATCCAAAACGGCTCTTATAACGTCGCACTATTAGCCCAATCGTGTGGATATCAATCCGAGGGTCGATTCAGCCAACGCTTCAAAGGAAAATTTGGTTTATCACCTCGAGACTATATTAAGACAGTGGCAGTCTAAGCTTGCGAACAGAACCTATAACGTGATCCCATTAACCCTTTAATTTGTGAGGTAATGTTACCCTGCTTACGGTTATTTTTTGCGAGAGGGAAAATTCAAATGCAGCAGGTCCTGATTATCGTCAATGATGCACCTTATGGTTCCGAGAAGCTCTTTAATGCCTTGCGACTCGCCATTCAACTCAATGAGCAAGACAGTCAGAACGTTAAGGTGAATCTATTTTTGCTTTCCGATGCTGTCACTGCAGTCTTACCAAGACAATCCCCGAACGAAGGCTACAACATACAACAAATGCTAGAGATAGTGATTGCCCAAGATAGTGAGGTCAAATTCTGCGGCTCTTGTATTCAGGCGCGCGGATTATCAGGGCTTGATGTTATTGAAGGCTGTGAACTCGCCACAATGGATGATTTGGCAAATTGGGTATTAATGGCGGACAAAACAGTCAGTTTTTAACTAGGTAATCATTCGATTCTGAGCGATAGCTCTACCTAGCTATGCATTGAGAAGGCGCGGCCACCTTCTCAATGCATATATATAACTAAACTCTAAATGCCAGCAATTATTCGGCGTCTTGTTGCGGATTCTGTTCAGCGTTTATCTTCGCGTACGTGTGCAGCAGCTCAGTGAGTATTTTGACCCAGCCAAACGCATCTTGTGGCGGATCAATCAGCAGTTTTTCGACCTGTTCACAGTGCACCTCTAGGGTAATTGCCTGCTCTAAATTGAATGAGATGGCATAGAAATGCCACAAAACAAGTCGTGTCATTCGCTCACTGTTCTGTTTTGCATTTTCAGAATCATCAAATGCCTGTTGAATCTCGCTCAGAGCAATTGCCGTCATTCGCAACGTTGCGTCAAGACGGGCCGACATCATGCGCTCTTCGCTGTCCACTTCTTCTTGTTCAAAGGTAAACAGCTCACTCATAACATCTTCTGGCACCATTCGGCTAATCATTCGAAGGCTGAATTCTTCCAGTTCATGACGAGGCATGGTCACAAGGCAGTTAAAGGTGTAATCACGAAGCATAGTAAGTTGCTCTGGTTAACGATCAAATTGAACCGCGCATTCTAATCAGATTGCAGCAATTTTCCAATTTTTCCTATATTGCGGACCGTTTAGGTAACCCACACTATCAGGACTGCTACGCTAGTTTGTTAGGTTATCCGTCATCGCGTCCGCAACGGCAGCAAACTTGGCCAAGTCTTGCTTATCAATACCCGCCGTCATTTGAAGCAACATCGCTTTATCAATCTCAGCCACTTTACTCATGATGGTTTCACCTGCGGGCGTCAATATCAGGAAGTGGCTTCGCTTGTCTTCAGGGTTTGGAGCTTTCTCCAACAACCCTTCTGAAATCAAAGTATTAATAAGCCTTGTAACCTGAGCTTTATCTCTGCTTAGCAGGTTTGCAATATCAATTGATGTACAAGGTGCTCGCTTAGTAATGATCTTCATTACTCTGATATGCATCGGTGCTACATCACAATCAAGGCTTTCAATTTGTTCACTCATTTGACGCTTCAGCGTATGGACGAGGCGGAAAATCGATTCAAGTGAGGTGTTTTCAGACATAGTGATCCTTAAAAATATAGTTGACATTATCAACCATTATACTTATAGTTGATATTATCAACTTAATTCTAAGCAATTTCAAGACTGGAGAACCTAAATGACGACACAAACAATGCCTGCTTCCCCTGTCACCAATGATGCAAGCACCCCTATCCTATATAAGGTGCTTGTCATTGTCAGTTTGATGACAGTGATTGGAGGAACTCTGACAGGTGTGATGACTTACATGAATGTCGGTTTAGGTGAAACCTTTTACAGCGATTGGTTATCTTCATTTGCCCTAGCCGCTATCGTAATGATGCCTTTCGGGATGGTGATGATGACTTTACTTACTAAGCTCGCCAATCGACTGCTACCGTCAATAAGCGCGACATTTCGTAACCTCATCGTTGGGATAAGTATGGCGGTCGTAATGGAATCGCTATTGGCTTTCGTTACCGCAGCCAACAACATTGGATTTGCTGATATGACAGTATTCACCAATGAATGGTTCAAGGGCTTTATTGCCGCACTGCCTGTTGGCCTAACGATCATGGTCGTTATGTCAATGACAGTGAAACCTAAAATCGAAACCTTCTTAAAAAGCTAGACTTTAGAATAATAATCCCCCTACAGGAGCGCACTATGAATTCACTCAATAGTAAACACAACACTTATCGAATCACTATTGAAGAAACTAATACTAAAGCGGAACGCGAGCTTCAAACCATGACGTTTGAAATCGAGGATAGAGAAGATATGTTTGCCATTGTCGAAAAAATGAAGCAGTCGAGTGGACTGGATGAGCAAGCGGCGACTCGTCTTGGAGTCAGTATCCGTCTATTAGGTCCTTTGATGATGCAAGATCGTAAGCATCCGCTATTCTCTGACTTTATGCCCCACTTCAAAACCTTCATGCAAAATTTGAAGAAGACCATTAAAGGACAATAGTCTTATCCTAGCCTCTCGGTAACGAGAGGCTTTTTGTTTCTCTCCTCATTAAATAAGATTCAACTACGCTTAATACTCTAACAATGACACTTTATTGACGGGGTTAGATATGAGCAAGAAGCTGGAAAATGCCACCAATCTATATATGGAAGGAATTCGCGATGGTCACGTAAGAGAAGCTGTGACCAAATATACAGGAATTCGTTATACCCAGCACAGTACTGGTGTCCGAAATGGAATTGAGGGTTTCGTGGAGTTTTTTGAGCCATTCATTGAACGCTGTCGAGTCAGAGATATCCAGATCATTCGCTCTGTTGTCGACGGACAATATGTTTTTGTTCAAGCTTATCAAGATATCAATAACGGAGAAGCTTATTGGCTCACAACTGACCTATTCGACACCGACCAACACGACAAGAGTTGAGCATTGGGACGTCATTTCTGCCTATCAAAATAATCCGGATGACCAACTCGACCAGGTTAGTGGGCCAACTGAAATCACTGATTTAGAGCACACCGAGTCCAACAAAGAACTAGTACGTCGCTTTCTTTGTGATGTGATGGTTCTTGGTCAAACGGAATCAAAAGACAACTACATCACCTTCGACGATATTCCCATTCATGCCTCCTCGAACGTGGTTCACCCATCAAAACTCATCGGCGCTTACAACCAAGTATTTAAAATCATCGGACAGGGTGATACGGTGGTGGCGTACAGTCGCGTAATCCATCAAAAACAAGAGTATGCGCGCTTTGAGATATTCAGAGTGAGTAATGCGAAAATAGTCGAAATTTGGATCAATGAAGAGCCTATTCCACCAAAGCATGAGTGGGTCAACGGCGGTAAATTCTAATCGCAGAACAGCACAGTTATCAGTGTACGAGGTAAACAGATGTCAAAAACAACCAAACTTGAGAACGAAGACAAGTTATTCAAAAAGGCATTGGAAGTTGGCTGCAAAATGGCAGCAATGCAGGGATATCCCATTCAGGATCAATCAGCGACACCAGCAACGAAAGCAAAAGCTCTCTATCACTTTCTCGTAGAAGTGAAACAAATCGTCCCTCTCCCGGAAGACAAAGAAGATGGACCTCACATCAAAAAACGACTCGCCATTTGGCTTCACAGTGCCTTACCTGACAATGACCCTCTGAAATAACGAATACGTCATGGAGCACTCTCTTTTTATAAGCTCCATGACATCTTTTCTATTGCTCTAACTCATCTTCTATCCAAACATTTCTAAAATCTGGCCACGACCAATCCGTAATGGATACTCCCTGCAACACTCCTTTCCAACGCAGTGTCTGTCTGTGGTGAAACAGCGGTGTGAGCCAGTTCTGATAATGCATCGTTGTGGCAATAGACTCTAGCTTCGCTAAATACTGAGTTACTTGGCTACTTTCACGAAGGCTGATCATTTCTGCCCTTAGCCACGCAGATGCATCGTCCGATAAACCTTGGTGTAAGATAGAATCTGACATCAACCATCGATACACAGAAATCGGCAAGTTGTCATCTACATTAAAACTGGCAATCACTAAAGGCTCACTGAGCTGACGGTGTTGCGACAACTTATGCATTTCTTCTAGCGAGTAGACATTGATGGTGCAGTCTATACCCATTTGGTTCAAAGTATGTTTCATCACCTGAGCACAATCTTTTATTACCAGATGGTCGTAGACTGCTATATCCAGACAACTTGGAAGCGATGCCGGCTCTGGTTGACAAGGTTTAATCTGTGTCCAACTAGGTAGAAAGTTGTGAGCTGGAATCGAGGCCATTAACAGTTCTGACAATTGATCATGCTGTAGTATCGTTTCAGGTGAGAGCACACTCGCCAACCAACGTCGCTGTGCGAGGGTTAACTGTTGCTGACTGGCTATATTGAACAACATATACAGGCAACCATTTTCGATTCTGGTCTGGGTACTTTCCTGAACATCACTGCGGTTTTCTATTAAATAGTCAGGCCGATCTAGAAGATTAGGCTGATCATAATGACCTAACTGAATGCGTTCACTTGGTGTATTGGCTAATTGCCAAATCGTCACAGTGTCGGTTAAAGAACGCAGACCAAAATAAAAGTCGTGCGCTTGTAACCTTAAACGCTCGTCCGATTGCTCAACGACTTGGAAAGCTCCAGAGCCGTCTATGGTTGCTACTATGGGGGAACTGATTTGCTTAGGAGGTTGAATAGAATAGCGCAAGTCAGAGAGCAATGCTGCAAAGCCTAGATCTGGACTACTAAGTTCAAACGTCACACTTTGCTTTGTAAAGGAGATAGCCACCACATGCGACAGTTCTACGCGGTATTCTGGAAGCCCGCGCAACTGCTCAAACAGCTCTTTGATGAGTGCGGCGGTGATAACCTCACCGGAATGAAATTTAAGTTGCGGGCGAATATAAAAGCGCCAAATGGTAGCATCTTCATTGCTGGTCCACGCGTGAGAGAGCTGAGGGGTTAACTGCCCTTCTTTGTCACACCCTGTCAAACAAGCATAAACCTGCCTTACTAAGAATCGCTCGCTGTTTCTCAATGGAGTGTGAGGCAACAGTTCATCGAATACGCGTTGATACGTTAGTTGAATATGCAGCTGATCTTCACGAACGATCGCGCCTGAAGTTTGGCGCAGTAAAGCGGCAAACTGCTGTTGGTCATCTTCGAGGAACGTCATCGCATTTTCATAGTATCCAGCTTCAATCTGCACTCGAGCTAATACTTGGCGAATTTCGGCACGTTCAAAAGCAAGGTGTATTACCGAGCGCTGATTTCGCCCGACTTTGGGCTGCCAGGTAAGCCATTGTCGCTGTTGAAGCTCTTGCAACAAGGTGCGGCTGTGACGAGTCGTAGTACAAAGTTTTTCTGCCACCTCAGACAGAGAAATAAACACATCACATTTGGTTCCTAGAGGCAGTAAACGTTCATAATAATGCAGTGCGCGTTGGTCTTTCATTTCATCCCTCAATTACCGAAGAGTGCTGATTTCGAAGCACAATCAGGAAAATTACGATACATTTTCTTCCTCATTTAAATCCCATCACCTCTATTTAGCACTAAAATTCGCTAATAAACACATATTGAGGAAGATTATACAAAAACATTCACTCTTTATTCATTCCTCATATTAATCAATACTAGGTCTATAGTAGTTTTACTTACAGATTGTTGCTTGCAGCAAGCTCATTAGCGACAAATCCAAATCAATAAAGCAAATAAGCTTAGAGGTTTCATATGACTCAATTTCCGGATAACTTTCTGTGGGGTGGTGCCATTGCTGCCAACCAAGTTGAAGGCTCTTATAACCTTGATGGCAAAGGACTCTCGACCTCAGACATGCTGCCTTCAGGCATTTTGAGTCCTCATCAAACTCGCGATGAACGTACTCCTGGTATCAAAGATCTTGCTATCGACTTCTACAACCGTTATCCAGAAGACATTGCGCTTTTTGATGAGATGGGCTTTAACTGCTTGAGACTTTCTATCGCTTGGACTCGCATTTTTCCAAATGGTGACGACACACAGCCAAACGAAGCGGGACTCGCTTATTACGACCGTCTATTTGATGAGTTAGCGAAGTACAACATGACACCATTCGTAACCTTGTCTCACTACGAGATGCCTTACGCGTTAGTAGAAAACTACGGCGGCTGGGGTAATCGAAAACTGATTGAGATGTTTGAACGTTACGTTACAACAGTGTTTGAACGTTACAAAGACAAAGTGAAACTGTGGCTGACATTCAACGAAATCAACATGTCATTGCACGCACCTTTTACCGGTGTAGGTTTGCAAGAAGATGCTACAGAACAAGAAATCTATCAGGCTATCCATCATCAGTTGGTCGCCAATGCCAAAGCGGTAAAACTGTGCCAAAAGATCGTTCCAGATGGCAAGATCGGTAACATGCTGTTAGGCGCGTTGAACTACCCGTACACGTGCAACCCTGATGACGTGATCGCTGCGATGCACGAAAATAACAAATGGCTCTTCTTTGGAGATGTACAAACTCGTGGTCAATACCCAGGCTACATGTTGCGTTACTTCCGTGAAAACCAAATTGAACTCGATATTCACGACGGAGATCTAGAGACCATCGCACAAGCGTCAGTCGACTTCATTTCGTTTAGCTATTACGCCAGCGGCTGTGCAAGTGCCGATCCAAAGCAAAAAGAAGTGGGTAACATCGTTGACAGTGTACCGAACCCATATCTGGAGAAAAGCCAGTGGGGTTGGTTGATCGATCCGAAAGGACTGCGCATTTTACTTAACTTCCTGCACGACCGATACCAAAAGCCGTTGTTTATTGTAGAAAATGGTTTAGGAGCAAGAGACGAAATTGATGCGAATGGCAACATTGAAGATGACTACCGCATCCAGTACCTAAATGACCATTTAGTACAAGCGAGAGAAGCGATTGAAGATGGTGTTGAACTAATGGGATTCACTAGTTGGGGTCCTATCGATCTTGTAGCGAACTCCACCGCAGAAATGAGTAAGCGTTACGGTTTCATTTATGTCGACCGTCATGATGACGGCAACGGCACACTAGAACGTAAGCGTAAAAAAAGCTTCCATTGGTATCAAGAAGTGATTAAAACCCAAGGTAAATCACTAAGCGAATAACCCAAAAGAAAAAAGCCAGACAACTCGTCTGGCTTTTGTTTGCGCGCTTTTTAAGGCAGCGCCAACACCTTTTGTTTTAGCAAAGTGACAGGCACTCGCAGTATACGCATATTGGAACTATTGGTTTCGACAATCACAATTGCTGTTTCAGCATCAAGTTGATAAATATCTGAATAAGCCGATGCACCTTCGACCAATTGAATTGGACCTTTCCAGCTGTTGCCCTCGTCAAAACTAAACCATAAACCTAAGTCTTGACGATTGCTCGCTCCAAACGGACTACCTTGGGGATTGGTGAACAGCAGATATCGACTACCATCCGCTTCTTCGAAGCGAGTAATTGAAGCGTCGACGGTTCCAGAGCTTATACCTGGGAAAACATCGGCATTGTTACCGCTGAGCATAGCCCATGTTTTACCGCCATCTTCACTCAAGAACTGTTGACGCGAACCGTAATTAACACCACTTACGGTCTTGTTAAAATCAAGGCGTGCAGTCAAGAGCAAATGACCATTATCTAGTTCAACAAGATCCGATTCACTCGGCTCAAGCGTTTCCAAACTGCTCGCACTCTTCCAACGATAAGGAAGCGGTAAGCTTGCCCCTGTTTGCCAGTTTTTACTACCGTCGTCACTGTACACAGACATGACGTTTAAGAAGTATCGGTCTAGTGTAATAGCGGGATATATTAGGCGTCCATTATGACTACCAGCAATCGCTTGCTGTCGTTCAAGCTGGATCCCGTGACCAGGCCCAGGGTTCACACTGGCGTGTCCGTAAAAGCTCATGGTATTGCCGGACTTCTGTTTGCTCCAACCTAATTGTTCTAGGTCAGTCGTGGTACTCGCTGGATCTTGTTGAGCTAAATAAGCCGCATCTAGGCTAACCAAGGTCACGCCTGATTGCTCAAGAGCGATATCCTGTAGATGAATTCGGCCATCAACACTGCTGTCTGCGTTACCAAACTCCACAAGATTGCTACTCGACGTTTCACCTGACCAACTAGCCAGAGTATTGCCATCGACCAATAGAGACGCTTGATTACTCAGGGCTGAATAGGCAATTTGGTATTGATGAAAACCATACACATCACCACTACTTAGCGCGACAACAACAGGCGAAGACTCACCATTTAATTGCGCGGTAAGCTGTCCTGACGGGTCTACAGCAAACGTCACCACAAAAGTACGAGCTCCATCTGCCGCCTGTATTCGGTTGGCAGCACCGTCAAAGATTCGTAGAGTGGCATTCAACTGCCAGTCCTGATTACTGTTTAGAGTGGCTGATTTACTGTAGAGCTCTGAACCTCCCCAACCTGCAATTTGATAGCTGTGCTCCTTCACTTGATGAGTCACATCCACCGGAGCCAGCCAATTTGAAGTAGCGATATCGTAGGTACTGTAGAAGACCCCACTTGGCATCCATGACTTGATCTTATCGCCATTCTGCGCGGCGTCAGTCGGCCAACGGACATAAGAAACAATAACACTGTCAGACGCTGAATCGTAAATAGGACGAGGATCAGAGAAATCATAGTCGTCGTTAGCGTTGATCTGCTCGGTTAAGTTCAATTCAGTATTCCATGTCACCCCTGAGTCGGTAGAGACGCGAGTAATAATATCATTGGTGTTGGCGGTTGAACCTGGGTCACCTCCCCCCACTCGTTTCTCTGCAAAGGCTGTCACCACACCGGGTGTTTCTGTGCTCGCAACTAGAGATGGTATGCGATCGGGGCCGTTGAAAATCACATCGCCTTGCACTTCGAACTCTATATTCTTGTATGCTGAGACACCATCGGTATAGGTTGAGCCGTTACCCCACACCAACATATTTTGTGACGTTGGTGAAGGAGATATCTGATCGAGAATTAGCTGTCCATCGAAGTAAAAGCTCGCATTAGGGTTATCCCCCGGGTGAAAGACCAATTCGTACTTATGGTAGTCCGTTGCCGCCGCGCCTGTCGCCAGTACAGTAGTACCACTTCGACCTTCAAACTCCACCACCAGCTCACCAGCACTGTTTATGGATAATATTGGCAACACACGCTGACTGCCATCGGCGTAATAGTTGGTGATCATGCCGCCACTAACCACGCGCATTTCAGTCGATAACCTCCAGCCGTAGTTCGTTGCTTGACTCTTTAACGCGTCAGATAACACCGTTTTCCACTGTGCTCGTCCGCCTTCACCTTGTGCGACCCATGCTGTTACCCCATCTACTGTTGATAGCGCACCACTACCACTTTGGCTATGATCTGCAATCCAGCCTTGTTCACTTGGCTGATCTTTGACGGGGTCAGTTGTTGCCATGTAATCAAACAGCTCTGCGTTTGCCAGCGGAGCGGTACCTATTGCCATAACGAGCCAAACTGCTTGTCGGTTTTTCCTAAAAACCATATTTGTTCCCTTCTGTCTAAATCCAAACTAACTCATGGTGTTACTTTGCGACAACGACTCGACAACGCTCTGAATCACAACAAAGTAGGCCTGAATAAAAAACTGAGTGACGCAAAATGGTCACTAGCATGTCATACAGCCTAGTTTACCTTTGCATTAATAAAAATTTACTTCATCGATCAAGATCGCAAAAAAATATATTTTCATTTAATAACTAAAAGGACAATAGCAACGTTTAGAAGGTAACGAAAATGCGCCCAGATCCACTAAGGGCGCACCAATTAGCTGTGTGCTTGAGTGCTGTCTCGAATGATAACTTGCACAGGGGGGATGTCGTAATTTGGTTTATTGCCACTGATAAGATCGAGTAGATATCTGACACCGATCTCACCCATTTCTGCAAATGGTTGGCGTACTGTAGTTAGACGAGGAATGTAGTATTCATCAATAGGAAGGTCATCAAAACCAATTACCGAAACATCGTCAGGGACTCGTAAACCGTACTGATGCAATGCTTGAATTACGCCAAACGCACTATGATCATTAGCTGCAAATATTGCAGTGGGCTTGGCACCGCCCTTTAATGCAGTCGTAAGGTTTTGGAAAGCATTTCTTGATTCAAAGTGACCGTCGATAACCATACCGGGTTCTGCCACTAACCCTGCATTTTTCAGCGAGCGCAAATAACCAGCAATACGGTTCTCAGAATCAATATTGCCACTTGGTCCCGTCAAATGCATGATTTTCTTATGACCTAGCTGAACCAAATGGTTAGTGGCAAGATATCCCCCCATTTCATTATCAACGTTTATGAGAGGCAAAATTCCTTTACCTCTACGACACATCAATAATGTCGGGATCTTCCCTGTTAGTGCTGCGATATCTTCTTCTGCCAAATCACCGCCGACAACGATAATGCCATCCACTTGCCGTGAAACCAGATCTTGAAGCTCGTGACGTTCACGACTTTGTTCCCAGTTCGTGGTTTCGATAATAATATCGTAACTGTGGTTACGCATTCTACGATCCATGCCATATAGGATGCGGCTTACATAAGGGGTATCAAATGAAGGTGCAACAACACCGATCTTCATGTTTCGCTTTGTCTTAGGCTGGGCTTTACGACCTTTAGGTTTAAAACCAAGGTCAAAGATAGCCTTTTCGATGGTGTCGACTTTGTCTTTAGCGATGAAGGTCGTTCGATTTAAATAACGTGAGACGGTGCTTGGCGAAACGCCAGCTTTTCTAGCAACGTCGTATATGGTGGCTTTTTTCTCTTTCATATGGCCGATTTCACCGCATTCCTTTGTGTACTATTTCGGACAATTACCTCCACAGGAGGGACTTGGTAGTTTGGCTTAATTCCACTAATCAAATCAAGAGCATAACGTATCGCAATAGATCCCATGATTTCGAGTGGCTGTTTAACCGTGGTGAGTTGTGGAATTAGGTAGCTGGAAAATGGCAGATCATCAAAACCTATGAGTGAAATGTCATCCGGAACAGAATAGCCTTTTTGATGTAATGCCTGAATTGCTCCATAAGCACTTTCATCATTAGACGCGAAGATAGCCGTAAACCCAATCCCTTGCTCTATTGTCTCTTTAACCACTTCAAGCGACTGCTCTGACTTAAATTCACCTTCAACAATCAACTCATCCAGCACTTCGATTCCCGCTTTTTCCAAACTGCGTTTATACCCAACTACCCGCTCATCAGAATCGTTGTTACCGATGGCTCCGCGAAGATGAAGGATTCTGGTGTGACCTAACTGAATCAAATGATTGGTCGCTAAGTACCCACCAAGCTCATTATCGACTAAGACTTGAGGAATACCAGTAATGCTATCTGTAGGAGCTAGATAGACCGGACTTCCCAGTAGTAACACCGGCGTTTTGCCAAGGATCGTTTTTACTTCAGCATCATTGAGGTAGCTACCAATTAACACAATAGCATCGGCATTTCGCTGCTTAAACTGTTTGAGGATTTCAGTTTCGCGGGCTTTATTCCAATGACTCGTTTCAACAATGATCTGGTATGAGTGGTTGAGCACAGTACTGTCCATGCCCTTTAATATTCTTGCGATATGTGGACTATCAAATGATGCAGCGACAACCCCAATCGACATACTGCGCTTGGTAATAGGTTGCGATTTTCGAGATTTACTTTTGAACCCAGACTCAAACATCGCTTCTTCGATAGCACGCACTTTATCTTTAGCAATGAAGCTGGTTCGATTTAAGTAACGAGAAACAGTACTAGGAGAGACACCCGCTCGTCTTGCTACCTCGGTTAAGGTAACTTTGCTTTCCTTTTCTTTTTTCATGGTCCTACCAACATCAGCGCCCATAAAAAAAGCGCCTAAACATAGACGCTTTATAACTTACTCGAAACGGTAGGGTCAAACCGAGAGCGTTAACAAGTATTTCGGTTAAAGTCGCTCGGTTTCATCCAGCCTTGCAACGCGCTCGCCTCTCCTAATGACGCGCCATTTGATTCGATCACTGACTTATACCAAAGTGCAGAGTCCTTGGGCGTTCTCTTCATTGTTTCATAATCAACGTGAACCAGGCCGAAGCGCTGCTTGTAACCTTCCGCCCATTCAAAGTTATCGAGTATTGACCATTGGAAGTATCCCATGATGTCGACACCATTCGCGGCCGCTTCTTTTAAACCTAATAAGTAACGATGCAAGAAGTCGATGCGAGTCGTATCATGCACTCTACCGTCTAAACTGACCCAATCATTGGTGCTAAGTCCATTTTCGGTGACAATAATCGGCTTGTTATAACGCTCATACAAAAATTCAGTGCCCCACTTGAGTGCTTCAGGCGTAATTGGCCAATCGAAATGGGTCTTCGGATAGTTATTCGGATACTCCACAACTTCTGGTGTCCCATCGGCTGCTGCACGTACCATTTCCGAGCTGTAGACATTAATTCCAACAAAATCCAAAGGCTGACAAATGGTTTCCATATCACCAGGTTTGATAATAGGTGCATCAGCGCCAAATAATGCCAATCCATCTTCTGGATATTCACCTTTGAATGCAGGATCCATCCACCAGCTCGCGTTAAACATTTCTTTATTAATAACATTAAAAGTATGCGCTTTTGCAGCTGCAATATCTTCTGGGCTGTTGGTCATAGGTACAGCGGTTCGGAAACAAGGTGCTGCCCCGACCTTAGCTGGACGTTTCGAATTGGACCGAATCACTTGTACCGCTTTACCGTGGGCAAGTAGTGCATTGTGCCACGCACGATTCACTTCCTTCGCAGGGAGTTCAAGACCAGGGGCATGCATTCCCGTTTGGTGGCCAAGTCCAATGAAACATGCTTGCTCATTTAACGTAAACCAGTTTTCCACTCGATCAGACAAACGGTCGACAATCACTCGAGTATATTCAGCGAACCAATCACTAGAGTCGTCATTTAACCATCCACCTTTGTGGAACAGCGCCATCGGATAGTCCCAATGGAATAACGTCACCCAAGGTGAAATGCCTTTAGCAAGCAACTCATCTACCAAACGGTCGTAAAAATCCAACCCTTGAGTATTCACTTTACCAGTTCCTTCTGGCATCACCCTTGGCCACATAATGCTCAATCGATACGCTTGTAGAGCGATTGACTGCATGATTTTTACGTCTTCTTCATAGCGATTGTAGTGATCGCAAGCCATAAATCCTGTGTTTCCACCCTTTACGAATCCATCACGGCGAGAGCACATGTCCCAGACGGAATCTGCACAGCCATCAACACCTTGGGTATTACCTTCAATTTGATAACTGGCGGCAGCTGCCCCCCAAATAAAATCATCTTTGAAAGCCATCGTTTCTCCTTAATCTCATCTGCTTTGGTTTGTGTGACTTACAACACTTCACGCTTGCTTTGTAATCACTCAAGGCTAAACAAATTAATGCGCTAATTGAGTGATATCTGTCTCACTACTTCTGCTGCAGATTTTATTTATATCGAAACCATGAACCATATTTAGAAATACAACAAAGCCATGAAATATCTTTTTATTTTTCACAATTTAACTACATAAATCATATATTTATGATGAAAAATATTTCATGCCCGTTAGTTTTATAAATTAGACATGGTGGATTAGATCACAAAAAATCTCATTATTGTTCGTTAGCATAAATTTAGAAATTCACTCGCTGCATGTTTGTCATGTCCATATTCAGTCGGATTTATATAGAGACCTTAAGCAACAATGAAATTAGATAATACATATTACGAAAAGCTGTACGCTGGAATCTTAGGCAAGATAATTGGAGTGTATGCAGGACGACCTTTTGAGGGTTGGGTTAACGAGCATATCGTTGACCAATTTGGTGAGATAAACCGCTACGTCAACGAACAAGTTAACCATCCTCTTATCGTCAGTGATGACGACATTACCGGCACCTTTATGTTCACTCACGCTTTGGAAGATCATGAGTATCGCTCTGACTTTTCTAGCCAGCACCTTGGTCAATCTTGGCTTGATAATTTAATCGAAGGAAAAACCATCCTTTGGTGGGGTGGCTATGGACAATCGACCGAGCACACTGCTTGGCTCAATTTAAGAAATGGGTTTGAAGCACCGCATAGTGGCTCAATAGAAACCAACGGAAAAACCGTCGCAGAACAAATAGGCGCACAGATTTTTATTGATGGCTGGGCACTCATCAACCCTGCAATGCCAGATAAAGCCGCGCAGATGGCAACTGAAGCCGCTAAGGTTAGCCACGACGGTGAAGCCGTTCACGCCGCAGTTCTACTTGCCGTTATGGAGTCTCAAGCGTTTATTGAAACCGACTTGCACGCTCTCATCGATCTCGGCCTGAGTTATATCCCTAAAGAATCGAAAATTGCCGAAGTCATTAACGCAGTTCGTGGCTGGCATGAAGAGAATCCACGTGATTGGAATTGGGCATTTTCGCAGCTTAAAACTCACTATGGCTACGACAAGTTTGACGGCACTTGTCATGTAATTCCTAACCATGGATTAATCATTTTATCTCTTCTTTACGGAGGTGAAAGCTTCCACGAATCAATGAAAATTGTGAATACATTAGGTTGGGATACCGACTGTAACGCGGCGAACGTAGGTTGTCTCAACGGTATTCGATTAGGCTTAGCCGCTCTTGATGATGGCTTTGATTGGCGCACACCAGTCGCGGATCGAATTCTTCTTCCAAGTGCCAATATTCAAGATCATATTTTCGATGCAGTTCAAGAAGCCGATAAGCTCTATGCGATCGCTCATCAATTACATCATAATGAGCGCCTACCCAAACGTCCTAGATTCCACTTTACGCCTAAAGGGTCATTGCAAGGTTTTGCTATTAACCCTGACTTGAACTACAACCAAAACGCACGCCTTAGCAACAGTGAGCAAGCGCTGCGACTGGACTTCTCGCATTTGGTATGTGGTGTACCGTTGCAAGTGAGTACCGCAACACATACGCCACTTGATAGTAAAGTAAACGAATCGTCGTACCACATAGTTGGCAGTCCTACACTCTATCCGTCTCAAACTATCGAAGCGAGCGTGTCAGGTGCAACCGATTATGACCACGCCAGTGTCAGTTTCTACGTCGACACTTACGACAGCCAAATGAACATTGAGCGCATTTTTAGTGAACCATTCACCTTGTCAACGCAACCACAAACTCATCAATGGACCCTACCAAAACTCGATAACGTAATGATTGCCACCGTTGGACTGCAAATTAGTAACCCTCACTCAGGAAACGATGCTGGATATATCAAGCTGCATTCATTGGACTGGCAAGGCACACCATCGCAAACCATAGGTATTGATAGCAACCCAATCCATGAAATATGGGAAAGCAGCTTTATCAATACTATGGATACCTGCATCAAGTTCGACAATCAAGATATCTACCGCTTAGTCAATAACGACGCGTCTCACCCTGGCCTCTACGTATACGGCAGTAAAGATTGGCACGACTACTCTTTATCCATCGCGCTTAAGCCTCAGATAAAACAAGCTTTTGGTCCTATAGTTCGCTACCAAGGGTTGGAACGTTACTACCGAGTCGAACTCAATACGGATGATCAGATCTCATTGATACGCAGAGAGTTTGGCAAAGATGTCGTTATCGCCATAGAGCCATTCCAATGGCAACCACACGAGCGCTATCACTTCGACCTTTCGGTGAACGGCAATTTGTTTGCTTGCTCGATTAACGGCAAACAAGTTCTAACATCCATTGACGAAACTATGCCTGAGACCTATCAGTCTGGTGGCGTGGGTTTTTACAACCAATTGGGCCCGGTGCACTTCACGGACATGACGGTAGTCGCACTCTAGAACAAACTAACGCTTACCTGACCTAGCGACCAAGTTGGTCGCTAGCATTAACCACAAAGTGACTCAGCACTGAAGAACAAAAACTGAGCGCTTACCCTAATTAGAAAGAGATAGAGCAATGAAAACAGCATTAAAATACTCCAAACTTGTCTCTGCTATCGCGCTAGCAACACTGTCTGGCACGGCATTGGCGCAAACCACGCTAAATGTGGCAGCATTTGCAAACTACGACCAGGCAATTCGTATGGCGATCCCGATGTTTGAAAAAGAGAATCCAGACATCAAAATCAACTTAACCTCACTGGCATTCGATGATCACCACACGGCAATGACAACCTCACTGTCGACAGGTGCGAACGTACCCGATGTAATGGCAATTGAAGTGGGCTATATCGGCCGATTCGCCAACGCAGGCGGCTTGGAAGATCTTAATCAACCACCTTACAACGCAGGCGCATTTGCTGATACTTTTTCACCATTTACAGTACCTTTAGGCCAAAACAACAAAGGCGAGCAATCAAGCTTACCTGTTGATATCGGCCCCGGTGCGATTTTCTATCACAGTGAAGTGTTGGCCAAAGCTGGTGTGACCCAAGAAGAACTGCTGCGTGACTGGGACTCATTCATTGAGTCTGGCAAGAAAATCAAAGAGAAAACCGGCTCCTACCTTGTTGCAGACGCGGTGGACATTAAAGATATCGTTATCCGCTCTGGCCTCAAAGATGGCGAATCTATCTACTTCGATCAAGACAACAAAATCATGGTCGAGTCAGATCGTTTTAAAGAAGCTTTCAAACTCGTAAAACAAGTGCGTGATGCTCATCTCGATGCGCAGGTAAAAGCATGGAGCACGGAGTGGACCGAAGGTCTGCGTCGCGGTGATATTGCCAGCCAGATGATGGGCTCTTGGCTTGGTGGTCACTTCAACGGCTGGATCTCTCCGGGAGAAAACGTCTGGCGCACCGCAGACCTTCCTGCCAATACATTTGCAAGCTGGGGTGGCTCATTCTTGGCAATTCCAAAGCGCGCGGAGCATAAAGATGAAGCATGGAAGTTCATTGAGTTCATGAGCCAACGTGTTGATATTCAGATGGAAGTGTTCGAGCAGCTTAATATCTTCCCTTCTCTTATCGAAGCCCAAAACTCCGAATTCATGGAACAGCCTGTTGAATACTTAGGTGGAACTCAAGCTCGCATGCAATGGAAACTGGCCGCTGCCAACATTCCTGCAATTAAGGCACATCGACATGACCCTATCGCCGAGCAGATCGTCGATGACGCGCTTCAATCGGTACTGACTCGTAATGTAGAGATCGATAAGGCGCTATCAGATGCCGCCCGTCAAATTAAGCGCCGCGCTCGTCGTTAATCCCGTTTCATCAATTTTTAAGACATCCTCCTAGCGATTGCTAGGAGTGATGCTCGATTTAGGTAAGTAGAAAACTATGGCTTCTGTAACATTTAAGAACTTAAAAAAGCGCTACGGCAAAACTGAAGTCGTTAAGCAGTTTGATCTGCATATTAACGATGGGGAGTTTGTCGTATTTCTGGGACCATCTGGCTGCGGAAAATCCACGACGCTGCGCATGTTGGCGGGATTAGAAGAGATTTCTGAGGGCGAGATCTATATCGGAGACCGCTTAGTCAACGACCTTCACCCAACTGATCGTGATACCGCCATGGTTTTTCAAAGCTATGCCCTTTACCCACATATGACGGTAGAACAAAACATTGCTTTTCCACTTAAAATGGCTGGTCGCAGCAAAGATGATATCAAACAGCAAGTTGCTGCCGTAGCGGACTCCTTGGAGCTCACTCCGTTACTCAAACGTTATCCTAAAGCCTTATCTGGTGGCCAAAGACAGCGCGTAGCCATGGGACGAGCGATGGTCCGTGTCCCTTCTGTCTTTCTGTTTGATGAACCACTATCAAACCTCGATACCAAATTAAGAGGCAGCATGCGCGCTGAAATCAAAGCGATGCATCAGAAGTTAAAAACGACCACTCTTTATGTTACTCATGATCAAGTAGAAGCCATGAGTCTTGCCGATAGAGTCGTGATTTTAAAAGATGGCTACGTGGCACAAATTGGCACACCTAAAGAGATTTTCGACGCACCATCGTGTCGTTTTGTCGCAACCTTTATTGGTAGCCCTGAAATGAACATGGTTCCCGCGACTATGCCTCACTCACGTGGACTGAATATCAGCAATCAAGTTGTTGAACTTGACCGCTGCTTGCACAATTCACATGAAGGCATCGAGTATGGTGTGCGTCCAAGCGATTTGTATCTTAATAAACAAGCCATTGAATCAGACAGCATAGCCAGCGTTAAAGTACGCTTGATTCACGCTGAACTTCTTGGATCGATGTATCACTTACACTGCCAGTTAGGTGACAACAAAATTCTTGCCGAAATCGATTCGTCAGACTCCCTCACTCGACTTGAAGGTGAAGACATCGAGCTGTTTTTCGATGTTAAACGAACGCATGTATTTAATGCCGAAGGCAAAGTTTTACATGCAGCCTAATCGAGTATCGTTACAGGAAGTCCAACCATGTCTGTCAGCATAACCTCTACCAATAAACCCAGTGAAAACACTGGTACTTGGCATCAATGGCGAGCCAAGAGTCATAAATGGGTACCCTACCTGTTTATTAGTCCATTTTTCATTATTTTCTTAGCATTTGGTGTGTTCCCAATGCTGTTCTCTCTCTATCTTTCCTTTCATTATTGGGAGCCAGCGGCTGGTCTCAGTGCGATGGAATGGGTGGGTTGGGAAAACTACCAATTTGCGCTTACCGACGATTGGTTCCACAAATCTCTCTACAACACATTCTGGATGGCACTCGCATCAGGCGTTCCACAACACTTAGTCGCCATACCTCTGGCTTTCTTCATCCATACCAGTTTTAAGCGTGCCAGAAATGGAGTCATCGGCGTCTACTTTCTGCCTTACATTACTTCAACTGTTGCGGTGGCGATGATCTTTACTACGCTATTTTCACGAGACTATGGCTTAGTAAATATGGTCCTTACCTCTATAGGTACTATTTCGATTGGCGGTATAGAGCCGTTTGCTTGGATCTTCCCAACGCAAAACATCGACTGGAATCAGCCCGAATATACTAAAGGCATGATTTCATTCGTGGTGTTTTGGCGTTATGTGGGTTGGAATACCATTCTCTACCTCTCAGCGATGCAAACTATTCCAAAAGACCTGTATGAAGCTGCCACCATTGATGGGGCAAGCAGAATAAAACAGTTCTTCTACATTACGCTGCCAATGCTTAAACCGATGATGTTCTTCGCGATTACGCTGTCGATCATTGGTAGTCTGCAAATTTTCGAAGAACCCTTCATCATTACCAATGGAACGGGCGGTATAGACCAAGCCGGTAAATCTGCGGCTATGCATATGTACATTACTGCATTCCAAGAAGGTGATTTTGGTACTGCCTCCGCGATCTCTTGGATTCTATTTATGATTATTGCCGCTCTGTCTTGGGGCAACAACAAACTGTTCTCTGAGAAAAACCGAGGAGCAAACGATGAAGACTAATTTCTCCGCAGGACAAATCACCGCCTACATTTTCGTCGCCTTTGGTGCGATCGTTATGTTAGCTCCGTTCTACTTTATGTTTGTTTTTGCGACTCACGATAATACGGCCATTATGTCGGTGCCACCTCCACTGTGGTTTGGTGACGAGTTAGGCAACAACTTAACCGCGCTCATTGATTACTTACCCTACTTTTGGAAAAACTTAGGTTGGAGCTTCTACATTGCGGCTATCACAACAGCCTTGAACCTGCTGTTTTGTTCACTCGCTGGCTACGCATTTGCTATGTTTGAGTTTCGATACAAAAAGATGTTGTTCGTGTTCATTATGGGCACACTCATGCTACCCGCGTTTTTGAGCATGATTCCGACCGCTTTAATCATGTCTATTCTCGGTTGGATGAATACGCCGAAAGCGCTCTATGTCCCTATGGCATGTGGGGCGATGGGCATCTTCTTGATGAGACAATATATCGGCAGTGCCATTCCAAGAGAGCTGATTGAAGCGGCGAGAATGGACGGTTGTAGCGAGTTCGGAATTTACTGGCGCATTGTTGTGCCATTGATCAAACCTGCGTTGGGTACGCTGGGTCTTGTGGTATTCATTGGTCAATGGAATAACTTCATGGGTCCACTGGTTGTTATGAACGATATGGAAATGTACACCGTTCCGCTCGCGCTGCGTGCGTTGCAAGGTAGTACCGGACTGGTTCCTTACGGCGCAATTTTCAGTGGAGTCGCCATCGCCGTGTTACCGCTCATGGTGATGTTTGTGATCAGCTCTCGTAAGCTTATCGACGGCTTAACCGCAGGAGCCGTGAAAGGTTAATCCTACCTAACTGGGCGCTTAATACCAAAGCGCCCTTTGTTCTGTCCTCTGCCGCTCAATTCACCAGCAACCAAATTTCATATGGTTGTATAGCCATCTCTTTCAATCTATAGTGTTTGCTTATAACTACAATATAAATGACCCAAGGATTAGGAGTGGTAACATGAAAAAGTATCAAGCATTATTAGCAATGGGCGCTCTTATAGTGATCGCAGGTTGTGCACCATCAAATGAATATCGCAACAACCAAGAAATTGGCAGTAAAATGGAGCAAGATGCTCAGCGTGAAAAAGAGATTTGCACTGCATTAGGCGATATTAACTGCGCTCAGCAGTAATTAAAAACCCCTTGTTGCGCTCGGCAACAAGGGGTTTTTAATTAAAAGACTACGGCTAAATCTGCACGACTCACGCAAAACACCACTAATTCTTACCAAGTAGTTTATTTCTAAACTGTTCCATCGACTCTTGTATTACCACCCTGCTCTGTGCATTAAAGATAGTTGCAACGTTGGAACCAATGGTCTGTTCCCAATCTTTAGGATTGTCTGCAATACCTTGCCAATATTTAACTTCCGCTTTGGCTACGGCCAGATGATCGGGCCACGTACTTGGAGCAGAAAGCATATTTTGAACATTACGACTGCAAAACACGCTACCAATCTCTGCTTCACCATACGTTCTCATTCCGATATAAATCATCTTTATACAACCGTTCACCCCAAACCCAACTTGACCATATCGGTAGTGATTAGTTGCGAGTATGGAGTCAATCCGAGTAGTGCCGTTTGGGTTATACGGACCTTGCATTAAGATAGCTGTCTCATAGTTTTCAATAATCTTAGGGGCAACATAAACACCAAATTTTTTTGCTCCACGTCCTAGGACGTTTCTTAAAACCATCTATTTCTCTCCGCTAATAATCGCATCTTCTACACCTCAAATAATAAGGTATGAGTTTCATATTAATATACTATAGACGTTTTCGCAGAATTAGGTCATTTCACAGTCACAAGCCACCTTTGACACAAAGACTTGGTTTAGTCTCCGCTTTCATCTGATAATTCCAAAAATACCTTGGCACTAAGTTCTACTGAAAAGTAAACCAAAATACTCGCAAGACATTGCTAACATGTAACAACGCCTTGATATTACGATGATCAATCCTATTAGCGAGTTTTTAGTTTTCTTGGAATAAGTTCAACTCCGTGCTTATAACGCTTCGCAGACGCGTTTAACGCCAGCTCCAAAGCGCTATCGCAAATAAGCTCAAACTGTTGAGGTAACGAATTTACTTTGGTCGGAAGAAAATCCAATAAACGATTGTCACCAAATGTGGCGAGTTTAATCTTGCCCATTAACTCGGGCTTTTCGATAAGGACATCCAACACACCCTCAAGCAAGGTATAAGACGTTGTGACAATAGCATCAGGAATAGAGTTCGACTCAACCCAGTCACTAAACACACGCTTACCTTCATCGTTGTTGAAGTGCTCACCATACGTGACGTAACACTCGATACTCGCATCTTTCGCCGCAGACTCAAAACCCAACTGACGTTCACGAGAAATATTCAGTTCGGGTAGTGCTCCGATAAGTCCAACAGATTGAGTGCTGGTATCGATAACCGAGTTAGTGAGTTCAAATGCTGCACCAAAATCTTCACTAATCACACAACTAAAGTGTTCATCGTCCAACGAACGGTCAATCGCAATCACAGGGGTTCCACGATTTTGGATCGTAAGATAAAAGTCACTGGCTTCTGTAATAGCACTGGCAACAAACAACGCATCAATTCGACGAGAGACTAAGGCATCAGCTACAAGTTTTTCCGTTTCAGGATCATCGTCTGAGCAACCAATTAGAATTTGGAACCCTGCTTTACGAGAGTTTTGTTCGAGCAGTTTTGCAATGCGTGCGTAACTGGTGTTCTCCAAATCAGGAATAATCAAACCAAATGAACGACTATGACCAGCACGGAGTGATGATGCCGCATGATCCGGGCGGTAATTATGCTGCTCAACAACAGCCATTACCTTTTTTTGGGTTTTTTCAGAAATCCGATATTTCTGTGCTTTACCGTTGATTACATAGCTTGCTGTGGTCTTTGAGACCCCCGCTAACTTCGCTATTTCATCTAAAGTCATAACTCGATCCTTTTTGTGCGATGGATCATATAAATGAATTCCAACCTAACTGACAAGTTGAATTATAAGCTGAATCGGTTCAGTATAAAAGCTGAAAGGATTCAGCAAAGTTCACAGTTTTGAAAACTGGCCTATATTTACAGTGACGTGGTCAAAGAAAAATGTCAGTAAACATAGGAACTAGCGCAGCAAAGTCGGTACAGCAAATACGCTTTGCTGAATTTTTTTAAAATTTTGCTGAATCGATTCAGTTAAGCTTAAAGCAAAACAAAGAGTCGATTCGAGAACAAGAATAACGTGGGTGAGCGAACATGCTTGAACTAAACAGTAGCAACATCAAACTAAATCAATCGTCGGACGACAAACTAAGCGCAATCAAAGTGATTGCTGCTGATCTAACAGAAAAGGGCTTAGTTCAAGAAGGTTATGTCGACGGTATGCTTAATCGTGAAGGTCAAAACTCTACCTTCTTGGGCAACGGTATTGCCATTCCACACGGCACAACAGACACACGCGGCCTTGTAAAACAGACTGGTGTTGCGGTTCATCACTTCCCTAACGGTGTTGATTGGGGCGACGGCAACACAGCGTACGTCGCAATTGGTATTGCCGCAAAATCAGATGAGCACTTAGGCATCCTAAAACAGCTTACTAAAGTACTGTCTGCTGATGGTGTTGAACAAAAACTTAAGCAAGCGAAGTCAGCAAACGAAATCATCGCCTTACTTAATGGTGATGTTCAGCTTGAAGCAGATTTTGACGCATCACTTATCCAGCTTAACTTCCCTGCAAGCGACATGGTTCAAATGGCAGCGGTCGCTGGCGGTCTGCTAAAAAATACTGGCGGTGCTGGAACAGAATTCGTTGCAGACCTAGTGACTAAATCCCCTACTCATCTAGGTAAAGGTTTGTGGCTAGTGAGCAGCGACAAGGCGGTCACTCGCACAGGTATGGCGTTTGTTTCAACTATCAATCAATGTGAGTTAGACGGTACACCAGTACACGCTCTAATCGCATTCGCAGCTTGTAACAATGCTCACCAATCTATGCTCAACAAAATCACTGAAGTGGTATTCAAGCAAGAGCAAGAGAAGTTGCTATCACTATCCGCAGAACAGGTGCTTGGTTTCTTCACTGGTGAAGAAGTTGCAAGTGCCAATGCGACTGACGGAAACGTTGCCGTATTTAAGATTAAAAATGCGCATGGTTTGCACGCTCGTCCAGGTGCAATGTTAGTGGCAGAAGCGAAGAAGTTCGAATCAGCCATTACGGTTTCTAACCTAAACGGTGAAAGTAAAGCGGTTAACGCGAAGAGCCTAATGAAAGTAATTGCTCTAGGCGTGAAACATGGTCACGAATTGCAGTTCTCTGCTGAAGGTCCAGATGCAGCAGAGGCACTAGAAGCCATTGGTAAAGCGATCGCTTCCGGCCTTGGTGAAGGTTAAGGAGCTCGTCATGACAGCACAAACTAATAAAGTGGTAACCATCACACTTAACCCTGCCCTAGATCTCACAGGTAGCCTAGATACCTTAAACGCTGGCTCGGTCAGTCTGGTTAATCAAGGTTCTCTGCACGCTGCGGGGAAAGGTGTCAACGTAGCGAAAGTGCTTAGTGATTTAGGCGCAGAGGTTACTGTGACGGGTTTCCTAGGCAGCGACAACCAAGAGTTGTTCTGCCAGCTTTTCGAGCAGATGGGTGCCAAAGACCATTTTATTCGCGTCTCAGGTTCTACTCGCATCAACGTGAAACTGGTCGAAAAGAACGGCGCGGTGAGCGACATTAACTTCCCAGGTGTAGAAGTCGACGAAGCGGCAATCCGTCAATTTGAAGCCACTCTTGATGAGTTGATGCAAGAGCACAATTACTTTGTCTTCGCGGGCAGTTTGCCTCGCGGTATTAGTAGCGAGCAATGTGCAAATTGGATCGAACGATTAGAACAAAAAGGCAAACGCGTACTGTTCGATAGCAGCCGCGAAGCGCTCGCCAAAGGTCTAGATTCTAAGCCATGGCTAATCAAACCTAACGACGAAGAACTGTCTCAGTTCGTTGGTCGTCATTTAGAAACTCAAGAACAATGTTTAGAAGCAGCAGAGTCACTTTCAGACAAAGGCATTGCCAACATTGTTGTTTCTATGGGTGCGGATGGCGTGCTTTGGCTTGAGAACAACCAATGGTTACAAGCAAAACCACCAAGAATGAATGTCGTTAGCACTGTTGGTGCGGGCGACACTCTGGTTGCAGGACTATGTTGGGGTCACATGCAATCATTCGCTAAAGAAGAATTACTCTCTTTTGCAACTGCACTATCTGCTTTGGCGGTAAGTCAAGTAGGTGTTGGAGTGCCAAGCATTGAAGAAGTTAAATCACTACAACAACAAATACTGTTACAAGAGCTGAGCCGCTAATCGATCCGAATCTTTGATTCTGATTTTGTGGCACTTATGGACACAAAGGTCAAACCTATGAAAATTTCAATTATTACAGCCTGCCCTAGTGGGGTAGCAAATAGCATTATCGCAGCCGGATTGCTCGATCAAGCGGCTAAAGCACTTGGACACGATGCCACTATCGAATGTCACTCAAGTGTTGTTGAAACACAAACACTGACTGACGCGCAGATTGCTGAATCGGAAGTGGTGATTGTTGCTGCAAACGCGCCTGTAGATACACAGCGCCTAGTTGGTAAGAAAGTCTACCAAGCGGGCATTTCCGAGTGCACAACGGATCCTAAAGCGTTCCTAGCTAACGCTATCGAAAAAGCAGCAGAACTAACCAAAGGCACATCGGTTACTCCTGTTGCAGTTGAACAAACTGGTGGCGCGAAGAAAATCGTTGCTATCACAGCATGTCCAACAGGTGTTGCACACACCTTCATGGCAGCAGAAGCACTAGAAGAGCACGGTAAACGTTTAGGTCACACAATTAAAGTGGAAACTCGTGGCTCAGTAGGCGCCAAAAACCAGCTGACAGCTCAAGAGATTGCTGATGCTGACTTGGTCATCATTGCCGCAGATATTGAAGTGCCGCTTGATCGCTTTGACGGCAAGCTTTTGTACAAAACCAGTACAGGTCTAGCGCTTAAGAAAACCGAACAAGAAATCGATAAGGCTTTCGCTTCAGCGACTACTTACACTCACTCTGGTGCAAGCAACCAAGCTGGCGCAACGGAAGAGAAAAAAGGCGTTTATAAGCACCTTATGACTGGCGTATCTCACATGCTACCTGTTGTTGTAGCAGGTGGCTTGATCATCGCTCTGTCGTTCGTTTTCGGTATCGAGGCATTTAAAGAAGAAGGCACACTAGCGGCTGCGCTTATGACCATCGGTGGTGGCAGTGCATTTGCTCTGATGATCCCTGTATTAGCGGGTTTCATTGCTTTCTCAATCGCAGACCGTCCGGGTCTTGCTCCGGGTTTAATCGGCGGTATGCTGGCAAGCTCTACAGGTGCAGGTTTTCTTGGTGGTATCGCAGCAGGTTTCATTGCGGGTTACTCAGCGAAGTTGATTGCTGACAAAGTGTCTCTGCCACAGTCAATGGAAGCGCTTAAACCTATTTTGATCATCCCATTCCTAGCAAGTTTGTTCACTGGGTTGGTCATGATCTACATCGTTGGTGGTCCGGTTGCAGGCATCATGGCAGCAATGACTGACTTCCTAAACAACATGGGCAGCGCCAACGCAGTACTTCTAGGTATTATCCTTGGTGCTATGATGTGTTTCGACCTTGGTGGTCCAGTTAATAAAGCAGCATACACCTTTGGTGTTGGTCTACTAGCTTCTCAAACGTACGCTCCGATGGCAGCAATCATGGCTGCAGGTATGGTTCCTGCGTTAGGTATGGGCTTGGCAACGTTCCTAGCTAAAGACAAGTTCGAAGCAGGTGAGCGTGAAGCGGGTAAAGCATCTTTTGTACTGGGTATGTGCTTCATCTCTGAAGGTGCGATTCCATTCGCAGCAAAAGACCCAATGCGTGTTATCCCATCTTGTATGATTGGTGGTGCGTTAACAGGTGCTCTATCTATGTTAGTCGGTGCGAAATTAATGGCGCCACACGGTGGTCTGTTTGTTCTACTGATTCCAGGTGCCATCTCACCAGTGCTTATGTACCTAGTGGCTATCGCGGCAGGTACGGCAGTAACTGGCTTCACTTACGCTTTCCTAAAGCGTCGTGAAGAAAGCAAAGAAGTGGCGACAGCCTAACCCATTTAAAAGTCCAAGTGAGCCTACTCACTTGGCACTATGCCACCCCCAAATAGGCATTTTCAGCGCTGCTCCTCGCAGCGCTTTTTTGTGTTTTTTACTATTAGCTTGTATTCCGTCCCTTTGGGCTCCATATTCCTTATGACTTGTTAACGAGCTCTGAATACCATGGTACATTTACTACGTCTAGCGAACTCAATTCCGCATACCCTCTCGGTCCAAATCTTACTTGCGATCGTGCTATTTCTTGGTTATTACCTGTTTACTAAGCTGGTAAATGGTTGGATTAAACGGTTAGCAGAAACCAAGAAAGTATCTGCCGCTAGAAGCAGTTTTATCCTGAGAACTTTCAATATCGCTTTTGCCTTCATATTTATTGCAATATTCTCTATTACTGTGGGTGTCGGATACGGCGACTTATCACTGTTCTTCTCCTCAGTTTTTGCGGTATTAGGTGTCGCTCTCGTCGCACAGTGGTCAATGTTGAGTAACATAACCGCGAGTTTCTTGATCTTTTTTGTCTTTCCTTATCGTGTTGGTGACCGAATTAAAGTGGTTGATAAAGACGAGGATATTTCTGGCATTATTCAAGACATACGAATGTTCCATGTCTTAATTAAACACGACAATGGTAACTTGATTACCTATCCAAACAGCCTAATGCTACAAAAAAGTGTGATTAAACTTGCACCTAAGAAAAAGCCGAGTACAACGACTCGACTTTACACACAAATCAGAAAGGACTCATAACTTAGCCAAGGCGACGTCTGTATCCCGCGATAACAAGTAACGCCAGCGATGTGAACCAGGTCAGTGCCCCACCACCGCCACCCGAGGATGTGTTGGAGGAAGTCGTGCCACCAGTGTAGATGACCTGACCATTAACTGATAGATAGTCCAATCGCGCTTGTTCATCGGAAACAATAAACGGCGTTTCCGATCCGGCTAACACACTATCAATCCACGTCGCATAATCCGCTATTTCTGTATATGCAGCCGTTACCAAAGATTGAGGGTCACCACACGTCGCTGGACCAAAACTCGTAATACCAACCTGCTGGTAACTACCATTATTGTTCCAGTAAATAGGACCACCGGAATCTCCCTGACACGTCCCCGCTTTCAGCCCAGTTGATTGACTAACATCGCCACTGAAACAAACCTGCTTATCTGTTAAATTATTGCCATTCTGAAAGTTTGAAGCACAATCCGCATTACTTACCCAAAACAAATTCGCCTTTTGCAAAATCGGTGTGCCATCTACACCGGAGCGTGTGTTGCCATGCCCTACAGCAACAAAGCTCTCATTGACGTTTCGATAGCTTTGCGTCGTAACACGATTAACATTACTCCCTGAAGACGCTGGTGATTCCAGTTTCAAAATAGCGATATCATTAGGCAGTAGTAAGGTAATGTTGTTGTTAAAATCAGGATGAATATATACTTCGGTGACACGGCGCCGGTCCGCATTCAAGAAATCTCGTTCACTTTCCAACATGGCAACAGCGGATGTGAAAAGTAACGCCCCCATATCACCTTCAATACAATGAGCCGCCGTCATCACATATTCCGACGTTAAGAACGTTCCCCCACAATAGGCTCCACTTGAGTAGCGACCATCGTAATCCGTAGAATCAATGTATAAACTAACAAAAGAATCAAAGTCGTTGATTGAAGCGTCTTCACCACCAACAATCATGGGTACGATATCAATTTCAGCCGAATTGGATGGCAATGCCACAACACTCAGTGAACTGAGAAGGGCAAGTACAGAACCTGGATGGTTGGCAACCCATGATTTCATAAAAAACTCCCTTTACAACCCACCTTATCGACGACGCTTTAGGAGCAGTCGTTCATAAATAAGTATAGGGCTCAATTAAGGGAGTTCGAGAAATTGTTGTTAACCAGGTAGTATAGAAAGTAAGACTCAGACTCGAATTGTCGTTCGTCGTCTCATCCAGCTCAAACCAACCAGTAACGCAACAAAAGAAAAATGCACCGCTCCACCACCTCCGGAACCCGAAGAGGAACTTGATGAAGAAGAACCACTATTGCCAGATGAACCAATGTTATAACCTTTACTGATCAGATAATTACGTCTCGCAGTATCGTTAGACACATGCTTAGCCGCCTCTTGCCCATTAAGGACACGACTAATCCAATCAGAATAATCCACTATTTCGGTAAACACCGCGGTTACTGAACGATTTTTGTCGCCACAAGGTACAGGCCCAAAGCTTGTAATACCAATCTGAACTTGTTGACCATTGTTATCCCAATAAATAGGTCCGCCAGAGTCGCCCTGACAAGTGCCTGCCAACAAGTCCGTCGCCCTGCTGTAATCACCGGTGAAGCAGATTTGCTTCGACGTCAGGTAACTACCATCCGAGAAAGCGCCTGCACAAATAGTATTGTCCACATACGTTAGATTCACTTTCTGCAGTACATCAAACGCATCATGACCATAACGTGTATTACCATGACCAACAGCAGTAAACACGTTCGCAGGATTGAGATAGCTTTCATTACTTGGACGGTTTATTGCCGTACCCAACCCTAATGCAGATTCCAGTTTAAGGATCGCGATGTCGTTAGGTACTAATTTATTAATATCATCGACATAGTCGGATGGATAAAATATCTCGACCACTCGCCTTTTTTCCGAGTTAACGTAATCTGACTCATACTGCAAGTTAGGTGCAGCCATTGTAAGTAACTGCGAATCGCGATTGCCATAAACACAATGCGCCGCCGTCAAAACATATTCAGAATTAAGAAGTGTTCCCCCGCAATAAGGAGAGGAAGAATAGCCCACCCCATACTCTTGACCGTCCAAATACAAACTGACAAACGACGGATAGTCGGCGACATTCGCCGTACTGCCGTTGACAATATAAGGAGCAGCTTCGACTTGCGCATTGGTTGATGGTGCAAAAGAAAACGCTAACGTGGTAGAAGCGAGCGTTGTATAAACTGACCGTTTAAATGGTAATAATAGAATCACTAGACAGTTACTCCTTGTATACTATCGACGAACTGAGATTCATTCTTTTTTGATATCACTCCCGAAAAAAACATGCAAATAAGGTACGACTTTTGTGTGGAGTCATCTCACTAATTATTTAACACCATACGGTTTTTTCAATTTATGGCCTTTTCTATCATTAATAGAAATAATGTCCTAAAACGAAAAAGCACCGCTAATGCGATGCTTCATATAATCTAGTTCTTTGTTGCAGAACTGTGCTTAGCCACGATAGTAGCGCTGAGGAACGAATGGCATTTTCTCTACTGTCATAGCCAGCTTCTTGCCACGAACATCAGCAAATACTTCGCTACCGATTGCCGCAAATTCAGTCGCTACATAAGCCATTGATACAGGTTTGCCTGCTGTAGGACCAGCAGTACCACTTGTCACGATACCGATTTCGTTATCATTAGCATCAAACAACTTCGCACCTTCACGAACAGGTGCTTTGGTTTGACCAACAAGACCAACACGTTTGCGTGCCACGTCTTTAGTTTCGATTTGCTTAAGGATAATGTCTGCACCCGGGAAGCCACCAGCACGCTCACCGTCAGCACGGCGAACCTTTTGAATGCCCCATAGCAGGCTCGCTTCAACTGGTGTCGTCGTAGTATCCAGATCATGACCATATAGACACAGACCGCATTCCAGACGAAGTGAGTCACGGGCGCCAAGACCAATCCACTCTACTTCTTCAAAGTCTGTTAGAGATTTCGCCAGTGCTTCTGCATTTGCAGATGGTACTGAAATTTCATAACCATCTTCTCCAGTGTAACCTGAACGACTAACAATGCACTCAACGCCATTGATGTCGAGTTTTCTCACGTCCATGAATAGCATATCTGCTACTTCAGGTTGTACACGAGCCAACACTTCAGCGGCTTTTGCCCCTTGAAGCGCAAGCAGAGCACGATCTTCAATCACTTCCATTTCTACGCCATCAGTAAGGTGCGCTTCCAAGTGAGTGATGTCTTGTTCTTTACATGCAGCATTTACGACTACAAACAAGTGGTCGCCTAGATTCGCAACCATCAAGTCGTCCATGATGCCACCTTCTTCATTAGTGAAGAAAGCATAACGCTGCTTACCTTCCGGTAAATCGATAATATCAACTGGCACCAATGACTCTAAAATCTTCGCTGCGTTTTCTCCGTATAAACGCACTTGTCCCATGTGAGACACATCAAACAGACCAGCCGCATCGCGACAATGCAAGTGCTCTTTCTTCACACCAAGTGGATACTGAACTGGCATATCATAGCCAGCAAAAGGAACCATCTTCGCCCCCACTTCCACGTGTAATGCATGCAGTGGTGTTTTCAACAAATCTTGGGTTGCTTGTTCTTGAGCCATTGTATTCTCCATTGGGTCGGGCTGCATTAATTAGCCCTGCTCCTAAATCGGGGATGTCTAAATTCCGCTATCCCTAATTTATCTGCTTTGCAGTAGGAATGGCGGAGCATGAGTTATCGCACCTTACTTCTTATAGTTGACGCCTATACGAAGTTAGATTTTCGTCATTTGGAAACCTTGTTTCCTATAATAAACAAGAATGCGCCCATTTTTCACCTTTAACAAGATATGAACACTCAAAAATGTGACATTTAACATTCCATTCACAGAGTAACAGGCATAAAAAAAGCGTGGTTTCGACGACATTTTCATCAAAACCACGCTCGTTCACAACTTTTAAACACAAAAGCAAACGTTTGCCTTTATTATAGGAAACTATCTAGTTTGACGATTATTTCGCCGTCACCCACAAAATATGGGCATCTTCTTCACTGACGGATATCAGCATATGACCCATATTTGCGTCGTAATACACACTATCTCCCGCCGACATTATCATCGGCTCATAAAACTCAGAAAAGAACTTCACTTCCCCTGAGAGAATCAGCAAAAATTCCTCACCATCATGTCGTACCCAGTCACCATATTCTTCGAAGGTTCTAGCCCTAACAGTACTCTTAAAAGGCATCATCTTTTTGTTTGATAGCTGAGTGGCAAGTAACTCATGCTCATAGGTAGGTGTTGGGTGAGGTTTACCTTCACCTCGACGAGTAAAATCTCGACGACCGGTTGCCACCTTTTTCTTAGGCGGTTCAAATAGTTGCGGCATATCTATATGCAAGCCCAATGCAAGTTTTTGCATGGCTTGAAACGTTGGCGATATCTGTTCGTTTTCAATCTTACTTAACGTTGAACGTGCAAGGCCAGTTCTTTGACTCGCTTCTTCTAACGTCAGTCCTAGTTTAGCGCGAATATCTTTAATTCTTTCGCCTAGTTTTAGAGGCTCAATGTTCTCATCACCTTCCTTCGCTAAAGTCAGCGATGGGTATTCATCATAGATGTCTTCTGACATGCTTTCCCTCTTCTACCAGTAACTTCCTGTGACTCATTTTCATTGTTGCATGAAGCTGTGTCTTTATTAAAGACCATGTACAAAAATAAAGCGTGCTCTCCGTAACAGTTTTGGAAACTGTGTTTCCTATAGGAAATTTTTGATTGATTGTTGGTGCCGAGCGAGGTATGTTATCGGCTTGTTAGATGAAGAGATGCATTAGCGAGTACAGGTCCGTTGCGTTGTTAACTCCAACCTGTGCCGTTTTTTTGAATGATTTAGTCCTACTTTTTGGGACATTCTCGCGCTGCAACATTGGACTTTTGTTTCGTCCAAGCAGTACTAAGACAAGCCTCAGTCAGTACCAACAATAGGTAATAAAAGGCACTGATTGAACAATGGAAGGTTCACCGCCATGAATGCTCAGTACTTGAAAAGCTACCAAAATCACAGCCTAGAAAGCTTCTTCTCAACCAACCTGTCTGCTACAGACGACGCAGTATTCACCGGAATACAAGCCGAGTTTGTCCGTCAAAATGAACAAATCGAGCTTATCGCTTCTGAGAACATCGTTTCTAAAGCGGTAATGCAAGCACAAGGCACATGCCTGACCAACAAATACGCAGAAGGTTACCCAAACCGTCGCTACTACGGTGGCTGTGAACACGTAGATACAGTCGAAGCTATTGCTATTGAACGTGCAAAAACCCTTTTTAAGTGTGAATACGCAAACGTTCAACCTCACTCTGGCGCACAAGCAAACGGCGCAGTTAAGTTAGCCCTTTTACAGCCGGGTGACACCATTATGGGTATGTCGCTTGATGCAGGTGGTCACTTAACTCACGGCGCACGTCCAGCACTGTCTGGTAAATGGTTTAATGCTGTTCAATACGGCGTTGATAAAGATACATTAGAAATTAACTACGACGACGTTCGTGCCTTAGCCGTTGAACACAAACCAAAAATGATTATCGCAGGTGGTAGTGCCATTCCACGTGTTATTGATTTCGCCAAGTTCCGTGAAATTGCTGACGAAGTGGGGGCAATCCTGATGGTAGATATGGCACACATCGCTGGTCTTATCGCAACAGGTGCTCACCCTAGCCCATTACCGCATGCGCATGTTGTCACTACGACAACACACAAAACACTACGCGGCCCTCGCGGCGGCATGATCCTGACTAACCACGAAGACATCATTAAGAAGATTAACTCTGCAGTATTCCCGGGTCTTCAAGGTGGTCCACTAATGCACGTCATCGCAGCAAAAGCCGTGGCATTTGGCGAAGCTTTAGGCCCTCAGTTCTCAACTTATATCGATTCAGTGATCGCTAACGCAAAAGTTCTAGCCGAAGTATTGCAAACTCGCGGTTGTGACATTGTGACTGGCGGTACAGATACGCACCTTATGCTTGTTGACTTACGACCTAAGGGTCTGAAAGGCAACAAAACAGAAGAAGCATTGGAGCGTGCGGGGATCACATGTAACAAAAATGGCATCCCGTTTGATACAGAAAAACCTATGATTACTTCTGGTATTCGCTTAGGGACGCCAGCTGGAACCACTCGCGGTTTCGGTACTGAAGAATTCAAACTCATCGGTGAGTGGATTGGCGATGTTCTTGACGGTCTGGTAGAAAACCCTGAAGGTAACCCAGAAGTCGAACAACGTGTTCGTAAAGAAGTGAAGGCACTGTGTGCTCGCTTCCCACTTTACACTTAAAGAATAAAACATCCTTAATTTTGGAGATAAAGCAATGGATAACACTTTGAAGTTTTCTGACAGCCACGAATGGGTACGTGACAACGGTGACGGTACTGTGACTATCGGTATTTCAGAGCACGCTCAAGAGATGTTAGGTGACGTAGTATTCGTTGACCTACCAGAAGTAGAAGACGAAATCGAAGCGGGCGAAAGCTTCTCTCTAGTAGAGTCAGTGAAAGCAGCTTCTGACATTTACGCGCCAGTTTCAGGTGAAATCGTTGAAATCAACGAAGAGCTTGAAGACAGCCCAGAGCTTATCAACGAAGAGTCGTACGAAGGCGGCTGGATTGTTAAGGTGAAAATGTCTGACGCCTCTGAGCTGGAAAACCTTAAGAGCGCAGAAGAGTACCAAGCTTCTATCGAAGACGAGTAAGCAACATACAGGCGTTGCTCGTCTGTTTTAATGTCGCCTAACGTCAATCGACGCATCAGTAAAAAGCGTCGTCACCCCTGCGTAGGCGGGGATCTTATTTTAGTTGGGCAAATACTTTTAGTAGATTCCTGCCTGCGCAGGAATGACGTAAAAAGTAGGGATGACGTTAAAAATTCGAGCAACGATTTTAAAGATCTCGCAGAGGATCTTTGAGAAGGTAAAGGAATCATGACTGAATTACTTCAAAGCCTAAGCACGCAAAATGAATTTGTTGCACGCCACAATGGGCCAAACAAATCTGACCAACAAAAGATGCTGGACGCGATTAACGTACTCAACCTAGATACGTTAATTGAAGAGACTGTCCCAGCGCAAATCCGCCTTGAAACGCCAATGACGCTAGACGCTCCAATGAGCGAAGCGGACATGCTGGTTGAAATGAAAAAATTCGCGGATTTGAACCAAGTTAAACGCACATTCATCGGTCAGGGTTACTACAACACCTTCACGCCAAACGTGATTCTGCGAAATGTTCTGGAAAACCCAGGCTGGTACACAGCCTATACACCTTATCAGCCTGAGATCTCTCAAGGCCGCCTTGAGTCACTTCTAAACTACCAACAAATGGTCATGGACCTAACTGGTATGGAAATCGCTAACGCGTCGCTACTTGATGAAGCAACTGCAGCGGCAGAAGCGATGACCCTATGTAAGCGTGCTGGTAAGAGCAAGAGCAAAGTCTTCTTTGTCGCTGACGATGTACACCCACAAACGTTAGAAGTTGTGAAAACTCGTGCAGAGTTCATCGGATTCGAAGTTCAAGTTGGTTCACTTGAGTCACTACCTGAACAAGATGTGTTTGGTGCATTAGTACAGTACCCTGGCACAACAGGTGAAGTACGCGACCTAACTGACATCATTGCTAAAGCACAAGCAAACAAGACGCTAGTAACGGTAGCCACCGATCTTCTTGCTTCTGCCCTACTTAAACCTGCGGGTGAAATGGGTGCAGACGTAGTTATCGGTTCTGCACAACGCTTTGGTGTACCAATGGGCTACGGCGGTCCACACGCAGCGTTCATGGCAACAAAAGATAAGCATAAGCGTACTATGCCTGGTCGTGTTATCGGTGTTTCTATCGATACTAACGGTAACCAAGCACTTCGTATGGCAATGCAAACTCGTGAGCAACACATCCGCCGCGAGAAAGCGACATCGAACATCTGTACTGCTCAGGCACTGCTTGCCAACATGGCTGCGTTTTACGCGGTTTACCACGGTGAAGAAGGCCTTAAAACTATCGCTCGCCGTACACACCACATGACAGCTATCCTAGCAGCAGGTCTGACTAAATCTGGTTATGAACTGGCTCACAACAGCTTCTTCGACACCATCACAGTCAACACCGGTGAGAACACAGATAAGCTGCTTCAAAAAGCCGTGGCATCTGACATCAACCTACGTCAACTAGATGGTCAAATCGGTATCAGCTTCGATGAAACAACAACGATTGAAGATATCAACGTCCTATTTGCCGTCTTCGAAGTTAAAGAGAAAGTAGAAACTCTATCTGCTGAAATCGCTGGTAATGAGTTTGCCGCTATTCCAGAGAACTGTCGTCGTACTTCTCGCTACCTAACTCACTCTGTGTTCAACACGCACCACAGCGAAACACAGATGATGCGCTACCTAAAACAGCTTGAGAACAAAGACTTCTCACTGACGCACGGTATGATTCCATTAGGCAGCTGTACCATGAAGCTAAACGCGGCAGCTGAAATGATTCCTGTAACTTGGCCAGAGTTTGGTTCTATTCACCCATTCGCACCAATGGACCAAGCGGCGGGCTACACAGCCCTAGCTACTGACCTTAAGAAGAAGCTATGTGAAATCACAGGCTACGATGAGTTCTCACTGCAACCTAACTCAGGTGCATCTGGTGAGTACGCTGGTCTGATTGCGATTCAACGCTATCATGAAAGCCGTGGCGAAGGTCACCGTAACGTTTGTTTGATTCCAAGCTCCGCACACGGTACTAACCCAGCGACAGCGTCTATGGTGTCAATGAAAGTGGTGGTAGTGAAGTGTGACGACAACGGTAACATCGACACTGACGACCTAGTTGCGAAGATTGAAAAACATCGCGAAAACCTATCAAGCATCATGATCACCTACCCTTCTACACACGGTGTGTACGAAGAGCATGTGAAAGAAGTGTGCGAAATGGTTCACGAAGCTGGCGGTCAGGTTTATCTAGATGGTGCGAACATGAACGCGCAGGTTGGTCTGACTAACCCTGGTTTCATCGGCTCTGATGTTTCTCACCTGAACCTTCATAAAACCTTCTGTATCCCACACGGTGGTGGCGGTCCAGGCATGGGTCCTATCGGTGTAAAATCACACCTAGCACCTTTCCTTCCAGGCCACATCGAAAATGGTGTTGAAGGTAGCGATTACGCGGTATCTGCGGCAGATCTAGGCAGTGCTTCTATCCTACCAATCTCTTGGGCATACATTGCAATGATGGGTGAAGCGGGTCTAACTGACGCAACTAAAGTCGCGATTCTAAACGCGAACTATGTAATGGAACGTCTACTTCCTCACTACCCTGTTCTTTACCGTGGCACTAACGGCCGCGTAGCGCACGAATGTATTATCGACATTCGTCCACTTAAAGAAGAGACAGGCATCAGTGAAGAAGACATCGCTAAGCGTCTAATGGACTACGGTTTCCACGCACCAACGATGTCGTTCCCGGTTGCTGGCACGCTAATGGTAGAGCCAACAGAGTCCGAGGACCTTGAAGAGCTAGACCGTTTCTGTGACGCAATGATTGCTATCCGCAACGAGATGACACAAGTTAAAGAAGGTGTTTGGCCACTAGATAACAACCCTCTTGTTAACGCGCCTCACACACAAGTAGACCTATCGAAAGAAGAATGGGATCGTCCATACTCTCGCGAACTAGGCTGCTTCCCGTCAAGCGCGACTAAGACCTGGAAATACTGGCCAACGGTTAACCGCGTAGACAACGTGTACGGCGACCGTAACCTAATTTGCTCTTGTCCAAGCATTGATAACTACGAAGACTAGTTTTCTATGCCACAAATGATACTCAAAAGCGAACCTTAATCGGTTCGCTTTTTTATTTTAAGGACTAATGGGCTGTTTTAAGAACTCTGCCATCATGCATACAAATTGCGAAGAACGAACCGTAACTCCCCGTAAACTAGTACTTTCCTATATCGATATCATCACATTCTGTTGACTGGGTGTTATAGTAGCGACTCTAATCAAGTATCAAGGATAAAGTAAAATGGATAAATTTCTAAAGCTACTGGCGACTAAGCCTAATGAAGTCACTTTCGAGCAAACAATGCAGGTTATCGACGAACATTTTGACTTTAGCCCAGTCAGCTTTGTAAACAGAGAAACCGAAAATCAGGCAGGACAAAACAATGGCTCTTGTAAGATTTTTGCTTTTGCTCAGATACAAGGATTAGACAAACCATCAACACTCGCTTGCTTCGGCCAGTTCTATCGTGATGACGTGTTAAAGAATCCAGATGGCAGTGACCATGCCAACATTCGTAATTTTATCCAGCATGGCTGGGCTGGTATTCGCTTTGAAGGTGCGGCGTTAACAGCGAAGTAAGGTTTAGCGATGATGGATTTGGTCTGCAATATTGATACTGCAGACCAACAATTTCCGCCACTTTTATTTCATAATTGGATAAGTAAAGAATAATAGATGAGCCAAATTAAATAAGAAGTGGAATAACACTGTAACCCAAAGTCGTGAACTGTAATGATAAATCAAGCCATAGCCCACACCAGCTAATGTTGCAAAAGAAACCAGTAGTAAACCACCATTAAAGTGCGCTATACCAAATAACAAACTCGCCGCAGCTACGCCCACAATCCAACCAAATCGTTTACTTAGTGATTGCTGTACAAAACCACGGAAGAAGGCTTCTTCTGCTGTACAGGTAAGCAGTAAGTTATTTAACGAAAATAGCCACCACCAATAAGGCATTGTAAACTCTGGCTGCAACGCACCGAGTTGCCATGCAAAGGGTAACAAAGCAAATAATGGGATTGCGCTAAATAAAATAGCTTTGTAATTAAACGTAGCCTTACTTCCTAAAATTGCAGGGTAAGCCAACAACAAACCGAAAAAGATGAACGGCTTATCAAGATTTAAGTACATAGTAAACGGGATGCTTTGGGGGCCTGCGATAACAGAATCAAGCACTTTCGCATTACCAAAGCCTGGTATTAAATGTAAGAAAAGAACCACGCACCAGAGCAGAATAAATAGGTAACTTCCTAATTGCCATTTTCGTTCCAAACTCGGGGTTTTATAAGCGATGGCAAGGCCAACAAGCAGTGTAGTCAAGCCGATGATGTTAAGCCTGTTCTCTATCAAGCCGCCAATCAAGCTGATAATAACAAGAACGATACTAAGTCTAGTTTTATCAACAAAAGCAAAGATAATGGCCAAAGAGAGTGGTAGCCAAATCCACATGGAGGTATCTAAAATCATCGAAAGCCTTTAGAAAAATTGCAATACCGAAGTGATTCTTTAAGACAATGCGCAGTTAGGTTCGACAGCACCACTACATTAGTAATGTTTAGATTGCCTAAACAGTAAAGCGCCCCACAAACCAAGGCGCTTTAATTAACATATGCCGTACAGCTAGAGATGAAGTAGCAATAAACTACAAATACGCTTCTCTGCTCGCACTGCTTGTTTTAGTTTTATTGCTTTACCGCAGCAATTGCAGCATCGTAATTTGGTTCGTTGGTTACCTCTGAAACTAACTCACTGTGAACCACTACGCCTTCTTTATTCACACATACGATTGCACGAGCCGTCAAACCTCGTAGAGCACCTTCTGGAATTGCCACTCCATAGGTTTCTGCAAAATCTGCGCTACGGAAGGTCGATGCGTGCTGAACATTCTCAACCCCTTCAATTTCACAGAATCGACCAGCGGCAAAAGGTAAATCAGCTGAAATACAGATCACTTGCGTATCTTCTAGCTGCGCTGCTTCTTCATTGAAACGCTTTACACTAGTCGCACACACAGGCGTGTCAATGCTTGGGAAGATATTAAGAATCAGGTTCTTACCTGTAAGGCCTGATAACGTAAGGTCCGATAAATCAGACGCAGCAAGAGAAAACTCAGGTGCAGACTCACCAGCTACAGGAATAGAGCCTGCAATAGTTACAGGGTTACCTTGGAAAGTTACTTGTGCCATTTTTATACCTTTACTTTCTGTTATATGAGTACCTAAATATAAAATCGCATTCGTATAACTTGTTCAAGATCAATTTTTCAGATCAGACCTGACATTTCTATACAGACATAATGCTCTTGATATGAACAAAGCTGCATTTATTAACCAACATACTAGTTCTCACCTTACATATTTCATGTAAGCCTGTACTGAAGTTGCTGATACAAAAATGGACAGAACTCGTTTTGGAATACCTAACATTCGCAACTTATGTATTCTCTTTTATCAAGCTTCTTTACCATTCTCAGAGGAGCTACGTTTCCCTTCGGCCTATTTGTTAACTGGTTGCTATTCGTTTACTAGATTTCCCTACGAGTTTGATGTCTGGATGCTTATGAGAAACAATTTCTACACACTCATCTGAGGTTGCCATTAAATGAGACCATTCATCTTCATAGCCTGAAATGAACGTTATTGGACTTTCTTTGCTCCATTGATGCCCTTTAATAAGAGCACAATTTGGGAATTTCTCCCCTACCGCCCAAAGTTCGAGTAAACCGCCTTCATCTAATAGGCGAAACCCACTTACCGTTTCAAACATGACATCGTATAGAGATTCAGTTTCTTCATGGAAGACACTTACTATCAATGCGTAATCTTTATGCCGCTCACTTCCTTTAAGCTCGTAACCACTACCATCTGGATACGTCACTGAAAAATGCCTTCCATTCCATGATAAATCGACGATATATATCGTTCCTTCACTGAATGGAGTATCCCATTCTTTAACTTCCATATGTCTTCTCCCATTCACTGATTCAAGCGACCTAACGCTTATTGGCTGATTTTTAATGGATTTTGTCGTTCAATATTGCAATCTTTTTATACCAGTTCAATTAGCAACCATTAGTTTATTTTTGGTTGAACACACCAAACAGCACCTTTGAACCTTGTGAGAGAATCCAGACTAAACAAGATCAGCGAAAGTTGAACCACTCTGAATGAAAATTCTTCGTGTCGAATCTGATTGCTTTTAGTTGACCAAGCAACGCCTTCCTAAATCCAACAGGACCACAAAACCAGATACTTCGTTGCGCAATATCAGGATGTTTTTGACGTATCTGCTCAATAGACAAAAAAGAGTTTAGCCGATTATCGATCACATGAAACTCAACGTTTGCTTTTCTGGCTGCACTTTCCATCTCTAGGATCAGTGAAGGCGATGGGCTCTCGGTACAATAATAGAAAACAACTCCACCCCTATTTGGTTGCTGGGCGAGTTCCTCCAATCGGGCTTTAAACGCCGCGCAACCAATCCCCCCAGCAATCCATACTTGCTTTTTACTATCGTCAAAATCTAACTTGCCTGAAGCCAAATAAAAATGATAGCCAGGGTGAGGGTGAGCACCATTGAATAGAGTTTGTTCATAATAACGCTCCTGTTGAGCTTTAACTCTACTCCTTCCAATGTAACCCTACGTCAGGGAGAGTAAATCAGTGTAAATGTCTAATCACTCTCTTCCACCAACTGACTATTGGTCATCTTAGATAAAAGCTCAGCGATTCGATTTCTCATATCGCGCCTATCCACAATCATATCTAACGCCCCATGCTCCAAAAGAAACTCACTTTGCTGAAAGCCTTCTGGCAATTCTTCACGTACGGTTTGCTCAATGACTCTGCGTCCAGCGAAGCCAATTCTTGCTTGGGGTTCACCAATATTAATGTCACCCAGCATAGCGATGCTAGCAGACACACCGCCATATGTTTGGTCAGTGAGGACGGAAATATAAGGTAATCCAGCCATTGATAGTTGATTCAAAGCGGCACTGGTTTTGGCCATTTGCATCAATGCCATTAAAGATTCTTGCATCCGTGCACCACCACAAGCTGAAAAACACACTAGGCCACAATTGCTATCTCTCGCGACGTTAACAGCATGAACAAACCGAGCACCTACTACCGACCCCATAGAACCAGCCATAAACGAAAACTCGAACGCGCAGGCGATAACAGGTAACCCCATAAGCTCTCCCTTCATTGCGACGAGGGCATCTTTCTCCCCAGTTTCTTTTTGTGCTGAAGCTATGCGGTCGGTGTAATGCTTTTTATCTTTAAAACCCAAGATATCCTCTGGCTGATAGTGACTTGCAATTTCAACCTGTTCCTCGGTATCTAAGAAACTAGCGAGACGCCGACGCGCTGTTATTCGCATATGGTGACTACATTTGGGGCATACCTCCAAACTCAGTTGCAACGCTTTGTTGTAAAGAATGTGGCCGCATTGAGGGCACTTTCTCCACAAACCTTCTGGTATGTTTGCTTTGCGATTACTAACCAATTTTTTTCTATGTAATAGCTTTTCAAGCCAATTCATGCGCGTTTATACCTTCGTGATTTAACTGATTTCATCATTGTATAAACTCATATTTAGCAATAAAGTGTCTATATTGAGTTACTTAATCCAGTATTTTGGGACAATAAGTCATGCTTGAGAGAATTGATCAACAATGGCTAAAGAGCTTTCATTGTGTGTACGAAAACATGAGCTTTAAACGTGCCGCGGAGTTTCTCCAATTGCCAACCTCCAATCTCAGTCGCCATATCAGCTTGCTTGAAGAGCGACTTGATACCCGACTCTTCGATAGAACGACTAGAAAAATTGCGCCGACAAGTGCTGGGGAGCAGCTATATCTACTCACACAGCCTCTGCTAAATAAGCTTAATGATGCACTTGAAGAGGTTACGTATCATTCTCGAGAGGCCATTGGGCAGTTGAGAATACTGATGCCCGATTCTCCTGTCTTGGCTAATGCCGTGGTGAGTTTCTGCAGAAAACACCCCTCAATTTCGCTTAGTTGTGATACCAGCGTCAGCCCCAAGGAAGATTTATTCGACGGGTTCGATGTGATTTTAAAATTCCATCGAGGGAATCTTGACGATACTAATTTGGTAGCGAGGGAAATTAAACGCTGGCCTAGTATTGTAGTCAGTGCTCCGGAACTTCTTGATCGTTATCCAAAACCCTTTAGGACCACTGACTTACAACACATTCCTTGCATTAGCAGTCTGACCGCCATCAACGGCGAACCGTGGGTTTTCAAAACGGACAGCGGTGAACGAATTACCCAAAAAGTTAAGTCTTCTTTTAAGGTCAATAGCGGACATCTTGCTAAAACAGGCGCGCTCTCTGGTATAGGGCTGGCAATTCTCCCTAGAGACATATGCCAAAGTGAACTGAGTTCTGGTGCTTTAAAAGTGATAGAAATGGAGCATCAACCTGATGACTTGGTGCTATACGCATTTTACGCGTCAAGAAAGCATGTAGCTAACAAGATACCGTTGTTCATTGAACATATTAAGCACTGCGCGCATTTTGACGGTTGAATAATACCGGTTCCCTAGTAATACTTCGCACCGTAACTCACTTTCCTGTAAGAACTGAAACCATGAAAAAACCTGTTTTGCTCTTGAGCCTCATACTTATATCTTTCTTTTCATCTGCCTCAACGCTCGATGAGTCTATAGCATCAATTGAACAACGAATCTCAGGACGCATAGGTGTCTCCGTTTTGGATTCCAGCAATCAACAGCAATGGCACTATCGAGGCAATGAGCGGTTTCCTATGATGAGCACGTTTAAAACTCTGGCATGTGCCAAGATGTTGCATGACGTTGACTCAGGAGAGCTAGACAAGAACGCTCTGGCTCCCATAACGTCTGACAAGCTTATTCCTTGGTCACCGGTCACAGAAAAAATGGTGGGCAGTTCTATTACCGTCAGCAAAGCTTGTGAAGCGACAATGGAAACGAGCGACAACACCGCAGCCAATATCGTTCTACATTCCATAGGGGGACCTCAAGGACTCACTGAGTTTCTGCGTTTGAACCAAGATGACGTGACTCGATTAGACCGCATTGAACCAGAGTTAAATCAGGCACTTTCAGGCGATAAACGGGATACAACAACACCAAATGCGATGAATACCACACTGCATCGTCTTCTATTTGAAGGTGCACTGAATCAAGGTTCGAAAAATCAGTTAATAGCTTGGATGCAAGGGAACACGGTTTCAGATTCATTGCTAAGATCAATTCTACCGAAAGGATGGTCTATTGCAGACCGCTCTGGTGCAGGCGCTAATGGTTCACGTGGTTTTACTGGTGCTATTTGGGCTGACAATCACAAGCCAATGATCATCAGCATTTATCTAACACAAACCGACCTATCGATGTCTGAACGTAACCAAATCATCAACGAAATTGGTGGGTTGATTTTCGAGACGTATGCTATCAAATAACGAACTAAGCACAGCGCTAACTTAGTAGAATGCATGCCGCCGCTAATTATATTCCTCCACTAAGATAGTGGTCGGCATGTTAACTCATTGAAGGAATCTTACGCAGAAGCTCTAAGTCGGCGCTCTATCTGAAATCACCTTACCATCTTTAATAGTAATAATACGTTTAGTACGCTCTGCTAATGCATTGTCGTGAGTAACAATAATGAGTGTTCTGCCTTCCTCATGAAGTTGATTAAACAATGCTTCAATCTCAGCGCCTGACTTCGAGTCCAATGCGCCTGTGGGTTCATCAGCTAGGATAATTTGAGGGTCATTTACCAAGGCTCTAGCAATGGCAACTCGCTGCTTTTGACCGCCAGATAGTTGGTTTGGTTTATGGTCAAGGCGGTCCCCTAAGCCTACCTGCTCTAGCAGTCTTGCCGCACGCTGGCGACGCTCTTTGGCTTTAATTCCGCCGTACACCAGAGGTAACGCTACATTGTCGAGTGCGGTAGCGTATTCAAGTAAATTGAAGCTCTGGAACACAAAGCCAATCTTCTGGTTTCGAATTGCAGCTAGAGCATTAGCGGTTAAACTCGCGACATTCTGGCCTGCTAATAAATAGTCCCCATCGCTAGGTTTATCTAAGCAACCAAGCATGTTCATTAGGGTTGATTTTCCAGAACCTGAAGGACCAAGAATCGACAGGAATTCACCTTGGTTAATGGTTAAGTCAACGCCATCTAATGCCCGTACTTCCATTTCACCACTAGCGTAGTATTTGCAAATGTTAGTCAGCTCAACAAGAGGCATATTTGCCAAGCTTTGTTTCGCGTTATTGTTACTCACTTTGTAATGCCTCCAACGGGCTGACTTTTGCCGCTCTGTTGGCGGGTAACCAAGCTGATGCGACACCGATAATCATTAAGGTAACGATAACAATCGCGACCACAATCCAAGATAATTCAGGAACAGGCTTTCCGAGTTGTTCATAGAACGCATTGCCCTCAAGGCTGATGGTGCTAATCGCAGAGATCAGAGCGTAAGTGACACCTAACCCTAACGCGCCACCCATCATCATGGTCATAAGAGATTGAACTAAATAATGAACACGGATAGCCGTAGGCGTTGCCCCCACCGCCATACGAACGCCAATGTCGCGAGTTGAACGCTTTACCGTCGCATACATGACATTGGCAATCCCAACACCCGCCACCGCAAGAGTGACAAAACCAATAATGCCTAGGAAGCTTTGTAAGCCAATAAGAAACTGCTGCATACTTTTTTGTCGTAGGAACATGTCTTCCACTTGAACTACTTGCTCGTCATGGACGCTTGCTCCGTGTTTACGAGCGATGACTTGGCGAATGATTTGCGCCAACCTTTTGCGGTCCACATTGGCTTTAGGTTCGACGTTTATACCGCCAATGTCTCCATTGGTGTGAAACCGTTGCCAAGTAGCCAGCGGTACAAAGCTCGAATAGTTAATGCCATCCCCTTGCTCAACTCGTCCGCTATTCTTCGCCAAAACCCCAACAACCGTAAATTCCTCACTGCCAATTTTCACCTTTTTTCCAACAGGATCCGCTTGTAAAGTCACCGTCGCAAACCAGTTATAGTCGTCAGTTGGATTAAACAGATCCGCAGCCAATGAATAGCCAAGCACAACCACTTTGCGCATCTGCTTTTGGTCAAGCGGGTTCAACCATCGTCCTCCCGGCAACGGGGTTAGGTTAGTCATCGACGCAAAATCGGTCGGAACCGCTATCGGCTGTTGCCATGAACCTCTATCGCCAACCGTGATGTTTTCATTCCATTGAGCAGTAGGAGCGACACTGGCTACTTCAGGTAACGCCTTGATAACTTGGACATCCTCTTTTTTTAGCTTAAGAAACTTACCTTGGTGGAAAGCGCCATGGTCGATACTGGCGATGCCACCAGTTAAGTAGATCAAGTTGCCATTGCCATTTTGCGCCGTTTTCAGTACTCCTTGACGAATACCTTCACCGACAGCAAGCATGGCAGCAATACATAGCGTTGCCCAAGCCACCGCCAATATGGTTAAACCCAGACGTAACTTTTCTGCTGACATTTCCTGAAAGATTTGTCTTATTGGTAACAACATCGCTACGCCCTCGCACTTAACGCAATAACCGGAGTAAGGCGTGAACCTCGCCTCGCGGGAAAATAAGAGGCCATCAACGCTAAAATCAGAGTCACCAGTAGCGACCAAGCAATGGAGCCTCCGGTTATCATTGGTGTGCCTAACCACTCGGGAAGAGCGATAGAGTTAAGTAACATTATGGTGGCAAAGGCGAACGCCAACCCTAGCGCCGTTCCAACGGCAACAAGAATGAGCCCTTCAAGGATAAACTGATTCAGAATCGATTTTTGCGTTGCTCCGACTGCTAGGCGTACACCAATTTCTCTGGTTCTTTCGGTAACAGACAGGAACATAATATTAGCAACACCAAGCGCACCAACTGCCATGGTCATAGCGCCACTCGCGCCCAAGAAAATCTGGATACCTCTGAAGATCCCCTTAATCATTGAGGCGCCCTCGCTAAAGTCTGGCATATCAATGGCCTCTCTATCTGTGGGATCAAAATGAAGCAGCTTCGAATAAAAGTCGGCGACGCTTTTTCTGAACGAATGTGCGTCCATGCCCTCAATAGGCTTCATCAACAGCATCCATGGTATAACGTTCCATAAATCACGATAAGTAGTTTGAGGAATGTACACAGTGCGACTATCACTGAAAAAGCTGGCGGAATCTTCATCTTTGAGCACGCCAATCACTAGAAAAGGAATGCCGTTCACTTTGACGGTATGGCCAATGGAGAGGCCTCCCATCTTGGCAATTTGGTCGCCTAACACGGCTACACGAGTGTGATTAGCAATATCACTAGGCGAGATATGGCGCGAAGTGGGTTCGAACTTACTTTGCATAAGGGAGAAATAGCTCGAGTCGATACCGTTTACACTGCTCGATAGGTTTTGCCCTTTTTCATTGGTAACACTGGCATCCCATTTGGCGTAAACACTCGATACAGCATCGACGAAGCCGGTGTTTTTTATTCTTTCAACTTGCTCTTGGGAAATAGTGATCTGACGTCTAGAAGGTAAGCCTTGCCAAGCCTTGCTGGTACTAGAAGGAAATGCAACCTGTACATTATTCATCAAGAAAGATAGCTGTTGAGTTTGGTGACGATAAAAGCCCTCTCCAAGTGCAATCAATACCACCACGGAGATGACACCCCAAGCAATGGCAATAATTGCGAGTGCACTTTTCATGCGGTGCGCCAGCAGAGTTTGCCATGTTTGCTGCATCAGATTGGTCATGAGTTAAGTGCTCTAGATATCAATGCGATCGTGTCATCATCCAGCTTTCCTGCCGTTTGCAATAAGCCTATGCGCTGGCGCCAATAATTGTACAGATTGGTTTTTAGGCTGTTTTTTGCTTCAAACAGACTGTTGTGGGCGTTGATTACTTCTGACACTTCCAGCAATCCAGCATCGTATAGTTTCTCTTTACTGCGCAGGACTTTCTCTCGAGATAGCACCAGTTTGTCTGCCATCAGCACTTGATTCCAATTGATTTCCACTTGAGTAAATTGCTGCACCAATCGTTTATGGATGTCGATCTCTACTTTGCGAAAGTCCTGCTTGGCGCTGAGAATATTAAGTGATGCTTCATCTACTTTGGCACGCGTCGAGCCATTGAGGTCAATGGGGACACTTAGGGTAATACCAGCACTGAACTCACCATCTTTGCGTTGGTCCCCGCCGTTGTATCCCACATCTCCCTTTAGTGTTGGGTAATAACCACCTTTGGCAGAATCTCTCGCAAATTCGCTCGCTTTAACATTCTGCGCCGCCACCAGCAGCTCTGGACTGCTGTCTTTCGCAAGCTTTAGCCATTGTTGTTGTGAGTTCACCAACATAGGTGGCTCTACAAGTGAATCGGTACGAATTTGATCAACACTTTGCGGCGTTTGATTGATAAGTTCGGCAAGCGTTGCTCTTTTTACTTCTAAGTCAGCTTGCGCGCTTAAAATACCCGCTTGTTCAGAAACCTGAGTTGCCCGAATCTCTTCAACATCCACAGATTTTACTTTACCTGCACGGTAGCGCTTCTCGATAATCTTCAGCAGTTTATTGCCTTCTTCTAGCTTAGACTTGGCCAGTTGAAGATCTCCCTGCGCACTTGCTACGTCCAAATATGAAGACAACAGTCTTTGCGCCAACTCGTTGTGTGAGCGAGAAAGCTCTAGTTGTGCTTTAATGTAGTTCGCATTCGCCAGGTCTAAATCTGACCATAAACTGCTATCCCAAATGGTTTGAGACAGTGTTGCCCCGTAGCTATTCGAATTGTCTGTCGACTCACTCCAATTAGCAGAGGCATTGGCACTTAAGTCGGGTAGTAGAGAACTGCGCCTTGCATCAACTCCCACTTCACCCAGTTGCACGCCGATTTTAGCTTTTTCATAATTCGGGTCATTTTGTTTTGCCTGTTGCCAAGCTCGCTCTATAGAAATCGCATAACTTGGTAAGCTCAAGGTGGTAATTAATACCGCACACCCTAGTTTCGACAAAGATAACTTAGCCATGTGTGACTCCTGCCATCATGCTGTTATCGATAATCTCTTCGTTCAACTCAACTCCATCGAGCACCTCGACATTGATGCCATCCGATAGACCAAGTTTCACTTGTTGTGTGTGAAAACCCTGCTCAGACGCATCGGGGATCAGTACATTGGGTGTGTCGCCGTTAAATTGCAGTGCTCGCTCAGGCAGGGTTAAGACATTTTCTGACTTCTTCAGGGTAATTTTAGCTGTCGAGGAGAAACCTGAACGCAGAACCACATCTTGAGGAATCGATAACTGACCCACTTCCACGCCAAATCCGTTGTCGAAGCTCTTTGCGGTTGAGTTACTGGCGGGAGAATTTAGATTTTCAGATTGAATAGCGACCTTAGTCAGCACTCCGGTAATCTCCACATCGGGATACGGCGCAACGGTCAACACAACAGGCATCCCTGGAGACAGTTGAGCGGCGTCATGTTCACTGACACTGCCTTTGAAAATTAAGCTATTCATATCCGCCAGCGACATCATGGCGGTTGCCTCTTGGCTAGATTGAGTAGAAATAATTGGCTCACCAACCTCTACTTTGCGATTAAGCACCGTGCCGTCAATAGGCGCGTAGATGGTTGATGTCAGACGAGCATTACCGATGGAGGCTTCACCGCTGCGGATAAGCTCAAGGTTCTGACGCTTCTGCAACACATTGGCTTGAGCGGATTTCACTGTCGAACGAGCGCTTACGTACTCATCGTAGTTCTTAGGAATAATGTCCTGCTCAACTAAGCTCTTTAAGTTGGCAAGCTTCTGCTTGGCTGATTCAAGCTCTGCTTCACTGCGCATCAAATCGGTTGAAGCATCGGTTAACGCTTGAGGTGTTGGATTAGGGCGAACCTTGATGAGTGGTTGACCTTGTTTGACTTTTTCACCGACGCTGACATAAATTTCACCTACAATTCCATCAATCTGAGATTTGATGGACACCGAGTGAGCAGGCACGATATTACCAACGGCCACCGCCTGTTTCTCAATAGTTCCCTTTTCCACCGCCAGTGTAGGAAAAGCTAACGGCTGATCCGAAGATTGTAGATAGAAATACGCACCGCCGCCGAGCAGCGCCACACACGCCGCCGAGACCAACCAAGTTTTCGCCATCATTCACACCAATTATTGTTACACGACCTTGTGACCAGCCCGTGAATATAAAGTTCTAGGATGATAGCGACTTTAGTGCATGAAATTTGTCATGCTTGGTATGGTTTATGTCATCGGTTATAGCGTAACTCTTGTGATTTCAATCACTCAATCTGCGGCTATGTTGGTAGTTAAACTAGTAAAAGAGTCATACTACGGTCAACGTAGAGTTCTACCGTAGAAAATGCCTTTCAGCGCTAGGATCTCTCCACTCTTTGTGACATAGACACCACGCTGATCAGAGATCAAGATAGTCTTATTGTTCCCTCGCTGTTGAATAAATAGATTCTTAACATTGAAAGTCTGCTGTCCATGGGCTTGATCTTGTTCTATTTGATAAAAATAATAATGATTACCCCATCGCAAAAATACACCAAACAACTGCTTAGTTTGTACAATCTGCCCATCAGCATCGTAGCCAACATAGCGCATTTTGGAGCGACCATTTTTTAGGTCCAGAGTTAGAACCTCTGAACCTATGTCTTCATAGCTAACTTCAAATCGATGGGCTCCTTTAGTCAACACACCAGAAATGATCCCAAACGCCAAAATGGTAAACACCGTCGCCATGATCGGCAGCCAAAACTTATACTTCATCTGGTGTTGCCTCCGTTGCTTCTAACGGTTTTTGTTCCTCTGAACACAAAGTTGGTTGAAAATACGAACCGCTAATCTCTTGCCAACCATTCGAGTCCAGCAACACGACTTGTATATCGAAACACTCTATGCCGATACGGTGCATATAGATAGCCTCAACTCCAGGCTTAGCAAGTGAAGATAAATCTGCCATCAGCTGTGAATCAAGAGCAGCATTGTCATGGTATACATCAATACCGTTTATCGCGGTTCTCTCCATAAAGAATCCGATACGAAAAAACAGTACTATCACCAATATACTTACAGCAATCCCTGCTCCAAGTGGCGCAAACTGATAGCTAAACTGCGACAGCTTGGCCAGTGAATGATATCTCGAGGGTGAGGGATCAGATGCTTCGATAGGAGGATTCACGGCGTCTAGTTTGGGTTGATCTGCATTTACTGTTGATCGACTTCCATCGAAACCTACGACTTGAACATCGCTTCGTTCTGGGACAACTAAGCAATATCCTTCTTTTTGAACAGTAATGACCTTACAGCAGGATTCCACTTCTAGTAGGGCGTTACGAATGTTTTTAATTGCGACATTAAGGGAGCTGTTTGTTACTACCCTCCCCGGCCAACAATGAGTTAGCAGGTAATCACGTCCTAACGTTTGCGACCCGTTATTCATCAAGTGCTTTAAAATCAGGCACTCTGATGGCGATAGCGTAATAACCTTATCGCTAGATGTTTTTGTCAGCGTTCGATTATCAAGATCAATAACCAAATCATGTCTTTTATGATAATTCATAAGGTGAGTAAACTTTGTTAATAAACTCACCTTAGAATAACACGTAGATTTACATTACCGCAAAGCTATAACGACAATTTAAATCCAAGTTTAATAACATTCACATTTGCAAAACCTAATTTGACGGCATTAAGTTCATTGGCAATATCAAGAGCATGCTGCTCATCTTTTGCTAAAACCGCAATAGAATAAATTGGTCTAATCATCGCTTTTTGATTAGCGGTTGGTTTAGCAATCGCTTGGTTCTTTAAATAAGCGGACGTAATTACACCTTTAGAACTCCAATCAACTACTTTTTGCAAATCAGCACTGATTACTTTGTCAGCAAAAATTTGATCTTCCGGTTCTTTCCAGGTTAGCTCAATCGCATAATTTGTAAACGCAACATCAGTGTCTAGCCACTTACTACCAATATCTCTAATTTCTGTTATTTCAGCTAGTTCTTTATATTGAAAAGGAAGATTTCCAATAACTCTCCTTACTTCCTCTTCACTATCGGCTTCCATAACAAACTTAATTATAGGAAAAGCCTTGTCACCGATAAAACTCTTCGAAACAAACATATCGTGTATTAATCCAGCATCAATAAGATTTGCAAAGGCTTTCTTTTGATTAGGCATGACGTCAAATACGGCTTGTGCGTCTTGTGTTTTCCAAGCTATCGAGACTCCGTATGCTGCCGCATAACTATTTATTGAAAATAAAAAGCTAAAAATAGCTAAAAAGATTCGTGTTAGATGATTCATTTAGGCAGACTCTCTGTTAGTTTCGAATAACTTCGTAAAGATTGGGGTCAGCGACAACACCATCAAGGTGATTTTCCGGTAGCTGTTTTCTCATTGCTGATATGGCAGCTATGAAATGTTGCTTACTTTCCCAATTTGCAACATTCACATACATGTAGGTTGCGTCTTTACTCAACGCTTTGTGTAGTGTTGTATTGATATAGCCTGGTTGTTGTACAAGGATGTCTCTAGCACTCTCCCAATACTCTAACGCATCTGCTTCGCTAGCGGCATCAACAGCAAAAGTGTTAATCAGTACAACAGGTTGTGCGAATAAAAAGGGACTGACTGTCAGCAAACTTAGCGTAATTGCTTTATTAATAAAACTCTTCATGTGGATCTCCTTTGATTAGAGTCGCACACGCTATACAGAGTAAAAGCCATCAACAAGACTCAAATGAGCTATTTAATATTAATTAATCGCTCGAACATACAGCAATGTTAAATAAAATGACTACGTTTATTTACAAAGCATAAATATGAGAAAATTCTGCGATAAGTCCTAGTTGTTACATGCACACTATGCACTTCAAACCTTATCTTTCCCAAAATAAAACTAGGGCTATCTGACTCAGCTAGAAATAGCTATAACAGCCTAGTTCTTGCAGCTGAACTACGAACACAACCTTGCAGGTAGAGAAAATAACCACTTACTTTTTATTGATATATGCCAGTCGAAAAATCAACTTTATTACGGCAAAATAGAGGCAGAATCTGATATGACCCTGCTATTAGTGCTTATATCTTACTATGGGATTTGATTATTGGGTTTGAATAAAAAATAAGACTAAACGTTTACGGAGTAAGAATATAATTTGAAGAGAGTATGAGTTTTTTGCTACATTTAGTTGATCATAATTTATGAAATAGAGATCATTGAGCCTAAATAAAGATACTCAGAAAAATGTGAATATCATCGTGGTCAAACAATAACCACCATGATATCCACTCAAACTTAATCAGAAAATTGGATCACCCACGTTACTGATTGCGTTTGTTCTTTTTCTTACCCGTACCAGCCGGTTTTGCTCGTGGTTTCATGGGTGCGAAATAAGCTTCACTCTGGTCATCATCCACTTCAAATCCCTCAACTTGTTCGCGTTCAAGACGGAACTTATTTTTCTTTTCTATCACTTTAAAGTGATGGTAGTCGTCGTAATCGATAAGAGATAAACCAAGACCAACCTCTCCTGCGCGGCCACTGCGCCCGATACGGTGCATATAATCGGCGGGACTGCGTGGCAGGTCAAAGTTGATCACGACCGGTAGCTTTTCAATGTCAAGGCCACGAGCTGCGATGTCGGTTGCGATCAAAACTTGAATGTCGCCAGATTTAAACCCTTCTAGCACACGTGTACGAGCACCCTGCCCTTTATCACCATGGAAAACCTCTGCAGTGATACCACGTTTTGATAACTTTTGTGCTAAGTGGTTACAGCTATTTTTGGCATTAACAAAGATTAACGCTTGTCGCCATTGATGCTGTTTGATTAAGTGCGCGAGTACCGCCGTCTTTTGACCTTTATTCACGCTAAACACACGTTGCACGAGAGTACTGGTCTCAGCACTTTGCAATTGCACTTCAACAGGGTCGCTAAGTAAATGCTGTGCCAGACTTGTCACTTTCTCAGGGAAGGTTGCTGAAAATAGTAACGTCTGTTTTTTCTCTGGTAACAAAGCAAGGATTTTGTTGAGCTCTTCTGTAAAGCCCAAGCTCAACATCCGGTCCGCTTCATCTAGTACTAGTGTTTGCACTTGGTCTAGCTTAATAGCATTACTTGATACCAGATCAAGTAATCGTCCAGGTGTTGCCACAACAATGTCGCTGCCACCTCGAAGCGCTAGCATTTGAGGGTTTGCTGATACACCACCAAATACAGCAACCGTTTTGATCTCATTTCGTAGATGATATGAGTACGATTTCACGTTATACGCCACCTGTGACGCTAGTTCGCGCGTAGGGACAAGGATTAGGTGAGAAACCGTGTTGCCACGACGACTGTTAGGTTTGTCCTGCTGACAGATTTTTTGCAGAATCGGCAGCGAAAACGCGGCGGTTTTACCAGAACCCGTATTCGCACCACCAACAAGATCACGCCCTTCAAGTAGGTAAGGAATGGTGTGAGATTGGATTGGAGTCGGTTGGCTGTATTCCAACTCCTCTAGTCGCTCAACTAAGGTTGGAATCAGACCTAGGTCAGCGAATGTTGTTGGAGATGTTTTGTCAGTCATTACTCTCTGGGCTCTGGGCTAGATAAGGGCCGTGTATCTTAGTCTATTTACGACGTTGACGTTAGTAAAAATGAAATAAACCCGTCGTTTTAACCACCTGCCCAAAGCTTAGCTATCAAAATGATAACCTCGTTATCGCCACTAACTATCAACTTGACACCTTGTTACCCTTTCGAGGATCACGGTTAATCACCACTAAACTCGGAGATCTGCATGCTCACAAATACATCAATCAAAAATTAATTATTACCATCGCAAAACTCCAACGAGTCTCTAAAAAGCTAAACGTAATAATTGGTTGTCAAAGCTCTTGGAACATAACTTGCTCTATTGCTGACGAATTTATTAAGTGGTGAATAGAAGGACGTAGTATGAAGTTAACATATGAAGTTGAGGATAAACCGCCATTTGGAACATCGTTACTATTAGCATTTCAACATATGCTGGCGGCTATGGGGGCAATCATTGCGGTGCCTCTAGTTGTGGGAAGTGCCATTGGCCTTCCGACTAATGAAATGATTGTCTTAGTTAACGCAGCGTTACTGGTATCGGGAGTCGTTACTATCATCCAATGTAAAGGCGTTGGAGTAATAGGCATTAGACTTCCGGTTGTTATGGGCACAAGCTTTACGTTTGTTGCTATCTCTATCTCTATTGGCATTGAATCTGGTGTTGCTGCCATCTTTGGAGCGGCATTGGTTGGCTCCTTGGTCATGATCATTGGCTCCAAATTTATGCCTCAAATACGCAAGTTGTTCCCGCCCGTCGTGTCCGGAACGGTCGTTGTATTGATCGGTCTTACCATACTCCCTGTCGGTATCGACTGGATCGCGGGAGGCTTTGTAGGCCAAGAAGGATACGGACGGTTAGAAAATCTCGCCCTCGGCACTTTTGTTCTTTTATTGATTATCGCAATTTCTAACTTTGGCAAGGGGATCTTCGGTGCAGCATCTATCGTTATTGGTATTGCTGTTGGATATCTGATTGCGTTGGCATTGGGCATGGTGGACTTTACTCCTGTAAAAGAGGCGACCGTTTTTGCTACTCCAGACCTATTGCCGTTTGGCATTGAATTCACTGTAGCTGGCATTATTGGTATGTCCATCGCTTACTTGGTCACTATTATGGAATCTACAGGGGATTTCTTAGCCCTAAGCGATGCCACCAAAACTAAGCTCACGGGTAAAAAACTTTCCAGTGGTATCTTATGTGATGGCGTGGGCAGTGCTTTAGCGTCCATTGTCGGCACGACACCGTTTTCTTCATTCAGCCAAAACGTTGGTATTGTCTCGATTACTGGTGTTGCAAGTCGCCATGTGGTCGCCTTTACTGGCGTCATTATGGTCTGTGCAGGATTGATTCCTAAGATAGGTGGCCTAGTCGTTACTATTCCTAGCAGCGTGTTAGGCGGTGCTGGCATCGTTATGTTCTCAATGATCATCTCATCCGGTATCAACATTCTGTCTCGTCTGAACTTTACCAAGCGCGATATGTTGATTGTTGCTCTGGGTGTCGCCGCCGGAATGACAGTGACGATTCGTCCTGAAACATTGACCTACTTCCCGGACTCCCTAAGAGTCATTCTAGGTTCGGGAATTACCACAGGTTCACTCGTTGCACTTGGTCTGAACTTAATATTGAAGGTTGACGTGACCGACGAAATTGAAAGTGCAGAAGAGAAAAAAGTGCTGTTTGATGAATCGTTCAAGCAAACAAAAAATATGGCTGAGCTTGAGTCTGAGAAGGCTAAAACAGTGGGATTGGAACTGGATTAGAGCAAGAAAATAAGCCACATAACTCACTTTTACCATGCTAGAGGAGCTATCTCGACACATGTAGTTATTTTTCGCCCTAGTGCGCGTTAAGTGTCATTAGGGCGTTTAAGTTTTTCAATTCTAAAGCTTGATGCTGTGAGCATTATAGTTAGATTGCTGCCTATGCTGAAATGATGACAAATCAATTCAGTCGAACAACATCCCAAAAAACTCCTCTCTAGACTCAGGACTGCTGTCTCTATGAGTATGATATTCAACATGAGATTTCATGTCTGCGGAAGGAGAAAGCTTGATACTCCAAAGTGATTTAACTTGATTCGGAATTATGGAATATCGAACGTCGATGACTCGTGTCTCGTCATCAGGATCTTGTGCAACATATCCATTAGAAAACCATCGAAAGCGTTCGATATCGATAGCTTGTTGTGAGTTAGGATCGAGCCAAGGAAAATCTCTATTCACATCAAGTTTAGGTACGGATTGCCCAGGGTATGTTTTGACTGTACTTCCTACTCTAACTGCATCGACGTAGTATCGATCGTTGGTTTCGTAGACGACTTTCCAGAGTAATATGTTAGCAAAGCTCGGCTTGGCCTCTAGTTTAATCGGGGTATGCTGCCTTTCGCTAGCTAGCTGCCAACCAGCTGCTTCCGCTCGGTCTCTTTGAATCATGCCTATCGTTGGGTACATAACAGCCCACAAAAAAGCCAATCGAGCTAACCATGTATTACGCTTAAACGTTGCTAAAACGACCAGTATCAAAATAGGTAGCGTATAGATAGGATCAATGACCGAAACCGTGCTCCATGCATAACGCTCATTAGTAAACGGCCACAACAATTGAGTTCCATAACTAGTGCAAGAGTCTAATAATGCATGAGTGCTATAACCTAACGTGCAGTAAAGCCAACTTTGTTTAAAGGAAAGTCCACGTCTTTTCGCAATCAAAGGATGTAGCACCCACGAACAAATTAAGCTACCAATAGGGATGAAAAACAATGAATGTGTGAATTGGCGATGAAACTCTAAGAACAACAAAGGATCATCATGCGAACGAATAAGCACATCTAAGTCAGGGGACATCCCCGCGAGCAGACCCAATATACCAGCAACGACTATATGTTGTTTTCTACTTAATGATTGTGACAAAGAGGCACCTAGCACTCCTTGGGATAATGGATCCATGATTAACTCATTGATTGCATTCAGCTCATGTATACAGCATAGATGCTGATTAGCGAGAAAATCGAGTGACTAGTGGTTTTTATTTTATTGTCACTAACGAGGACACAGAGAAGAGTCCTGTTGATGCGAAAGCCACCATATTTAACCTGTTCTCAATCTTCAAAGCTAAATCGCTTTACAACAAACCTATGATTTTTCGGCTGAAACCTTACCATCTCGACCAAAAAGGGTTATACATAACCTTATATAAGTCTAATAAATGAAAAAGTCATGACACTTAAGGAAATCCTCCAAGTTCGCAATGTTCGCTACTTCTTAATGTTTCGAAGCAGCTATTTTGCGCGTTTTTATTATCCTGTTTTCACCCTGCTCTATCTGGATTACGGGTTAACACTGTCGCAGTTTGCAATGCTCAATGTGATTTGGGCTGCAACCATCGTTCTTGCGGAAGTACCATCAGGAGCCTTTGCCGATACTTTAGGTCGTAAGAAACTTGTCGTCTTATCCTCGATTATCATGTTCGTTGAGATCGCCATGATAGCTTTTGTCCCGACAGGTAATCCGAGTTTGGTATTCGCGGTATTTTTGGTTAACCGGATATTAAGTGGCTTAGCTATGGCCCTTGCTAGCGGTGCCGACGAAGCTTTGGCATACGACACCTTGAAAGAACAAGGTAAGGAAGAGGCGTGGCCTCATGTATTGCAGATTCAAATACGAGTGGCCTCTGCAGTGGGTATCTTCGTTACGCTGATCGGGGCCGCTATGTATGATGTCGATGTCATGGGGTCTGCGTACCAATTGTTTGGATGGACAGCACCAGAGAGCACTCAAGACATTATGCGTATTCCGGTTTACGCCACTTTGATCGTAGCCATGGTCGCCATTTACGCAGCAATCAATATGCAAGAAGATAAAAAACCGATGCCCAAAAGCGGCGATAAGCTAGCAACAACGTTAGCAAGCTTAAACTTGACGCTCAGTACCGGTAAGTGGGTTATGTCTACACCTTATGTGTTGTTCATATTGCTCTACTACAGTCTTTTCGAGCACACCTCACGCATGTTTCTCACTATGAATAGTCAATATTATCGCGCTATCGACATTCCTATTATCTACATTGGATTCATTGGCGCTGGCGTGAGTATTTTTAAGATACTCTTTGCAGGTCAAAGTCGTCGCTTTGCCGAAAGTCTAGCCCCTAAAAAGTTCATCGCGATCATGGGGATAGCGACTATCGCGACCTACTACTTTATTAGTTTAGGTTGGTCGATTTACGGCGTAATTCCGGCACTAGTACTGATCTTTATCATCATGACGATGAACATCTTTATTAGTTACCACCTTAATAGAAAAACTGAATCACACAACCGCGCAACCGTTCTAAGCTTCAAAGGACTGATGTTTAACTTGGGATATGGTTCTATTGGTGTGCTATACGCGTACTACTACAAACTGGTCTCTCAAGGCTACAACCAAAAGCAAGTTGAGCAAGGTGTCGACTTTATCGCTTCACTCTCCTCGTTCGTCTACTATTTCGCGTTTTTGTTTATCTTGATAAGTGTATGGTTTCATTTAAAGGATAGAAAAAAAGCAATTTTTGAATAACCTACACTACTTTTTCTATAGGCCACCATGCTTACAACTTCGACACGAACTGGCATTCTCTTATGAAAGGAATGCCAGTTTTGCGACTTGTGAGTGTTTGCTTATCTGTTAACCGTAAAGGTGTTGCTAGTGAGACAACATAACCGCTATTATTAACTTTATTATTTTGGTTTATCGAATTAGATAAAGATGAAAAAACACGAAGAACTGGTACAAGATTTAATAAGTAAGATCTGCAATAACGTTATCACTTATAAGCTGCCATCTGAGAGAGAGCTTGTAGATAAGTACCAACTATCACGTTTTTCTGTCAGAAAAGCCCTGTCAAAATTGGAAGCCATTGGCATTGTTAAACCAAAAACGGGTTCTGGTTATTATGTTAACACTTCTATTATCGGCTCTCCCTTAATCTACAATTCAATTACGGAAAACAGCTTCGAGCAAATTTCCTATAAGAAAGTGCAATTGAACAAACGGGTACCGACTATTCATGAGATGCAAGTCTTTACTATTGGAGAAGATGACTATTTATGGCATATCAAAAGGTTACGTTTAATCCAAAATAAAATCACACAGATAGAAGAAACGATCGTTCCGGTACATCTTTTTCCGAAAATGAACGACAGTATTATTGAGAGTTCACTGCAAAAATATGCGTTGTCGTTAGGTTTGAAGATTGACAGTTATCTAACCAACTATAAAGCAATTAACTTATCAACGGAGGATGCCAACATTTTACAATGTAAACGTACCACCGCTGCTATGAATATTACTAATCGCGGTTTTTTAACATCAGGTGAGGCTTTTATTGTTAGCGATGTTATTGATATAAATTATCAATGCACTTATCACACAAAATTCAATAATGAGAGTTTGCAATATCGAGATCAAAACGACCGCTAATTATAGCGGTCGATTTATTAAATAGTATTTAAACCTTATGGCGTATGAATACTGCCATCTGGAAGTCGGCTTTGAGTCCACTCATGAGGACGATATTCTACTGGGAAATCAAGTGCCGCAGCGCGATTGACTTCTACTCCGATGCCTATGTCTTCTGAAGCATAAAGAAAACCATTTCTAGGTTCAGCTGCATTAGGGAACACTTTTCTTGTGTTTTCTTTGTAATGCACATGCTCTTGAATTGCCGCGTTGTGAAGGTGTACATTTAGGTGAGTATTCACCGCTGCTCCAATTGGTGTCATATCTGGTGGACAGTGCCATGCAATACGAACACCGAAGCTTTCGCATAGATGGCCTAATTTCAACGCAGGAGTGATACCACCGATCTGTGAAACATGGCAACGAATGAAATCAATACGACGATTAACAACGACTGACTTCCACTCTTCTGGGTTATTAAAAAGCTCCCCTAACGCTAGCGATACCGAGGTTTGGCTGCGTAGGTTATCCAACCATTCGGTTTGATTTGGCGGCAGAATATCTTCAATGAAATAAGGTTGATATTGTTCAACTTGCTTGGCAAATTGCAGCGCTTGATTAGGGAACAGTCGTTCATGTACATCATGAAGAATGTGGAATTTACGACCGTACTTTTCACGTAGTAAACGGAACATCTCTAATGTGTTATTCATATACTGGTCTTGGTCGTAGTATGAGCCTTCAGTTGGATTTTCTGTGGTGTGCATATTCTCTGGTACACCGCCATAAAAGCCCAATTGACAACGAATGTGTTTATAACCCTGCTCTAGGAACTGCTCAACTTGCTCATAAAGTCCTTCCATTGTGTCACTCGTTGCATGGGTATACACTTGAATGGCATCTCTAGATTTACCACCAAATAATTGATGTAACGGCATATTAGCTAATTTGGCTTTAATATCCCAAAGAGCCATATCAACACCAGAAATAGCATTATTAATAACCGGACCATTGCGCCAATAGGCATTGACCATCATCATTTGCCAAAGGTCTTCAATATTATTCGCATTCTTACCTAATAACAAAGGCTTAATATATTCATCAACCATAGTTTTAACAGCAAGTGGACGCTGTTGGAATGTCGCACATCCATAGCCTGTTACGCCGCTTTCGGTTTCTACAATCACAGTAATTAGATTGTGTCGGTCTGGCTTAGTAATTATACATTCAATGTTGGATATGATATTTTCGTTCACGGCGTAATGGCTCTATGTCAGTAGTTTTATTCTATATAACAGCGAAAAAATCCTTATTTCAAGCGCTATTTTTTGGCAAAAAGTAACTGGTTCGTTATTGCTAAACATTTGCTAAAAAAAACGAACCAATCGACGAAATTTGCTGAAAATTAACAATTTGCCGCACTTAATGTGACGAAAGTCTCTGTTTTTCCGATTGGGGTAAATATGAGTGATGGATATTATGTCCCCAACAAATAACGCAAGCACAAAGGGACTCCTTAGATGCAACTTACTGAAACTAATAATGAAGTTAACTTGAATGCTCAAGCATCGAGTAACAAGAATAGCTTTAGCGACAACCTACAAATATTGGTTCAAGCACTTGGCGGCCAAGATAACATCATCAACATTACTCACTGCATGACTCGTCTTCGATTCAAGTTAGCAGATGAGACACTTGCTAAGAAAGACCAGTTGGAAGCCATTTCTGGGGTCAAAGGGGTGGTTCTTGCACAAGGTCAGACTCAAGTCGTCATCGGTGTAGATGTAGAAAAGTGGTACAACGCGCTATCAGGTGTTAGCAAAACCAGTGATGAACCAGTGATTGAAGCTGAAAAAGGTAAGCTGTTCCAAAATGCAATGCGCATCGTTGCGGGTATTTTTGGCCCTGTGGTTCCTGCAATTGCTGGTGCGGGCATGTTGATGGGCCTACTTTCTGGTTTAATTGCGACCAACGTTATTTCAGAGTCTTCAGATACGGTGTACTTCTTCCGCTCGATCTCTACCGCCGTATTCTTCTTCTTACCAATGTTAGTGTCTTTTTCTGCCGCTAAAGTATTTAAGGTGAATGAATACATTGCCTTGGCTGTTTCTTCCGCCATGCTTGCGCCTAAACTGGTAGAAAAAGCGGCGTTACTCAAAGATGCTGGTAGCGTTCCGGAGCTGACTGTACTTGGTGTGGTACCAATCGAACTGCTTAACTATGGTGGCGCAATCGTGCCTGCTATCTTAGCGGTTTGGGTACTTTCAAAAGTGACTCCGTTTGTTGATCGATTCGTCCCTTCATCCGCCAAGCCAGTATTCACTCCCCTACTCGCCTTCACGGTCACTTCAACTATCGTGTTGTCCCTGGTTGCCCCAGCTGGTATGTGGTTAAGTAATGGCGCAGGTTGGGTGGTAAGCTCGCTATTAGAAATTTCTCCAACACTGACTGGCTTTGTATTTGGTTTAACTCGCCCAATCACCATCGTATTTGGTATTCACCACAGCATGACGCCAATCAGCTTGAATAACTTCGCGCTGTATGGAAAAGACTTGCTTATGCCAATAATGTGCTTGGGTAACCTCGCTATCGCGGGTGCTACGATGGCGGTGTGGTATAAACAGCGTAAGAACGTTTCAAAAGAACAGTCTTCTGTTACCGTAGGTTCTGGTATCACTGCAATTCTTGGTATCACTGAGCCTGCACTCTTTGGTGTGTTGACTAAGTACACTAAAGCACTGTTCATGGCGAGCCTAGCAGCAGGTATTGTTGGTGCGATCTCAGTAACTATCGACACGCATCTAACCAGCTACATTTTGTCTTCAGTATTTAGTTTGCCAGCATACCTAGCAAGCGGTACTCAAAACTTCATTCAAGCGGTTCTTGGCGTGGTTGGTGTGTTCGCATTGGCATTTACATTGACGTTCATGTTTGTCAACGTTGATGACAAATAAAACGACTTATTAGTCAAAAGGCTCATAGTAGTAACGCTATGAGCCTTTTTCTTTATCTAATCATCTTCACTTCCGAACTAGGTAGCATAACTTTATGTTATCAAATACCTTTTTCTTAGTTGAATAACACTTAATCCACTATTAACGAACGCTATTTGTTCAACTCTAACGACAGAAATACTATTAGAAAAAACAGTTAGAGAGACCATTATGAACATCAAAAGCAGCCTTTTCATTTTATTTACTGCCATCTATTCAGCGACGTCGTTCGCTAACGTTATTGTCGATACCAAAGGTGTCGATATGGAAAAATACAACGCTGATATGTACGAATGCCAACAACTATCGACCCAGGTTCAAAGCAATCAAGTCGATAGTTTAGGTCGCGACGTTGTGGGAAGCACAGCCCGCACTGCAGCATTAGGCGCAGCAGGTACAGCCATTGCCGGCGGCCACGGTTCTAAAGGCGCCAAAGTTGGTGCAGGGGTTGGTCTGGTAGGTGGCTTACTCCACCACCGTGCTGAAGCACAATACAGTGAAGCCAAATATCAACACGATGTTGATAGTGTCATGAAACAGTGCATGGTTGGCCGCGGCTACAACGTTTTAAACTAAGGGGGAGACTATGAACCTCACTCTAGATTATGCATCACTGGCGATTTTGTTTGTTGTGCTTCTAATCCTGATCTATGGATTGATCATTTTGCACGATATTCCTTATGAGATTGCCAAAAAACGTAATCATCCACATGCCGATGCGATTCATGTTGCTGGTTGGATTAGTTTGTTTTTCCTCCATGTTATGTGGCCTGTGCTTTGGGTATGGGCAACCATGTATGACGGTGATAAACAACAGTGGTTAGGGGCTCGTTCAGCCCATTCCGATAAACAATATCAAGCATTAGTTGAACGCATTGATGCTCTTGAAAAATCAATCAAGGAGTAACGAAATGGAAACGCTCATCATCCTGAGTTACGCAGCACTTTGCGTTATTGTATTTAAAGCTTTTAAAGTGCCTAAAAATAAATGGACGCTAACAACGGCCAGCGTTATTGGGTTATTTATCGTAGGTTGGATCTTTCTCTATATGGCGATGTATCAACCGGTTTCTCGTATGGCTCGTTTATACAGCGTCACGACTCCTATCACATCACAAGTTGAGGGGTTAATTACCGATGTCTATGTGAAAGGCAACCAACAGGTGAAAGCTGGTGATCCACTTTATCAAATCGATAAAACGCCTTTCCAAGATAAAGTGAGCCGTATAGAAAGCGACATTCAACGAACATCTTCTGCCATTGAATTTTATGAATCAGAATTGGTTCGTTACCAGAAACTCGGTAAGAAAGGGTTTTCATCGCAAGAGAATATCGACAATATCGAAACTCAATTGTTGGAACAAAAAGCCAACCAAAGCAAATATCAATCTCAGTTAGAGTTAGCGAAATTTAACTTAGCGAAAACTACTGTAAAAGCGCCTACTGATGGCTACGTAACTCAAGTGGCACTTCGCCCAGGCATGAAAAGCCGTATTGTTCCATTTCAAGGTAATCTAACGTTCGTACATAAAGAAGACAAACAACTATTTGCTGCGTTTAAACAAGCGCCTGCGCGCTATATTAAAGCTGGTTATCCGGCAGAAGTGACCTTTAATACTATTCCAGGTCACGCGTATAAAGCCCATGTGGTACAGGTGAACGATATATTTGCTCAAGGTGCGATCACTCCATCTGGCATCATGAAATATCCAGAACAGATACCTCATAACGGTAGGATCTTAGTAAAAGTTGAATTGGACAACCCGTCACTTTTACAAGGTATGCCAATACCTTCAGGCACTGATGCTCATGTTGCGGTTTATTCACCTAAATGGGAGATGTTCAGTATTGTCCGTAAAGTGATTTTAAGAATGCAAAGTTGGCAGAACTGGTTATTTGAAGGTTAACTTTATTATTCAGGGACATATATACCCAACACGACTTCAATCACAAAGAGAGGGCTGTTTTCAGCCCTTCATAATTACATAGAAGGGCGACTTAATGGCACTTTCAACCAAACAGCAAGGCGTTGCCAAAGGCATGGGGCTGGCTTTGTTCCTTTCATTGGCATCCATAGGCTATGCGATTTATTCAAACCCATTGAGTTTTGATGACAATACAAATCGCTTCGAAGTTCTGTCTTACTCGTTTATTCTACCAACGTTGTTTCTACTCATATCCATTGGGCGACTGGCTAAACATCGTTTTTTTAGCGCAGAAGATATTGATGGTAGTGGCCTCACTCAAGGCTCACAACAAGCACGTATCTTACAGAGCATCATACAGAACACTCTTGAACAGCTTGTCATAGCACTGCCCATCTACTTTGCATGGAGTACACTGGCGCCCAGCCTTTGGCTTTCTGCGGTTCCAATATGCTCAACTCTTTTCCTTTTAGGCCGAGTCCTGTTTGCAATTGGCTATAAGCACGGAGCACCAGCACGCTCATTTGGCTTCGCACTAACCTTTTATTCGTCAGCAGTGTTATTGCTAGCCTTACTCACTGCCGTCATTTTCTAACTACTTTTCGTCAGCATTCACACCAAAAAGCGACCACTGTTAGGTCGCTATCTAATTGAGATCTTGTAAAGTCGCTTTACTGTCTACAGGTCAAGCGATGACACTATCGCTTGCCGAAACCACTCATGTCCTTTGTCGTTTTTTTGGGACTGATGCCACGTCATGTAAACCGGAACTTTCTGAGTTTCAAATGGTATTGGAAAGACATTTAGTCCGAGAGACTCTGCAAGATGTTCCGCTTGCCATTGACCACTGACAGCAAGCCAATCTGTTTGTGCAGCCATAACCAACGCCGTCGCACCAGAGCCCGTGGAATATACGACTTGTCGTGGCGGAAGCGCGACGTCAATCGCTACAGAGTCCAGTGTATTGGTATTAAGACGTTGAGTTTTCCAAGTAATGTGGCTTTCTCTAAGAAAATCCTCCATCGTCAATTCACTTTGTATCCTTGGATGATCTTTACTTACGGTAACCACCAACTCTTGATCAAAGAGTACCTCATTGTGGTAGCCCCTATCCTCTAATGGCACCGTCGCTAATATTACGTCCACACGACGACGCCTCAGGTCGTCGTGTCGGTCTTGCTCATTCAAATGTTCAATGTCTGCCTGTATGGTGACATTCGGTGCATGCACATTTTTATAGCGAACCAAAGGGGGGACAACGATTAGGTCGATGTCTTTATGGCTAGAAATGCGAAAGGTACGTTGGCTTAACTCAGGATCAAAGTCTTGACGTGATTTGGACCCATTCAGCAACAGGCTAAGCGGCTCTTGAATCTCGTTGTGAAGCTCAATAGCAAAATTAGTAGGTACGATGCCTCTTCCCTGACGAATAAATAGCGGGTCTTGATATTCATCTCTAAGCCTATTTAGCGCATGACTGACCGCTGGAGCAGTGATGTTGAGAACTTCGGCCGCTTCGTTCACACTTTTCGACTTAATAACCGCGTCAAAGGTTTTAAGGAGATTTAGATCCATTATTTCTGCTCTATCTGTCTGATTCGCCTAAATTAAACATAGTCCATTCAAATCAAATTACGAATGACTAATTGCGGAAACAAAAAGACAGCTATTAGTTATAGCTGTCTTTACACGTGGTGAGTCAATGATTTCTGTTTATTTGAAATCAGCATTATGGTGTGGACTGAGGGCTTTTTTCTACTCTATACAAGGTGTCTTCTAACAACGCGATGGTTTCCTTATCGAGCTCTGTCGCCTCATCAAAAAGCCTTACGTATTCCATATTTGCTTCACTTTTTGCTTCCAAAGAAAAGCTAGGATAAAGGTTTAACGAAGAAAGGTAGAGGTCATCAATGACGTTCATGAAAGACTTCGACAAACTTGTCGGCTCATCTGATATACCCATTAATAGTTGCGCGAACTTGCCTGCTACAGCCTGTTGGCGGTTAATTAGCTCTTTCAAATGAGTCAGTTCTTTATTGGAAGAATCACTTTGCACTAGTTTACTTTCGATGGTACTCAAGCATTGAGCCAATGATGATTTTTGTGCTAGAGACAAATCCAAGTAATGCCCAAGTCGATCATAAGTGACATTGCGCATAGGGAAACCACAACATTGTAGCTCTCCGCGACTTTTGCTGGTAAGCATGACACGTTGACGACAACGACCACACTCCAATAGGTCATAGGTTAAGTTATGGCTACTCATCGTGCTCCACCTCCAATGAATGATCTCTAAGCTCTCTTTTTGCTTTCGTTTTTTGTTTCTGAAGTTTATGCGTCATAGCAGAAAATGCTTCAGCCGCGACATGGTAGAACTCATCACCAGAGTGTTTAACGAAACACCATTGATGCTCAGCGTGAACTTTAAGCTCAACATCATATTGCCCATAAGAGCGGTGGTGGATTATCGAGACGAAAATCTCCGTTGCCTGTGGGTGCACTGCGAATAAATGATCCGCTTTGGTGACACAATGTGAACGCATGCTTTCCGATAAAACAATGCTTTGTGTGTTAAAATGAATGTTCATGATACTTACCTTTTAAGCTTTGGTTTAATAATAATTACGGTGTTATTTGGATCCTAAAGTCCGGTACCCACTTGAAAATAGAGCGCATTGTCTTCTTCACTTTTCGCGACATCTATTCCTACTTTTAAGCCGTAACGACGAGCGATCAAATAACGAAAGCCCACTCCGTAGGCGTAGTGATTTCCGTCACTAAATAGCTCATTAGTCGCATCGGTAGCAGAACCAACCCCGGCAAATACCGAACTCGACCAGCGGTTTGTGAAGCTATAAGTGACCTGTGATTCGATTGAAGCTGTTGAAGTGCCTTGATATCGATTTCTAGCAATACCTCTAAGCTCGATATCAGGGTACGCCGGAGGAGGCAGCAACCTCTCATCCGTCGATAAAGTGTTGTACTTACCCTTCAATGCCACATTCCATTTTTGACTAACGGGGAAATATTGTGTGCCTTCTGCGGCAAATGTTTGAAAGTCGTAGTCACTACCAAGGTGCTCACTGAATACCATGTATTCCGCTTTATAATCTCCACCTGCCGTTGGATATAAGAAGTTGTTTTTGGTGTCATATTCAGCAATCGCCCCCAGACCTGATACCGTCGGCGTCATATTCAACCACCGATTAGCCACCTGATTCGCTTTGCTTGGCTCCACAATACTCAGTTCTGGGGAAACGAACTTTTGACTCACACCAAGTAAGACGGGTGATTTACCCACTCGAAACTGCAACTTCTGGATAACACCATATCCATTCATGCCCATTTCAAAACCTGATGCGTCATCTTTCGCAAACGGAGCATAGAAATTCATATGAATGTCACCATAAAAGGCGCCGCCTAAATAGCGAATGCTGTCTTTGTTCCAGGTATGCCTATGACCGATAAAACCCGCCCACGTACCATTTTGAGTACCAAACGCCCCTGCAACGGTAATCGCTGGAGTAAGAAGCTTGGCTCCACCATCAAGTGACTTTAGGGCTAATTCTTTACGCTTCTTTTTTTGAGCATCAGATTCATGCAAGAATACTCCCATCATTCCACCGCCATACCCCACCGCAGGTTCAGTGATCAGAATGGGCACAGGGAGGAAGCCATACGCGTTTTCCGCTAAGTAGTCTCCCATGTCCAACTGACCATCAATTGGGTCTGTGAAAGATGTAGCTTGAGCACTAGTCCCAATTAGCGTTAGTGAGAGTAAAAATAAAGAATTAGCGAGTTTCATTGGAGCCTACTTAAACAATCTTCTTAACTTACTTAGTGGACGTTCTCAAAACGACTCGACTAAAACTGATAGTTGAACTCGACACGTTGATCACCATCGAAATAGGATTGATCGTGCGTCCAGTTGGCAAAGTAACGAACGTTAAAACGTGGAGTGAACTGGTAAGAAACTACAAACTCATTAGTAAAAACAGAACCTGCATCCGTCCAAGCTTGCGAGCCCGCTAAAGGCGTGACCCACATTGGGTTATAGTTAACCCACAACTTGTCTGTAATTGAATATTTGCTATAGCCACCAACAACGGCATAGACGCCAGGTAAGGTATATCCGATGTATTGATCGTCTGGGTTCACTTGGCCTGAAGATACCTGTTCAACTTTATCACCAGTAAACTTGCCGTTTTTGACCTGAACGCCGACACCAGCTAATGGATAAAGTTGTAACCCACCCCATTTAGGTAGCGCTTGGATAAAACTATAAGAGGTGTTCAATGCTTCTTGTTCGACGTTGTAATTCAAATCAATTTGTCGACCAAGACCGTTTGTCGTGTTAATGGTGAAATTACGGAAACGAACTGAGTCGACAGAATCATCGCGTTCTGAGGTACCAGACCAACCTAATGAGCTACCGGCAAAGCCTTTAATCTCCAATACGTTCATAGCCATCGTGTCGTCATTCCCGGTGTCATAAGCTCGACCGATTTTTACGTTTAAGCCTTTATCCGTCAGCCCTGCTCCCGCTTGTGTGTACACTGCTAAAGGGTCAGACATGTCTTGTACACCATCGCTTGCGTTAGCAGCGACCGCGTTTGAAACAAAGCCAGACATTAGCGTTGTCATAACAAGGGTGGAAAGAAGGTTTTTTGATTTCATCGGATAAATTCTCGTAGTGATTAACTGTTGATGAGAATCTTAAGGATTAGCCGATATATGATCGATGGAGGAGAGTTTAATAGTGGATTTAGTCTGGTTTAATCAATATTAAAATCAACTAAAACACTTTACTATCAGCGCTTTAGCTTTGTTACATTCGGAAGGATTACAAATGATTATTATCGTCTGATGCAGGAAGTACATCCACGACAAGCTGAACGAGTATGTGGATCGAGTCGTCCCCTTTGAACTTTGCAGTAGGCATTGCGAAGGACTCGTCTTGCGGCAAACCAGTCTTCTGGCTTTTGCATAATCAAGTAGCCATTGAACCGTTTTAATAAAGGTAAGCGATACTCTTCGACAAATTTACTGTCAAACTCAACTTCAAAGTACTCGAACACCTGCTCGATAGCGGTAAATTCGGTAAGCTTGCTTTGAATGTCAGTGAAACTCATCGGTCTAAGGTCTACAAAAATTAATACAAATGAACAGGCAAAGGATTGTACTAAAGCTGCGTTTGGTTGTCACAAAAGTAAAAAAGCCCAAAGCACTTCTCGGCGCTTTGGGCTTAAATACAACAAATAACAATTACGCGTGGTACTCTGGGTAATCTGATAGGCCCACTTCGTTACCACCAAACAAAGTATTTGGATTATGCTCTGCTAGCGGATAACCGTGTTCTAGGCGACTCGGTAAGTCAGGGTTGGCGATAAACGGACGACCAAAACCTACCATATCAGTAATACCGTCAGACAGTGCTTTTTCGGCTTTCTCTTGGTTGTAGCGACCAGCGTAAATGATCGTACCTTGGTACGCTTCTCTTACTGCGGTTTTAAATTCCGCTGGTGTGTCTGGGGCATCATCCCAATCGACTTCTGCAATGTGCATATAGACTACGTGGTGTTTTTCCAATACGCGAGCCGCAGCAGTGTAAGTATCAATTGGCGTTTTATCGACTGTGCCGTTAAGTGAAGTAAATGGCGCAAGACGAACACCTACTTTGTCGGCACCAATCGCATCTACGACAGCTGCGACGACTTCATCTAAAAAGCGAAGACGATTTTCTATTGGACCACCGTATTCGTCATCACGGTTGTTTGCTTCAGAGTCAATAAATTGGTTGATTAAATAGCCGTTTGCACCATGCAATTCGATACCATCAAAACCAGCCTCGATCGCATTCAGTGCTGCTTGACGGTATTGACCAATGACTTCTTGAATATCTTCTTTTGTCATCGCACGAGGCTCGACCACATCAACAAAGCCAGGTTCCTTCGAGCCATTATCCACAAATACTTTTACGTTTTCAGCTTTTAGAGCCGAAGATGAGATAGGCTGCTTGCCACCAATATTGTCTGGATGTGTGACACGACCAACGTGCCAAAGCTGAGCAAAGATAGCTCCGTCTTTTACGTGTACGGCATCAGTGACTTTTTTCCAACCCGCGATTTGCTCGTCTGAATAAATACCAGGAGTCCAAGCATAACCTTGTCCCATTGGTGAAATTTGTGTGCCTTCGGCAACGATTAAACCAGCAGACGCGCGCTGTGCGTAGTATTCGGCCATCATATCGTTAGCAGAGTTACCAGGTTGAGTCGCACGAGAGCGAGTCATAGGTGGCATTACGATGCGGTTTTTTAGTGTTAATGAACCAAGCTGAATTGGTTGAAACATTGAATCTGTCATTGTGATACCCCTATTTGCTCGTTTGAATAAGCTCAATTGAATAGCCGTCTGGATCTTTAACAAAAGCGATGTGCGTTTCGCCACCTTTCATAGGACCCGGAGCGCGAGTAATGTTGCCACCAAGTTGCTCAATGCGCTCACACGCTGCATAAATGTCCTCACAACCAATCGCAATATGTCCCCAAGCGTTACCTTGGTCATAGTTGTCTGTATCCCAGTTGTAAGTTAACTCAATAGTCGAACCTGCATCTTGACCTTCGTAGCCCACGAAGACTAGCGTATAGCGATACTCTTCATTTTCGAAACGATCCAACATTTTCATGCCAAGCACTTCAGAATAAAACTTGATGGACTTTGCTAAGTCCACTACTCGAATCATGGTGTGTAAAACTTTCATGTAACCCCTCGGCAGAACTCTTGTTAGCGCAGTAAAACAAGCCAACAACGTTATATGGTTATTTCCAACTGACGCTAGAGTAAGGCAAATGGGAAAGTAGGTGAAATTATCTAATATTATAATTTTGATAATTTTTTGGAATGATTAAGGGTAGAGAACAAGTGAAAAAAGAAAGTGGCCTTGCACATTAGCAAGGCCACATTATCTTGGTTATTTCAAATCAAAACGGTCAGCATTCATTACCTTAGTCCACGCAGCAACAAAGTCAGTCACAAACTTTTCTTTGTTATCATCTTGCGCATAGACTTCAGCATACGCTCTTAGTATCGAGTTAGAACCGAATACAAGGTCAGCACGCGTCGCAGTCCATTTCACGACACCATTAGAACGATGCACGATATCATAGGAGTTTCGGCCTGTTGGCTTCCACTGATAGTTCATGTCTGTAAGATTAACGAAGAAGTCGTTGCTCAACACTCCAACACGCTCAGTGAAGACACCGTGAGTACTGCCGTTATAGTTAGTCCCTAACACACGCATCCCACCGATGAGAACCGTCATCTCTGGTGCGGTTAGACCCATCAATTGAGCACGGTCTAACAACATCTCTTCCGGTGTTGCAGCATAATGCTGTTTGTGCCAGTTTCGGAAACCATCTGCAAGAGGTTCTAGAACTTCAAAAGATTCGACGTCAGTTTGCTCTATGGTTGCGTCACCTCGACCAGGAGCGAATGGTACGTTCACATTGAACCCAGCAAGTTTTGCTGCTTGCTCCACACCCACATTACCCGCTAACACAATCACATCAGCAACACTTGCGCCAGTAGCGGCTGCGATACGCTCAAGAATTGGCAGAACCTTATTCAGTTTCTCTGGTTCATTTCCTAACCAGCCACGCTGTGGCTCTAGACGGATTCGAGCCCCATTAGCCCCGCCACGCTTATCTGACTGGCGATATGTACGTGCACTATCCCAAGCCGTTGTAATCATTTCCGTTGCGCTTAAGTCTGACGCTAAGATTTTTTCTTTTACGTCTTCAATATCATAATCCGTTGAGCCCGCAGGAACAGGATCTTGCCAAATTAGCGCTTCAGTTGGCGCTTCTGGACCAATGTAAACTGATGATGGTCCCATATCACGGTGGAGTAACTTAAACCAAGCGCGAGCAAACACCTCGGAGAACTGCTCTGGATTATTGTAAAAGCGTTCAGAGATCTTACGATATTCTGGGTCCACTTTTAGCGCCATATCGGCATCAGTCATCATAGGATTGTATCGGATGCTTGCATCTTCTACGTCTACCGGCTTATTTACCTCATCAATCGCAACAGGTTCCCATTGCCATGCGCCTGCTGGGCTCTTAGTCAATTGCCACTCATGTGATAACAACATTTCGAAGAAACCGTTATCCCACTGAGTTGGATGTGTAGTCCAAGCGCCCTCAATGCCACTAGTTACAGTATTACGACCGATACCACGAGACTGATGGTTGTTCCAACCTAAACCTTGCTCAGAGATATCCGCTCCTTCTGGAGATTCACCAAGTTCGGCAGCGTTACCGTTACCGTGTGCTTTACCAACTGTATGACCACCAGCCGTCAGGGCCACGGTTTCTTCGTCATTCATTCCCATTCGAGCAAAAGTGACTCGCATATCCTGAGCGGTTTTGAGTGGATCTGGTTGACCATCAACACCTTCAGGGTTCACGTAGATAAGGCCCATCATGACCGCAGCTAATGGGTTTTCTAAATCTCTATCACCAGAATATCGACTGTTTTCACCTTTACTGTCTTGAAGCCATTCTTTTTCAGCGCCCCAGTAAATATCTTTCTCTGGCGACCAGGTATCTTCACGACCAAATGCGAAACCGTAGGTTTTTAGCCCCATCAATTCGTAAGCAATATTACCCGCATAAACGATAAGATCAGCCCAGCTAATTTTGTTGCCATACTTTTGCTTAATTGGCCAAAGAAGGCGACGTGCTTTATCTAAGTTTGCGTTATCTGGCCAAGAGTTTAGGGGGGCAAATCTTTGGTTACCCGTACTCGCACCACCTCGGCCATCGCCAATTCGATAAGAGCCGGCTGAATGCCATGCCATGCGAATCATTAAACCACCGTAATGGCCCCAATCAGCCGGCCACCATTCTTGGCTATCGGTCATTAATGCTGTTACGTCTTGCTTCAATGCGTCAAAATCCAACGTTTTTACCGCTTCACGATAATCAAACGCTTGTCCTAGAGGATTCGTTTTAGCATCGTGCTGATGCAAAATATCTAAGTTAAGTGCGTTGGGCCACCATGCAACATTAGAACCTTCTGAAGAGGTAACTGCTCCATGCATAACTGGACATTTGCCAGTAGTTGTATTTTCTTGCTTCATAATATTTCACCGATTTTATTTATAACTTTTAACGATTACGACGGCTTTGTTGCCGAATTC
>NZ_JPJA01000086.1:1067036-1119582 GCF_000733315.1 Vibrio sp. ER1A
TTCGGCAACAAAGCCAAGCAAAACATGCAAGATTATCGGGAGAGTGGTGAAGATAACTAAAATACGCTATTAGCTTATTGCTAATAAAGATTAATTACTCTTTTTTAGAAGGAATAGATGATAGCCAAACTCATCAGAATATTGAGTACAAATATGAACTTCGTGTTGAATATCTTTCCATGCAGGTTTATTGGACATTTCGGACGTCAGTTCAACAACTCGTTCACCCAATGGACCATAATAGTTCATCCATCCAGATTGACTCAGCGCGAAGTCATCAACCACTTTATAACCCGCCTTCTTCATTTGTGCTAACCGTGTCTCAACAAGTTGAATGTCTGGGTATTCATGGCTCCAAAACTGTTTCGATTCGTCACTCGGTGATGTCGTTTTCCATACCATGTCGCTCACCATCAGATAGCCTTCTTGTTTCAACAAAGGTTTCCAATCCATTAGAGCCTTTTCGATTCCCATGATGTAAGCGCTTCCTTCTGCCCAGATCAATTCAAAGCTCTGTTTGTCGAATGGTAGCTCGGTCATGCTCGCAGTAACTGTCTTGAGCCTGTCTTGCCATCCTTGTTCAGCAAAACGTTCAGAAAGACGTTCGAGCGCTGTCGACTCATTATCAACAGCAGTGATAACTGCATTACTTTGCTCTGCTAGTACTTTTGTGGCTAGACCTTTACCACAACCAATTTCAAGGATATTTCGTGGCGTCGTCGGTAGTAAATTCAGTGCCTTTGCTGTGTCCTCTTCACTACCTGGCCCCCAGCGTTCTAATGTCTGGAAAACCTTCATAAAATCGGACATGTATTCGTCGTGTTCGTTCATATCTTTTGATAACCATTTCAAGTGCAGGGCGTCTTTTTCGCTAAACCCTTGCTTAATTAACCAATCTAAGTGAGCATCAGGAGCCAGTTTGTCCAAATCACCATGCCAAGCTTTAAGGTCACCTTCCCCAAGTAACGCCGCGAGTAATTGCAACGACTGCTGTTTTTGCTCAATTTCTTGTTGTAGGACTTGCAGTCGGTTCTTGAGTAGCTCTCGATCCACCTTAGCTTCTAAGCAGGCCTTACACTCTTTAAGTGTCAATCCACCTGCCTGCAACTTCTGAATCAAACGGACTCGCTGTACATCTTTATCGCTGTAAACACGATAGCCGTTTTCTAGTCGTCTACCTGAAATCAGCTTTTGCTTTTCATAGTAAAGTAAAGCCGTTCGTGACAAGCCGACCATTGCTGCTAACTCTGAGATTCGATACAAATCCAATGCCTCTATCTGTCTAGATGATTAACCACTTTAAACTATAAAGTTATAGACAGGTCAATGAGGAAAGTGAAGAAAAAAGACGGGAGACACGAACTGTTCACACTGCTGTCCGTGCCTTTTTACAAATGACGTTATCCTTTGATTGCAGTACAGAAACTCACATCTGCTGTATTCGTTTCCAGATTATAGGAATGGTAAAGTTCGAAACAGGGCCTATCGTCACTATCAAGCTGCTGTTCAACAACTTGCCCCATCAGCTCTTCCCACGCAGGTCCATATTGCGACTTTTCAGTAATCGTTTTGCGAATACAGGCGTATTTACCGCCATCAAATGACATCAACTCGACACCGTTAGATACGTCTACAGTTGACTCAACCAACAAACAAATATCGGTTCGGCATTTATCTGCTGGGGTGATCTCTGGGTTATCATGATAAACGAAGATACTGGTGTTCCCAGCTAGACCTTTTGGGCCTGCCCATGTGTAAAGTGTATCGATTGCAGGCTCATAGTTTTCTCCGTATGGGCCAGTCACTCGCACGTAAGCTAATTGACCAGATTCAAAAGTTTTAATATCCATCATTGTGCTCCATGTTTTTGATTCGGCTTCAGTATAGAGGTCGGCTTCGCTATTCTCGTGTCCATTATTGCGAAGCTTGTGTCCAATCTTGCTGTTTCGCATCAAGCAGCCGTACTCCTCCATATCACGGCAATTGCGAATGTCCGTTGGCGTGATTCCAAAGTACTTTTTAAAGGCTTTTGCCAAGCTTTGAGAGCTCGCGAAGCCACTATCTAATGCCACCGTGGTGATGTCTGGTTTGTTATAGAACAGCTCGTTAGCGGCTTGTTCTAGTCTCAATCGACGAATAAAGTCGTTCAGCGTCTCTCCTACCACTGCTTTGAATATTCGATGGAAATGGTACGGTGACAAATGTGCTTTCTCTGCTACCTGTACCAAATTTGTAGGATTGTCATAGTGACTTTCTAGATAACGAATTACCGGTCGTAGTCGTTTGTGGTAGTCAGTCTTCATCGCCTAGTCCTTCCACATTCCAAGTACGGTTTTACGGATATCGGTAATCGCTTTCGCAGCGATTTTTTTATCCTGAGCATCCGGTGCTATTTTCGGATAGTGCACTCGGTTTAAGTGTTCACACAACGAGTCCGTCATAAAACGGCTCTTGCCTCCATACACATGCTTATCACCCCAACTCTGTTGCTCAGGTACCCAATATTTCATCGGCTGCATGAGATGCAGTTCTTGCTTAGCACGCGTCATGGCTACATACAGTAAGCGTCTTTCTTCTTCTAACGCTCGTTTGTCGCCCACTGCATATTCATTAGGGAAGTTGCCATCAGCGACATTGAGAACATAAACATTTTGCCACTCTTGCCCTTTCGCACTGTGTACCGTGGAGAGAATTAAAAAGTCATCATCGATTTTAGGGTTGCTTGCTAAATCACCAGTCGACTGCGGTGGGTCAAGAGTCAACTCAGTCAAGAACCGTTCACGCGTACTGTATTGACCGGAAATCATTACAAGCTGCTCGACATCACCCCAACGAACAAAATGGTCATCGTAATTCAGTTCTAATAATGGGCTATAGAGAGTTGCAAGAAGGCTCAATTGTTCTGCCCACGGTACAGCGTTACTGTTTATCGTGAGTAGAGATTCGACTAACGTTTTAAACTCCGCTTTTGCTGAGATCGGGACTTTACAGTCAGATAGTGCACTGAACTGATATTGATGCGCCTTTAAATGCTCGATGATATTGTTAGCGGTTTTCGGGCCAATACCAGCAAGCAATTTCAACACTCGAAAAGCAGATATGGTGTGTTTTGGATTATCTGCCCAGCGAAGAATAGAAAGAAGATCTTTAACATGAGCGGCTTCAAGAAACTTCAGGCCACCATGTTTAACATAAGGAATATCACGGCGCGTTAACTCAAGTTCCAATCTGTCGCTATGATAGCTAGAGCGAAACAGCACAGCTTGTCGTTTCAGCTCAATGCCCTCTTCCCTCGCTCTTAGAATAGATTCAACGATATATTCCGCTTGCTTAGCGTCATCCTCCACCGTGACAAGTTGAGGTTTAGGTCCTTGTTTTCGCTCCGAATATAGCTCAACTTTATACCCTTCTTGTCCTTCATTAAGTAGTTGATTGGATAAGTCCAAAATACCTTGATGTGAGCGATAGTTGGTTGTGAGCGTAATAACTTTTGCAGGCGGAGAAAACTGTTGTGGAAATTCCAGAATGTTGTCGACACTAGCCGCTCGGAAGCCGTAGATGGATTGCGCATCATCACCGACCACGGTTAACCCTCTTCCATCAGGAAAGAAGGCTTTGAGCATGCCCGCCTGAAGTAAATTGGTATCTTGGTATTCATCGACCAATATGAAATCGAATTGAGCTCGCACTTTATTTGCTATCTCTGGCACTTGAGCCATATGGAAGCAGTAAAGTAACAAATCATCGTAATCTAAACAGAATTGTTCCGCTTTCTGCTCTGCGTACTGAGCAAACAATATCTTGAGCTCAGAGCTCCACTCTGCACAATGTGGGAAATATTGCGCGACAACCTCTTCGACAGCAGTTTGGCTATTCACGCAACGAGAGTATATGTCTAAGCAGGTTTTCTTTTTTGGAAAACGCCTATCGGTATTGGTAAAACCAAGCTCAAACCGCAACACATCCAACATATCCGCTGCGTCATTTCTATCCATAATAGTGAAATCACTTTCGAGGCCGATAAGAGCAGCATGTTCACGCAACAATCTTGCGGCGATAGAATGAAAAGTCCCCATCCAATCAAGCTTGACTGGGTGATATTGTTTACGCTGCTCATTAAGCTGCTGCTCTGCAATTCGATTCGCGCGAGAATCGAGCTCAGCAGACGCCCTGCGAGCAAACGTCACCAACAGTATTTTCTCTGGCGGTACACCTTGAACTAATAGCTGAGCCGTTTTGTGAGCTAAGGTATTGGTCTTGCCCGTTCCCGCGCCAGCAATAATAAGTAGCGGTGAGTGGTTACTCGTATTGCCTGATTTTGGCATACCAAAATCGACGGCGAGCTGTTGTTGGTGATTAAGAGTGATGGGTTGTGCCATGGTGTGCTCATCTAACTATCTTGGACAGTATAAGATTAGCATGGATACTGTTTTTATATACAGTAAAAGTATAAGTATGCGATCTGTGTGGTACTCAACTGGACAAATGGTGAGTTCGTCCAGCTGAACAATAAGGCGTTAGATACTAGGTTGAACCCTCTTCATATCCAGCATAGGCAATGCCGGAAAGCCGTGCCATATTATGATTCCAAGTAGCAAGGTCGTGTTTGTTGAACTTACTCAAATCATCATGACCACAGGCTCTCGCCATCACTTGCATGAGTTCCACCGACGCCTCAAAGAAGTTTTTTAATTGATGGGATGCTTTTTCAACATTGAGTCGTTGCCTCAAATCGGCTTTTTGCGTTGCGATGCCCGCAGGGCAATTATTGGTGTTACACATTCTCGCAGCGACACAACCGATAGATTGCATTGCACTATTTGATATCGCGACCCCATCAGCACCTAATGCGAGTGCTTTAACGAAATCCATCGGTACACGAAGACCACCAGTGATAATCAGCGTAACCCTGCCACTCGCACCTTGCTGATCCAGATAACGCCGCGCTCTGGCTAGGGCTGGAATAGTTGGCACACTGATATGATCCCGGAACATTTCCGGAGCCGCACCCGTCCCCCCACCTCGACCGTCGAGAATGATGTAATCCGCACTGGCATCAAGCGCAAACTGAATGTCCTCTTCAATATGGTTTGCACTCAATTTAAACCCGATAGGAATACCTCCTGTAACTTCTCTCACTCTGTCAGCGAATCGTCTAAAGTCTTCAGCCGTATTCAAGTCTTTAAATGTAGGAGGAGAGATAGCGGGTTCTCCTTCAGGAATACCTCTAACGTGAGAAATTTTGCCGATATTCTTGTTACCGGGAAGATGGCCTCCGGTGCCAGTTTTCGCCCCTTGTCCGCCTTTGAAATGAAACGCTTGCACCGATTTGAGTTTACTTTCATCGTAGCCAAACCCTGCGCTCGCCAACTCATAGAAATAACGCGAGTTTGCCGCTTGCTCCTCTGGCAGCATCCCCCCTTCACCCGAACAAATACCTGTACCGGCTAACTCCGCCCCCGTTGCTAATGATACCTTTGCTTCTTCTGACAGAGCACCAAAACTCATGTCCGAAACAAATAAAGGAATGTTAAGCTTCAGCGGCTTCTTGGCCTTAGGTCCAATGACCAATTCAGTCCCAACGGCAACGTCTTCAAGTAGAGGTTTCGTAGCCATTTGAGCAACCATAACTTGTATGTCATCCCAGTGGGGTAACAAATGCCTAGGCACGCCCATTGACGTCATTGGGCCATGATGTCCAAGCTTAGACAGCCCTTCACGGGCAAGTTGATGTATGAGTTCGACTGTTGGTTCTTCTTTCGTTTTCACCGCAACGGGCCCATCACTCGCCTTTTGGCTCACACCAGGCCCTTCTTGACCAACTTGCTCATCACTAAACTGTTTGTGGGAGCCATCGCAATATGGAAGGTTTGCTGAGTGCTTGCAACGACACAAATACGCATCGCCCGATTTATCAGCACTGAAGCTTTGTGGTTTGAACTCCGTTCCTGCATGTGAACCGTCGCAGTAAGGTTGGTTTTTTGAACGTCCACAAGTGCAAAAGTAATGCTCTTGTCCACCTTCTAGCTCAACCTTTATCGGCTTGTTATCGGCAATTATTGGTTTGCTCATAATGCTTATCCTTGTTATCCACACTTTCTATGAAGGGGTAACGATAAGCATAGGTCAAAAAACCATCGATAAGATACGTCCAAAGAATCGACAGAGCATCACGTTGGAAAGTTAGAGCTGAGTATCACTCTTTACATATGTCGTAGAGAACTCATAGCTATCGCAAATGTGCCTAGCCACTGAATATTCGAAGATTTGTCCGTTATCTAGATAGGCATTTTGGGCTACATTGACCAGATGTTCCCCTATAGGAACACTGAGGTAGTCCGCCTCTTCAACGTTAGCATTGACAATCGTGATGCGTAAATTAGCGCTATGAATAGTAAACTTCAGTTTGTCAGATATGTAGCCATATATCGAGTCTTTGACATGTTCGATAGCTAAGCTAGGGACAATTTTGGCTGACAGATAGATATACTCAACGATTGATGGTACGCCATCTAATACTCTGATTCGCGTTATGTCATAAACTGGATCGCCAACGTTGCATTTTAGTTTTTCCGCTATCAACGCGTTTGCGGGCACCGAACTGAATTTAACAACGCGAGTGTGAACAGTTTTACCCTTATCTTGGGCTCGTTTTTTGGTTCCAAGTAAATGAGAGTCAGATACAGCATCAGGCTTTTGTTTGACGAATGAGCCAGCTCCGCGCTTACGTACTACCAGCCCTTCTTTCACTAAGAAGTCCATGGCTTTTTTGATGGTTATTTCACTGCATTCAAACTCCGCGGCCAACGATCTGCCATCTGGGAGTTTTTCCTCCGACGAGTACTCTCCAGAAAGAATACGTGTCTTCATTTCACTATAAATGCCCTGATATTTAATCATTTTTCAATGTCTATGCTATCCAATATACATCGGCAAATAACCTGCCTTTACTCTTTGTCCCAAGGGTACTTCCTTCTGTATCAAGAAACAAGTAACGATACAAAACCATATTTAACTTAGTCTAAATACCATCATAATCTGTCAATAAAAGTGATCAAAATCACCATATTGAGCAAACGCATTTGTAAAACCATATGGTTTTAATAATATCGCTTTAAAGAAATTAGTATTTAAAACTGGAGTAATCATGGCATTTCAAGAGAATTTCCTATGGGGCAGTGCGTCTGCGGCGTATCAGATTGAAGGCGCAGCTAACTTAGACGGTAAAGGTGACTCCATTTGGGACGTCTACTCTCGTGTACCTGGCAACACATTCAAAGATACCACGGGAGAAGTAGCGATCGACTTCTACCACAAGTACGAAGAAGATATTGAGTTGATGCGCGAAATGGGTTTAAAAGCTTATCGCTTTTCGGTCGCTTGGACTCGCATCATGCCTGATGGCCGTACTATTAATCCTAAAGGCATCGAGTTCTATCACAACGTTATTAATAAACTTATAGAATGTGGTATCACACCGATCCTAACAATCTACCATTGGGATCTTCCTCAAGCCCTACAAGATGAATACCAAGGTTGGGAAAGCCGTAAGATTCTGGCTGACTTTACCAAATACTGTGAAGTCCTGTTTACCGAGTACGGTGAAAAAGTACCGTACTGGGTTTGTATGAACGAGCAAAACATCTTTACTAGTCTTGGCTATGTTCAAAAAATCCATCCGCCAAAGGTTTCCGATTATCAGCGTTTTATTAATGCTAACCACATTGCAAGTCTTGCAAATGCTAATGCGGTAAAACGATTTAAGGAAATGGGCCTACCGGGTCAGATCGGAGCGAGCTTCGCTTATAGTCCGACCTACTCTAAAACTGCTTCTCCAGAAGATGTTATCGCGGCTGAAAACGCACAAGAAATCCAAGATTTGCTTTGGATGGATGTCTACGCAAAAGGCGCATATCCAAAGATTGGCCTGAAGCTTCTAGAACGACTTGGTATTCATATCGACTTTCAAGATGGTGACAAAGAGCTGCTAAAAGCCGGTATCTGCGACTTCATGGGACTAAACTACTATCAGTCCGCTACGTTTGTAGCTCCAGAAAATAAGGCTGAGACCGCTCAAACAGGTAATGCTGCTCAAGTCTCTGTGGTTTCCGATGTTGCCGCTATCCCAACAGACAAATACTACGTACGCGCTGATAACGAACATCTAAAAATGACTGATTGGAACTGGGCCATTGATCCTGAGGGACTGCGCGTCGCCCTTCGCCGCATTACATCACGCTATAACCTTCCCATTCTTATTAGCGAAAACGGCCTTGGTGCCTATGACACACTAACGGAAGATGGCAAAGTTCATGATGACTACCGCATTGACTTTCTAAAAGCGCACGTAGAAGCAATTGGAGATGCGATTGACGATGGTTGTGAAGTTATTGGCTACTGTACTTGGTCTTATCAGGACTTGTTCAGTTGGTTAAACGGCTATGCGAAGCGTTATGGGTTCGTGTATGTTGACCGTGATGAAGAGAGCGAAAAAGAACTGAAACGCTACAAAAAAGACAGCTTCTACTGGTATCAAAAAGTCATTGAATCTAACGGTGAAACTCTATAACTAAGCCGGCAAATCTATCGTCATTCCCTTGAAAAAGGGAATCTTCTTTAGCGGGTTGCACAAAAACCAAGTGTATTTCAGTTTGCTACGCGCTAGGAGAGATCCTCGTTTTCACGAGGATGACGATACGTATCCTATTAGGATTAATAGGGCTACTTAATTTCACCAAAGCGCTCTAAGTAAAGAATGGTGGCTGCAGTTCTTGAAGGGACTTGCAGCTTTCTCAGCAAACTCTTCATATGCACTTTAACCGTTGACTCAGAAATGAACAGTCGGTCGGCAATTTGCTTGTTTCTAAACCCTTTCGCTACCTCTTGAAGAATCTGCATTTCACGCTCAGTCAGTGTCGCGAAAACATCACTGGTATTGGCTCTCTCTTCAAGGTACTTCTCGATAGCAGAACTGAAAGCTTTATTGCCTGATGTCAGCCCACGAAGCAGTTCAATGATTTCATCTGGCTCGGTATCTTTAAGTAGATACCCATCAGCACCCGCTTTTACTAAGGCATCGATATCCGCTGGAATATCAGAGACGGTAAGAATGACAATGTGTCCCTGAAAGTCATCTTCTCTTAGTGCTTTGAGCGTATCCAAACCTGACATACCCTTCATATTTAGATCGAGTAAGATCAAGTCAGGTTCATGTTCTTTTGCCAACGCAATTGCATCCGAGCCATTGCTGGCTTCCGCAACAATCCCAAAATCGTCTTCAAAGCTGAGTAACTGTCCAATACCACGCCTCATTAAAGGGTGGTCGTCGACTAACATGACTTTACATTCGCTCACTTAGTGGCTCCTTACTTCTTTGAAACGTTAATACCACCTCACAACCATCGTTTTCGGCGGAATTTATAGCAAGTTCTGCATTAAGTCGAGCTGCACGCTCTTTCATAATGCTCATACCATAATGGTCTAATTTCTGTATATTTTGGTCGAACCCTACACCATCGTCTTTTATTTTAACAGTAACAAGGGCATTTTCATCTTCGAAACAAGTCACTTTTATAAATGAGGCCTGTGCGTGCTTCATTGCGTTAAGTACAGCCTCACGAATAAGTTGTAAGATATGGACTTGTTCGTTTGCTCCTAACTCCAAAGACGACATTTGATTATCGAGTTCTATCTCAGCCTCAGTTTGTTCATCCAATTGATGAAGCATCTCAGTAATTGCTTCACCAAACGTCCCTTCCTTAATCGATAGTCGGAAGGTCGTCAGCAACTCTCGTAGTTGAACGTAGGCGTTATCCAATCCCTCACGTATGTCATTCAACACTAGTTGAGAGCGACTTGATGACGAGTCAGTTAATTCCTTAGAAATAGAACGGTTTAGTAGTGTAACCTGAATTTTTAAGTAAGACAGTGACTGAGCGAGTGAATCGTGAAGCTCTCTGGCAATCGTCGCCCGCTCTTCCATTAATATAATCTGTTCGGTTTGACGTTGAGCTTTGTTGTAGTAAATCGCTCGCGATAAAATTTGAACGAAGTTATCTATTAATTTTTCATCTGGACAAGGTAAGCCTACTTGATATCTGAGTTGGCCCAGTTCTTCACCATCCAAGTGCAATGGCCTTACCCGTTCCGCTTTCCCGTTGAAAGTACCTTCCGTAGCAATCCAAGGATTACCTTCCACCTCAGAAACTTTGATTTCTACCGCTGAAATACCTTCAACACTGTAGATATAAGTTAATATGGCTCGGAAGTTCTCATGGGAAATTCGCGTTGCTGTTAGTTCTTGTGACGATTGATAAAGCACTTGCAGTGATTGGTGTGCATGTTGAAGCTTATGGGTTTTTTCATTTACCGCTTGTTCCAGTCCACGATATAACTTGCCAAGATCTTTGGCCATATTTCTAAATGCGTTACCTAAGATACCTAGTTCATTGTCAGAACGAACATCAACCTCGACATCAAACGAACGGTTTTGAATCTGTTCACTGGCAGAAATTAGCTGCCCCAAAGGTCTAACAATTTGCTTTCTTACAAACAGTACGACATATACGGCCACCAGTAGAATTCCGCCCAAACCAACTCCGCCAGCCCATGCCAAACGGATTAACTTGTTTTCAGAATGCTCTTGAAGCTCTAATACAAATAAGTCTATACGGTCCACAAAATCAGCGACTAGCAATAGATACTGTTCTCTATCATCACTGGACAGTACAGATTTGAGTTCATGCCATCGGATAATGAGATTGTAATAATCCTGCGTGATTTTCTCAGGCACATCCCATGACTGCAGGGCTTTCATTGAGGGAGAATAAAGGGAACGCTCAAACTGTTCGACATGTAAATAATAGAGTGGCGAGTCTGATTGCATATCATAGGCTAATCGATAACTCTGCATTCGCATCGAACCGGAAACGTTGACGGCCTCAGCATCGTTTAAACTAGATGCTAACGTCAAAATAGCAAAGTTCGTTGTTGCTAAGGACAGCAACAAGATGAGTATCATTGCTTTCGCTATTGTGCCGGTTACAGATTTATTCGGCTTCTTCATGACTCACTAATCTCACTTCACTTGTTTCCATCTATTCATAAGTACCGAAAACCGGACTCACACTATCGCTATCTATTGTCGGTAATTTATTGATCCAAAACAAGGATGGCCCCTATTTAACCCCTAAGAGGTATTTATCCAATTATGTCCAAACTTACAATTTATATGAATGTAAATTAAAGATTGTTAACAGATTTTTTGAACTAGACTTTCTGTAGACAGTTTTTATTGGTGAGATGAATGGTTGATATTTCCAAGCGTCGCTTTTTCACAAGAAAGCAGATCGATACTAAGCAAGCTAGGCTACCTTGGGTAAAGGATTTAGCAACGTTCACCGACCAATGCACTCGCTGTGGTAAATGCATTAACGTGTGTGAAACGCAAATTATTAAGAGCGGTGATGGTGGCTATCCTGCGGTCAACTTCTCAATTGATGAATGTACGTTTTGTTACAAGTGTGCAGAAATCTGTCCAGAGCCTATATTTAATGAGAGAGACGCCACACCTTGGAACGCAAAAGCAGAGATCGACACTCAATGTTTAGCGCAAAACAACATCGAGTGCCGTAGTTGTGGTGATAGTTGTGAAACTATGGCTATCACTTTCGAGTTAAGAGTGGGCGGTGTCGCTTTACCCCAATTAGAGTTAGGAGACTGTAACGGATGTGGAGCATGTGTTTCTGTATGTCCGAGTTCTTCTATCTCGGTGAGTAATGTCTAGTTCGAAGCAAAATTAAAATAAAACAAGAGAAAAAGATTTATGTCACTAAACGAAGTGCACATTTCTAGTTTGGTAGTACATTGCAAGGCTGAGCACCTTGCAGAAATCAAAGCGCAAATCGAACAATTCGATAACGCGGAGATCTACGGAGACAGCGAGGACGGCAAGATTATTGTTGTTCTGGAAACCGAGAATCAGGGTTTCGTCACCGACACAATTGACGCTATCAACAACCTACCGAATGTCCTTAACGCGGCCTTGGTTTATCACCAAATCGAGCACGGGTTAGATGACGATGAAAATAACACTGGAAGTAACCATTCCCAATTAGAGGGTGAAGTATGAAAATGACAAGACGTGCGTTTGTGAAAGCAAACGCAGCGGCATCAGCGGCAGCGGTGGCAGGTATAACTCTTCCTGCGTCAGCTACCAATCTGATTGCTAGCTCCGACCAAACAAAAATTACCTGGGATAAAGCTCCTTGTCGTTTCTGTGGTACAGGTTGTTCTGTACTGGTAGGGACACAAGGCGGCAAAGTTGTTGCGACCCAAGGAGACCCTGAAGCTCCTGTAAACAAGGGCCTCAACTGTATCAAAGGCTACTTCCTCTCTAAAATCATGTACGGTAATGACCGTCTAACTCAGCCGTTACTTCGCATGAAAGATGGCAAGTTCGACAAAGACGGCGACTTCACTCCAATTTCTTGGGACCAAGCGTTCGATATTATGGCTGAGAAGTGGAAAGCTTCACTAAAAGCGAAAGGCCCAACAAGTATCGGTATGTTTGGCTCTGGCCAATGGACCGTTATGGAAGGTTATGCCGCAGCTAAGATGATGAAAGCGGGCTTCCGTTCAAACAACATTGACCCTAACGCACGTCACTGTATGGCGTCAGCGGTAGTTGGTTTCATGCGTGCTTTTGGTATCGATGAGCCAATGGGTTGTTACGACGACTTCGAAAATGCGGACGCGTTCGTACTTTGGGGTTCGAACATGGCAGAGATGCACCCAGTTCTTTGGACTCGTATCACTGACCGTCGCCTAAGCCACCCACATGTTCGTGTAAACGTACTTTCTACGTACTATCATCGTTCGTTTGAGCTTGCTGACCACGGTTACATTTTCAACCCTCAGTCTGACCTTGCGATTGCAAACTTTATCGCAAACTACATCATTCAAAACGATGCAGTAAACTGGGACTTTGTTAACAAGCACACCAACTTCAAGCAAGCTGAAACTGACATCGGCTACGGTCTGCGTGACGATGATCCATTACAAAAAGCAGCGGCTCACCCGAACTCAGGCAAAATGTCAGACATTACGTTTGAACAATACAAAGCCTCTGTCGCACCTTACACTGTAGAAAAAGCTTCTGAAATATCTGGTGTTGAGCCAGAGAAGTTGATTGAGCTTGCTAAGCAATACGCTGATCCAAACGTTAAGGTTATGTCTCTTTGGACTATGGGTATGAATCAACATACTCGTGGTGTATGGATGAACGGTCTAGTTTATAACATCCACCTACTAACCGGTAAGATCGCAACTCCGGGTAACAGCCCATTCTCACTAACAGGTCAGCCATCAGCATGTGGTACAGCCCGTGAGGTTGGTACCTTTGCGCACCGTCTACCAGCAGACATGGTTGTAGCAAATCCTAAGCACCGTGCGATTGCCGAGAAAGAGTGGAAGCTTCCAGAAGGGACTATTCCACCAAAACCAGGCTTCCATGCAGTGTTGCAAGATCGAATGCTACACGATGGCGTATTGAACTGCTATTGGATTCAATGTAACAACAACCTGCAAGCAGGGCCGAATATTAACGAAGAACGTCTTCCTGGTTACCGTAACCCTGAAAACTTCATTGTTTGTTCTGACCCTTATCCTACAGCGACTGCACAAGCGGCTGACTTGATTCTTCCTACCGCAATGTGGATCGAAAAAGAAGGCGCTTACGGAAACGCAGAGCGTCGCACTCAAGCTTGGTATCAACAAGTTGAGACGGTTGGAGAAGCTAAGTCTGATCTATGGCAGGTAATGGAGTTCTCGAAACGCTTCAAGATGGAAGAAGTTTGGCCAGAAGAGTTACTCGCGAAAGCGCCTGAGTACCGCGGTAAAACCATGTACGACATGCTGTTCAAGAACGGCCAAGTTGATAAGTACCCTATCGAAGAAGCTCGTGAGCTTAACGATGATGCTCACCACTTCGGCTACTACGTTCAAAAAGGCCTGTTCGAAGAGTACGCGGCATTTGGTCGTGGTCATGGTCACGATTTGGCTCCATACGATGTTTACCATCAAGTTCGTGGTCTACGTTGGCCTGTTGTTGATGGCAAAGAAACATTGTGGCGTTACAAAGAAGGCTCAGACCCATATGCGAAAGCAGGTTCTGGTTGGGACTTCTATGGTAAACCAGACGGTAAAGCTCTGATTATTTCAGCACCGTATGAAGCGCCACCAGAAGTGCCAGATGAAGAATTCGACCTATGGCTATGTACTGGCCGTGTTCTTGAGCACTGGCACACAGGTACTATGACTCGCCGTGTACCTGAACTGTACAAAGCCGTGCCAGATGCAGTGTGTTATATCCACCCTGAAGATGCTAAGTCTCGTGGCCTTCGCCGTGGTGATGAAGTAGTGATGGCTAATAAACGTGGTGAAGTACGTGTACGTGTTGAGACTCGTGGCCGTAACCGTCCGCCAAAAGGTTTGGTATTCGTACCATTCTTCGATGCTCGTATCCTAATCAACAAGTTGATTCTTGATGCGACTGACCCTCTGTCTAAACAGACAGACTTCAAGAAGTGCCCTGTGAAAATCACGAAAGTGGCTTAACAGAGACAATATTGAAACGTGGCTGCTTCAATAGAAGTGGCCACCGAAGAATTAGCCTTAAGGCGGAGATAACAAAATGAAAAAACTGATTGTCGCTATTCTCTCTGTTGGTGCACTGATTGCAGGTGTTGCGCAAGCAGAATTGAATAACCCGGGTGGAACTGGTGGTCTAGATTCACTTCGTGGTAGTAGTAACCTTGAAGACACACGCCCAGCGGATGACTTCAAACATATTCCTAAAGACCAAGTGATTGAGAGTGATTACGTGTATCAGCCTCCACTGATCCCTCATCAAATTCGCAACTATGAAGTATCGCTTAACGCAAACAAATGCTTGGCTTGCCATAGCTGGAAAAACGCGAAAGAAGCAGGTGCGACTAAAATCAGCGTAACTCACTATATGAACCGTGAAGATGCTGTTTTAGCGGACGTTTCCCCTCGTCGTTATTTCTGCTTGCAGTGCCACGTTCCTCAGGTTGATGCACAACCGCTAGTAGGTAACGAGTTTGAGCGCGTAGATTCATTGCGTACTGAATAGCCACGAAGTATTAAGAGAGGCTATATATGAAATTTCTTAAAGCGTTTTGGACTCGTTTAAAGTCACCAAGTAAAGCAGCAGCTGGTGTTGTGCTATTCCTTGGTTTCGCCGGCGGTCTGCTATTTTGGGGTGCTTTCAACACGGGTATGGAAGCAACGAATACTGAAGAATTCTGTTCTGGATGTCACGCACCAATTGTTGCTGAAATCCAAGAGACAATTCACTATTCGAACCGCTCTGGTGTTCGTGCAATCTGCTCTGACTGTCACGTTCCTCACAACTGGACAGACAAAATTGTTCGTAAGGTTCAAGCTTCGAAAGAGTTATTTGCACACTATGTGTTAAAAACCATCGATACGCCTGAAAAATTCCAAGCACGACGTGGACACTTGGCAGAAAGGGAATGGGCTCGACTTAAAGCCAATGACTCCCTTGAGTGTCGCAATTGTCATGAATTTGATTACATGGATTTTTCTGAACAAGGTCCACGAAGCGTACAACAACACTCTACCGCACTGGCATCTGGTGATAAAACGTGCGTAGATTGTCATAAAGGTATCGCACACCGTTTACCTGACATGCAAGGCGTGGAAGGCTGGCAATAAGGAGCACTGAATGAGTACATTAGAATCGGTGATTTGGCACGTACTAGGTTATGCTGCAATGCCAGTCATCATTTTGTCGGGATTCGTTGGAGTCGCAGCCGTTTCGATTTGGTTGTTGTCTCTCGGTAAAGACAAACAACAATAAAGCTTTAGCCCCGCTCATGCGGGGCTTTTTATTTCCCTCTTAACCACATGATTTCTACTATAGTTAATTTACTCCAATAAAATGAAACAAATAGAGTAGAATCAGCTTATTAAAGCTCACGCTATCCCTCTGTTGTAGAAAGTGTCAGTGGTCATGTCCAAGAAAAACAAAACATCTAGCAAACTCTCCATACGCCGTGTTGTAGCGTTACTGTTTACTCTCGCTATCACGGCTACAGCCTTAATTTCGGCTACCGTCATTTATTCACTGACTAAAGAACGCGAAGTCAACCATGCCTTAGCAAACTATCAGTTGATTTCGTCATTGGTTTCACAGCGATTAGAACAGATCGATCAAGTCGGAGAGCAATCTGCAGTTCAACTGGGATACCTATTGAATACCCAGTTAAGCGAAAAGAGTCCTTCGGAACTAATTGAACTGTTTGGAGCCACATTTCTCGGTAACCCGTTTATCCATAGCATTTATATCGGATTTGGTAATGATGACTTTCTTCAACTCATCAATCTGAAACCTAAATACATCTCCGATAAATTGAACCTACTTGAAGGCGAATCTTGGATGGTTATCGAACATTCCAATGATATCGATGGAAAGCGGATCAAACGCACACGATTCTACTTCGATAATTTTGAACTCAGTAGAGAGCAAGAAGAAGTCAGTATTTTTTACCCAACACAAAGGGGATGGTACACACGTGCCTCTGAAGATGAGGTCTATAAAACCACACCGTATCTCTTTCATAACCTACGAGTCACTGGCCAGACATTTTCTCGTAAGATACCGAGCCTCAACGCTGTCATTGGCGTCGATATTGCTCTCGCGTCACTAAATGAACACTTTGAAGATAGCTTGTCTGATAATGTCGCATTGGAGGGAGCAGATGCTTACATAACGGATGGCGAGGGTCGGATTATTGGCACCAATACTATCTTAGACGCGGCAAATAGCCTGCCCTTCATCGATAAAATGCCACTAACAAACACACAGCTTGATCTTGTTATCAACTCACCCGTGCTCAAAGTATCAAATCAATTAGATTGGGAGCCTATCGATTTTACTGTGGTTGGCAATCCCGACGGACTTGCCATCGACTTATTTACGCTAATCTCTGATGCCACCGGACTGCAGTTTGAGTACATCAATGGTCGAAGTTGGCATGAACTCGTTAACGACTTTCGTCTGGGTAAAATTGATATTCTGCAATCTATCGCCAGTGATAGTAATGTCTCTGACCACAGTCTCGAAAGTGACACCCTTTATTCTCTTGAGTACGCCATTGCTACACACCAAAACGCACCACATATAGCCTCGTGGGATGACCTTAAAGGCAGAACGGTCGGCTTCCTTGGAGGTTGGTCTATTGTCGAGCAGTTAAGAAAAGATTACCCAAGTATTACCGTTTATGCCTACGATACTTATGATGAAGCGTTCGAAGATGTACAGACCCAGAAAATTGTAGGTATTGTTGATGTCGCACCTGTAATCAAAAGTAAAGTCGAAAAGTTAATTAACTATGACTTGAAGACTCAATCATTAGAAAAACATCCAGCTTTTCCAACTGACTTCGTTTTTGTTGCTAATGAGCAGCTTAAACCGTACATAGAACTGATTAATCAAGCGCTAACCTATCTTGATCAGGAGAAAGTGCGCACCGTATTAGTAGACAAATGGCTGAATAGCGACCAACACCACACTAGTCATATTCCTTCAAATCGGCTGCTATCTATGCTGGAAGATCCAAGTTTCCATGAAAAGATCTCTTCAGTCGATATGAAGGGACAAAAGCACTTTGTTTATATCACTGAAGTTAACGACACCCCCCAAGAATATTTCGTACTCACCATACCGGAAAAGAAACTTCTAGGTAGTGCCTATCAGTACATTATCAATAGCTCTCTCTGGACCTTGGCTGCACTCGTTATCATGATTCCTCTTGTATGGCGCATCAGCACTCCAATGTCCAGTCCAATTAAGAAATTACTCCTACAAACCAAGCGAATTAAACACCGCCAATATAATAAAGTGAAGGCGTTCAACAGCTCTGTGCGGGAGGTAAATGAGTTATCTCATGCTATCTATGATATGTCGCAGTCTTTAGATTCATTTCAGCGCTCGCAGGATGCCTTTATCGAGGCAATCATTCAGCTTATCGCGCGTGCAGTCGATGAGAAATCACCTTACACAGGCGCACACTGTTTACGAGTCCCTGAGCTTGCGTTCCTCCTGAGCGACGCTGCAGAGCAATCGAACGACGGCATCTTTGAATCATTTGAATTCGAAAACGAAGCCAAACGCAGGGAATTTCGCATTGCTGCTTGGTTACATGACTGCGGAAAAATCACCACGCCAGAGTACGTGGTCGATAAAGGAACCAAATTAGAAACCAACTACAACCGAATTCATGAAATTCGAACTCGATTTGAAGTGTTATGGCGCGATGCGGAAATTACTGCGCTAAACATTCAGTTAGAGCAGCCAAACTTGGCCACTGATGCGAAACAAAACCTCAAACAGCGTCAACAAGAACTCCTAGAGCAGTTTAGCTTCATTGCCCAATTGAATGTTGGCAACGAGTTTATCAATGAGCAAGACAAAGTTCGCATTACTGAAATAGGCAAACAAACTTGGACCAGCCACTTTGATCGTTACCTTGGTTTATCACCGTTAGAAGAACAACGCCTATCAGAAGAAACTAGGTCATCTGCTTGGGAGCCACTACTGAGTGATAGGCCAGAACATATCATCACTCGTTCTGCAGATTATGAGCTAGATGAAAAGCTAGGCATCAATATGAATGTTCCTGAACACCTATATAACCTAGGTGAGATTTATAACCTCTCCGTTTCAAGAGGAACATTGACGCAAGAAGAACGCTTCAAAATTAACGAGCATATGATTGCTGGTATCAAGATGCTGAGCAGTATCCCGTTCCCTGAAGATCTCAAAAACGTGGAACGAATCGCTACCACTCACCATGAAACAATGAGGGGAGACGGCTATCCTAGACGTTTAAGCGGAGACGAACTGTCAATCCCGGAGCGTATCTTAGCCGTTGCTGATATTTTTGAGGCGCTTACCGCCGCAGATAGGCCTTATAAGAAAGCTAAAACCATCAGTGAATCTTTGGATATTTTGCATAAGATGGCACTGGAAAAGCACGTTGATATGGAAGTATTCCAGTTATTTATTAAGAGTCGCGTATATATGACGTATGCGAAGCGCTTCCTGGTCCCTACGCAGATTGATGAAGTAGATGAAAGTAAGTATCTCAGTTAAGAAACTTAACTGAGGACCAAAGAAAAAACCGCCAGATACTGGCGGTTTTTCGTATGCCACTACAAATACTTTTAAGGCGCAGTATCTATTTCTATCGGTTGGTAATGTTTCGATTCTAAGTGCAACCATTCTGGGATAACGGTACCCATTGAAATTGATGACCAAGTGCCGGAGAAAATACCAATAAACATTGCCGTAGCGAAGCCTTGTAACGCATCACCACCCAATAACCAAAGCGCTGCAACGGTAATCAGAGTAGTACCAGAAGTCACCATTGTTCTCGCAAACGTCGCTATAACTGCTTGGTCACTTACATCAGCAGTTTGCTCATTTGGACGCAACTTCAGGATTTCACGAATACGGTCGGCAATAATAATCGAGTCATTCAGCGAGTAACCCAAGATGGCTAAGATCGCAGCGAAAACCGTGAGGTTAAACTCCATCTGAGTTAACGCAAAAAAGCCCAACACTAAAATGACATCATGCAGAAGTGCCGCCAATGCACCACTAGCCAAACGCCATTCGAATCGGAAGCTCAAGTAGCCTAAGATACAAAGCAAACAAACTAACAGCGCCAGACCGCCTTGGTCATAAAGGTCTTGACCAACCTGAGCACCAACAATGCTGTCACTGACAATGGTAGAACCTGGATATGCCTTTAGCAGCGTTTCTTTGAACTCATTGTGTTTTGCTGCACCTTGGTCTGCAGCATAACGAATAGTCCAGCGCCCCTCTTCTCCTGACTGGGTAACTGTAATGCCATCGCCTAAAACGGGTTCTAGTGTCTGTTTCAGTTCATTTTGGTTGGTATTTGATGCCAGTTGAACCTCTGACACAACGCCACCGGTGAAATCCAAACCGAAATTCAATCCTCTCATTCCAACGGCGATGATCGAAATCACGACCAAAGCAATGGAAAGCACATTAGTAAAATATCGAATGGAACGAATATTAGTTTTAAAGAAGTTTTTCATGATTAAACCCTCACCTCACGACGAGTGTCTCGTCCCCACTTCAAATTAATAATTGCACGCGATGCGAAAATGCCCGTGAACATGCTTGTTAGCAGACCAAGACCTAGCGTTAATGCGAACCCTTGAATCGGACCATTACCAATGGCATAGAGAATAACCGCCGTAATCATGGTGGTGATATTTGCATCCATGATGGTTGCCACTGCAGAGTTGAAACCCTGATCTATCGCTTGAGCAAAGCTACGCCCTTCCGCCAATTTATCTCTGATACGTTCAAAAATAAGTACATTGGTATCTACCGCCATACCGACTGTAAGTACTAAACCAGCAATACCCGGAAGCGTTAAGATGGCACCCGGCACCAGTGCTATTAGACCTAACAAACAGCTCATATTTAGCACCAACGCCACATTAGCTACCCAACCTAATCGACGATACCAAAGCGCCATAAAGGTCAGAGTTAGTCCCATGCCTAATGCTAAAGCTGCAAAACCATTTTGGATATTTTCCGCACCGAGAGATGCACCAATGGTACGCTCTTCAACAATGGTCACAGGCGCTGTCAAAGAACCTGCACGAAGTAGCAGAGCTAGCTGCTGAGCTTCTTCCAAGTTACCCGAACCTGTAATACGGAACTGACTACCCAATTGAGATTGAATGGTTGCCACACTGATGACTTTTTCATTGCGCTGAGTTTCACCTCGTGCATCCACACCGTACTCGCGATAGACCGTCGCCATCGGCTTACCGATGTGCGTTGCAGAGAAATCGCTCATCATTTTGCCACCAGCATGGTCGAGGGAAATATCAACCTCAGGGCGATGCATTTGGTCAAAACCTACGCGAGCGTTAACAATGTGTTCACCCGTCAATACTGGCTTCTTGACCAAAGTAACCGGTTTTCCTTGTTCGTCTTTCACTTTAAGCGTAGATACAGGGTTTGATGAAGTGCTGACTTCATGGAAAGCCAAACTCGCAGTAGCACCAATCACGCGTTTTGCCAATGATGGGTCTTGAACACCTGGAAGTTCGATACGAATACCTGATTCGCCTTGACGCTGAACCATTGCTTCCGTGATACCCAATTCTTCAATACGCTGGCGCATGATCTTTAGGTTTTGCTGCATGGTTAGATTTTGGAAATCTGCATAGTTCTGAGCTTTCATCTTAATAGATAACTCATCCCCTTCTCCCTTCGCTTGCCATTCTGGGTAGTTAGCATTCACAAATTTACGAACAGCAATCTCGCCTTCGCTGTCTTTTGAAGTAACACGAATGCCAGTATCAGTGTCAGGGCGTACTTGTACACCGAAGATACGTTCTTTACGCAAGTCTTGCTTAATCTCATCGACCACTGCATCACGCTGCTCAGAAACCGCCTGGTCTACGTCAACGTTCAATAGGAATTGAACGCCACCTCGTAAGTCCAAACCAAGTTTAATTGGGGTAAAGCCCATCGTTTGGAGCCATTCGGGTGCGACTGATGTGTAAGAGTAGGACATGCTGTCATCCTTACCCACCCACTCACCAAGGGCATTTCGAGCCTTGGTTTGCTCCGCTTCATTGTCAAATACAAGTTGAGCGACATCGCTTTCCATGCTGACGGATTCTGGTTTGATGCCGTCGTCATGTAGTAAGGAATTGATTTTGAATACCGAGTTTAAATGCTCGTTGTGCTCGCTAACTTTTAGTTCAATAGCAGGCTTCTCGCCATACCAAGACGGTAGTGCACTAAGAGTCAAGACCACACAGGTCACGACAAGAACGATATATTTCCAAGTAGAGTATTTGTTTAATACTGCTCTTGGTTGAGGCTTTTTACGCATAGTTTTCCCTCAGCGTTATGCTGAACTTTTAATACAGTTAATCACAGCCACTATTCTCCATGCATTGCATTGGAGTAGAGGTGGATAAATTTATGGTTGAAAACGAACTATGCGTATTGGGTATTTAGGAAAACGTAGAGCGTGTTGCCATCTTTCCAACCACTAATACGGTGGTTGCTTTGGACATAGCTAAAGAAGAAAGGGGTTATCAGCGCTTCATTAACGGTAGCGCTGCGCAACTCTTGTTGGCCAGTACAACTGTAATCGAACACCACACTATAAGTAGGCGTTTCTAATTCATGGTTCTCATTGTTGTTACCAGTCCAACGCCAGACGGTGAGTATCGCCTTAGCATCGTGGTCGCCAAATGACTTTGATTTCGGCTTTTGAGGAGTTGGGGTTTGTCTGGTTGTCTGGCCAAGTCTGGTTGAAACACCAAGTGAAGCTTGATCTTTCCATAGAGAAATACCAGAAGATGAGTTCTGTGAATTTGCCGATTCAGACGCAGCTACCCCTAGCGGAGCGAAAAACGCAACTACCAGAGAAACAATAAACTGCAAATAGAACTTAGACAAAAAACTAGCCTCATGACACCAAGATCTGCATTATCTGCCTATGTTGCCTCAAAGACAAATAAAAAATACTAAATCGAATATTAGAAACCGTTTACTTTATGTTGAGGGAATAAATGTCGCCAACTATAGTCAATAAGTAACGGTAGAAAGGAATGACAATGGAACTGTCACAAAACGAAAGATTGACCCTAGTGAAGTACGCATTAAACGTACTCGATGGGTGGGGTGCATCTAATTTACAGACAGAAGCCATTTTAGAAATTTCGCCTGAGCAGCATGCACGCTTAAAAGTTACGCCGGCTACTGTGCCTATTGGCCCTTCAACACTTGAGCGCGTTCACTTAGTGGTTGAAATAGATGGCCTACTGCGTAGCGCGTTTGAAAGTTCTCATTTCATCAACAACTTCATTAATGTCAGAAACAATGCCAAAAACTTGAACGGGTACGCGCCCATAGAGCATATTGAGAGAGGAGACCTCACCGCTCTTAAACGTCTCAAACAGTATGCTAAAGACATGGCTCGTAATGCAGAACGGAAACAGGACGATTATTAAGCTATTAATAGCTATATTCTTATCGCTGTAGATTAAAATAACTCTCCCGTCGCGACATTCAAATAAACTTTATTCTCCGATTCAATCCCACCACAGTAGGTAAAATAAACACTATCTTGATGATTAATCGACTTTACCCAACCACTTAGTTCTTCAAAATCAGACAATCTGCATCGTTCTTGCTTCACCAGTTTAGTGGAAGCGTCAAAGAATTTTTCTTGATAGAGCATAAAGTCATCACTGCCTTTGATGTAGTCCGTTAAGACATTTAACCAACGCTCGCCGCTCAGGTTAACTTCTTTAGTCACTAGATGCTTTGTATTTACCCACTGAGATATTTCTTCCGCCCCTTCTTCGAGTTGATAAATTGGCGCGATGCGTATCCACTCCCCCTCTCTCTCAAGAACTTTCAACTTTTCACCATAGTACGCCACACCATCAGTTGCAGAGGCGAGGTCGGGTTGAGTAAGGACGTTCTCGAATGATCTCGCTACAAAATAATATTCTGGTAAAGGAGACGGGGTGGGCTGTTCAACAACAATGTCAGAAGGCGCATCATCGTTTGTATTCTGTAAATCAGGATGCGTTCGAGGCACAATCGCTTCGGTCTCATCTTGATTGAAATAGCCCAGATAATAAGCAATACCAAGACCAGCTAATACTAGCGTTACGACCGCCAATACAATAACCACTACCTTTTTCACAACTGACCCATTTTATCTAATGCTTGTTATTCGTTATCGGCAACAAGGGTGAATAATTAACTCAGGATTCTAGCAGATAATCACACTTCGCTAAATTCGCGCTTTAAATCATCCTGCAATACATATAAATACATTCATTAAGTTAATGAATGTGCTAGTATTTCTGCAATGTTTACTTCGTCTGTATTTACTGCAACAGAACGACTATATTTCAATCAATAGAGCACTAAGCGCTGGTTTGCGCTCTCCATTACTTAATGTAATGTAGAGCAACTAAGCTGGTCGATTAGGGTATACCTAAGTCAGTGATTAAACTCGATTTCAAGATCAAATCGACTAGTATAGGTTTAGCACTATTGTGTAAGGGTTAGTTATTAATGCGCTTAAAGTTGTTATTAGGACTACTGATTTCTCAGTTTGTATTTGGCATTACTATCGCCAGTGCTAACACTAACGCAGGGAACAGTATAGAGGATGGTAAAACATTCACTATAGGGGTACTTAGTAGCAAAGCCCGAAAGCATATTGGTTTCTCTGCGCCACTTGCCAGGTACCTGGCTGACAACCTCCGTCAATATGGGTATACGAAAGCCGAGGTCAAGGTAACCAAATCGGCGTTAGAGCTCGGACAATGGTTGGATTCTGGAGAAATAGATCTGGTATCTGAAACTCTGTTTGCTGCACTCGCTTTACAAAGCGAACATAATGGTGAAATTATTCTTCGACGTTGGAAAAAAGGTGAATTTGAATACCACACCGTGTTTTTTGCCCGAAAGGACAGCGATATCAATTCATTGTCCGATCTAACCGGGAAAACTATTGCTTTAGAAGACCAAAGCTCAACCTCCGGGTTTTACTTGCCGATGAAAACACTGAGTGAATATCATCTAGAACCAGTACGTTTCGCGAGCTCCTTTACTCCTGGTCTAAAAGATAAAGTTGGTGTCGTACTGACAGGGGACGTTCTTCCTAAAGCGGATGAAATCTCGTTATCTACTTGGGTCTATCGTTCTCAAGTAGATGCGGCCGCTTTCTCTAACGCCAATTGGGACGATTTGGGAGATATGCCTCAACATATAAAGTCGACCATGAAAATTTTCTATCGTACTGAAAGTGTTCCTCGCAGTGTCATGGTTATCAGAAACAACCTTCCAACAGAGGTAAAACAGACCGTTAAAGATACATTGCTCAACGCAGACTCGGATCAGACGGGCGCTGCTGCGCTTGCACAGTTTCAGAAAACGGCAAAGTTTGATGAGATACCTGCGTCCCAACTCACATTATTTCCACAATACAACGCCGCTCGTCTTCAAGTCGAAGAAGCATGGTTCAACTGATTTAGGGTAATTGAATGAAGTTGAGACTACGACTACAAGGACAATACATGCTAGTGACATTTGCACTAGCTGTTGTCATGACGTTGACCAGCGCAGGTATTCATATATGGCTTTCCTCAGCGCAATCGAGTCGACTGCTAAATGAGCTAACCGTTCAAAACAGCAAGACCTTTCGAGCCGAGTTGAGTAAACGAGCTGAGCAAATGTCGAGCTATCTGTCAGATGCGATGTTTGATCCTCTTTATATGTATAACCAAGAAGAGGCCAGCTACCTCATTAAGCCAATTACCCAATTAGGTGAAGTTAAACGTCTGGTCATCTTTGATAAACAAGGACGAGTATTTCACGATGGGGATGAATCACTGGAAAACATCGGTAAACCTTTTCCTTATCCCAACCAGATTAGCAGCGTCCTACGTTATGGCAGCTCAATTCAGTCTTTCGGACCTGATAGCCTAACCGTATTCCGCCCAATCGCAGCAGCAGACCAAGTAATTGGTGGTGTGTTTATCGAACTATCACTCGATAAGGTGCAAAAGGATATTGATTCAGTAGCAACTCTGATAAAGGCCATCGATAGACGTTCTCAAGAGGAGCTATACATTGGCGTGGCACTGGCAGCCGTATTACTGCTGACTATCTCAGCTATCATCGCAACCATCATTTCTCGCCGTTGGAGTAAGCCGCTCATTAAGCTTACCGAGCAAACCGACGCCATAGGCCGAGGAGATTTTACTCGTGCGGAAAACATCACCGCGGTTGATAGACAGGATGAGATTGGGGACTTGAGTATTGCCGTTCGTTCAATGGCAACCAAACTCGAGCAGCGCACGCAGAAGATCACTCACCTAGCCTACCACGATGCGTTAACTGAACTGCCTAACCGCACACGTTTTATACAGCATTTGCAGAGCACAATTAAGTCTTATCCAGCGACTTCATTTTCGGTGTTGTTTCTCGATTTAGATGAGTTCAAGGTAATCAATGATAATTACGGTCATGATAGTGGTGATTTTTTACTGATAAGGCTGGCTGAAAAACTCAGTTTATGTGCTCGTGACATTACCAATGACCACCCCCTGACCATGATTTCTCGTATCGGTGGTGATGAGTTTTTAATGCTTATTCCGCACTTAAAAACAACAGAGGACGTAGACGCCGTAATCAAAAAGATCTTTGTCGCGGTGCGCTCTCCTATTTTGATGGAAAATGAAGAACTCGTTGTTGGAGGCAGTATAGGTGTCGCCAGATATCCGTATAACGGCAAAACGTCTGAAGATTTAATCAAAAATGCAGACATTGCCATGTATCGAGCCAAAGCTGATGGCAAGAACACTCATAAGGTCTTTACCCCTAAGATGTTCAAGTCTGTCGTACATCGTGCCAATATTGAACGAGAATTACGACGTTCACTGTCCGATTTGCAACAATTCGAACTCTGGTTCCAACCATTGGTTTGCATAAAGACCGGACGGATACTTGGTGCTGAGTCGTTAGTTCGTTGGAGGCACCCAACCCTAGGTATCGTTCCTCCTGTTGATTTCATATCTATTGCAGAAGAAACCGCGATGATATTGCCATTAGGGCAATGGTTAATTGAAAGACTTTGTATTCAGCTACAGCAGTGGGCACCTTACTTCGCACCTGATTTCCATGCGTCTATCAATATCTCGTCAAAGCAACTTTACAGACAGAATTTGGTGGAAATGTTCGCGTTTTATATGGAGAAATATCAAGTTCCAGCCAAAGCAATTCGAATCGAAATCACGGAAAGCTTACTGCTTCAAGACGAAGATGAGGCAGAACGTACGCTAAAAGCGATCCGCGAGAGTGGCATTGAAGTATGGTTAGATGACTTTGGTACTGGCTACTCGTCTTTAAGTTACTTGCGTAAGTTTACTGTAGACGGAATTAAGATTGACCGTTCCTTTGTTAGAGACATTATCACTGACCCTAAGGATCAACAATTGGTACAGGCCATGGTCGCTATGGCGAAAAACCTCGACTTACTTGTTGTTGCCGAAGGAATCGAGAAAATCGAACAAGCCGAGAAACTGTCACAGTACGGCTGCCAGATTGGACAAGGGTATTACTACGATAAACCAATGCCTGTGGATGACTTTGTGAAAAGGCTCATCAATGCCAGCGAGTCTAACGTGGTTGAATTCAAAATCTAAAAAAGCCGCTCCAATGGAGCGGCAATACTCAACGACATGTTTTGTTATAGTTATGAGGAAACAAACTCTCTTAAATATCTTGCAATGCCAATATCGTTTTCTTGAGATTAAGGCTATTTATTCAGTCTTAGATCCACTTCTACCGCTAACGCCACTGACGCTCCCACCATAGGGTTGTTACCCATCCCGATGAAACCCATCATAGCCACGTGAGCTGGCACTGAAGAACTACCTGCAAATTGGGCATCAGCATGCATTCTGCCCATTGTGTCTGTCATACCATAGCTCGCAGGACCCGCCGCAACATTATCTGGATGTAGAGTACGACCAGTACCACCACCAGAAGCTACAGAGAAGTACGCTTTACCTTGGTTAAGTCTTTCTGATTTGTAAATACCCGCTACCGGATGTTGGAAACGCGTTGGGTTGGTCGAGTTACCTGTGATACTTACATCAACTTGAGCGGCATGCATGATGGCCACACCTTCACGGACATCGTCCGCACCGTAACACAAGATTTCTCCACGCTCGCCTTTACTAAAGCGTTTGCGGCTAACTTCATTGAGTTCGCCTGTTGCGTAATCATATTGAGTACGTACGTAAGTAAAACCGTTAATGCGTGAGATGAGGTAAGCGGCATCTTTACCTAGGCCGTTAAGGATAACTCTTAATGGCGATTTTCTAGATTTGTTTGCATTCAGTGCAATTTTAATCGCACCTTCCGCTGCCGCAAATGATTCATGACCAGCAAGGAATGCAAAACACTGTGTTTCTTCATTAAGTAATCGAGCTGCCAACGCACCATGTCCTAAACCTACTTCACGCTGCGCTGCTACACTGCCCGGTTTACAGAATGCTTGCAAGCCCTCACCAATTGTTGAAGCCGCTTCCGCCGCTGTCGCTGCTTTACGATGAAGAGCTAAAGCAGTACCTAAAGTATAAGCATCACATGCGTTATCAAAGGCGATTGGCTGCGTGTCTAAAACCAATTGTTTTGGGTCAATCCCCATTTCAAGACAGTAATTGTGTGCTTCTTCAATTGAGAGGAAGTTCATTTCATTAAGTAGTGCTTGTTTAGTAATAGTCATAATAAATTCCTCAACTTAGTCTTGACGTGGATTAACAGTTTTAACAGCTTCATCAAAGCGGCCATAAGTGCCTTTCGCGCTAACTAGTGCTTCGTCAGCGGCCACACCACTATTGATTTGAGCCATCATTTTGCCAAGGTTAAGGTATTCATAACCGATGATTTCACCGTCTTCATCAAGCGCTAATTGGGTAACATAACCTTCAGCAACTTCCATGTAACGAGGACCCTTGATTCGGGTTGAGTAACTCGTTCCTACTTGGCTGCGTTGAGTTTTACCTAGGTCCTCTAATGCAGCGCCAACTTCAAGACCACCTTCGGAAAAAGCGGATTGAGTTCGACCATAAGCGAATTGAAGAAAGATCTCGCGCATTGCGACGTTAATAGCATCGCAAACCAAGTCAGTATTCATCGCTTCTAGAATGGTTTTACCGGTAAGAATTTCGGATGCCATCGCCGCGGAATGAGTCATGCCTGAGCAACCAATTGTCTCAATAAGCACTTCTTCTACGATGCCATCTTTGACGTTAAGCGTTAACTTCGCTGCGCCTTGTTGTGGAGCACAAGCACCAACACCATGACTCAGGCCAGAGATTGCGATAACGTCTTTGGGATTGATCCAGCGGCCTTCGACAGGAATTGGCGCGGATGCATGAAGGTCGCCCCTTTGAATTGGGCACATAGATTGAATTTCGTGAGCGTATTGCATGTCGTTTTCCTCGATAAAGGAAAACAGGTGTAGAACGGAACTAATGATCTAACTACAGTTCGTCGATCCCAAAATAGGATCGTCCCAACAGATACACCTGTTTTCAGAAACTGTAGGAGTCATCAGCCGATTTGGCGGTTAAGTAGGTGGAACCCCATCACCTTGGTTGCAATTTTAGATCTAAATCACACTTTTGTGCAAGAGCCCTGTCTAGAACCATTATTCATAAAAATATTTAGTTTTATATTCATAACGCAATAAGCATAATGATATCAACTATTACAAAGTCGATACATAATCGGCTCTAATATCAAGGTATAGTCGTGTCATTTTGGCGTTAATTATCTTGAAAAACATCGTTTATTTAGCTTGTTAGGCATTGCTGTCTCAAAGCAGTCTCTCTAGAATTTTGAGTTTTAATTAACCACCTTTATTAACAGAATGATCGTAATGCGATATCCCTTCGCAGTGTCAACGGAGAAAAGTAGTGTCAACATCGTATTCAAGTGAGCAAAACAACAGTTGGAAGTTCGTTTTGTTGCTTGCCATCATCACAGTAGTATTTAGTGGGTTATTCGACCACGACGTCTGGACGCCCGACGAACCCCGTGTGGCCGCCATAATTCATAGCATGTACATCACAGGTGACTTCATTATCCCTCAGTTTGCTGGCATTTCATTTGTAGAAAAGCCACCTGTGTTCTTTATCATCTCAACCGTATTGATGCATGCGACAGGACTTGACGCCATTATGGCAGGGCGACTTGCTCTATCTCTGTTGTGTCTTGGCTCACTCGCCGCTACATATCGAATCGCTTACCTATTTAAAGGAGAGAATTTCGCATGGATGGCGTTGGCTGTACTTGGGACACTTGAAGGTTTTATCCTCAACTTTCACTGGTTGCGAGTTGATGCAGCACTAATGTTTACTACAATCGCTGCAACTTGGGCCTTTAGTGAAGCCTATCTGCGTCAAAAGCTAAGCTATTTAATTGTTGCAGGTGCGTTTACTGGGCTGGCCTTCTTAAGTAAAGGACCAGTCGCCATCGTGCTTTGTATTGGTCTGGCATGGGTTCCGTTAGTATTACGAGCTCTAACCTTAAGAAAACAGTTTCCAGAACAAGCGACCTCAACCAGCCAGTTTGTACTGATGCATGTAATTGGTATCAGCGTGATGTGCTTAGTCGCCGCGAGTTGGATTTATCCTTTCTACAAGACGGCTTCTCCAGAGCTTTGGAAAGCATGGTTTTGGGATAACCAGGTAGGCCGACTGACAGGCTCTGCAACGAATACACTTGGTCATAATAATGCAGGAAAACCTTTCTATTACGTGAAAGGTATACTGGAATACAGTGCGCCATGGACACCACTATTGTTACTATGGCTAGGTAACTTTATCTATAAGTTACGCCAACCAAAACAGCTCTCTTGGACAGACGGCTTCTTCGCTTTTTGGTTTGCTATCGCCATCTTTGTACTGTCTTACTCAGTAACTAAGCGTTCTATGTACTTAGCGCCGCTAATGCCGCTGTTTGCTCTTATTATTGCAGATGCGTTAACAAGCTTCTCTGGCAAATGGTTTAACTGGTACCGCAAAGGCTGGCTTGCGCTAATGTCGTTAATTCTGATTGCGTTTGCTGTTGTGCCTTTATGGTCAGGCTTTTTGCCAACGAGAAAAATACCACCCGCACTAATGGAATGGTTGAGCACGTGGCACTTGGTAGCATTGTTACCTATCGCCGCTATCGTTTTGATGGTGATCGTAGAACGTAAGCCATGGCCGCAATGGAGCAAGATGGCAATCATCACTGCCCTATTCTTCTCAAGTGCCTTTAACTACTTGTTCCCAGCGATTGATATTGCAAAAGACATGAAGCCGGACTTACAAGCTTTTGTTGAGCAAGTGCCAGCAGAAAAAAGAGACCGTATTGCAAGCGTGCGTTTCTCAGAAACTATGACTTCAATATTCTTTCTCTACCATGACTGGGCCGTTCCACAAGTCAGTGTAGAGCGCGCACAGGCCATTTTAGATGGCGTGGATCCTGACTACGATTACTTGTTGCTCGATAGAAGTAACTCAACAACCGACATAATCAAGTTCACGCCATTCCGTGAGGACACACAATATAAGATCCTCGCAAAAGGAACCCCTCGTAGTGACAAAGAAAAGGATGCGGTTTTTTGGCTTTCTGGACAATAGCTGAAACTAAATTGTCATAAAACATTTCAGCCCTCTAGAAATAGAGGGCTTTTTCCATCTAAAACTTGTTGCACAGATCACAATACCATCAACCTACATCGGTGATTTTACACAGTCGTTAATATTTAGTTGCAAACCACCCTCACGCATCTAACTGAAAATCAAGTTATTATCTTAGCGGGCTACGGCAATAATATCCCTTCCTAATGACCTCTTTGGTTCTATATAGTCTTTGCATTTGATTGGAGTTATTGAAGCCTTTATCATTTTTCAAATACGGTTGATATACCACACGACATATTTTAAAGTCTACCTCTTGGCAGTCTGGCTAACTGTCATAAAAGTCAGATAGACTCAAAACCAAATAAATAAAAACAACGTCACAGGCACATAAACATGTTCGAACAAAAGACATTTCAGTTAATGAAGAACACTCTTGAAGGCAAGGTGAAGAATATCGATGTCATCCCACGATGCAGCAAAGAGTCACTAATTGAGGCCATTCATAGCGCATCAACTGTTAATGACTTAATCGGAATCAATAAAGCGATTCTGCGCCTCATTAGTAAGGCTTAGCTGGTGCTTTGGGACGGGTAGTTGACCTGTCCCTTTTTAATTAGCGTTTAATTGATGAATGCGGACCTGGTAATTTCAATTTAGGTTGAAATTCACCTTTCGCTCCCATGTCCACAATGGTGTATTCGTTGTAACGCTCGGTGCAGTCATAGCGACTCTGGCTTAGTTTATGAGCGTTAATCATCAGCTCTTCTAACTCAAGATTATATTGATGAAACTCTTCTTCGGTTAATGTCAGCTTTGCGCTAATCAAGTAAACATTATTATCGTCAGGATCTATCTCCTGGACTTCGGCCTTTAGAGCATCAATCACTTGGTTTTTAAAGAAATTTGAGAACTGGCTATGCTTTCCAAATGCAATGTGCCGTGGTACCGACAGCTTAAACTCCAATCCCTCAGAGAGTGCAATCAACCCAACATTTTCCAAATCACGTAAATAAAGGTACATAGATTGTTTATCTAAGTCATAACGCTGCATGAGCTCGTCTGCACTTAGGTACTCATCAATAATGCCAGTCATCAATGTATACAGCTCTGGAGATTGGCAGAACGCGCTATCTTGTTGTTCAGTGTAGGTTGGTACTTCACTAACAGCGTTTTCTGCATTCAACACAATGGTCGATAGCGGTATTTGGATCAGGGCCGCAATGTCATTCATCCGACTAATGGAAAGCGGCTGATGTAAGTTGAGCAGCCGTTTTACACTTACTTCCGACACCTGAAGTGCTTTAGCAACATCCAAGTAAGACATTTTTGAGTTTTTCAGCGCTCTTTTTAACTCTTCGCAAATCTGTTTAGCGATGGCATCCATTGTACAAATGTCCCAAGTTTCTTATCGTGCCACCTAAAGTATCACATTAAGACCTAATTTTGTTTCCAATTGAGGAAACGAATCAATATGCGACCATAAAAACTCAACCACACTATATTAGGTCGCCTTATGATGAACACTATTTTCGATTTTGTCCCCGAACTACAACGACGCAGCTATCAAGAGAGTTTAGCTCCAAAAGCTCAATCTGGCTTTTTCAACTCGACACAAAAAAGCCAGCTTAAATTAGCTGGCTTGGCAATCATTGTGGTGGTCTTAAGTGGACTTTTATTTCGCTTTTACATATAAGTCCTTGGAGTAGATTCGCCCTTCAACATTATTCATTGGAAACCCGCCGACCGTAGGTCTTACTAAGCGAGCTTGCATGTAATAATAGATCGGCGCAATAGGCATATCTTGAGCTAACAAGGATTCTGCCTGATCGTAGAAACGCGCTCGCTCTTCGTCTGTTGTTGCAGCGAGTGCTCCATCAATAATCTTGTCGTAAGCCTTGCTCTTGTAAAACGCTCGGTTGCCCGCATTATCAGACGTCATCAGACTTAAGAACGTAGATGCTTCATTGTAGTCTCCGCACCAAGAAGTACGAAGTACGTCAAAGTTACCTTCACGACGAGCCACCAAGTATGATTTCCACTCTTGATTCTCTAGCTCTACTTTTGCCCCCAAGTTTTTATTCAGCATTGACGCAATAGCTACAGCAATTGATTTATTGCTTTCGCTCGTATTGTATAGAAGTTTAATGTCCAGTGGGTTGGCATCGTTGTACCCTGCTTCAGCGAGTAACTTCTTAGCCTTCTCGTCACGTTGCTTTTGTGTCCACTTGCTGTAATCAGGTTGCGTCGCGTCAAAGCCCGCTACATATTTGTGAGCAAACGTATAAGCAGGAAGATTTCCAACTTGTGTTACACCATCTGTAATCACATCACGCATAATGGTGTAGGAAACCGCTTGACGTACTTTAGGATCATTAAATGGCGCTTTGGTCGTATTGAAAGCGTAATAGTAGGTACACAGCAAAGGAACAACGGTATAGGCATCCGGCTGTTCTTTCTTGAGCTTTGGCGCCATTGCAGTAGGTACATCCGAGGTAATGTCCACTTCACCAGAGGCGTAACGGTTCATTGCTGCTGTCTGACTTTCAAACGGAATATAAGTAACCTGATTGAGTACCGTATGGTCGTTATCCCAATACTGACTGTTTCTCGCTAGTTCAATACGTTCGTTAATGACCCAGTTCTTTAGCACAAAAGCACCATTAGAAACCATACTCCCAGGCCTAGTCCACTTATCTCCAAATTGCTCTAGGTTTGACTTATGGACCGGCATCATTGATGAATGTGCAGTCATAGCGACAAAATACGGCACCTGACTGTCCAGCTCATACTTTAAGGTGTAATCATCCACAGCTTTTACCCCTAACGAATCTAGCGGCGCTTCTCCATTAATGATGGCTTGAATATTCTTGATTTTGGTCAGCTTTAAATACCAACCATTAGCCGAGGCAAAGTTAGGATCGGCGGCTCTTTTAAGGCTATAAACGAAATCTTGCGCGGTAACCGGATCGCCATTTGACCACTTCGCATCTTTTCTTAAGTGAAAGACAAAGGTTTTGTTGTCACTAGTTTCCCAAGACTCGGCAACACCGGGAATGACATTTCCTTCTTTGTCTTGAATCACTAGACCTTCAAATAAGTCCCTTAGAACATGCATTTCTGGTAACCCCTCAGCATTAGCCGGGTCCAGCGTTGCTACTTCCGCATCGTTGCCACGTACGATTTTTTGAGTCTCAGCCAGTTGTGTGCCATCGGGCACCGTCGCACTCTGTACTGAAAACGTCGCTGCAATGAGCGCTGAGAGAATCGATACTTTCCATGAAGTAGTGTGTTTCATCCTAAACCGCCTGATTGGTGTCGTTATTATAAATTTGCCCTTTGGTCATCGATAACACATTGGTTTCTTTACAACAAAAAGGCTTTCAATAGCATTACATCACTATTTATGGCATATATAACCACAGAATGCCGTGAGGAAAGGCAAGAAGTTGGGATGTAGAAAATGGATAATGCAAATCAAACAAAGCCGCAATTACGCCCAAGGGCAATAAGGGCAGAATTTCAAAACAAACCAGAAACGTATGGTCACTCTGTTTTAGGCGCACCATTATTGTACTTTCCGGCCCAAATCAACTCACCGGAGCGAGGACTCATACTGGCAGGTACCCACGGAGATGAGACCGCATCCATTACCGCGTTGTCGTGTGCCCTTCGTACCCTGCCTGCTGAATACCTGAAACACGATGTTATCTTATCAATGAACCCTGATGGCAATCAGCTGGGGACTCGCGCCAATGCCAATCAAGTCGATCTAAATAGAGCTTTCCCGACGAAGACATGGACGGACAAAGGAACAGTATATCGCTGGAGTACCTCAGCAAGTGAACGTGACGTCAAAGTAAAAACTGGTAATGTGACTACTCTTGAACCAGAGATTAGTGCCCTTGTTGACTTGATCGAGGCTCGAAGACCACAGTTTGTCGTATCACTTCATGAACCATTAGCCTGTATCGATGATCCGGAACATTCTGACTTAGGTAAGTGGCTTGCAAAGCGTTTCTCACTGCCTTTGATTGACGATGTCGGGTATGACACGCCTGGTTCGTTTGGGAGTTGGTGTGACGAGAAAGGACTGCCTTGTATCACACTTGAATTTCCTGCCATTTCAGCGGACAATGCGATAGAAGAACAGTTAGAAGCACTTATCGATTTGTTGCAATACAGTTCAACAAGTGCTTAATCACAACGGTTACTTGTCATTGCGACGTTTGAATTTGCGGCCAAGATAAACCACACCGACTAATAATGCGATGTAGTAAAAAAACTGGCTAACATACATACCAATTTCATCTTTGTTCGGTAGATTCACGTGCTCCCAAAATGTGAATACCTGTTCCGATTTACCCGAATCAAAAATCATCCAGACGGTCACCGCCAGACAGACACCTATGAATACCAAATTTCTCATTTACTACACGTGCTCCATTCATTGACTCTCTTACCTTAGCCACTTATTGGACGTGGGTGAGAGCGAGTAATCTGACAAGACTATCAGTGAAGATAAACAAAATCAGTGATTCATACCCGTTAATTTTCACTCCCGTTAAAATTAATCTAGATTACTTTACATTTTTGGACATGATTTCACTTGACGTTTATGACTAACAAGATAACGTAAGCACTCATTTTGAACACGACGGCTTTGGTTTGCATACATTTAGGCAATCTATTTTTCGCACACTCTTCCTACTCACTGCCATTTTGGTAGTGATGTTTTGTGCGCTAAAAACGAACGTTGCATACCACAGTCAACTGGTAGAAGTCGCACCAACACCCGCACCTTATATGAGCGAGGCGGCCCTGTTCAACTCCAATTCCATCGAGAAAATCGTCCATAACATCACCCCAGTTGATGAACCATGTCGATTGACACAAAAGTTGCTTGGACAATCTTTCGCTCATTTAGAAACCTTTACTCCGCTTCTGTTTTTGGTCGCTTTGTTAGCACTGCTCTCTGAGCGCAAAGTTAAGCCAGCCCATACTCGCCGAAGCGATACCTATCCTCCTAAGCTCAGGCTTCACGTAACTCACTGTACTTTCCGAGAATAAAACGCCTCCAACTTAGGTCTATTTATTACTTATTGGAGATTACTGTGTCTTATACAAACACAAAGTTAACGACTCGCACTGCGCGTAGCCGTCATTTAATGTCGCTTTGTCGACAAACACTAAGCACTCTAGTGCTAACGTTCGCGATCGTCTTCGTTGCACTCTACAGTGCAATGTCACATGCGCAATCTACGGGATGGATTCAAGATCCAATGCATCCACCGGTGAAGGTTCGACTGCTATCTACCGGCCACCTCGATCCACAAACCAAACAGATGGAGATGGTTCTTAATGTCGAACTCGATGGAGAATGGAAAACCTATTGGCGCAGCCCCGGTGAAGGCGGTGTCGCACCGGAGTTTGATTGGAGTGCTTCGACGAATGTCGAAGCGATAGATTGGCAATGGCCCGTACCTGCTTATTATGAGCAGCTAGGAGTGATGACTTTAGGGTACAAACACGAAGTCAGCTTTCCGATTATTGTCACCGTGTCAGATACGTCCAAACCAATCTCGCTCAAAGCCAACTTGCGACTGCCAAGCTGCACCAACATCTGTGTGATAGCGGATTACCCTATTGATTTAGAGATTGATCCCAATGTTCTCTCACTAGATTCCGATGCTGCGTATCTATTTGGTCAAGGCATGAGCTTGACGCCCAAAAAGGACAATCAAATCTCCGTAGAAGCAAGCTACTGGAATCAGCAAGCACAAGAGCTTCAACTTAAGCTCACCAGCAAAACAGCTTGGAAAAAACCACAGATTTTGGTCGATGGAGACGAAGTCAGTGATGAGTTCTTCGCACAGCCCAAAATAACCATCGAAGGCAATACTCTGTATGCCAAGTTTGATGTTAGCAATTGGCTTGGCGAAGCAGATATCAGTGACAAGAACATTCAAATTACCGTGTCAGATGAGCTGATATTAACTGAGACCTCAACACAAGTGTCCACGATACCAATGGCCTATCCTGAGAGTGGAAGCCTTATTTGGATGATAGGATTTGCTCTCATAGGCGGTCTGATTCTCAATATCATGCCTTGTGTACTTCCAGTGCTTGGCATGAAGCTTAACAGTATCATCTCGGGTGTGAATCAATCGCCAAAGCAAGTTCGATTGTCATTTCTTGCTTCATCGGCTGGTATCATTAGCTCATTCCTATTACTTGCTGGGGCGTTAACATCACTAAAGATGGCTGGCCATATGGTTGGTTGGGGTATCCAATTCCAAAATTATTGGTTTATTGCCTTTATGGCGATAGTTACCCTATTGTTTTCAGCAAATTTGCTTGGCTTATTCAACATACAACTCCCAAGTAGTCTCAACACTTGGATGGCATCTAAAGGTGACCACAGCTATGGTGGTCACTTCGTTCAAGGGATGTTTGCAACGTTACTAGCGACACCATGTAGTGCCCCCTTCCTTGGTACTGCCGTTGCTTATGCACTGGGAGCAAGCTATACCGAGCTTTGGTTGATCTTTGTGGCACTCGGCATCGGAATGAGCTTACCGTGGCTGTTGTTTACGCTATTCCCATCCTTGGTTAATGTCTTCCCTAAACCGGGTCCTTGGATGAACAAAGTGAAGCTAGCGTTTGGTGCAATGATGTTATTGACCAGTCTTTGGTTAGTAACACTACTGTCAACCTTTATTGGCTTTACTTTAACCGCTATGTTGGTAGCCATTATTATCATTGCTACCTTGGTACTCATTGGCAAACAATACGGGCGTAAGGCAGTAGCAATTCTCTCTGCGCTATCGATTTTTGTTGTTGGTGGTGGACTGATCATCGGCAGTGTGACCGCAGATAAATGGTCTACGCCTATCGTTGATGATCTTCACTGGCAAAAGCTGGATCGTGACCAAATACCAGCGCTAGTGGCGCAAGGAAAAACCGTATTTGTTGATGTTACTGCTGACTGGTGCATTACCTGTAAAGCCAACAAAATTGGCGTCATTCTACAAAACCCAGTTTATGAAAAACTTCAGCAATCAGACATCGTACTGATGCGTGGTGACTGGACAACGCCAAGCGACAGCGTGACTCAATACCTACAGAGCTATGGACGCTTTGGTGTGCCATTTAACATTGTCTACGGCCCAGAATATCCTCAAGGTATCCCTCTGCCCGTCATTCTAACGTCAGAGGTGGTTATGCAGTCTATCGATATGGCCAGTGGAAAAAGCCATGGGGACTAATTCAACCGATAAAAAGCCAAGGTCGAGCCGTCTTAAAAAATGGTCAAAAGAGCTCGTCAGCATTGTTATTTTGATGACATTGGTTTCAATAGCTCTTGATTGGTATCGCAGTACATCAATGCCCAGTGGTGAAGCGCCTTCGTTAAAAGCGATGACCACCCAAGGTTTGCCTGTCGATATCATTCAACAAAGCCAGGAAAAGCCGGTTGTACTGTATTTTTGGGCGACATGGTGTGGTGCTTGTAAATTTGTCAGCCCAACAATCAACTGGTTTGCAAGCGACCATCAGGTGCTGTCTATTGCCCTATCGTCGGGTACAAATGAACGCGTCCAACAGTATATGACTGCTAAGGAATACGATTTTCCGGTAATTAACGATACAACCGGGCTAATTAGTCGACAATGGAACATCAGTGTCACACCGACCGTTGTCATCATAAACAAGGGGCAGATTGAGAGTATCTCGACTGGCATCATCACGCCGATTGGGCTGTGGTTACGAATTTTATTTGCCTAGTGTTCACTGGGCATAAGGAAAAACAATGAAAAAAACACTTATTTCAATGGCGATCAGTATCGCTGCGCTACTTCCAACTCTGTCTCATGCTGCTTTAACCGCTGAGCAACAACAACAGTTAGACAGTATTCATCAGCTATTGACCGAAAACCCAGAGATCATCGGCGATCTACAGCTAAGTCTTCAACAGTATGTCGAAGGTCAAAAACAGCTTGAGAATGCAAAAAAGCAGAGTGAATCATGGCTAAACGATACGACAATTCACACTGTTCTGGGAAATACAGATGGATCGACAGTCATCGTCAATTTTACCGACTATAACTGCCCATATTGCAAGCGCTTGGATGGCGAACTGACGAAGTTAGTTGCTAACTATAAAGATTTAAAAGTCATCAATATCTATGTCCCGCTCAAGCAGCAAGTCATTGAAGGGCTCGATACTAACTCCGCAGCATTTGCCATTAAGGTTTGGCAGCAAGCACCCGAAAAGTTTGTAGAAGTGAATCGTCTACTTGTCGCGAAACCTGGTATACATACCAAAGACTCTATCGAAGCCATCGCGAAAAAGACAGATACAACACAGTATCTAACAGGTGATACGAAAATTAACGAGTCTTTAGTGAAAAACTACAAAACATTTGTTGCCTTAGGCTTACGTGGGACACCCGCTATGTTCATTGGCGATGAGCTGATTCCAGGCTATGTCCCTTACGACAAACTGGAACAGGTCATCAAAAAGAACATGGCTGAAAACGCTAGCTAATTGGCCCCCAACCATAATGCTCAGAAAGCTGATTGAGCTTTCTGAGCTCTTCTTTCGTTTCGGTCATTAGCCATTGCGCTAACTCCTCAACAATCGGTGAGCCCGTCCTCTTATGGCAGAAATAGCGCCAACTACTAAAATGGATCTGCGCATTTTTGGGGCACACAAGATACTCTCGTTCCAGTTCCGGTAAAGCAAGCAGTAAATCGGTAACGGCAACACCATGGCCTGACAAGCAAGCACTCAAGGTTAAATCCAAGGTAAAAAATGTTGAATTTCGCACCGGTTGATTACTCTTGTATTGGATTTTATCCAACCACACTCGCCAATCAATATGATCAAGTGTTGGATGCAGTCTTGGTAGCGTCAGAAGGTGTTCAATATCGCGGTTTTCACCGAGTAACTGCTGAGTACAAACAGGTGCCATGTACTCTTCCCGCATAAAGGATATTTCCGGATCGTTTTGATAAGCTTCACTTTCACGAGTGGTAAAAACGAATAGGTCATAATCGCCTTTCCTTAAACTTTCCTCTTCATCAATTACCGGAATAACGGCAATTTCATAATCAGGGAAACGCTCGTTTAGCTTCTGTATTTTCGGTAATAGCGCTCGAGTGGCATAACTTAACGCTGCGCGAATCACTATCTTGTTACTCTGGAGTTCTTTCCAAGACTCAAGCAACGACTGAAGGGCCTGATAATTACGTCCCAAAACTTCAAACAGTGCTTGCCCTTTCAACGTCAGCTGAATTGAGCGATGACCACGAATAACCAATGATGCATTGAGATCATCTTCAAGTTGCTTAACTTGGCGGCTCACTGCACTTTGAGTAACGTGAAGCTCTTGCGCTGCAGAGGTAAAGCTCATATGCCTTGCTACGGTTTCAAAGACTTTTAGTGCATTGTGTGAATAGGGAATATTCGAATATAGATTCATAATTGCTCACATGATCTGAAGTCATGCCAGAGTGACACAAATGTTAATTGAACACCATAGTTATGCATATAAAATGACCTCATCATAACCTGAGGCTATCATGAAGAAAATTCTATCCCTTGCTGCACCACTTATTGTTTCTCAGCTAATTTCAATGGCGCTGGTCCTTACTGATGTTTGGATGATGGCACAATTGAGTGTGAGTGATCTTGCGGGTGGTGGTCTTGGAGCCTCAGTCTATACGTTCGTTTTCCTCATCGCAGGTTCAACCGTAGGATGTGTCGCTAACCTCATCGCCATTGCTTATGGACAAAGTGTAGCTCGCCCTGAGTATGGGTTAAAACAAGTCCGATTGGCAGTAAAAGGCGCTCTGATGTTAGCCGTGCTTCTGACTATCATCCTAACGACAGCGTTTGTTTTCGCCCCAGATTTTCTGAGAGTTGCTCAACAGCCTGAAGAAGTGATTACGGTCGCCATGGTCTACCTTGATACTTTAAAGTGGGCCATGTTGCCGACGCTATTGCTGCTTATCTTGCGTGGCCTGACGAGTAACTATGGCGATGCCAAATCTGTGATGATTATGTCTCTGGTTACCGTCATTTTGAACGTCCCTTTCAGCTATTGGTTAGCATTTACTTTGGATTGGGGAATTGCCGGGCTCGGTATAGGTACAGCTCTTGCCGCAACACTGGTCTTAATTGGTTATGCGACTTGGGTATTCAAACGTCCAGTGTACTATCGGTTTGCACCTTGGCTCCATCTTGAGGAATACAACTGGCGTTTGATGCTACCGTTATTGTCGATGGGTATCCCTATTGCTATTGCAGGAGCTCTAGAAATGGGGCTGATATACGGTGGCACCTTGATGGCAGGGTTTATTGGCGTAACTGCTCTTGCCCTGCATCAAATCCTATTGCAATGCTTAAGTTTCACTTGGAATATTAATTTTGGTTTTTCTCAGGCTGCGGCCATTCTTGTGGGCAAAGAGTTCGGCAATGATAACCTCATTGGAGTCAAAGCCGTTGCGAAGCGAAGCTTCGCACTAGTGACGATACTAAGTGCTGTACTAGCGGTAGTCTTCATTGCTTGGCCGGACGCGATTGCCAGTTTGTTCCAACTGGATGGAGAAGGTGAACATGCATTAACGGACATGTTATCTTCATTGATTTGGGTTGTCGCACTGTGCTTCGTAGTAGATGCTTGGCAGTTGTTAGCCATTAACCTGCTTCGTGGCATGAAGATCGTCAAGCTTCCAACTCTAATGACCGCCATAGGATACTGGGCATTTGGTCTACCAGCCGCATGGTGGTTAATGGAACGCTATGAGCTTGCTGGTATCTGGGGCGGTATATTGGTGGGTTTAGCGGTAACTGGGTTATTGTTACTGGCGCAACTTATTGTCGAACTGCGTCCTTCAAAGACGCTAAGAGACAACGTGGTTGGCGTTGGCTAATAAACTGCTCGCATCATACTGGCAGAGTTATTACCATACTCACAAACTATACTGAAATCAGGATTTAACTATGTCTCTTCCTCCTTGCCCAAACTGTCAATCTGAGTATGTGTATCAGGATCAAAGCCAGCTCATCTGCCCTGAGTGTGCTCATGAATGGAATCCTAATGAAGTGCCAGAAGATGTCATCATTGTTAAAGACTCGAACGGTGCAGTATTGGAAGCTGGTGACAAGGTGACGATGATCAAAGACCTTAAAGTTAAAGGCAGCTCTCTGGTCATCAAGATTGGCACGAAAGCTGTAGTTCGCAATATCAATGATGGTAAAGACCATCAGCTTGATTGTAAGGTGGATGGTGTCGGTGAAATGATGGTGACGGCAAAGTTCGTTAAAAAAGCCTAGAGCCCCATAACACAAACTACTATCACAGCTGATAAATCAGCAGTTTTCTAGATTGATTAATAAAAACGCACACTTTTTCACTCTTTAAATGAAAAATGTGCGTCTTTCGTTATCTGGCGTTAATTGTTAGTCACGTATCGTAGAATCTCTACTATCTGCTGTGGTGTTTCAGCCCATGCCATCGCCGCGGCATCCACCTCTTTAAGGGGATGAATAATCCCTTCGTCGTGTAAAGTAATAAATGGTTTATCTAACGCGGCCAACATACCAGCATCAAACGCAGCATTCCATTGACGGTACTTATCTCCAAACCTAACTACACCAATATCGCATTGTTTAATTAGGTTTTTGGTGCGAATTGCATTCACTTTTGATGATTGATGATCGCGCCAAAACTGGACGTCGTTAGATCTAAGATGATCACCCGCTGCATCGCTAGATTCATGGTCCGTATTCGCGGAATAAAACTCAATATCTAACTCAAGCTCTGCGGCACCTGCGATGATTTGCTCACGCCAATCTGTATGAATCTCTCCGCTCAAATACACTTTCCAACTCATTTCATTTCCTTGTTTTATGGGTTTGTCGCAATCACATCAGCTCTTATCACCGTGGTGTCGAGCACAAAATCTGCAAGCAATTTACGACTGTCTAAGTAGTGCGATGTCTGTTTATGTACCTGCAGTGCGTGCAGGTCTTGGTAGATTTCGTATAGGTAGAAATCTTGGGGTGCTTCCTTATCTTGAATAACGTCAAACCGGTAACACTCAGGCTCATTTGTCACTGAGGCTTTAGCATTTTCCATCATTACTGATTTGTAGTGCTCTTCGCTACCTGGTTTCACCCGATTTCGAACAATAATGCAATACATCTTACCCTCTCCTTGGTATGAATTTGAAATCACATGTATTTATTGTATACAATTTGATTAAAAATAGAATACAAAGGATGTAAAGAATGAAAAGACCTTCTCCATTTAATGGTATGAGACACATCGCGTTAGTAGTGGAAAAGTTTGAAGAGTGTGAAGCGTTTTATACCGATATCATGGGTATGGAAGTGTTAAGAAGAGCCAATGAAAACTTGGTGTACTTAACGTGTGGCAACGATAACCTATCATTAGGAAGAGCAAAAGCTCAGCGAGTCTGCTCACCCACTAGCGTCGACCATTTTGGATTTATCGTCAACAGCAAGGAAGAGCTTCAAGAATGGTACGAATTTATGCAGGCGCGGGGCGTCACGCTATTAGACGAGCCCCACGACCATAGCGATGGCGCGCGGAGCTTTCATTGTAAAGATCCCGAGGGGCATGTCATTCAGCCCCTCTATCATCCTGTTGTTTCACACCAAACGTTCATTTAGAGCACTTGGTGTATCTGATATTACTCTTAGTGACTGTATCGTCGCTTAAGCTTCAGATTTTTCGACTTTACGATGACCTTCTTGAAGATGTACAAAATCAACAAGGTCATCGCCAGATACTTGATATGCTTGCCCAAAGCCTTTAACGAAAAGACCTTGTTCTGCTTTCAAGTTAAATAGAATGAAGTCTTGTAGTTGACTTAGACCATCAATGATTTCACCAAAGCGATCTTGCATTTGAGCAATAACAGCTTGCCATTGCTCAGTATCGCGCTCAACAATGGACGCTACAGCGTCAAACGTCAGTCGCTTGCGTGCAAAAAGCTGTTTACTGTCGCTTTCATCTTCAATCATCATTAAAGATACATTAGGATTTTTCTCAAGGTTGCGAGCATGACGAGCAATCTGAGAGATCAGAACAAAGTATCCATCCTGATTTTGGACGTAAGGCGCATAACTAACGTTTGGTCGTCCCTCTTCATCTACCGTTGCCAATTGAATGGTTTTACGTTCTTGACGAAACTCTTTGATTTCTGGGCCAAGTCGACCTTGTAAGCGTTCTTGCTTAACTTGTTGATCCATTATGAATTCCTCACTTTCTCTAATAATTATAATTCTAAATTTGAATTTTGGTTGAGCGTTTACTGGCTAGATAACCTTTGCTTAAGAGCGTTAAATTGCTCTACCTGCTCAGGGAATAGGACTCGCTTCTTGTCACGCCCTAGGTAAATCTTAAACACGTTATGACCTGTTTCATCGAAGAAACCAAAATAGTGGCTTTCGCTGCCCATAAAAGGTTTGCTTACCAAAGCCACTTTAGTAATTAGGTCGAGCTTCAAATGTCCATGAAGTTCCCCTTCCTTGCCCATCAGGTTGTAATAACCTCGAGCAACTTTACCTTTAGGGAACGGTGCTTTTACTTCAAAGATTGAGCCAAACGAATGAACTATTGTCGTCACAGGACCCCAAGTTGTTAATGATTCGAGTAACTCCTGTGCAACGCTGCCGTCTGCAATGGCAACCATCTCGCCTGGCAGTGCACAAACAACATCACATTCGGTCACTTGTAGCTTCTCAGCAATAGCAGCTGGCAATAGTGACGGTTCTTGTTCCAGTATCTCAGCAACTTGCTGTTTTAAACTTTTTGACATTTTATTTTCCGTGATAGGTTTCCAATATTTACAAGCTAGGAGGCCATCTTCGATGGATGTCCTTTGCCACTTTGACCATGGCCGTGACCATGCGGATGTGTGTTCATACTTTTACGAGGGCTCAACGTATTAATCGCTTCAATGGCGCCCTGTGCGAGCGTCACAGCCCAGAAACTGCCAGCTAGAGTCAGCACCAGATAATCTTGTTCTAGCTCCACCAATCCATTTTTACTCCAAATAGCGAATAATGGTTTAAGCAGCTCGAACGTATCCTGCCCTTTGAAACTTGGTAGTGCACTGCGACGTACAACACCACTATCGAAGCCCGCTTTGAGTGCCGCATTAATGGGTTCAGTCGGCCCTTGCTTCACCATCATCGCAATCGTAGAACGACCACTATTCATTGCGTCCATATACGCATCAAGTGAGCGATGATGCATCAACCCATAGCCACCAATGTTGCCACCCGCACCGCAACCAATAGGTAATACCTCAGCATAAGTTTTCGCCAAGCTGTTATATTGACTACGTTCACGATTGTCGCGAGCCCAATGGTTAACACTTAGTTGTTTAATATGATGCTTATCCATAAAGGCAACACCACGTTCGTACATACTGGCTTTGTCCGGGGTTGTTGCCGGCGCGGGTATTCTTCCTTTCTCGACCATGTTTAGCATCGGTGCACTACCACCAACCACCAACTGATAAAGATCCGCACCATGAGCTCCCGTATCCAAAAAGTCTTGTAAGTCTTGCTCAAACACATCCAACGTTTGGTATGGAAGTCCGTAAAGCAAGTCAATGATTATCGGAGCCTCGTCCCTTGCACTTAACGCAGCAACTCGCTCCAGCACGACTTCACGGTCATCCAATCGCTTGGCGCTTCGACGAACTTTAGTGTCAAAGCTCTGAATTCCGAACGAAAAACGGTTGAAGCCTCCTTCAAGTGCTTTATCAAACATCTCATCGGTGAAGCGGTTGGTTCGACCTTCAAGCGTTATTTCGCAATCAGTAGACAACGAAAATGAAGAACGAATAGTTTTGCCAAGTATCTCTACCTGATCTGGCGACAAATCCGTAGGCGTTCCACCGCCGATATATACAGCGTGAAATAATCCTGATTGCGTCCACGCCAAACGGGACTTTATTTCAATCTCCTTTAATAGAGCCTCGAAATAATCATCAACAAGCTGGCGACTCGCTGCGTTTTGAAAAAAATTACAGAATGTACACCTAACCCGACAAAACGGGATATGGATATAGAGACACCGCTTATTTGCTTTAGACACAGAAGTAGACGTGATGTTCTCAAGAATCTGAGATTGCTGCTCAGCAGCGATTGGCATCGACATTCCTCCTGCATGAGGAGATGACTTTTTATTGAATGCAAAACGGAGTGGATCCGGCGTCGATATACCAAAATGAGAATCATTTAATTGATTCAAGTCAATTTTCATAGCTAGTCTCAAAAGAGTTCAAAGCCCGTTAAACAAAGGGCTAATCCAAAACTCAAATGATCATAAATAGACTTAAATGATAATGCAATTGATAATTGATCTTATTTTCATTGCAATGCATAATCTCACTTGTGAATTGATTTGAGGGATAGGCTGGAGTTGTTGTGAATATTACCCGCTATGTTGTTGCTGGCGTTGTTTCTGTTGCCTTACATATGAGCTTAATGCTGGCTCATAAAGAACAACAAGTCTTCGCAATGCCTTCTGGAAGCACTTCTCAATCTGTCTCTCTTAACTTTGTCGCTCCAAAAGCATCTCCAACAGAGAAGCCATCCGAACAGCAAAAAACAGACCCTACTCCGCAAGAAAAACCGGTAGTGAAGGAAACAGCTCCCGAAGTGGTTAAGAAAGAGGTGGTGAAAAAGAAGCCGCAACCCGTTAAGAAACCTGAACCGAAGAAAGTGGTTAAGAAGCCTCAACCTAAACCAGCTCCTAAGAAAAAGCCTGTCGAAAAGGTGGTGAAGCAGGAAAAAACCAAACCACTGAAGCCAGAGAAAACCGAAGAGAAGAAAGTAGATAAAACACCATCTAGCTCTGACAGTGCGCCTAAAGCAGTCGTAAACAGTGGTGTCAGCAGCGAACCCATTTTGGTGACTGAACCAGCGTTCCTATCAAAACCAGTGCAACCGCGCTACCCGCGTATTGCCCGTAAACGTGGCATTGAAGGTGTTGCAACGTACGAAATTTGGCTAGATGAAAAGGGTCGACAAGTAAAACAGGTGCTTATCTCCTCTTCTGGCGCGACTATCTTAGATAAATCTGCGCTCGACGCTATCAAACAATGGCAATTCTCTACACATACTGTCAACGGTGTGGCGATGGCACATCGAATTCAAATACCCGTTCGTTTTAAATTGGATTAATCATGGAACAACTGCATTATCTCGAAGAGCAACTTGGCTTGATGGCATGGCCACTTATCATCTGCTCTGCCTTAACCGCAATGATCATCATAGAGCGTCTATTTCAAATCGCAATTAGTAGCGGTGTGGGAAAGAGTGCTATTCGACAAGAGCTCAATCAAGCATCTCCGGTAAACGAAAAAGAGATCGAAGCACTGGCGAAAGATTTAGTTCAGAAACGCCCGCTCCTTTACAAAGGCGTGGCAATGCTCCTCGCACACCACTCATTTGCCAAATCACTTCGAGAAGACGCTGCTTCCATTTGGCTGCAAGATAAACGTCACCAACTCCACTCAGGACTACGCATTTTAGGATTGATCGGTGTTATCAGCCCGCTTATTGGCCTTCTTGGTACTGTGCTAGGTCTAATTGAGATGTTCAAAGGTATTGCGGCTGCCTCAGGCAACGTCACCCCGAATGATCTGGCTGACGGTCTTGGGCTGGCAATGAGAACCACTGCGGCAGGTCTCATCATTGCACTACCTGCTATCGCGGGTTCACAACTCATTGGCCTGTGGGCTGACAGAATTGTTGCCAAACTTGAGCACACTCTTAACTACGTTAACTTATGGTTAGAAGGCGTGGAAATGCAGCACTCTGATAAAGATCCACTCGTTGTAGACAATATCGATAAACTGCCAGCGAGAGCGGCACATGATTAAAGTCAGCCAAAACCACCAGCAGAGTTCGCTCTATCCTGATTTGACCCCACTTCTCGACATCATCTTCATTGTTATGGTGTTTCTGATGTTGACGGCATCTGTTCGTTTAGAGTCACTGCAAGTCGACTTACCCACTACCGAGTCCTCTGCCGTTTCTGAGGTAGATACGCAGTCCATTACGGTCAACATTCTGGCTCAAGAGCCCTATTGGGCTATAGATGGTAAACACTATATCGACTGGGAAAACTTCAAATTGGCCTTACTCGAACAATCCAGTTCAAGCAAAAGCCCAATCATTATTGGAGCAGAGAAAACGGCAGACGTTCAACATCTCGTGCAACTACTCGCTTTTATGCAAGAGAACGGTATACCAGCGACCCAACTGCTCACCGACGAACCAACAGACTAATAATGACTCAAGTTAAGAATCACACCAATTAACAAGGACTATTCAATGAACAAAACGCTTAAAAACCTGATGTTGGTTGGCGCACTTTCCACTATTCCTGCGGTTTTCTCTAGCGCAACTGCAGCAGAAAAAATCGTCAGCGCTGGCGCATCCGTAACTGAGCTGATTTACGCGCTAGATGCTCAATCAAAACTCGTGGGGGTTGATGTAACAAGTGTTACGCCAGAGGGAACCACTATTCCCAAGGTTGGCTACCATCGCGCTCTTTCTGCGGAGGGACTATTGGCACTAGAACCGACTCTGGTTATTGGTTCCGATGAGATGGGACCAAAACCAGCCCTCGACCAGCTAAGTCGTGTGGGTGTTGACGTTGAGGTGGTCGATACGTCTTCAACCATCGAAGGGCTGAATCATCGTATAGACCAGATAGCCAAGCTAACTAACAGCGAAGCAAAGGTTGGTGAACTAAAAGAAAAAGTAGCTCAGCAAGTAGAGGCACTCAACAGTAACCAGCCTAGTCAGTCCAACATGAAAAAAGTGCTATTCCTTCTGATTCACGAAGGACGCCCAGCTAACGTTGCAGGTAATGGGACTACTCCAGACGCCATCATTAAGCTTGCAGGAGGCATCAATCCAGCGGCTAGCCAAATTGATTCGTACAAACCGCTATCTAATGAAGCCATGGTAGAAATGCAACCTGATGTGATTCTTGTGAGCGGTAGAAGCTACGAGAAAATGGGCGGAAGTGATGCGGTATTAAAAGCGCTCCCTCTGCTAGCCGCAACTCCAGCTGGGAAAAATGGTGACATTGTGACGATTGATGGCCATGCCCTTGTTGGTGGATTAGGTCTCAAGAGCTTGGCGGAAGCCAAACGCATTAATGAACTACTTTATCCATAATCACCATAACAGCGTGGTGTTTGCCACCACGCTGTGACCTTTGAAAGAGATATTCAACTTTTATGTTAAGACGGTTCTCTAATACCTACGTTTTCGGCGGCTTCGCAGTTTTACTCTTCTTTTCTGCTGTTTACTCGATAACAGTTGGTCCAATGAATATTACTATTATGGACAGCGTTATTGCGCTCACTAGTCGAAGCAATACCCTAGCCCCGCATATCAATTTGATTATTCACGATATCCGATTACCTCGAACCATGCTTTGTATGTTTGTTGGAGCTATTTTGGCGGTATGTGGGACGGTCATGCAAGGTTTGTTTCGCAACCCACTTGCGGAGCCAGGTATTATAGGCGTTTCCGCCGGAGCTTCTCTTGGCGGAGCGATTGCGATTGTAGGTTTTTCAATAATCGGTGTTGAGTTTCCTCAGTTTATGGCTTTAGCTGTCGTGCCTGTTTTCGCGTTTTTTGGTGGCGCACTGACAACTCTACTCGTATACAAACTTGGCACTAGCAAATTCGGAACGTCGGTAACTATTATGTTGCTTGCTGGGGTGGCTATTAGCGCACTTTCTGGCGCTGGTATCGGTTTTCTTAACTTCGTTGCCGACGATCAAATGTTGCGCGATCTTTCCTTATGGTCAATGGGCTCATTAGCAGGAGCAACTTGGGGCAAAATTGCTTTATCAGCCGTTACACTTATCGGGTTATTTTACTTTTTCTATAAAAAAGCAATGTCATTAAATGCTCTACTTCTTGGGGAATCAGAAGCAAAACACCTTGGTATCCCAGTTCAAAAACTCAAACGTCAATTAATTTTGCTTACTGCTGTTGGGGTGGGCGTCACCGTGAGTGTCTCGGGCATGATTGGGTTTATCGGGCTAGTCATTCCACATCTAGGACGCATGTTATCTGGCCCAGATCATCGCACTTTACTACCACTGTCTGCTTTGTTGGGAGCGTTACTGATGACCGCTGCTGACATGTTTGCTCGGGTTGCGGTTGCTCCAGCAGAACTACCCGTAGGGATCGTGACCGCCATTATCGGCGCCCCCTTCTTTCTCTACTTACTATTCCAGCAGAAAGGGAAAATCTTATGAGTGTTACTACGGTAGATACGATGGCAATATCACAGTCTTCAATGTTAACCAAAGAAAAATCCCCTGCCATATCTGCTAATGATGTCAGTGTCAGCTTTGGTGAGCGGGTGATTTTGGACAACGTAAGTATTGAGTTGAATTCGGGAGAAGTTACCACTTTGCTAGGCCCGAATGGTGCCGGAAAAAGCACCTTATTAAAGCTGCTTTGTGGTGAAACAGAATCTGGGGCCGATGTCGCTTACTTTGGTCAGTCAAGAAAACAATGGAACCCCAAAACACTATCAAAGCATTTGGGCTTATTGCCTCAACACAGTACGTTATCTTTTCCTTTTCTTGCTTCGGAAGTAGTCGAACTTGGAGCCATTCCGCTTGATATGGCTAATAAGGACACCAAAAAGCTTGCTTTACATTACATGCAACAGGCCGACGTAGCACATTTGGCGAATCGCCTCTATCCTTCGCTGTCAGGTGGCGAAAAGCAGCGAGTTCACCTAGCTCGTGTACTAACTCAATTGCATTTTTCTGGCGACAAGAAGATCCTAATGCTTGATGAACCAACGTCTGCACTTGATCTTGCTCATCAACACAACACATTAGCTATCGCCCGTGAGCTGGCTGACAACCACAACACTGCGGTAGTAGTTGTTTTGCACGACTTGAATCTCGCCTCTCAGTACTCCGATAGAATCGTTATTTTACACAACGGCAAATTGGTAGCCGATGGTGCTCCAAAAGATGCCATCAATAGTGAGATGATTGAGCGAGTATATGGCTACAAAACCATTATTACTCGACATCCGCAACTTGGCTTCCCAGTCGTATTAGCAAGTTGATTGGACTAACATTGGTGTTCACCCACAATAAAAAACCGCTTGTTTACAAGCGGTTTTTTATTTAAGCACAGGTTACTTTGACAACTGAATAAGTGAACGACCAATTAACCATTCTAGTTCTTTGTCACTGCCTTCGCCGTACTGAGACTCTACCAGTTTGTAAAGTCTATCTATTCCTTTCGACGCAAACTCATGCGAGTTTTCAGAAGTAACAATATGATGGAAAAGTAGCTTCAAGATCGCCAAGAATTCTGGATTCTTCAACGACTCAATCCAACTGCCAGTAAAACCAGTGATTCCTTTTTCAAATTCCAAGTGTTCCACGAACATCTTGAAAATGCGACCATCAAGCGCTGCCGTAAAGTCGGTTTTCTTTGGAAAATGGTGACTAATACCGGTTCGCGAAATACCTGTCTGTTGGCTCAAAGTGGTGTACGACATCTTGTCGTATCCTAGTCGGATGATCTGATCAACGACCGCTTCCATAATTTTCTGGATCGTAATCTCAGTATCTTCTTTACTACGCTTTGGCATCTTAAAGCTCTTCTCTTATCGTTATGTGCGTTCACTGTATGCTATACCATAATTAAAGCAGTACTCGGTATAGTTTTCTATTCATTAACGTATCGATTTGTTAAAACTCAGTTTACGGCACCTGAGGCGAATTATTAGCTAAACTCATGAACACTATGCGTTTCATTGAGAATATTATAAAAAACAAACCATTGATTAATAAGTTATAAAGTCTAACACTTCTCTGATATTGATAAACTAGTCTGTACTACATCACTAGTGCGCAAGTCTCATTTATGAGAACTCGATCACAAAGATGCACTATTACTTGCATAATAAAAAAATATTAAAAAGCAATGACTTATAGTAATTCGATATATCACTTGTCGCTTAATTAGATAAAAATAGTTAACGTTTAGAAAATTTCTGTTACAAAACCGTATCTTAACGCAATGACCTAATCCTTTGATCATGTATTTATTACTGGATACCTTATTTCCACAGATATAGAATAA
>NZ_JPJA01000086.1:1119832-1292168 GCF_000733315.1 Vibrio sp. ER1A
GTACTACATCACTAGTGCGCAAGTCTCATTTATGAGAACTCGATCACAAAGATGCACTATTACTTGCATAATAAAAAAATATTAAAAAGCAATGACTTATAGTAATTCGATATATCACTTGTCGCTTAATTAGATAAAAATAGTTAACGTTTAGAAAATTTCTGTTACAAAACCGTATCTTAACGCAATGACCTAATCCTTTGATCATGTATTTATTACTGGATACCTTATTTCCACAGATATAGAATAAACACAGATTTTGTAAGAGGTATCGTTATGTCAAATACATATGAAGAGCCAACCGTATGCGATGCATGTGGTGTAGCTGGTGAAATGGGCTTTATCATCAAAGAAGGCGACGACGTCGCCGAGGTACAGCTATTCAGTGATTCAAAAGCACAGTTAGAAGTTGAACTTCAAAAATATGTTGAGCTTGCCCAAGCGGTCTGTAAGAACGTTGAGTTTGAAGTTTCACCACTTGAAGAAAGCTCAAAAGAGCTCACTGCTCGATTCAAGTTCGAAGTCAGTGCAGAAAAACTGATCTTCGAACTGAAAACACGTTCTCTAGCTAGGTAACTAGAGCTTACGTAACATCAAGCGAGCATTATTGCTCGCTTTTTAATTGCTTCCACTTAAGCTGACCATTCATTTCAAAGTCCTGCTCCGCTACACATTGCAATACTACCCCTTCGACATTAATCACCGATCCTAACGAATACGCTTTGTCGTTGTAATAACAGACTCGCTTACCGAGTTTGGAATCCGATAATAATACCGCAGCTCCAACATCTGCTCCTGGCGTGGTGATGGTTTTAGCCGACGAGGGCACGGCGAAAGCACACACTATCGCGGTCACAAGGCCCAGTGATTTCCATTGTTTTCTCTTAATTTCCATTGCAAACTACCTACGTCGCTCTGATTGTATGGTATCTCATTATTATGATTCGTTTTTTTGCTGCAATTACGGCAGCCTTTCTGTTCACCACCTTCTCTGTGGCACAAGATCTCGATCATTATAAGCTACTTAACCATCTTGATAATTATGGCAACCTTGACCTGAGAAATAAGCCGTATACAACACTTCCCGACGGTCTCATCGTAAAAGGCAACCTCAATATCGCCAAGACACCTATTAAAATGCTACCCAATAATCTTGAAATCAAAGGTAGCTTAGATGCCTCAGATAGTTTAGTGGAATTCATGCCAAGAGGAACCAAAATCACAGGATACGCTAACTTTCTCGGAAGCCAGCTAAAAGCTTGGCCAGCTGGTGTTATTCCCGGTGGCTACATCAACCTCACAGATACGCCCATAGCCAAATTACCAAATGGTATGTATGTCAAAGGCGACCTAAGTGTCATCCGCACTAAATTAACTGAGCTGCCTAATGGTTTGGTCGTTGAAGGCAACCTTTATCTGGGTGGTTCGCAAATAACCATCTTTCCTAAAAAGCTCACAGTCAAAGGAAATATCTATCTAGGCGGTAACACCATTACTCAATGGCCAGACGACTTAACCTTGGGTGGTGCCGTCGCTCGTTAATGTCTTAACTTAACCACTAATGTATAAAACCGGAACAGTGAAAAAATCTGTTCCGGTTTTTCAAATTCTACCAAGTGTAAGCTTTTACTACCGAAACGACAGAGGCTTTACACTATGACATTTTTCACTTTCGTTGCTAATTACTTTCAAGCCACCTATAAATATGAGGACAATAATAGCTTACTTGGAAAGCTGTTTTACGTCTCTCCAGCAGAGCGTGCCGAGCGACTTAATGAGCTGTTTGGTACTGATGCATTTTGGGGGATATCCACATACTCAGAGCGACATAAAGACTCCATCACAGAAAAACCGGAACAACGAGATTAAATAATCAATGGCAGCAGACAGGCGTAAACTTGAGCTCTACGAAAACCTTTTTAAGCAATTAGGTCCGGGAGACCATCGTATTACTATCGGAACAATTGCGGAGTATTTTCAATGCAGCGAGCGACACGCGCGAACGCTACTTAATCAAATGGAAACCAAGCAATGGCTGTCCTGGACTCCTCTTCGTGGCAGAGGAATGAAGGGCAAACTCGTCTGCCTACAAGAACCTATTGAAGCCTGCTACAAAGAGGTAGAACAAGCGACCGTAGAAGGCAACTACGATATGGCGCATAAGCTGATTGGCTTCAACAATCGCAATGTCGCTAGTGGCCTCAAGCAGTACCTAACGCACGCGACAACAGCCAGCGAAGATACCATTTTTGCTCCCTTTCATCGCAAGCTCAGTTGGCTGCACCCTCATCACACTATGGAGCGTACTGAACGTCACCTCATTCACGAGGTGTTTCAGACCCTAGTAAATTTCAGAGGAACTGAGTTAAGTGGTAACCTCGCCCACGCCTGGGAAAGCGATGATGAGAAGACTAGCTGGGTCTTTTATCTGCGTAGCGGCGTCGTCTTTCACGATCAGTCTCCAGTCACCAGCAATGAAGTAGTAGAGAGCCTAAAAGCTCTAACTCTCTCACCTTACTGGCGTGCGCTGTACGATCATATCGCCGACATTACTAGTCATGCTGCTAACCAAATCCAGATAACACTTAAGCACCCTGACCCTCATCTACCTAAGCTGCTGAGTAGAGCCGAGGCATCCATTATGCCTAAGCAATTTATCTACCGTGCAGAGAGTCATTTCAAACCGATAGGCTCAGGTCCCTTTATGGTGGACGTGAGTTCTGAGAAGCTGCTTCGCTTGAAACGCAATCCGAACTTTTGTGGTCAGTCGGCTCTGGTCGAACATATCGAACTTTGGATTCACAAGGAGTGGGCGGAAGATAAGAAATGCGCTGAAAATTTCTTCTTCCTTAGCGATGAGCAAGTCCAATACACAGCGTCAACCTCTGATATTGGCTACTTTTTCCTGCTCATCAATAACAGAGCTCTACAGAATTCGTCATTTCAGCACAGCTTGGAGAGGTTATTTAAAGATCAACTAGACTCACCGATCCCCTGCGATAGGCATGTCGACTTTTGTTTTGAAAACAACAACGAAAACCGTTGGTTTTCGCGCAAACTCGTAAGTGCACTCAAGCAACAAAACGTTACCGCTACCGGTACTCAAGTCGTCTATGGTCATCCAGTACCTAAACAAGACCTAGCCATTGGTGGCATTCGCTTAGAGGGAGATAGAACCACTAGCCTAATAGCTTTTTTTAAGCTCTACCCATATTGGCAAGCAAACCTAACTTGGAAACAACAAGACCATTTGAAGCACACCTTGTCGGCCGCTCGCTCGGAGGCGGATACATCAAAGCAAAAGCAGATTCTCGACGCGTTACTTACCTGGCTACACAAAAACCATGTACTGACGATTATTAAGTCTGAAGATCTTTGTTTGAGTATCCCTTCTCGTATTCGAGGCGTGGAAATCAACTCTATTGGGTGGTGCGACTTTTCCAAGCTATGGATCAAACAGAGAATAATACGTTCTCACTAGGTCAATACTCGCTACTACTCCAAAATAGTGAGATATCAGAAGTAGTGAGATATCGCTAAATAACGGGTTCGGATATGTTCTATCAACAGCCTCACTTTGTTTGGCGGTTGTCGAGTAAAAGGGTAAACGGCATAGATTCCCAAACGCTTACCCACTTGGTCAGGAAAAATATCCACCAGCTGACCATTACGTATGTCATGGTATACCAAGCAGCGTGGGACATACGCGATACCATGCCCACCTAATGCCGCCTTTCGCAGTGCAGTGGCATTATCAGTAGAAAATGAGCCTGAAACGCGCACGATATAGTTACCTTTATTTGCCTTAAACTCCCACTCTGAAGCTCCGGTGGTTTGATAAGCGTATTGCAAACAATTGTGCTGCGTAAGATCTTCAGGCTTGAGAGGTTTGCTGTTTTTCGCAATGTAGGAAGGAGAAGCACAAACTACCCACTGAGAATCCAAGATATGACGCGCTATCAGGCTTGAGTCCTCTAGATATCCTGTACGAATAACAAGATCAAACCCTCCATCCACCAAGTCTACAAATCGATTATCTAACGACATATCAACGGTGAGACCGGGGTGCATGTTACAAAATTCGGCCACAGCATCGGCTAAGATCAAATCACCGGAGATAGACGGCACGGACATTTTGATGTGACCACTAATATTCTCACCATACCCTGAAACTGATTCCATAGCCTCTTGGGTGGCTTGCTTCACATTTTTCGCACCATGAACAAGTGCTTTACCAGCCTCTGTGAGCGTTAATTTACGCGTTGTTCGATATAATAATTGGACACCCAATTCTTCTTCTAAACGCGCAATTCTTTTACTAACTACTGAATTTGTAAGGTTATTTTGCTCTGCCACTCGGCTAAAAGCACCTGTTTCTACCACCTGGTAGAACAGAATTAAGTCATCTGCTCGCATCACATTATGCCAATTTTGGAAATAATCATTTTCATTATTTCTCTATATCAACAAAAAATAAAGGGATAAATTCACCCCACCTTAACAACCCTATTACAAAAATAATAAAGACAACTTCGCCCATTCACATAGTTGGAGTGGATGAGCTAAGACAAAAGGAAGTAACCCATGTCTGAAACTCTATTAGCCCTCGTGGCATTTTCGCCTATCGTTGTCGCGGCCATCTTACTGGTCGGTCTCAATTGGCCCGCAAAAAAAGCTATGCCTGTTGCATTTGGACTTACCGTAATTATTGCCCTATTTGCTTGGGATATGTCGGTCACTCGCGTTCTCGCGTCGGTATTTCAAGGCTTTGGAATTACCGTCTCAGTACTCTGGATAGTGTTTGGTGCAATTTTCTTGCTCAACACCCTCAAACATACAGGAGCCATCACCACAATTCGTAACGGTTTCACCGACATTTCCCCCGACCGTCGAGTGCAAGCTATCATCATCGCGTGGTGTTTTGGCTCCTTCATTGAGGGCGCATCTGGGTTTGGAACCCCTGCGGCAATTGCAGCACCGTTGCTTGTCGCCATTGGCTTCCCTGCGCTAGCTGCGGTATTAATGGGTATGATGATTCAATCTACACCCGTCTCTTTTGGCGCGGTAGGTACCCCTATCATAGTCGGTGTAAACAAAGGTCTAGATACCCACAATATCACCGAGTCTTTGGTTTCTCACGGCGCTTCATGGGACATGTATTTGCAGCAAATTACGGCTAACGTTGCCATTATTCATGCCTGTGTTGGAACCCTCATGCCAGTGCTCATGGCAATGATGTTAACCCGTTTCTTTGGTAAGAATCGCAGCTGGACAGAAGGTCTAGACATCCTGCCATTTGCACTATTTGCTGGTGTTGCGTTTACTATTCCATATGCGCTTACAGGCATTCTTCTCGGCCCTGAGTTCCCATCACTCATTGGTGGGCTTGTCGGCCTAGCCATCGTAGTCAGTGCGGCAAAAAAAGGCTTCCTAGTACCGAAATCAAAATGGGATTTTGAAAGCGAAGATAAATGGCCAACTGAGTGGCTAGGTTCATTGAAAATGGATCTTTCCGAATCAAACGGAAAGCCAATGTCAATGGCCGTCGCTTGGCTACCTTATGTGCTATTAGCCGTCATCTTGGTGGCGAGCCGAGTCAGCTCTGAGTTTAAAGGCTTCCTGACCAGTGTGAGTCTATCGTTCAGCAATATTCTCGGAGAGACTGGTATTAGCACCGCTATTCAACCTCTATATTTACCGGGCGGAATCCTAGTGTTCGTTGCCTTGTTGGCAGTCATTATTCAATCACGCAGTGCGAAACCACTGGCCGCCGCTTTTGGTGAATCGAGCAAAACGCTTATAGGAGCTGGCTTTGTTCTTGTATTTACCATCCCGATGGTTCGTATCTTCATTAACTCTGGGGTAAACGGTGCCGATCTAGCGAGCATGCCTGTGACCACGGCTAACTTAGCCTCTGCCATGGTTGGCGAAGCTTTCCCTGCGCTCAGTGCCACAATCGGTGCTTTAGGAGCATTCATTGCGGGCTCAAATACGGTGTCTAACATGATGTTCAGCCAGTTCCAGTTCGAAGTTGCACAGACTCTTACTATTTCAACCACTGCTGTGATTGCATTGCAAGCTGTAGGAGCAGCTGCCGGTAATATGATCGCTATTCATAACGTCGTCGCTGCCTCTGCCACCGTAGGACTACTGGGACGTGAAGGCCTAACGTTACGCAGGACGGTTATACCCACATTCTATTACTTAGTCGTTACCGGTCTCATTGGATTGGCTCTGGTTTACGGCTTCCATTTCACAGATGCCTTGATGAACTGATTTAGGTTCAATTAACCACGCACTTACCTCGTTTTTTGAGTGAAGTTGTGAATTATCTCAAGAAGGTAAGTGCGCTTATTTTTCAGAATGTTACATCTAGTCTATATAAGAATATAAACCCATAAAAATGGGTCTGGTGCTGGAGCAAAGCAATGCGAATCTATCCCTCAAAACCGAGCAAAGTTTATTTTTATGCCACTTGCCTCGTCGATGTATTTGACCCTGAAGCGGGTCTTGATGCGATGACATTGCTGAAGCAACAAGGTATCGATGTAGAGTTTGTTGAAAAACAAACGTGCTGCGGCCAGCCAGCCTATACCTCAGGTTATGAAAATGAAGCTAAGCAAGTCGCGCAAAGCCAAATGGACCTGTTATCAGAAGAGATTCCTGTGATCGTATTATCCGGTTCCTGTGGAGGAATGATGCACCATCATTATCGTCGATTATTCAAAGGCGATAAGAACCAAGCTCAAGTGGATAGCTTTTGTGACCGCGTCTTTGAACTCACTGAATTCTTGGTAAATGTTTGCCGTGTGAGGCTAGATGATAAAGGTCAACCAACGAGTGTTGTCATGCATACTTCTTGCGCTGCTAGGCGAGAAATGAACGTCCACGTTACCGCCACAGACTTGCTCAGCCAACTGTCCAATGTCGAACTGAGAATGCAAGATTACGAGAGTGATTGTTGCGGCTTTGGTGGCAGCTTTTCGGTCAGACATCCAAATATTTCCCAAGCGATGGTTGAAGACAAAACTCGACATATCGAAGCAACAGCATCAGATACTTTAGTCAGTGCTGACTGGGGTTGCTTACTCAATATTAACGGCGCTTTTGAATATCAAGGTAAGGCCATCAAAGGCCGCCATTTAGCCTCATTCTTGCTAGAACGAACCCAAGGAGAATCATAATGAGCCAGACTCCTGAACAGTTTCACGCCCTAGCAAAAGATGCTTTAGCCGATAAGCAGCTTAGAGCTAATTTTCGTGGCGCAATGGACTACCTGCGCGATAAACGTAAAACAGCTTTCTCTGATTTGGATGAAGAGAAGCAGACCCGCGACCTGGCCGAAGCCATTCGTCAGCGCTGTCTTAGTAAGTTGCCGGAGCTGCTCGAACAACTGGAATTCAACTGTTATCGAAACGGTATCCAAGTCCATTGGGCAGAAAATCCAGAGCAAGCTAATGCGATTATCGCCTCTATTGCTTCCGAGCATAACGCCAAAAGCATCATCAAAGGTAAGTCTATGGTCAGTGAAGAGATTGAGATGAACCATGAGATGGCAAAACTGGGTATCGAATGTCTTGAAAGCGACATGGGCGAGTACATAGTGCAACTTGATGGTGACAAACCATCGCACATCATCATGCCGGCTATCCATAAAAATAAGCAAGAAGTCAGCGACACATTCGAAGCAAATCTTGAGGGGTTTAGTCCTACCACCGACGTTGATAGCTTGATTCAGACCGGACGTACTCGCTTGAGACAAAAGTTCTTTGAAGCCGACATCGGCTTATCGGGCGTGAACTTTGCCGTAGCTGAAACGGGAACGCTGTGTTTGGTAGAAAATGAAGGCAATGGCAGGATGTCTACCACAGTACCTAACGTCCACATCGCGATTACCGGTATCGAAAAAGTCGTTGAATACCTCGCAGACGTGCCGCCTTTGTATAGCGCGTTGACTCGTTCTGCCACTGGGCAGGCAATTACGACCTACTTCAATATGATCAGCTCTCCTCGTAAAGCAGGAGAGAAAGACGGACCTCAGGAAGTCCACTTAATTTTGCTCGACAACGGCCGTAGCCAAGCCTTCCAAGACGAAGAGCTACGCAAAACGTTGCAATGTATTCGCTGTGGAGCATGCATGAATCACTGCCCTGTTTATACCAAGATTGGTGGCCACGCCTATGGCACCGTTTATCCTGGCCCAATTGGCAAGATCATTTCTCCTCACCTATTGGGAATCGATAAAACTAAAGATCTCGTGACGGCTTCAAGTCTATGTGGCGCGTGTGGTGAAGTGTGTCCAGTACGCATCCCTATTCCAGAAATGCTATTACGCCTGCGTAAAGAAGCAAAGAACAAAGCGAGTAAAGATAACCTAGAACTCAACGGACAGAACGCAGCACACAGCAAAATGGAGTCTGCGGCGATGAAAGGGTTTGCTTTAGCCGCAAGTTCATCCCATCTCTACCATGCAGGGACATTTATGGCGACAAAACTGCAGAGCTTAATTCCAAATAAACTGGGAGCCTGGACACAATGTCGAACCAGTCCTAAACCGGCTAAGAAAACACTGCATCAAATTATGGTTGAGAAAAATAAGGCCGAGCCTAAGAAGTGACAGAGGAAATGAGCATGAATACAAGACTTGCGAAAGATAACATTCTTGGGCGCCTAAAACAGGCAAAGCGAACCCCCAAAACAGCCGAAGAGATGGCGTTTTTTCCTTGGGGTAGTCACCCAGATATTACGGCAGATGATAAAGCCCAACGCTTCTTTGACATGATGACAGCAAACCACGCCGATGTTCGAGTCACCACAAGAGCGGAATTAAGCCCTACTTTACAATCCGTTATGGAGCAATATCAATTTCAGAACATCGCAATTGGCACGGCTGGTGAATACATCAACGATTTTGAAGTCGCCACCAGCACACGAAACGTTACCACATTCAATAAAGAAATTGAGCAATGGAAATCTGAACTGTTTAACGATATTGATGTAGGTATCACACACACCCTTGGAGGTATCGCTGATACTGGTGCTTTGATACTTTGGCCTACAGAGCATGAGCCTAGAACACTATCGCTAGTGCCTCCGAGCCACATTGCTGTCGTTAAGAAATCAGCATTGTATGGTCATTTCTTGCAGGTGATGCAAGAGAACAACTGGAATCATTACATGCCGACAAACGCGCTATTAATATCTGGCCCTTCGAAAACTGCAGATATCCAACAAACGCTCGCCTATGGCGCACACGGACCAAGCCAGCTGATCGTGTTACTGCTGGAAGACGAATAAGAACAAAGGACACTGGAATGAGCCATGTAGACGCTAAGACACAACAAGAACTCAATAGCAAAGAACAACGCTACTCAGTAGTAAAACAGCAACTCGCCACCAAAATTGATAGCGAACGCATCATCACAGACGATGCACAACGTCTGGCTTATGGTACCGATGCCAGTTTCTATCGACTCATTCCTCAGATCGTTCTGAGACTCAAAGATCTCGAAGAGGTGGTGTTCGCTATCCAATGCTGCAAAGAACACAACGTCCCTTTCACGTTTCGTGCGGCAGGGACTAGCCTTTCAGGGCAAGCGGTATCTGACTCCGTATTGATTGCTCTTACTGACGACTGGCGCGGTCATACCATTATCAATGATGGCGCACAAATAAAACTGCAACCTGGTGTCATTGGCGCTGATGCGAATAAATATCTACTGCCTTTCCAACGAAAAATCGGGCCAGATCCAGCGTCGATCAATACGTGTAAAATCGGCGGAATTGCAGCTAATAATGCCAGCGGCATGTGTTGTGGTACGGCACAAAACTCATATCGTACTGTTGAAAGCATGAAATTAGTGTTCGCAGATGGCTCAATTTTGGATACGGGGAGTCAACAAAGTATTGAGAGTTTTAAACAGACCAACCCGAGTTTGATTGAAGGACTCAAAACATTAGCCGAAGAAACGCAAGCCAATAACGAACTGGCTAGTAAAATTGCCCACAAGTATCGATTAAAAAACACCACTGGATACGCTTTAAACGCACTCGTCGATTATTCTGATCCTATCGAAGTCCTTGAGCACCTTATGATTGGTTCAGAAGGTACATTAGGTTTCATTGCTGAAATTACTTACAACACTGTTGTAGAACATGAGTTCAAAGCCTCTACTTTGCTGGTCTTCTCTAACATTGAAGAAGCAAGCCAAGCTGTGACAACGCTATCGAGTACCCCAGTCGCTGCCGTGGAGATGATGGATGGTCGAGCGCTGCGCTCAGTAGCCGACAAACCGGGTATGCCAAGCTTTATTCAGCAACTCGACCTAGAAGCAACCGCTCTGCTTATCGAAGTCCACGCCTCAGACAAAACCACACTGGATGCTCACACTACGAAAGTGATGGCATCACTTTCGGATTACACCATTATTGAGTCGGTGCCATTTACCCTTGATCCGAGTACTGTCGCAACGCTCTGGGGTATTCGCAAAGGCATGTTCCCTGCAGTTGGTGCTGTGCGTGAAGTGGGTACCACCGTCATTATTGAGGACGTTGCATTCCCAGTAGAAAATTTGGCCGCAGGAGTTCGAGATCTACAGCAACTGTTTGACAAATATCAGTACGATGAAGCCATCATCTTTGGCCATGCGCTTGAAGGCAACTTGCACTTTGTCTTCACTCAGGGTTTCGATAGCCAATCAGAAATCGAGCGCTACGGTGGTTTTATGGATGATGTGGCTGATTTAGTCGCAGTAAAGTATCAAGGTTCATTAAAAGCCGAGCACGGTACAGGGCGAAACATGGCGCCTTACGTCGAGCTTGAATGGGGACAAGAAGGCTATGCCTTAATGCAGCGCATCAAGACCTTGTTCGATCCTCAAGGATTATTGAATCCGGGCGTAATCATCAATGACAACCCGCATTCGCACATCGAAAATCTCAAACCTATGCCCGCGGCCGACGATATTGTTGATCGTTGCATCGAGTGTGGCTTCTGTGAACCCGTATGCCCATCACGTACCCTCACCCTTTCTCCTAGACAACGTATTGTTCTATTCCGTGAGCTGCAACGTCGCCGAGCCAATGGCGAATCGACTCAAGCTAGTGAGCTAGAAAAAGTATTTGAGTACCAAGGCCTGGATACCTGTGCAGCAACTGGTTTATGTGCTGATCGCTGTCCTGTGGGTATCAATACAGGGGAGCTAGTGAAGAAACTACGTGCTCCTAAATATGAGAAGTTTCGACCCATTGCAAAATGGACAGCTGCTCACTTTAGTGCGACAACCACTATCGCTAGATTTGGCCTTAAAAGCGGTCACGTCGCCTCTAATCTCCTTGGGGCGCAGCGAGTCGCGAACATCGCCAAAGGAATGCGCTCAATCACTAAAGACGCCACACCTGCATGGCTCGCCGAGACACCAAACGGAAGTAACTTCGATCTTGAAAAAGCGCTCGATGACAAGCCTGCTTCAAATTCAACATTAAAGAAAGTCGTATATCTCCCATCGTGCGCAAGTCGCAATATGCAAACTCAACCCGCAGCAAAGGATCAACGCTCGCTAGAGGAAGTAACGCTGTCACTTATATCAAAGGCTGGATTTGAATTGGTTACGCCTAAAAAGCTGAGTGACCAATGTTGTGGTATGCCCTACGACAGTAAAGGCATGGTGGATATAGCAAAACAAAAGAGTCTTCAACTTGAAGACGCGTTATGGGAAGCCAGCGAAAACGGTACATACCCTATTCTCATGGACACCAGTCCATGCGCAAAACGCAGTATTGAGCAATTCACCAAACCTATGACTATTGTTGAGCCAGTCAAGTTTACCCACGATTATTTGTTAGATACTTTGGCATTGGCACCGTTAGACGAAACTGTGATGCTTCATGTTACCTGCAGTTCTAGACGTATGGGTTTAGAGCAATCAATGTTAAATCTCGCTAAGGCTTGTGCCAGCGATGTGGTGTTACCCGAACACATTCAATGCTGTGGCTGGGCAGGAGACAAAGGGTTTACCACTCCAGAGCTTAATGAAGCAGCGGTTGCTCCGCTTAAGCAGCAAGTTCCAAGTGGATGCACACGAGGCTTTAGCAACAGTATTACTTGTGAAATTGGCCTGTCTCATCACAGCGGTATTCCTTATCAATCCATCCTCTATTTGGTGGATGAAGTTGCCCAAACTAAATAGCAAAACGCCCCTCACTAATGAGGGGCGTTTTTTAAATTATATTCCACTACGCATAGCGCATGTCCAAAGACGTCAAAGTGCATGAGCACACCTTGTTTCGCCCGGACTCTTTAGCTTCATAAAGCGCTTTATCTGCTCGCCCAACCAATGAGTCCCAAGATTCATCATCAACTAGCTGAGCAACACCAAAACTGCAACTAATGGAAAAATCTTCACCCTTGATGCTTCCGTACTGTTCCACTCGACTGCGCAACTGTTCAGCTAATGCACGCGCTTGATGCAAATCCATATCGTAAAGCACCACCATAATTTCATCCCCACCAAAACGAAACGTTGTATTGCTGCCGTTTAATGAATCTTGAATAATGTCTGACACTTTGCGAATCACTTTGTCCCCAGCGATATGCCCGTATCTGTCATTGATCATCTTGAAGAAATCAATATCAAGCATAATGACACTCACGTTGGTTCCCTGAGCAAGCTGCTTTGGTAAGTCTTCTTCAATGTAAACTTCAAGAGCTCGCCTATTACCAAGCTGAGTTAAGGGGTCAAAATAAGAAAGCGCGTTAATAGCACTCACTTGTCTACCGTTGATCATCCACAGCATACTGAAGCTAATAGAAACGATGAGAAAAATACTAAGTAAGAAAGCCATCGAGTGTACAAACCCAGCGTCCATAAACTGAGCGATCGCCTCCCCCGAAATGGCGTAGTAACTTCGATAAACCATGAAGCTGCCATACAGCACAAACGTCAACACCATGGTTCTTACTGCGAGAGGTAAGTCTTGTTGCTTTCCTACTGACATAACCCTCGCCGACACTAAAGTAACCAAAGCTAAATAGCTCGTTATAGCCACAATTCGGTTCTCAATTGACGCTTGGTAATAGGTAAAATAAACAAAAGACAAAAACACCAAGGGAATCATCGTCATACACCAATACGAGTATTGCAGCTTAGCTTGTCTAAACTCACATAGACTGTGCAGTATCATTTGAAATGCACAGGCAATCAGCATGTTAGCCGTAATGACTGTCAGAAACTCTGGCAAAAGACCACGAAAGCTTATCAAAAGCGGTCCCGTCCCCATCACCAACAAAGCCAATGAAAACATGGTCAAACCCGCAACCTTTTGCTGTGAACGCTGATAGAGCAGGAGCCCGATACAGTAGACACAACTAAAAAGTATAATGATAAAATTAAGCGTTCTCATATCGAGAGAAAACGCATCCATAACCACCGCCCGAATTACCGTCCCTTATCAATCAACATCAATTCATTCACCAAACAAATTGAATATACTCAGGGATACTAGAATAAATAGTCCAGTTTTGTCTGCGACTGGTAAGAAATGAGACCCACCTCACTAATAAATATGTCATTAGATTGATCGAATTATTGCTTCGACTTTTGATACGGCATCCACTTTCTGGCGAAATTGCAGAATCCTTTCACTATTCGCACGCAGTATTTACTTGGCTTGCACATTATTGACAACCGTTTTAGGCATCTCAGGTTGAATAGGCGGCAATTAAATGAAGAGGGAACATACCTTCTCGGCATTGCAGGGGTTAAACAAATAATGAATTTTACGCAACAGGATACCGAAGCGCTTTATCGGGTCTGGATGTCTCAAAAGGCAAAGATGCACATCACGCAAATGGAAGTGGCTAAACGTTTGAATTTGAGTCAACTTGAACTATCCAACCGCCTTAATGGAAATGTGCCACTAGATACCACTTTTATAGAGCGATTTTGTAAACTTCTACACATTGATCCAACTTACCACCTGCCATCGCTTCGCGGCTCAGTCGAGACTGCGTCTAGCTCTGATCGCCTTTTCAATACTCGCCTTACCGTAGATGGCGACATTACCAACATTCGTGTCGATGGAAATCAAGTAACGATAGAGTACCGTATCTAATTGTTATTTAAATGTTTCCAACGCACTAATGTCCAGCCGTCTTCTGGCTGGAACAAGCACCGAAGGGGATCACTCCCCTTCAACCTGCTTAGTTAGAAACCTGACTCTGCATTATGGCTCACTAAGCAGCGCAACACATTCGTTATATTTGGGTCGAGGAGTTTTCTTTTTCTTCACTACCACTTTCTCGGGCTTCGAAGCTTTTTTCGCGGGAATATACGGTTTCCACGAAGCGAGTTCTGCACCACAGCCATCTCCAGGTGGAGGCGCATTTTGCGCTACGCATTGCTCATCCCCTTCCGGACAATGCAACCTTACATGAAAATGATAATAGTGTCCCCACCATGGCCGCACCTTTCGCAGCCAGTCTCGTTCTTTCCATGATACTTCACACAACTGCTTTTTAATCAGTGGGTGAACGAAAATCCTCGCGACACGATCGTCAACCGCCGCAACCTGAATCAATAGTGAGTGATTACTGGTCCATTTATCCTTTTTGAAACGATACTTGTCGATGTCGACCACCGGATAGGGTTCTGGGTCTTGCAATTCTTGCTTTGAAAGTGGCTCATTGGGTAGTCGCAACCAGATATCGGCGTCCAGCCCAGTTTGATGACTGGCATGTCCTGATGTGAATCGCCCCCCTCGTGGCATGGCAATATCCCCCACCAGAAGTTGCCCCATGCCCAGCCGATCGACCTTGCTAGCTAGATCGGTTAGATAGTGGATCATATCTTGATGCCCGTAATAACGGTTACGCTGAGCACGAATGACCTGATATCCAGTGCCATCTAGAGAGAGCTCTTCTCCCCCAGCTAAACATCCGTTGGCGTAGCTGCCAATTGATGAGGAAGCGCCTTTACTAGGGACCGTAATTTCATCCCAAGAACGGTCAAGCGCATAACTGCTGATTGGTATTAGTAACGACAGCAACAGTCCATATTTCATCATCATGTTCCCCTACATTCCATGTGAAACTAGAACAGACCACTAAAAGCATAGTGTGAACCCGATACGATTGCCTGCTCATATTCGAGAATCGAGTAAATTAGAGAAAAGACTTGGCTCGTGATCTCAATCCGAGTAGTGGAGCGAATTTGATATACAGAAGTTGAAATGTTTCACAAATGTAAAGAAAAACAGCGTTATTGTGCTAGTTATTATTGAAGCCAAAAGAGTAACGCGCTAAAAATAAGGAACTCAATTACCCTAATGACAATTGAGTAACTGTATAAGTCGTCATTCCTTTTTTGAGGCTGCCACCTTTTTCGGGAGTGACGACTTTGCTTTTCCTACCGATTAATCCCTTTAACTAAAACGTGCCACATAATCAGCAACTCTGCTGCGATACTCTCGCTTCGTTGACTCATCAATAAAACTTGCGTCAATGGCGTTAATTGTCAATTGCGCCAGTTCTTGGTGGGTCATATCGTGCGCTTCACTTACCGCTTTGAAATTGTCTGTCATATAACCACCAAAATAAGCTGGGTCGTCTGAGTTAATAGTAACCGCGACACCTTTGCGAAGTAGGCTCACAATATTGTGCTGCGACATATCATCAAATACACACAGCTTGATATTTGATAGTGGGCAGACGGTTAACGGCATTTTCGTCTCAATAAGACGCGCAACGAGTTCGTCACTTTCCACACAGCGAACACCATGGTCAACCCGGCTTACGCCTAATAGTTCTATAGCATCAACGATGTTCTGAGCTGGCCCCTCTTCTCCAGCATGAGCAACCGTCAAAAAGCCATGTTCTTTAGCCATTTTAAACACACGCGCGAACTTCTCTGGTGGATGGCCTTGCTCAGACGAGTCTAACCCCACCCCTACAATCAGCTCTTTGTGTGGCAAAGCTTGTTTGAGTGTCTTGATGGCAGAGTCTTCAGAAAGATGTCTTAAAAAGCACATAATGATTTGTGAGGTAATACCCAGCGTCGTTTCACCGTCTTGCAGTGCACGGTGAATACCTTTAATCACAGTCTCAAAGGCTATCCCTCTCTCTGTATGTGTTTGAGGGTCAAAGAAGATCTCGGTATGAATAACATTATCTACTTTACAGCGCTCCAAATAGGACCATGTTAAGTCGTAAAAATCTTGCTCGGTAATAAGAGCATTCGCACCTTGATAATAGATATCAAGAAACGACTGCAAATCTTCAAAGTCGTAGGCGGTTCGCAGCGCCTCAGGTGATGAGTAAGGGAGTGAAATGCCGTTTCTTTGTGCCAGTTTAAATAGAAGCTCTGGCTCTAATGACCCTTCGATATGGAGGTGCAACTCTACTTTGGGAAGATCTTGAATAAATGCGTTCATATTCCACCTATTATGATTGTTGTGGGTGCACTTACTCTAAGTATAGGAATAGTTTGAGGTAATTTTCGAACGCCAATACAAAGAGCAAGACACTAATGTGATCTTGACTCTTCGTAATCAGCACTTTGCGGGAGCTGGTAGAGACCCCCAAACCATATCATTGGGGTTATACGAAGCAAACGATTGGTATTGTACACGACCGTCACTTACGTTCAATAGTCGCGACGGACAAACAAAAACGGTGTCACATTGGACACCGTTTTTCATCAACTTGCTACCAATGAGCTTAGTCTTCAAAGCTGCCTGTTGTCGCGAGTTCTTTGAACCACAAACCGTGTTTTTTCGGAATTCGATCACCTGTTTCCAAATCCAAACGATAGAAGCCATATCGACGCTTAAACGAGTTCAACCAAGACCAGTTATCAATGAATGTCCACTGATGAACACCAAAGCAGTTTGAACCTTCTTGGATCGCTCTGTGCAGCTGAACTAAGTGCTCTTTCATCAACCCTGTGCGGAATGAATCGTCAATCAGTCCATCCTCCCCCGGTTCCCCTTCAGACTCAACGTCCATAGCAATACCGATTTCAGCTAAATACCACGGGATATTACCGTAGTTTTCCTGAACATTTTTAGCAATATCATAAACGGCGGTTGGTAAGATCTCGTTATTATCACGATAGGGATTAAATCGGCCTTCTGGATTCACATAGTTTTCAAAATAAGCCTCTGGCGTAAAGTAATCCAAGTCATAGAGCGCTTCACGTGCTTTCACGCGACGTGGAACGTAGTAGTTCACTCCTAAGAACTCAACTTTTGCTGTCGTGATCTGTTCTATCTCTTCTGGCGTCGTTTCCGGTGTTACGCCCTGTTCCGCCAGAACTTCACAAAGCTCTTTAGGAATCTCATTTTTAACCATAGGGTCAAGGAAACTGCGGTTAAACAGCAAATCAGCATACCAAGCCGCTTTTTTGTCTTCTTCACTGTCGTTGCGTGTGTAGGACGGCGTTAGGTTAAGCACGATTCCAATCTTTGAGTTCTCAAGCTCCAGCGCATTGAAACGATGAACGGCTTTAGCATGAGCAAGAATGATATTAAACGCGACTTGCACCGCCAACTTGCCATCCTTCTTACATGGATAATGGAAGTCATACAGATAGCCGCCTTCTACCGGAACAATAGGCTCATTAAACGTGATCCAGTACTTCACTTTATGGCCGAACAGTTTGAACGCTGTCTCAGCATAATCTGCAAACATATCGACCACTTTTTTCGACTCAAAACCACCAAATTTCTCTTGCAGTTCCGCAGGCATATCAAAGTGATATAGGTTCATCATTGGCTCGATGCCATTCGCGATCATTTCATCTATGTAGTTGTTATAAAATGCCACTGCGTCCTGACACACTTCGCCCGTTTCATAATCTTTGATCAATCGAGACCACTGAATAGAAGTTCGGAACGAGTTAAAGCCAACTTTCTTCATGTTCTGAACATCTTCTTGGTATCTATGGTACGTGTCCGTCACCGTCTCTGAACTAATTCCACGGTAAAAACGCTCTGGGCTCTTTTGATGCCAAAGATCCCAAATAGAGTCGTTTGCTTTATTGGTAGAGCCTTCTGTCTGAATGCCAGACGCAGCCGCGCCCCACATGAAATTCTGTGGAAAAGTGTACGTAGTCATATTACTAACCTTGTGTATTCAAAAAATGTTTCAGTGCCCCAATCAAATTGGCGTCGTTGCCAAATTGGGTCAGTTTTGGATTTGGGCGGACTTTTGCTATAGGGTGTTGCGCCAAGATGGCATCCAGCTTTTGATTAAGCTTGTCGATCAAACCCGAACTGCGACTGATAGCGCCGCCTAAAAGGATGTATTGCGGGTCTACTGAGTATTGAACATTGATAAGTACGGTTGCCAAGTCAAAGTACCACTGCTCAACGGCAGCGATAACTGCCTCATCACCTTGTTCATATAGCTCAAAAACTTTAAGGCCATCTAACTCATTTGATGATATTTCTCTAGCGCGAGCGGTTTGTTCAATGATGCCTCGCGTTGAGGCCAAATCAGAGTATGTTAATGGTTTCCCTTGCTCAAAACGCAAGATGCTATAGCCGAATTCTCCACCATGAAGATGATGTCCTTTTAGGATATGACCAGATTTGACAATGGCACCACCGACACCAGAGCCTAGTACCAATAAACAAAAGTCGTTTGACTCACTGGCTGCGCCTAACCAATCTTCTGCTAGTGCAGCGCAGCAACCATCATTCTCAAGCTCTGTCGGTAGCCCAAAGCGTTCTTGGTATAGCGACTTAACATCAAAACCATGGATGTAATCAAGTGCACTTGAGCCTTCGATCACGCCAGTTTCAACGTTCACAGCACCACAAGTGCTGACAGCTATACCTGCTATCGCGTAATCTTGTTTCAGCTGTTGCAACTTCGGAGCTAAAGAGTCCAGCCAAACGTCATAAGACGCCACTCGACTTGGCAAAGAGAAGCGTTCGAAAATCTTTGCTTCTTGATTCATCACCGCACACTTTACCGATGTGCCTCCAAAGTCTAAGACCAGATAATAGCGTTCTGTCATCAACGAATTCTTCCTATCAAAGCATTACAGCGAATGTAAAAAAGCAGCGCCACGAACACCGGAAGAGTCTCCATGAACACTCTTCACTACCTTGGTTTTTATCGATTTAGTAAATGTATACTGAGCTAGCTTATCTTGGACAAGAGGATAGATTTCATCGACATTAGACATTCCGCCACCTAGCACTATGACCTCAGGATCAACAAAATTCACCACGTTAGCGAGTGTCCTTGCTAACTGGTCACAGTAGAGCTCCAAGTGCGCAATGGCTCTGCTATCACCCGATGCATGTAACGCCATGATTTGCTTTGAATCTGCTGACGAATACTTTTCTGAGAAAGTGCGACCAAACCCAGTACCGGAAACAAACGACTCAGCGCAGTTCATCGAACCGCAATAACATTTAACCGGTTGACCATCAACTTCTGGACTGTAATTAGGCAGTGGATTGTGGCCGATTTCGCCACCTAATCGATTTAACCCAGTGACAATGCCATTATTGATAATAACGCCTGAACCGCAGCCAGTACCTATGATTACAGCAACACAAGAGTGCTTGGCCTCCTTGGCTGCCCCATCCTTAAACTCCGATAGCGCCAAACAATCAGCGTCATTAGCAATGGCAACTGGTACATCGATTTGTCTTTGGATGTCACCGATAAAGTCATGGCCATTTAGCACAGTGACATTCGCGCCTTGCATTAGCCCGTCATTACCGACTGAGCCACAACATCCAATACCAATAGACTCAATTTCGCCCTTCTCTGATACTTTGTTAATTACCGACATTACGGACGCGAGAAAGCCTTCATACGAACCCGTCTCTGTCGGTTCACGATGCTTCACAATGGTTTGATAACTAGCAGAATCGAGTGCAACACCTTCAATTTTAGTGCCGCCAATATCCAGTCCTACAATCATGATGGATTCTCTCTAAAGTAGATTGCGCCGAGTTAAACCCAGCGATTTACTTTACTTAATCAAATTTCATTGCGGATCTAAAGCACGTGTCTGTTAAAACCTCGGCGTCGTCACAAAAACTATATACTTTTTATTTTTAAAACTATATAGATATTCATAAGGTATACTCATTCGAAGTTATTGAACGTCTCTTTCATGTTTTCCCCCTCTAGATTGTTTCATTACCCGCCTATAGTAGATATCAACAAAGGAGGTCAGCGATGACACTGGTTAGAACAATTGAACAAGTCATTCCATCTCATGCCACATCAGATGGTGATGGTGTAAAAATTCGCCGAGTACACGGCTTCGATAATGCGGCATTTTCACCGTTTTTAATGATCGATGAACTTAAGTCCGATGACAAAAAAGACTATGTGGGCGGCTTCCCACCCCACCCACATCGAGGTATCGAGACGCTAACCTACATGATGAAAGGTCACTTTCAACATAAAGATCACATGGGCAACGTAGGCGAATTACGCTCAGGCGGAGCGCAATGGATGGCAGCAGGTCGCGGTGTTATCCATAGTGAAATGCCAATAATGGAGGAAGGTGATCTGCACGGATTTCAAATTTGGATCAATCAGCCGGCCAAAAACAAGATGACACCGGCGCAATACCATGATTTTCAACCAGAGACCATTACTGAATATGAACAACAAGGAAGTGGCTTAATTCGTCTACTCTCCGGTGAAATCAGGGTAAATGGCTCCCAACTCGCTGGGCCACTGACAAAAACTGGAGTCCCTGCAACAGTAGCTGACTGGCGCAGCAATCGAGGAGATTCGGTCAGACTAAACGTCCCTTCAGAACACAATATGATGCTTTACGTTTACAAAGGAGCGGTGAGTGTTGCGGATAAAAGTTTGAAAGAAGGCGAACTTGCACTAGTTTCAAAAGGAGAAGCAATGGAGATGACAGCAAGTTCTGAGTCCGGGGTATTAGTCTTTGTTGGTGAGCCAATAAATGAACCCGTCGTTCACTACGGACCTTTTGTCATGAATAGCATGCAAGAGATTCAGCAGGCGATTAATGATTATAACTCGGGCGTATTCGATACTTACTAACCAATCCGAGTTGAAGATTTAAATTTGACACCCCAATCCACTGCCTGTGTGTCACGCATCGACGAGATCGTCGATGCGTTCTTTTTTTGACGCATTTTAATATCGAGCCAGAAGCAGCGATACTGGTGCTTTACATTGTAAATCTCTATAGATATTCACACAGGTATGCAGTCGCTTGTTCCACTTTAAGATCAAAGCTCGAGTCACCAGCCACATTAAAATGTTCACCAGACGAGTATGTCTTCCATTCTTCTTCTCCAGCAAGGCGCACTGTTAACGCGCCTTTCACTACCGTCATTTTTTCAGGGGCAGCCGTCCCAAACGTGTATTCACCTGCAGCCATCACACCAACACTGCTGTCGCCATCCGTTTGGGTAAAACCCAGTGATTTCACAGAGCCTTCGAAATAAGTGTTTTCTTTAATCATTTTTTGACTTCCTTGTTAGTTAATCATCGTAAAAGCATGGTTTTACCTCACAAATTGCCGTAAAACAAGAGAATGATCAATTGCTAAGATCAATTGGTATAAACGAGTAACATGATTTAACAAGGTTCTGATATGTCGGACAAAGCAACTCGAGTACCCACTCATCGCATAAGTCGATTCAGTAAGTTGGCGTCTTTGGCCACACGTGTGACAGGAGCAATGGTGACGGAAGGTGCTAAACAATTAGCCCAAGGTAAGCGCCCTGTCGCAAAGGATTTATTGCTTACCCCAAGCAATGTTAAGCGAGTGGCCGACCAATTAGCGCATTTGCGAGGAGCGGCGATGAAAGTAGGACAACTCATGTCTATGGATGCAGGTGATCTCATTAGCCCTGAGCTTGCAGAAATTCTTGCTCGCTTACGTTCCGATGCTTCTCCTATGCCCGCCAAACAACTCGCAGCTGTGCTAACTCAAGAGCTAGGGAGCGACTGGAAACACAATTTTGTTGAATTTAATTTTAAACCCATAGCCAGTGCCTCCATAGGCCAAGTTCATCAAGCTCACTCTGATGATGGCACTAAACTGGCTATCAAGGTCCAATATCCAGGCATTAAAAAAAGCATCGATAGTGATGTCGACAACGTAGGCACTCTACTCAATGTCGTTGGATTGATCCCGAAAGGCGTCGATTATCGTGGCTTACTTGAAGAAGCAAAAAAGCAGCTGCATGCTGAAGCAGACTATCTTCTGGAAGCTGAGCTTCTAGAACGCTATCGAGACTATTTAGGTGACAATCCAGATTTTATCTTACCCGCAGTGCAAAGAAACCTCACCACTGATAATGTACTGGCTATGACTCATGTATCAGGTGTGCCCATCGAGTCTCTTATCAATGCAGACCAAAACACGCGTGACCGAGCCATGCGGCTACTGTTGCAATTGCTGTTCAGAGAGATATTTGAATTTAAGTTGGTCCAAACTGACCCAAACTTTGCCAACTTTATGTTTAATTCGGAGCAACAAAAAATCGTGTTACTCGATTTTGGTGCTACTCGAAGCTATGGCGACAATATTAGCAATGGATATCGCCATGCATTCAGTGCGATTTTAGACGCTGATACCCCTCGACTGGACGCTGCGTTGCAGCAGATTGGTTTCTTCAATCAAGACATTCTTCCAGAGCAGAAAAGTGCCATCTTTGACCTCGTCATCTTAGCTTGTGAACCGTTAATGGCATTTGGCCTCTATGACTTTGGTTCTAGTAATTTAGCGCAGCGCTTGAGTCAAGCTGGTACGGTACTTAGCATGGAAAAAGACTATTGGCACACGCCGCCTGCTGACGCTTTATTTTTGCACCGTAAAATTGGTGGGCTCTATCTGTTAGCCGCCAGATTGAAAGCAAGGGTGGACGTGCAAAGCTTGTTTTCGCCTTACATTCTCAAGTAGTTTTAAAGAGCCAACTCACAAACAACAATGTGTTACAAACGATCGATACATTTGTAAAACGGCGCGTTTTATTCTTAAGTAATCGTCACAATTGCCGATACCATTTGAAAGCCCACAAGGAAGTGCTTGAATGACAAAATTAGGCAGGACATCCAGCAACAATGACTCGTTAGTATTAATTGTCATTTTGGTGATTTCGATGATGCTGGCATCTGCTTTGGGGTATGCTTTCTACACTAGCCATCAAAATCATATCTCGCCTAGCCGCGTGTATGGTAATTGGATAGAAATCGGAGCTCCCAAACAAAACACCGAAATTTTGACCTTTACGGATTATGGAGCTTTGCGTAACCACAGATCGATCGCAACTTCTTTCGAATTTGATGGTCGAGTCGTCAAGTTGAAAACAGGCAGTGGACTTTGGGTTTATGAACGAGTGGGCACACCTAGGTCACCGCAGTTACGCAGAATCACCCCTGCTCTACCCCCTCAACGATTCATTTTTGAAGGCTATGAACACACCGTCCCGATGGACGGCTATAACCCAGGGCAAAATCGACGTTCGGCGCTTAGGGAGCATTTCTCAACTAAATAGCACTTGGGCAGCAGGATCGGTGAAACTTTTTCTCCTAAACGCTCTAAGCCTGTGAAAAACAATGCCTTTGCATTACATTATGACAGAACCCTGAATTACAACGCTTGATAATTTACTATGATAGCGCCCTTTATAATCGACCCAGCCTATAATATGAAGTTAACGTCCATAAAAGAATCTAAGATCGCAGGCATGCTCTGTCTTGCAGCATTTGCTTCCCTAACATTCATCATTTCGCTGGTGTTTTTTCCGAGTCACCTCACTTCCATTGTTACAAAGGCAATTGGAGCGCTGATGCAAAACCTTACCTATTCTGCTGGGCATCAAGGTTTTCTGATTTCATTAGCTATCCTTGTTGGACTTAGTGCATGGCTTCGTCGTCACACAACTAACAATCTACATCTATTGATTCAGCTAGGATTGCTGCTTGTTCTTAGTTTTGGAGCAAAAACCTTCCTTAAAGAGTTTACCCAAAGCCCGCGACCTTACACAGAAACACTGACTGAGCTTCATGTCATCGACTCACCACAGAGTTTCTACAACCTCACCGTTGATGAGAAAAATGACAGGATTCATCAAGTGGATGAACAGGTTAGTGAATGGCGTACTAAGCACTGGATTGGAGAGACTGACTATTCGTTTCCATCAGGCCACACGATTTTCGTTTCTGTATGCGTGCTGTTTTTTGGTGGGCTTTTTGCAAGCCAAGGCCGTTATGCACTCGCTTCACTGGTCATAGTATGGGGTGTTGGCGTTGCAGCAAGCCGTTTGTGGTTAGGCATGCATAGACCTGTCGACCTATTTGCTTCGATGTTATTTGGGCTTGTCCTCTATATCATCATACCTTCTCACTACCCCATACTGGACAAGGTGCTGTTCAAGGTCAAAAATCGCTAGAGACTGCTATAAATTTCCATTATTATCGAAATACTGATTTTGGAGAGAGTTGTATGCAAATAGAAGTCGCTGCGAAAGCCCTAAAAGAACTTGGCCACGTTACTCGTTTGGCGATATACAGACAGGTTGTGAGGGCTGGACACAAAGGGACGCCTGTCGGTGAGATTCAAGACCGATTGAATATCCCAGGGTCTACGTTGTCACACCATATCTCAAGCCTAGCTTCGGCGAACCTTATTCAACAACGCAGAGAAGGAAGAACGCTCTATTGCGTTGCCAACTATGAACACTTAGAAGGTGTGATTAGTTTCTTACAAGATGAATGTTGTATCGACGAATCTTGCTAAAACCCAACTCAAGGCTTTACGTTTACGTAAAGCCTTTCTTCTTATAATTAAGACTTCCCCTTATTAGCGGCTTCGCAACTTAGCGATATTTCCCAATGGTTCGTACAGTTTTACTATAGCCTCAGGGAGATGTGTCGATGAAAGCCTCAAAGGCGGCCGGTTATTCCGGTCGAGCGCTTCTTATTATATTTATGGTGATAACATTTAGCATCACTGCGATTGTCGTGCTGATGGTTGTCGATCGTGAAGCCGAGAAAACTATTGCTAAACTACAGTCCAATAGTGCACAGACTGAAATCCAAGCGGCTAAAAACTTTATGGATCAATTTTTTATTGCGACAGATATGCACATCTCTCATCTTGTCGAAGAACCAGCCATCATTGGAGCCGTAAGCGGTGGTGCACAAATAAATAGCCATCAGCATCAAGCCCATAATAACACTAACCACTCACACGGTAGTCATGGACACCAAAGCGGCACGGATGTTTTCAAACATCTTCATCAGTTTCACCTCTCAAATGTTGAAGTTAAATTTTGCTTGTTTAACTCAGAAGGTATCGTTGTGTTTAATACACTTCCTCAAGAAGGCCCTATTGAACAACGTCTCCAATTGTTAAGGCTTATTAAGTCCAGCTCAACCAACGAAACCGTTTATCTCTTACGAGAACAAAACGATCAGAAAATCATAAAGTTCTATAAGCCCATTTATGTCAAAGACCACCTTCAAGGCGTTGTCGTAGGTGCATTTCCCTTTTACAATGATAGCTTCTTCAGCAAGCTAAATAGCAATAACTCTCGTTGGTTTTCTCTAACACAACCCGGTTCAAAATGGCTAGAAACACCTCCAGGAGACAACTGGAAAGTCGAGAGTATTCAGTTGGCTAAATCTAACATTTCATTAGTTTTTGCAATTAATAACAATGCGTCAAATACGCAACGAGAAGAGCTACTAAGTCGTCTTGCTATTGCTCTTATTATCGCACTCTTAATCAGTTCAATTATTGTCTATCTTTTTGGTCGCAGGTTAATTATCAATCCTTTCCAAAAGCTTGAGCAATCTAGAACTCAGTTAGCACAACAAGCTGAGTTATTGATGAATAAAGAGCGTGAAGCAACTCGATTGGCCAACGTCGTGAAACATACGAGAGACGCAGTATTGATCACCGATAAACAAGGCCGTATCGAATGGGTCAACCAAGCTTTCGAAAGTATGACTGGCTTCCGTAAGGATGAAATCTTAGGAATTAAGCCAGGCACACTATTACAAGGTGAAGCTTCCAATGAAAAAGCGATTGAGAAACTGAGAAAAGCAGTCAAAGAGCACCAACCTACAAGAGTTGAGATCCTTAATTTTTCACGAACTAAGCAGCCCTATTGGGTTGATATCGAGATTTCTCCAGTTTTCAATTCTCATCGTGAATTAGATAAGTTTATTGCCGTAGAAAGAGATATAACCGCAACGAAGAAACTTCAGAGAAAGCTTGAAAATGCAGTAGTTGCGGCGGACTCTGCTAATATCGCTAAAACCCAATTCCTTGCCACCATGAGCCATGAAATAAGAACCCCGATGAACGGCGTCCTTGGGATGGTTCAAGTCATGTTGTCCGAGGCAAAAGAGCAAAAACAAAAGGAAAACCTCTCACTCATCCTAGAATCAGGCAATCACCTCATATCTATTCTTAATGATATTCTCGACCTAACCAAAGTGGAGCAGAATAAAATAGAGCTTGAAAGTAGTCCTTTTAACATCGAGCAGATCATTGCTCCGCTACGCTCTACTTACCAAGCTGTCTGTCAGGAGAAAGGTATAGGACTCAATATTGAATGCTATATTGATGCGAATACGACTTTTTTAGGCGATCGCAATCGTGTAAGGCAGGTTCTGTACAATCTTCTCAACAATGCCATTAAGTTTACTGAACGCGGTGGAGTTACAGTAGAAATAACCAATAATCCAACCACTCCATCATTACTCAGGTTTTCAGTGCAGGATAGTGGTATTGGTATTGAAACAAGTGCTTTGGAGAGAATTTTCGAACCCTTCGTACAAGCTGATGCCTCAACAACAAGAGAATATGGTGGAACAGGTCTTGGATTAGCTATTGTGAAGCAACTCGTCGAGAAGATGGGGGGCACAATTGATGCCACTAGCGAGCTGGGACAAGGAACTCGGTTTGAGTTTGAGATTAAACTGCCGGTGACCGATGGTGAATATATTAAACTAGTCGGCAATAAACAGCATTACCCGTCAGCGGTTCGTCCTCATCATATTCTTATCGTCGAAGATAATCGCGTAAACGCTATTGTTGCTTGCAAACTGCTGGGACTAGAGGGACATACTACCAACACCGTAACTAATGGCGCTCTAGCATTAGAAGCTCTGAATGAACAACATTACGACCTTGTTCTGATGGACAATCACATGCCAGTTATGGATGGCGTGGAAGCCTGTACACGCATTCGCAAACAGTTTGGATCTGGTTTACTTATTTTTGGTTGGACCGCTGATGTTTTCGCTGATTCAAAACAAGCGTTTATTGATGCTGGCGCCGATTGTGTTCTGCACAAACCACTAAAGAAAGATGAACTATGTGATGCCATTATGCAATTTTCTGATACTCAAGAGCATAGTCGCTATAAAGATTAACTTCGACAAATTATAAAATAGCCGAGTCTGAATGTTATGTAACGTCAAATATTCTTAGGTTTAGGTTAATAGCAAAGGACTCATTCTATCAATAATCCACATATAGCATGATATTCTGTCCTATTTAATACCTTCCAAATTAACAACAATATTATCAGCAGGTGCATTTACCTCTGAAGTCATGCGGTTATATTTATCTACAGAAAATTTAACTTACATCACATACATAACTCATCATTGATTAAAAATAACGCAACTAACACGTAAGACATTATATTTAATGAGAAATCTATCTATTAGTTCGTTAAGATGCATGTAAATAATATTAATAATCTACTTTCATTCGTCAGCCAAATGGAATTTGGTCTAATTATAAGTTGGAGAGGAAACCTTCAGTGAAACTGAACAATCTGTCTATTCGTACCAAGCTGCAAGCTATTGTCGTCTTCGCAGTTTTAATTCTATTTTCTCTTGGAACATTTAATCTATTAATACAAAAAGATGCTAGCTACGATCAAAGAAAAGATCGAGTTCGCTCAAATGTTCAAATCACCTACGAGATTGCGAAACATTATCAAAAGCTCGAATCTACGCTTGGCAAACAAGCTGCACAACAAGCTGCGATAGATGCAATTAGCCAAATTAGATACGACGGCAGTAACTATTTCTGGATAGCGAGTGCTTCTAATACAATTGTAATGCACCCTACGCAGCCACAACTAAATGGCACTAGTACAAACACACTTACAGATTCTAGGGGCAATCACTTTTGGCAAGAAATGTCATCCATTGCCAAAAGCACTGGCAGTGGTTTTCTTACCTACTATTGGCTAGGCCCGGACGGTGAGGAGTCCGAAAAGATTTCATTCGTAAACTATATCCCGGAATGGGACTGGATTATTGGTTCAGGTGTTCAAACCTCTGATATTGATAAAGCGTTTCAGAGCCAGCTTATAAAAGAGCTTATCGTAGACTCCGTAGCAGCACTTGTGCTCATCGTCATTTGCTTGCTTGTTGCACGTAACATCATCAAACCCATTGAATCACTCGTAACACAGGTTCATAAAGTCGCAGATGGCGACCTCACTGTCGATATGCAAACAGAGCGTCGTGACGAAATAGGTTATTTGAGTAACGAACTGAGTCGAATGATGGATAAGCTCAAAGAAACCATTAGCGCAGCCAAACGTTCAGCGGACTACTCTGGTCAATTATCCAGTAGCATTGCGGCCGCAAGTGAAGAAACCTCAACGAGCATAGATTCACAAAGCCAACAACTTGAGCAACTCGCTACCGCGATGAATGAAATGTCATCAACTATTCAAGATATCGCGGGTAACTCTGAAAGAACATCAGCAACCACAGAGGAAAGCAAAGACTTTGCTGCTCAAGGTAGCCGAAGCATGGGTTATACACTTAACAACATAGCCGGGATCTCCGATGACATCTCCAGTACCTACCAGTTAATGGAAGCGTTGAAACAAGGCGTCAATGATATTAGTAATGTCGTCAATGTTATTCATGAGGTCTCAGAGCAAACCAATTTACTCGCGCTTAACGCCGCGATTGAAGCAGCACGCGCTGGCGAGCAAGGTCGCGGTTTTGCGGTAGTAGCAGACGAAGTCAGAAACTTGGCAAGCAGAACCCAAGAGTCAACAGCTCAAGTACAAACTACCATCGACAAACTCAACGAACGTACAGATAGCGTGCTGTCTGTTATGGCTTCAAACCAAACCAAAGTGACAGAGAGCGTGGACCTTGCCTCACAGACTCAAGACAAACTTGATACTGCTGTCGCTAAGCTCAACGATACTTATGACATGGTGGCACAAATTGCGGCAGCAGCGGAACAGCAAGGAACAGTTGCGAATGAAGTGAACGAAAATGTCAGCATCGTTCATATGTCGATTAGTGAAATACGTCAGGCGAGTCAGAACCTTGCGGAGCAATCTCAATCTATGGCAGCAGCATCTGACGAGCTAAATCACAAACTCTCTTACTTCCGGGTCTAAAGCCAAAAAAACGCTCCATCTAAGATGGAGCGTTTTTCATTATCAATTGATAATCTCAGTTATTTTTGGTTGTACACCATGATAAAAGTGATGGGCACTGATGTAGCTATTGATGGCAATCCTGCAACCTCACGTAACTTTTCAATGCCCGCTTCAAGTCCAAAATCTGATGCTTGCACAATCACAGGATCCGTCGAGACAATGGCAATCTTATTTTCAGTCAATCGCATCACCGTTAGTTTGGCTGTGTAAGTTTTCTGCACGCCATGTAGATCCACGGTAAGGTCATTAACAATTGAGTACACTCCACCAATTTGGCTGTTGTCCAGTTGACTCATATCGACCACAGTGGTGATCGTCGTTTTGGCAAACTCTGCGACATTAAACAACATCGTTTGCATGCGTTCGTTACGAATAGGAATATTGGTCTCAACACTTGATAGGTCAATGACTACCGTAGCTTTACCATCATCGCTGATGGTCCCCGTCATTGAGGAAAAGTGATGCACTTCACTCACACTGTTTTTCTTGGTCGACACAAATTTTAATGACGAGTTATTGCCATCTAACATCCATTCGGCCTGCACTGGCAGCACGACTATGAAGGCCAACAACATGGTTACCATTCTGACTATCATTTTTTTCTCCTAACTGATCACTGACCTAGTTAGGTTTAGTCTAACCTACCGAGAAACGCCATTTTGCTTACCACGAACCTGCATAATCACCACAATCTCTCATTGTTCCGTCGTTCTCACTATTCCCACGATGGTTCTCACATTGCGAATATCGTGAGAGTTAATTCTATTACACTGAAATATATAGGATTATTACTAGGCATCGAATTTGCTTACCTCTGAATAACTCGCCTTTAAACATAAAAATAGAGGAATAAGCGATGAGAACAAGGAACGTCATCACACTAGCCAGTTTACTCCTACCATGGCAAGTTTATGCGCTTTCTGTAGCAGATTTAACCTTCGAGTCTGGCGCGGAGGCATCAAATTATTCAGCTAAGGGAAAGCCGAGTAATTTATATTCTGTTGCAGACACGTTACCTCAAGACGTATTAACCAATGTCTACTCCATGCTTCCAGAGGGTAGTGTCGTCAACAGTGCTTTCATTGCACCAGATAAATACTCAAGCATCGATATTGACGATGAACTAAACGGGGCAGAATATGCAACCGCCCGTATTACCTTCCTTAACGAAGGTGCTGGATATCGAAACAGCCTTGGCTATTTTGTTTTCGACACTGACAACCCTCCTACAGATAAAGATGATATTGATGCCCACATTATTGTCTTTCCCAATGCCTCAAAACCTGGAGAAGGAGAAATGCAAGAAGGGGATACGATTGACCTCGGCGTGCAACTGACTGCCAATCAAACACTCGCCTTCTTCTTGATTCCGAACGGCTGGGGCTGGGAGGGGAGCTACAACAATATTGCTAACTTTGGGAATTGGGGAACACCTTTTTATAGTTACCCAGCTTTGAATCCAGAAACTACCATGGAACACAGAAGGCATAACGTTGCTTTCCTTGATGTTCAAAATGAGTTTTTGGTATTGAGTTTTGAAGATATAAAACGTCCATCTGGCGATAACGACTTCAACGATCTCATCTTTACCGTTGAAGTCACTCCTTTTGAAGCCATTGATGGCGTAAACAATGATGGCACGACCGACTCCAAATATGAAACCCTTGTGCAAGAAAACGATCCTGACATTTCTATCACCTCGGTCTATCCCAGTTCAGATTCTATGGCCACTATCGCTTTTGAAGACCGCTGGCCATTAATGGGGGATTACGATTTCAATGATGTGGTGTGGAGCTATAAGATTACCGAGCAAATCAATGGACAACGCGAGCTGACCAACATCACCATCGACTACACACTGCAAGCTATGGGTGCTGGCTACTCTAATGGGTTTGCGCTCCAATTACCTAACGTCGATCCAAACAACCTTGCTTCGGTTACATTAACAAGAAATGGACAAAGCGTCAGCCATACTGTTCAACAAGCGTCAAACGACGAAACTATCTTAATCATAGCCGAAGACTTACGAGCAGAGTTATCCGCGCTAGGGGGACTGCCTCTTGGTTGTCATTTTTTCAAAACAGACAGCACGTGTCTGGCAATGCAACAGGACATTAGCTTGTCTTATCAACTTACTGTTGAATTGACCAATTCTGTGTCGCGCGACCTAATTGGTTATCCACCCTATGATCCGTTTATATTTGCCTCTGAAGGAGAATATCATGGCGATTTTGTTCAAACACCACCAGGGATGACTTGGCAAACACACATGAAGGCGTTCGGTGGTACAAGTTTTATGGATACCACCTTATTCGGGCTTCATGATGACCGCTCTGGCGGAGCACAATCGTTTCTATCAGAAAACAATATGCCTTGGGTGATTAATATTCGTGACCAATGGGACCACCCAAAAGAACTGGTTGATATTACTGTCGCCTACCCTAACTTTCCTAACTGGGTCACGAGTGCTGGAGAACAAGATAGCGATTGGTATCAATACGCGAGCGCAAACCAAGTAATCTCAAGTTCGGAACAGTAAGGAGTGTCCTATGATAAACCCAATAAAACCTCTCACTCTTTTCGCTGTCCTAGCCTCAATTGTTGCATGTGGCGGTGGCGGTGGCGGTGGCGGTGGCGGTCAAGATACTGCGAACACCACTCCGGCAAAACCCGTTGAAACCCCGACTGAAACACCAATTGAACGAACTGCAGACCTAGTGGCAGATAGAACATTTTCATTCGATGTAGGCCAGATCATCACACTGTCAATTGACAAAGGCAACGCAGGTAAAGGTGCGTTGCATATCTATAGTCAAGCCGCACACACTTTTGAAAATGGAGATGTCGCTGCTGAGCCAACTTCACGAGTGACGACCATTTATCCAGCCGAAACCGATGAAGTCACATTGCAAGTTAACAACAATTGGACCAAGATTTACGCTCAATGGGTGCCAATGACAAGTAGTGAAGAAGAGCAAACCTGGACTATTGATTTGAACCAAACCCAGAACGCTTACCATCTCGCTTTTTAACTTAGCTTGTATTGGGCTCGGCTCAATCCCTGAGCCCATATAACGTTTGGTTTGGTTTGACACTTCATTCATCACCATAGGCTATCGATAATAGTATTGATAACCATTATTGTTTGAGATACGATTGCGCTCTTTTGTTTCTCCCTTTCAGAATGAGCCAATCAATGAAATCACTACTCGCTAAAGGATTAAGCACGGTTTTTCTACTTTCGTTCGCTCTTATGGGTGCATCTGTACATGCACAGAGCCAACGCGTCATAACCGACCAACAAGGCAGTATCACCATCAAAGGAACACCAACTCGAGTCATCGCACTTGAATACTCGTTTGTGGACGCGTTAGCTGCTGTTGGTGTTTCACCGGTAGGCGTAGCTGATGACAAGAACATTGAGCGAATTCTTCCGGAGATACGCGAACTGATTAAACCTTGGCAATCAGTGGGCGTAAGACCTCAACCAAGCCTAGAAGCTATCTCACAATTAAAGCCAGATCTCATCATTGCTGATGCTGAGCGTCATAGCACGATTTACAACGATCTTATGGCCATCGCACCGACGATCTTGTTGAAAAGTCGCGGCGAAACTTACCAAGAGAATTTACAGTCTGCGATGAAAATTGGCATTGCAGTCAATAAAGCCGATGAAATGGCAGCACGTATCGAAAAACACCATAAAATCATGGACCGATACAAGGCTAAGCTTTCTTCGAATGAGTCGTTTCAGTTTGCTGTTGTAACCGATAAAGGTATGTGGCTTCATGGCCCAAACTCATATGCAGGGGGGGTGATTACTGCGCTTGGATTACATGGTCCAACGGTCCCAAAAACCGATAAAGCCTACATTGAAGTCAGCTTTGAGCAACTACTAAAAATCAACCCTGATTGGCTGCTGCTTGGCCCTTACAAGCCTCACACTGTTTATGATGACTGGCAATCAAATCCATTAAGCAAAATGCTGAAGGTAGAGAAAACAGAGCACGCCGTTAAGGTTTCTCCACAGCTCTGGTCATTAAACCGAGGTATTTTGGCAGCTGAAGGCATCGCCAAAAACCTCTCTGATATTATTAATCAACAGCACTAATTCAATATGCTTCAATCAACACAGTGCAAGCTCTGGCTTGCACTTATTGCTGGTACGTTGCTGAGCCTAAATCTCTCTTTAGTGGCGTGGTCTAGCTTTGACCTATCTTTTCAATCATTGCAGGGCTTCTGGCTACACTTTGATTCAGCCAGCATGGAACATCAAATCATCGCAACACTAAGAATGCCTCGTGTACTCAGCGGTGCATTAATTGGAGCTAACCTCGCTGTTGCAGGCGCTCTCATGCAAGGATTGACTCGTAACCCCCTCGCTTCACCATCCGTGCTTGCTATCAATTCTGGAGCGGCACTATTTATCGTGTTGAGTAGCTTTGGCTTCCTATCTTTATCCGTGCCAACCGCGGTAATGGGTGCGATAGGCAGCGCGTTTAGTGGTCTTTTAGTTATGTTTCTTGGTGGCGCTTTTGATGATCGTCCACACCCTGTGAAACTGGTACTGGCGGGCATCGCTATCAACGCTTTGCTGCTTGGACTCACACGCGCAACGATTATTCTTGCTGACGATCAAGCCTATAGCGTGCAATCTTGGCTCATTGGCTCAATTAGTAACTTAGATTGGCCTGCCCTACACCAGTTATTGCCAATTAGTGTTGTGGGGTTAGCGTTAGCGTGGGCGCTTGCTCATCCTCTCAACCTGCTAGTTCTTGGTAACGATGTCGCTACAGGCTTGGGCGTAAATACCAGCTTGATTCGATTACTGGCTTTCGTGGCTATTATTTTACTAACCAGTATCAGTGTTTCCATTGCAGGCCCTATTGGCTTTGTCGGTCTGTTAATTCCTCATATTGCACGCAAACTTGTCGGACACAGTTTCTTCGCTCTCATTCCCGCTAGCGCATTATTGGGAGCACTCTTAGTCATGTGTTCAGACGTACTTGCCAGAGGTATAGCCTTTCCCACGGAAACGCCGGTTGGTATCGTCACTGCGCTGATAGGTACACCCTTTTTCATTTTTCTTTCTATAAAAAGTCGGTTGAGCTCATGAGTAGAACTTGGCTAGTCCTTATCTCGACTACCCTCGCCCTGTCTGTTTTCAGTTTGTTAATAGGAGTCGCTGACTTATCGTTGTCGCAAATAACCATGACGGCCTTCAAAGGTGGCGAGTACGATTTCGTTGTCAATCACTATCGACTTCCACGCCTCTTCCTCGCCATTGGTGTTGGCGCTGGATTAGGAATATCTGGGGCGTTAGTCCAAGGTGTGATCCGCAACCCTCTCGCCTCACCAGATTTAATCGGCGTAAGTGCTGGTGCTGGGTTTGTTGCCACACTTTTGTTGACAGTATTCCCCAATGCACCAGTTTGGATGCTGCCAGTTGCCGCTATGATTGGTGGAGTATCTGTAGGGTTATTGCTGATCATCATCGCACGCTCAGTTCAACTACCCCCAGCCAGAATGGCACTTACGGGGATTGCTATTAGCGCCTTTCTTGCTAGCGGCATTGATTATTTATTAGTGGTACACCCCATCGAGATCAATACTGCAATGATTTGGCTCACCGGCAGTCTATGGGGACGAGGCTGGGAGCAGATGCCTTATATCTGGATGGGGCTTGCGATCTTACTGCCTCTTTCATTGTGGCTCGCATGGCGACTAGACATTATTGGTCTTGGCGATGAATCTGCCATTTCCCTTGGTGTCGAACTTAACAAAGTACAAGCCATGGCGCTGATTTGCGCCGTCATGCTTGCCAGTTTGAGTGTGTCTATCGCCGGAACGATAAGCTTTGTTGGTCTTCTCGCACCGCATCTCGCTAGGCTACTGTTCGGACATAATCATAAAGCTTTGCTGATGGGCTCCGCTGTTATTGGTGCACTTCTTGTCCTTACTGCCGATACCATCGCTCGAGGGATCTCGCCGCCGATCGAACTTCCTGCGGGCGTTCTAACCTCTGTCATTGGCGCACCCTATTTCATCTTCCTACTCAAACGTTACAAGGGCTGGTAATGCTGTCTGTCGAGAAATTGAACGTTGCCTATGGCAACAACACTATTATTGAAAATCTGAATTTGACGATTCCGAAAGGCAAAATTACTGCGCTTATTGGTCCTAATGGATGTGGAAAGTCCACGTTATTGAAAACGTTAGCTCGGATAAACAAGCCTAAATCTGGAAAAGTCCTACTTGATTCTACGCCCTTAGATGAGTACGGCTCCAAGTCATTGGCCAGACGTCTTTCTATGCTCCCACAAACCCATACCAGCCCGGAAGGCATCACGATTCAAAAACTAGTGGAGTATGGTCGCGCGCCTTATACCTCTCACTGGGGCAAATTGTCCCCTGAAGATAAAGCGATTGTAGCTAATGCAATGCAAGCAACTGGTGTAGATACACTTGCACAAAGCCCAATTGATGCGCTCTCTGGAGGTCAAAGACAACGTGCTTGGATCGCAATGATCGTCGCTCAGGATACTGAAATTGTGATGCTTGATGAGCCAACGACTTATTTGGATCTATCTCATCAAATTGAGCTCATGCGGATGATGCAAGATATGCATGCACAAGGAAAAACGGTGATTGTGGTACTGCACGATTTAAACCAAGCCTGTCGTTACTGCGACCATTTGGTGGTGCTAAAGCAAGGGCAACTCGTAACCCATGGCACTCCAAAAGACGTGTTTACCCAATCGTTATTAAAAGAAGTCTTTGACCTTGATGCGTTGGTGATTGAAGACCCTATTTCTGGTTCACCTATGTGTGTAGCACGATAATTATATCAATAGGTTATAGATCGCCATTCGTTAATAATAATAACGTTATTGATAACTATTATCAAAAGCATTAATATCGCCACCCTAATGAGAAACACAGTGGTAATCAGGACACATGGCAAATCAAACTGGGAAGAAAGTCGTCTCCCTTTCGCTTCTCGCTCTGTCAATCGGACAAGCATTTGCGACAGAAGAGGTAAACGAATCACAGCCAACAAACAAACAAAAAACTGACGAAAATATGGTCGTTACTGCGACCCGCTATAGTCAAGATACAGATAAAATTCCAGGCTCAGTTCATGTCATTTCAGAAAAAGAACTGGAACAACAAACTGCGGTATCCGATGACCTAACCAGTGTTATCGCCAACCTAGTTCCGGGCATGACGCCAAGTCGACAAAAGCTCTCTACCCAAGGTGAAAACCTTCGTGGACGTACTGCACTTATTATGGTTGATGGTGTTCCGCAAAATAACCCACTTCGCAATGGTAACCGTAACGGTTACACCGTAGATTCTTCAATGCTTGAGCGTGTGGAAGTGGTTCAAGGGGCAAGTGCCGTACAAGGTAACGGCGCCACTGGCGGTATCATTAACTACGTGACAAAAAGTGCTAAACCAGGCGACCATTGGAAGCAGACCGTTGGAACACGTGTAACCTCAAACCTAAAGGAAGATGGTACAGGTGGTAAAGTCTATTACAATCTAAGTCAGTATGACGAAGATTACGATCTCTTTATTGGCGGTGCGTGGGAGCAACAAGGGTTGTATTACGATGGTAATGGCAACCCAATCGGCATGAACTCTATCCAAGGTGAAACGCAAGATTCCAATGCCACAAACTTTCTCGCTAAAGGCGGCTATAACTTTGATGGCGGCAATCAACGCGTCAGCTTCAGTGCTAGTCGCTACCAACTAAAAGGCAACCAGAACTACGTTAGTGTTCCTGGCGACTGGCAAAATGGCATTCCGGGAACCGTAGTTCCGGGCACACCTTCTGGCGATCCTACGTCAAACTATGCGGAACTGTATAACTTTGGTTATGACCACTATGACTTCTTTGGTGGCGAGCTGAAATTCCAAGCCTTTTACCAAGACTTTGAAGCGGTATTTGGTGAAGCATCATGGTGGCCCACCGCAAGCAAACAATACGATCAAGGCGCTATCGTATCGACCAAAAAAGGCTTTAAGCTAAGTTATGTCAAAACCGATCTTCTAGGTTGGGATGACAGCTGGGTCGTTGGTCTAGACGGTCTGGAAGATACCACTAAGCAAAAACTCACTCAATCTGGTAAAGATGTAACTCCAGATATGATGTACCAGAGCTTAGCTCCCTTTGTTCAGGGCGATATGCTAGTCACCGATTCTCTACGCCTTTCAGGTGGTGTTCGCTTTGAGAATACCAAAGTAACGGTTGCAGATGGTCAAACCTTGTGGGGCTATGGTAACGCAGGGCATCGTCAGGTTGATATTATTGGCGGAGAGCAAAACTTTTCTCAAGCCGTCTTTAATGCTGGCGCTGTTTATGACTTTACCCCAAACATCAGTTCATTCGTTGGCTTTAGCCAAGGCTTCGGCTTGCCAGACATTGGACGCGTACTGCGTGGTAACTGGATCGGAGGCCCAACCGTCGTTGCTCCTGTAGGCGGTGCACCTATCGACTTCAACACCATGCCGGCGGTGAAACCTGTTGTAACGGATAACTACGAAGTGGGGCTAAGCTACAGCGATGACAAATGGTTTGTTAGTGGTAGTACTTATATGTCTATCGCTAAAGATGGTGCGAACCTAAGCCTTAACAGCGGCGGTACTTATGATGTTGTGCGCCAACGCACCGATATTAAAGGTTACGAGTTCACCGCGACCTACAATATTTTGCCTACGACGCAGATTCAGGCACTGTATGCTCACGTAGAAGGTCAAGTAGATACCAATCAAGATGGCTCGGTGGATAGCGACATGGATCTTAAGAACCTGTCTCCTGATCGCCTATTGATGGCGGTCAACCACAGCTTCTCTGACCGTTGGAATGGTCGCCTACAATACAACCATATGTTCTCTCGAAGTAAAGAGCAAAACGATGCCGGTAGTGCACAGCAGTTTGACGGCTATGGCTTGATGGATGTGTCTATGTTCTACGATATGCAGCGTTACGGTCGTATCAGTGTCGGTATTGAAAACCTATTGAACGAGCAGTACATTAACTACTTTAGCCAGATACGCCACCACAATGCGTATTACTTCTCTGGCCGTGGTCGAACATTCAGTCTAGGTTACGAAATCGATTTTTAATCACTGGCAACACAGAGCAATAAAAAAGCCCGCTTCAATGAAGCGGGCTTTTTACATTCGAACCGGCAACTATATAGCTAATAGCTGTTGCTTAATCGCATCGTCAGTAAAAGCAGCATTAACGCTATTGCGATAGATATGCATATAGTCTTCTTCGGACAATCCAAACTGCTCAATTACCAACTGAACTTCTTTCGTCATTGTCGTATTCGATACGGTGCGATTATCAGTATTGATGGTGACTGGAATACCACGCTGACGGAAATCCTCAATCGGGTGTACAGTCATGCTTTCCACCGCTTTTGTCTGTACATTACTGCTCGGACACGTTTCTAACGCCACTTGTTTTTCATGCACTAAGTCAAACGCTTGTTGATGAGTGGCGATATGAATGCCATGTCCCACACGCTCTGCACCTAACATGGTAATGGCATCGTAAACGTTCTGCCCTTCGCCTTGTTCACCAGCGTGAATCGTGACGTTCAAACCCTGCTCTTTTGCATATTTCGCAAACGGAACAAATTTCTCACAGAATCCAAGCTCTTCTCCACCCGCGAGGTCAAATGCTGCTACTCCTTTACCTAGGTACGCAGCACCAACATCAATAACATCATTAATCTCATCGGTTGGCATATGGCGTAGCAAAGACAGAATAATGTTGCCTTTAATGCCGTGTACTTTTTCTGCTCGTTTCATACCAGCCACTACTGAGCTGATGATTTCTTCAATATTCAGACCTTGCTCTCTGTGTAAGAGAGGGCCAAAACGAACTTCCATATACTTAACATTTTCAAGTGCCGCATCTTCATAGACTTCAAAGGCGATACGTTCCAAGGCTTCTTTGGTCTGCATCACAGATAAAGGTAGATCAAAACGCTTTAAATACTCGAGTAAGTTTGGGCACGTCTCAGGGGCAATCATCAAGTCACGAACAACTTCAATATCCTGAGAGGGAATATCAACACCTTGGATAGAGGCAAGTTCGATGATGGTTTCAGGTCGCACGCTGCCATCTAAGTGACAGTGAAGGTCGATTTTGGGTAGTTGTTTATAGTTCATCGTTACCTCTCTTGGAATCATTGATAAGCCTCATTCTTCCATTTACTCATTCCGGCTCCATGCAGAAAGGCGACAAGTGTATGCACTTGTTACATAAACATACATGAGCCACGTCGAAGAGCTCAAGGAAATGGAGAGCATTTATACTGATTAATCTAATACAAAGCCACCTCAACTGCCTATTTTTTAGTGAGATAGTTCACTTTTTTGCGGTTAAACGTTTGCTTTTGAAAAGTGGAGTTCATAGATATTCATGCTCCACACAACCAGACAGTTCCCACACAATTCACGACATTTCCTACACAGACGTCAGATTCGAAACTCTTTAGAGTACGCCCCGAAACAAGTTACAAGACTATTTAAGGTATCAGAATGAAAAAGGCAGTGGCACTCGCTTTAACAGCTCTATTCGCAACTAGCGCATTTGCAGGCGCAGCAGATCCAGGTTTTTACGTGGGTGGTGGTTATGGTTTAACAAAAAGTAAAATCAAGAATCTAGACGAGAAAAATGAAGGCTCAATTGATGCAGGCCACGCCCTAAGAGCTTATGGCGGTTACAGCTTTAACCGTATCGTTTCTCTTGAAGGTTCATACACTAAATATGGTAAAGCGGAAGCAGATAACGGATACTCGTGGGATCCAACTGCTCTAGCGCTAACTGCAAACCTTGGCTACACATTTGACAGCGGCTTCCGTCCATTTGCTACTGTTGGTCTATCTTACCTGGATCTAAACGAGGCAGGCAGCAAACTATTCACTAGTGATACAGGTACAGCATTCCGTTACGGTATCGGTGTTGAATACATGCCAGCACAAGTTGAAGGTCTTGGTATTCGTCTAGCTTATGAAGCTGACGCATTCAAAATCGAGAGCGTTCAGGAACATAATAGTGACACACTTAACATTGGTTCTCTGTACCTAGGCGCATCATACAAATTCTAAGCTATCCAAAACACGTCAGTTAGCTTAACAACGATCAAAGCCACTTCCCTCGAAGTGGCTTTTTATTTATGCCGGCCTAAAAAGACCAACCCGCTTTGAAGATAGATGTAGCCCCACTTCAATCAACCTGAAGAATCTGACTAACGCCTACACTTCCGGCCCAGCCTTCATTTTCGACAATAAAATCCACGCTGGGAGTAACACCCAGATAGCGAAACCGAGTATTGGGGAAGAAGAAACGGTCATAGTCATCTACTGAAAAATATATAGGTGACGAATGTGGTGTGCCTATATTGGCTCATCTGGACCTTTCTTTGCCCGTACTTGACCTAACTTGACGTGAGGCAAACTTCCATTCCTTGCCAGACCCTGCATTTATCACCTAATGAGAATGAGCCGCAAGATTTTTGTTTCCTTTCTTATTCAGTAGGAATATAAATTGCGTAATTGGTTTTGATAATAGATAACACAGATATGGGAAATACACAGCAACCCACTACTCAGGTTAATGAAAAGCCACTGCAACTTTTAATGCAAGTTGCCGTGTCTGATACGCCTGTTTCAGCAAAAGATTTAAGCATTCAACTCGGCGTTCCTCTCAGCAGTCTTTATCGTCATATAAAGCTGCTTAAAGAGTGGAACCTTATTGAAGAGAGTCCACACGACAAAACACTGATTGTTGGTCCAGCTGCTCTGATGTTGATGCACAGCTATCAGTCGAGTACACACAACCTAGAAGCAATAGAGAGCATATTGTTCCGACTACAAAAGCAGACTGGTGAGATGTCAGCTTACATGGTACCAGTTGGCTATCGTGCTCTATGTGTCAGCTTGCAAGAGAGTGCGCAAGCACTTCGCTGCAGCTATGTAAGAGGACAGAGCCAACCTTTGCTTCGCGGGGCTTCATCTAAAGTGATGCTGGCTTATTTACCAGAATCTCGTTGCGAAAAAATACTGCGTCATTTTGGTGAACACGAAAACGTCACTGATTGGAATAAGGATCTGGAGCAGATTCGCCGTCAGGGATTTGCCATCAGTACGTCTGAGTTCGACCCCGGGGTAACGGGCATCAGTGCGCCAGTAATGAAAGGCTCGAAATTAATTGGTGCTGTTTCCATTATGGCTCCTGCCTATCGTGTAGAAGCCAACAAGGACAGATTCATTCTACATGTATTGCAAGCAGCAAGGGCGCTGCCACCAGAAAGGTAATTCATCATGCTCAACGTCTTCAAACAAATCTGGAAACGTCGTTATCATCCTGCTTTAGAGAGCCAACTTTCCGTATTCACGGTATCTGAAGCTATCAAGCCTATGAATAATGCCCAGTTTGAAGACGCTGACTCCCTCCTAGAAACCGCCTACGACTGGTTAAGCTCACAACAAAATTCTCATTCAATGAGAAAAATTGGCCATTATCCGATTCTGGGTAGTTACTGCTCCGAAAGACCTTACTTCGAAAGCCCGGTTGCGAAACGCGACTTCACTGGTCAACTCAACCAGCAACTTGCGGTTGGTGCAATGCCGCTCGTCATTACCAATTGCCACGAAACCTTGCTCGACATTATTCCCAATCTACTGATCGACAAAGATGAAATTGGTATTGTAAACATCAACGCAGCATTGCTACTCGATCAATGTCTTGATGTCACAGTCGGTTCAATGCTGCATTTCGCACTTAACCGATATAATGAGTGCCGCGCTTTTCATATCGGCATCGACAATAATCGCTGCAACAAAAAACAGTTAGAGTACGCGGAAGATATGGGATGTGATTGGCTTCTTTCAAATGAAGTGGTGTACAGAAATCGAGCAATGATAAAAGAGCAGCTTGCGCGATTTATCAGTCACTGCGACAGACTGGTTGTAACCATCGATCTGCCTTCTATTTCGAGACACAACTCAAACCTAGAGAAGCACAAGCTCGATGTGGCTATGGTATTGCGAGTGCTACGTCAGTGTTTAGCTTCAGATAAGGTGCTATTAGTTCAGCTTGTGGGTGCTAAGGAACAACACATTTACTCTAAACCAACCCAGCTTCTTGTCCAAGAAACAGGGCTGTTCTTTTCCTAGATATATCAATCGTTATACCTGATAGCGAGCCAAGAAGAGCTCAGCAGTAGATAGCGCAAGTTGCTGAGCAACTTCGTCGGTCAACGTGTCCGTCATTCCCATTAATTGTGGCCAGAAGCAACTACCTTTAATTATGCTATGCAACTGAACGCTTGCCACACTAATATCTGGAATAGTCAGTTGTTGTTGATCATTCTTGTGCTCTAACCATTTGTATAAGGCAGTTTCTTGCTTCGACATTTTGTCCGCTTGGGCTTTCAGTTCCTCTGGTCGATAAAAGTAATGTCCAAACGCAACCTTCGACAAATCAATATAAGCAGGATTGTTCAAGATGCCTATCTCATGCGACAGTAAATAGACTAGCTGTTGTTTGAGATCCATCGACGCCAAAGGTTGCAAGTCAACATCCATCATAGATTGTCGCCACAAATCCGATAGCAAACTCATAACTAATACTTCTTTTGACTCGAAGTGATTATATACCGTTCGCTTCGAGACACCGGCCATCGCCGCGAGTTTATCCATACTCGTATTATGTACACCAAACTCGTGAAACGCGTGTTTAGCCGCCTCAATAATCGCTTCGCGCTTCATCTCGCTTCGCGTTTTTTTCTTTTCTGTCATTGGGTTACTCGACAACTCAAATTTTTCTTTCCGTATTTTACACTAATCAGTTTACTTTTCACATTTTAAAAGTAAACTACACTGGATAGTTTACAAAGAGACTTTAGCTATCGTTCTCTTTACAGCCAGTCTTTTAGTCGCGATAGGAAATATCATGAGAAAGTCACTAATCGCCTCAATAGGAGTTCTAGCAATGAGTACCACTGCCTTAACCGCTTGCAGCAACACAGAGAAAGACCCCGAGCGTTATCCAGATAAATACGTCAATACTGAGTTGGAATACCAATCGAGCTTTAGCGACATCGTTAAGATCATGAAGTCTTATTTCACCACTGAGCGCGATGCCCCAACTCCGACCTTCGACTTACCGGTACATGTGATGACATCAGAACAATTGTTGGGTGAGCAACAAGATGTGGTTTATCGGCTAGGACATTCTAGCGTTATTATGAAGCTAGATGGCCAGTTGGTCATGGCAGATCCAGTTTTCAGCGATAGAGCATCTCCGGTGCAATGGGCTGGGCCTAAACGCTTTCATAAGACGCCAATATCCCTAGAAGATTTACCGCAGATAGATGTGGTTATCATCAGTCACGACCATTACGACCACTTAGACAAAGCCTCAGTCAAAGCACTGGTAGATAAAGTTAATCACTTTGTTGTGCCACTAAAAGTAGGTGATTATCTTGTGAAATGGGGAGTACCTAAAAACAAGATTACCGAACTTGCATGGTGGGAATCGCATGAGGTCAACGGTATCACATATACCCTGACACCGACTCAGCACTTCTCTGGTCGTGGCTTAACGGACCGTGATTCTACCCTTTGGGGTAGCTGGGTCATTAACAGTCTACAAGCCAAGGTGTTCTTTTCTGGAGACTCTGGTTACTTTGGAGGATTTGCTGAGATTGGCGAGAAATATGGACCTTTTGATTTTACTATGATTGAAACTGGCGCCTACAACAAGTTGTGGTCACAAATCCACATGTTCCCTGAAGAAAGCGTTCAAGCCCATATCGACGTTAAAGGTAAGGTCATGATGCCTATTCACAACAGCACTTTTGATTTGTCCATGCACGATTGGCATGAACCGATGAACAGAGCCCTTGAGATAAGCCAGGAACGCGGGGTCACTATGGTCTCGCCAGAAATTGGACAGCGTTTGGAAATTCACAATCCAATGCCAATTAAGCAATGGTGGAATCAATGAAGCTAATTCACTCACTTCTGATAGGTGGACTGCTGATAGGCTCCAACGCCTTCGCCAATACTGAGGAAGATGTACAATACCTGATCAATCAAATGCGACAATCTGATTGCGACTTTATACGTAACGGTGATAGCCATAACGGTAAAGAAGCAGCAGAACACTTAACCCGAAAGTGGAACTACGCTAAGGATGATGTAGCCTCTATTCAGATATTTGTTGAAGAAGTAGCGTCGAAAAGTTGGTTCACCGGCACACCCTACTACGTTATCTGCCAAGGTAAACAAACTACAAGTGTTGACTGGCTAACTCAACAATTAAAACTGAAGTAACATTCTTTTGATGCCTAGGCGTTTGGTTGAAAACCAAGCGCCTTTCTTATGCCCCTCCTCCCTGATATTCACCCTGACCCACACAATAGAGATGTCTAATTTTCAACCAAAAATCGATACATAATTTTAACAATTAAAATTTTTATACATTTTTATTGCATAAATAACACCTCTGATAGTATAGTTCACACAATGATTTTTAATGCAGTAAATCAGCATGGGTATTCAAGCAAACAACCTCAATAAGTTCTACGGCACGACGCAAGTTTTGCACGATGTCAGCTTTCATTGCGGCAAGGGGGAAACCTTGGTTCTCTTAGGTCCGAGTGGTGCTGGTAAAAGCTCTCTACTTCGCTTGTTAAATTTGCTGGAAATGGCAGATGGCGGTGCGCTCAGTATTGCGAATAATAACTACGATTTCGATCATCAAGTATCTGAAAAACAAGGTCTAGCGCTTCGCAAGCAAGTCGGGATGGTTTTCCAACAGTACAACCTTTGGCCGCATATGACGGTAATGGAGAACTTAATTGAAGCACCCACTAAGGTTGCAGGCGTCTCGAAAGAGCAAGCCACACAAGAAGCCTTAAAAATGCTTTCTACACTTCAACTCGCTGATAAAGCCGATGCGTGGCCACTACAACTATCAGGTGGTCAGCAACAGCGTGTTGCTATTGCAAGAGCATTGATGATGAAACCTGAAGTCTTGCTCTTTGACGAACCAACAGCGGCGCTTGATCCTGAGATCACAACTCAGATCGTCAATATTATCAATGAGTTGAGCGAAACGGGCATCACCCAAGTGGTGGTTACACATGAAGTTGATTTTGCTAAAAAAATTGCCAGTCATGTTCTTTATCTCGAAAAAGGCCGAGTCATCGAACATGGGACAAAAGACGCATTTAAAAAACCTGCTACTCAAGCTTTTGCTGACTACTTAACACACTGAATAACAATGGAGATTGCGTTTCATCGCAATCTGACATGGAGAATTATTATGAAAAAAATGTTACTTGCTTCACTGATTGGTCTGGCTTCTACCGGCGCAATGGCACAACAAGAAATCAAATTTGCAATGGAAGCGACTTACGCACCATTCGAATATGTCGATGAAAATAACCAGATCCAAGGTTTTGATGTCGACCTTGCTAACGCGCTATGTACACAGATTGAAGCCAAATGTAGCTTCCATAACCAAGCCTTTGATAGCTTAATTCCTGCACTTAAGTTCAAACGCTACGACGCAGCGATTTCTGGTATCGACATTACTGAAGCCCGTCAGCAGCAGGTAAGCTTTACCAATGCTTATTACGACAACTCAGCGGCTTTCGTAGCGATGACAGGTAAGGTTGCATCACAAGCAGTATTAGAAGGAAAGCGTGTAGGTGTTCAAAACGGTTCAACACACCAAAGCTACCTTTTAGAGCAAATGCCAGGCGTAACAGCCGTACCTTATGGCAGTTACCAAGATGCGTTCATCGATATGCAAAATGGTCGTATTGATTCCGTATTCGGCGACACGGCAGTTGTCGCAGAATGGTTTAAGAAAGATGGCAAACTGGCTTATGTTGGTGACCAAATCACTAACCAAAAATACTTTGGTAATGGCTTCGGCATCGCTGTAAACAAAGACAACCAAGCATTGGTTGACCAGCTAAATGCAGCACTTAAAACAGTAAAAGAAAACGGCGAATACCAAGCTATCTTCGATAAGTACTTCGGGAATTAATATGGGTTTAACGGGTTACTCAGCGTCACTCGTACAGGCAAGTTGGGTAACCATCCAACTTGCTTTCGTCAGCCTTTTGGTTGGCTTAGTACTGGCGATCATTTTTGCTGGTGGCGAAATGTCTCGTCACAAAATCATCTCTTGGCCAACCACGGCAATTGTCACCATTATTCGTGGCTTGCCAGAACTTCTAGTCGTTCTGTTTATCTTCTTTGGTTCTACACAAGTCTTGTTTTTGATTACGGGAGATTTCATTGAGGTTAGCCCGTTCTTAGCAGGTGTCATCGCACTCTCGTTGATTTTTGCCTCTTATGCAGCACAAACCATTCGTGGAGCACTAAAGGCAGTACCCAGTGGCCAGCGAGAAGCTGGCAGTGCATTAGGCCTAAGTCGTGCACGTGTTTTCTTTAGAATAGTGCTGCCACAAGCGGTTAAGCATGCCCTACCCGGACTCACCAATCAGTGGCTCGTACTATTAAAAGATACTGCTTTAGTCTCACTAATTGGCGTTACAGACTTAATGAAACAAGCACAATTAACCTCTGCGGCGACACATGAAGCGTTTACTTGGTATGCGACCGCAGCGGCGATTTATCTTGTCATCACATTGATTACTCAAAAAGCAGTAAAAGTACTAGATAAAAAGTTCTCCTCAAAAGAAATGGCCGTCGGTAGCAAAGGAGTCACAGCATGAATCAACAACATGTTTGGCAAATGGTCGATGGCTTGCAAACAAGCCTACAGCTTACTGTTGTAGCACTAATCGTAGGCTGCCTACTTGCGTTGCTGATGACACTTAGCTTGATTCTTCGAACGCCAGTAGTTCACTGGCTAACGCGTGGTATCATCACTCTTTTTACTGGTACACCGCTATTGGTTCAGATCTTTCTGGTCTACTACGGACCGGGGCAGTTTGAAGTCATTAGAGAAAGTTTTTTGTGGACATGGCTAAGCCAACCTTGGTTCTGTGCCATGCTTGCCCTTGCACTTAACACCGCGGCGTACAGTACTCAACTATTTAAAGGCGCGTTCAATGCTATTCCATCAGGTCAATGGCAGGCATGTCGTGCACTAGGGATGGATATGAAAGCAACGCTACGTGTCTTGCTTCCGTTTGCGATTCGCCGAGCGATCCCTGCTTACTCGAATGAAGTAATCTTAGTATTTAAAGGCACATCGCTGGCCAGTACCATCACTATCATGGATATCATGGGCTACGCACAGCGTATCAATGCTCAAACTTACGATACACTCGTCGTCTTTAGCGTGGCAGGGCTTTTCTATCTTGGGGTAAATGGCATTCTTACTTTGATCTTTAGACAAGTTGAGAAAAAAGCTCTGGCTTTTGAAGCGGCACGCTAAATCCACTGGCGCTGAAAAAGAATATCACCTGAAAAAGTGGAGCAAGCGCTCCACTTAAATCATGACTTTCAGAGAGAATACCAACACATCTGTAAACAGGGCAGTTTCAAATCCCAAATGCTTATAATGTAATGTTAGAGTCGGAGCAACAACGGGAGTGATGCCACCAAGCTGTACGCTGTTCTGCTCTTTTGTGTATCCTGTAATCCCCCCCAATCTTATGCCAACTTTTGCCCAAGGCGTCCAGTCGAACTGAGGGTGGTAAGACAAGATATACGAACGCGTATCAAAACTGTTTAGTAGCGTAAATGCTTCCCATCTTTTGTATCGAACACCAACGATGTAGTTATCTTGGTTTCTGCCCGTAGACGTTAAGTGCTCAGTCCAACCCGCAAACGTAACGTCAACATCACCTTTCCATTCATCAGCCTTATGATTTTCTTCTTTGACAGATTTTTCTATCGCAAACACAGTAAAGCTAGTTGCGATAAGAACAATGAGCAACACAATGCGGCGTACCATACCAGTTTTTCCGAATACAACATGGGGAACGCTATGCTACAAAAAGTCTACTCGGTTTATTGTCTGTTATTGTATGTTAATGTCGCTACTATCAATACTAACATTGACTATTTACATGTCTTGTTAAGCACCATTTCAATAAAGTATTTTCCTTCGCTGTTAATACATAAGATTTGTTCTTTATCTTGAACCACTTGTACTTCCGTTGGCATTAAAATCGGCTTCTTGAATGCAAAACCCACATTACGAAGAGCGGTTGAATCGGCTCCAGTTGTCAAAAGTTTAGCCACCATATACATCCCATGAATGATCGGCCTATTAAATCCAAACAGTTTAGCTGACCATCGAGCTAGATGAATTGGATTATAGTCTCCCGATAGTTTTGCGTACTCGCGTGCTTGGCTGACACTAACAGTAAACGTGGATAGCTCAGGCAACGGAGTCGACAGCACAGGAGGAGTATTTTTGGATCTCACGTTTTTTCGTTTAGTCGGCATCAAGTAACCAGATCGATACCTCGCAATCATCTGCCCTGAGCGATAAAAAGCTCCATGCAATTCAAAACTCAATCCACGGTCAGTTTTTCGCTCTGCTTGTAAATCCAATTGAAACTCGTAACTTTGTTCACCGTCGAGCGCATCAAACTGCTCAAACTCTATATAGGTATGAACTAACCCTAGAGGGCGAATAGAAGTATTTGGATGAGTGAACAGTTGCAATTGCTCATTTTGAGTGGCAACAAATAGAAACGGTAATGGTACGGAGCCTTTGCTAAAGCCGAAATAGTCCTTATAACGCTGAAGCTTTTCTGTATCAAAATGGAAGTTTGAATTGGTTAGCGATAGCGGCCCAATACAAGTAATAGCATCGAAATCAATCCGTTTCAGTAAGGCTTTGAATAGTAGAGTGGAATATCGACTGGAGCGAGAAGCATCAATGTGCATTGAAAGTACCGTAAACGTGGCAGTTACTGATTGAGCCTAGTTTACCTTGTCTTGCTCCAATGAAATAGCGCCTCCAATATGAGAGGCGCTAGATGCCATACCTGATTGCCGAATGATTATTTCGGCTCGTTCATCTTGATAACCAGTTTACCGAAGTTTTTACCTTCCAATAAGCCCATAAAAGCTTCTGGTGTATTTTCAAAACCATCAACTAGGTGTTCTTTATACTTGATTTTACCTTCTGCAAGCCATTGTCCCATCTGAGATGCAAACTCATCATAACGGTGTGCGTAGTCATCAAAAATGATGAAGCCTTGCATCTTGATTCGCTTAATCAGCAAAGTTGCTACCAACATTGACATGCGATCAGGCCCTTCAGGTAATGACGTTGCATTGTATTGAGAAATCAAGCCACATACAGGGATGCGCGCCCCCGTATTTAACAACGGCAACACCGCATCGAATACTTTACCACCAACGTTTTCGAAATAGACATCGATGCCATTACCACAAGCTTCAGCGAGTTGATGCGCCAAGTCATCTGATTTATGGTCTAAACACTCATCAAAACCTAGTACCTCTTTTGCGTGCTGGCACTTCTCAGCGCCGCCCGCTATGCCGACGACTTTGCAACCGTTCAGTTTCGCGATTTGACCTACCGTTGCACCAACTGGCCCAGTTGCGGCAGCCACAACCACAGTGTCACCCGCTTTAGGTTGACCAATATCCAAAAGGCCCATGTAAGCGGTAAAACCAGGCATACCCATTATACCAAGTGCAAATGAAGGATGACTTGGGTTCTTACCCAGTTTCACTAGCCCTTCGCCATTAGATATGGCGTAATCTTGCCATCCTGTATAAGCCAGAACCCACTCACCTTGCTCAAAGTTTTCATGGTTTGATTGCTCAACCTGACAAACCGTTGCGCCCACCATGACCTCATCTAAGGCAACCGGATCCGCATATGACTCTGCAGCACTCATTCGACCTCGCATGTAAGGGTCAAGAGACAAATAAATCGCTCTTAGTAACATCTCCCCACCTTTTGGCTCAGGAATTACCGTCGACTCCAAACGGAAGTTCTCGTTTACTGGTGCACCCACAGGGCGTGAAGCTAAGACAATTCTTCGGTTATTTTCTTGTGACATCTTGATTCCCTTTTGTTCCTTTGCTCTTAATATTAGACCAGTCGTCTAGTTTTGTTTGATAAAAAAACCTGTTGTATAAACAGGCTATAAATTAATTACTTATGCTTTAACAGCTGCTCGGTCATTGATAGTGCTACCCTTAACTGTGCCGTGTCTTGGCTGAGCTTACTCAGCAGACTTGCACCTAACCATTGTTGGTAGAGGGTACTGGCAGTGCTTAAGCTATCTTGAACAGCAATAGAGCCATCCTCGGTACCTAACTCAATACACTTTGCAATTGCTGCAACGATTCGCTCCGCTCCAGTCAGTAGCTCCGAACGCATGGTTTCAGACAAATCAGAGACTTCAGCACCTAATTTAACTACTAAGCACTTATGGGCATTGCAGCGTCCTGATTCAACATCAAGCCAACGATTAAAATAGCTCATTAAACGTTCATAACCGGTGCCGTTTTCACTACAGAACAGAGCTTCAATACGTTCCATATAGCCTTCAAAATAAGAGGCAATCAAAACTTCTCCGAAGTGCTCTTTAGACTTAAAGTAATGATAAAAAGACCCTTTCGGTACATCTGCTGCTTTCAATAACTCCGACAAACCCACCGCAGTAAAGCCTTTCGATAGTATTAACTGATACCCCACATCAAGGATATGCTGTCTTGTTTCGTTTGTTTTTGCATTCATACCGCTACCATACAAACAATTAGACCAGTCGTCTAGTGATTTGTAATGTAATCATCTTTCACAGTTCGGTACAAACGTATTGTTACTGCAACCACAGTGACCCAAGCATGACTTACCTTTGTTTTTTGAGTTACAATCCCTTTCAATCTGGCATCTTCAGAAAAACGAGGGAATGATGAAGAAAATTGTATTGATGTTTTTGCTCACTTTGCCGCTGATGGCTTGTACTGAAGTCGGCAGCGAAGCGTGGTGTAAAGACATGAAAGAAAAACCAAAAGGCGACTGGACAGCGAACGAAGCGAGTGATTACGCTAAACATTGTATCTTTTAGTCAATCTAACTGAACCAAAATAGCCTTAGATAGTCCCATTAAAAAAACAATGGGACTTCAAAATGATACGTTCACTTATTGTCACCTTAGCGTGGCTCTCCTTCTCTACTCATGCCGCAGTTAAGTATCAAATAACTACTCACGACGCCGACCCAAAGCAAGTCACGATTCAGGCGGAGACCTCTGACATTGGAACATTCCAACTTTCCAAGCCACGAACCACCAGCTCGTCAGATCTCTCTGACATCCGCTGCCTCTCCAACAATGGACAAAGTTCAACCGTCAGTTTTGACTCTCCTATTTCCTGTCGCCAAATATCCTGGATTGTCAGATTTGAAGCAAAAACATCTGACGAATTCGAACCTGCACAACAAGTTAATACCTATGAGCCAAATGAAGGCTGGCACTTTTTGAGCGAATGGAACTCACTGCCCACCATTCAAGGGCAAGACATTGAAGTTTGCGACCCAAACAACGTCTGCAGCGCAATGCCTAACTCAGATCAGCCGCCTCTTTTTGTGGTTTGGGGTATGCCTTATGAGCGTATGAATATCGGTTCTTCTACCGTCGTAGTGAAAAGTAATGCCTTGCCACTGCTTAAATCTAACAGTTCATGGTTTCAAAACTTGACGCAACAATTAGATTATCTGAGCTCCGTCTTTAACGACAAACAACCGCATCAGTGGCAGCTCATCTATTTCTCTAAAGATAAAAGCCAACGCAATGTTTCAGGTGCGGCTGGATACAATATCCTCTTAAGCAATGTGCTCACTGACAAGGGGGCTTTTGCCAAGGACAGTATGTTTCATCTTGCAAAAGTGACAGCCCATGAGTCCATTCATTTCATGGGGTCTCGCTCATTACCCGTATGGGCAGAAGAGGGGTTAGCTGAATATTACGCTATCAAATCCCTACAATTTACCGACTTAAGCAACAAGCCTTCGCCCGTCAAAAACTGGGAAAAGGCATCGAAAGAGTTTCAGCACCTTGGAAATGTAGGATTGATAGAAGCGGGTAAAAAAGTATCCATCGAGAACGACATGCAATATTACCCGTTGTTTTATGTTAAAGGTCCCGCGTTCTGGCAAACGCTCGACGAGCAACTACAAGCGAATCAAAGCTCTCTCGATACACTCATCCCATTGTTACAAACAGGCAACGACTTCAACCTTCCGGATGCCTTTGTAAACCAAGTCACCGGTATTATTGGAAACGATAAGTGGCAGGAAATTAGCTTAGCCTACTTGTAACTTTAAAGTACAATACAACGCCTTTTTGATATGAGAAAAAACCATGACAATCAATAGAATAAACCCAAGTAAACGTTGGTCTGATATCACTGTATTTAATGGAATCGGTCACTTTGTGGAAGTCGCAGAAGCGGACACCTCTGCCGACATAAAAGGTCAGACACAACAGATTTTCGAACAAGCAGAACAGATGTTAACGCAAATGAACAGCGATAAATCACGCATTCTATCCGCCACCATCTTTCTTACTGACTTTGCCAATTTTGATGCATTTAACGAAGTATGGGATGAATGGTTTGCTGAAGGCACTGCACCAAGTCGAGCATGTGTGAAAGTAGAACTCGCTGACCCTAATTTGCTAGTTGAGATTGCATTTGTTGCAGCTGAGCGTCAGTAACTTGGCTCGAATTTGAATGCTCAAATAAACATAGTTGGCAAAAACGCCTGATGACGTTCATCAGGCGTTTTTAGTTTAGTCGTATACCAAGCTGATTATTGAATCAAGTTAGCGTAATCCAATGTATAGAACGGAACAGCAATCATAACCAGCGACCAGACGACAAGGATGACATGAAGCACATCATTCTCAGAGAACCATATTTTCTTCTGTTTCCAAAGAACCTCACCGATACCCATTTTCCAGTACTTATCATAGAAGTAGTAAGAGGCATAAATGAGCGCCCATGAAATCATGCATAACAAATCGTAAGTCGCGCCCGTTTTGATGTAGCTAACAGTATTGATGAAAATGAAAGCGATGAAGCTTGGCAAAGATGCGAACATCATAAACTCAAACGTGATGACCGACTTAGTTGCGGTAAACGCTCCCCAGAACGTAATAATGGTGTAACCAACCGTCATTAATGCGGCATACCAAATGAAGATATCGAACCAAATTGACTCAGGAGGTATTGAGGTGTAGGCAATTGCAACCGTCATTGCATTCATACTAACTTGTTGGAAGATAAGATAGATTACTTCCCACCATGTCGTCCAAGAGCACTCTTCTCTGTGTTTGGCCTTAAGCTCATAACCAAATGCTTGATAACTGGTACCAGCGATGATCGCGCCAACACCCCAAAGGATCATCGAAATACCCCACCAAATACGGGACATTTGACCATCTTGCATAACAAGGAATTGAACACCAACTAGCGTAACGATCACACCAAGTAAATATACCCAGAATGTTGATGAAGGCTGACTAATATCCAGCTCTTTACCAAGAAAATTGAATCGCACAAGCGGCTGCTCTTCACCCCAGTTCTCCTTAGTCAAAGTTGGGTGCTTGAGCTCGTGAACTTTCTCAAAAATAGACATCTTGATTTCCTCTCAAAAAGGCCGAAGCATTGAGAGCCCCGGCCTGAATAAATTAATCTTCGTGGTCAGGGATAAGAACAAGCTTACCTACATGTTTGCGACTCTGAAGTTCCTCTTGAGCTTCAACGATGTGAGAAAGCGGGAATGTTTTAGAGAGCGCGGGTTTGATCTCACCTTTTTCAATCGCTTCGATCAAACTTGGAAACACAGGTTCATCCCAACCAGTACAACCGATAAGCGTTAGGTCTCGTAGATACATGGTGCGAAAATCAAGTTCTACCAAAGGTCCAGCAATCGCACCTGAAGATGCATAGCGGCCACCACGTTTCAGCATTTTTAGGTTATTTGCGAAGTTTTCGCCTGCAACATTATCTATAATGACGTCTACCGACATTTCACCAAGAACTTCAAGCGCATGTCGGCCAAAATCAATCACTTCATCCGCACCATATGAACGTACACGTTCAATTTTGTCTTCGCCTTCGGCAGCACCAATGACATACGCACCGCGACGTTTCGCAAGCTGCACTACAGCAGAACCAACACCACCAGAAGCACCCGCCACATAAACGCGGTCACCTGCTTTCACACCAGAACGTTGCACCATGTTTTCAGACGTGCCATACGCACACGGAATTGTGCCTAGCTCAGCATCACTCCAGTCGCATTCCACAGGGAAGACTTCCGTTGCCGTTATTTTCACGTACTGAGCAAACGCGCCATCAAAATCAGAAGCCATCCAGATATTCTCTTTTGAATCGAAGCCTTCGTGACGAATACATGCGCGAATAAGTACACGTTTCCCAACCAAGTGTTGGTCGGCTTCATCCTTGGCTTCTACGACCAGACCTGCGCAGTCCGTGCCTTGAATAAATGGGAATGGCGTTTCTGCGTTCCAGCCACCGTCTTTCTCTTCAGCCGCATCACCAATCTCATGCTCATCATCAGATAGGTTGTTCGTGCCTTGTGTCACCTTCTGTGAATACCAACCCAGTCGCGTGTTGATTTCGGTATTATTCACGCCAGCTGCAAGTACTTTAATAAGCACTTCGCCTTCACTGATAACCGGCATAGGAACATCTTTGTATTCCAGCATCTCGTAGCCACCATTGCCCATAGTGACCACTGCCTTCATTGTTTTGTCGCCTTCTTTAACTTCAAAACGATTCTTGTCTTTATTGATATGTAAATTAACTTTCATGTGTTTTCTCTCTAATCATGATGATGGCAGCTCAACGCTGCGAGCTTGTGTAGTTTTGGATTGGACTTCTGCTTTCTTAGTCATGTTATTGAACGCAATTGCGATGACAGCGCCAATAACGCCAAAGATAACAGTGACCACAAAGTAAGCGCGATAGCCGCCTTCGTTGCCGAACATGCTCCATAGGACACTGTTCATTTGAGGAATAAAAATGTCTGGTAGATAGCCAATTAGGCTGATAACACCGATTGCGGTACCAGTAAGTGCTGTTGGGATTTTTGCCTGACCAAGTAAAGACCAGTATGTGCCGCGAATAACATAGACAAACACCGCCGTTAGAAGCACTAGGCCGCCGATAACTGTAGTGCCCGCAGAGTTGGGAACCATGGCTAGCGAAAATAAGCATATACAAGCTAGGATTGAGCCAGACGCGACCGTTGTCGCTTTGCCAATTTTATCTGCTAGGTAACCGCCTAAGAAGCCGCCAATTGGACGCATCCAAAGCACACCTACCATCATTGAACCTACCGTAACGGCACTCATTCCAAGGTTTGTCTGAAGGTGACCACCGTAGTAATAAGTTGACCAGAAAACCGTGTAGCCACAGAAAATAATCAAACCTTGGAGCCAGACGAACTTATTGCGGATGATTTTAGATACATCAGCCATACGGAATTTTTCGTTTTCCCCAGCTTCTACATTGCGATCTTCCGCTGGCTTTACAAACAAAGCCACCAGCACTGCAATAGCGACTAACGCAATCACATACATGTAGATAACAGACTTCAGAGCTGTCTCTTTATCTGCCAGCGCAACACTTTCACCAAGTGTCGTCGTGAACAGAGCTAGAGCGATACTACCCAGAGCTGCCTCGACTAGACCGCGTCCTCCATCCAAGAAGCCAAAGAAACGACCTTCTTCTTCAGGTGTTGACAGCATTTTGGTGAGCTTCATATGAGCTGACCAAAAAGTAAGTACCGCGAAGATACCCCAAACAATAAAGCACCCTACTACGCCACCAAATTCAGGTGTTTGAGCAAACCAAAAACCACCTGCTGCAGTACCTAAGCAACTTACGACCAGTAATGATTTAGCACTGAACTTATCGCTCAATACACCACTAGGGAAATAACCTGCGATAAATACCAAACCAAGAATGGAGTAAATATTGTTTAGGTCGGTAACACTCATTTGGAACACTTCAAGAATTGTTTCTTGATATTGCGCTTTTAAATAAACCAAGGGGAATACTGCCCCGGCGGCTAATATTACGAGCGCGAATTGGAAATATCGCGCCAAATTGGACTTGTTCATATTATTACCTTTTGTTCATCGGTTATGAGCGTCAATTAGTCAGCACTAATTGACGCGTTTATTATTGGATTGGAGTTAACTTATTATTAGAATTGGTTAAATACTGTTTCGACCGCAAATGCGCCAGGATCTTTGGTTCCTGATAAGCTGTCGCTATTCAGATATGAAGAACGGCCAGCGTTAGCATTTGTCATATTAGCGGTCGCTTCTGCGCCCGCTTTTGCTGCTTTAATTGCTGCATCGAACCCTTGCTCTACCCACTGATTTAAAGCGGGGTAAAGGGCATCAATCATGGTGCGGTCACCTGGTTTGGCTCCGCCATATTTCATCATCTGATCAAGGCCCGCTTGCAAAGCTTTTGGTAATGAGCCATTAAGGTCGTAGTCACGACCAGCTGAAGTAAACAGAATAGAGAGCAACACGCCAGAAGAACCGCCCATCACAGACGTTAAGCAATCGGCAATCGCTGTCATCAATTTAGCGATGTCTTGAAGAGGTAGCTCATTGGCCTCCAGTTTAGCCAGTACTTTGCTCGCACCAGCAGAGAAGGTGGAACCTGTATCACCGTCACCAACGATCGAGTCTAGATGATTTAACTGTGACTCAATGTTGATAATAGAATGGCAGACTTTTCTCAGCACCAACGCAGTTTCTTCATCGTAGGAAGCGGTATATTCCTTCTTAGTCACTCTGTTTTCGCAAGCCAAAGTTGGCAACTTACGATGTGCAACCACACCTGGCCAGGACTCTGTCTCTACATCAGCAATAAGTGCTAGCTCAATAGTTTCTGAAAGTTGGATCGTTGAAATCGAAAAGCCTTTCATATCAACCGCAGTCATTAACGCACCACTTACAATAAACTTGGCTTTCTGACCGACTTCAGACTCCATCAGCGCTTTCGCAACAACATTCATCTCTATCGGCGACAATCCACCTAAGTTATTAAGAAGCAGGGCATTTTCCGTCGTAGGTTTCGCTTGATTTAACTTGTTAGCCATCAAAGCAACTAGCTCATTTGCTGTCGGTAGCTCAATCGTTTCAATACCCGACTCGCCGTGAATACCCAGACCTAACTCTGCTTTACCGAGCTCAATTCTGTCTTTGCTTTCTCCTGGAAGCGAGCAGCTCGTCAGAGCGACTCCAATCGATGCCGTGTTCTCATGCGCGTCCATGGCCGCTTGCTTCACCTGCCCTAACGAACCACCACTCTCCGCAACGAATCCCGCGACTTTCTGTACGAATAGGGTTCCAGCGATGCCACGTGGCTGAGGGTTTTCTGGAATAGAGATATCATCACCAACGACAATCAGGTCAACCTTGTACCCCATCTCTTTTGCTTTCTCTACAGCAAGCCCGAAATTTAAACGGTCACCAGTATAATTCTTGATAATGACAAGGCAGCCCGAGTCCCCTGTTACATGAAGGATGGCATTAAGCACAGCGTCGACACTTGGTGCAGCAAACAAATCACCACAAACTGCAGCCGTAAGCATACCTTTGCCAACAAACCCCGCATGCGCAGGCTCATGCCCAGAACCACCACCACAGATAATAGCAACCTTGTCTTTTTTCCAATCGCTACGAGCAACGACTTTAATATCGTTATTGAAATCTAATAAGGTCAAGTTATTGTTTTTCGCCGCGTAAAGCGAACCAGAAATAGAATCTAAAACAAATGATTGCTTTGTGTTCAAAATAAGATCTGACATTTTAATCCCTTGGTTAATTGACGGCGTTACTTATTGGTAAATTTCCAAGTGCCGTTTAGCGTTGGAGTCATAATAAATAGCCAGGTTGGAAATTAAGAAGTAATAGCGTTGAGATTGGTTTTGAATTTTGATTGTTGTTTCAATTATCCACTCATTACTATTTTCTTATTGGGGTGACTTTTAATGTCGTCACGTTTTTTTGATGTCCGCAACCCTGTCGTTTCAACTTGAAACTCAAGTAAAAAAACAGCCGTTTCATTTAGGAACAAATCAAAATCATTGCCACTATTCCTAGCTAGACATAATATGGTCTCAGTCCCTACAAATAGAGCGTTTAGATAAAAAACATGAAACAACTAATAAATGACGTCGAACAAGTGGTGCTCGATCAAGTGGCTGGACTCACTGCCTCTCGCCCAGAAATCAAAGTTAATGAGAGTCCTCTTTATGTTTGGCATGACCTCTCACCTAACCAGGTTGCTTTAGTATCAGGCGGCGCTTCTGGACATGAACCCATGCACGTTGGGTTTGTAGGTAAAGGTATGGTAACAGGAGCATGTCCCGGCGAGATTTTCACTCGAGCAACACCTGATCAAATTTACGAATGTGCAAGTCGCGTCAGTACTGACAAAGGTGTGCTGTTTTTGATTAAGAACTACACCGGAGACGTACTTAATTTCAAACTGGCCGTAGAACTGCTGCAGGCAGATGGCATTAAAGTCGGGTCAGTTTTAATTGATGATGATATTGCAGTGCAGAATAGCTTATATACCACGGGACGCCGTGGAGGTGCTGGCACCGTTTTACTTGAAAAAATAGTTGGTGCAGCAGCCGAGCGTGGCTATTCGCTGGAACAGTGCGAAACACTAGGCCGTCGAGTGATCAATAACTGTCGGACTTTGGGGATCGCACTCAATGCTCCTATCGTGCCTGAAGCAGATAATCCATGCTTCGAACTTGCTGACAACGAAGTCGAGTTTGGAGTTGGTATTCATGGTGAACCTGGTATGAGGCGCATCGAATACACCAATGCGAATGAGCTAGTCAGTGAAATGTTCACGACTTTAGTACAAGACGCTCCCTATTCGCGCTTCATCAACGTCTGGGATCGTGAAGAGAGTCACTGGAACGAAACCGAGTTCACCAATGAACAATTTGAACCAGACCATGACTATATCGTTATCGTTAATGGCTTTGGCGGCACTCCAGTTTCGCAACTATACGTGGCGTATCAACAGCTTGCCAAGTGTTGTCAGCAGGAAAATTTCAACATTGTAAGAAATATGGTCGGAAGCTACTGTACCGCTCTAGATATGGAAGGTCTCTCCATTACGCTTCTGAAAGCCGACAAGGAGATGATCGAACTATTTGACGCCCCCGTAGATACGCCAGCTCTTAGATGGTAACGAGCAGCAGTAAGGATACACAACTCATGCAAATCGAAAAACAGCACATTGTTAATTGGCTTGCTTTATGTGCGGAAGCTTATAGCGAACATCAATTATTTCTCAACAACTTAGATCGCGATATTGGTGATGCTGATCATGGTAAACACCTCAATAGAGGCTTTCGAATGGTCGCTGAAAACCTACCATCGGTTGAGAAACAGAACATAGCTACGATATTGAAGAATACGGGAATGGCTCTAATGTCTAATGTAGGTGGTGCCAGTGGCCCATTGTATGGCACGCTGTTCGTTCGTGCTGCTGCAACCATTGGCAGCCGTGAGCAACTATCCTTTCAAGAGCTCCTCAATGGCCTAACCAAAGGCGTAGATGGGATGCTTAACAGAGGGAAAGCCCGTTTAGGAGACAAGACATTATGCGATGTTTGGGTACCAACGATGGAGTGCGCTCAAACACATGTGGCTGAAGGAGTACCGATAGATGAGTTGCTGGATGATATGCTGTCTACCGCGGAAAAAAGTGCTGTATCGACGATAGAAATGCAGGCTAAGAAGGGACTTGCTAGCCATCTAGGACAAGCTAGTGTCGGCCACCAAGATCCCGGTGCCACATCATCACTGATGATGATTCAGGCTCTGGTTCAAGCTATAAAAGAAGGTTAACCAACCGCAAACGAGGTTGGCTAACCACTCAACCTCGTTCCATCATACTGCTGATTTCATACTTTTTCACTTTGCGCCACAAGGTGGTACGGCCAATGTTTAGCGCTTTAGCGATGTCTTGCATGCATCCTTCATATGCTTTCCAAGCTTGAATGATCGTCTGCTTTTCTACTTCTTCGAGAGTAAGAATTGGCGCAGCTACCTCTTCATCAGTAATAGAACGCACCTTAATCTCATCCGGAATGTCGATCAGTTTTACTAGATTTGAACTTCGATTCAGCAGTATTCGCTCTATCTGATTGCGTAACTGCGAATTGTTGCCAGGCCAAGGAAAATCAAGGAGCACTGGCATGACATTCTTGTCGATATTGACCGCTATGTTATGGCGCTGCTCGTAAGTGCTAACCAACTTTAAGATCATATGCTCTAGATCGTCTTTTCGTTTTCTTAAAGGAGGTATCGTCAATTCATTCGCAGAAATATCATAGAAAAGCTGTCTCAAGAAACTGCCTTGAGACACATATTCGGCCACGTTCGATGTCGTACTGGTGATTAACTGAAACCTTGCCGTGATAAGTCGTTGGCTATCACTACGGCTGGTCAGTCCCGTTTTTAACAGCTTCAGGAATGCTGCTTGCAACTCACTTCCAAGGTATTCGATGTTCTCTACATACAAAGTGCCGTTTTGAGCCAATTCGAATTTCGAAAGTTGTCCTTCTCCTTCATCGAATCCAAGAACATCTCTTAATTGCTGATGTGCGTTCGTCGAACGGCAATTAAACGTAATGAATGGTCCTTCTCTATAATCACTTTCGTTATGAATGGCTTTGGCAAGATCAATCTTCCCTACACCTTCTTCACCAGATATCAGTATCGGCATATCAGAGTTGATAGCGCGCTTAGCCACTCTCAACACATGTTTCATCTTTTTGGAGACAAATGGCAAACTGCTAAATGAATATTTAGCATTGTCGCCTACCTGCTGCTGAATCATATCTTTGAACTTATCTATGGGGTGGATAAAGAGTAAATTGGTCCCATCCGACATGCAGCGAAAAGTAACAATCGCTTCAATAAAGCGCCCATCGACTTCAAAAGTGGTTTTCTTACGCAGTACTGTTTCGCCTTTCTCGATTGAAGACATGATGTTTGGAGCAAAACGAATAACTTCAAACACATCTCGCTCAAGTAAGTCATTGTTATTGATACTCAGCAACTTCTCTGCTTGCTGGCTAGTGTAAGAAATTAAGTTGTCACCATCCCAAGATAAGATTCCGTCATCAATATAATCCAATGCAGCGCTATGAGCAGACTGGAGCCGATTCATGCTTTCCTGTTCATTCTGAATATGCAGTTGAAGACTCACCTCTCTAGCACATGAGGATGCAATGACCAGATTCTCCTTGTTATAGTCTTGCGCATTTCTCACCAACATTATGGTTCCACAAAGCTTGCCATATGCGTCTATGATGGGTGCTGCTGCGGTGCCTATTTCGTGCAAATCTCGTTTAAAGTGCTCGCTTGCAAAGACCTCGCTTGGCATGTTTGTTTCCATAACAAAACTAACCGCATTGGTACCAATTTTATCTTCACTTAAAAAACAGCCGACCTTAATGCCGAGCGCCTCCATCTTCGCTTCAAGCTCTTCATGCCCAATCGTGAACATTACGCAGCCGTTGTCATCGGTCACTAGCAATAGCAGTTTTTCTTCGCGCAATAGATCATAAGTATCTTCAACTACCGTCGCTGCACAGTTAATAATGCGCTCGGTACGTCGTTTCAAAGAAGCTAAAGTATAGCCCGAAGCAATGTGAGGACGAGACCATTTATAGGCGCTCATCTGCTTTACGCACTTCTCCCATGATAGGAAGATAGGTGATGTAGCAAACTCAGGGGAGACCCATAAATGCTTCTGGAAAAATTCCCAGCGCTTTTTGCAATTTTCAATAGACTGCATTGAATAAGATGTCATAGGAGAAAAACCGTATTGCCGACAGTATATAAGGTTAGTGTTCTGTTTTTAGGTGTCTCAATCACAGTTAAGATACCCTATTTCCTAATGCTCAGAATTTATGCAAAAGGTACTATGTCGCTAGATTCATACATTAACAATCTACGATATCAGGGGCTGGTCGACCTCTGAGGGTTCATGGAGCTTGATGTCGACAAGTGCTCTTTGTAGCTATTTCTAAGCCACACTAACAAAGATGCATTCATCCCAATCACAACAAATAAAGCCGGCAAACCTCCTAAATTAGACATCATTTTTATGCCATCTACGCCAGAAAATGCCGTCATTGACCAAGCAACTAAAGCAATCACACTTCCCCATAGCACCTTTAGTTGAGCCTTCGCTTTCTTAGCTCGTTCATTGTCTTCATCATTCGATTCGATACATAAAGAAGAGATTGCCTCTGTATTCGAATCCGCAGCCGTCACATAAGCTAGGAAAGAAATAAAGATAAATAGGCAGATAAACAACATCGGCAGAGGTAACTGGTCAAGCAAGCCGTAAATTACGGCTCCGGGTCCATTCTCGTTCAGCAGAGCAAAGTAAGCGCCATCGCTGCTCATATCAAGCTCTAGAATCATTCCTGAGAATATCGCCATCCACATCATTGAGAATGTTGCGGGAATAACCAGATTCACAATCAAAAATGTGCGAACCGTATGTCCCCTAGCTATTTTGCCTAGGAATAATGCCACGACTGGAGCCCAGGCTAACCAATTTGCCCAATAAAATACCGTCCAGCTCTTAGCCCAGTTGTCTCCATCTTGAAGGTTTAGTGAGAAGCTTCGGCTTACAAACTCAGACAGATAATTGGCTAACGCTTGGCTGCCATTGTGAAAAATGACGTCAGTTGGTCCAAAGAAAAACGCGGTTAAAGCTATCACTACGAAGATGCAAGTATTCACAGAAGATAGGCGTGCGATTCCTTTGTGTAACCCTGAAACAGAAGAGGCAACAAAACACACCACAATGGTTGCAATAACAAAGCCCAATAGCAATGCGCTATTTTCCCAACCGGTGACCTTTTCAATACCACTAGAAAGCACTAAAGCTCCTGTTCCCAAAGAAGAAGCCATTCCAGCTACCAGAGCAAACATGGATATTGAATCAACCACGCCACCTACTTTGAGCGAATATCGCTTACCTAATATTGGTTGCAGTGCCGCACTAATGGAAAATCGACTGCTTAGGTTATAGAACGCCAATGCAAACGCCAGAGCCGGAATTGCGTAGATTGCAAATGGTGTAAATGACCAATGCATATACATGGTAGAAAGAGCAAAATCAGCGGCTTGCGCTGAACCTGGAAGTAGGGAAAGTGACTTCGGAGGAGCATAGAGGTGGTACAACGGCTCTGCCGTAGCCCAAAACAACATACCTGCCGCAGTGGTGGTACAAATCGTAATCGCTCCCCAACGCCATTTACTTAGTATCGGTTTTGCACCCTCACCACCTATAGTGACACGACCTAAAGGAGAGAAGAACACCACAATACACGTCAAGACCATCACAAATGCCCCAGCAGAAAACAGCCAATCAAATGTGTTTAAAATCCAAGCGTTGATTCTGGTTGTAATTTCTAGAAAAGCCGGTAGGTCAACAAGACTAACAAGTACCGCAACGATAAGAAAAAAGAGTGGCGGCAAAAAGATCTTAAGCCTTAATATGTTGCTCATGAATCAATCCTTTATTTTAGGATCTTCGCCGCAGGCGATTAATAATAAATGCAATTGCAATTCTATAATTAACCACGCCCTCTACCCCTCATGAATAAAGGCGTGACATAACCTGGCATATCGAGCGAGAAACCCTTTAAATTCACTATTCGTTGATTTTTAAAGCAGGAAACCAATGTGAAACTTGGTTTATATATTGTGATTTATAATATTGTCTAGCTGTGTCTAAACGACGTCCAATATTACGTTCATATAATGAACCATCTACCCGCGAATAATTCTAATCGAGAGCTATCCTATTCATGGAAGCTCTATAAAAACAGAAACTATCGACTATTTACAGCTAAAGTTTGATGGTTATGTCAATTTACCCAACAATCGGCTTACCTCTTTTGGAAACTACCAAGACGATCACTAAATTGCGCACTTCCGCCTCCATCCGTTTCAGATTGAAACACACTCCTTGTTTGATAATTCCATTTTGAAACATCCTTTGGATACGCTTACTTAAAGTAAAACCTCCGCTTTGGCAGCTTCCAAAGAATAAATAGCCCCCAAACTGTGAAAAAGGCTTCTGCAAGTAGGTACAGTAGCATGGTATCGTTGGGTTGAGACTCGATTGCGATACCAACCGTGCGAGCCAGTGCCATAAAGCCCGCCAACAGCGTGGAAGCGACCACCGACACTTTCAGTGTTTCATTTTTTATGACGAGCAGAATGAGAATGATACCGACTGCGACAGACATACCTCCGTATGTTGCGCGAACATCAATGCTGGCAGAATAAGAAAATAGAGCGCTATCAGTGACGCGTTCGAATAGAGTGTTGGGAGAGAGTGTAAACAAGACACCGTAACCAAAAAAAATCAGAGCCGTAATCCAGACCATCAATTTTGCTTGTATCATAAAAATCCCGCTAGAGAAGCTAACTATCAGAAGTGTAAGTCACAACTCTCAATAATGCGGGATTTTCGTTTTGCGGTTCGTGGTTAAGGGAGCGAATTCTTAACTATGAAACTCAAGCATACCCTCTGTTAAAATGAAATCGATGATGGTATCTAGCCCCTTGCTCTCTTTAAGGTTAGTGAACACATAAGGCTTCACAGGACGCATTCTTTGCGTGTCTTGTTCCATCACTTCAAGTGAAGCTCCAACATAGGGGGCAAGGTCAATCTTATTGATAACTAATAGATCTGAACGCGTAATACCAGGGCCGCCTTTACGGGGAATTTTTTCTCCCTCCGCGACATCAATAACGTAGATTGTAAGGTCTGCAAGCTCTGGGCTAAAAGTCGCACTCAAATTATCGCCACCACTTTCAACAAAGACCACATCAAGATTTTTGTGGCGCTTTGCCAACTCCTCCACCGCCGCAAGATTCATCGACGCGTCTTCTCGGATTGCTGTGTGGGGGCAACCACCGGTCTCTACACCAATAATTCTATCGGGTTCCAGTGCTTCTGCTCGTGTCAGGATCTTTGCATCTTCTTGGGTATAAATGTCATTGGTTACTACAGCGATATGTAACTTATCGCGAATCGCCTTACAGAGTACTTCTAGTAGCGCTGTTTTGCCCGAGCCAACAGGACCGCCAATGCCAATTCGTAACGGTTGTTTGTAACTTTCCATAGTCTTTCCTATCTCCTCCGCTGTTTCGTCTAAGAACGAAACAGTCTGGTATATTGTGTTTCGTGTAGGCTGCTGGCGATGGATACCGCAGGAGTGAAGCTGCCAATCATCCAGTCTTCGGTCGCCTGTACAATTGCTAATGTTTCAGCAAAATGGTTTGATAAATTGATAAGTGCCAACTGTCCATCGGTCTGACCTAATGGCACCAGTTTGACACCTGCCATCACCAAGTTTTCGGCCCAGCTCCATAGGTAGCCTTTTTTTAAATCGGTTAACTCGATATTCCAGTACACCGCAGCGACGCATAGTCCGAGAAGCTGTGTAGCTGGGTAGTCACTTAGTTCAATGTCTGGAAGCTCGACTTCCAGACGTTTGAGTAACGTATTCAAAGCAAGGCCACGTTGCTTCTCTTCTGCCCGTAACTCTTTGGTTTCTCGACTGCTGTAGAGGCGTTCAGTAAGTCGCAGTATTTGTTCGCTATCTTTTGACTCTACCGCCGCATACAAACGTTCAATGATGGGCAGTTCCAACGTAGCAACACTGTTAAACAGCATGTTGGCTAACCAAGTTTCCATTGACTCACGATTAGTCACCCAGCACGCCTCTACCGCCCACTCTAACCCTTGCGAGTATGTAAACCCGCCAATAGGCAATGAGGGGCTTATCAGCTGAAAAAGTCGATAACTAGAGACATCACTGCTCACATTGGCGGCATTTGGTGTGCCTCTGTCTGACACCATAGCGTCGTCTTCTGCTGCGTTTGAGGTCATAAATTAAGATGCCATTAAGAACGCAGAACTCAGCGCCGCAACACCAACCGCCATCCAACGTGAAGCGACTAAATGGCCAATTTGAATTCCGACAGCCATTAACACCGTCGCACCCATCGCCATTCCCATAGAAAACTGACCAAGTTCGCCTTGCGCTTCAACGCCGTGAGCGTAGCCGTGAAAGAACATCATGCCGATACACAAACCGACAGCCAGCTTCACCATTTGCTGCGATGCGCTAAATACTTGCCAGATGGCCGCACTAACGACAAACAGAGAGGCGACAATGGCCATCTCCACACCAGAGACTAGACCAAACCATTTCCCGGCGAGTAAACCAGCCATAAGAGTTATCAGCGCTCCCACAAGTAAGCCTATCTTCTGAGCTTTGCTTACCGTTAAACAGCCGACCAACAAACCGAAGGCAACAAGCATAATAAGGTGATCAACACCTGTGATGGGGTGCAGCAAACCGCTGGTGAATGCCATTGAGTCGTGCCCAGGATGAGCAAAAGCAAACGCTGGGGTTAAAAATGACAGCGCTGTTGTTGTCTTGAACACTGATTTGGCGAACTTTGATTTCATTGAATATTCCTTTTCTTGTTATTGGGCTTAATAGGTATTAATTAGTGATGATGGTGATGGCCGCCACTCTTGCCACCGTACGCCCCACCTTCGGGTTCGAACGGAGCAAGCTCTACTGAAACGGTTGCACCTAACCCTTCTACCATTTCATCCAGCACATGGTCGTGTTGGTAACGAACCCAACCAAACTCGACTTGTAGTGGGACATGTCGGTTGCCTAGGTGATAAGCGACGCGGGTTAGCAGATGTAGGTCACTACAATAGATTGAAGAGACTTTTTCCGGCGCTGCTTTAACCTCTACCACTAAGCCGCAGCGGCTTTTTAATTGCTCACCACCACGCAGAATGTGACCTCTGGGCAAAAACAATCCTGCATCACGACCGTCATCGAGAATCACTTTCAAACGACTCTTGATTCGACTGTCAATTGGCAAACTCAAGAAGGCATGAGGCCGAGTCGTGGGTTGTTGGGTAATTTCTACTAGCTCTATCACAGTGTTATCCTCAATGCTTAACTATCTGTTTTTTTTATTAAAATAAGAAGTAGCGCTGCGCCATTGGCAGTACATCCGCTGGTTCACAGACCAACAATTCGCCATCCGCTCGGACTTGATAGGTCTGGGAGTCCACTTCAATATTTGGCTGCCAATCATTCAGCTTCATGTCAGCCTTACTGATGGTGCGACACTGTTTAGCAACACCGATGAGGCTGCCCAATCCGAGTTCCTCAGCTATTCCAGCATTTTGTGCCGCTTGAGATACAAACAACATCGACGTGTGCTGAGAAGCCTTTCCGTAACTACCAAACATCGAACGATAGTGAACAGGTTGAGGGGTAGGAATAGAGGCGTTAGGGTCACCCATTGGAGCCATCGCAATCATGCCTCCTTTGAGAATGACGCTTGGCTTAACTCCAAAGAAAGCCGGTTTCCAAAGCACCAAATCAGCCAACTTACCCACTTCAATTGAGCCAATTTCATGAGCCATGCCATGGGTAATAGCTGGGTTAATGGTGTATTTGGCGACATAACGTTTTAGTCGGAAGTTATCGCTATAGCTTGAATCTTGCGGCAAACTTCCACGTTGTACTTTCATCTTATGCGCGGTCTGCCATGTGCGAGTAATCACCTCGCCAACTCGTCCCATCGCTTGTGAATCTGAGGCGATCATAGAGAACGCCCCAAGATCGTGAAGAATGTCTTCCGCAGCAATCGTTTCGCGGCGGATACGCGACTCAGCGAAGGCAACATCTTCTGCGATCGAAGGGGAAAGGTGATGGCACACCATCAACATGTCCAGATGTTCATCCACTGTATTTACGGTATAAGGCCTGGTTGGATTGGTAGAAGAAGGCAGCACGTTAGACTCCCCTGCCGCCTTAATGATATCTGGCGCATGACCACCACCCGCCCCTTCTGTGTGATAGGTATGAATAACTCGGTCACCAATTGCCCCCAACGTCGATTCAACAAAGCCCGATTCATTCAATGTGTCGGTGTGAATCGCCACTTGCACGTCCATCTCATCCGCGACGGTCAAACAAGTATCAATAGAAGCAGGTGTGGTTCCCCAGTCTTCATGCAATTTTAAACCAACCGCACCTGCGGCTACCTGCTCACGTAATGCCTCTGGCTGACTGGCATTGCCTTTCCCTAGCAAGCCAAAATTCATTGGGAATTGGTCGAGGGACTCCAACATACGATGCATATTCCAAGGGCCAGGAGTACAGGTTGTCGCGTTAGTACCGGTATTCGGCCCGGTACCGCCGCCGATCATAGTAGTAACGCCAGATGCAAGCGCTTCTTCGATTTGTTGCGGACAGATAAAGTGGATATGTGAATCAATGCCTCCAGCGGTAAGGATTGAACCTTCTCCTGCTAACACTTCGGTTCCGGGGCCAACAATAATATCTACACCAGGCTGAATGTCGGGATTTCCCGCTTTACCAATCGCTGCGATACGGCCATTTTTCACCGCCACATCGGCTTTAACGATCCCCCAATAGTCGAGGATCAGTGCGTTTGTGATAACGAGGTCTGGCGTTTGACTGCTAGGCAATTGACTTTGCCCCATGCCATCACGAATGACTTTGCCACCGCCAAACTTAACTTCATCACCGTATACCGTGAGATCTTTTTCAACTTCTAGCCAAAGATCAGTATCCGCTAAACGAACTCGGTCACCCACCGTGGGACCAAACATCTCTGCATAGGCTTGCCTAGAAATACTCGCCATTATTCTTCCTTGTTGTTTTGAGTTAGGCGTCTTATAAACTGCCCATGACCTTACCTTGAAATCCGTAGACTTCGCGTTTACCCGCAAAGGCAACCAGCTCCACTGTGCGTGATTGTCCGGGTTCAAAACGCGTTGCTGTACCGGCGGCAATGTTTAAACGAAACCCTCGCGTCGCTTCGCGATCAAAGCTGAGTGCATTGTTAACTTCGTAGAAATGGTAGTGAGAACCTATCTGAACCGGACGGTCACCAAGGTTTTCGACGGTCACCGTTACTGTATCTCGCCCCGCATTGAGCTCAATATCACCTTTTGCGGTTTCAATTTGTCCCGGGACAAAGCCCGAGTAATTTGCTTTAGGCGCTGCCATAAGTCCCCCTAAACAATTGGTTCGTGGACGGTGACAAGCTTAGTCCCATCAGGGAACGTGGCTTCAACTTGCACATCAGGAATCATCGAAGGTACCCCTTCCATAACTTGGTCAGATGTGAGTAAAGTGCGTCCGAAATCCATTAGTTCTGAGACAGTTTTTCCTTCACGTGCCCCTTCTAAAATCGCACTTGAAATAAACGCTACCGATTCAGGATAATTAAGCTTTAGCCCTTTCTCTTTACGCTGTTTTGCCAACATTCCGGCGCAAAAAATCAGCAGTTTGTCCTTCTCTCTTGGGGTTAATTCCATTTAATAACCTTATGTTGTGAATATTGAATTTCGATCAAGTTGCCCAGATTCTTGGAGGCTCAGGACAGTCACCAGTCCAATGCTCGCGAACCAACTGCCAGATCTTTTCGAAGCACGCCAAGATCACTTCGCTCCAGTTTCCCAATGCACGAATAACCAGTAAATTTTCCAACTGGCTCGCAGCAATCAACACTGCACCTTCTTTGTGTTCTTGTTGCATGTTATTGAGCAAGGTCTGTACCAATTGGTAAAAATCCTCATCATCAATTGAAATGTAAACCGTCCCCATCATTTGATAATTCAATAAACCCCTATTTTTCAATAATTTATCATTACCACGAACATTCAAACCTTCAGTCAGTAGCAACTGCTTATCAAGATAAACCTCTGTTTTTCCGAGCAAATGACCTGAGCTAAATCCCTCATTTAGTGCAGGCCGCCCAAAACAGTGCATTTCCCAGCCCAAAAACTGTGCACCACGCTCCAAATGGATTTCGGTATCGAGACGAACGTGTGCATCAGGGAAAAAAATGTTCTCTTGCGGTAGCCACTCCAAGCGAGAGCCGCTGGCAACATGCAATGTTTGCTTTTGCTTGGCGTATTTAGATTCCGAACGATAAAACTTGGTCGCGCCTGGGGTGGTAATAAGTGATTTGGCACCTTGAATGGCGTGCACACTGATCTGTAGAGTATCTCCACCAACGACTCCTCCGGGTGGATGGAGCAAGTAAGTATGACAAGGGTTACCCTCTGGATACAGAGGGCGCTGAATGGCAAGTGGGCCTTGTTGAGAGCGGTGTTTTAATACCGTTTTATCGCCGCGATCAATAAAGGTTAAGTCGAGAGTCGCTTTCCAACCGAATTGAGTGTGAGCGTCTATTACTTGTCCAAGCGAACCCTGAAGCGCCGTACTTGGATTGACACCCATTTCTTTCTGATTTGTCGCTGGTGCATTCATACTGTTAGGTACTCCTTGATTAACGAGTCGTCTAGGGTCGACATCTCACCCGCCGCAACTTGCCTGCCACGATCCAGAATGCAGAATTGATCTCCAACTTTTCTGGCAAAAGGCAGTTTTTGCTCCACCAGCAATACTGTTAGGCCAAGCTTTTCATTCAACATTCTGATGATGTCACCAATCTCCTGGACGATATTGGGCTGTATGCCTTCGGTAGGTTCATCGAGAATCAACAGTTTTGGATTAACGACCAAAGCTCTACCAATAGCTAGCTGTTGCTGCTGACCACCTGATAAGTCGCCACCGCGACGATGTAACATCTCTTTTAACACTGGGAACAAATCGAAGATAAATTCAGGAATGCGTCTATCGCCTTTTTCACGAATCGGCAGACCAACTTCAAGGTTTTCTTGAACGGTCAACATGGGAAAGATTTGTCGACCTTGAGGAACATAACCAATACCCATACGAGGTCGAGATTCTGCGTCATGCTTAAGTAGCGACTCTCCGTTTAATTGAATATCTCCGCTTGAGACTTTCACAAGCCCCATAACACACTGAAGTAAGGTGGTTTTACCCACGCCATTTCGTCCCATCAGCACGGTGCACTTACCCTTCGGAATCGACATATCCAAATCCCATAAGGTATGACTTTCACCATAAAACTGGTTCAATGACTGGATCTGCAACATATTATTCCCCTAAATACACTTGTTTTACTTCTGGATGAGATTGCACTTGATCCATGGTTCCTTCCGCCAAGACATGTCCTTGATGGAGCACAGTTACGTGGCTGGCAATAGAGCGAACAAAATCCATATCATGCTCTACCACGACCACCGAGTGTTTACCCGCCAGCGAGTTCAATAGCTCTGAGGTGCGATCCATCTCTTGATGAGTCATGCCTGCTACAGGCTCATCCACCAGCAACAACTTAGGGTTTTGCATCAGCAACATGCCGATCTCTAACCATTGCTTTTGTCCATGAGACAAGTTACCAGCCGTCAACGTGGCATGATCTTGCAAATGAATCAGCGTCAATACTGACTCTAGCTTGTCCTTTTGTTCGCCAGACAGTTTGGCAACAAACGTCCCCCAAACCCCGCGAACGCCGGACATAGCCAACTCTAAGTTCTGCCAAACGGTTAGACATTCAATAACGGTCGGTTTTTGGAACTTTCTACCAACGCCTGCATTGGCAATTTCAGACTCGTTCATTTTTAACAGGTTAATATTAGAGCCCAACCAGACTTGCCCTGTGTCTGGCTTCGTTTTGCCCGTAATGATGTCCATCATGGTGGTTTTTCCCGCACCATTGGGACCAATGATGCAGCGTAACTCCCCCTCTTTGATATATAAGTTGAGATCGTTGATGGCCTTAAACCCGTCAAAGCTTTTGTTGACCCCTTCCACGTACAGAAGGACGTTATGACGAGTATCAATTAGGGGGTGATGATCCGGTTTTAAAAAAGAGAAAACTTCGTCTCGACGAGCCAACTCTTGGACCGAACTTTTTAGCTGTTGGGCTCGATGCAGTGTCGTCATGCTGTCACCTCCTTTGTCTGAGTTTTCGGGTTAGATGCCTTTTTACGGAATTGTTGGGCTTTGTCGGAGAAGAAGCCAATCAAACCCTTAGGGAAATACATCGTTGAGAGGACAAACAACCCACCCAACGCAAACAACCACACTTCTGGAAACTCGACCGTAAACCAACTCTTTGCATAGTTGATCACCAATGCCCCAACAATGGCACCGAACAAGGTAGCGCGACCGCCAAGGGCAACCCAGACAACCACTTCAATCGAGTTGAGAGGTGCAAACTCACCAGGGTTAATGATGCCGACCTGTGGGACATATAAAGCGCCCGCAACACCTGCTATGACTGCCGATAACACAAAGATCCATAGTTTGATACCATCGACGTCATAGCCCATAAATCGGGTTCGTGACTCAGTATCACGAATCGCCATTGAAACACGTCCTAAACGGCTACCGATGATGGTTCGACAGACCACATAACTCACCATCAAAGCGATACCAGTAATCATAAATAGTGCAATTTTGGTGGCATCCTGCTGTAAGCTAAAACCTAAGATGTCTTTAAAGTCAGTGAGACCATTGTTGCCACCAAATCCCATCTCATTGCGGAAAAAAGCCAACATTAATGCGTAGGTCAAAGCCTGAGTCATAATGGATAAATACACGCCCGACACACGAGAACGGAAAGCGAGATATCCAAAAACGTAAGCCAAGGCACCAGGAACCAAGACCACCATCAAACAAGCAAACCAGAATTGGTCAAAGCCCTGCCAAAACCAAGGCAATGCTTGCCAGTCTAGAAACACCATAAAGTCCGGCAAAATAGGATTACCATAGACACCCCGATCACCAATTTGACGCATCAAGTACATACCCATGGCATAACCGCCAAGAGCAAAAAAAGCCCCGTGCCCAAGACTTAAAATCCCTAGATAACCCCAGACTAAGTCCACAGCGAGCGCCAACATGGCGTAACTGAGATACTTGCCCATAAGTGAAATGGTGAAGGTTTCAACATGAAGTGGGTGACCTATTGGCAACAAGGTGTTCGCCAGTGGCACGACAACAACAGCAACTAGGAGAGCCAGAATGGTAAGCTGACCACCCCTATCCCCTCTTAATGCCGATAGAACAAAAGATTTAGATTGCATAGTGTCAGTTATCCTTAACCTTCAGCCGCTCGCCCGCGCTGTGGAAATAACCCACGTGGACGCTTTTGAATGAACAAAATGATAAATACCAATACCAAGATTTTGGCCAATACCGCCCCAGCCCAAGGTTCAAGGATCTTATTGAATAGGCCTAGGCTTAATCCCGCAACGAGCGTTCCCCACAAGTTGCCAACACCACCAAACACCACCACCATAAACGAGTCTATGATGTAGGCTTGTCCCATATTCGGGCCCACATTGGTGAGCTGGGATAACGCAACACCTGCCACTCCTGCTACTCCAGACCCTAACCCGAACGTCAATGCATCCACTCTCTCGGAGCGAATGCCCATTGCTCTCGCCATAGCTCTATTTTGTGATACGGCCCGAACCTGCAAACCCAGTGGGGTTTTCTTAAGCACCCTCACCAAGCCGATAAACACCATGATGCAGAACAAAATGATGTAAAGACGGTTATAGGTAAGTGACAACATTGGGTTGACTTGCAGCGCACCTGACATCCAATCAGGTGTGCTCACTGAGCGATTAAGTGGAGAGAAAATGGAGCGCACAGCTTGCTGCAGGATCAAACTGATCCCGAAAGTCGCTAGCAAGGTTTCTAGTGGTCGACCGTAAAGATGACGAATGACGCTTCGCTCAATGGCAATACCTACTAGTCCAGAGACAATAAACGCCATAGGGATAGAAAGAATCAGCGCTAGACCAATTTGGTTTGGCATTAACTGCTGCATGACATAGGTGGTGTAAGCACCGATCATAATCAGCTCACCATGGGCCATATTAATCACACCCATCACACCAAAGGTGATAGCTAACCCGATCCCTGCGAGTACCAGAACCGAGCCTAAGCTGAGCCCGAAAAATACCGTCTCAACCCCTGAGTAGAATTTTTGACTCTGTTGATAGCGGTCTAATGCGCGCTCTGCTGCACTGCGCACGAGATCGTCAGTCTCCGTTTTCAGCACTTGATTAAGCGTTGATAACACTACCGATTGTTTGTAATCAGATAGAACATCAATGGCGGCAATCCGCTGCTCAGTGGTGTTGCCTGTTAGAGCTTCATCAATGGACAGTGCGAGACGCAACAGGCTTGCAATCTCTTGTTCCGTTTCAATACTGGCTCTTTGTTTAAGACGGGAGATAACTGCATCGTCGGTTTGCCCCACTAATGCTGTTACTGCATTTAAACGAATTGTCGCATCGGCATGATCCAACCCGAGCGAGGCAATTTCTAAACGAATTAAGCTTCGTAGCTTGTTGTTCACCCGAACTTTTTTGAACTGGCGAGAAGACTCGACAGCGAGAGTAGTATCGCTCCATGCACTGACGACTTGAGCCGCATTGCGGATATCGCTTGATAGAAATAATTGTTGGTATTGGTCACTCGATTTGTCATTGAAATAATACAGATTGCCATGTAGCCAAGCGGTTAACACAGATTTAGCGACGTCGCTGGGTTCGTGGTCCACGAGCCAAGACATCGCCGCTTGTTTTTGAGGGGTGCTTTTTCCTATGAGCACTTTTGAGAAAGACTCTCGGTCACTTACGTTTGCCAACGCGACATTCGTACTCAAAATTAAGAACACGACCACTTTCAATAATTGAGTTATGTTTTTCATGAAATGCGTCCTTTGCGTTGCCCTCTCTTGAAATACATTGAGGACAAGATCTAAAAGGTGCTTTCACGAGAAACCGTGAAAGCACCATACCGTCTAGCAACTAGTTTGCGCTTCCTGAGCACTTACCAGTTTCGACGTTGAACGCACCACAAGAAAATGGTTTAGACCAACTAGAATAGAGCTTTGCAGATTCTGGCAAGAAGTTTGACCATGCATCACCAGCCACTAAGCCCGTAGTTTCCCAAACGATATCAAACTGCCCGTCGTCTTGAATCTCACCGATCAAAACAGGTTTGGTAATGTGGTGATTAGGTAGCATAGTCGAGTAGCCCCCAGACAGATTCGGCACCGAAACACCAATTAGCGCATCTTGAACTTGTTCTGCATCCGTCGTACCCGCATTGGTTACCGCTTGAGTCCACATATTGAAACCAATGTAGTGTGCTTCCATTGGGTCATTCGTCACTCGTTTGTCACTCGCGATAAACTTCTGCCAAGTTTCTACAAATTCTTCATTTGCCTGCGTGTCGACACTCATAAAGTAGTTCCAGGCTGCCAGATGCCCGACTAACGCCGACGTATCCATCCCAGATAGCTCTTCTTCACCCACTGAGAATGCGACTACGGGAATGTCCTCCGAAGAGACACCTTGCGCGCCTAACTCTTTATAAAAGGGGACATTCGCATCGCCATTAATCGTAGAAACCACCGCCGTTTTTTTACCCTCAGAGCCAAACTTCTTAATCTCTGAAACAATCGACTGCCAATCAGAATGACCAAATGGCGTGTAGCTGATCATGATATCTTTCTCACTGACGCCTTTGTCTTTTAGGTAGGCTTCTAAGATCTTATTCGTCGTGCGCGGATAAACATAGTCCGTCCCCGCCAGCACCCAACGCTCGACGTCCAGTTCGGTCATCAGGTAGTCAACGGCAGGAACGGCCTGCTGGTTTGGCGCGGCGCCAGTGTAGAACACATTCTTCGAAGACTCTTCGCCTTCGTACTGCACTGGATAAAATAAGATACTGTTTAACTCTTCGAACACGGGCAACATCGACTTACGAGAGACCGATGTCCACCCACCAAACACCACATCCACTTTTTCTTTTTCCACTAATTCGCGAGCTTTCTCCGCAAACAATGGCCAATTGGAAGCAGGATCGACAACCACAGCTTCTAGCTGCTTCCCAAGTAAACCGCCCTTTTTATTTTGTTCTTCCACCAGCATTAAGATGGTATCTTTTAGCGTGGTTTCACTGATGGCCATGGTGCCAGATAATGAGTGCAATACTCCGACTTTAATCGTTTCTTCCTCAGCCACTGCCATACCCGATACAAGAGCCATTGAAGCACTCACTGCAGCAAGCTTAAGTTTGAACGTCATGTTCATGTTGGATATCTCCCTATTATGAATAGTTATGTCTAACTTTCACATTTCAAGAAGAGTGCCAGATATGACAATTACAATCCCGAAGACTCAACAAATTGAATATTAAAGCTTTTATATCAAACCAGCACTGGATTGAACCTCAATACTCATTCTGGTGCGCTGCATATTGGTGCAATCATAAGTAGATTTTCACCAAGATAGCGATATCACTCGCAATATTTACCTCCTGTCTTTGTTCTTTAGACTCAAGCTATTAAAAAACCTCTTTGGTTTACGCTTCCATATAAGAAAAATGCGACTAACTCGACACCTCATCTAAGGTAACTGATTGCATACCATGTTGATTCTCATTAGTTTAATAAGGCAGACAATAGGGAGAAAGTGATGCAACAACAAACCTTTAGTGAATTTATCAAACGTGTTTTGATGCTTGGCGTGCCTATCGCTTTGCAAAGCTTACTGATGAGCAGCTTGGGGTTTGTTGATAGTTTAATGATCAGTCAATTAGGTACTCAGGAAGTCGCCGCTGCGGGTATTGGTGCGAGGATATTTTGGGTTTCTATCGTTTTTATCTGGGGATTAAGCTCCGGAATGGGGATTTTACTTGCGCAATATTGGGGCGCACAAGACGAGCATGGCCTAAAGAACAACCTTGCATTAGGCACTATTGTGACCCAAATATTTGCCTGTCTCTGCTTCTCTATCTGCTTTTTTACGCCGCAGTTACTCCCTCAACTGTTTAATCCAAGTCGCGAGGTACTTGCACTCTCCAGCCAATATGTACAACTGCTGGGCGTCGCAACCCTGCTCTCAGGATTAACCATTGCTGCGGATACGGCACTGCGCTCTATTGGACAAACGCAAATCAATCTTTACTTGTCCATCATAGAGATTGGCCTGAACGTTGCGTTGAACTACGTACTCATCTTCGGCCACTTTGGTGCCCCAGAACTTGGTTTACTTGGCGCAGGCATCGGCAGTGTGATCGCGCGTAGTGTTCGTCTTATTGCCGTCATTACTCTTATCTATTATCGATACCCAGCACTAGCACTCCGCCTTAAGCATATATCCAATGCTTTTAAACCTTCATTGGTTCGTAAGTTTTTCACGATTACTTACCCTATTGTCGTCGGAACCTTTATCTGGTGCGCAGGGATCTTTACCTTCCACTTGATTCTTGGCCGCATGGGCGAAATCGAACTGGCGACTATGGCTGTGATTACGCCGTTAGAGTCTATTGGACTTTCTGTGGCTCATGGTTTATCTAGCGCTGTCGGTATCCTGATTGGCAACAGTTTGGGTGCGAATCAGTTTGGACTCAGCACCATTTACGCACGCTGGGCATTCAAATCCGCCATTCTTCTGGGCGCTGTACTCGGCGGACTATTACTAATAATGCAAACTGCCATATTGAAACTCTATGGAGCGCTATCGCTAGAAGTTATCGACTTGATGGCACTAAGCTTCCCAATTGTCGCGTTGAGTATCTTGATGCGCAGCATCAACATCACCTTGATCGTGGGGATTTTGCGTAGCGGCGGAGACAACAAATTCTGTATGAATATGGACTTTGTTTGCCAGTGGGTCTGGGCAGTTCCACTCACCGCTTTGGGAGCGATGTTCTTTGACTGGTCGTTTCCGGTAGTATTGTTAATGATGACATCAGAAGAGATCGTCAAAGCTTTCCCCGCTACTTGGCGTGTATTCAGTCATCGATGGGTCAACAATCTGACTGATAGCGAAGCACGACCCACCGCTTAACATGAGCTTTCAGGCAGCTAACCAATTTCAAAAGAAGTCACACCAAAGGTTCTACTAAGAGCAATATCAGGACTGCCCTTGGTATACATGCGCGCTGTCTCAAAACAGGCGGTCATTTGATGATTTGATGCCAACTCTAGTGCTGCTTTATTGGTTTCAGGGACATCTAGAAAAACCGGTTGGTCTGGCTCAACACTCGAAGTAAGTCCAGTATAGAGCATGTTTGCAATACTCATTGAGTCAGCAAATAACGGTCCTATTTTATACCCATCTTTGCACGGCCGAATAACCCCAATGCCTTTAATATCAGAAGGTGAACCAGCATATAAAGCCACACTGTTTGGCTGAAACAGCCATGATTGATAGAACGCCTCTCGATGTGGCGGGAAAAAGGGGAGCAAGTAATGCTGAGCTAAATCCAAACTTACACTATGCAAAGGCTTGATAGTCTCTTGATTATATGGCGATGATGCGGTTAGGCTTTGATAGCGAATATTACGGTGTGACAAGACAAATCCAGAGCGCTTGTAGTTGTCCTGTTGGTCTACGACGCCATCCAAAGCAACATTGCAACCCTCTAAATAAGCCATTCCTTTACGCCAAATTTGTATTCCATACCCTTTCCCCCGATACTCTGGTTTGACGATATAAAACCCCAAGAAGCCAAAGTTGTGGTCATATTTGATCACAGAGATACACGCTATCGGCTCACCGTCTAAACTCCCTAGCAAGAAGCCGGACGGGTCAGCAAGGAAGTACTGCTGCGCATCATTGAGCCCTGGATTCCAGCCCTCTTCCGCCGCCCAATCGACCGCTAACTGCACCTCTTCCAAATTCATTTGTCTAATATGAAATCCCTTCATATTTGCACCTTTCATTGCGTCTACTGTTATAAGTAACTTAGTGGGCAATACAAACTTCTACAACAAGCTCATTGGAAGCGACTAAAGGTCGTGCTAGATTTTGTGAGTCATTACCAAAAAGAACGAAAGACATGAATACATTTCCTAACTGGCTTCAAGGTGAAGTCATCAAAGACAAGGTTACTAACCCTAATATTCAGGTTGGCGACTACTCCTATTACTCTGGCTTTTACCACGGCAAGAGCTTCGAAGATATCGCAGTTCGCTACCTACTGGGCGATAAACCCACGAGAGAATTTTGGGAAAGCGGTGCTTATACCGATATCGATAAACTGATCATCGGTAAGTTTTGCTCTTTTGCTTCAGGGGCAACGTTTATGCTCGCGGGCAACCAAGGGCATCGACTCGATTGGATTTCTACCTTCCCATTCTCACAAGAAACCTTCGGTACTGATGTCAAAGATGGCTTTCAGAAAGCGGGCGATACCATCGTTGGCAACGATGTGTGGATTGGCAGTGAAGCGATGATTATGCCTGGAGTCAAAATTGGCGATGGCGCTGTCATTGGCGCTCGTTCGGTTATCACCAAAGACGTAGAGCCCTATGCCATTGTGGTTGGACATAATACGGTGATCAAAAAACGTTTCAGCGAAGATCAGATCAATAAATTGCTTGAGATGCAGTGGTGGAACTGGCCTCTAGATACACTAAAGCAAGTTATGTCCGTAATGTGTAGCCCTGATATTGATGCGTTGTATCAATACTATCAATCACATCCAGACTTAACGCATTCATGATAACTATTTAAGTAAGTTAACTTATTGTCGCTTCATGTAAAACCTACCAGCTGCTGACAGGCGGTTAACTCGACAATCGTGAATACATAGACAATGACCTGAGAACACACATCTCTTAGGTCATTCATGAACAGAAAATTCTCCCAAAAAGCGCAAATACTCATCTTATTCTTGAGCGTTTTGTCCTCCCCTACCTTTGCTGACCCTTGGCATAAACACTTCGACAAACCGTGGAAAAAGCACAAACATCATAAGAAAGAAGTTCACATTGTGCACCACTATGAGCCTCATAGATTACCGGACTCCGCCGTTATGCTTGCCATCGCAGGGGTTACCTATGCGTTGATTGATGGCCACTACTACAAAAAAGAGAAGCACAAATACATTATCGTAGAGAAGCCACCAAAGAGGCGTTATCCACTAGGACAAATGGTGAAAAAGCTCCCTGAAGGGGCGACAGCAGTAAATAAAAGAGGACAACAGTACTTTGTTTCGAGAGGAAATTGGTTTCTTGCGGTGAGCAATGGTAAGTACGTTGTGGTTGAGCCGTAGCTCGTAAAGAAGGGGGGACTTAGGCGATACTCACATGAACTGCTTTAGGGAGTATCGCTTACTTTTCAAATCCTTGAAAGGCTGGTTACATAACCCAAGTTAGGCTAAGTAACAAAACTACAGCTGAAGTCGCAAGGTACATCGTTAGGATAGTTGCGATCTCACCTAGAGTAGAAGTTGAAGATTTTGATGCTTTTTCTACTTCTGTAGTTTTCTCAGTGTCCAATGTTGATAGAAGTGCTGCGTTCATTTTCTCTACCTTATGTAATAACATTTCAAAAGACAGAGCGAATTTTACCCATTTCGTGACGAAGGTCAAATGTTTTAAGTAATTTAATTACAAATAATTTTATGGATTCTCGATTAGTTTATCTAATCCAATCTGGCCTAACCATCGTCACCTCTTTGGATGGGCAAACCTCAGTTAAAAGCGTCGGGTTAGACTCGAAATAAACTGACGCTTTTTACTTCCATTCTGTCCATACTCCATAGAAAGAGACCAATCTCGATTGAAGTTATAGTTGGCACCCACTAACCCCAGCCACTTATCAATATTCTCTTGCTCAACCTTATAATCAATAGACTCATTGGTGCCTGGTATTGGTTGTGACCCCGAAATGGTTAAACGGCTATCCAGATAGGTTGCCCCAGCATAAATGGCAATGGATTGAGTTCCTTTAAGTGGAATTTGCTTACCAACACGAGGCGAGATATTAAGAACAAACCCTTCAGCATCACTGCGACGCATGTCCGCATAAGAGACCGAAATTGGAACTGTGAAGAAGTAATCTTTCCAACCTGAAGCTAGGATAGTGCCAACGGTATAATTGGTACCACTTAGATCGGCGACAACGGGCACTGTAAGTGCTTTGTCTTCTACTCTATTACACACTGGCTTATTCGCAAGTTTGGAACAATCTATACCTGCCTGATTGATAAAGTCGTTCCCATCAATAGTAAATTGAATATCAGCTTCACCACTGATTTTACCAACCGTCGCGAAGACATTCATAAACGGGAATACCCAAGCATCTAGCTTTAACTGTGGAGTCTGTGTATGGCTGGTATTGTTATCAAACGAAACGAAGTCAATCGGTACTTTGTTTGAACCACGAAAGCCAACTTCTAAATCATTAAGCTGCATTTGTTGGAATGTATCGGCATAAATCACACTGATACCAAATGGCTTTGGCAAGCTAAACCCTTTATCAATAACATTCTGAGCATAGAAAGGCAGCGCTCGGTCCCACTTCTTAGGTGGCGCATCACTGGCAGTAATAGGCTCTTTATTTGGTACTCGATTTTCTCCAAGCCCTGTCTCTGTTAGGTCGTAGTTAACCGAAACCGACACTACCTTCGCACTACCGACGGCACCACCACCGGAACTAGAAATAAGATAGATAGGTACGTCTTCATCTCTACCTGCTAAGCTCATACTGCTAAACTGGCCATCTTCACCTAAAAACCACTCAGCTCCGACTGAAGGTTCCCAAGATCCACTGCGATATTCCTTTAATGTTGAAGCATCGTTGAAGATAGCCAACGCTTGAGTAGTACCTAGTGAAAGACCAGCCCCCACTTCGTATCGGTTGACGTTGATATAGGTTACGGAGCCATCTCGTTGGTCATAGATTGCACCAACTCCAGTACCACCACCTAAAACAGGGATCTTTACATTAGACATAGAAACAGCAGCGTAACCATCAGCATAGGCAAGCCGCTCAGGTAAGTCAGGGTAACGTTCACTGAGCTGATTAATCAGTGTATCTGATGTAGCATTAATCTCTTCGCGGGCCGCTTGGCGCTCTTCTGGAGGAATGGAAGAACTGCAACCTGCCAATGTCAATATACTCAATGCAACAATGTATGGATATTTGCTGTGCATAGCGGACCCCAAGTCAAAAGGAGGGCAGCCTACTTTATTGTGCGCTACGTCTCATCATAAGACACCGATTCAATCAATTGTTAGTAAATATTAATAGCTTTAATTCAATTCTGTAGCCGTTCAGCGGCTGAAACAAATCCTTCGCGTGCATTTTCTATAATGGGAAAGCCATGCGCTGGTAGCAAGGTATCATAGTTCAACATCGCCTTTTCCATTAGCTCAGTGGCCGTTGGTTTAGCCATTTTTAGCCATCCAGGACCAAAATTATTTGGAGAAATGAAACCCATATGGGGCATCACCCACTTTGCAAACCAATTGAAATATTCATCAGGTCGGGACCAGTTCTGCATACTGTCGCCAGATACCAAAATACCTTTATCCCGATGCAGCAGAATCAGGCCTTCATTGGGGGTACTGGTGGAAAACTCATGATAGGACGCACCATTGATAGGAAGATCATCACCCGACTTTAGAATTCGATCAGCACGGTAGTATTCTGCACTTTCTTCACTTGAAAATCCTCGTATATAAGGCGCGTCCACTGACCACAAGGTTGCTCCAAACGTTTCTTTATAAAATGGGTCATCAAAGCCATGAAAGGCAGCTAATCGAATGACGTGTTTAACGTCGCCCAACTCATCTAACTCAGCGATGCCTTCGTCACTCAGTCTCACCGAGTTTATTAAAATAAGGTCTCCACCTTGTTTAATCACAATCATATTTCGACTAAAGACAAGATTAAACGGTCCCCATTTAGGGTGTGGCGCTTTCATGGAAACAGACCCTGTGACCAAATAAATATTTTCCAATACTTGAGTCAATTCACCATGGGGTAATGCTTCGGGATAGTTCATTAGGTCACCTAAATGTACAAACTTGATTTGATTATAGACAACCACTGACAAATCACTACGTTACATGACATCAAGCCAATCAATAGATCTTTATAATTCTATAGCGGATCAGTATCAAATATAGAGTAATAACGACCAATCAATGGAACGAACTCTCATCAAGAAGTATTAGTAATACTGACGGCATTCAACGCTTCTCCGAGTCACTTCTTCACTGAACTGCTCGATTTTATATTCATTGTAAATTGCCCGAATTACCAATAGAGATCATTGGCAATTAAACGCGAATACTTTAATTATGAATATTGTACCAAGACCGTTATTTTCAGTGCGTATGCTAGCCCCTAAATACTGGGGAATCTGGTGCGCCTTTGGATTTCTCGCTTTCATCGTCAATGTCCTTCCCTACTCCTTTTTACGCGGACTAGGCACTGGAACTGGATTATTGGCGATGAAAATACTCAGGAAACGATCCCAAGTTGCCGCCCAAAATCTAGCACTTTGTTTTCCTCATTACACAACTCAACAACGCGATTTAATACTGAGAAACACGTTTAAACGCACTGGTATCGCACTGTTTGAAACGGGTATGGCTTGGTTTTGGCCTGAATGGCGACTACGCAGAATCTCTTCCGTTGTCGACAGGGAAGTCCTTTTAGAACAAGAGGCGGCGGGGCGAGGAACCTTGGTAGTGTGCAGTCATCACCTAAATCTAGAAATGACCGCTTCAATATTCGGTCAGTTTGCTCAAGGTTTTGGCGTTTATCGACCTCATTCAAACCTGGTTTACGAGTTCGTCCAACATAGAGGTCGCACCCGAAGTGGCCATCAAATGATTGACCGAACAGATGTAAGAACCATGCTTAGAGCGCTTAAAAAGGGATGCCGACTCTGGTATTTGCCAGACCATGATTATGGTCATCACAACTCAGTATTTGCACCGTTTTTTGCAGTGCAGCAAGCTGCTGTAACAGCAGGCCCCAGCGTCCTCATTGATGCCACAAACTGTGCCGTAATTTCAGGGGTTACTGTCGTACAAGATAATCATTATACGTTGCATATTGGCGAGGATTTGAGCGAGCAAATTCCAAGGCGTGACCCTGAAACTGCAGCCAAGGTACTAAACAAGGAACTAGAAGGAATGATTGAGCGCGATATTCCCGGTTGGATGTGGCTACATAAACGGTTTAAGACACGTCCAGAGGGCGCGAGCAGCCTGTACTCCTAACAATTGATTTATAAGAAAATAACACCTAACGGGAAAGGAGATTTGTAGTATGTTTCGAGCCCTACTCTTAATATGGAGCCTTGCTGTAACCTTACCAGTTATGTCGATGGAATATGAGACACTAAGTATCGACCAGCCAGCGATACACTATTCCGAACTGGCGTTTCCAAATAGCGATAACATCCAACCTAATCGCAGTGATTTCTCTATCAATAACTATGTTCTCATGAGTAGCGAGTCAGGAGAACGGTGGGCGGTTGTCACCGTAACCAATACTTCTTCAGCCAAACGTACTATCAATCAAACGCAGTTAGTTGCTATCTTGGCTAATGGCGAACGTATATTTGCTGAAGACTTTCATGAATCAGTTGGTCCGAACAAAACCACTTCTCTCACCATTAACTTTGGTTGGAACAAATTTCCAATTTTATCGATCTATTCAAGACACTAAGCGTCAATTAGCCGCTTGGCTTTTCGGAAAATAAAAAACCAGTCAATACGACTGGTTTTTTTAACTTTGAGCTCGTGCCCTACAGCAAAAATTAAGCGGAGAGTTTCTCGCGCTCTTTAATGATATTTTTTACCGGGTTCGCATAACTATCAATTAAGAACGGGTGAGCACCTTCTGGTAAAGCATCCAATTTATCTTGAAGCGTCGCGCGAGTCGTTCCAGTGATAAACTCATCTTCCAAACCTGCCGCCAACTTATTAATTGGAAACAGTGTGTAGTTTTCGTGAATCTGACGATCAATCTCTTCCGCAAGCGCTTCTGGAGTATCAAAATCTTGATCGATTACGTCACCAAATACAACGTGAACGCTGTCTTTACGGCCTACAATACCTTGAACGATACTCTCGATATCTTCAAATTCTCCTTTCTCGTAGTTACCATGCGTCGCTTTCTCGTAAAGCTCGTTAGCTTTCGCGATGTCACATGGATCGTTTTCGTACGAAATCGAAACAGGAACAATCTTTAAAGAACGGATGTACTCAGCAAAAGGTATCTTTTGCTTACGCCCTTCTACGTGGAACATTTTAAGAATAGCTGGATCAGTAAAATCGTTACCGTCTTTTGCTCGACCTTCTTTTTGGGCGATCCAAATGGAATTGCCAGTGTCCAGTGAGTGCTTAATGTATGAAGACAAAGTGCCCAACGCCTTCATCATTTCACGAGGGCCTTTCAAGGAGCGCTTTACAATGAAGCTCTTGTTTAGACGCATCAGTTCTGTAGCGCAAGGCTTCTTCAACAGGTTGTCACCAATCGCGATACGAACTGTTCTATGGTTCCCTTCATGCAGACCATAGTTGACTAGAGCCGGATCCATCGCAATGTCTCGGTGATTGGAGACAAATAGATACGACGTATTTTTGTCTAGTTTGTCGAGACCTTTGTACACCACGCCTTTCGTCGTCGTATCCAAGGTTTGCTCTAGGTATTTTTTTACCTCTAGTTGAATAGCTTCAACGCTATCCAGTTTCGCCCACTTAAACTTCAAGTACACTTTTACCATTGGGCTCATTAGAGCTTTGAACCAAGGAGCATGATTTGAAAAGCGATGTTGCAAAATAGCATCTATAAACTCTGCATCATTAATCAAACGGTCAATCGCTGCAGGAATCTCTTCGTCGTTGTACGGACGAATATCAATATATGGGTCGTTTTGTGTTGTCATGTTTGTTACATCAAATTAAAAGCTGCACTATTCTACGCTTAGTGTCTAAAGACCGCAGCTAACTTAAGTCTATTTTTGTTAAGGTCAGACCACACTTTTGCATGATTGTTCAGCACAGCGCACATAAAAGTGCGATCTTAGGTTGGATTTGGGATTCACTCACGGTAATCTACGCGCAGTTTAACTACCAAAGACCATCATGAACCACGCCATAGACTTTCAATCCATCAGCTACGACTTGCTGACTATTACACCTCGTAAAAAGACACTACATAATCAGCTGTTCAGAGTTGAGAGTGGAAAGGTGTTGTTGAAGCTTGGAAAAAATGAATATGTCTTTAACGCCGGTGATACATTCTGGCTACCACTGGATTGTTTGATGAGTTTAACCATCTTGCCAACTAGTCACGTGAGTGTAGTGAAATTCTCTGTCAGACTAACGGACTCTTTTCCCAAGCAAGCTGGTCAGGTCAACGTAAGCACGCTTACTTCCGCGCTCTTGGATAGGCTTCTTATTGAAAGTTGTGTTGATATCACCAAGGACTTGCTTCAAGTCATTCGTCATGATGTGACGAAGCTTTCTCCAAAACTATCACAAACTCAAGAATGCTTAGCGGTAAGTCAATGGAAACCGAACAGTGAGACGATTTCTGGCGAACTCGCACTCGCATTGCTTGTAAGAGAAGCTCGAAAGCAAAGACTATCAGGGATCAAATTAGAGGCTATCTGTGACAATCTTTTCGCAGGAAATAGAGAGCAACTTCAATTACTGTCTCAAAGCTTATTGGGCAACACTGACCTCCGTTAATTGACCGCAGAGCACACCCTACCTATTTCTAACTTTTCCTACTACTTTTCTTGGCGTCTCTGGTTGAACGGCTATCATCAGAGACGATACATCTCAATAACAGACAGCTATTCAATACTATTGACTATTAAGGAAGTAATATAACAATCCTAAGTGATTGGCACTAGGCTTCATAAAGATCTTACTTCAAACATAGTAGTAAAGCTGATGTAGGACGCCTCAATAGCGTTATTAGAATTAATCCATTGGTCTTCTGAGAAATATGTACTCGCTTTACGTAGACATGAGTCAGGAAACCAAAGAGGTTAATGATGCAGACCATTAATATTGTATGGCTTAAGCGTGATTTACGCTTAACCGATCACCAGCCCTTGCAGCAAGCCTTGTTGTCTAAGTTCCCAACCGTACTTCTATATGTTTTTGAACCCATGCTGCTTGATAACCCTCATTATTCTGAAAGACACTGGCGTTTCGTTTGGCAGTCCCTAACCGATATGAACGCTACGCTTGCCCCTCTCTCTCACAATGTCACTATCATGCACGGTGACGCCTTAGAGTGCTTTCGCTCTATAAGCAACCGTTTCTATATTAATGCAGTATTTTCTCATCAGGAGCTTGGCCTGAACTGTACTTTTGAACGAGATAAAAACATAGCCACTTGGTTTCAAAAACACAACATACCGTGGCACGAATACCAACTCGGTGCAGTAATACGAGGAGCTGCCAACAGAACTCACTGGGATAAACGTTGGAACAAAGTAATGAGAGAGCCTATTTTAGATATCCAACTCCATAACAAGGCACTTACCACTCTCGACACGGTTAGTCTTGATCATGCTTTTTCTCCACCACTAAACTGGCAATCAAAACTTAAGGGTATGCAGACTGGCGGTAGTTCGCTAGCTTGGGAGACGCTACATGATTTCTTCCAGCAACGCGGTCGTGAATACTATCGTTCCTTATCTAGCCCTACAGCGTCTCGGGTGGCGTGCTCACGCCTATCTCCCTATCTTGCGTGGGGTAACATCTCGCTTCGACAAGTTTACCAAAGCCTATTACAGCATTGGCAAGTTACTGGTTTTCGTCGCAGTCTAGTCGCTCTGTCTTCTCGTTTACATTGGCACTGTCATTTTATGCAGAAATTCGAATCGGAGTGTAAGATGGAGTTTCGTTGCCTAAACAAAGCCTATGAGCCACTGCTGGAACACAACACTAGTAGAGATCTAATACTGTTAGAGGCCTGGAAACAAGGTAAAACAGGCATACCGTTAGTCGATGCTAGTATGCGCTGCTTGCACCGGACAGGGTATCTCAACTTTCGAATGCGCGCCATGCTAGTCAGCTTTCTAACCCATCATCTAAATATAGACTGGCGTGCAGGCGTCACACACTTAGCGCAGCTTTTTCTAGACTTTGAGCCCGGTATTCACTATCCACAATTTCAAATGCAGGCCGGCATCACAGGGGTAAACACGATCCGTATCTACAACCCCACGAAACAAGCTCAAGAGCACGACTCTGAGGGTAAGTTTATTCTCAAGTGGCTACCTGAGTTGTCTAAGGTGCCTGTGCCGCTTTTGTTTGAGCCTTGGAAGATGACAGCGATGGAAGCCATTATGTACGATCTCGACTCTTCCGCCCTCTATCTCAACCCCATCATCGATTTGGAATCCAATGCAAAGACAGCAAGGGAGAGACTCTGGACATGGCGAAAAAGACTTGATGTCAAAGAAGAAGGTCAACGTATTCTGTCACGTCACGTTCGGTTATCTAGTCACAAAAAACGCGGTTGATCGACCAACCGACTTAACGCGTAAGATAGCTGTCTTATCACCTTTGAAAGAGACATTTATAGGTACAGTTATCGTTGAAATTCTGTCTCTTTTTGCACGTAAAAATATAGAAGGGAATGGCAGAAAGCCTCCAATGCATTATGAAAAATATCATCTTTTCAAAGAACGATATCGATAACATGGAATCTAGGTATCGAACTCGTCTTATCAACTCGTTAGCTGGATACAAAAGCGCAAATTTAATCGGCACTTGCGACCAACAAGGCAATGAAAATCTGGCTATTGTAAGCTCTGTCATTCACCTCGGCTCCCAACCACCACTCTTTGGCTTTGTTGTTCGTCCAAGAAATAGTCGCAGGCATACCATGGAAAATATACTCGAAACCGGTCATTTCACGATCAATGCCGTTGCTGCCAGCTTCTTCCAGCAAGCACATCAAACATCCGCTAGATATCCAAAGCACATATCCGAGTTCGGTGCTGTAGGACTTACTCCCTATTACCACTCTTCTTTTCCTGCTCCATTCGTACTTGAAAGCAATTTAAAAATGGGTTTGGTTCTGAAGGAGCACATCCATATTAAAAGTAACAACACAGAAATGCTCATAGGCGAAGTAGTTTCTATACACATGTCAGAACAAGCCATTATGCCTGACGGTTACCTTGATTTAGAACGTATCGACTTAGTAACCATTTCTGGTTTGGATAGTTACCATGTCACACAACGACTTGATCGCTTGAGTTATGCCAAGCCTGACGAGAGTTTGGTTTCATTAAATCGGAGGGGAGACCCTTAGTTAGGATTACCGAGCAACTTATATTCCATGACTAAGCGTGGGAGCTGATAAACAGAGCACAGAACAGCGTTACTTCTCTAAAACTGGTTAAAACGGCACTTCCACCTGCATCATCATATCGCCTTGGTAGTCTTGATGCCAACGGTAGTCCAAGCGTAAACGTGGTTCTTTACCTTTTTCACCAAAGCCAACGCCGAAATGAAGCCCTTGTGCCATCAGCCATTCTTGCATCGACATTTCGTCTTTATGACGAGCGATTTCCTCAGGTACCCATAAACCAATACCAACAAAACTATTTTCTATGTTACCTGTTAGCACAGGTTCGGATTCTTGCGTAAGAAGCCATTGATCCCAATAAGAATCTTGTAGAGAGTTGATAGGAGGTTCGTCTTCTATTAAACCACCAAGCGTAATAACTTGGTTGCCAATATAGTTGAAGGGTTTAGAAATAAGCGAGCAAAACGACTCTTCCTCCGTCGTTTTTAACACAACAGATTTGTTCGTATTACTCTCACAAAATGCGAATGCGAGAGGACTATTCACCACTACTACTAAAGCAATACAACTCCATCTTGCTTTCATTTTTTATTTTTCGTCCTTGTTATAATCTTTATCAATATAGCTTATGTGCGACCAAATGTTGAGCGACGCTAAGCGTCGTTAAGTGATCTACATTCAAACCTTGTGACAAACTATATCGTATCGTCGTCGAGCGGATCTTCACTTTTTCAGGGCAAGCGAGAATGGACCATCGCTCAACAATATCTTGCGCTTTATAAAACTTGCTAAAGCTGAAGAAATTGTCGGGACCAACAACAAAAGTTAGTTCAGCTTCTGGGTATCTTTTTTCTAACGCTTCCAATACAGCAAAAGTTGTCACAGAGGTTCCTGGTTCGTAAAGAGACTCTTCAATGTTGGAACGTTCAACATTGGCTTGTCCAATGTCGGAGATAAACATGTCCACTAACTGACAACGTATGCTGTAATCGAGCATACTTTTTCCCCATGCATGAGAGATACTAGGAACTAATAGTACTTTGTCAAAATGATTCAGAGATTGAATAACACTCTTATGCCCAAAGCTAGGAGGATTAAAAGCGCTACCAAATATCGCTATTTTTGTCATATGTATCTCAATAAATCGTCTCTCTGCATAGATTGACCCTAACTGTAACTTTTTTTCAGCGATTTTCGTAGGTATCATACGAGAAAATATTTTTTGCTTGCAGGAAAAGGGATCCCACATGGAACAACTAATTCGAGACGAAATGCGCGTGCTTCCGTCTATTGACCCACGCTTTGAGATTGAACGCCGCGTTGCTTTTATCAAGTCAAAACTTCAGCAATCTGGCTGCAAATCTATCGTCCTGGGTATCAGTGGTGGTGTTGACTCAACAACTTGTGGTCGCCTTGCTCAACTTGCAGTGAATGAACTGAATGAAGAAAGTAATTCTAGAGACTATCGTTTTATCGCTGTTCGCCTACCTTATGGTGAACAAAAAGATGAAGACGAAGCACAACTAGCCTTGTCTTTCATTGAACCAACTCATTCTGTTTCTGTGAACATTAAAGCGGGCGTTGACGGTTTGCACGCCGCTTCACATATAGCTCTAGAAGGCACAGGTCTACTACCAGAAGACAGCGCAAAGGTCGACTTTGTAAAAGGTAACGTAAAAGCTCGTGCTCGCATGGTTGCTCAGTATGAAATCGCGGGATACGTGGGAGGGTTAGTGCTAGGTACGGACCACTCGGCAGAAAACATTACTGGTTTCTACACCAAATTTGGTGACGGTGCTTGTGACCTTGCCCCGTTATTTGGCCTGAGCAAACGCCAAGTTCGTGAAGTAGCAGATACCCTTGGCGCGCCAGAGCAACTCGTTAAGAAAACACCGACTGCAGATCTGGAAGAACTCGCACCACAAAAAGCAGACGAAGATGCGCTCAACCTGACTTATGATCAGATTGACGATTTCCTCGAAGGTAAGCCTGTATCTCAAGAAGTCAGTGATCGCCTCGTTGCCATTTATAAAGCAACACAACATAAACGCGAGCCAATCCCAACGATCTACGACTAAGTTGATTTCCTTCATAGAGCCAGCAATTATTTGCTGGCTTTTTTTAACCCTGTGATTTACCTCTCTGAAATCAGATCTTGCCATCGCTCAACTTTTAATCAGCTTAAAGATGTGCCATTGTTATAACAGCACTAGTGATCACAAGTGCCGTTGGCGCCCAGAGTCACTTGTGCGAATGCCCAAGCGAAAACTATTGTTCACCAATAAAAGGGGTTGCTATGTTAGGCGAAGATCACTCTCTTCTGAAGGAATTTCCAGAACATCAAGACGTTATTCATGCCCTTGCGGCAAGCGATGAAGGCTTTGCAGCTGACACGAAAAACTACAACGCGCTGGATAAAGAAATTCGTGTGTTAGAACTGAACGGTTCTCCCATCGAAGATACCGAAATGCATCAACTGAAACACAATAGAGCGGTACTAAAAGATTCGTTGCATCAACGTATAGTGAGTGCTTCAAAGTAGGCAATAAATAGAAAGTCGGTGCCAGTTGGACACTGGCACCAAACAGCCTCGCAATTCTCTATTTAACTGACAATATCCACATCTGTCTGTGGTACCGCACAACAAGCTAAAACCTTTCCTTCTGCAATTTCACTGTCTTGAATCGCCGGTACGTCAGGTTGATGAACTAGGCCTGACTCTACCGTAACCTTACACGCGCCACAAAACCCCGCACGGCAACTGTGAGCAACTGCAAGACCGGCTTTTTCTGCTTGCTCTAGAATCGTTTGCTGATTGTCCCCCTCAAACACCGTACCATCTAAGCTAATTTGTACGGTTTTAACCACTTGTTCCGTTGCAGTAGCGACCCCAAAAGCCTCTTGGTGGTAGTGATCTTCAGGTAGTCCTTTCTTCAACATCAAGTTCTTTGCTTTTTGCATAAAGCCGTCAGGTCCACAAACGAAGACTTGTCTCTCAGTAAGGTCGGCAATTTGTTTTAGATGGGACAAACTAAAACGTCCTTTTAATCCCTGCCAATCCTCTGATGGTTGCGTCAGTGCCAATATCACCGTGAGATTTTTATTTTGCTTCTCTAGGTTTTTCAACTCATTCGCAAATGGGATATCAGCGTAAGTTGAACATTGATGGTAGAACACCACATCTCGTATATCGTTTTGGTCGGTAAGGTCGCGCAGCATCGACATCATCGGAGTTACGCCACTTCCTGCAGATAATAATAACAGCGGCTCATGTTCAGAGTTGGCAATATGGAATGAACCGTTAGGCTTATCGGCAATCAAGGTGTCACCTACTTGAAAATGATCAAACAGCCAATTCGATACTTCTCCACCATCAACTCGTTTCACCGATATCGCTAAGCGTCCAGGACGACTTGGACTTGATGATAAGGTATACAAGCGCTTGACCGCTTTACCATCCATACTGAGTTCTATCGGTAAATGCTGGCCTGCTTTGTAGCTTGGCATTGCACCTTTCTGAGGTTCTAACCAAAAAGTTTCAAAATTCCTCGCGACATGCTCTCGCTCGACACAAACAAATTCTTGTTTATGCGCATCCAGATCCTCGTAGTACTCTTTGTCTTTGTATTCCAGTACTTCGATAGCATCACCAGTGCGAATCATACCCTCATTCTTTGCCACAAGGTTTTGACCAAAGAACACGCCACCGCGTTCATTGGCACGGAAGCGTGAGAAGGTCGTTAGCGGTTCTTTGCTGGCTCTGAATTCCGCTTTTTCAACATCAACTGTTGTCAGAATGCAACGCTCACATGGCTTTACAGCTTCAAACTCTACATCACCGATCTTAATTCTCTTCCATGAGTCCTCGATAAATGACTCGTCCGAGTCAACCACTAAGTTGGTTCTGAATTGCTCCATACTATGTACTTCACTGCTTCGCTTATTCAATTCCGCTAGTGAACCGGAGCTAATGATAAGTAAAGGATAGCCGTCTGCAAAGCTCACATTATGACCCAGTTTTTCTCTTACCCGGTTTGATTGCTCGCCAGTGAAAAGTAGCTCAACCCTTTGATTCAATACTTCACTGAACCAATCATCCGCTTCATCTGTTGTCGTGTAAGCAGAGAAACTGTCTGCCCATACTGTAGCGGCCGTATCCTGCATTTTAAATGTACTGTATTGCAGCTTTAAAGGAGGCAGTCCAGGGTAAGTGAAGATAATACCTGTCGGTAGAAGGCTGGATGACACTTTTACCATGTTAGGGTATTTGCGTGCGGTCACCATTGAACCATCGGCCAATGCCACCATAAAACGACGGTCAAAACAAAGCCCTTGTTTTTCAACCCATGAAGAGGAAAGAGAAATACCTCCAACTGACTTAACTGGATAGATATTGATTTGGGAAAGCAGAGTAGATTTTGCCACGACTGAGCCCTTTTTGTTGTTATGTCCATTTGCAGAGCACAATGTTAACGCCTTTTTGCACATTGTCCCAGAAACATAGTGAAATCTAAGTCGTTTTCCTCTATCATCCTGTCGCCTAAACGTAAGCGATTGCATTCACATTTTTCGCGGCCGTTTAGGCTCCGTTTCAAGAAGAATCTAACTTGGTGGGAGCCCAAATGACTACATTGACTATTACTCGTCCTGACGACTGGCACGTTCACCTTCGCGATGGCGAAGTACTAAAAGATACCGTTCGTGACATCAGTCGCTACAACGGCCGCGCATTGATCATGCCTAACACTATCCCACCTGTCACTGACACTGAAATGGCACTTGCGTATAAAGCGCGCATCATGGCCGAAAAACCATCTGAGCAGTTTGAGCCTCTAATGGCGCTGTACCTAACCGACAACACCTCTCAAGAAGAAATTCGTAAAGCCAAAGCGGCTGGTGTGGTAGCAGCAAAACTGTACCCAGCTGGTGCAACAACGAACTCAGATTCTGGCGTAACTTCAGCAAAGAACATCTACTCTGTTTTAGAGACAATGGAAGAAGTTGGAATGCTACTTTTGGTTCACGGTGAAGTGACTACTCACGACGTTGACATCTTCGACCGTGAAAAAGAGTTCCTCGATACGGTACTGGCTCCAATCGTTAACGACTTCCCTAACCTTAAGATTGTTCTTGAACATATTACGACAGCCGATGCAGCTCAGTTTGTTAAAAATGCCAACGACAACGTAGCAGCAACAATTACCGCACACCACTTGATGTATAACCGCAACCATATGCTCGTTGGCGGTATCAAGCCACACTTCTACTGCCTACCAATTCTAAAACGCGGTACGCATCAACAAGCATTAGTAGAAGCGGCAACTAGCGGAAGTAAGAAGTTCTTCTTAGGTACTGACTCTGCACCACACGCTAAAGGCAAAAAAGAAGCCGCTTGTGGCTGTGCTGGCTCATACACTGCTCACGCAGCAGTAGAGTTATACGCAGAAGTATTCGAGCAAGAAGGCAAGCTAGAGAATTTAGAGGCATTCGCAAGCCACAACGGCCCAGACTTCTATGGACTACCACGTAACACAGATACTATCACGCTAGAGAAATCTGAATGGAACGTGCCAGAAACCATGCCATTCGGTAATGACATTGTTGTACCTATCCGTGGCGGAGAAACGGTCAACTGGCAAGTGAAGTAATTTTTACTGATGTACTTATCGTCAAGGCTCCCATTCTCAATGGGAGCCTTTTTTATTGATTCGGGAACGTTACTGAATCGGCAGCGACGTCATCCCAAAATGAATCGCAACTGGCAAAATTAAAGCTTGAATGAACAAGATAAAACTAATATTGCGGCTTTTTACTCGCACCAAAATTGGTGACAGTGCAAACAGCAGCAAACAGATTGCCGTTAGGGTGGAGTTATCCAAATAGAGCCACAACACTAAATATCCACTTAACAAAGCGAGCGCTATGTTGGAGAATGCAAGCTTGCGAGCTAAGGCGAGAATAAACATCACGCCAATAATTAAAAAGAGTGTCGTCATTTATTTTTGCAAATGATAATTATTACCATTTAATTCTAACGCTCTAGAACAAACTGTGCAACCTATTGATTTAAATCTATGACTAAAACTATTGCTATCGCCACTCCCTGTAAAGCCGCCTGTAAAAACGAAGGTGGCATTTGTTCTGGTTGCTTTCGTACCATGGACGAGTTGTCTGCATGGCGTTTAATGGAAGAAGAAGAACGCGATGACAAAATGGAGCAGTTAGCAGGTTCTGCAACCACACACGTTTGCCCCAAATGTGGAGAAGCCGCCTATTGTGACATCTCGGCGGGCCACGATACCTGTTGGTGTTTTGAACTGGACAAGCGCGATACCTCTTCCATCGAAAAATCCGATCTGTGTTTGTGCCGAAAATGCCTCTCAACCCTACCTATTGAATAAACCCCCAAACGGGGTACTCAACTTCGCACCGTTAATGTTGCATTATTGTTAATTCCAAAATAGAGTAAATGCACAAACTTAATAAAGGATAACAATATGGAATCATTGCTTAAGGACTACTCTGTCGTTACAGAGATCCCTGTCGCTTGGGGCGAAATGGATGCACTTAATCACGTCAATAACGCAGTGTATTTTCGATACTTTGAAACCGCGCGACTCGACTACTTCAGTCACATTAATCTAATGGAAGACATGGCAGTCACGAATATAGGCCCAGTACTTGGGGAAACCTATTGCCGCTATAAACTGCCTGTCACCTACCCCGATACATTACTTGTCGGCTCTCGAATTACTGAGGTACAAGAAGACCGCTTTAAGATGGAATATCAAGTGGTCAGCAAGAAGCTTGGCAAAGTCACCACGACGGGGACAGCCACGATCGTCATGTTTGATTTCACCACCAATCAAAAAGCCCTGATTTCTGACAAACTCATGTCAGCGATTGAACAAGCAAACCGCGATTAAACGCGATCAAACGAGCCGTTTGAACCGCTAGCTCAGTGGTCCGAAAATGATTTGTCACAATCTTCACACCATGCTCGTTGCACGTTAAACCTTGCAAAGCTATTCTTGCAGCACAAACAATATCGAGAATGGAAACCATGAAAAACCAGTTTCACTACCCTATCGGTACCCCAGGACAGAAATGGACTGAGGAAAACGTTATCCAATGGCGCGAATCGACTACTGTTAAGCGTCTGTACAGCGAAGATGTACTCCCAAAGATCGCAGCGCTAAAAGATACCTTCAATATTGAGCAATATGGTGCGCTTTCGTATGATGTTGATCGATTCCCACTCTTCGTATTAAAAACCAAATCTTGGGATTCACAGAAGCCAACGGTTCTTGTTACTGGTGGTGTTCATGGTTATGAGACTTCTGGCGTCCACGGTGCGCTTCAGTTCGCCAAAGAAAACGCCTCTCACTACGAGTCACTATTCAACATTGTTATCGCACCATGTGTCAGTCCTTGGGGTTATGAAACGATCAATCGTTGGAACCCGAATGCTGTCGACCCTAATCGCTCTTTCTATACAGATTCACCAACAGAAGAGTCTGCGAACCTCATGTCGATGGTTGCATCGTTAGATACCACTGTTTGGGCACATATCGATTTACATGAAACAACGGATACAGATGAAAGCGAGTTTCGACCAGCACTAGCGGCACGCGATGGTCTCGACTACATCGAGGACAATGTTCCTGACGGTTTCTATCTTGTCGGCAATACCGAGAATCCCGCAGATGAATTTCAAGCGACGATCATCCAGCATGTAGAAAAAGTGACTCATATTGCCCCGCCAGACCAAAATGGCAATATTATCGGTTCTAAAGTCGTTCAGCATGGCGTCATCAATTACCCACTGAAAAAGCTCAGCCTTTGCACCGGCATGACGGATTGTGAGTACTCAACCACAACTGAAGTTTATCCAGACAGTCCAAAAGTCACCTCACAAGAGTGTAACGATGCTCAAGTCGCATCTGTCATTGGGGCTTTGGAATATTTAAAGGCGCGTATGTAGTAATCTTCACTCGTGACTTTATACTCTATGACCCAAGCTACGGCTTGGGTTTTCTATATTCGCGCCAATAACCACCAAATTTACAAAACCATTGTTAAAAAGCCGCCAAAATAACCACTTAGTGTTTTCTATCTCCTAAAATAACGTTAGGCTATTTATCGTTACACCATAATAAGAATGAAAAATCTCACAAGGAAGTCTAACTCGTATGACATACCGCCGTTTTATAAGTGTCATCGCTGCTATATCGTGCTCACTCACTGCAGTGGTGGCGCAAGGAGCGACACCAACTAACGTCAAGTCGCGTATTGACCGACAGGAAACGCCAGACAGAATTAGAGAATCCATGGTACTGCCTTACCTATTTAGTACGGAAACCATGGGGCTAAATGTCGGTGTTGGCGGCATGATAAAAGGTATCTACCAAGACCAGATGACCATAGGTGGCACTGTCTTTGGAGGTGAAACCAGTTATGCACTAGCTGGAGGTGTTTGGAACTACATGATTCCAGGAACCGAACGCGTGTTCTTGAGTGCATACGGCATGTTTGGGTATTACCCAAAACAACGTGCTTATACTTCAGGTAATGCCTATTACACCCCACCTCGTCCCGGTAGCAATGGCTCATCTAATCTAGATTATTTGGAAGCGGATGGCGCATCTAACTGGTTTGATATCAAGATGGAGTATGTACTTCCTATTGGTGTAACCAGAGACAAAGGACTCGTTGACTATCAGATCCGCAACGGTTTGTTAGTCTCAGAGCCTTCCGGAGGTAAAGAGTGGAATCCGTTGACCAGCGGCTCAACTATCTTTGTAGCTCGCCAATTTAATCGATACCAATCTTTTGAGTTTCAACAAGGGGACGTCGACGGCGCGATTCATGCGATGGAGTTTGGCATACTCTACGATAATACCGACTTTGCCCCCAACCCTTCCTACGGTAGCCGACAATACATCGCAACTTCTCACGATTGGGGCTGGTTTGAGTCTAAAAAGCAGTGGTCGTTCAACGAACTTGATATGAGCAAATACTTTTCTCTCGGCAAGTCGGATTGGGCATCACAACGAATTATCGCGATGAACTTCTGGACCGGTTATTCACCTACTTGGGAAGTGACGGATAACCCTAATGGCACACAGTCTATAAACGGAAATGCACCTTATAATGAGGGGGCAACTTTAGGTGGCTTTACTCGTATGCGTGGCTACGACAATAACCGATTCCACGACAAAGCCGTGATTTATGGCTCTGCAGAATATCGTTATACGTTGGCCTATAACCCTATTAAAGATATCTCTTGGTTGAATTTCTTGAGAGTAGACTGGATCCAACTTGTAGGCTTTGTTGAGGTAGGTCGCGTAGGTTCTGCCTACACGGCGAACGAACTTCTTACCGATCTCAAGTACGATGGCGGCGCATCAGTTCGTGCATTGATGGCCGGATTGGTCGTTCGTGCCGATTTAGCTAAGTCTCCAGAAAGCACTAACTTCTGGATTATGGTTGATCATCCATTCTAAATTTTCGTTCCGATAGCCAACACTAGAGTTGGCTATCGATCCAATGAATAAATGTCCGGATTTTTGGTCTTTCTTCATGACCATTTAGACATACCAAATCATAAGTTTGGCTAGTGCTCATTGAAGGGTAAGGGCAAACCAACTCGCCTCTCTCAATATAGTCTTTAACAAAATAATACCTCCCCATCGCTAAGCCAAGTGAGTTCAGGGCTCCGGTCAGGTCTAACCCTCGATGCCCAACACAATAAAAGTGTCTAAAGATATTGAGATCATAGTCGTGATATTTAATCCAGCGCTCCCAGACATTTGACCCTAATGCATGTATAAGATTGACCTCTTTCAGTCCATCTAGGCCACGTTCAAAGAGCTTAAATCGTTGAGCGTATTCAGGCGAACAAATAGGAATATAGCGCTCACCAAAGAGAGGTTTAACGAAGCAGTCCTTTGGTTTGTCATCGCCATAATAAAACGCGATATCAACTTGGTCATTCTCGAAGTTCTGTTGCTCTTCGTGGACAAGAATATTTACATTAAAGTTGGGGTAGCGCTGATTAAAACCTTTGAGTCTTGGTACTAACCAAGACGAGGCAAAATTTGGCGAACTGGCTATCGTGATCTCCCCACTCATATCCGTCGATTTAATTTCTTCGATCTCACCAAAAATGGAGTACAACGATTTTGAAAGCGTTTGATGAAACCGTTCGCCCTCCTCTGTAAGCCCCAGTTTCCTTGTTCCTCGGGTGAATAGATTAAAACCAAGCGACTTCTCAAGCACCTTAATTCGATGGCTCACAGCACCTTGAGTCAAGTGCAATTCCTTCGCTGCAAGGGTAAAACTCAGTACTTTTGCTGCGACATGGAAGGTATGCAGATTCCTCAATAAGGTTTGTTCATTCGCCATAACACGGCCTCTACTTATTAAAATTTTTAATCCATAGTACCCGAAAATTAGTTTGTTCGCATCGATAAATAAGTTTCAAATAGCAACTAGAAAACGAATAAACACCCTGTCGTTGCAAGCAAGTACAGGGCGCAAGTTCCGTGAATAATAAACACAAAGAGGTTTGAATGAACATACTCGGCTATATGCAAAAAGTAGGTAAGGCATTAATGGTTCCAGTGGCCACCCTGCCTGCCGCTGCGATTTTAATGGGGGTTGGATATTGGTTGGATCCAACAGGTTGGGGAGCAGACAGTACCCTTGCTGCGTTTTTAATTAAGTCCGGCGGTGCAATCATCGATAACATGGCAGTGTTGTTTGCCGTTGGTGTTGCATTTGGTTTAAGCAAGGACAAAAATGGCTCTGCTGCATTGTCTGGTTTTATCTGCTTCTTAGTACTGACAACTCTTCTTTCTCCAGAAACCGTGCAGCAACTTAAAGGTATTAGTGCTGACGAAGTTCCGGCAGCCTTTGGCAAAATCTCCAACCAATTTGTTGGTATTATTGTCGGTATAGTCTCTGCTGAAATCTACAATCGCTACTCAGGTGTAACGCTACCTAAAGCGCTGGCATTCTTCAGTGGAAAGCGCCTAGTCCCTATTCTGACTTCTATTGCGGGTATGCTGTTAGCCTTCGTGCTTCTATATGTCTGGCCTGTAGTGTATGACGCTCTTATCGTGTTCGGTGTTAAACTTCAATCTATGGGTGCATTAGGAGCAGGTCTATTTGGCTTCTTTAACCGATTAATGTTGACCGTTGGCATGCACCACGCCCTGTACCCTGTTTTCTGGTTTGATGTCGTTGGCATTAATGACATTCCTAACTTCTTAGGCGGTGCTCAGTCTATTGCTAATGGAACAGCTACGGTTGGTGTGACTGGCATGTATCAAGCGGGCTTCTTCCCAATCATGATGTTTGGTCTTCCTGGTGCAGCATTGGCGATTTACCACTGTGCAGATAAAAAGAACAAATCAGCCGTGTTCTCTATCATGCTTGCTGCTGCGATGGCCTCTTTCTTTACAGGAATTACTGAGCCACTAGAGTTTAGCTTTATGTTCCTAGCTCCAGGTCTGTACTTACTTCACGCCGTACTGACTGGTATTTCACTATATATTGCTGCAAGTATGCAGTGGATCGCAGGATTTGGTTTCTCCGCCGGTTTTGTCGACCTAGTCCTGTCTAGTCAAAACCCGCTTGCTGTTCAGTGGTATATGCTTATTGTGCAGGGCTTAGTTTTCTTCGCCATTTACTACTGCGTGTTCCGTTTCGCTATTTTGAAATTCAACTTAAAAACGCCAGGTCGTGGTGAAGACATGGCTCCAGAGCAAGAAACAGCGGTAGGCGGTGATCAAGGTATCGAAGGCTTAACTCACCAGTATATTGAAGCCCTAGGTGGTAGTGACAATATTACTGAAGTAGACAATTGTATTACTCGCCTACGCCTATCAGTAAAAGACTCTGGCATTGTAGACAAAGAAAAACTCAAACAACTTGGTGCCGCAGGTGTTGTTCCAGTTGGTAAGAACGGTATTCAAGTCATCATAGGACTAGGAAAGGTCGACAAAGTCGCCGAACAGATGAAAGTCGCTTTAGCGCAATGATAACGGACTCGTGATGTAAACCCTTTCTCAATTTGTTGAATCACCTTCAACAGAGAAAAATCGGCGGTATCACCTTACCGCCTCCCCCTCGAAGTGCAGAGTCGCTTAGTCACCGACTTTGCACTTCTTTTTAATCCGCTAACCTACTAATTTATAATATAAATATTCTCATAACATTCAGGCTAATCAAATTTCGACTATTTCTATAAAATCTGCGCTAGTTTGCTATTCAAACCTACTGTTACTCTTCAATCAACGATAAAAAGCACCTCTAAAGTGGTAGTACGAGTGCATTACTGCCCCCGCGGTAATGCCACTGTTTCTTGAGATGTGCGGTCAAAAATATTATTAAACATTGAACGAGGTAGAGCATGTCTAACGCTTTCTATATTCCATCATTAAACCTAATGGGTGTCGGCTGTCTTGAAGAAGCGGTAAACGCTATCAAATCACATGGCTTTACTAAAGCTCTTATCGTTACCGACAAGGTTTTAAACGAGCTGGGCGCAGTAAGTAAACTCACTAGTTTGCTTGATAGTGCAAACGTAGCAGCGGTTGTGTTTTACGAGACTAAACCAAACCCAACTATCGAGAACGTGAACGATGGCTTAGCGCTACTAAAAGGCAATCAGTGTGATTGTGTGATTTCATTCGGTGGCGGCTCCCCTCATGATTGCGCAAAAGGTATCGCATTGCTTGCGACTAACGGCGGAGAAATCAAAGACTACGAAGGTGTTGATGTATCAGCGAAGCCTCAGTTACCGCTGATCTCAATCAATACAACGGCAGGCACTGCTTCTGAAATGACACGTTTCTGCATCATCACAGATGAGGCTCGCCACATCAAAATGGCAATTGTAGACAAGAATGTGACGCCAATTATCTCTGTAAACGACCCTGAGTTGATGCTGGCTAAGCCCGCGTCTCTTACAGCGGCAACTGGGATGGACGCACTTACGCACGCGATTGAAGCTTATGTGTCTATCGCAGCTACACCAGTCACGGATGCCGTTGCGATCAAAGCTATCGAAATGGTGCAAGCAAACCTTCGTGAGGCGGTGCAAAACGGTGACAATCTAACTGCACGTGACAACATGGCTTATGCGCAGTTTATGGCAGGTATGGCGTTTAACAATGCTTCACTGGGCTATGTTCACGCTATCGCTCACCAACTTGGTGGCTTCTACGATCTTCCTCATGGTGTATGTAACGCAATCTTGCTACCACACGTTCAGCAATATAACGCTAAGGTAGTACCTGCACGCCTAGCTGACGTCGCGCGCGCCATGGGTGTTGATACTAATGGCATGACTGATGAGCAAGCCGCGAATGCTGGTCTTGATGCTATTCGTCAGCTATCTAAAGATGTGAACATTCCGGCTGGTCTTGAACAGCTTGGTGTAAAGCGCGACGACTTCGATGTACTTGCAGAGAACGCGCTAAAAGACGCTTGTGGTTTCACCAACCCTAAACAAGCAAGCCACGAAGAAATCGTAGCCATCTTAGATTCAGCGCTGTAATTATTCGACACGTTTAACGTGCAACATCACAAAAATGCAGGCCAACCGATTGCCTGCATTTTTGCGTTTAAAAAGCTCCCGCCTTTCCTAACTCAGATCAATGTTACCTTCTTGCCATCTCCCTACTATTAGCTTTCAGGCGATGAAAACAGAAAGACGCATTATTTATGCATAAACTAAACAGCTTTAGTCGAGTGGCAGAACGTGAGTACGCACTATCTACCGGTAGCTTAAACTTACTCTATTACGATCTTCCAAAAGACTTTCACGATGAGTACCGCTCTTACGATGCTCCTCGCCTGTGTACCATTTTAAAAGGCACCAAATCGGTGAGTGTCAATCAGTCGCAGAGCTTCCAATACAACCGTGACCAATTTGTTCTGTTACCACCTAATTCGAACATCTACATGAAGATGCCTGAGTACACCAAAGCACTGGTGTATGAATTCGATGAACAAATGATTGAAGGCGTCAGTCAACGTGTTGCTGATACTCTAGAAGTCGATTCACCAACAGCATTAGAGTCACAAAGTTTCGCGGTCAATTCCATCGACAAAAGAATCGACAAACTACACACTCGAATGCAAGAGATCCTTCGAGAGCAAGAAGCCTGCATGGACTTTCTAATCGACCTGACCGGACAAGAATTGGTGTTTGAGTTGCTGCGCAATAATACTTGCCAAAGTATCATCTCGAACCATCGCTCTCACCCCATCAGTAAAGCGATTAGGATTATGAATTCACCGATGGGACTAAAGATGACGTTAGCTCAGGTAGCAGAAGAAGTGGGATTGTCTCAGTCGAGTTTTTCACAGAAATTTAAAGCAGCAACACAGCTAAGCCCTAAACAATACCTCACTCAAGTTAGACTGCAGTCCTCAAAACAAAGTCTCAACAAATTGAGTGTTACTGATGCTGCCTATGAAGCCGGATATGACAATATTTCTCACTACATAAGACTGTTTAAGAATGCTTACGGCCTAACTCCAAAGCAATACCAACGTTCGCTAATTCATGGCAGTCATTAAAAATGGTGCCTTAATTAAAAGGCACCTCCTGTTCTAATCGTCGCTAGAACACTATTCAGCGTTATTCTTGTCTGAACTCCAGCGACGAAGTTCAAACCAAAACATCATAAAGGCCGCACCAATTAGAAACGCCAAAATAAAACTGCGGTCATCCATGACACACATGGCAACTATGTCTAGTGTGTCTTCCACCGGTTTACCTCAGCTAAAAGTAATAGCTGGCTTGTAGCCAACTGACCGTGTCTTTCTTGCTCACTTTATTGTCCGCGGTATGCTCAACTTTGAAACCAATGGACGCATAATCAGTCACCATATAGCCACCGCCAATTTCTATTTGTGGAACAAACTCTTTGGCGCGAGTAATGTATGTCGCTTTAGGGTTGGCATAGAGCCAGTGACCAGCATCAAACCCATACATCGCATAAAGACCGCCTTGAACTAACGCCGAGTTTTTAAAGGATGATTTACCTTCTACCGCGATGTCGTGTTTGCTATCCATATAGCCGCCGTAGAGCATTGGAAACACAGAGAGATTAGGGGTAAGTTCGATCTTGTAGATAGCACCCGCTAGCGTCGTCGTGGTATTTCGATTTCCGATGACATCCAGGGAATAACCTAGGCCGTCGTTAACCTTAAAATAGCGAACGCGGTAATCTATATCTGTCTTGCCTTCAATATCTTTCTTGTCACCGATACCTAAATCAGCGAAGACCATATGCCCTTGCCCCCAACCGAACACACTGTTGAGTTGAGTACGATCGTTTGATCTAGACAGTCCAACCATTGAGAATAGAGCCGTCGGATCGCCATAATTAATATCTTGAATTGAAGCTTCTGGAGCGACATCTTTTTGGTGAGTCGATGTCACTTCATTTGCCCAAACGCCCGCAGTAATCAAACTTAGAGCCATGGCAGTTATAGTGTTTTTCATATTTATACCTAATTAAACAAAAATCCCTTTAATTAGGTCATCCGTGGATTTCACAAGGCATTGCCAGAGTGATAAGAAGGGTTAACTACACGTAGAGAAGGTAGCGACATTTGATAGCTCAGCTTGTTCTACTAAATCAGCACATGATACGGTTTTGATGTCGTTAAGCTGACTGAGGTCGATGCGAATCTCACTGTACGTATCAAAGTTGCGCATCTTGAATGAGCCATTTTCGAAGTTGTAGGTATATTGAATCCAGCTGGCATATGTTTCACCGTTTGCTGGGTCAATAATGTCTTGGGGCACTAGATTCCCTGAATCGAATGTGGATTGGAGCTTACCCTCTGTCTGTGCCCATGAAGCCTGTGGGTCAAACTTAACATGAGCAGAGTTGTACAAGCCTCGTAGCATTCTTTCTGGGGATGAGATAGTAGAACCGATGTTATGACCATTTTCGACATGATTGAAGTCACCTACTTTTGTCGCATTCTCATCGTGATATTGCTGCAAAGGGGCGTTCACCATTACTCGCAGTTTGTCGTTCACAGAACCGCGATGCACCATCATTTTGCCGCCTTCATTGAGCTCAAACAAAGCAATGTCACCAGATTTGTCCTGTACCGAAATATGCAAGCCATGCTGGGTACCATGAATACCATCGGCCCAAGCAAACTGGAATTCATTTGCTTCAAACGCAGTGACCGCTTCTTCTACCGTTTTAAAGTTTTGCGCCATAAAAGCTGCGGCATCACCCCAGTTAACTGCCGGTGCACCGGTGTCCTTGTAATCCTTGATGAATGCTTGCGAATCGTACATATATAAAGTTGAAGCAGATAAACCTTGATTGTTGATAGCCTCACCCGATGTATCAACAAACACGGCACGTTCTTCTAAGTTCAATGTCGGATACTTCACCGTCCATTTCGCCGCAGTTTTGTACGATGGAACCGCTTTAGTTGCCACCTCAACACCCGCTGGTGACATAATCGCATACGTACCAAGTTTCTGTCCCCAATCAAGTGTTCTAACTTGAGATACACCATATGGCGTATCAAGCGTGATGCGAGAACATGCGTTGGCGGTTCCAACGAGTACACTTGATGCTGTAGCAGCTAATGTAAGCGCGATAATTGTCTTCTTCATTTTCAACTCTCTAATATGTTCACGGTAGCAAAACCGTGTTTTGTCACCTGTTGATAGAGCGAATTTTAATCGCTGAGTAGAAGTACATCAAAGTGATTAGTATATAAATATCGAATAGGTTAGTCGAAAAGAGGAAGTAGTAAGGCAGGAAACATCAACCCTTTCCCTCTAGCTTACAGCACCAAAGGGAAAGGTTAGTTTTAATGATTACAATGAATTAAAATCGAAAACCATCACAACAATCATACTGCTGTTGTGTTTTGATTATCTTTAACTGGAAAGTACACTCGTTTCAGTTTGCTAAAAGCTTTGCCTATATCCTCAAGAATCACATATAAGCACGGAACGGCAATGAGAGTTACCACGGTGGCGTACATCACAGCAAAGCCTAAAGCAACGGCCATAGGTTTAACAAACGCCGCCTGAAGACTGGTCTCGAACATGATGGGCAACACCCCAAAGAACGTAGTGATAGAGGTCAGCGTTATCGCCCTAAACCTCGCACAGCCAGCTTCAACCACGGCTTGCTTCGCACAATCACACCGCGCTTTGATTTGGTTGACATAATCAGTCATCACTAACGAGTCATTAATCACAACCCCTGCCGCCGCAATCAAACCAAATGTGGACATCATGCTCATATCAAGGCCATAGAAATAGTGCCCCCATATCGCACCCGTTAGGCTAAACGGAATAACAGACATAATGATAAACGGCTGGGCATAACTTTTTAATGGCACAGCTAATAGAATGTAAACCGTTATCATCCCTGCAATAAAGAACACTATCTGCTCTGCTTTTTGCTTTTGTTGTTCTTCAATCGTGCCACCTAACTCAGTTTTCACTTCAGGGAATTGAGCGCGTAGTTCCGGAAGCACATTATCTTCAATATTCTTCACTGCTCTATCGGGTTCAATCACCGCTTCGTCAATAGAACCATAGATATAAACCGTTCTAAAACCATTCTCCCGTCGTATTTGGTTGATGCCCGGCTTACTGGTGATGTTAACCACATCGCCCAACATCACTTTTTTGCCTGATGGGGTATTAATCAAGGCATAGCGCAGTGAAGAGAACGCTTCTCGGGTCAACTTAGGGTAGCGAACCATTACCCTGACTTCTTCAGTATTCCGAAGTACTCGCTGCGCCTCTCCACCATAAAAGCTGCCACCAACCTGCGACGCTACATTAGCTAGATCCAGTCCGAGATCATAAGCCACAGGTTTCAGCGAAAGTTGTACTTCACGACTGCCAGTATCCATCGAAGAACTGATATCAAACAACCCCGTCTGGAGCTGAAGCTTTGAAATAAGCTCACGTCCAGCGGCATTCAGCACTTCCATATCGGGGCCATACAGCAAATAACCAAACTCATCGCCCTCTTCGCCACCAGCCACATTATCGTTAATAACAATGGATTTCAGACCAACAATCGTCGGCATTTTTTCACGCCAACGACGAGACAGCTCAAACGCATCAACTGGACGCACGTCTTCATCAACCAGAGGAAGGATGATCATGCCTTCGGTGCGACTAGTGTTAATCGTCATCATGTCACGAATAACAGGCTGCCCGTACTCTTGCTCTATATCCTTATCGACCTCACTCACCACTTTTTCAAGAGTGAGTAACGCATCAATCGTTTGTTCATCGGACGCATTGCTGTTCATCTCAATTTTAATCATTGGAAAGTCAGACGGAACTTTAGGGCTTGGGATCATACGCACATGACCTGACGTCAGCATTGCCGCACTGATAACCAAAATTGCGATAAAGCCAGCCATCACAGACCAACGCCACTCCACACACCACGACACGGTGCGCTTGTATGGCCCATTAACAAAGCGGAAAAATGAGCGATTGAAACGGGCACGATAACTGTTCTCTTTGACTGGGGTAAATTTGGTATGAGCCAAATGCGCTGGCAGGATGAGTTTCGACTCTATCAAGCTGAAAATCAGACAGAAAATAACAACAATTGAGAGACCATAGAAAAACGCTTTCTCTGGTCCTGTCGAGAATAAGAACGGAACAAACACAGCAATAGTTGTCAGTACCCCAAATGTTGCAGGGGTTGCGACACGCTGAGCGCCGCGCACGACATTGGTGACCCCTCCACCTTCTTTTTCAACCTCGGTGTAGACACTTTCTCCTATGACTATGGCGTCATCTACCACAATACCGAGCACCATAATAAACGCGAACAGTGTGATGATATTGATACTGACATCAAACAGCGGCATCAGCATAACCGCTCCCAAGAAACAGACCGGTAAACCAACCATAACCCACATAGCTAAGCGGAATCGCAGGAAAATGGTCAGCAAAACCGCTACCAAAACCGCACCTTGCAACAGGTTCTTAAGCATCATATCCAGTCGAGCATTCAAATAGAACGTCATATCCATCAAAGTGTTGAGCTGAATACCATGAGGTAACGTTTGATTTCTTGCGTCAATAAAGCGCTTCACCGTTTCGGCCACAGGCACCATATTTTGGGTTTTCGTTGCCTTTACCGTCAAATAGATGCCGTTCTCACCTGAATACTTAAAGTAGTGTTGCCCTTCAGTAAACTCGTCTTTTATTTTGGCAATATCACCCAACAAGACCTTGGAGCCATTGGCGCCGACTTTGACGGGTATCTGCCGAAATTCAAAACCGTCGTAGTACTGGTTCTCAATTCGAATCGACACTAAACCCGTACTAGTCCTGACTTGTCCTGCGGAAAAATTTGCCGAGTATTTTTGAATCGCCGCTACTACGTCGTCAAGCGTTAGATCATAGGTTCGTAGCTCATCTGGGTGAATTTCAATACCGATTTCATCGGGTGGAGAGCTGACTTCAACCAAAGAAACGTCATTAAGCTGTAATAGTTCTTTCTCTACCTGCTTCGCAATGGTTTTCAGCTCTGATAACGACGTATTGCCTGACAGCACCATACCAATAACGTCTTGCTTAAACTCTATCTGCGTGACCTTAATCGGCTCCATCGCCTTGGGGAAACTAGCTATGGCATCGACTCGCTGCTTTACCTTATCCAGTACTTCCATAAGGTTTGCCTTGGTATCAATTTCCAAAGTTACCGCACCGCCACCTCGATAAGCGTCAGTCACCGCTTTTTTAATCTCGGTGACATCTTTCAGAGACTCTTCCACTTTGATTAGGATCGTCTCTTCTATTTCCTGAGCAGAAACCCCTGGGTAAGACGCTGTCACATTAATGTAGTTGATTTCAAAATTTGGGAACATCTGGCGCTGAATCAGAAAGTAGCTGACGGTTCCCATGATCAAGATAAACGCCATCAAAAGGTTGGCGGCTACCGAGTTATTGGCAAAAAGGGCGATAATGCCGCGTTGAGTGGACTTACTCACTGGCTTCTCCTTGGTTCACCAATACCTCTGAATTACTATTCGAGCGAATCACCGACATTCCAATTTGCGGGAACTCGGGCACAGTTAATACCAGCTCATCGCCTGTTTTCACACCAGAATCGATAAAGAAGTTTGCCTGCTCTTCACGCAAAACATGGACACTTTTAGGGACGAGCTTGTCTTCTTGATCGACAACCCAGACTCGCTCATCAGTGACCAACTCTTGCGGCACTTTAAACAGGTTTGGGATCTGTTTACCGTTGAAGACCACTTCAACATATGAACCAAAAGGTAATGGTTTGGCATCCGTTGTCAGCGCATAAGGGTCCTTGATTCGAATCACTAGGTTTGCCATACGCGTAGCACTGTCTACCACTCCTAGATCTCGCATAATCACACCATCTCGAACCGAGTTAGTGCGACCTTTAGAAATGACGTCGGCTTTCACTCCTACAATATTGTCAGGTAAGAAAGGCGCGTCGAAGCCTGCAATGGGTACCATCACCTCTGCTGATTCAATGTTATTCAGCTCCGCAACTTGTGCGCCTGAAGTAATGTACTGACCAACACCGATGCTTCTGGAGACCACCAACGCATCATAAGGCGCTTCAACTTCACAGTTGGCAAGATCACGATTGGCTCTGCGCAATGCAGCCTGCGCCGATTTAACGCTGGCCTCTGCGCTTAGCACTTGAGGAATACGCAGATAGAGGTCCGAGACTTGGGTATCTTTGATTTTCTTTGCCTGTCTTTCGGCAACTTTCGCCTTAGCACGCTCTTCAATTAAGGCCGCTTGCGCCTGCGCAAGTTGTGCTTGGGCTTGCAGCACCGCTGCTTGATAGTTATCTTTTTCGATGGTGAAAAGAATTTCGCCGCGTTTTACCACGCCGCCTGCCACAAAGTTCGGATGCCAACTGGTAACTTCACCGGAAACTTGTGTTGATAACGCAGTGCGCTCAAGTGGCACTACCTCACCAAAACTTGAGATTTGCACCTGATGATTTTCGGCTTTTAGGATTTGGGTTTTAACTCTTGGGACGGTATCGACTTGTTTTTGGTCTTCAATTTCTGGAGCCGTTTGCTCCACTAGCATAAAGCCACCAGCGGCCACACCTAAAATCGCGAATGGTAGAATCCATTTAATACTGCGCTTGAACATAGCTTCCCTTGATTTATATTCTTCTGCTTTGATTATTGTACGTAATTTCAGCTAGAGAAACTGTAAGGAAACCTCATCTTTTTCTGTGTTTGTGTGAAGAGCAGCAATAAGAACAAGAAGGTATGCATCACAACATACCTTCTACACTAGATTCATTCGATGGGATTATGAGTGCGACAGCGAATCACATTTAGCCGCGCAGATAAAATCGTTTTGGTGTAATCCTTTTATTGAGTGGCTCCACCAAGTCACGGTTACCTTCCCCCACTCCAAAAGAATTGCAGGGTGATGAAACTCATCTTCTGCTAGCTCAGCAATCTTATTAGAAAAGGCCCAAGCCAACTTAAAGTTCTTAAAACTAAACTGTTTTTCTAACTGAGGAATCCCATCTCTCTCGATAATGCTCCAGCCGTTCAGTTCTGTCAGTAGTTGTTGCTGTTCTTCCTTCGTTAATGCCAGTGCATCGCTACTACACGCTTCACAGCGCAGTTCATTAAGCATGAGTCTTATCCTTTGGTTCAAATAGTGGTGGCAACAATCCAGCGTTCATCGCTCGATTAACGTATTCGGTGAGACCGCCCGATCGTAGTTGGTATAGTTGGTCAATATCGTCCAGTACAAAATAGGTCGGCTGCATGATATCAATGCGGTATGGAGTTCTTAACACGGTATCCAAGTCGAAAGCTTGGCGCAGTGCTCGTTCATCATCTAACGCATAGAGAGTTTCTCCCGGTGAAGAGAGAATTCCACCGCCGTAAATTTTAGTTAGACCGTTTTGTTCCACTAAACCAAACTCAACGGTAAACCAGTACAGTCGAGCCAAATATACTCGCTGTTTGGCGTCAGCATCACTGCCTAGCTTGCCGTAGATTCGAGTAAATTCGGCAAATTGCGGATTGGTCAACATGGCACAATGACCAAATACCTCATGAAAGAAGTCGGGCTCTTGTAAGTAGTCAAACTCTTCTCTCGACCGCAAAAACGTCGCAACAGGAAACTTGCGGTCGGCCAATAACGCGAAAAATCGGTCAAAATCAATAAGCGCCGGTACTGGCTCCACTTGCCACCCCGTTTCTCTATGTAGCACTAGGTTAATTTCAGGTAGCTGCGGAACACGATCAAGGGGTAGATCTAACAAGTCTAGGCCGTGCAAATACTCCTTACACGCTCTCTCTTTCACCAAATCGAGCTGTCGAACAACCAAGTCATGCCATATCTGATCTTCCTCGCTGCTCCACTCCACAAAACCGAGCTCGTTCACAGGTTTTGATACGTACTGAGTCATCTCGTCACCATTAACAACTTCGTTACATTAAGCCTATGTGCGGAGAAATTTGCTGACAATAATTCAATCAGACTCTAATGCGCATCGCGGTGTAACAATTTATTTACATTTGAACGAATTCTTTCGACTTATCAATATATTGTTTTCAGCTCCCTCAATTTGACGTATTGAGGATTCGCACCAAAACTTAATCACAATTCATCGCATTAAGTACAAAGGAAGCGCATGCCAAATAACGACATGGATCACATCCCACTCTGGTCGCCTTCTCCCGAGCGAGTCGAGGGTTCTCATCTCAAAGCCTTTATGCAAGTACTGGAACAACAAGGGCTCAGCTTTAGTGATTATGCTCATTTGCATCAGTGGTCCATCAGCCAGCCAGAGTCCTTTTGGAATGAAGTATGGGATTATTGTGGTGTAGTTGGAGACAGGCATGCGCCGAGTTGCCAGTTAGGTTCGCCAAAATGGGACAAACCTGTCGTCGCTAGAGACACGCTCTGGTTCCCCAATGCGACATTAAATTATGCCGAAAATCTCCTAGCTTACGGCAAGGCTCACCCTTCTGAACTTGCTATTTACTTTCAGAACGAAAATCATCAGTCGTCTCACCTTACTTGGCAGCAGTTAATTGAGCAGGTCTCCATCGTCCAACAATGGCTTATTGAGTTGGGTATTGCTGAAGGCGATGTCGTAGCGGGCTATTTGCCACATATTCCTCATACAGTTATCGCCATGCTCGCAGCAACCAGTTTAGGTGCGATATGGACTTCCACCTCTCCCGACTTCGGCGTGGACAGTGTCATCGAACGGTTTGGGCAAGTTGAACCTAAAATCCTATTCTGCTGCGACGGTTACCATTTCAATGGCAAGGCTTTCGGAATGATTGAGAAAAACCAAAGCCTTATCGACGCTCTGCCTTCGATTACCCAAGCTTGCCTGATTCGCTATTCTGACCAGCACGATACTCAAATGGAAAATGCCGTGGATTGGGACTCCCTAGCACGGCGTTTTTCGCCTATGCCAGTCGCCTTCCATCGCGTTAAGTTTAATGCACCTTTATTCGTTCTCTACTCTTCGGGGACAACAGGCAAACCAAAATGTATTGTGCATTCTGTCGGTGGCACTACTATCAACCACTTGAAAGAACATCAACTCCATTGTGATATCAAGCCCCAAGACCGCGTGTTCTATTACACCACTTGTGGTTGGATGATGTGGAACTGGCAAGTCTCTGCCTTGGCATCGGGGGCAACATTGGTGATATTTGATGGCAGCCCTGTCTATCCCAAAGTAAACACCCTTTGGCGACTCGCTCATAAAGCTGAGGTCACTCTGTTTGGCACATCTGCAAAGTACCTTGAGACTTTACAAAAGCTCCATTACCAACCCAACGAACACTTCGCTTTACCACGACTCAAAACGCTGTGTTCAACAGGCTCCGTCCTTTATCCACAACAGTTTGATTTCGTCTATGACGCGATAAAACCAGACTTGCATCTGGCTTCTATATCAGGGGGAACCGATATTTGTGGCTGTTTTGTCTTGGGTAACCCTGTGTCCCCAGTCTACAGAGGAGAATGCCAAGCACCGGGACTAGGGCTGGATGTAAAAGTATTCAATGAACAGGGTAATAGCGTGATTGAACAGCGTGGAGAGCTGGTATGTCGCAACAGTTTTCCCAATCAGCCTATCGGTTTTTGGAGCGATAAGGGCGAACGCTATCACAATGCGTATTGGGCTGAATTCCCAGGAGTTTGGAATCATGGCGACGATGTAATGCAAAGTCCTACTGGCGGTATGACCTTTTTTGGTCGAAGTGACGCTACTCTTAATCCGGGAGGTGTTCGTATTGGAACTGCAGAAATATACCAGCAAGTGAACCAGTTGGAGGAAATCAGTGACGCTATCGCGGTTGGTCGGGTTCAGAATGGCAATGAAACCGTGGTCCTGTTTGTTCAACTTAGCGACACGGCCACGCTTGATGACGTCTTAAAACAACGCATTAAACAAACCCTGAAAACACACTGCTCTCCACGTCATGTTCCTTCAGAGATCTATCCGATCAGCGAAGTACCGCGAACCAAGTCAGGCAAGTTAGTAGAGCTAGCGGTCAAGCAAACGCTACATGGTCAACCGGTCAAGAACCAAGGGGCGATTGCTAACCCCTGGGTTCTAGAAGAAGTGAAAAGCCACGTTGTATAACGTAACTTCAAGGTTTGATCACTAATCGCTATACACTCATACGCAATGCGAAGAAAAAGAAGAACGCTAGATAGCCAGTGAACACCAGAGCCAGTGATAAATACTTCATTGTTTCTACCTTAGTCAGCTATTTCCGATGTTATAACAAACTCACTAGTGCAAACCGAGGAATTGGAGAAATTCATTTCTGAACCGCAAAACTGAATTTCTCTAATTCATCGTAAAGGCTTTCGGAACCGTGAAGAATAGCGCTCAACAATTAAACAAAAATCAATCTATGTTGAGAGCCAGTATGAGAAACTACATTACTAAAACGATGACCGCACTATCATTAACGGGAGTGATGACCGCCTCTGTTATGGCAAGCATCACAATACCCGAGCGCACGATTCCGACCCCTCCCGGAGTGTCAGAGGAACTTGCTTCGATAATAGAACAAAAAGTTTATCCGACAGGTATTCCCATTCCAACAACGGATGAAGAGTGGCAAGCCGCGCGATCTGCTCTAGACTCTCTCCATGCGGACATTGCTATTACAGCGGCAGAGCGACTTGGCGTCCATTATGAACGAAAAATCTTCGCGGGTGTCGATACCTTTTTCGTTACACCTAAGAAAGTATCACCTCAATATCAAGATAGATGGCTGGTACACGTTCACGGAGGGGCATTTGTCTTTGGCGGCGATGAGTCCGCATTACGTGAGGCTATTTGGGTTGCTGACGGATTAAATGCAAAGGTTATTTCGGTGAACTACCGACAACCACCTGAACATCCATTCCCAGCAGCGATCGACGATACTGTTGCCGTTTGGAAGGAACTAATAAAAATACAACCAGCAGAAAAAACCGCTCTATTTGGTACGTCTGCAGGTGGTAATATTACTCTAACCACAACACTCAAACTCAAAGAACTCGGTGCACCACTGCCCGGTGTTCTGTTTGCAGGAACCCCTGCCACTGACCTGAAAGAAACATCGGATAGTTGGCTTACATTGCAAGGTCTCGACCCATTAGGCGGACGAGACGGTATTATTAACGCAGCTTTCGATGTCTACGCCAATGGAGAGCCACTGGACAATCCTTTATTGTCTCCAGTTTATGGCGATCTTTCTAACTTCCCACCAACGATATTAATTTCAGGCACTAGGGATTTGTTGCTAAGTGACACGGTTAGAATGCATCGAGCGTTAAGAGCTCAGAACATTGACGCACAGCTGCATATCTACGATGGTCAAACACACGCTGATTACTTACAGAGCCTCGTTCAGCCAGTACCTGAGTCTGACGATGCCCTCAAAGAACTATCACGCTTCTTTGATAAACACATCAACTAACCGTCACATTGCTGAGTTGAAGCGAGTACTCTCGCTTCAACTCCCCTCCTCAAGCAATTGTCAGGAGTATTACATGTCACTCACTCATCGATTTCGCTGGTTAACACCACTGCTTCTTTGCGTACTTTGTTCTCCTAGCTTTGCTGCTACTTCTCGACTGCTATCGAACACATCTTCCCCTCAACAAACCCTTAGTAGCTTCATACAGGCTTCTGATGAGCTCATCCAATACTGGCAACAGGAAGAACTACGTACTATTGGAGCCGAGCTTGCATTAGCACAAGCTATTCGAACCATGGACCTATCGCTCGTTCCGAACCGAACTCGAACCGTAGTCGTGATGGAGCGCATTATTTTACTTCGTGAGATTATAGATCGTCTTGATTCAGAAGCCCTAAAAGCACTACCAAAATCGTCATCCTACGATTTTTGGCGCTTTGATAATACAGACATAACAATCACCAAACTGACTGATGGTGAGCGTGCAGGCCAATACGTATTTTCGGCAAACACGATCCAGCAATTACCTAGGTGGTACCGAACACTACAGCCTTTGCCCTATAACAGCTCAGAACGGCTCGACTATTATACGGTTTTCATACATTCACCAGGCCCACTTTTCCCCAAACAATTTATCGCGTCACTGCCTGATAAGGTCCATATTCTTTACGGCCCATTACCACTTTGGCAGTGGATTGCTGTTCTACTACTTGCCAGCACCTGCTATGCGTCCATAAAAATGAGTGTTTATTTAGGCCAACGTTGGAACCAACATTGGGCACAGAAAAATTTGAAATGGAAAGTCGGCAAACTGATTTCATTAATCAGCTGTGGCTTTATTCTTTACCTCACTCGTCAAGTCATGGATCAAGGTATCTGGTTAACCGGAGGGGTATATCAGTTCATAACAACGTGTTTCTTTTTAGCACAGTTCTATATTTTATCTTGGCTCATTATGGCTACTTTTAAGTACGGCGCGGCCTTATATGCCTTTAAAAGAAACAACGGAAAACACGTAGACTCCTCACTAATTACCGTTTTATCGCGTATTTTCGGTGGCCTCACTATCATCATACTTGGTATTTATGTCATCGAATTTATGGGGTTTTCCATCTCCCCTTTACTCGCAGGTATTGGTGTAGGGGGTCTAGCCGTTGCCTTGGCAATCCGACCGGTACTGGAGAACGTCATCAACGGATTAACGCTGTATGCTGATGGCGGTATAAAAATTGGTGAGTTGTGTCGTTATGGCGACAAGCTCGGCACTATCGAGAGCATTGGTTTACGATCAACTCGGATCCGTACTCTAGAGCGATCATTAATCACCATACCTAACTCTGAGTTTGCAAACATGGAAATTGATAATCTTGAAAGGCGTGACAAAAGGAGGATGGAGCACACTCTGCGCATTCGACCAGAGCTCACTCAAGAGCAGCTTAAAGTTCTCATTGTTAGCATACGCCGAGTACTTTTACAGCACCCTAAAGTCGAACCCGAGCCGATACGTGTACGTTTTTGTGGTATAGGTGAGTTTGCTATTTTGGTCAACACTATGTGCTATATCCATTGCAAAGACAACGAAGAATTCTTGTCAATACAAGAAGATATTCTCTTTCTTATGGCCCAGAAAATTGAAACTATTGGTGCGCAACTCGCCTTCTCGACCCAATACCAGTTCGCCGGGCACCTCTCCAAAACTGACCAAGGATTAGCCGAAGAAGCGAAGCAAATTGTAGAAACTTGGCATACCACCAATAACTACCCATTTCCTGACTTTAGCTACGAATACAAACATGAAATCAAAAGTAGTACAGTGTTTCCGGCGAAGACCTCCTCGGTCAATAGACATGGTTAGACTAATATTCCGGCTGTACTACATCATCAAAATAGGATTGTAACGCTTGGTGCACCATTTGATTCAATGGGTACCCTCGTTTTGTTTGCAGGTATCCACCAACAATATTGACTTCACGTAACTCTTTAGGAAACTTAGGCAGAGGGTAACAAGCTAACTCAGGCTCCAGCTCCGTCATATAACTGCTTCCGTAAAGAATCGCGTCAGAGTTCTTTAATTTATGCAGCAGTACCTTAACGCTGTGGGTAACCAACGCAACATTCGCTTGGTAACCTTTTGATTGGTAGATATCTTCGATGGGTGATCGCTTTGAGTTAATTCCATCCATCTCAACTCGTGTTAAAGGCAGAGAATGGATCGCATCCCATTCGCTAGATTTAGTCAGAACAGGGTGATTCTTTCGCGCTACCAGACATAGTTTAATCGCACTCAGGTGGTGCTGATAAATCTCTTGTGGTAGAGGGTAACCCTCAAAATGAATAAGGTAGTCAATGTGACCGTTAAAAACATCCGTCAACGAATCAGGCTGCCAATAAACAAGCTTGAGCTTCGCTTTAGGCAGTACCGCCCTAAGCACCTCAAAGATACCTACCCCATATACTTCTAAGAAAAAGATATGCATCGCGATAACAAGCTCACCATCAAACTCACGCGGTTCAAAATCTCGATACGACTCAACAACTTTTATAATCGGCGTGAACATTTCATCGGAAGCTTGAGCCAGCTTCTCGGCGAGCTCTGATGGTTCGACTCCATGCGCTTTACGGATAAAAAGTTGGTCGCCAAATACTTCTCGAAGTTTAGCTAAACCTCGGCTAACACTGGTTTGGGAAATCCCAAGCTGACTAGCGGCTGCATGAGTATTTTTTGTTTCTACCACGGCACGGAGCAGCTTCAAGAGATTAAGATCCAACTCTTTGATTTCTTTCATTCTCTAACCTATTTATTTCCTTATATATTCAACTATGGGCGAATATGACAATCGAAGCAAATGGTATTGTTACTGTTATCTCCTCCCTCTCCTTCTGCTCAGTAAATCAAAGGCTGAAAGGATCTTCTCGCCCCTAAACAACATTTTAGCCACGAATGAATTTCTCTAATTCATGGTCGGCACCCTTTCTAGCAATTAATGTTCACCCAAAGATCTACTGATAGGAATCAGTAGCCTATGCCATCAATCTGTCGTTAAAAGGAGGCAACGACATACTGGATCTCATAAAAGGCTGAAAATGTTCAAGGCTTTAAAACAAGAGTACACGCTGCCACTTGGCATCGTGGCCATCGTTTTTTTTAAACTAATTGGTGATAACTTGCTCAACGGCAGTCTTTCCGTTGTCCCTTATATCCTCACTACCGGATTACTATTCTACGTGGTGATGACCGCGATATTTGCTGTGGTAAGGCATTCCGATGCTCTGGCGATCAAACTAGGCGACCCCTACGGTACGCTGATTCTTACGCTTTCTGTTGTATTACTTGAAGTCATTATGGTGTCGTCGGTCATGTTAACAGGAGAGTCTAATCCGGTTTTAGCCCGAGACACCATGTTTGCCGTTGTTATGGCCGTATTGAATGGTTTTGTCGGCATTACCCTCCTGATTGGGGGCCTAAAATACCATACGCAAACCTATAACCTAGATGGAATAAAAGCTTACCTTGTTGCGATCATTCCACTCGCCATGCTGTGCCTCATTCTGCCTAATTTCACCAGTATGGACTCCTTTGGCAATATGTCGGCAGGGTTAACTTGGACACTAGTACTGACATCTATCGCTCTGTATGGTGTGTTTTTGTTTGTTCAAACCAGAAGCCATACCCACTTTTTCATAGACGCAGATAATGAAGATGAGCACGACTACCACGGTCCGTTGCACAGCAACGCTTACCACACGCTCATGCTCATCTGCTACCTTGTAGTGGTTATCCTTCTTGCTAAGAGTCTCGCTATACCTATCAACGATGGTATCAGTGAACTTGGCGCTCCCGCGGCACTTGGCGGCCTCGTCGTAGCCTTAATCATTCTTGCTCCTGAAGCCGTTGGCGCTATCAAAGCGGCCATCACAAACCAACTGCAACGTGCTATGAATCTTTTTTTCGGTTCAGTGCTTGCCACGATTGCTCTGACCGTGCCTGCGGTTCTTTTGATTTCCGGCACTATGAACGAGCCGATCCGCCTGGGGTTAGGGCCAGCGGAAATGGTGCTTTTGGTTGCCACCCTCCTCATGACCAGCGTGAGTTTCAGTAGCGGTCGAACTAACTCACTAAATGGTGCTACGCATTTAGTGTTGTTCTTTGCCTACATCATTTTGATGTTTGATTAACGCACGACATATCCCAAGTGCTGGCAGCCTTCGGACTGCCAACATTAGAACGCGGATATATTCACAACAAACGTTAAGGTTCTCGTCATGTCTTTTCTTACAGTATCACTAGATTCGGAAGAAACCGTTACTCTGTACAATGAGGTGTTAAATGGCATTAAATCTTCAAATGTTACAACAATTCAATTAAACATTGAGCAAGCGGATGCAGCGCTGCTTCCCCATGTATTACGTAAACTCACGTCTGATGAACGAGTTAAACTGTGGCAGCTAGTCAGTGAAGCCTCACCTATACTGGCCGCTAATCTACTTGACCACTTTAGCGACACTGAGCTAATTCATTTGGTTCAGGCGCTACCGCTTTCTGTAACAACTGTCCTCTTTCAATATATCCGTGCAGCTGACCGACGTATGTTGATCAGCCATCTACCCGCTGAAGTTCAACACCAGTTAAAACTAGCATTGCCACCGACTTGGAAACATGAAGAAAAAGCAGCACTCGCCTATCCGGCAAGTTCCGCGGGTGGGATCTGTAAGAGCGAAATCCTCAAAGTGGACGAGAGCACCACAGTGGCCGATCTAGGTGCTATTTTGAGAGCCGAAGAACATAGTGCTAATCGTTTAGAGTGGCGTCATATCTATCTACATGACTCTACAGGGGCATACCTAGGTACACTCAAGATCCGCGATATATTCCTGCGCCCGTATAGCGCAAAACTCTCTGACTATCTTGATCCAAGCGTTCCTACCGTATTACCCGAGCAGGATCTCAACACATTGAAAAGCATATTGGACAATACGTTTCACCCAATTATTCCAGTGGTGGATGAAGCAGGCTTTCAAATCGGCGCTGTCGGTTCAAAACAGCTAAACGAGGCGTTATATGAACGCTCGAAACAACAACTGCTAGAGCAGTCAGGCATTTGGGGAGGCGATGAATGTCGTACCATGCCCAATAACGTGAGGAATTTACGTCGGTTAGCCTTCTTAATCCCGTCGGTCATATTAAGCTACGCCGCTGTGTCGATCATTGCAGCCTACGAACCTATTATTGAGCAAATCGCGGTGCTAGCAGCGATTTTGCCGCTAGTTGCCAATCTTTCGGGTGCAGCAGGAAACCAAGCGGTCGCAGTCTCAATAAGAGAGCTATCAACCGGACATCTTTCGCCTAAAGATCTATTGTATGTCGTCAGCAAAGAACTTCCTATCGGCGCTATAAATGGGATTCTAATCGGTCTAGTACTTACCGTCTTAACACTGCTGTCGCACGGTGGTGCCCACGTCGCTCTGCCATTACTGATTGGCCTCGCCTACGCTTTTTCCTCTTCAGTCGCAGTGGTGATTGGCGGCTCCCTACCGCTGCTGCTTAAACGGCTCGGCCTCGATCCAGCCATGCTCTCAAGTCCAATCCTAACCACATTAACTGATGCTATCTCATTCTTTAGCGTCCTCTATTTAGCACAGTCTTTCTTATTGTAATAAAAAGCAAATTCCGGAATTAGATATGAATATAGAAACCCTCTTAACTTACTTAAGTTTAACGGTCGTTGGTTTATTGCCAATGATGAATCCACCTGCCGCAGCGACGGTCTTGCTTGGATTGAGTAAAGGTAGAAACAAAAGTTATATCGTCTCACAGGCAAAAACCGTCGGCCTTTATTTGTTCTTTGCTTTGTGTATTACCTTTTTTATTGGTGCTTCCGTCCTTGAATTATTCAGTATTTCCATTCCTAGTCTTCGCTTGGGTGGCGGGATTATTATCATCGCGATTGGATTCAATATGCTGTTTCCAAAGAAAGACGTGGATAATACAAGCCACGGCCAAGACTCTATCGCGCTAGTACCACTGACCATTCCCTCTCTTTGTGGTCCTGGAACCATGGCGCTAATTATTAGTCTTGCAGCTGAGCTCGCCATTCACAAAGATGAGCTGCACATGATAAGTGTATACAGCGGCGTCATTTCTGGATTTGCTGTCGTTTCTCTCATAGCAGCTTTCACGCTGAGTATGGCTTATCCACTACTCAAAGCGCTTGGCCAGAATGGAATTAATGCCTTCACTCGAATTATGGGATTTCTATTGATTTGTATGGGGGTTCAGTTCTTTACCTTGGGTATTGAAGAAATTGTTCAGGATATCTATCACGCCTTTTAGTTAGAAAATAGGTTTATACATATAGTTGCTTTCACCTTAGTGGGCACTTATTCACGCAACCACTCAACGTCTCTTTTCGACGTTGAGTGGTTGCAAAAATGAATCGCTGCAATTCATAGTTTTAACGCCTATCGCTCCGTACACTTGCTTCCTAACCAACTGGGGCAGAACCCCATAACTTGTGTCCCAATTAATCACTTAGTCATCGTTAAACATGGAAAGCAGATATTGAGTCGTGATGTTACCGGACACCACAATGTAGACAGGTTTACACCATGAAAACAAACGCTTCTCTTACATCTATAAAACCTCTAACTATAACCATTATGAGTTTGGCACTTGTCGGAACAGTAAGTGCTTCACAGAATCAGTACGGGATGTCTTTGCACCATGAGCTGGTGACAACCCACAATGGAGCAATTACGACACAACCACAGGCAGCCGTTAACGCTGAATGGGATGTTGCGGCAAAGCAAGTCACCCAAATCACCGACGGTGTATATCGAATTGCTGGTTGGGGGATTGGCAACATCATAGCGTTGGAAGGTCCTGAAGGATGGATAATCGTCGATACGGGTGACAACACCGAATACGCCACACAGCAACGCAAAGCGCTTGAAAAAGAGGTCGGTCATGAGATCACCGTTGCTGGTATTCTCTACACACACTCTCACTATGTTCACGGATCAACTGTCTGGCTTGATGACAATACTCTGGTCTTCGGTCATGAAGACCTCATGGACAATCTACAAGCAGATGCTGGTGTCAATGTACTAAGCGGCAATTTTAGCACCAGAGCCGCCATTCAGTTTGGAATGCTGCACCCTGAGCAAGGAGAGGACGCATTTCCGAGTATGCTAGGGTTTAGCATTAATAAACTCACTGGTGACTCTGGCTTTATCGCCCCCGATATTACATTCCAAAACGGTATGGTAGAAACCCATTCCATTGCGGGTCTCACTGTAGAGGTATTACCGAGTCAAACCGACGTACTCGACTCGGTCGCATTTTACTTCCCACACCAGAAGGTATTAGTGACCAATGCCATCAATCAGGGAAGTCTCTTCAACTTATACACACTAAGGGGTGATATTTATCGAGATCCAATGCGCTTAGTTCAAGCTGCAGATTTAGCTTTAATGCGCGATATTGAGTTCCATGTAGACATTCACGGCGCGGCAAATATTGGTAAGGACAGTGCTCGAGAAGCCATTACATACTTCCGCGATACGATGCAGCTTATCCACGACCAAACGTACCGAGGAATAGCGATGGGTAAAGACGCTCAAGACATTGCGGAATGGATTTACATGCCCAAGAACCTTCGTGCTAATAATGAGACCTATGGTCAAGTCGAGAGCTACGCTAAGCAAGTATACAATGCCAGAATCGGATGGATGGGTTGGGATGTTTACGATATCAATCCGTTAACAAAACAACAGCAAGCTAAAAGAACTATCGAAGCCATGGGTGGTGTCGACAAAGTTACCTCAATGGCTCAAACAGCGCTTGAAAAAGGAGATTTAGCAAGTATCCAATGGAGTTTGTTTTTGACATCGCAATTGCAAAATTTAAACGCGATGTCAGATCAAGCCAAACAGATTCGGGCGAACAGCGCACGAAAACTGGGGCAACACACCACGTCAGCGAATGCTCGAGGGTTTTATATTTCGGAAGCTATACTCCATGAAGGAAGTATGACTTTTGGTAATGAGACCATCACCCATTACCAACAGCTTAGCAACATACTGGGGGCGCTTGATGCGCACAAGCTTGCTCACTCCACTCTAGAAGACAACGTTCAATATCTACGCTTTATGATTGATTCACGTTTAGCCGAAAATAAGCAGGTGCAATTTAACTTACGATTCACCGATAAAAAAGTGAATTACGCTTTAGAACTTAGAAACGGTGTTATCGCTATCACAGACAATCCGAATTCAGGCAAAACAATTGAGCTAACTAAAACAGAATGGGACGAGATTATTCTTGGAAAGAGTAACTTCGCTACCCTTGACGAAGAGCTGAAACTGCTCGATCACGCGATAGGACGATAAGCTTCCAACTTACTCTGGTTTATCTCCTTTCTATCTCATATAGAGAGGAGATATCTGCAAATTTGAATTTCTCTAATTCATCGTCAACATCAATCACAAAACATAAAGTAGCGTTATTGAAACGGCTCACAGACGACGGATTGCACGCTTATTCATGGATGAGTTAAATATTGATTAATACAGAGAGTAACAATGAAAAAAGTAACCACTGTCGCAGCAATTTTAACTACCCTATTTTCTACTTCGGCTTTAGCAAATAAAAATATCGACTTCTCAAACCCATACGCATTGTATAACGGTCTTTCCGTTGGTTACGGCAGTAATAATTTCGACGTAAACGCGCAATTTGCTAGCCAAGTTAATAACAGCTGGAGTTTATTAGGGACATATCATAGTGACGACAATTTTGACAATCACGACCTAAGGCTTAATGTCATCCACAATACTGGTGTTGGCTATTTTATTGGTTATAACTACGATTCCAACTTCGACAATAGAAACCTCCGCGCAAACACTGGCGAACTTGGTGTGCACGTAAACGTGCCGCTAAATAAAGAGCTTCGCTTGGTCCCAGAGTTAGCCTTAGGTTCATTTGAGCACCAACATATGTCGAACACCGCTTACTATACCCAGTTGTCGCTAAGTATGGTTTATAACACAAGTAACAATATCTGGTTCAGTGTTACTCCAGAATATACCTATAGCTTCAACGACCTTAAAGAAGACAATGGGCATCGTTCTAGTTTTAGGAGTTGGGATGTCATCGCGGATGCGGGTTACAAGATTAATAACAACCAGAGTTTGGTCTACACCTATCAATACGACAAAGGGGATCATCTCTCCCTCATCTCATACCGAATTGGTTTCTAACTTATTTCCAGCCCGCTTAAAGCGGGCTGAAGACCTCGCTAAAGACTAAATTAGCCACGCTTCTTAAGCGCTGGAAACACAATGGGACCTGATAAGTAAAACATTAACCGAATATGAATTGCCTTCTCATCAAAGGTTAAGCACAGCCACTTCATAATCCAATCATCAACAAACACCTAATGAACAAAGGGACTGGATTATGAAACCACTAAGCATTGTTATTATCACTCTTAACGAAGAGAAAAGAATCGCTCGTCTACTCAGTGACTTAAGCTGTCAAACCTACCAAAACTTCGAAGTGATTGTCGTTGACTCCAACAGTGATGACCGCACTTGTGAAGTGGCCGAAAAATATCGTCCAGCCCTTCCTGAACTGACTGTTCACACAATGGAAACACGTGGTGTCAGCTTAGGACGCAATACCGGCGCTAAGTTAGCCAAACATGAACGACTATTATTCTTAGATGCTGATGTCCGCTTAGACAAAGACTTTATAGAGAAAGCAATGACCAAGCTTGAAGAAGAGAAGCTTGAAGTTGCGGGCATTTATATGGGTTCGCGTAAGCTTGCTCCCGCCTATAAAGCAGGTTACGGACTCTTCAATGCAGGGTTATTTACCACACAGTTCTTTTTCCCAACCGCCGTGGGTGCATGTATTTTCTCTACCAAACGTGCTCATGAGGAAATTGGCGGATTTGATGAAAGTATCGTGCTATGCGAAGACTGTAACTACGTCAAAAAAGCCGCTAAGACATGGCGCTTTAGATTCTTACCGCTGAGTTTCCAGTTTGACCCACGCCGCCTTGAGCAAGATGGCTTCTTCAAAATGGGATTCACTTATTTCAAAGCCAATGTTCGCCGATTTTTCTTTGGCGAAATGCGCAACAACGAGATGGAATACAAGTTCGGTCACTACCAACAGCAGTAACCAATCATACAAATCCAATCAAAACGACAAAAACTAAGGACGTAAGGAATCGTTATGTTTGAGACATTGGGACTGTTTCTCGGCTCTTTCTTTGACGCAGTCATTGGCCCTAACCTCGTGGTTCCGGGAGAACCCTTTATGATTGCCGCGGGATATCAACTTTATAGCGGTGGATATCTCGCTGTTATCGCGGTACTAATTGGCGGCTTGCTCGGTGATCAACTGAGCTTCTTCATTGGCCGTCATTACGGTTTTAGCGCACAAAAGAAGCTCCTTCGCTGGCAGCCAAAAATACGCAGACCGCTAGCTCGATGTCGCCTTCTTATGAACCGCAATTCATTCTGGGTGATTGCCTTTGCAAGGCTACTAGGCCCTATCGCTTGGGTTGTGCCATTTATGGCAGGGACCAACCATATTCGTTGGCGTAAATTTTCTCTGTATGCCTTGATAGGTTTATTGTTGGGTGTGGGGCAATTTGTTGTTTGGGGCTACCTGTTAGCCGCTGGTGTGGACAATGTGCCAGTGTTAGGTGAGATGGCGACCTTCATCTCAGAACACAAATACACGTTAGGACTAAGCTTAGCGTCCTTAGCTCTATTCTATTTTGGTCTTAAAAAGCAGTGGCGTTATGCTTGGCTAAAAGCGAGCAGCTTTTTGCTAGTAGGCATGTTAGCACTCAACTACTCGCACTTTTTTTGGTTCAGCGACGATACCGTCGTCACCACCACTACCGACACTCAAAATAAAGTGGTTGATGTCAAAGGACTCAACTTTAAGGTTTTCGCGGGGCAGTCGTCGATTTACTCAGCTCAAGCAGTAAACGTGGTCTATTTGGGTGAAACTCCCAAGAACCTAATGAAGCAGCTAGGGTGGATTGAAAATAAAACATTCTCGCGCAGCGAACTTGAATTCTCCGACTACGTCAATTTGCTGAAAACTAAAACACCACCGGTCTCCGATTTGATGTGGAACGGGCAGCCACAAGATCTTGCGTTTCAATTACCGGGAACTCTAACTAAACGCTCGCATATTCGATGGTGGAATGCAGGTATAGACAAGCAAACCGGAGAAACTGTATGGGTGGGTGCACTTAGCTATGATAACGGCCTAACAATCACGCCATATGGCGGTATTATCACCATCTTGCACAGCGTGGCTCCTGACGTCGACTCCGAGCGTGACAAGCTCAAGCAAGATGTATTTCGACTAAACGCTCAATGGAATGCCGAGAATCTTAAACTCGCTACTGTGACAGCCAAAAACGACAGTCACGATTATTATACCGATGGCAAGGTTCTTGTTGTGTCACAGCAAATGCCTGTTGAGAGTTTTACGAATGTCTTTTAATGTGCAGGGAATACACCGCAAACTAAGAGTTCTTCTAAGTCACTCGAACATCTTCAATTAGGGCATCAGATTCAAGTACATCTTTTGCCCAATTTCTTTAGAGTTACGTCATTCCTGCGGCAGCAGGAATCTAACTAAAGCGTTCGCATCATCTCATTAAATGTTGTTCGTCTTTTCCTCTTCTTGTATTTCACATTCACCCCCTAACATTCGTCATTCCATTGAAAAGGGAATCTCCAACAGCACGTCGTAAACCTAACTTATATGACTTATTTCCTCATCTATGGTGTTCTACGCACTTCAGGATACTTTCGTTTTTGACGAAAATGAAAGTCTCATTGATATCGGCTAAAAACCAAGCTCACTCCAACAGGCATGCTTTCTCTTTGATTTAAGTAACAAACCTCATACAGCAATGAAATAGTTATGTTTATCAATAAAGCTATTGTGTGTAGTGAGACGAAGGAAAGCGTTAGTAAAGGTGTGTCGATTTAAGTTCTTATTTCTAATAGAGGGAGTAATAGGTCACACAGTCACTGTAGGTTGCAATGAGAAAGACTTCGGTTTCTTCAGTTAATAGTCAAATTTCAGGTTTACCTTATGGTCCTTTATCAAAGATAGAAGTGACCCATGAGTTAGGGCAATTTTTAGAGGTAATGGCTAAATGTGCTTCCCGCAGGGAACTAAACCTTGGGTCATTCCTCCATTGGATAAAACCAGCGGTAATTCACAGGCAATACAAGTTTTTAAAGTTATCTAGCGATGTTGGATTCACTGGATACGTTATCTGGGCTTGGGTTGATGATTCAACACTATCGAATTATATGACTCAGCCTAGATTCTCACTTAAACCAATGCATTGGAACGAGGGATGTAATCTGATTGTTGTTGACTGGTTTGTCGAAAGAAACGGAGCAAGTCAATTGAAGGAGCTATATAAGCATGTCATTTCCTCTACAAAAATAAGTAGAAGGAAGATCAATATTTGTATTCGAGACGAACAAGGAAATGTCATCAAAACGAATAAACGGAGTAGTTATGGCTGCTGAACTTCTGACAACACATAAATATGCTAGAAAAGATAATACTCCTTATGTTGATAAACATTTGCCTAAAGAATCCTTTGTTCCGTTTGATACATACAAGCTAAAAGGCACTGAAGTCGTTTGGATCAATAAAAAGCTTATACAAGAGTATGAAATTGGACTTGATGAAAACGTCATTAAAAGTGAGTTGATCGAGAACTTTAGTTACGTGTCGAAGGGTTATGCCAAGAAAAATCGAATTATCACTAATGACAAAAAACAGTTTATGGCAGATCAGTACGGTTCTCGACATGAAATATGCAATGGTGGCAGTGCGAGGTGTGGGTTAAATGGCTATTTTCAAATCAAAGGAATTGGGCGTAATCCGTTAGTTGCTACAAATATGTCTGAAAGTCATTCACACGGTAAGTTATTTATTGATGAGGCGATAAGTGAAGCGATTTGGGGAGAAACCTGCCACAAGTATTTGCCTTATGGAGCAATACGCACGTTAGCGATTATCAAGACTAACGTAAAGCATAAGTTTGGGTACTTGGATAAAACGCCTGATAAACATTGCGCCTTAGCAATAAGGGAAGTCTCTGTGCGCCCTGCCCACTTTGAGCGTTGCACCTTTTTTTGGCCAGAGGAGAGCTACAAACATCTTCGTGATAATGATGCCGATCGCGTAAGAAAAGCTGCGCCCTATTTCTCGAAATTGTTGTTAGGTGGAAAGGAAAAAGTTTCTCTTGGTAATGCCCTAGACAAAATGATCGATCGATTGGCTTGCCAGATTGCAGCATCAAGAGTCAAAGGTATTCCACATGGTTCTTTAACGAGTTCAAACGTATCGATTGACGGTCGATTCTTAGATTTTGGCACAATAACCGCCGTACCAGACTTCGGTAACTATGTTCTGGCAAATGGTGTCGGGGCCGTCTGGGATGATCATGAACTTATAGAATCCTGGCTAGTTAACTTCATCGACACGCTGAATCACTACTCGCAAGGCGAATTAAGTACAGGTCAAATTAGAGAATATTCATTATATTTTTCGAGGTTACTTGATGAATATGAGAACAAATTCTTGTTAACAGAACTAGGACTTGAGGATCATTCAAAATCGAACTTGCAACAAGCGAGTCTATTAAAAGAGCGCCTAAAAAGTGCTGAGCGAAGGTTTATTACTCGCTTTAATGACCATGAATTTCGTCAGGATGTTCTCATAGAAGCAAATGATCTCGGGTTCGAAGTAAATTCTGTTGAGTTTCCTTTACGAAAGGCTAAATATTCATCCTTTACCATGCTTCAAGGGCACTTGAACACAAAATACGACTATCAATCGGTTAGTCAGCTTATTAACGATTACGTATCATGAGTGAGATAACTATGATTGATGTAATAGAAGTAATATTAATTTCTACGTCCTTAGTGTCATTTATTACCACCCTTGTTTTGTTTGGATGTTACAAACTTAGAAAGCCGAACGGTAAGAATGACGACCACCCAACTGTCTCTGTACTTTTGCCTTTTTATAATGAAAACAAAGAGCATTTAATATGTGCCTTGAATAAGTTAAATAACCAAAAATATTCAAATCGAATTCAGGTAATTGTCATTGATGATGGCTCGACAAATGATGCAATAACTAGAGTTAAACAGTGGATTTCACATACCGAAGTAAATCATGACTTCCAGATTGTAGAAAGAGCGGTCAATGGCGGACGAAAAGGCTTTGCCTTGGATCATGTTTTAGAACTTGGCATGGCTACTGGAGATGTGTATGTCGTTGTAGACAGCGATACCTATATAGAACCCAATGGTATCTACGAACTGGTCACTAAGCTTTGGTCTGATGAAAAGTACGCCGCCGTTTGTGGCTATATCACTCCAGAAAACCATAAAGACAGTTTTATCGGAAAACTGCAACACTATGAACATATTAGCTTTTATGGCGCAATAAGGGCCGCGCAAGACAAACTTGGTTGTGTTCCAGTCTTAGCAGGCGCCTTTGTCGCTCACCGAGCTTCAGTAGTGAAAAAGTTAGGCGGATGGAGCGAGTGGTTAGTCGAAGACATCGCTTGGTGCTGGAAAGCAATATCAAATGGCTACCGAACAGGATACGCACCCAAAGCAAAAGCAACTACGCAGTGCCCAACCGATGCTAAGGGGCTATTTAATCAACGCCGACGCTGGGCTCGTGGGCGAGTAGAAGCTTATGCGGAAGCTTGGAAGACACATTGGATAGCTGGATTGTGTGCATCTCCTTGGTTTCTATTGACCGCAGCACAATACATATTTCCGTCTAGCATTATTTTACTAGGATTTATGGTTGCAATGGGTATTTGGATTCCAATAGCAATCGGTGCAGCCAATATAATAATCTATTTTTTGTTGGTGCAATCCTATATAAGAGACTTTGACTTATCTGGTGATTTATCAAATCGTCAGGCTTTCAAAGCACCAATGTATTCTGCTTTGCTAGAAGCAATTACATGGCTACCAAACTTACTTGGCTATTCTGATGAAATTCTTGGAAAGAAAAAAGGCTGGCTAACAAGATAGTTTTTATGAGCGCAGTACTCTTTTACTGTAATTAAAATATAAGGAAATAACTTATGTATAACTTAAGTGTTGATGAAATATCAATGGTTGATGGTGGTGGTGATGGTAACTCTAGTGGTTATCCTGCCTCTCCTAGTGCTATAAAGCAAATGGCTGGTCCTCAAGGTGATGCAGGCAGGGCTCAGCTAGCGAATGCTCTTTGCCAAGGTACTTTTGCTGCGGCAGGAGGTGCGGCAGGATTTGCAGCTAAGAGTATAGGTGCTGCTGCGGGAGGGGCTGGTGGCTTTGGGTTTGGAGGAGGGATGTGTAACTTCTAATGCGCGTAATTTACTTAACTTCAACAGCCATTATGGCTAGCCTTATTGGTTACTTTGCATTTAAAACAGATATAGATTTTTATTTGAGACTGACCTTATTTGTTACATTCATAATTCATGTGTTGCTGGTTAAGTCTTACTATAAAAAATAAACACTACAGGTCGTATGTAGCGACCTGTATTCATTCTGTCTGTTGAGAGCTATACATTATGGAAATTGAAGAAATAATATCCTGTGATTCATATTTAGGTATAAATTGGGCACTAATTAATAATTGTAACTACAAATGCAGTTATTGCCATTCTGACCTCAATAGTGGTTCAATAAAGTCGCCATCATATGAAATTGCAATCAAATTTGTTGATGAACTTATATCGCAATCAAATGAGCAAGGACTTGTGCCATACTTTGAATTTGGTGGAGGTGAAGTCACTCTACTTAGATATTTTACTGATTTTATCAAGCATATACATCAAAATAACGGGTTAGTCTGTATTGTTTCAAATGGTTCAAAGTCCTTGGAGTGGTGGGAACAATATGCGCATTTACTATCTGGAGTGAGCCTCAGTTATCACATTAACGATATAAAAAGTGGCTCTCATTTTACTGAAGTGTCTAAAATTCTTGAGGCTTCTCAAACTACTCGCTTCCACGTAAACATCATGATGGTTCCAGAACGGTTTGATGACTGTTTAACGTTTGCAAAAAAGCTAAAACAAGAAGTTCGTTGCTCTATTGCTCTCCAACCACTCTTTGAAGGCTTCGGCCATGGTGGAATTACCAAGAAGTATCCGTACACACCCGAACAAGAACAAATAATGAAAGACTTCCGTGGTCGACCTGAGCTTAAAACACTTCCACCTTCAATGGCTGAACTAGAAGTTAAATATGCCGATGGTACAACCAAGAATCTGTCCACTTTTGATCTAATCGCTAATGATCAAACCAATTTTGTAGGTTGGGACTGCTACGCAGGTATTGATAGTTTGGTAGTCACATTCAGCGGCGATATTTACCGTTCTTGGTGTATGCAAGATGGTCCGATTGGTTCGATTTATGATGAAGACATTGAGCTACCTACCCTTCCTACAACGTGCAGGACCAAGATTTGTCAATGTGGTGTCGACTTGTCGGCAAAAAAAATCAATACAAACTTGGTTTCAAATAAGAATCAACAAATTGCAGTGAAGCAGCTTTGACCTCATTCGTTTAGGGAAAGGATGACCCGTGATATCAAGAGCTAAACATTTATATCGGCCAGAGTATTTTGAGGCACAGAAATCAAACCATCAAGGATCTATTTTAATTGATGCATCATTGAATCAGCATCTTTTTGTGGCTGCATCTGTGTTTGTCCTGATGACCATCATTTGCTTCGTTGTTTTCGCCGAGTACACACGCAGAGACACACTGAATGGTGTGGTTAGTCCGACTGGAGGTATTGTAAAGATACAAGCTAATGATGAAGGATATGCCGAAAAGGTACTTGTTACTGAAGGTAAAAAAATACTCGCTGGGGCGCCTTTGTATGAGATCAAAACGGAGCGATATGATCAGTTTGGTCAGGGAGTAAAAAAGCGGATTGTCACTACCATTGAAAATCAAATTGCCTTGTTAAATGAACGTCGAAGTAAAGAAATAGAAAAGTCGCAACACCAACTAGAAGTCATTGATGATGAATTAATACGTTTATCTGAAGAGGCCAAAATACTAAAAGTTGTTGTTGACTTATCTGAACAAGAACTAAATCTTGCTCAAAGTTTGGTTGATAAACAACAAGTGTTAGTCAACAAGCAGTTCATCTCTTCTATTGAACTTCAGAGACAAAGACTGGAGTTAATAACACTAGAAGCTAAGGTGCAAAACCAACACCTGAGTTTACAGCGTCTGGGAAGAGAGAGAGCGAACCGGGAAGAAACAAGAGAGACACTTCAGTTAGAGCTTGAGATTGCCCTTCAGGACATAGATCGCCAGCTTCAACAAATCGTGCAAAACAAAATGGAGTACTTTTTTCAAACAGACACTCAGATTGTATCTCCGATTAACGGTGTGGTTGCGTCAATATTCGTTAAGGAAGGCCATTCAGTTAACAAAGGTCAACCACTTCTCGTACTGATCCCAGAAGGAGAAGAGCCAGTCTTTGTTGAGTTATACGCACCGAGTCGCAGCATAGGTTTTATTCAAGAAGGTCAAGATGTTCGCCTACGGTTCGATGCATTTCCTTATGAAAAGTTTGGCGTTCAACAAGGTGTTATCTCATCTATATCAAAATCTGCTGTCACCGCTGAGATGCTACCCAATAGCCCATTGATACAAAGCCAGCTTTCTCGTACTCATGGTGGAGTTGGTTTGTACCAAGTAAGAGTCAAATTAGATAAACCAACTATTACGGTTTACGGAGAGGAGCAAATGTTTGTGCCAGGGATGACGTTGACCGCAGATATTGAACTGGACACACGTAAGGTTTACGAGTGGCTGTTGGAGCCTTTGTACACCATCAAAGGGCGAATGTAATCATGCATGCAGAAGGGTTGATAGACTGGGGGTGGGGAAAGAGGCTCCCTCTGATTCGCCAAACAGAAAAGGCGGAATGCGGTATTGCATGCCTTGCGATGATTGCTGATTGGCATGGTTACAAAACTGATCTGCGATCGCTACGGGCAAAATGCGGCATTACCCAGCATGGGATGTCATTTGCACGGCTCATTGAGTGCGGTGCACTTCTTAAGCTTTCTGGTCGCGCGGTACGTTTAGATCTTGATGAACTGGAGCAATTAGCTACACCTTGCATTTTGCATTGGAATCTCAATCATTTCGTTGTGTTAAAAAAAGTGAGTGGAAGAAAAATTGAAATTCACGATCCAGCCAACGGTGCATTGAAACTGAGCCATGATGAGCTCAATAAGCACTTCACAGGAATCGCTCTTGAACTAACCCCAACCCACGACTTTGAAGAAAAAGTTGAGAGTAAAGCGGTTCGGCTATCAACTCTAATTGGTAAAACCATTGGTCTTAAAGGAGCACTAGGTCGAATTTTTGTGTTCGCATTGGTATTAGAGGTATTAGCGCTTACTTTACCTATCTTCAATCAGATTGTGATTGATGAAGTGTTGGTTGGTTATGACAAAAACCTTCTTGTACTCGTCATTGGAGCCATACTCATGGTAACAGCAACGCAAACCCTAATCGGACTCGCTCAACAATGGGCGACAATCAAGTTATCAGTGAATTTTAACATGCAGTGGGCTGCAAATGTGTTCCACCATTTGTTCCGATTACCGATAGATTGGTTTGAAAAAAGGGACATAGGAAGCATAAGTGCGAAATTCTCCGCGGTGGGTGTCATTCAACAAACGTTAACTACTAGCGCCATTCAGGCTCTACTCGATATAGTGTTAGTGGTAGGCACTCTTTCGGTTATGTTGGTTTACAGCCCTCAACTATCATTCATTGCCATCGCTGCAGCGTTAGGCTACGTAGTTCTGAGGTTTGCCTGGTTTGGCGCTTTTAAACGTGCAGAAGAAAACACTTGGGAGGCCAGTACTCAAGAAGAAAGTTATTTTATTGAGACAGTTCGCGGTGTATTGAGCTTAAGAGTCAATGGGACATTACCTTGGCGCGAGTCATCTTGGCAAAACCTCAATATTAAACGAAGAAATGCGCAGCTACACGAGCAAAAACTCGGGATGATCTACAACACAATGAATGTAACGATTGTCAGCCTTGTTTCAGCTACGGTTCTCTGGTTTGGCGCAAACTTGGTGCTGGATGGGCTGTTTACAATCGGTATGTTGATGGCCTTTCTTTCGTATCAAGGCCGATTCTCTGCCAGTATTAGTTCATTAATCGATAAGTATTTTGAATTTAAGATGTTATCTGTATACAACGAGCGTTTAGCGGATATTGTCTTGACTGAGAAAGAAACGGATAGTGTTCCTGATGCCTTAGGGTTGCCAATCGAAGCCAATAATCTAAGTAACAATGCTATTGAGTTTGACAATGTTTTCTTCTCCTACGGAAAAGATCAGCCTCCTATTCTTAACGGTGCAAGCTTTACTGTAAAAAGTAATGAGATTGTTGCGTTAGTCGGACCGTCTGGCTGTGGTAAATCAACCATTTCTAAACTGTTGTTAGGTATTTATTCCGTTACGTCAGGTAGCATTAATTATTTTGGCAATAAGTCGACAGCCTCCAAATCCCTTAGGGAGCAAGTCGGTGCGGTATTGCAAGAAGACCAACTATTTAGTGGTTCAATTATCGAGAATATAACCTTCTTCGCTGGCGATTTAGATGAGGAGTGGCTCGTTATGTGTGCTCGCAGGGCAGGTGTTCATGATGATATTGAACGCCTAAATATGGGATACCACACGCTAGTTGGCGAGATGGGCTCGAGCCTTTCTGGAGGTCAAAAACAAAGAATTCTCATTGCGAGAGCTCTGTACAAAAAACCTAAGTTTCTAGTGTTAGACGAAGCGACTAGTAGTTTAGATATCTATTCGGAGTCATTTGTCTGCCAGATGTTTAAAGATATCAAGACGCCTATTTTAATGATTGCACACCGTCCAGAGACTATAGCATCAGCAGACAGAGTATTGCTCATGGATGGTGGTCTAGTTCAAGAAATCCCGAATAATTTTAAGCAGGAAGCTCAAGATGTATAACCACGAAAGAATACTCAGCCCAGATAATCATGCTGAACTGTCTGACGTTGAGTTAATGGAACAATATGGTAAATACTTTGGTTCGGATAATTGGGTCACATTTTCTGGTTGTCCGTCGATTACATTGACCAAAGCGGGGTCGAAACGATCCAAATATTTCCCAAACAACAGCAAAGCTATCGTAATTGATTCAGGTTGTTACCTCGAATCATCCCACTTTCCAGCCTTTCCTTCTGGCATCACGAAACTGACAAGTGTTGCTGTCAACGACAGGCCTTTTGGCAAAATAGTCATTGGCAAAGGGTGCGTGCTTCAGGGCACTTCAATCTGTGCTTACGACAAAGTCTCAATAGGAAATAACGTCATTTTTGGCCCTAATACAGTGATTATGGATTGTAGCGGCCATGCACTTACAAACCGAGGTCATCCGGATGAGCTTGATAATCTAAAAGCTGAGCCTGTCACAATTGGCAACGATGTTTGGATCGGTTACGGATGTATTGTTCTTCCTGGGGTCAATATCGGTGATAACGCGATAATTGGCGCTGGTAGCTTAGTTTCAAAGGATATTCCTGCCAATTGCATGGCTGCAGGTAATCCGTGCACCGTGAAAAAAACGGAATTAAATTAATTCAAAATGGAGTTCAGGAAATGAGATTACTTTGCCTTTCGCTAGTAACACTCGCTGTATTGTCAGGTTGTAAAAGTATCCCGATTATTTTTATGCCCGATCACAATGTGTCAGTATCCGGAAGCACGCTTATATTTGACGGCCCGATATCTGGCGATAGCGTTTTGGAAGCATTAAGAGTTGTTCGAAATTCTGGAGCAAATATTGAAAAAATACGAATCACTAGCCCTGGCGGTGATGTGCCTTCGGGTATCGAACTTGGGTATTTTATCAAAGAAAATAATCTGGACGTTGAAGTTGATAAACTTTGTTTTTCTGCATGTGCAAATTATGTTATTCCAGCTGCAAAAACTGTCTTGATTAAAAAAGGTTCTCTTATTGGTTGGCACGGAGGGCCAAGACAGTCAGATGAACTTTGGCAAGCATCGGTTTCCTCTACCGATAAAGAAGAGTTAATGACGTTTATATCCCGACTACGCGAAAAAGAAGAGGTCTTTTTTGAGTACGTTGATGTTGATCCTGATATCACTGTGTACGGTCAAAATAGTTCGAAAAAATGTCAATTAACTGAGGAAACACACGGGTGGTACTACTCAAAAAGCGACTTAGCAAAAATGGGGGTCACCAATGTTGTTATTGAGGGTGAGCTAGCTTCTTCGATCGAATATCAGGGTGATACAATTAATGCTTGTTTGATGCCAGAATTCAAGTCCATATAGAATATAGAAACACTGTGAGTTGCTTCCTCGCTACTCACAGTTTTACATATAGTGGTTAGTTTGCTTAATCGACGGCATGATGGTCAACTATTGCTATCACATCCTGCACCGACCCCACGACATAATCCGCAATTAAAAACACGGGATTATTTTCAAAAGGCATAGCGATGGTGGTTAGCTGCGCAGCAACAGCGGCTTTCACACCAGTTAGGCTGTCCTCTAATGCGAATGCCTGCTCCACTGGAACATCTAAACGCTGACAAACTTCCAAATACACATCGGGAGCGGGTTTACCATTTGGTACGTCTTCTGCGCTTAACATCAAGTCAAAGCTGTCCTGTATGGCTAGTTTTTCAGTCACCGCATGAATAATTGGATAGGCAGAAGAGCTAGCTAGAGCTAGGCGAAAGTCTCTTTGTTTCAAGTCTGAAATCAGTGTCGGAATACCCTCTATCGCCTCGCCTTCCTGTTCGACAAGTGCAACTACTCTTTGCATTATCTCTGATTCCAACACCTTAGCATCCACACTCAAGTTAAACATTTGAATCCATATTGCAGCAATATCATCAAGTCGTTTTCCCATAGTGTTTTCAATGCAATCGTCAATAGTGGCGCTCGCTCCGTAATTAGCTAACACTTCAATCTGCGCCTTTCGCCAAAAAGGTTCTGATTCGATGAGTACACCATCCATATCAAACACAAAAAGTGACTTTTTCGTCATGTCTTATCCTACTTCAATCTGAATAAACTCTCTGGATAATATAAGGTTGTGCAGCCCAGTGGAATAGAAAGGTGAGCCGCAACCGATACTTGATTGCAGCACTTTGTGTTTTACAATTTGCTCATATCTAGCTTGTGACCCAGAGGCTCGACTTGCACGTCGGCGTAGCCCATTATCACCGCCTCAAATTGCTTACTCATTTCCAAAGCATGTGCGGCATCTTTAGCAAGCACCGCCACCAAATAAGTGGGTCTGACAACACCATTCTCTAAATTCTGAGTATTGATGTACGACGAGGTTACCGTGCCAACTTGATTAAGTGCTATCACTCGCTGTAAATCGATGCCCAATACTCTGTCAATTTCCAAAGGATCTATCCCAGACTTCCAAATGAAGGTGAGGCCAAAATTATTCGCTTGCGGTGTGTTGTCTAACCACTTTGAGCCCAACAGCTGAATGTGGTTTATTCTTACCAAATCTTGTTGGTACAAAGGTAAGCTTGCTAGCTGGTCACGCACCGACTGCTCGCTTTCTGCTTCCATAACGAATTTTAGTAGCTGTGTCTTCTGTCCGCCTACTTGGCTATTTTCGACAAACATATCTTTGATTTTTCCGTTATCCACCAGCTTCTTAAATGATGCTCTCTGTTCCGGCATCGTCTTAAGCACTTGTGCGATATCATCAGTGTTCCACTTTAACTCAACACCATAATCGTACGCATAAGCGGAGCCAGCACCCACAAGAAGTGCACCGATAACAAATAGAGTTTTGATTATTTTTTTCATGACGTTACCTTCTGTTTCAAATGATACTTCTTACCAACGTGAGCGATAGCTGCGGTGGCAACTTTTACACGTAGATTCCGCAGCCTTTAGCCCCTTCTCGACTTCTGCAATAGATTGATTTTGTGCCCCAAGCGCCACCTGCTGATAACCTTGTTGCATCTGTTGCATTAATCGATTGAATTTATCCGGCTTACTCCACACGCTCTCTTTCGCCTTACTTCCTTCTAGAGTCCCTAAAGCAAAGGCACCGTTTAACGCATCACTGTTAGCCACAAGTTGCTCGCTCGCTTCTAACAAAGTCTGCCAGTCGGTATCACTACCATCGAGCGTTTTTTTAACAGCCTTAGTTTGGGACTCAAGGACTGTAAAGGCTTTTTGCCGCGCGTCTATGATGTCTAATGTTGCTGAGTTCGGAGCGGAATACGCTAGAGATGAAGTACCTGTCGATAATACGAGCAAGAATACTAATTTGGTCGTTGAATGATGAGTGAACATATTTCCTCCACCTGATTTGTACATCGTTGTTGATACATTTAATTTACACAACAATTATTGCGAACGCAACAGTTGTTGTGTAAATTAATGTCAACTATTTAAGACTAAAGGATCAAATTATGCAAAAAGTTAAAGTTTGGGATCTTGCGACTCGACTCTATCACTGGATTCAAGCCCTTGTTTTTGCGGGACTAGTATTCACTGGCTTTAGTAATCAAGGGCCCCATCTTCAATTGGGGCTAGTTTTATTTACATTATTGCTTTGGCGCGTGATATGGGGTTTTATTGGTAGTGAAAGTAGCCGATTCCGTTCTTTTCTTAAGCATCCAAAAACAGTTGTCCGATATACATTCGGTAAGGCAATCTCATATGTTGGGCATAACCCGCTAGGTGCAGTCATGGTTATTGCAATGATCGGTACATTACTCATTCAATGTGTTACCGGCATGCTTTTAGCTGGAATGTTTGATGGTTTGGAGAGTATCGGCATTTTTATTCCCGAGCCTCTTTATGACATTGCAGACACCATTCACGTAGTATTCGCTGACATGTTACCAATCATGGTCGCACTGCACGTTGGAGCCATTGTTATCTACAAACTACGTGGTAAAAGTCTGCTGATGTCTATGTTCACAGGGCAGCAGATACTCAACGCAGATGTACTATCTCCTTCTTTATCGAGCAATTTTAAAGCGTTGTTAGTGCTAATCATCTCAATATTAGTTACGATGACAATAGTTGCTTTTTCAATGGTGTAAAAATGAAGACAGAATTCGAGCGCCAAACCAGCTTTGGTTGGCTACTAAATGTTGTGGCAAATCATGCATCAAAAGAGTTTGATAAGAGATTGCGAGAAAAGGGACTGACGCTCGCGTTATGGCCAACTCTAATGTGTTTGTGGGAAAAGGAAGGCGTTACTCAGCGAGAGATTGCGCAAATGTCCAAGGTAGAGAGCTCAACAACGACTAGAACACTCGACAAATTAGAAGCTCTAGAATTGGTCGAGCGACGTGCCGACCCAGAAAGTCGTCGCTCCTTCAGGATCTTTTTGACAGATAAAGGGAAAGCCCTTAAAGAGGAAGTCATTCATCTACCGGTTGAAGTTAATCAAGCGTTGCTAGCCGGGCTTGAAGAGGAAGAACAAAGAACTTTGATCGCGACATTACAGAAGCTAGTAGGGCGTATATAAATCCATTGTAGCCACTCACATCGCTTTAACTGAATTGTTGGAATGCTTGTGAGTGGCGAAGCGGTTCGACTCCAGAAACACGTCGATTATCAATAATGGTTTGATAATCTTTCAAATCTCTCATTATTTTTGTTTTATTTAAGCCAAGATAAGATGTTGTTATCCAATTACTACCAACCAAAAGATCCATTCTAACGAGGAAATACCATGGCAAAGCTGACTATTGTCGCTAACATCATTGCAAAACCTGATCAGATTGAACTTGTGAAAGCAGAGCTTCTTAAACTCATTGATATCACACGTAAAGAACAAGGTTGTATCAACTACGATCTACACCAAGATAATGAAAACCCTGCACACTTTGTATTTTACGAAAACTGGGAGTCGCGCGAGCTGTTAATGGCACATTTAGCCGCGCCACATATTGCTCAATACAAAGCAGCAACCGACGGCGCCGTTGAGAGTTTTACGCTTAACGAAATGACTCAAGTTGGCTAATTGCCACCAAACTATTGGCCAAATAGTAACGCCCTAATGACAAAAATCGCCCAAATTTGTAAGGCAAGGTATTCTAGCTTTATCCATAAATCCATAGCTTTACCGCAGTCCATTGTATGAACTTTTAAGGTAACAAGGTATGTGAGGATTGACAGTGAAGAATTCTCAGAACAATGAATACAGCGTGAAGGTTATTAATAGTGCAGTTAGATGCTGGTCATTAGGGTAACAACTAAAGTACGCCCAAACGATAGTTTGGGCGTACTTTTACTACTGTTTCTCAAAAGTTCCTGTGCTTTTGATCATCACATCTAGAAAGCCTGATGCGTTGCTTTTATCAGAACCAGAGTTTTTCATCTGGTTTTGAGCACCTTTCAATCTCGCCATCAATTCTTGACGCTGTTTTTCTACATCACTAGTGATTTCTTTTTTATCAGTCATAACAGGTTCTCTCGTGTAGCATTGATAAGAACACGTTAGTTCAAGTTTTAAACTTCAACAAATGATAGCTATTCGTAAATCTAAACCTTCATCACTTCACCTATGAACAATTAGAATCAAAAAAAGGAAATTCATTTATATCAATATATTAGCTAAGCCATCATCGAATCGCCGACATATTGATAATACTCATAGGACATTATCAAATACTATAGTCATTTCGTTCCGAACTATTGTTTGAGGAATATTCGACAAACTCAAACTGCATATTATGATCCTCCACGTAATAAGCACTACGACGATGGGGATGCTCTCCTCCCCAATGATCCAATTCATAACCTGCGATTTTTAGCCGTTCAACTGTTTCGTCAAGGTCATCTACGACGATTCCTATGTGTTTTACGCCTGTCCAATGGTTGTTCCAATCTGCTATTCGACCATCACCTCCCGATTGGACTGCGATGTAAGAGCGATCATCTCCGACATGAAACCACTCCACTTCCTTGCCATACCATTCTTCCATTTTTCCTTGACCTCTAAGGCGCCAATTTGGCAATGCAGCTAATAAAAATTCTATCGTTTTCTTAGGGTTAACTAGCGTAATGTTGGCATGTTCAATATATCCATTCATTGTATTATTCCTTCTGTTAGTGATTGAATTTCAGCGTAATTCCTCAAGTTAACTTGAGGTCAAGAATTATTTGACAGAGAGGTCATAAGCAGGAGTTATCAGACTATTAATAACTGATGATTAGTGTCTTTTTAACCAGTCATTACACTAGCCCTCATCGAAACAGAGCACGGAATGCAAACCATAAGCAGGGCTGCTTTTAACAAGAAAGGTTTAGTAATGAGGAAGTTAGTTCTTGCCACCGCTATCGCAGCAATCTCAACGGGCGCATTTGCAAATACAGATTTTAGTGGTCATCGTGTTGGTATAGGTGCTTCAAGCCTAGAATTTAGTGACTCACTGGGAAGTTGGAATTTAGGCACAGGCGTTAAAGTTGAATACGGTTATGATTTCAACCAAATCTTTGGTATCAACGTGTCTTATGCTTGGAACCAGGATGATGTTTACGTTCCATTCTACGATGAAACATTGGATTACAAAGCTCGTACCTTGAAAATTGATACCGATATTGGTTACGCCTTTGACCTTGGTCAAGGGTGGATTAAACCTTACGGTGTAGTTGGTCTTGCTTTCCTAGGTGATGAAGTCAATACATCGAACTATGGCAAAATAACGGGCAATGACTCAAGTGTCTATCTCGGTGCTGGCGTGCGTGGCCAACTTGACATGGGCTTATACGCAGATCTTCGCGTCGATTTACCAATGTACGGTGATCTTGACGCAGACTACCTATCATTTACGGTTGGTTACAAATTCTAACCTATTAAATAACAGGCAGTTAAACCACTTATACCAAGCCAATGTGATTCCACGTTGGCTTTTGACGTATTTCTAACATTGAGAGTGCTAACATTCCCATGCCATCCCAAAAGCAGAGTAATCCAGTGGCTAAAGACCGATTTGCCAATCTCGATCTTAATCTTCTTCGCGTCTTCAAGGTGCTTTACGAAGAGAAAAACATGCGTAAAGCGGCGGAACGATTGTACGTATCTCAACCAGCCGTCAGTCAATCACTACAAAAATTGCGTCATCAATTTGATGACCCGTTATTCGTTAAAGTGAAATCAGGTTTAGCACCAACACCATTTTCTGAGCAGCTATCGAGCTCGTTACTCCCTCTACTGTACGATATTGAAAATGTCATCAATGATAGCGATGTCTTTGACCCCGCTCAGCTAGACCAAGACATTACCATAGCTCTCTCTTCGAGTTTTGTTTTCTCCATTTCTGGTGAGTTGTATCGCTATTTTCGTGAACATGCTCCGGGCCTACGAATCCATATAGCATCGTGGAATGATCAAACCGTCACCGCTATCGAAAAGGGAGAAATACTATTAGGGATCAATGCTGAATTAACTGACAGCTACCCTTTCATGGAAAAGCGAACAATTGGTGATATCAACGCTTGCTTACTCGTTAGAAAAGGCCACCCGATTACTAAGAAAAAGGTAACGGTTGAGTCTATGTCGAAGTATCCATTAGCACGCCTAATCGTCAGTAACTACAGTAAATATACAAGCCCTACTGTTGAAATCTTCAAACGCTTAGGGTATCCACTTGAAGTGGGGTTTAGTTCCGAATACCCAGTTGCACTTATTGATGTTGTGCAGCAATCGGATATGTTTATGGGAACCACCAACTGCTTCCCGATACATAACTACCCAAATTTAGTTATGCTAAATCCTGACCAAATATTACCCGAAGCTCAGTATCCTGCACTGTCTTATTTTCACAGTCGCCACCAAAATAGTGCGCTGGTCAACTGGCTCAATGAGTCGATTATTCATATATTTCAGCAACGTAAAACCGAAAATGCCAATCACCACTTATCGTCGGTTAGCAACCCGCTAGAAATAGCGTGACGCATTCTTCTATGTATTGTTTGCGCTGTGCTTCAGTTTGCACTTCACTCTCGCCCAAAAACGCCCAGTAGGCGGCTTTTCCGTGGAACATCAGTAGAAGTTGCATCGCTGCATTTTCTGAATCGTTGGGAAGGGAAATCGTGCCTTTTTCATGGTGGCGTTGGAGATAATTGGCTAGAACATGAAGTGTTTTTTGAGGTCCAGATTGCAAATAGAGTGCAGATATTTGAGGGTGAGACTTCACCTGCCCCACTGCATTTCGAAACGTTTGCAGAACTTGCTCTTCCAGATGCATGTTCTGAAAACGAACACCAAACTCTACCAACGTAGGCTTGATCGGATTATCCAAACTTAACGCCGATTCATCAATCGCGCGCTGCTCACATCGATATTGAATGCAGGTTTCAAACAGCTGGTCTTTAGTTTTGAAATGAGAATAGACCGTTTGCTTTGAGACATCAGCTAGTTTAGCGATCTGATCCATGCTCACCTTGTAGCCATGTTCGCAAAACAACTCACCCGCCGCTTTTAATATCTGTAGTCTCTTCTGTTCACTTTTTTGGATCATGCTCACAATACCAGTAGCAACCTTTGGAATAACTAATTTTTAACACAATCAAACTAGACAGTCTAGTTTGATTGTGATTATTCTATGACCAATAGGTTAGGTTTATAGGATGTCTATGATGCAAACAAAGCAATTACTAACAAAAGCATCAGCACTAGCAATTCTGATTTTGCTACAAGGTTGTCAAAAATCAGAGCAACCAGAGGTAGAGGCGGTCGAGCCTTTGACTGTCTCCACCACTAAAATTACGTTAAGCCCTTCATACAAGGTTCAAAGGGAATACGTTGGTACGGTGAAAGCAGGTCAACAAGCTAATCTCGGCTTTGAGCTATCTGGCAAAGTGGATGCGTTATTTGTCGATGTGGGTGATGTCGTAGAAAAAGGCGCACCACTCATTAGACTCGATACGGATTTATTGGTCACCGAAGCTAACCAGTTGAGGGCACAAAATAATGAAGTGCGAGCCCAGCTAAAACTGGTTGAAGCCAATCTAAAACGTCAACAGTCTCTTAAGTCGAAAGGCTTCAGTGCAGAGGCTGAAATCGATGCCCTCACAAGCCAAGAAGGTGTATTGCAAGCCAATCTTGTGAGGCTACAAGCCGCGTGGAACGCAAATAAGCTAAAACAAGAAAAGTCGACCATCCTTGCCCCATATTCAGGCGTTATAGCCAAACGACATGTCTCTCTTGGAGATGTTGTCAACGTCGGCACACCAACCTTAGTACTGCTCGCCAGTGCCGGTAAAGAAGCATTTATCGGTATTCCAGCTCAACAGCTTGAACGCGTCACCCAACTGACTTCTCCTGATGTGCGAGTCTCTAACGCTCATTATGGCGTCACACTTCTTAACCCAGGTGCGATGGTAGACACCAAATCACGCAGCGTGTCACTACGCTATCAGTTTCCTGAAGATGCTCATGTTTTGGAGGGAGAACTGGCCTATTTGGCCTTCGAACAATCGATTGACGAACCAGGTTACTGGGTTCCACTCACCGCACTTATCGATGGCTTGCGAGGAGTGTGGAATGTTTATGTTATAGGCGCCGATAGTAAAGTAGAACGTCGCAGTGTGAACGTCTTATACGCTGATAGCCAACGTGCCTTTATCAATGGTTCACTTGCCAATGGCGAGTCTATCATTGCCAGTGGCCTGCACCGTGTTGTTCCGGGGCAACCCGTACAAATAAGCGCTCAATAGGTGGTGATATGAAAGCAGTTCAAATCATTACCAATACTCGGTTACTCATTTTAATGACCGCTCTGTTGATCGTAAGTGGTCTCGCCGCATTTTCGTCATTACCAAGAGCAGAAGATCCCATTATCACGAATCGTTTTGCCAATGTAACGACAAGCTTTCCGGGCGCGAGTGCCGAGCGAGTCGAAACCTTGGTTACTGAGGTAGTGGAAAACAAACTTAGGGAGCTTAGTGAAGTCAAACTACTAAGTTCAACATCTAGGCCAGGCATCTCTATTGTCACAATAGAGCTGAAGGATGAGATTACGGAGCCAGAGCCAGTCTGGTCCAAAGCAAGAGATAAACTGTCCGACATCACCCCTGTTTTGCCAACCGGTTCAGGCACCCCTGATTTAGACAGTGACCACACCTATGCCTTTACCATCATTTCCGCGCTAACTTGGGACGGCCCTGGTGAAACCGATATTCTAACATTAGGACGTTATGCTAAAGAATTAGCTAAAAGACTCAGAACATTATCAGGCACGGAGTTTGTTGATGAATACGGCATGCCAAAAGAAGAGATTCAAGTTAACCTTCGGACTGCTGACACCGCGGCGTTTGGCCGCTCAAGTATCAACATCGGTGATAGTCTAACAGGCGCAGATGCGAAAAACTCTGCCGGTCAGCCATTTCGCGCGCTTTGGGCTGGAAATTGAGTCAGAATTGGATTCGATCGAGCGAATTAAACAAGTGCCTTTGATCGTAGACGATAACGGTCATATTATTCGACTCGAAGATGTTGCCAGCGTCACTCGCAGCGCTAAGACACCTGAAAGTGAAATGGCACTCATTGATGGTGAACCCGGTGTTATTGTTGCAGCTCGAATGGTGCCTGAGTTACGTGTTGATCAATGGACCGCTAGAGCAATGAAGGTCATTGAACGTTTTCAGCAGGATTTACCCAGCAATATCAAGGTTAACATTCTCTTTGATCAACAAGGATACACGACGACACGTTTGGTCGATCTAGGGCAAAGCTTGCTTATCGGTTTTAGTCTGATTCTGATTGTACTCTTTGTGACTTTGGGCGTGAGAGCGGCTGTGCTAGTTGCTATTGCGCTGCCCCTGACTTCGATGTTTACCCTGTCATTAATGAAAATGACAGGGATCCCCATAAACCAAATGTCGGTGACAGGACTTATCGTCGCATTGGGAATCATGGTGGACAATGCTGTGGTCATGGTGGACACCATCCAAAGCTATCGATTAAAAGGTCAGGCTCGGTTAGAGGCGACCATCAATGCACTGTCACATCTATGGGTGCCATTGTTAGGTTCAACACTCACCACAATTCTCGCCTTTGCTCCAATTATTCTGATGCCCGGCGCTACTGGAGAGTTTGTAGGCGCGATTGCGATCACCGTGTCCTTTTCTTTAGTGGGTTCTTATATCCTTTCGCACACCGTCATTGCCGGGTTCGCTACTATGCTATTGCCTAGCCACTCGTCGGGAGACCATTGGTACAATACAGGGCTTCGCATTCCCGCTTTGACCCATGCTTTTGCTCGTTCAGTAAAACTGGCGATCAAACACCCTGCTATTTCTTTGCTGCTTGTTTTAGCCGTTCCCATTACTGGCTATTGGAGTATTTCTCAACTGACTGAACAGTTTTTTCCACCTTCGGATCGAGACATGTTTGAGGTACAAGTATTTTTACCTCCACAAGCCAGTATTTATGCGACTGAGGCGTCTACGGAGCTTGTGGACGACATCATTCGTTCCTATGAAGGTGTAGAGCGAGTCGATTGGTTAGTTGGCGCTAACTTCCCATCGTTCTACTACAATTTACAAGCCACACAAAACAACGCGCCGTACTTCTCACAAGCCATGGTTAAAATGGATTCATTCCAAACCGCTAATAAAGTCATTCCAGAGCTTCAGGAGAGGTTAAACAGAGAAATCCCTTCCGCTCAAATTTTGGTGAGAAAACTAGAACAAGGTCCTCCGTTTAAAGCACCAATAGAGTTACGAGTCTATGGTGAGAATCTCGATACGCTCAAATCTATAGGGGAGGATATCCGTCTCATTCTTGCCAATACGCCTCATGTCACACACACCAGAGAAACCCTGCAACCCGGTACACCAAAAGTTTGGTTAAAAGTGGATGAAGATACTGCCAAGCTCAATGGCATTACGCTCAACCAGTTTGCCAACATGTTGCAAGCGACGTTAGTCGGGCGAGAAACCGGTTCGGTCACAGAAGGCAGCGAGTCTATTCCTATTCGTGTACGTGTTGCTAATGAAGAGCGCGAAAACCTATCGCACCTTGGCAACTTACGTCTGCCTATTTCTTCCGATACGTATACCACAGGTGTCAGCGTATCGACACTGGCCGACCTTGAACTCACCACCAGCCGTGGCGCTATTACCAGACGCAATGGCGAGCGCGTTAATACCATTGAGGGCTATATCCAAGCGGGAGTGCTACCACAAACGGTACTTAATGAGTTCCAACAACGTTTGTCCCAATATACCTTACCAGCGGGTTATCATATCGATTTTGGTGGTGAGTCCGCAGAACGAGACCGCTCTGTAAGTCTGCTCATTTCGAATATTTCGGTTGTGGTGGTCTTGATGATTTTGGTCGTCGTCATGTCGTTCAATTCGTTTAGGTTAAGTACGATCATCTTTATGGTGGCGGGGTTAGCCGGAGGACTAGGGCTGCTCTCTGTGTGGATATTCAACTATCCATTTGGCTTTACCGTCATCATAGCGATGCTTGGCATCATGGGGCTAGCTATCAACGCGGCTATCGTAATTTTGGCGGAATTGAGATTAGATGAGAAAGCATCGTCAGGCGACATCGATGCTTCCGTCGATGCAGTGATGGCATGTACTCGCCATATTACCTCAACCACTATCACTACCGTTGGCGGATTTATGCCTTTGATTATCGCAGGAGGAGGCTTCTGGCCACCGTTCGCGGTGGCTATCGCAGGTGGTACCGTCCTCACGACATTGATCTCTTTTTACTTTGTTCCTGTTGTTTATCGAATGATGGTTAAACCTCGCAAGCAAAGAAGCCTTAATCAAAAAGCAAAACAACAGGCGCTTTAGGCAGTGCTAAAGGAAACAAAAAACACTCACCTCAGAGACTGGGGTAAGTGTTGTTTTCTCTTAACAGCGGTCGTGAGTACTAGACCAACTCTCTTAATAATTTGAACGACTCAGGTGCTCGGCCTCGTGTTGCGATAAAACCTATCATGTCATCGTTGTCATTAAATGCGGTAGCTAAAATACCATTAGTACTAGCGTCGTAATTCCAGCGAGTAACCTGTTTATCATTGACAACGCCAGCAAGCTGAATTGGGTAGTTTGGCGTTTTTACCTTAGTCAGCATGGTTGGTAATGTCAGCTTTGTGGCGTCTCCCGTCAACGTTTTAGCAAGAGCACTCGCACTCATCACGATAGGTTGTAAAAACGCCCTTACTTCTCCTTGAATTTCAGCACAGTCACCTAGGGCGAAAATATTGGCAGTGGACGTACAAAGGTAATCATCAACGGTAATACCCTTGTTAACTTCCAGTCCCATGTTTTTCGCTAATACCGTGTTGGCCCGAAGGCCAGCACACACGAGTATTTCATCGACCATCAACTCTTGACCTTGATTCAAAGTAACAAGTTTTGCTTCTGGACCTTCATCAATATGAGTCACAAACGCATCGGTGATAACCTTAATGCTTTCTTGTTGCAATGCCTGCTTGAGTTTCAATTCGATGTAGTCAGGTAATTGGTTCTGCATTAGTCTTGTAGCAGGTTCAACTAAGAAAACCTGCTTTCCAACACTCGCAAGATCTAGTGCCACTTCGACGCCAATTAACCCACCACCCAGTACTAATACACGAGATGCGTTTCGCCAACGTGTTTGATTTTTCTCATAGTCAATTAACGAATTATGAGTAAGGAAATCTTGGGATGCAGAGCCTTCAATGACTGGAATAAAGGGACTCGCTCCCGTCGCTAAGACCAGTTTTGCAAAGCCCAGCGTTTCACCCTCCACTTCAAGAGTCTGCAGCTGAGGGTCTACATGCTCGACCCAAGTGTTGGTATATAGCGCAATACCATACTCTTGTGCGAACGGTTCTGCCCGCTTAGTGATGACCTGTTCAGCGGTTTGCATTTTGGTGAATACATGACTTAAATCTGGCTTGTTGTAGTCATGTCCATCATCACCCGTCACTACAGCCACTGAGACTGAGTTGTTGATACGCCGCAATGACTTAACCAATTGATAGGCAGCGAAGCCGCTCCCTATAATGACAATGTCAAAATGCTTCATGCAACCCCCTCTTTAGTGTGAGGCGCAAATACGTCTTTCCCTAGGTTACATTCTGGACACAAGAAATAGTCAGGCACATCGTCCCAAGCCGTCCCTGGTTCAACACCTTGATTCGGTTCTCCTTGAATAGGGTCATATACCCAGTTACACACCGTACAGATCATGCACTGGCAGTCGGAATCATGGGGTAACTCGGACGTAGGTTTACCTTCATCGCTCGACACCGTATTAAATTCAATAGGAGTCACATTGAGATCGCTCAATGCCCACTGCTTGGCAATTTTTTGTCCATAGGCTTTGCACTCTCTTATTGCTTTGCCATCGGGACGCCATTTAGTTTTAATACTCTCGGTTGTTTCAAAGCCTGCGTCTGTCAAGCGTGTATGAATACGGTCAACAGCACCACCGTTCCAACCATAACTACCAAACGCAGCTGCTTTCTTTTCTTTGAACCTTAGACCGGTTATCTCTTCTAGCATGCCCGCAATTTTCGGCATCATCACATTATTCATGGTCGACGATCCTACGAGTACACCTTTCGAACGGAACACATTCGCTAGTATTTCATTCTTGTCTTGGCGCGAGACATTGAAGACTTTCACTGCGACGCCTGGATCCACATCGTGAATGCCTTGTGCGATGGCATCAGCCATCATTCGAGTGTTATTCGACATGGTGTCGTAGAAGATAGTGATGCGATCTTCTTGGTAGTTATCCGCCCACTGCAAATACTTCTCGATAATTTGAACAGGGTTATCACGCCAGACAATACCGTGAGAGGTTGCAATCATCTCCACAGGAAGATTAAAACTCAGCACTTCTTTGATTTTCGCCGTCACTAATGCGCTGAATGGCGTTAAGATATTTGAGTAGTAACGAAGGCACTGCTCAAACAGTTCCGCTTGGTCCACTTCATCATTGAATAGGCGTTCATCACAATAATGCTGACCAAACGCATCATTACTAAACAGCACCGCATCTCCGGTTAAATACGTCATCATACTGTCCGGCCAATGCAACATTGGCGCTTCGACAAAGACAAGTTGTTTGCCATTGCCAATATCAATAGAGTCTCCTGTCTTGACCGTTTTAAAATTCCACTCAGGGTGATGATGATGACCTACAATAGAGTCTATGGCGGCTTCTGTGCAGTAAATTGGCGTATTAGGGATTTTTTCCATCAACGCTGCAAGGGCACCGGAGTGATCTTCCTCTGCATGATTGATGACGATGAAGTCGATAGAGTGCAATTCGATCTCCATCTCTAAGTTTTGTAAAAACTGATAACTGAATCTATGGTCAACAGTGTCAATCAATACTGTCTTTTCTTCACGAATAAGGTAACTGTTGTAGCTCGTCCCTTTTGTCATTTTGTATTCTGTACCATGGAAGTCTTGAACCTCCCAATCGCGTTGTCCTACCCAATGAATATTGTTTTTTACGTGAATTGTCATGTTACTACCTTATACATAATCAACGTGGCATTTAATCTATCTCTTCTATTGCATTGAGCGTGCCAACCTCTCATATAAACATATCGCATTGTATTTAAAGAATATTAATTCTACTTGGCATGTAAAAATTATCTTTATGACAATACCTCATAGTAATCATTAAGACTAAATATTGTTTATATGACAAAATACAAGATAGAAAAAAGGCTCCTGTATGAGGAGCCAAGATGGCCTGGAGGCCTAATTCATTGATTTTTCGATCATCGCGTTTCGTGCATGATGATTACGACTTAGCGTGGAACATTGTTTGGCCTTGCTTATCACTCTCAGACCAGAAATTAATATTAAACTGAGCATCGTCACTTATTTCGATGCGATGCCAGTATTGTGGGGGGCTGGTAGCAAATTGTCCTGCATGAATGACAACTTTTATTTCTGGCTCTACCGCATTTTCATCCGCAAACCCATAGTACGTGACAATGCCTTCCATAACACATATCTGTCCAAACACACCCTTTGCAGTATTGTGATGGGTGAGTAACGCCTGTGGCACAGTGTCTGAGGTGAAAAATGGGGTGGAACGTTGAATGGTCCAATGTGAAGGAATTCTTAAATGGCTCATGGAAATCTCCAATACTTTTTATCTGTGAAATTAGAATGTTAGATAACGTGATACTAGTGTACCTAGCCACGACGATGTTCGGTTTGAAACAACTCTTGGTGTGACTTCAAGACTGGCAATTTGATACCACTCTGCATTAGCCTCTTGCAAAGGACTGTCTAAGTGTAATTGTGTCATAACGACCTCACCTCTAAGCTTAAATAATAATGATTATCTTTACCAATATTAAGCATATCGCGTGCCATGGAGACAGAAACAAGCACTATTTGTGCTAACTACCTGAATAAATTTATGAATAAGGCTTATCAGATAACTAAACTCTCGTCTTTCATATCTTATTTTGTTTATTTGATAATACTCAAACTTAGTCATTATGATAAATAATTTGTTATAGTGACAAAATTAGCACTGGTAATGGAGCTTCGTTATGAGCCAATTTCGTTCGGCATGGTTGCAGATTGCCCTAGACATCACATCCGGTATTTCAGAACAAGATCGCTTTGATCGTTTACTTTCCACCATTCGCCAAGTTCTTCAGTGTGACGCAGCGGCACTACTGAAGTTTGATGGCAAGTCGTTTGTTCCCTTGGCTACTGATGGACTGAGCGCGGATGTATTAGGCCGCCGTTTTGAAATAGACAATCATCCTCGATTTGAAGCAATTGCGAGAGCGGGAGACATTGTTCGTTTCCCAGCAGACAGTGATCTCGCCGATCCCTATGACGGACTTATCCCAAACCATGAAGGCAATCTAGAAGTTCATTCTTGTGTCGGTCTCCCACTTTTACTACAAGATAATCTCATCGGGGCGATCACCATTGATGCTTTCAATCCAACTCAATTTGATACGACCGCAGACAAAGATCTCCGGATACTAAGTGCCTTAGCTGCCAACAGTCTTCATACCGCTTTGTTAGTAGAAAAGCTCGAGCGTTCTGGAGGAATTTCAGAGTCCTCCAGCTCGACTAAACTGGCCCGTCAGGATGCAGCAGATATTATTGGTCAGTCACGACCTATGGGCGCATTAAAACAAGAGATTTCAGCGGTTGCGGATACCGATCTGTCGGTGCTGATTATTGGAGAAACAGGAACAGGTAAGGAGTTGGTAGCACAGTCTATCTATTCACAATCCTCTCGCAAGGACGAAGCTTTGGTTTATCTCAACTGTGCTGCACTGCCAGAGTCCGTCGCAGAAAGTGAGCTATTTGGGCACATCAAAGGCTCATTTACCGGCGCTATCAGCAATCGCAAGGGCAAGTTTGAGTTGGCTAACAAGGGAACGTTGTTTTTGGATGAAATTGGTGAGCTGTCTCTCGGATTGCAAGCGAAGCTATTACGAGCGTTGCAATACGGGGATATTCAAAGAGTCGGTGACGATCGAAATATCAAAGTAGATGTCAGAATCATTGCCGCTACTAACCGTGTCATGCACGAAGAAGTGAAAGCAGGCCGCTTTCGAGCAGACCTTTACCATCGACTCAGCGTTTTCCCTATCTTTGTCCCTCCACTGAAAGAGCGCGAGGGGGATATCGTTCTATTATCTGGTTTTTTCGCCGAGCGATGCCAACACAAGCTAAAGGTATCTAGCATCAGTCTGAGCGATGGGGCAATTTCCAAATTACAGGCGTACGACTGGCCAGGGAATGTGCAGGAACTTGAACATGCTATTAACCGAGGTGCTGTCATTGCTAAAGCACAAAGTACCTCGTCGCATGTTTCTCTATTAGCGCAACACATCACACTAGATGTTCAATCAGAACAGCACCAGCCTGAGGCGGAGCCGCAGTTCACTTCTTCCGGCCATACAACACGTACATGGAGCACATCCGCCTCGCTCAAAGATGCTGTCGATGAGTTCCAAACTCAATATGTCCAAAAAGCCTTTTTGGATAATAATCAGAATCTAAGCGCTACGGCAAAACAGTTAAGCGTTAACCCGGGAAATCTGCATCGTTTAATGAAGCGTCTTAATCTGAAATAGACTCAATTTATAGGCATCATCAAGGGCATCATCGTATGCCCTTTTCTTTTGCCTACAAGGTATTCGATAACAATTTCTCACCCGAAAGATTAGAAAATGTCGTGTGTAAAAGCCACACAATAGGAGTAGAGATCAGCATGTAACAAATTTTGTCTGTTAACATTTATCTGGATATTTAAACCACTTCCTAATAAATACTAAGGATAAAATTATGTGGAATAAACTAAACAAATCCATGATGTTCTGCCAAATGATGTTTGGCCTTTCATTTTATGGGGTGATGGTCATTCTCACGAGGTTTTTTCTAGAAAATCTCGATTACAGTGAAGCGGACACTATGATGGTGGTGGGTGCGTTTTCATCAATCGGTCCTCTATTCGCTATCGCAGGTGGCTTTATTGCCGACAAATTCTTAGGCGCGTACCGCTCATTGACGATTGCTTATTTCGGATTTACCTGTGGTTACGTGTTGCTTGTCATTGGTGCATCTACTGTTAACATCCCTTTAAGTCTAGCTGGTATTGCTTTAGCGAGTTATGGACGTGGCTTAATGTCCCCTTCTTATCCTAGCCTTTACAAGCGTACGTTCAAAAGCCAAGAAGACTTCGAAAACGGATACCCGGTTAACTACTCAGTAAACAACATCGGTGCTTTGCTAGGCCAATACCTATTCCCAATGTTCGTGCTCGTTATTGGTTTTTATGGCAGTTTCATGCTTTCTGGTATCTTGGCGTTCGCGGCGCTATTCACGTTGATGACGTTCCGTAAACAACTTCAGAGCGTCGGCGCAGATATCGACCAAGCATCTGTCTCTAACGCAAACTGGATTAAATTCGGTATTACTTCTATCGCCATGGTTGGAATGGTGTTCTTTATGTTCTCTAATATGGACATCGGCAAGAACATTGTTTATGCCATTGGTTTGGCGGCAATCGGCTATTTCATTTCTCTGATGTTCAAAGCAGAAAAAGCGGACGCGCTGCGTATGGGCACCATTTTAATCGTAACGGTTCTGACTACTGCATTCTTTGTCTACTACGGCCAAATGATGACATCGATGACCATGGTAACCATCAATACTATGCGTGGTGACCTGTTCGGTATCATTCCAATCGCACCAGAAGCATCAATGTCAATGAACCCATTATGGTGTATTGTTGCAGGCCCAGTGATTGCAGCAACCTTTTCAAGCTTAGAGAAACGTAACATCCATTTCACCACAGCAACCAAAATTGGTTTTTCTTTCATTCTGACTGCCATTGCGTTCGGTATTTTGGCGCTAGCCGTGAAAAACATCGGCGAGAGTGTCATCATTCGACCTGAAATTTTCTTAGTTATCCACTTCTTCCAAGCCTTTGCAGAAGTGATTGTCGGTTCACTGGTTGTGGCATTTATTCTGTCTGTAGCACCGAAACATATTGAGAACTTCTCCGTGAGTTTATTCTCAGTGGCGATTGCACTATCTGGGATTGTGGGCGCAGTGTTCTCAACCTCTATCGCAGCGGAAAAAGGCCAAGAAATTACTCAAGAGTTTGTTAAGACAGTATATGGCGACTACTTCTCACTACTTACTGTACTCGCGGTAGTGATGGTTGCAGTAGCATTCACTGCATCCATTGCTATTCGTAAGATGCTAGCCGCTGCTGATAAACACCAGCCTCAAAACGAAGCAGAGCTTACCGAAGCTGAAAGCTAAATCAAACAAACAGCGTAGCTAATTGGTCAGCGGTTACTGGTTTACTAAACACGTAGCCCTGACCATATTCACAACCATGAGAGCGCAAGTATTCAACTTGGTCTCCATTCTCAACACCTTCTGCCACGATCTTTAGAGAAAGCGTTTCTCCCATGACAATGATCGCCTGCACGATAGCGTTACTGTCATTTTCATCAGGAACATCGCAAATAAACGAACGATCGATCTTTAGTTTGCTGATCGGTAATCCTTTTAAATACGACAACGACGAATACCCGGTCCCAAAATCATCAAGCGAAATCTCAATCCCCAATTCTCTGATTTGATTCAGAGTATCAACCGCAAGTTGATGATCAATAAGTAAAAAACTTTCGGTGATTTCAATCTCTAATCGTTCAGCTGGAAAGTTGGTGTCTAACAGCTTTTGTTTGAGCTTGGTGACAAAGTTAGGATGTTGTAGCTGTAACCCAGAGACATTAACCGCAATTTTGCCGAACTCGATACCCTGATCGAGCCAACGACGTCCTTGTTCACACGCTTCACGAATTACCCAGGCACCAATTCGCTGTATTAGCCCCGTTTTCTCCGCAATGGGGATAAATTGAGCAGGTGCAATCACTCCCAATTCAGGATGATTCCAACGCAACAGAGCCTCTACGCCTATCAGTGTGTTATTGGTTAGATCATATTGAGGTTGATAAACAAGAGACAATTGTTGCTTCTCAACTGCATCATGCAGCGCAGACTGCACACGTACATGAAGAACCGAGCTGTAAGTTAAGTCTGGAGAATAAAACGCGTAGCCATTGCGACCGTTTTTCTTCGCTAAATACATGGCAGTGTCCGCGTTTTTGAGTAAGGTTTCGCTGTTGTGACCATCTTGCGGGTACAATGCCACACCAATGCTCCCGGACACTCGTAGCGACTCTTGCGAATCTAACTCAAAAGGGCGATTAAACACACCAAGAGTTTCATCGATTGTGTCCAGCAACTGCGCTTCGCTGTCATAATCAGTCAGAATAATCACAAACTCATCACCGCCAATACGTCCGATGCTAGCTCTGTGATGAAGAACATCCGCCAATCTATCTGCTACTTGCGACAATAATCTATCGCCATATAAGTGCCCCTTACTATCGTTAATGTGCTTAAAGTGGTCCAAGTCTAAAAACAGTGTTGCAAATTGCTCGCTATGGCGCTGACCACCTTCAATGCTCTGCTCTAATATACTTGTTAGATGAGAACGATTCGGTAAATTGGTAAGAGGGTCGAAGAATGCCATTTTGCGCAGTTTCTCTTCATGCGCTTTTTGCTTCGAGATGTCCTCAAATACACAAATGTAATGCAAAAGCGAATTGCCATCGTCATTGATAGTGCTGATCGTCGCCATTTGAGGATAAATGCTGCCGTCTTTTTTGCGGTTAATAAACTCGCCTTTCCAAAGACCCGTTTCTGAGAGTTGTTGCCAGAGGTTTTGGTAGAATTGAGCGTCGTGATGGCCCGACTGTAGGAATCTGGGGTTTTTACCGATCACTTCAATAGCTTGATAACCCGTAACTTCTGAGAAAGCGCTGTTTACGTCCAAAATCTTGCCATTTTGGTCGGTAATCATCATACCTTCTTGAAAGTTATTGAATATTTCAGATGTGATCGACAGTCTGACTTCGACTTGTTTCCGGCGGGTGACGTTTCTCGTCATGCCAATAACACCAATGAGCTCGCCATCTGGTTGCTGAATTGGTGACTTGATGGTTTCTAGCCAGACATCATGCCCATATGCGTCCCGACTGGCGCACTCTTCCACCGTCTCTTGGACGCCAGAGTCTATGACCCTGTCGTCGGCTTTTTGGTAATGCTCTGAGCGGCTTTTCGCGAAAAGATCAAAATCAGTCTTACCGAAAATGTCCGAGCGTGGCATATTCCACGCGGATTCTACGCTCTTATTGACAGCGATGTACTTCCTATCCGCATCTTTCACCCAAACATGATCGTCTAAAGCATCGATAAATTGTTGCAGGGTTGGGATTTGTTTTGAAGACATGATGATATAACTCGAACCAAACGTAATGAAGTCGCCACCCAGATGACGTTTCAACACATCGTACTAAATACTGAACGAGTTTTATAGCAATCCGCTGTCTAATTAACCGAAATGTGCACACGGTTTATCAATCCAGATGCACACGTTAGTTTACATTGATCCTGCCGTCGCGCTCATCATACATATCAGGAGTAACGTGAAGACCACCCGAGTATCCGGCTTTTTCCAGCATTTCGCGCACTTCTTTCACATCATTTGCAGTAACAACGTCTTCTCTAGCACCTAAATATAACCTTACGAAGGTGATCAATTCTGCTAGTCGTGTATCCGACAATACGTCCTCGAAACTTGCCATAGGCATAAAGTTTCTGTCCTTATCAATGTACGTTGGCTGAAGTCCGCGAATCGTTACTGCAATCGTGTTGAATGGATCACTGTGCATAATGATGCCATTGTTAAGTAGTGTTGGAGCGATAGGATCACGCCCCTTACCATCTTCCCCATGACATGCTCCACATGTTTGGTTGTAAGTGGTATAGATGTCCGCAGCGTAGGCCGCCTCATCAAAGCCCGTTGGTTGTAACTGCACCGCATTTTCATCAATGAAATTATTAGTGTCTCCGCTCAACAGATAGTAAGACATGGACTCAATGTCTTCGCGAGTCATAAGGCTCAGACTGTTTTTGATCACATCTGCCATACCTGCAAATGCCGTCCCTTTTGAGGAGTGACCGGTATGAAGGAAGTCTGTCAGACTTTGAATATCCCAACCGTCAACGTATAGCTCAGTAGCAGTAATATTTGGAGCATTCCAGCCATCGATTAAATTGCCCTGGAAGATCCTGTCGTTTTCAAGCGCTTGAGCGATGTTCCTTGGTGTATGACATTCGGAGCAATGCCCTAATCCCGCTACCCAATATTTGCCAAGCTGCCATTTATCTACATCATCTACTTTATCTTTAAGCTCATCAGGTACTTGGTAATCAATTGGCGTTCTATCCGCAAATACAATGTCCCAACCAAGTAAACCAAGTCGGATATTTGAAGGAAACATCATCTTATTGGGATCGTTTTTGCGAGCAACCGACACAATGGACTGCATGTATTCCCACAGATCGCGCATATCCTGCTCATTAACGTACTGGTAGGAGGTAAATGGCATCGCGGGATACAAGTAGCCATGTTGGCCTTTGCCATCGACCAACGCTGCACGGAAGTCTTCGTAGTCGTAACTACCTATGCCTTCTGAAACGTGGGGTGTTATGTTGGTCGAATAAATGGTGCCGAAAGGTGTAACGAATGGCAGACCACCAGCAAACGGTTCTCCTCCTTCAGCACTATGGCAGGCGACGCAATCACCTGCATGCGCGAGGTACTCCCCACGCTCCACTGACGGCGCATCAAGCTTGGCAAGTCGGGAGTTGTTGTCCAACCGCGCTTTGGTTATGTATGCACCAATAGCCAGAATTTCATTCTGAGAAAGCTGCTGTCCAAAGGCTGGCATAACATTGTTTAGGCCTGCACGAATGGTGTGCTGGATTTCCTCAATGCTGCCACCATGTAACCAGATATTGTCAGCGAGATCAGGCACGCCTTGTTCTATATTGGGACCACTGCCATCCCCATGACACGAAGCACAATGTTGTATAAACAGCTCTTTCCCTAATTGGACTTTGATTTCAGGCACGTCGGTATGACGTTGATTTAGTGAAGCTAAGTAATACGATATTTTGGAGATTTCATCCGGTCGCAATACATCAATCCACCCTGGCATTGCTCCATTTCGACCTAACTCTATAGAGTGGATAATTGCAGCATCCGATCCACCATACAGCCACTCATTATCGATAAGATTTGGAAAGTGTTTCGCACCTTGCGCATTGTCACGATGACACGCAGCACAATGAGTCTGAAACAGCATACGTCCAGATTTCACTATATTTGGCTCATTCGCTAAGGCCAATAACGAGTCATCAGTAAGTCCGGAAAACTGCTGCGCTAGTGTGGTATTTGGACGACTCAGTTTATCGTTAGCTTGGTCGTAATCCATCAGCCCTCTCCAACTGCCGACTCCGGGATACAAGATCAGGTAACCAACAGAAATGGCAAATGCAACAAAATACGAAACAAACAACAATTTTGGTGGCGGCGCATCGTTCTCATCAATGCCATCAAAGGTATCTAACACTCTGTCTTTGTCAGCTTTGTGATTGTTGCGCCAGTACTTAACGACCACCAGCACCATTAGGATGAAAAATACAACAGTGCCGACAGCAGCCCAAAGGCTCCAAAAATGACTCATTGTCCATCCTCCTCTGCAGTATCTACACCCAAACTTTGAAGGTAGTGAATCAGTGCTTCACCTTTTGTTTTTCCTCTCACTTGCAGTCGAGCATTGGCAATTTCATCATCAGTATAAGGAACACCTAAGAACCTAAGGGTTTCCATTTTCTCTGTGATGTCATCTCCCGTCAGAACCTGTTCGAACAACCAAGGGTAAGCAGGCATAATGGAAGTAGGCACAACTCTGCGAGGGTCTATTAGATGTATTAGGTGCCACTGGTCAGAGTATTTTCGCCCGAGATTAGTCAAATCGGGTCCCGTGCGCTTCGAGCCCCATAAGTTGGGAAACTCATAGATGTCATCTGGCTCTTGGTTAGCCCTGCCGTTTCGCTTCATTTCGGGCTCAAGCGGCCTCACCATTTGAGTGTGACAGACATGGCATCCTTCGCTGATATAGATATCACGACCAGCCACTTGGATCGCCGTAAGCGGTTTGGCAGTGCTGTTCGCAACAAGCTCCGGTGTTCGCAGTAAGTTTGGAAGTACCCATACTAAAATAGAGAACGACGCGACCACTATGGTAGAGACAATTAATATGAAGACTGACTTGGTAAAATCTGCACTCATGTTAAGCCTCCTTTGCGATTAACGACGTTGGCATTTTGACGGTCTTGTATATGTTTACAGCCATGAGCAGCAAACCAAGCACAAACAGCGCACCGCCAAAGAATCGAAGGAATAACCAAGGTGCTTTAAAGTTCATCGCTTCCACAAAGCTGTATACCAATTCACCATTATCGCTTTGTGCTAACCACATATAACCCTCACCTATACCTGCTACCCAAAGCGAAATGGCATAGATAGCGACACCAGCATGAGCAAGCCAGAAGTGCCACTTTATGAGACGCGGCGACCACAATTCTGTTTTCCCCCATAGTCGAGGAATGAAATAATAGAATACCGCTATACCCGACATTCCAACCCATCCAAGAGCCGCTGAGTGAACATGCCCTATAATCCACTCAGTGTTGTGTGCAACCATGTTGAACCAACGAATCGCGAGTAAAGGCCCCTCAAATGTCGCCAAGCAGTAGTAAAGAATGGCTGAGAAGAAGAACAGCATGATGTAGTCAGATTTGAGCTTTTGTTTGTTCTGAAGCAAGGTCATGGCACTGTTAAATGCGCCCCCCCAAGAAGGTAACCAGAGGATCAAGGACATCACTATACCGATGTTCTGAACCCACACAGGTACAGAAGAGTAGACCAAGTGGTGAGTACCCGCCCAAGTATAAAATCCGACCAAGCCCCAGAAATGAATTATGGACAAACGATAAGAGTAAATCGGACGTTCAGACACTTTTGGGATGAAATAGTAGTTCATGCCAATGATGCCGGCAGTGAGCAAGAAACCAACGGCATTATGTCCCCACCACCACTGTACGATGGCATCCTGCGCACCTGCGAAGACAGAATAGGATTTCATTAATGAGGCGGGCATCGCGAGGTTATTGACGATAAATATCATCGCAATAACAATAATGAATGCTGCAAAGAACCAGTTAGCAACGAAGATATGAGAAACTTTCCTTTTCGCTATGGTTCCAAAAAAGAGCACAGCATAAAGCACCCAAACTAAGACAATGAGAATATCAATCGGCCACTCGAGCTCCGCATATTCTTTTGAAGTTGTATAGCCAAGAGGCAATGAAATCAGTGCAAGCAACAGCACTAATTGCCAACCCCAAAAGACCATCCAGGCAAGGCTCTTGTTGAAAATCTCACACTGCCCAGTTCGTTGAACAATGTAGAGCGAGGTCCCCATTAAGATATTGACCACGAAGCCGTAGATAACGCCTGAAGTATGAAGCGGTCTAAGTCGTCCAAACTGGAAATACTCGGAATCAAGGTTGAGCGCAGGCCAATAGAGCTGAGCTGCCAAGATAACGCCAATTGTCATGCCCGCCACAGCCCAAATCAACGAGGCGATGATGAAGTATCGAACAACTTTAGTGCTGTAGTTAGGAGATGTCGTATCCATAAAAGCTCTCCTTATTGTTTAGCATCATCAGAGCCAAGTTGAGAGTAATAATAAGCAATGTCGGAGATGTCTTGTTCGCTCAAAGCATCAGCTTGCTGCTGCATAAGGACAGCGAGTCCCCCTGAACGTTCTCTAGTTTGATAACTGCGAAGCGAGGTCATGAGATACCCCATTTTTTGACCCCGCAGATTTGGATAGGATTCAATGCTGGATATGCCGTCGGCGCCGTGGCAGGTCATACAAACTTTTGCTTTCTGTTCTCCAACTTTGAAGCGTTCATCTGCATGAGTGAAATAAGAAGCACTGAGTGCTCCGAGAAAACAAAGTAAGGGTATGGAAGAGACATATTTACCCATGACACAATTCCTTATGTGGCCTGTGTGATAAAGCTACTGCGTTACTTCAACTTTATTCGTCTGTATAAAATCTAGCCGATTCAGTACGTTGTTAGTGTTGAATGGCACTCTAGGGTGCCAAGAAACGTTGCTCTAGTAACTCCTACGCCTACTTGTACGGTGTGGCGCAATAAATGGGGCAAACTTTAGTTGTCTCTAAAACATAGGAAGGGTAAAGCGGATATTCAAATATTGAGTGGGATTAAATCGCCTTCGCAATTGACGAAGGCGAATGGAGTTTAGGCAAACAAGGTGGTTTTTAACTCAGCAAGAGACGTTACTTCGTAATGAGGTGCAATACCTTCTGGTCGCGGATAACCTTGTGTATTTAACCAACAGGTTTCGATACCAAAGTTAAGCCCACCGAGTACATCGGAATCAGGGTTATCACCAACCATCAGTATCTTTGATTTACTCGGGAGGCCCATTAATTGGTGAGCGTGCTGAAAGATACCGTAGTCAGGCTTCGCCACACCTACTTCTTCCGAGATAACCACATGCTCGAAGTAGTCACTTAATCCAGTACGCTCAAGACGAATCGCTTGTAGTTCCGTAAAACCGTTGGTAATGATGCCAAGTTTGGCTTGACCATTTAATGCATCGAGTAGCTCCTTCGCACCCGGCAGCAAGGTACAAATATCAGCCATAGCTTCTAAAAATGCACTGTTCATTTCTAGCGGAGTGATACCAAGCTTAGTCGCCCAACCTTCAAAGCGAATATGTTTGAGTTGTTCTGCGGTGATTTTTCCGTCTTGGTAATCAACCCATAATGGTTTATTAACCAACTGATACTCTTCGTAATCATCACGAGAGAAGTTTACGCCAAAACGTTCAAACATTAGTTTCATACCACCAAAAGAATCAAAGTGGAACAAGGTTTCGTCGGCGTCAAACAAGATCCAATCGTACTTCATTTTTTGTTTTCCATTCTATTTACCGCGAGATTATATACCTAACTCAACTCACGGTGCATCTTGAGATTGTCACTCTCCGTGACAGACTTCGAATACATGCATGCTATGCATAGATTAATTCACAAAATGTCATTTGAGTCATTCAAACCAGATCATTACACTTCGCGCTCTTTTTAAACCACTATTGAGCGTCATGTTTTCACAATCCATTTTTGCTCAACTCGTGAGAATGTTGTTGCTGTTGGTTATCACCCTAACCGCAGTGCACCACTCTCCTGTATTGCTGGACCTTATTGCAAAACAGGCAGTGCATACTGGGTGCCACCAACAGAATCCAACCGATCCTATGGATCATTCTCATCACCATCATTAGAGCGTAATTATTAATGAGTATTTTTCGTTTTCCCCCATTAGTTTGGTTGGGTATCGGCATCTTGATTGTCAGCTTGGGTATACGACAATCATTCGGTATTTTCATGATGCCTATTTCCGAGCACTTCGAAACAGGGCGAGAGTTCTTTAGTTTTGCGATCGCATTGCAAAACCTTTTGTTTGGCCTTTTCCAACCCTTTGTCGGGATGGCTGCAGATAAATGGGGTTCAAAACGCATTATTTTAATCGGTGCTATCGCCTATGCATTAGGTCTCTATCTGACCTCAATAACGAATGAAACCAGTGTTCTTTATCTATCACTAGGTGCGCTTGTTGGTCTAGGTTTGAGCGCGACAAGCTACGTCATCATTCTAGGAGCAGTCGCGAAAGTCGTACCGGCGGAACACGCCGCAAAAGCATTTGGCTTAACCACAGCGGCCGGATCATTCGGTATGTTTGCCATGATCCCAGGTGCTCAATTAATGTTGGATGACATGGGTTGGCAAGGTGCATTACAAGGTTTTGCTGCCTTGTGCACTCTGATGGTTGCGTTTTCACTATTTATGAAATCCTCACGTCAAAATAACGCAGGTAAAACACCGATTGAAGACAACGAGCTAACGCTAAAACAAGCACTAAAAGAAGCATTTCATCACAAAGGTTATTGGTTAATTCATGCTGGCTTCTTTGTTTGTGGCTTTCATGTGATGTTTATTGCTACGCACTTGCCAAGTTATCTTGCCGACAAGAACCTGCCAGCAAACAGCGCAGCCCTTGCGCTTGCCTACGTCGGTATTTTCAATATCTTTGGTTCGTATTTTTGGGGGCTAATGGGTGACAAATACAGTAAGCGCCATGTCATGTCGATGCTGTATTTATTCAGAACAGTAGTAATTGCTGCTTTCGTTTCACTTCCCGTAACAGAGTACACAGCGGCGTGGTTTGGTGGTGCGATTGGCTTCTGCTGGCTTGGCACAGTACCACTTACTTCGGGTTTAGTTCGTCAGATTTTTGGTGCTCGCTATCTTTCTACTCTTTACGGTTTGGTGTTCTTCACGCACCAAGTGGGAAGCTTTTTAGGGGCGTGGGCTGGTGGTCGGATTTACGACTACTATGGTTCCTACGAACCGATTTGGTGGTCGACAGTAGTCCTAGCCTTTGTTGCAGCACTGATTCACTTGCCGATAAATGACAAGCCATTACGCGTCGCCGCTACTGCTTAATTGAAAAAAAACACATGTAACTAAAAGTTAGATTTAAAATCTTAGAAAACCCGTGACATCCGGCCTCAGAGCCAATCATCTAACTTTTTGCTTGTTTTGACTCATAGCTAATGAGTGCTGTGAGTCATTAACTTAAATCAAATTAAACGTTATAACATGTAAATTTTAAGGGCATGGTAAAGGTAAGTAACAACTTCAAGATCAATAAACTTACCAGACCTAGGTGGTGACTCAGTCTCACGCTGCGGGGAAAGAATGTTGAGCTAGTTCAGCTTTAAAGCTGACTAGTGTAATCACCCTCAGTGTCAATAAGTAAAAGTTGATCAGCACCCGATTAAAAGCACCAATCAACCCTCACTCTTCTACTGTCACTCAAGTATTAATCGCTGTACGACTGAGACGCTAAGCGAATGAACGCATTGGTTTCACCATACTTTTTATACTCATCGACTCTCTGTAGCACTTCGAAGAACAGACCATTCACTTCTTTTGTATAGAAATGGAAAAGACTGCCCGTTTCATCTTCGGTGTACAGAATGTTGTTGTGCTTCAGCTTTTCAATCAATTCATCATCGAGATCATATTGTGCTTGTATGTCGAGATAATAGTTGGTGGGGATCTTCAGCTGATAGATAGGCGAAAGGTTCTCTACTGCTTTGAATATGTCTTTACACTCCAAAGCAACTTGGTTGATACTCGCACCATTAGAATCATTAAGAAACCTCTGCGCAGAAGTACGCTTAGCATTGGTTGTGTTTAATGCAATCTTAATCTTCTCGTTCGGGCTTTTGATGGTTCGGCTAGTAATCAACCCGTTAATATCGGGTAGATCAAAGCTCTCTTCAGGAACAAAGCCAAAGATAGATTTGTAGAAAAATAGGTTCGACAATAACGTATCCGGAGACACGACCTGACCAATGTGGTCGATGCGTAATAAGTTGTCATTGACGGCCTGCGATGGCTCTACAGGGACAAAATCGACGTCGTAGAATTTCTCAGCATGATTTTCATCCAGTAAATGAATCATAAGATGACTTGAGCTTTTTAACGTTGGAATGTCTAATTCATTTTCCTGGCGCGCCTGGAATATCGCTGGGCTATTATAGCGTTTTGCCAACTCCACCAATCGGTCTGAATCTTTGGTCAAGACGCCCAAGGCACATACCGACTCACCATGCCCCTCAAGGTAGCTTTGCGCATTACTGTTCTTCTCGTAATTGAAGATCAGATTGATGTCCCCTATCTGATAAAGGTCGACATTTTTGCTTTTATGGTTGTGCGTTTTTTGGAAACCAAGCGACTCAATTACATCAGTAAACGGGTTATCCTCTCGATCTTTGACAGCAAACTCAATGAAACTTAGGTCAGACACACTCGGCATTTCAAATAAGTTGTCTGTTTGGTCTTCTAGCCATTTCAGAGAACGAACGCCATCAACGGCCTTCTCTTTAGGGGAAGAGGCTCGAAACTCATCATTAAACACTTCGTGTGAGAGGTAGTCGTCATACCCTTTGTCCTTCAGCGTCTTCACAAAGTCTATGACCGGGAAGTCTCCTTGTCCTGGGAAGCATCGGTAATGTCGGCTGTATTGCAAAATATCCATTTGCATTTTTGGCGCATCGGCGACTTGAACCAGAGCAATCTTTTCTACCGGAATATCATTACGTAATGTGTCTAACGTGTTGCCGCGTGCGAACATATGGAAGGTATCAAGCACGACACCAAGATTGGGGTGGTTCACCATGTTCACCAAATTCCATGCGTCATCGTAGTCAGCAATATGACGTCCCCATGCCAGCGCCTCATAACCAAGCTCCAAGTCTTCACGCTTAGCCAGTTCGGCCAACACGTAAAGATCTTCCGCGCAGCGGTCTAAGTTATTTGTGGAACGCGGGTGCACGTTACTGCACATCATAAGGCGTTTGGTGCCAAGCTGGTGTGCGAGATCCATTTTGCGCTCCATCATTTTGTATTTCTTCTGGCGCAAACCATCTGGCATCCCTTCCATATCACGGAAAGGCTGAAGGACGAGAATGTCCAAGCCCATACTGTCGGCAATACGCTTTACATCGGAGGCAGAACCACGATATTGAGTCAGATCATTTTCAAAAATCTCGATAGCATGGAAACCTGCTTTTGCCGCTGCGTGCATCTTCTGCTCAAGGGTACCGGATAAACAAACCGTTGCGATTGAGTATTTCATTCTGAGCTCCTATTTATCGATTAATACAGATACATCTTGAACAGACACATACGCTTCTGTTTCTGTCGCCTTAATAATGGCGTCGACAACCAATAGGTTTTGCAGGCCATCATAAACACTCACGCGTGGGCTATTTTCATCGCCACGGATCAACGCACAAAAGTGTTCCAACTGACGTTTTAGTGGATCTTCTCTTGTTACTTCTTCCTGACGCTCCTCCATTGCATTCCACCATGACGGCGTAACTTCATTTTGGAATGACTTAATTTGCATGGTCGGGATGGACAACGAACCTTTGGTGCCCGCTACGTGGTAGCAATCTTCGGTCTCGTATGTCGCGTAGGACTTATTCTCTTGTGATGTTTGCTCCCAGCTTCGCGGGCTTGCTGAAGAGTCCGACAGTAAAAACGAGCCGAGTGTGCCGTTCGCAAATCGAAGCGAGATAGCCGTAGTATCTTCGACTTCAAATTCACGCGTTGCATTGGAGTTGAGCGCTTGAACGCCCACAATGTCACCCACTAAGTGACGGAGATTACCAATTTCATGGATCATATTAATAAGAATTGGGCCGCCGCCTTTTACTTTGCGCCATGGGCCTTCATCGTAGTAATAATCAGGCTTGTAAAACATCGCGCTGCCCATGATCGACACGGTTTTACCCAGCTCACCACTGTCGATAATAGATTTGGCTTTCTCAAGTAGAGGACTGTATGCACGGTGGTGGCCAACTAGCATTTTGGCCTCTTCACGCTTAGCATGTTTAAACAGCTCAATCGCATCATCAATGGAATCGGTCACCGGCTTCTCGACAATAGCAGGCACTCCAGCTTGGATACATTCATGGGCTTGAATCGCGTGTAGTCTATTTGGAGTGGCAAGAATGACGCCGTCGGGTTTGTCTTGCGCAAACAATTCCTCCAAGCTCGAGTAGACTTTCACGCCATATTCATCCGCGATCGCTTGGGCATTGGGAAACGGGTCAACAATGGCCGACAACGTCGATTGATTATTTTCCGACACAAGTTTGATGTGAGTTTTTCCGATCAAACCGGCTCCAGCAACAGCTATTTTAACTTGTTTCATGTTTTGACCTTTTATTTACGTTACGCGCTCTGGCGCGTGTTTATAGTTATGATGTGGTAAGTGAGATAACGACTGACAGCGAAAAGCCCGATGCAATTGTGGTGACGATCAACGTATTCAGGCAAAAGCGCTGCTGCTGATAACAGCCACCAAGAATCGGATAGATAGATAGCATTGGTGCGGCTGCAAAAATCAGTAATACGTATTGCATGTCCCCCTCAATCGGCAGTTGCGATAACAACATCAACACCACCAAGGGAAAGAAAACCAACTTCATAGACGATACAAATGCGATACGTTTATATTGCTCAAACTGCAGTGACTGCCCCAATGCCCCGCCTATGGCAAACAGCGCCAATGCCACCGATGTTTTTGCAAAAATGGATACGCTATCAGCAAAAAAATCGGGCAACGTGACACCGGTGATATTGACCATCAATGCAAACAGGATCGCCAAGATAATGGGGTTTTTAGACACGCGATCCAGCACGCCCATGACCTGAGTTTTCCAACTTGCGTTTTTGCCCTGAGCAAACTCCAATAGCACTAGACTGATGGGAATGAAGACTAAGTTCTCCACCAGCACGCACATTAAAAACGCTTCAACGTACTGACCGTTATAGAGCGAAAGAACAATGGGCAAACCCACAAATGCACTGTTAGGCATCCCGCTTCCTAGCCCGTTGATGTAACTCTCAGTCCAGTTAAACTTGAACATATAACGGCTTATCAGTATCGAAGCTGTCATCGACACCAAACCAGCAATGGCATAAATCAACATAAAGTTGAGGTCGATGACTTGAGTGAGTTCTATGCTTGTTAAACTGCTGATTATGACCGCTGGCAGTGAGACATAGAGCACGAACTTGCTGGTTTCTGCGATAAACTGCTGGCTAAAAAGCCGTTTTTTGATTGAGAGAAACCCTGCCACTACAATAAATATGAGTGGCAGTAATACTTCTAGAACAAACATTATTGGCGTCTAATACCCGAGCAATTGTGGTAAGAAGAGGACGCTCTGAGGCACGAAGGTAATAAAGAACAACACCAACACCTCAAGCAAAAATAACGGCATTACCTGCTTAGATATAGCGGCTATTCCCACCTTAGAAATCGTATTCGACACGAACAAACAGATACCCATTGGCGGCGTTATCAAACCAATCATCAGATTAAAAATCACCACAATGCCAAAATGGACCGGGTCGATACCGAAGCTCATTGCTATCGGGTGGAAGATTGGAATAAGAATCAGCATTGCAGCAATGCCTTCCAAAAATAATCCGACAACCAATAGGATGACATTAACCATGATGAGGAACATGATTGGGTCAGAAATCGTACTCAACACCTGTTGGCTAATAAACTGAGGAACCCGAGAGAATGTTAGTAGCCAGTTCGCGACAGACACAACAGCGATCAAAATCAACACAATGGAAGAGTCACGCATCGATCGCATAAATACTTCTGGTAAGTCTTTAATCGTGATCGATTTGTATAAGAACATACCCACAGATAACGCATAGAAAGCGGCAAAAGCTGCGGCTTCCGTTGGGGTAACCACTCCCAACAAAATAGAGCCAAGAATAAAGACTGGCATACTCAAAGGAACAAATGCTTTGACCAATGCTTTACGACGACTGGTTCTTTGGGCCGTACCAACAATGTTGTGCTTAGTGGCATAGAAGAACACGAAAGTAGACAGGGCGATGGCCGACAAAATACCCGGTACAATACCCGCTAGGAATAATGCAGGGACAGAAACACCACTGGCGATCAGTGCATAGATTATCACCGGAATACTTGGTGGGATCATAGGGCCGATAACCGATGAGGCTGCGGTCAGCGCAGAAGAAAACGCTTTGCTGTAGCCCTCTTTTTCCATTTGGGGAATAAACACGCGCCCTAGAGCTGATGTATCAGCGACAGCAGAACCCGAAATACCCGCAAACATGACAGAGGACCAAATATTCACTTGAGCGAGTCCGCCACGAAGGTGGCCAAACAACGCGTTAGCGAAGTCAATAATGCGATTTGTAATGCCACTTTTGTTCATCAACTCACCTGCCAAGACAAACAGAGGCACTGCAAGAATCGAAAATGAATCTAAACCGCTAAATATACGCTGAGCTACCAAGCTGATTGAGATAGGAGTGCTCGCTACGTAAAATGACATTGCCAGAATGATGGCAAATACCAGAGGAACACCAAATACGAGCATACCGCCCATTAAAGCTATTGATGGCATAGTAAATCCTTATACGTCACCTTGAGTTAAACGAGAAGAGGTCTGTTGATTACGCAGTACTTTCACATGTTCTGCCAAGCGTAATAGCGCTGAGACAATCAAACAAATGCCTCCCACCACTAACGCGGACTGAAAGTAATACATGTTCACACCGATCCCTGGAGACTCGATGCCGCCGCGCTTCATCACAAAAAGGTAACCGGAATACGTCATAACACCCGCACACACTAGTACTAAAATATCGACGATGACTTCTAGTGCTTTTTGAAACAAGCTTGATTTGATTGAGTCAAGGACAGCAAACTTAATGTGAAGCCCTTCTAAATAACACAGAGACGTTCCAAACATTACGCCGTAAATCATCGAGTATTTGCACAGTTCTTCACCCCATAAGATCGACGTATTAAAAAAATAGCGACTGATGGTTGTAATTAACATCACCAAAAACAGTACGAATAGTGATGAACCTGCACAAAACGCTAAGAGTTTTTTATACTGTTCCATCATGATTACCCTTCCCCTAGCAGAGAGCCGCGACACGACATTGCGTTGTGCCGCGGTAAATAGATTTACTTGCTTGCAGCCTCAACAGCCTGAAGCGCCCCATCAATCCATTTAGAGTCAACCGTACCTTCTAGCCATTTGATGACCGCAGGTTGCGTTTGATCGCGGAACTGTTTCTGCTGCTCTGGTGTTAGCGACGTAATCTTCATGCCTTTTTGAGCTAGTACCTCAAGCCCCTCTGCCGAGTTGACTTGCTGTATCGCACGGCCGACGGTTCCCGCGACATTGGACGCACGGTCAATGATGGCTCGGTCAGCATCAGATAGGCTCTGATAGAAATCCTCATTCATTAGCAAGAAATCGGTACCATAGACGTGGCCATCGAGTGTTATGTACTTTTGCAGCTCGTAGAACTTATTCGCACTAATAACACTAACTGGGTTTTCTTGACCGTCGATGACACCGGTTGTCAAAGCCGCTGGCACTTCTGGGAATGCAATTGGCGTAGGTTCTGCTTTTAGCGACTTGAGTAACTCTACGTACAACGGTGTTGTCATTACGCGAATTTTCAGACCTTGTAGATCATCTGGGGATTTGATCTCACGCTTTGAGTTTGTGAAGTGACGAAAACCCGTTTCACCATACGCTAAGTTACGTAAACCGGTTGTTTTAAGGCATTGCTCGCTCAGTTGCTGACCAAATTCTCCATCCAGCACTTCCCAGGCAACCGGTGCCGATGGGAAAAGATAAGGAATTTCTAGAACGTTGGCTTCTTTACAAAGCTTAGAGTAAGCCCCAGAAACCATCGCCATTGTCAGCATTCCCTCTTGGGCTGACTGTAGCAGTTCGGTCTCACCACCAAGCTGACCCGATGGATAGATGTTAACAGCGATTCGACCACCCGATTCCGCTTCAACGATATTCTTGAATACCTGAGTCGCAGCACCTTTCTTAGAGATAGTCCAATCTTGAGAGTCAACATGCCCAATCGAAATATCGATGTCAGCAGCGTGAGTGTTTACGGCGAAAGCCATAGATACGGCAAGGGATACAGTTTTTATAGTTTTCATCGGGTAGAACCTCCTGTTTCATTGCCGATAAAACTAACACTTGAATTTAACAAGTTAAAATTCACTTACTGAAAGCATTATTCAATAATTAGATAATTGTAGCTGTCACAATAATTAATTATAAACATTCACCCTATAAATAACATATATTTACAGTAGAGTATTTAAACTAAAAAACATCAATTAATTGTCATAAACACCAGAACACAAGCTATTCATTATGGAGAATCAAGTCACACTTTAGAAACAATGTAACGTTCTTAACTTCATCAAGCGCGCATTTTCCGTTACTAATAAGTCGTCAAATAAAGACACTGCGGTTTTAATAAGTATCTATATATCATTCTTATGTTTAC
>NZ_JPJA01000086.1:1321144-1325740 GCF_000733315.1 Vibrio sp. ER1A
GATTATATGGATGATCAGAGAATGAATGAACTTATCCCTATAATTCAAAGTTATAGTGAAAGAATTTCAGAGCAAATAAATTAATAATTAATTAACACCATTCGTGTTAATTACATAATGGGCCGTTTAATTAGTTTGAATGAATATTTGATTTCATAAACTAATTAAGCACCTCAATATAAATTACTCATGAAGCCAAAGAAGCTTCCCCCTACCATAATAAGGTTATGATAATGAATAAACTCTTCAAAAATGTACTGATGTCTGCTGTTATTGCGAGCGCATCAATTGCTACTACTGTAGGCGCGACTTCAACGTATCCAGATTCACCGGTAAAAGTGATTGTTCCATATTCAGCGGGTGGTGGTTCAGATAGTGTAAGCCGTGCCCTTGTTGAAGCGCTTAAAGATAAGTTTCCAGAAGGTATCGCTGCAGAAAATCGTACAGGTGGCGCTGGCGCTATTGGTATGTCTTATGCTCAAAATAGTAAACCTGATGGGCAAACGATCGGCATGGTTGCGCCTGAGCTTGTGATGCTTCCGCACCAAGGCTACGGGTCAAACCTAGACTACACGAAATTCACCCCTCTTGCAATTGTAAACTCTGGCTACGCAGCGATTACGGTACCTGCTGATTCTCCGTATGAAACGCTAGAAGACCTTATCAAAGACTCTAAGGACAACAATCTACTGTTTGGTAACTCTGGAACAGGCAGTATTTGGCATCTCGCTGGTGCGGGCTTAGAAGTAAAAGCGGGTACACAGTTTACGCATATCCCTTATAAAGGCTCCTCTGCAGCAATCACTGCTTTACTTGGTAAGCACTTAGACGCGGTGTCAGTATCTTATGCAGAAGTGGCATCACAAGTAGAAGCGGGCGCATTGCGTTCACTCGCTGTTCTAGCACCTAATCGTTTAAAAGATGCACCAAATGTTCCTACTGCAAAAGAATTGGGCTACGACGTAGAGATTGGTACTTGGCGCGGTTTCATGGTTCCTAAAGGTACACCACAATCAACAGTTGATTTCTTAACGGATGCTATTTTAGAAGCGGTTGAAACAGACACGTTCAAAACCTTTATGGCAAACACAAACAATGATATTGAAATCATTAAATCTGACGAGTTTGCGAAAAAACTAGAACGTGAAGACATTTTCTTCAAAGAACTCATTACTAAACTAGAGCTTAACTAAGCAATACCTGTGAAGCTTATTTTATAACGAATAAGCTTCACAAATCTTGGGGCGATAATTATGCGTAAAGCTCATTTAATTTCAGCTTTAATTTTTGTTTTATTCTCTATTGTGGCTTTATATCTATCAAACGAATTACCAGGCTCTCGTAGAGGTGTCCCTGGCCCTGCGGTATGGCCAGTTATTATTTCCTGTGCAATATTGATATCAGGTTGTATTTTGTTTTTTAAAACACTTAGAAAATCAGAGAGTGAACCATTAGAGATACTTAATAGCGATAATATAAGAGTATATATAACAATGGGTATTCTTGTTGGCTATTTAGTCCTAATGAATGTGATTGGTTTTGTAGTGACGTCGTTAGTTTTGATGTTCGGATTATTTACTTGGTTTAGCAATATGCCACTAACTAAGCGAATGTTATTTTCAATTGCCATCGTTGGCATGGTGTACGGCGTGTTTAACTACGCACTCAATGTCCCATTCCGGTTTGGAATACTGTTTTAAGGAATATATAACGTGTTAATTGAAGCATTGGATTTGGTGTTACAGCCAAATGTCATTTTATATCTTCTAGTAGGCGTTGCAGGTGGCATGTGTATTGGTTGCTTACCGGGACTAACAACTACAATGGGTGTTGCACTTGTACTGCCGTTAACGTTTGGAATGGACGCTGTTCCAAGTATTCTTTTGTTGATTGGTGTGTATGTTGGTGCGGTTTATGGTGGCTCATTAGCAGCAATACTGCTCAATACCCCTGGAACACCAGCATCAGCTGCGACCGCTCTTGATGGCTATAAAATGGCGTCGCGGGGCGATGCTGGTCGAGCACTTGGAATCTCCACGTTCAGTTCTTTCATTGGTGGTTTAATTAGCTGCATTTTCCTAATTTTGATCGCACCAGTATTAGCTGATTTTGCGCTGAAGTTCAGTGCTCCAGAATTTTTTATGCTGGCCGTATTTGGCCTATGCATTATTTCTTCAATATCAGGTAAATCCATTTTCTTGGGTTTGATCAGTGGTTTTATCGGTATGTTCATCGCCACGATAGGTCTTGATGATATTACGGGTAATATGCGTTTTACGTTTGATAACATTAACTTATATTCAGGCATTAATTTCATACCAGTCATGATTGGACTGTTTGCAATGTCTCAGGCATTTATTGGTGTCGAAGAAATTGGTGTTAAAAGTAAAGCGACAGGAAAAATTAGACGCGTGATCCCAAAAAGTTCAGATTGGAAGGTCATTTTTAAAAATGGTGTTCCATTTGGTAGCTTGGGTGCGTTTATCGGAACCATTCCAGGTGTTGGCGCTGACATCGCGTCATTCATCGCCTATGGACAAGCAAAAAGCATTTCTAAAAAGCCCGAAGAATTTGGAAACGGATCACCAGAAGGAGTGTCTGCTCCAGAAGCGGCAAACAATGGTGTGACGGGGGGAGCGCTAATCCCGATGTTATGTCTTGGCGTTCCGGGGGATGCTGTTGCGGCAATTATGATTGGTTCTTTGACGGTTCAAGGTATTCAGCCTGGCCCGTTACTATTCCAAAATGATGCATCAACGGTCTACGCCATTTTTATAGGTTTATTAATTGCTAACGTGTTCATGCTCATTTTAGGCTTGAGCTCCGTTCGAATTTTTACGAAGGTTCTGTCTGTCCCTAAACCAGTGCTAGTACCAACCATAATGTTGCTGTGTTTTGTGGGTAGTTACGCCTTAAACAACAATATGTTTGATGTTGCTGTGATGCTGTTTTTTGGTGTAGTGGGATACTTTTTTCAAAAACTTGAGATATCCGCTTCCCCTCTAATTTTAGGTTTGATTTTAGGCCCTATGGCAGAAAGTAACTTCAGACGAGCACTACTGATGTCTAGAGGGGACTACTCAACATTTTTATCTACCGGAATTTGTTGGGCTTTCTTCACTCTTATCATCATTTCCCTTCTATTCCCAATAATCAAAAAAAGAATGTTGAAGAAGCAGAATAACAACGTAAATACACATGGCCTTGAGAGAAATTAATGAAAATTATAGACGTAATTCCACACGCAATTTCAGTTCCATTAGACAATCCGTTTTATTTTTCTCAAGGATGGGCTAGCAACCGAAGTGCGGTGATTGTTGAGGTTATCACTGACGAAGGTGTAATTGGCTACGGTGAATCGCTATGCCATGGGCTACAAAGTCCAATGATAGCTGCTTCAATTATTGAACATAGCTATAAGTCTTTGCTAATTGGGCGAGACCCATTAGATGTCGAATGTCTATGGGAAGAAATGTACAACCTTTCTCGACCATTTGGACAAAGTGGTGCAACGGTGAACGCCGTGAGTGGTGTCGACATTGCGCTTTGGGATGTTATCGGTAAGTCCCTTAAAAAACCAATTCATAAATTACTAGGTGGTGCCTTTAGAAGTGAAGTTACCCCTTACGCAACAGGGTTCTACCGCATTGCTGATGGACATTACCCACAAGATTCACAAGTAGAAGCAAAACTGCACGTTAAGAATGGTTTTAAAGCATTTAAACTAAAAATCGGCTTTGGTATTGAAGAAGACATCAAACTGATTAAAGCCGTGCGTGCAACTGTGGGAGATGACATTAAAATCATGGCTGACGCCAACGGTGCTTACAATGTTGCTCAGGCGCGTAAGCTTATTAATGAAACTGAAAAGTACAATTTGCACTTCCTTGAAGAGTTGCTTGCTCCAGAAGATATCGACGGTTACAGAGAATTAAAATCAAGTTCACCGACGGCCATTGCGGCGGGCGAGCAAGTCTTTGGCAAGATGGGTTATCGCCCATGGCTTGAAAAGCGTTCGCTAGATATCATCCAGCCTGACTTATGTTCAAGCGGTGGTTTTACTGAATGTAAAAAAATCGCTGCGATGGCACAAGCTAGCCATACTACGTTGATTCCTCATGTTTGGGGCTCGGGGATAGGTATTGCTGCTTCACTGCAATTCATCGCGTCTATTCCATGTAATCCACTATCTCTCAACCCGACTGAGCCGATGCTTGAGTTTGACCAGTCGTCTCACCCATTTAGAAAGGCTCTTATTTGCGATGGTATTCATTACGCAGATGGAAAGGTAACAATCCCGACTAAACCAGGTATTGGTGTGGATGTCGATATCGACATCATCAAGCAATACAAAATTAATTGATTAGTGAGTTCTAACAATATGTTATCAAAAAATGATATTGAGTTTCTTATTGTAGATTGGGGCACAACTAACTTTCGAGCGTTTGCAATTAATCATGAAAATAAAGTTCATACGCATATCGAATTACCATTGGGTTTGAAACAAGTTACCGACAATGAGTTTGCAAATGTGCTGGAGCACGAGCTAAAAGCTTGGATTGTAGATTATCAAGAACTGCCTATCTATATGGCGGG
>NZ_JPJA01000086.1:1325780-1361753 GCF_000733315.1 Vibrio sp. ER1A
GAATTTGATGTTATGCGAGGGGAGGAAGTACAAGTATTCGGCCTTATCAATAAGCTGAGCAGTGGCTCTTTTACAGCGGTTTTACCAGGCACGCATAGCAAGCACGTTGTTGTTCAAAATGATGAACTTGTGTTGTTCGATTCCTTTATGACAGGGGAGTTGTTTTCGGCGATCAGAGAACACACCATTATTGGGAGAGATCTTCCGGAACAAAAACAATCGCATACTGCATTCGTGAAAGGCGTGCTGTCTGCAAAAAATGGCGGTGCGACGAGTCAAATTTTTAAGGCAAGAACTGGAAAAATATTCACCCAAATAGATGAGACAGAAGTGGATGACTTTCTGTCGGGAGTACTTATTGGAAGCGAATTGAAAGAGCTTGCCAGCGAATCAACCTACTTGGTAGGAAATGGAAAACTATGCAACCGCTATCAAATTGCGTGCGAAACCACTCATAAAATGAGTGAGTTCTTTAACGGCGATGAGTGCTTTATTGATGGCATGCTACTAATAAAACAGGAAATTGGAAATGACTCAGCGATTTAATCCAAAAACAGATGTTCCGCTTATTGCGATTTTACGAGGTATAGAACCTAAAGACGCGCTTCGTGTCGGTCACATCCTGATTGATAGTGGTTTTAAAGCCATTGAAGTGCCACTAAATTCACCCAATGCGCTAAAAAGCATTGAGCTAATGGTAAAAGAATTTGGTAACCAGTATTTGATTGGAGCAGGGACAGTAACGACGCCCGAACTTGCCAAGCAAGTCATTGCGACGGGAGCCGAGCTTATTGTTACACCAAACTACAACGGAGACGTTATCAAACAGGGTATTGANNGGGCTGTCAGGTGTACCCAGGTGTGGCTACTCCAACGGAGGCTTTTAATGCACTTGAGGCAGGTGCGAGTGGCATTAAGCTGTTTCCAGTCACATTGCTTGGTACCAGTGGAGTCAAAGCATTAAAGTCCGTTTTACCTAAAGAGACACTCTGTTTCGCTGTTGGCGGCATCAACCCTGAGGTTAACAGCATGAAACCATATCTGGATATTGGCATTGATGGTTTCGGGTTAGGAGCTTCCTTATATTCACCTGATCTTTCAGATGAAGAAATTAGACAAAACGCGCAGATGTTTATCAAGTCATATAACGAAGCAAACTTGAAAGAAGGGTAATTATGGCTACTTATTTAATCACAGGTGCAAGTACAGGAATCGGTGCAGAGACAGCGAAGGTGCTCGCTGAAAACAACGATTTAATTCTCACTTATTACCACTCTTCTGATGAGGCTTTCACTTTACAATCGGTTCTATTGCAAGACTATCAAGCTAAGAGCGTTAACTTCGTCAAAGCGAATTTAAGCACAGAAGAAGGGTGTATTGGACTCTTTGAGCAAGTGACTGGCATGACGGATAAACTCGATGCCTTGATCAATAATGCGGGTGGGATGGTGACAAGAGAAAGTATTGATAACTTTAGTTGGCAAACGATGGAGTCGATTTTTAACTTGAACACGTTCAGCCTATTTAAAGTAACCTCTCTGGCTCTTCCGCTATTAAAGAAATCAGACTCCCCTAGTATTGTGAATTTAACCTCGATAGCATCAAGACTCGGCGGCCCTAGTACAACGTTATACGCAGCGGCAAAAGGAGCGGTAGATACATTTACCAGAGGTGCAGCTAAAGAGCTTGCACCAGAGATCAGAGTTAATTCAGTCTCTCCTGGAATCATTGAGACTCCGTTTCATGAAAAGATGAGCACCAATCAGCAAGTTTTAGAATGGCGTGAGAACAATCCATTAAAACGAAATGGAACTGCTTCCGATGTTGCTTCTGCAATCAAGTTTTGTATTGAAAACACGTTTGTAAACGGTGAGTCTATTGATGTGAATGGCGGGCTTCACACTCGATAAATCTTACTGTTGCTTTTTGGTTAAATCATGAAAGCTAGAGAATAATCTCTAGCTTAATTGTCTACTTCTTTTCATGCCTCTAGTAGTTCATTAATTGCTAATTTAGCTGCGTCGCTAGCAAGCTATTGTCCAGAACCTTCACAGTTGGCACTTAGTAAAACAGAAGNNCTAGGTTACTAAAAGTATACTGATTGTGGTTCAATCTCTAGGTAACTAAAATACACCTTAAGATACTCTCAATTAGATGCCCACTTGTGCACCTATTCGATGTGCTTATTCTATAACTATGAGTGACGTTATTATCAATGCTAATAGATTACGTGGTTTCTCAAAATGATGCGGGGCTGTATGAAAGCAAAAGTTGAAGTTGACCAAAAAGGGCGTAAAAGCGTAGCGGACGCCTGTACCGAGCCTTGTGCGATCGAAAAAGGTATGAGGATTTTGGGATCCAAATGGAAGGGCTCCATCATCTACCATCTGAAAGATGGCCCAGTGAGGTTTAATGATCTTTCTAGAATGTTGGGCGGTGCTAGCAAGAAGATGGTCGATCAGCGTCTAAAAGAGCTAGAAAGTGAAAACATGGTAATACGCCGTGTGCTCAATGAAAAACCACTGGCAGTCAGCTACGAACTTACCGAGTTTGGGCGCAGTGCTTTAACAATTCTCGATGAGTTGAGAAAATGGTCTGAAAGCAACAATGTACAGCTAAAATAGCGAGAGCTACATTTATCTAACTCCCTCTTTAACGTAGCAAGGCAACCAATATGGTTGCCTTGTAGTATCTCGAACTGGCGGTTCAGTAGTCTAGTGTGCCACGGATTGGGTAGTGGTTCTCTGGGTTACGAATCCATGCCAAACCTCGGGTCAGTGCACCGAGCTCAGGTCTAACAAATGGGTTATTGGATATGTCTACCACGTGTAGGTTGCCGTGTTCGTTGACGACAAACAACCCTGGCTCTGCAAAGTTATGGTCGGTTTCAGCTTCGGAGCGTGGTAGTGATATATAAAGCCCCAGAGTCTTCATTTGTTGCTCCGTAAGACCATATGCGATCGGAAAACTGATATCGAGCTTTTCTAGGTGTTGCTCCAATTGTTGCTTTGAGTCACCAGAGACTGCCAGAATATCAACACCTGAGTCACTAAATGCTTGTTTATAGGTCTCAATTTCATTCAAATATTTGGTGCAAAGTGGACAGTGTTTACCACGATAGACAAACACCGCTTGCCATGTTGCATCACCTTGAGGTTGACCTAGCTTGACTTTGATTCCATCAAGCTTTGTTGCCTCTAATATAGGAAAAGCGTCACCCGCTTTTAGTTTTTGTGAGTATGTCATCTGGGCTCCTGAGGTTGAGGTCACAACTAGTTAGAAAAGATAGGATACTAAGAAACAAGTTACAACCAGTATACTTTTAGTAACCTAGCATTGATTCGCCTGAGCTATTAACTCAGCTAAGATCTGTTTGTAGCTTTCCACTGGATGCGTGCCAGAAAAACCATGTTCTCCATTGAAAATCACCGTTGGCACACTCGATACGCCCATTTTTTGCCATTGTTTCTCTGTACTAAGGACTGAGCTTCGTCGCTGCAAATCATCTAGCCAACGCATTCCTTCTTCGGGTTCAAGACCTACAGAAATTAGCTCTTGCTTAAGAATCTCACGGTCAGAGACGTCTTTCTGCTCACTGAAAAATGCGGTAAATAAACGTAATTTTAGCTCAGTCTGCTTGCCCAAACTCTTGGCGTAATCAAGCAAAAGGTGTGCGTCAAAGGTGTTCACCATTTTCATTTCATCAAAGTAGTTAAACTTGAAGCCATGCTCTGCCCCAATACTGGCGATACGAATGCGCGCGTTCTTACTTTCCTCTGCGCTACTGCCATATTTACGAGCAACGTGATCTCGAAGGTTTTCGCCTTCAGCAGGCATATCAGGGTTCAATTCAAAAGGCTGCCACTCAATCTCGATGCGATCTTCAATGCCAAGCTGTTTGATAGCCGCTTTTAAATGGTTGTATCCGATGATGCACCACGGACAGACAACATCACTAATAATGTCGAGCTTAATTGTATTATTCATATGAGTTTCCCACTCAAAGCACTGTACTCACACGGCAAACAGTGCTTTGATTTGCGTTTGATATCTTTGACTGAGTTTAACGTTCGCTAGGATGCATCCACGCAAACTTCTGGAATGGCGCATCGGGTTCAGTATGTGCCAATGCGTTGGTGAAGTTTGAGATAAGCTTTGCAGATAAACCAGTCAGCACTTCCAGGGCTTGGCGTTTGGTAAATCCAGCATCGAGGAATGCTTGCAGTTTTTCATCGCCGATATGGCCACGGTTATCAAGCAGTGCTTTGGTAAAATTATGCAGTGCTTGCAGCTTCGCATCAGGGATGGCGGTACCTTCACGCAATGCCTCAATCACTTCATCTGGCATTTTACCCGCCTTCATCATCCATGTATGGCCCGGAACACAGTAATGACAGTTATTTTCAAAGTTTGCGGTCATAAAGACCACTTGCTGCTCCAATGGACTGAACGTTGTGTTTTTCATAAACAGGTCGAAAGCGGTGTTATATGCTTCGTAGGTTGCCGGCGCTTCGGCGAGAACGGCGTGCAGGTTTGGCAGCATACCGAAGCCTTTTATTGACTGATCGACCAGTTCTTTAGACTCGGCAGGGGCCGTTTCTGCATTGTAGTAGGTAAATTCAGTACTCATGACTAACTCCTTAGAAGTGTGCGTCTAGGTGTGCTTCAAAGCGAGCAAAGTCGTTCTCAATGTCTGCGTTTTTCATCACGTCGTAGCAAGCAAACGTTGGCAGTGCAGTCATGCCAAAGAAGCGGAAGTTTGCGTGCATGTGGAACATCAAATCATCCACACTGCGACCTTGGAATAGGTATTCGCCATCATCATTAAATGACTCCTCTGGCGCATTGAATGTGAAAGAAAGCATGTATTTGGTATTGGTTCGAGTGCCGCCTGTTCCATAATTTTTCTTTGGTTCTTCTGGCGTTCTACCATCAAAGGCACAGAGTGCGCCTCCCATCCCCGCAGTGAATACTTCATCCATGTATTTCTTGAAAGACCATGGGATGGTCATCCAGTTGACAGGTGACTGAAGGATCACTCGGTCTGACCATTCAAAGTTCGCCAGTTGCTCATCAACGACGATGTCATCTTGCATTGTCACTACGCGAACTTCGTTACCTTTTGACACTAACTTGGTGCGTGCTTTTTCAACCAAAGCTGAGTTTAGTTTGCCTTCAGAAAATGGAGATGGTTCGTGTGCGTTAATGATTAGAACGTTACTCATGATATTAACCCTTAGATGATTTGACTGTTTTACATAGCGATGAATGATTTCGCTGTCTTGTGGTTTATTATGGTTACCTGCATTTCTACTTCAATTAGTTAACATTTGGTAACCACCATGAATAACTGTCGAATAGCCATTAACTCCATGTTTAATATGATTTTATTTTTTTGATTGGAGTGAACATTTAAGCGGTGAGGCCGATCTGGGTTACCCAAAGTCTACTAGTTGAAATTATTGGTAGGGTTACCATACTGGACAAAACATGCGACTTAGCGCAGTGATTTTGTAAAGGACGTAAATGTATGGATTTGGCCAAGAAACATCCATTGTGGCGTAAACCTAAGCACCATTTGGATACGGAGACCAGCGGTGATCATGTGTATTGAATTAGCTTTTTTACGATCTGGCTCATGTCGTATAGATTTTCGTTCTGGGAAATTACTTGAGTCATCATCTTAGCTTTTCCGGGTTCGCCGTTTTTGCGCTGCTATTTATCGTGATTTGGTTTGCATGGTTTGACATCAATCTTCTTAACTTGATTTATATCAGCACTGCTAAAACAGCAAGCGGAAAGAAATGATTAGTCTGCTATTTTGCGACTATACTTTTCATTCTTCATGAGTTGTAAATAGGCAATTTTCTGTAACTTATTTTTGTCCAAAAATAAGCTTGAGCCAGCCTACTGAAATATTAGTAACCTTTATCACTAATGAGAGTGCCACTCGCAGCACTACAACACATACCCATACCAGCTCCTCACAAATTAATTTACAATTAACCCAAAGCCCCTAAATCAACAACACGGTATCAATGATCACTTGGAAGCAGTCCCTTGAAGGGTACGAATGGTTAATTCATCAAGTTTGGTATCTAGAGGTTAAACCTAACGAGATAATTAGTTCGCCTCCACAATTGATCCCGAACCCGAGGGCTCACCTGTTATTTACGCCACCGGAGCAGCGTTACCATTATGACAATGGCGAACAGGTAATGAGTGGGCAAGGTAGTCATTTACTCTCGGCCTCCGAACACTTGTTGCTAATGGATGATATGGCTCCTTTAAAGCGCATTGGCATCACCTTTCAACCTGACGCACTTTATTTACTCAATCCACAATCCTCTGAAATACTAAATCAATGTGGCTGGTACGATTGGTTAGCCTTACGCTTTGACAAGTCATTTCAAGCGTCGTTACTCGACTGTATATCTCAACAAGAAGTCGTCAGTTGTATAGAAAAGCAGCTTGAATATTTAGGAATAAGCTATCAACAAGACAAAGCCCATTCATTAGTTTCTAAGGCTCTCTCCGTTATCGCTAACCAACTAAATAGTGATGAAGCCAGTGAGCTAAATGTTGAACAACTGGCGCAAGATTGCAATAGCACTCGGCGCACACTTGAGCGGCACTTTCGCCAAGTTATGGGGCTCAGTATTAAGAAATACCAATCAATGCTAAAGCTGGAACAGATGGTGCTCGCGCTGTACCGAGAATCAGAGTCTGTTAATTGGGCTGCATTTTCTCAACGATTTGGTTTTAGCGACCAATCACACCTCATAAAACAACTCAAACAGCAAATCAAACGAACACCGAATCGCTACCTGAATCAGCGCGACCTTACTATAGACATCTATGGCGACTTTGAGACGTAATTTGTCGCAAAAATACAATTCGTCTTTGGAAAAGTTCATTAACATGGCCCGCAAATAACGAGGTAAACAATGTCATATTCAAAATTAAAACACGGCGAGTCAGTACCGTTTAATGAAACGCTATCTATCCAATTGATCCAACAAAAGGATCTCGTCGATATCTTCAAGATGTTTGACGACGAGAAAGTAAATCAATATCTATTCTTTGCTCCAGCAGACGAAGCCTTATACCTAGGATTTTTTGCTCCCATTGTTGAAGATACTGAAAAAGCACTCGAAGAGCAGCGCTGGCCCGATAACCCAACATTTGTCATTCGAGACCATCAAGGACAATACATGGGGATGACTGCCATAACCCAAGTTATGTTCTTAGAGGGCAACCGCGAAGTAGGTTATCAACTTCCAAGGCTCGCATGGGGACAAGGTATTGCTACTCGTGCATGTCAACTTATGACTGAGTTAGCGTTCAATGAGCTTAATAGTCATAAAGTCTGTGCCGACTGTTACGGTTCAAATATTGGTTCATACAAAACGCTAGAAAAATGTGGCTATGTCAGAGAGGGCGAGCACGCTGATTACTACAAAACCACGCTAGGTTTTGACTCTAAGTTGTTTTATGGCATGACGAAACAACAATACTTAAAACGTGCCTAAATGTTCCTCTAGCACTTAGAGTGGTTAAAGCACTCAAATAAGCTGCTTGTCCTTTAACCACTTTAGCGCTTCTCGCTTTGCCAGCTCTTCAATTCGTTCTGTTGCTATAAAACGAACGACAGATTTTGCATCGGTTTTGGGATGCAGGATTCCTTGGGTCAATTTACTTCATCTTGGCAGCATTGAGCATAATGTTGCCCCAAAGTATGCTGACCATAACATGGTGCAATAGCGTCCTTTTGCAACATAGTCAAAAAGAACTCTACAGGCCCTCCCCACTTTTCAGGCAGTCGTTTTGCCAGAATCAAGACTAGTTTTCTTATCCAGTCAGGCAATCCGATGATATTGGCTTTCTTATTTTGCACATGAAACGCTAGCTCCGCTATTTCTCGATTAGACAGGACTTCCGGCCCACCGACAGCAAACTCCCTTTGATTGATATCCATCGCTTCAATGCAAAAGCGGGCTAGATCTTGTCCATGAATAGGGTTGAGCCGCACCGCCCCCTGTCCGAATACATACGCTTTTCCTTTTGACGCCATATGATAGATTGCTTCAAGATCTGAGAAAAAGCCGTTTGGACGAATAACTTTGGGCTCTGGTATCCGTGAGGAAAGTAAGCGTTGTGCAAAGTGCTCTTTGGCCCCAAGCAACCGTACCTCTGGGTATTTATCTGCGTTAAAGGCTGAGACATAAATGAACTGTTTAACACCAGAACGCTCGGCTTCCTGTAACACATTGAGATTCGCCTGATAGTCAACATCAGCATAAGAAAGCCCATCACGTTGGCGAGTAATGCCTAAGCAAGAGATAACGGTAGTTACACCATCACACACACCGTTTAGAGATTCTGGCTTAGTGACTTCTGCCGTTACAATATGGTTCTCTGCAATGCCATGTTTGAGTAGCTTAACCTTGTTGCGTGCGAGTGCTTTAAACGGAGTGTTTCGACGAGTAAGCTCATCAACAATATGCAAGCCCAAATACCCTGTTGCACCAACAACAAGAACTTCGGTTTTATCTTTCATTATTGACCTCCTCCTGAGATTGACTAGTGGGCTCATTATCTGGGCGATAAGGCTCTTCTCTGAGAATGTGGCTAATAAGAAGCTTCAAGTAAAACAAGGGTAAGAACCATTCTAGCCCCTTCGGCGTTTCAAATACATAGAGAGACAGTAGGATACTCAACGCATAAAAGCACAACGCTACTGGTCGCTGTAAATACAGTGGCGTCATTAGTATCCATACGCAGGCAAGCATCATGTATCCCCCAGCCATCAATACCCACACGGGATTCATATCCAAAAACATCCAGCTAAATAACGTTAACTGGACGAAGTGAATGGTAATGAACGTCATATGTTGCTTAAACCCTTCCCCTTCACGATGAAACCATCGTTTTGCACTAGAAGTGGCGTTAGTAATAATCCCGCCTAAGATATCTATCGTGAGTAAACCCGCGACCAACATTTGTTCCCACGACCAATTCAGCGGAACCAAGACGCTATAGAACACAACAGCGAAACCTGCCAAAAACGGTATATATAGCTGAAGCTTTTTTTCTGCGACGGTGGCTCCAGGGCCAATTAGCCTGTCTATTTTTCCCATAAATCCACTTCGAGCATCTGGGACTTGCCAATCAATTTTCATCATCAAACCCTTTTATAGACCAATTGGTCTTTTTAAATTACCTCTTTCACTAGCACAGGTAAAGTTCTTTTTTGTCCAGTCGGTCCAAAAAGAAATAGCTGTGCTATAATCCGCTCTATTGTTTGAGAAGTAAGTGAATGAAATGCCTAAAATTGTCGACCACGATCAAAGACGAAAAGATATTGCTCTTAATGCCACAAGTGTGTTTCTGGAACACGGCTACAAAAATGTTGGAATGAGGCAGTTATGTGAACTTTTAGGAATGAGTAAAAGCGCGGTTTATCACTACTACAAAAGCAAAGATGAACTCTTCAAGGCAGCCACTGAAGCAATGGTGAACGTTGACGCTGATGCTTTGACAGGCCAACCTGTCAGCCAAGGTGCGACAAACGAGCAGAAGATAGAGAATTTCATTGCCATCTTTGAACAAATGGCGCCTCGCTTTTTCAAGGAAATGCAGCTCGTCACAGATTATATCGAAGTGATCGGCGAGACCAAGGTCGCAGGAGATCCTAGCATGATGTTAGCGAATCAAAAGTACCTAGATCTATTGGGCCATTATGTCTCAGAGAACAACAAACAAGCGCTTTATACCCTAATTCTGGGATTGCTAAATCATCAAATCATGATAGGTAAACCACTTGATAAGGAATACATTAGCTACATGATAAAAGAGCACCTCTCTTAAGCCGCAACCACCATGGTTCTGTTCCACACTCCCAATAAAACGGTTGCGAAAAGAACCCATACCATAACAGCGGAAACTAAGGTCCCACTTAGGGTTAAGAAGTAGCTGAAATAGTACACAGCCAATAGATAGGCGGCATACGGGAGTAATGAATAGATCCCAAACAGTGCCGTCATACGAAGCGCCTCCATATTGCGCTCAGTACCCACGATGTAATGAGCGATAAGCGCAAAGCTAGGAAATAGTGGCACTAACCCAGCGATATAGAAACTTTTACTTTTTGAAAGAATCGCAATAAGCAAAACCGCTAGAGATCCAATCAAGCACTTAATAAACAAGGCGATCATTGGTTAAGCCAAATTGAAGAACAGCTCGTCGTCGGTCATGTATTTATGCTTACTGCCCAAGTTGCGAACATGCATAAACATAAATTCCGGGAAAGCTGGAGCTAGCAGGTCGTTTGGCTCCCACACTACTCCACCAACAAACACATATCGCCCTTGCTTCTCTTCATGATGGTGAGGGTTATTCAACTCGGTAGAGAGTTCGGCTCGTGCGCCATCTATCACGCACACCACTTGCCCACGAGCAACACCAATCACTCGATTCACCAAGTTGGCTTTCATTCCACACTTCCATGCCTGACGAGTAGCCCACTCAAAGCCGAGTTTACGAACACTTTTGTGCACGTTGACGATTAAGTTCATTGCTTGCGATCCATGATTGTCGGTTATAACAAGCATCAGGTTAGAGCGGATGGTAAAGACTAGCGAGGAATAGGTAGAGGTGAATTCTCAGCCGATGGTAAAACATGCAAACAATCGGAGCATTAAGGAGGCAGCCTACCATTGTTTAAGCTGTAGGCTGCTCAGTTTGGATTAGGTTAATGCCTTATTTGTGATTTTGTCAGATTGACGAGCTACAATTGCCGCTTCGAACCAGTTTTGAATCACAAAACCCTTGTTCTCCAAACGATTAAGCATCAGTTTGGCCATTTCTTCGCCCACACTATGCGTATCGTAATGCAAGGTCGTGATGGAAGGTTTGCTGTAACGACTATGCTCATAATCACCATAGCCCGCAATCGCAATATCGACACCTGGCTGATAACCAAGCTCCTCACAAGCCGCTATCGTACCTAACGCCATGGTGTCATCAGCACACAAGATCGCCGTTGGGCGATGAGCTAATGACAATACCTCTTTTGCCATCTTGATCGCGTCTTCTTCGTTCAGTTCACCGTTGAGCAATAAACGGTCATCTGCACATAGACCGGCCTCTTCCATAGCTTTAACATACCCTCGCTTACGAGCTTGAGAGAGCGTCAATTCAATAGGCGCGTCTAGGAAAGCAATACGCGTATGTCCATGCTCTAGCTGACGTTTTGTCATTTGATAAAAGGCATGTTCATTGTCAACGTCGACAAAGCAATCTTCCTCAAAGCCGATATCGTAACCATGACAGATATAAGGAAACTGCTTCTGTTTTAGCATGGCAATACGTTCATCATTGCTGCGTGTACGAACAATAAAAAGCCCATCGATCAGGCCACTTTCAATGAAATCTGAGTAGACCTTATTCTCATCTTGGCAATCAGCAATCGTTGTTACGATCAGTTGGTAATCATGACGAGCAAGAAATGCTGAAGCTCCCGCCAATACTTTTGAGAAGGCGGGTGAAACGAACATCCGCGAGTTAGCCGGTAGAATGATACCAACGTTTCTTGATTTACCAGATGCGAGACGCTTCGCTGTTGGGTTAGGTTTATAGCCTATCTCCTTTGCCGCAGCCAACACCTTTTGTCGAGTCTCTGGGTTTACATCGTTGTATCCATTTAACGCCCGCGAAACGGTAGATTTAGAGAGCCCTAAATGTTCTGCTAGTTTTTTTATCGACATAATATCCTTAGCACTCACTGACCAATAACTGACAACGACCGACGGAGGTAACCGCTTGTGGCGTCAATACTCCGTCCTTCAGTTGTGAATAGTACTCTTGCCAACCTTTTTGATTGGAGATGACCTCATTCTCTAAATCATTTTTACAATAATTCAAGCAGTTAACCAAGCGGTGTGCACCATCATCTAAGTAATCTTTGTTGCGATAGCAACCTTCTAACATAAACCTCAACAGTGCAAGTGCGATTGGCGTTTTCGAGACAAACGTACCGGTAAAGGGATACAGTTTTTCTTTTAACGCTTCAATTCCTAATGGATGCTGTTTAGCGTAGCCACTAAATAACAGCACTCGTTCGATATCACCGAGCACCTTTCCAGCCTCCGATACTTCCATGACTCGTCCCGCAAACGCTTCTTTATCGTGGCGCATAATCAGCCCGGGTTGATGACTGTACGCAAGGTAATGATCATCGATTGGGTTAGCTAAGGCAGACAATATAAATGCCTGATCTTCAGCTCGATGGATAAACGTTGGCGTATAAGGTTGGAACTCATACAGTGCGTCGATCAAGATTCCGTTGGTTCCGCCGGTGACATGCACACGCTGGATGTCATCTCTCTGGCTGATGACTTCTTCTTGAGTGGATATAGCCTGCCCCCAACGAGCACAGAACAGTTGCTCAAACATGGCATAATCACTGCCCGTCGGCAACGTCACATCAGGGGTAAACAGACCCAAGTGAGCATCGCATTCATTGACCAGTCCACCAGCAATCATGCCCAGTTTGACTTTGTGACCATTGTTATCAACTGCACTAGCGCCCCAATTAGAATCCAAAAAGTGTTCAAACGCAGATTTGCCCGTTTCGTTGATGAGCATGGTTTGGTCGAACACTTGGTCAAGGTCAATTTTGAATGTGGCTTTGAGCTCTGGATTCACTGCTTTTTGCCACAAAGGCGCAACAGCTTTAAGGAAGCTATAGTGTCTTCCATATGCCCCGTTTACTCCGAATACGCCTTTAAGGTCATCACTCGCCTCTGGAAATGCATGACGCAGCACCTCAAGACATTCACTTTCACCAAAAACTGCCACATTGAGGTGCTTGAGGTTTAGGTGGGTGTTGATCTCAAACTCGACATACTGTTTCGCAATACCTGCCAACGCAGGATGTGTCACCGAACATGACAGGACGATAGTTGCCTTAGCGTCTGGTGCAAGGTTGCCTCGGTCTACTTCTCCAGCCAACGCTTTATCAAGGTGCTTTAAACCGTAAAGGATCTCATTCTCTTCGGCAGAGATACCAACAGGAATCGGATGATCGTACCAATACTGTTGCTGCTGGTTTTGAGCCTGCTTTAAGGTTTGATGGAAGCACTCCCCCAAAGTTAAGTGGCTAACATCATCCCCTCGGAGTGGCACACCCAATAACACATTACTCGTGAACAAGACCTGTTCAGCGACATCTGTAATAACCTGTGACGACTTGGCCATATTATCCAGAGTTCGATTGCGGTGAATATCCTCTCTTACCTTTTCGGGTGTCGATTTAGCCGCTAAAGCTTCGGGGCTGAATAGTTGCCACAGAGGATGATCGCCTTCGGGTAACTCATCATAGTTATGTGAAAGCTCGGCTTCAGCGTCCGGTACAAACGCATCTAAAAACTCTAAGACAGGATGGTGTTTATTTATGGTAAGAAGTTCACAGGCAACCTGATATTCAACATGGTCAGGCTGCTGGCTAATAAACCACGCGTGACAAAGCTGGCTTGAAAGATCAGAGCCTTTTAATAGAGAAAACTGATTATTAACGTTGAGATATTCACAGATTTTCGGCAATAGAGACATATTGGCATCCATAAAAAATCCCCTTCACAAACCTATGAAGGGGATTAGCAATTAAAGGCGTTGCTCTGTTTTCACATCAAACAGAAGGACACGAGATAAGTCGACGAGCAAGTCCATTTTTTGGCCGCGTGTTACTTCTGAGCGAAGGTCCAGGCGTGCTTTCACGTTCTCTTCTCCCAACTTAAACAACACTTCTTTATCAAACCCCATAGGTTCAACTAGGTCGATGTTGATGTTATCGAAGTTAAAGGTTGTGTCACTCTCCCCAAAGAACTCCTTGTCATTGAAAAAGTCTGGACGAATGCCCACTTTTACAGCAAGTCCCTCCGCCGGTACTGCCTCATCAAAATGAACTCCGGTCAGCAGCTTTCTAGGCAGTTGATATCCTCCTAGTTCCAGATAGTCGTTGTACAGTGTACCGTCCATAATGTTCATTGACGGAGAGCCAATAAAGGTCGCAACGAAAATATTGACTGGATTGAGGAAAATCTCCATCGGAGAGCCGACTTGCTCAATAATACCATCGCGCAATACCACCACTTTATCCGCTAGCGTCATTGCCTCGACTTGGTCGTGGGTAACATAAACACTGGTGCGGCCAAATCGGTTATGGATTTGCGCAATCTCGGTGCGCATGTGGTTACGCAGTTTGGCGTCCAGATTTGACAAAGGTTCATCAAACAAGAAACAGTCAGCATCACGAACAATGGCGCGACCCATTGCGACACGTTGGCGCTGACCACCTGAAAGATCAGCCGGCTTTCTCTTGAGGTAATCTTCCAGCTTGAGCATTTTGGCAACATCTTCCAACCGGCGCTGGATCTCCGACTCTTCCATCTTTAAGCGGCGTAGAGCAAACACGATGTTCTCTTCAACGGTTTTGTGCGGATACAGTGCGTAGTTTTGGAACACCATTGCGATATTACGATGTTGTGGTTCGACATCGTTAACCACTCGGTCACCAATGGAGATCTCACCTGATGTCGCCTGCTCAAGACCTGCAATCATGCGTAACGTCGTCGATTTACCACAACCCGATGGGCCAACTAGCACCACAAATTCGCCATCTTCGATATCAAGACTGATGTTTTTTACAACCTTGGTGTCACCGTAGTTTTTAACAATATTTTTTAATGAAATAGAAGCCATAATTATTAACCTTTCACACCACCATCAGTTTTGCCACCATCCATATGACGCATAGCAAACAAGAAACACACTACGACTGGAGCCAGAGTTAACATGGACGCTGCCATGATTCGATCCCAAATCGCATTTTTCGATACAAATAGCTCTTGTAGCGCGAGTGGCAATGTGTAGAACTCTTTGAATTGTTTTAAGAATACAGACGCAAACAGGTATTCATTCCAGCCGATAATAAAGCAGTACATAAATACAGTTGCTAGCATAGGTACCGAAAGCGGCAATACCACTTTCCAAATTGCTTCTTTGCGCGAGTAACCATCCATCATCGCGGCCTCTTCTAACGCAAAAGGAATCGTGCGGAAGTAGTTACCCAGCATATACAGCGCGACTGGCAATGTTTGCACAATATAGATGGCGAAGAGACAGAACAGACTACCCCACATACTGGTCGCTAACCCGACGTTTACCGCCATTTGATACAGCGGTACCATCAACAGTACGCCGCCCACCATATAAACGAAGAGCACCGAGCGCTGAACAATTACCTGTCCGGTAAACCGCAGACGCGAAATAGAATAAGCACCCATAACTGCGAATATGAGTGACACCGTTGCTGCTCCCGCAGATATGGCGAAACTGTTCAGCATAAATCGACCAAAGGGAAACACATCAGTGTTGCTGGTGTATTTCGCCATAATGGCGTCTTTCTTATCTTGAGGCAGCTTAGGATTCTCAAGAATCTTTTGTATTGCTGCCGGTATCTCTACCTGTTTTTGCTCAGTTAAACCTAATAATTCCTTATAGGCATCGAGATTAACGACCTGCGGAATCAATGACGGGTTGCCCCAGTCAAACTGATGTTTTAGTGAAGTCGACAGAATTTGCGCAAATGGAAGTAAGCAGAAGCTCACCAGTAAGAAAATTGCTAACGCAAATCCAATACGTCCTTTAATTGTTGGTTTTCCTAACATAATGAATTACCACTTAAGAATTTTCTTAACATAGAACCAAATCAGCACACACAAGACGCTGAACTGAATCACGGAGGTTGCAGCAGCAAGCCCTTGATCAATGACCCCGGTGAAGGCTTGGTAGTACGTAAATACTGGAAGAGTTTGAACATTGGGCGCCAAAAGGAACACGTCTTCAAAGCGGTTCAGGTTCCAAATCAAACGTAGAATCACTACCGTTGCCAGGACGAAATAAATCTCTGGCAGCGTCACATGGAAGAAACGTCCAATTGGTCCATAACCGTCAATCGCCGCCGCTTCGTATTGGTCTTTAGGAATCGACGTCAACTTGGAAAGGATCAATAGATATGCAATTGGGAAATGCTTCCAAACATCAAAGATAATAACGACCCAAACAGCCGAACCCGGTTCACCAATGAGGTTGGTTCGTTGATTCCAGATATGCAGTACATCAACCATCAACCAATTGAAGACGCCGTTGACAGGGTCAAAAAGAAATTGCCAACCAAACACAACGGAAATAACCGGCGCAAAATATGGCATAAGGATAGCGGCACTCACTAGGCCACGACCTCGGAACGGATTACGCATCAATAATGCGACTGCAAGTCCTAACAGCGTAGTGCCAGCAACAGTACCAAATAGGTAGATACCGGTTGTTGCAATTGATGAGTAATAGTCTGGATTTGCAAGCAAGCGAGCGTAGTTGGCAATCCCGACAAAAGTTTTGTCACCGTTCAGCTTTACATCAAAGAAGCTTAGGTAAACATTAAAAACGATTGGATAGAGTATCAAAAGCCCAATAATGCCAATGGTCGGAGCGACAAGCTTCCACCCGAACCGAGCTTCTGCTCTCTCTAATGGTGTCATGGTAATTCCTTGTTAATCTGAGGCAGCGCACCATGCTGCCCCGTAAAGGTTCTTAGTGAAGGTGCGCCGCTGGTTAGCCAGCGACGTCTTTCGCTATGCAGAGTTAGTTTTTGATAAGCTGCTGCATCTCGTTTTCAGCCCAATCCAACGACTTTTGCGTGTCTTGTCCTTCAATCACAGAGCTATAAATCATGCGTGGAATGATTTGTTTTGAGAAGATTTCGCCAGATTCAGGGAACGCCTTACCGTCCACAATGGAGAAGTTTTTGATGTTCTCAAACCCAGCAATGATCTCTTTAATGGACTCTTTACCGTAGTTAGCAAAAATGCCTTTTGGATCATTAAGGAATTCATCAGTTTCAGCGATGTCTCGAAGCATAGGAAGGTGGCCACCTGGTGCCATGTGAGAGTATGCAACAACCTGATCTTTCTCGTTCATGTATTCAATGAACGCTTTAGTCGCTTCCACTTCATCCTTGTTGTCATTCTTCATGATAGAGAAACCAACCAAGGTGCCAAATGTAGAGGCTGAAGTATGAGTGATTGCTGGAGCTAAACGCGTGTTCTTCGCTAGATTAGGATCAAACGTCGCGCCTTTAAGATCTTTAAAGTTCTCGTTACTCAAGGAACTTGCCGCAGCTTCTGCAAGTGCAATGTCATCCATGATATACGTGGAGTAGAAGAACATCGCTAGCTTGCCTTGCAAATAGTAGTCACGTGCGCGCCATGTTTGTGGACCCGGAGGTGTGTACTTTGAAAGATCTTTATAAAAGTCTAACACTTCTTTTTGCGCTTCAGAGTTGAATATTAGGTTACCGTCTTTATCAAACTGGCCTGCATCGTTTGATAGGGCAAACTGCGTATAAACTTGCTCAGCATAGCTATCCGCTTTAGTGCCGATCAAAATGCCGTATTGGTTTTCCTGAGGCTTATTAAAGTACTTCGCCGCTTTTTGAATGTTTTCCCATGTTGTCGGTGGCTCTAAGCCCGCTTCTTCAAACCAGTCAGCACGATACCAAATACCTTGAACCCAGCCACGATATGGTAGAGCAACAAATTTATTGTTGTCTGGGTCTTCTACCAACTTCAATGAACCTTTATAAAAACGGTCTTTACCTACTGCTTCTATGGTTGCAGTCGTGGCGTCTAAATCAACAATGCCTTGCTCAGCAAACGCTAACGACAGGTTAGAGCCTACTTCAATCATATCTGGAAGCGTATTCGATGCGGCAGCGGCTGCAATCTGCTTCGGCATGTCATTCTCATCCACTGCTACAACTTTTACATCGATACCGGGATTCAATGCTTCGAACACATCAGCCATCACTTCTATCGTCTGAAGGCGGTCTGATTGAGTTTGTGTTGTCCAATATTCAACGGTAGTCGCTTGTGCAAGGCTGGATAAGCCTAAACCAGCTACGGCAAGTCCAAGGGTCAGAGTTTTTAGTTTCATCGTTATATCCTTTACGATTTAGGATTCATGTTATTTATGATTCGCCAGCTAGGCTGGCTCTATTTTCTACTTAGCTAACCACATCACTTGATATGGTTGTACAGTAACAACACCACTTAAGTCGTTACCAGAAATCAAATCGTGAGCGACTCCTTTAAGCACTGCATTGGTATCTAGCTCAACCGCTTGATTTGAAATATTAATAGCCACTAACACTTGCTCATCACGCACAAAAGTAACCAATTGCTCACTGGTTGCCACTACACGCTGACTGGCGCTAGGAGCAAATGCTCTCTGTTGCTTACGAATACCCAGAATGTGTTTAAAGCGAGATAGCACTTGGGCACGACGAGATTCTGGATTAGCTAACTCAGTTTCCACATCGGTACGTTCAAGCTTTTCACGGTTAATCGCGCGGTTATACCCCAGGCGTTCCAATCCTTCTATATCGTTTCCAGACCCCAATAGACTGTGCACATATATTCCAGGAACCCCCGCCATCGAAATGAGGATAGACTGGGCCGCCATAAAGCGATCTAGGTTAGTTTGGTCATCCGCATTCGCATCACGGATGGCATCAAAATAGTTGATGTTCAGCTCATAAGGACTTTGCGTACCGTCACCGTTATCTTTGTATGAAACACGGCCACCATTGGTCTGCACTACCGATAACAAATGGTCTACTTGTTCTTTGTTTAAGATACCCTCAACAGGACGTACACCAATGCCATCATGAGAGGCTAAAAAGTTGAAGAATGTGGTCTGTTCCGAACACGGTTCTAAGCTCGACATCCATTCAACAATCTTTTCACTGTTGCCTGTTTGCAATGTGTGCAGTGTTAATGGCGGTAGCGGGAACTGGTACACCAAATGAGCTTCGTTCTCGCCATTACCGAAATAACTAATATTGTCGTTATGCGGTACATTGGTTTCAGTAATCAATTTAACGTGAGGTGCCACGGCGCTCATTAATGCTCGCAACGCCTGAACAATGGCATGAGTTTGGGGCTGATGAATACAAGGGGTATCCAGCTCTTTCCACATAAAGCCAATCGCATCAAGGCGAATAAAAGAAGCTCCTTGCTGAGCATAAAACAGCAGTAGCTCGGCAATTTTCTGAAACACTTCAGGACAACGGAAATTAAGGTCAATTTGATCTTCGCTGAACGTCGTCCAGATATGTTTTGTACCGTGAGCGGTTTCAAAGGTCGTCAGTAGTGGTAATGCTCGAGGGCGTGTGACGGAGCTGTAGTCTCGGTTTGGATTAGCTTCGGTGAAAAACTCTCGGTACTGCGCTTCCCCTTTTAAATAGCCTTGAAACCAATCACTGGATTTTGAAATATGGTTGATCACCCCATCAAACATTAGGTCATAATTATTCGACAATGATTGAACATCTTGCCAATCACCCAATTCTGGGTTTATTTTCCAATAGTCAACAACAGAAAATCCGTCGTCTGAAGTATAGGGATAACACGGGAGAATATGCACCGCAGAGAGCACGTCCGCAGCATTATCGTTTAAGAACTCTCTGAGGGTATGGAGAGGCGCTTCTCCTTGTTTTTTGATTGAATCACCATACGTAATCAGCATGATGTCGTTTTGATCAACCCATTGCTTTTTGCCCACATACTCAGGCTGATTCGCGATAACATTAAGAAGGTTGGGAATGAGTTCATTAAGTTGAGCTGGCGAATACACACCTGCCAAGATTTGTTGCAGGTCTTTTTTAACTTGAGAGTTAGCCGTCTGTTCCTGAGCCATGTTGATATCCATTATTACAAATCAAACAACCAAAACCGGTTTTGATACTTTTCCAAAAAATAGTGGCTTTGAAATTAACCACTTGATAATTGCGACTTCCATTTAGTCTAGACAGGCTTTATTGATTATTTATTGAGCCAAGTCTCATTTTTCCAGTCGACCAAAACCGGTTTTGGATTATCGTGAATTTGATCACTAATTTGTAAAACTATCATTAAATCCATTTACATAATCCTCTAAATTACGCCCAACAAGGTTCAGAAAACAAAAGGAAACTGAATTATGAATATCCTACTTGCACACTTCCGTGTTGGTGAAACTGATGGCGTGTCTCTTGAAATGGACAAATGGAAATGGGCGCTGGAGAGCTTGGGACACAAGGTTTTCTACCTAGCAGGGAGTGCAGGTAGCACAAATGCGGATCTCGTGCCAGAGTTACACTATCTAGAGCCATTCAACGACAAAATCATCCACAACGCGTATGTGAGTCGCGATGATTACGCATCAGAATCGGTTTTGTTAGATGCTATTGAACATCGAGCCAATGACATTGCTGCAGGTATCATCAAGGTTATCGACCAACGAGATATTGACATTATTGTCCCAAATAACATGCTGTCGCTTGGCTATCACTTACCAGCAGCACTCGGTATTATGAAAGCGGTCGAAGCCACTCAGACTCGTGTTATTTGTCATCATCATGATTTTCATTGGGAACGTGTTAAATACTCAAACCCAACCTCTCCAGGCATTCAGCAACTGCTCAACACCCTGTATCCTCCTAAACACCCGCTTGTTGAGCACTGTGTGATCAACCGTATTGCGCAAACAGAACTTAAAAAACGCCGCGACACCGACTCTACGGTGGTGCCCAATGTGTTCGATTTTCAGGGTAGCGATTGGAAAGTTGATGAATACAATCAAGATCTGCGAGCACGATTCGGTGTCGGCACAAATGATATTTTGTTCCTGCAAGCAACACGTATTGTGGCAAGAAAAGGCATCGAACTGGCAATCGACTTGATTGATGCCATGAGCAAACAGCGTGAAAGGCTTGTTGGAAAAACGCTCTATAACGGAGAAACATTTACCACAGACAGTCGCTTAATCCTTATGTTTGCGGGAATGTGTGAAGAAGACAGCTATCTTGACTTACTGACGGATAAAGCCAAAGCCTGCAATGTGGAATTACTGTTTATCAATGATTGGGTTGGTCACTCTCGCGGTGAGAAAGAGGGGCAAAAAGTCTACTCTTTGTGGGACGTCTACTCACACGCTGACATCATCACCTACCCTAGTTTGCTAGAAGGTTGGGGAAATCAATTTCTAGAAGGCCTTGTCGCTAAAGTCCCTATGGTCGTTTATCGCTATCCAGTATTTGACTTAGATATCGCCGATTACCAATTTAACATTATCGACCTTGGCAATGACCATCAGGTGGATGAATCTGGACTCGCTGTCATCGCTCCTGAAACGTTAAACGGCGCCGTCAATTCAACCCTTGAGTATCTGTTTGATGCTGATTTGAGATCATCCCATATGCAACAAAACTACGACATTGGCGAAAAGCACTTGTCTTATAGCGCATTAAAAGCGATGCTTTCGGACATTTTTCAAGGATAAGGTCTAGTCATGAAAGCACTCAGCTGTTTTAAAGCTTATGACATTCGCGGCAAGTTGGGAGACGAACTCAACGAGGATATTGCCTACCGCATTGGCAGAGCATATGCGCAATTTCTAAAACCTGAAACCGTAGTTGTGGGTGGCGATGTTCGTGAGACATCAGAAAGTCTTAAACTCGCCTTGGCGCGCGGCGTTATGGATGCAGGTTCCGATGTTGTTGATATCGGTATGACAGGTACAGAAGAGATTTACTTTGCGACCCAATCACTGGACGTAGATGGCGGAATCGAAGTCACCGCAAGCCACAACCCTATTAACTACAATGGGATGAAACTGGTTCGAGATAACGGTAAGCCAATCAGTGGTGATACTGGTTTGAACGACATCAAACAACTTGCTGAACAAAATGACTTTGAGTCAATTGCTCAAGTTGGACAATACAAGAAACTGTCTAACCTTGATGAATACACCGAGCATTTGCTTAGCTACATTACGCCGAACAACATCAAGCCACTTAAGCTGGTAGTAAATTCAGGCAATGGTGCTGCAGGTCATGTTATTGACGATCTGGAAGCAAAATTCGCCAAGTTGGGCATTGCCATCGAATTTATCAAAGTTCATCACCAACCTGACTCTAGTTTCCCAAATGGTATTCCTAATCCACTACTACCGGAAAACCGTGCCGCCACTTCTGAAGCAGTTGTAAAACACGGTGCTGATATGGGTATTGCATGGGATGGTGACTTTGACCGTTGCTTCTTGTTTGACGAGCAAGGTGAGTTCATTGAGGGCTACTACATTGTGGGTCTATTAGCAGAAGCGTTCTTGCAGAAGAATCCAAATGCTCGAATCATCCACGATCCCCGTTTAACTTGGAACACCATCGACATCGTCACAGAGAATCGCGGTACTCCGATAATGTCTAAAACGGGACATGCTTTTATCAAAGAGCGTATGCGTTTGGAAGATGCAGTGTATGGCGGCGAAATGAGTGCGCACCATTACTTCAAAGACTTTGCCTACTGTGACAGTGGAATGATTCCTTGGCTGCTTGTCAGTGAGCTTCTTTGTGTGAAGCAGCAACCACTCTCTAAGTTGGTTGCCGATCGTATTGTCGCGTTCCCATCTTCGGGCGAAATCAACGCCAAACTGCAAGATCCAAAAGCTGCCATCAAGCGCGTTCAACAAACTTTTGAACACGATGCCCTTGTTGTCGATTATACCGATGGTCTCAGCATGGAGTTTAATGACTGGCGATTCAACTTACGTACCTCTAATACTGAACCAGTGGTGCGACTGAACGTAGAGTCACGACACAACACCGAATTAATGTCCTCAAAAACTCAGCAGATTCTCGATCTGCTTAGCTAGCCTTCAGAGAGGGAGTGACCACTCCCTCTCTCTTTTCTCTTCCTCAAAAAACCCCAATTAAATTAACTAGATTAATATAAGCTGACTATTTACATGCGTCAGATCACACTATCCAACCTTTTTCATCAGTAAATCCGTCAATAACGCTTATCACGTGACCACTTTCACAGATCAATTAAATTAACCTAGTTAATATAATTGCAATAATGAAGCGCTAGACTCCAAATCTGTGCAAACTTCTACTGAAACGGAATGCAACTCAATGTCCCGATTAGAACTAAAAAATATCTGTAAGAACTTTGATGACTTTGTCGCATCTAAAGACATTAGCTTTGTGGCGGAAGAGGGAGAGATGGTTACTCTTCTTGGGCCTTCTGGCTGCGGCAAAACAACGTTGTTAAAAATGATCGGTGGTTTCCACACTCCCGATTCTGGTGAGATTCTAATTGGCGATGAAAACATCACTAATGTTTCTCCAGAAAAGCGCAATACCTCTATGTGTTTTCAATCTTACGCGCTTTTCCCTCACTTGAGCGTTGAGCACAACATTGCCTTCGGTTTGAACCAAAAAGGCGTAGCAAAAGCAGAACAGATTGAGCGCGTTCAAGAAGCCGTCGCACAGGTCGATCTGGGTGAACATTCTCATAAAATGCCAAGCGAATTGTCAGGTGGACAACAACAACGCGTCGCACTTGCTCGCGCGATGGTGACTCGACCTGCTGTAATCCTATTCGACGAGCCATTATCTAACCTAGATGCGAAATTAAGAGAGTCGGTTCGTTTTGAGATCCGCGAACTTCAAAAACGCTACAACCTTACTGCTATCTACGTGACACACGATCAGGCAGAAGCACTAGCCATGTCAGACAAGATCGTTGTGCTTAATCGTGGCCGTATCGAACAGATTGGTACCCCGGAAGATATCTATTACCGTCCAGCAAACCGCTTTGTTGCTGACTTTATTGGTGCCGCTAACATTCTACCTGCACAAGTAAACAAGACAGAGCAAGCCAACACTTACTCGGTCACAACAGAAATTGGTGATTTCATCGTTGAATCTGATGAGCCACCAAAGTCAGACAATATTTTTGTTTGTTGGCGACCAGAAGACGCTCGCTTAGCTGAAGATAGCGATATCAACCGCTTTCAAGTGCGCGTCAATCAAATGGCTTTCATGGGTAATGTCACCGACCTTCTAGTGGAATCACTTAATGAAGTTCCACTAGAAATGCGTATTCAATTACCAAAACAGCCTAAGTTCCAAGATAACCAGCTAACATTCAGTTTGCCTAAGACTGGCATTAGGTTCCTTGAAGAGGTGCCGCATGACTAGTCTACGCACCCACTGGAAAACCTGGCTCATGCTATTGCCTGGCGTAGGCACCATCTTACTTTTGATGGGGTCAACGTTTTACATGGTGGTTGCCCAGAGCTTTGGTTTTCACAACATGATGGGAGAGAGTGGCTTCTCCACTGAATTTTGGCGTGATGCACTTGCTGACCCAACACTTCACAAGTCACTGATTTACTCTATTAAAGTATCAGTCATTGGCGCTCTTGGCGCGGTGTCTCTGGCCTACCCGCTTGTGCTCTGGCTACGTAAGCCCTTCACCGGTTCAACCACGATTACGGGTCTATTGCGCGCTCCTATGTTCATTCCAGGCTTGGTTGCCGCATTCTTGTTAGTTAACGTAATTTCGTACCATGGTGTGGTTAACCAAGGCTTGATGTGGCTTGGCATTACTGAAAAACCGATCCGTATGCAAAACGACAACTTCGGTTGGGGCGTTATCATTCTTCAAATATGGAAACAGCTACCGTTTGCAATGATTCTACTTGCGGGTGCGGTGAACTCGATTCGAAATGATGTTCTCGATGCCGCCTCAGATCTTGGCGCAAACGCATGGCGTCGCTTCACTGGCATCGTGTTCCCACTATCTATACCAGCCCTGCAAGTCTCTTTGATTCTAATTTTCATCGGTGCTCTAGGTGACTACTCGTTCTACTCGATTGCAGGTCCTAAGAATACCTACTCGCTATCTATGCTAATGCACATTACCTCTACAGAGTTTATGGAATGGAACAAAGGTGCTGTTGTGGCCGTCATCATCATGGTGACCGCTGTGATCGCCTCACTGGCTATCTCTCTACTGACTGCCCCACTAGCCACTAAGAAAGGGAAGCTGAAATAATGACTGCACTCGCTTCAACAGCAAAAGCACCACGCCGTAAGTTGCCGAAAATCAGAACGGCAAATGGCAAACTGATCAACAAAATCGCTATTGGACTGTTTCTTGCGGTCAACTTCTTCTGGTTAGGTGTGCCATTTATTATGGCGCTCATCTGGTCACTCGTAGATCCGGAACACCCATGGAGCTATCCAGATGTTCTTCCACCGGTGATGTCATTCGGACGTTGGACAGACATGTGGGAAAACTCAGGTCTAGTGGAAGCACTAACTAACAGTTACTCGATTGCTCCAGCCGTCGCTTTTCTGACCGTATTGCTAGCACTTCCAACGGCTTACGCACTAGGTCGCAAGGATTTTCCGGGCAAGAAAGTGGCCGAAGTTGTCACACTTCTACCGCTTGTTATGCCGGGTATGATCATCGGTGTCTTCTTTAGCTCGATGCTGATCAACCTTAATTTGTCTAACGCCTACCTTGGCATTGTGATTGGCCATACGGTACTGGCTTTGCCTTATGCTATCCGTATTTTGTCAGCCAGTTTCAAAAGCGTTCCTCAAGATCTTATTGAGGCAAGCCGTGACTTGGGTGGAAGCCCTTGGACAACGTTTAAACACGCGTATCTGCCAATGCTAAAACCAGGCTTACTAGCATCGTTGATCTTCTGTCTGGTGATCAGTATTGAAGAATTCAACATCGCCTTTGTTCTTGGATCACCGGATTATGTCACCGTACCGACCATCCTGTATTCCTACTTAGGTTACTCATTCATCCGTCCAAACGCGGCGGTGGTATCACTCATTCTTGTGATTCCAAACGTAATTTTGATGCTCATTATCGAGCGTTTGCTTAAAGGCAACTATCTGGCGGACTCTACCGGTAAAGCCTAACTGTACCTACAACTATAAAGATATTAAGAGAATGGATTTATGAAAAAATTAGTTCTAACCGCAGCAATGACTGCACTTGCAGGTCTTTCTACCAATGCACTGGCTTATGACCTAAACGACATGACATGGGATGAAATTGTCGAGCAAGCGAAACAAGAAAAAATGGTGAACGCTTACATCTGGTATCTACAGCCTGAATTCAGAAAATTCTTTAAAGAATTTGAGAAAGAGTACGGCATTAAAGTTCGCGTGCCAGAAGGTAATGAATCAGGTAACCGCAATAAGCTACTTGCTGAAGCACGCCGCGACCAAGGCAGCATCGACGTGATGGCACTCGATACTGTGAAACTGCCGATGCTACTGCAAAGCAACGTCGTTTATGGTCCATTGACCGATATTATTCCGGGTAGCGAAAAGTTAAGAACTAATCTTGTTGGTGTCGACACTCAAGGTTATGCCTATGCGTTCTGGGGCAACCAAACAGGTTTTGCTTATGACCCAACTCGAGTCGATGAAAATAACCTGCCACAGTCTTTTGATGACCTGACAACTTGGATCAAAGAACACAAACAACAGTTTGGTGTGAACGATCCAAACAAAGGCGGTGCAGGTAATGCCTTCATTCAACGTGCAATTTATTACGCATCAGGCAACAACGATGTCTACTTCCAAAATGAAATGGACAAGTCTGTAATTCCTACTTGGTCAAAAACGTGGGAGTGGTTTGAAGGTAACCAAGACAACATCGTTATCACCGCTTCAAATGCAGACAGCTTAACGCGCATCAATGATGGCGAAATCTCTATGGCACCAGCTTGGGAAGATCATCTAGCAGGTCTACAGAAAAAAGGTGCGATTACTAAACGCATCAAGTTCTATATTCCAGAGTTTGGTATGCCAGGTGGCGGTAACATCATCCTAATGCCGAAAAATGCTAAGAACAAAGCAGCGGCAGCGGTATTCATTCACTGGATTACGTCGGCACAAGCACAAACGGGCTTAAACGCAACGTTTGGTGCAGCACCGCAACATCCAGATGCTGATGACTCCAACGCACTTATCGACAACGCACAGCGTAAGTACAGCTCTGAGTTCTTTACATCAGAGTACGCAACGGAAGCCAAGAAAGCATTTGTTCAAAACGTACTTATGTAACATTTTTGCCCGGTCTTTGGCCGGGCCTATTTGGTTTGAAGGTTAAATGTGTCAATGTATGTCATTGATTTAGCTTTCAAATCAAATAGAAAGAGATTTTCAGTTAAGGAAACACCATTGATAGATTTCGGAACAGACACACAGCGTTCAATTCTTGCATTGATCCGTCAACAAGCCCCAACCACACGAGCAGCCCTTGCTGAGACCAGTGGTTTAACGCCTGCGGCCATTACAAAGATCACCAAGAAGATGCTTGATGAAGGTCTTATTGTCGTCACTGGTAAGCAACAAGGGGGCAGAGGTCAACCTGGTATTGAGCTAGGTATTAACCCTCAAGCAGCCTATAGCTTAGGGGTAAACATAGAGCTGGAAAAAATCAGCATTGAATTGGTAGACCTTGAAGGAGAAGCTATTTTCTCTAAAGCCATTCAAGGCATCTATTCAGACCCTAATAGCGCACTTGAAGAACTATCCAGTCTTATCGATGTCACTTCTGTTGCCTTTGGCAGCGAGTTTTCTAAGTTAATTGGGGTTGGCGTCACGACCAGTTGCAACTTCAACAAAGAGTCTAGCACCCTCACCATGCCTCCTCACTTAAAAGCTTGGGAACAGATCGACATCAAAGCCGCGGTAGAAGCTAAATTCAATTTGCCATGCTGGATTGAGAACGACGGTATTGCCGCGGCATTGGGTGAGTCTGTGCGCTCCCGCCGAAGTACTGGTGCGAACTTTTTCTATCTATATCTTGGTTATGGTATTGGTGGCGGTCACTTCTTTGAAGGCGAGGTCTATCGCGGTGCACGAGGCAATGCAGGTCGCATTGGTAAGCTGTTTCCTGAGCGTGACAATCGTCCTTCTCTGTCTTGCCTGTATGAAAAACTAGGGCTGTCGGAGCCTAGCGCTCACCGAGCCGATACGCTTGCAACTTTGTTAGAAAAGAAACCGGAAAAAGTGGTCGAATGGAAAAGTAATGCTCAGTTGCAACTAACGTCTGCGCTGCAAGCTATTCGCTCTATTTGCGATCCAAACGAGATCATCATTGGCGGTTTGTTACCACCACAACTAGTCGAAGAACTACACCTTGCTGCCATTGCATCCATTCAACAGTATCTCGAACCTGATGAAGCCATGCCTAACATTGTTCCGGCGGCCATTTCCGGTGACAAAATTGCAGCTACAGGTGCGGCTATGCTGCCTCTATACAACCTCGCTTACTAAAACAACTAGCACGAAATAAGAACAACAACCATGAACACCAAATGTTTTCCAGAGCGAGTCTCTAACAACGTCACAAGCATGAATTCCCAATGTTGGGAGCCCATTGATATCGAGCCAAATCGTTACTTCAACCCATCCGTGGTGCCTGGCTATGAAATTAAATATGGCCCGAAAGGCAACCCTTTACATGGTTGTGTTGAGCCCACCTTTGAACAAGGACTGGCACAACGATACCAACAGCTAAAGCATGAAAAGCCATCTTTAAAGGTAAAAAGAGCACATTTTGCAATGCCGCAGCTTGACGCTGCGCAACTTCCTAGCGCCTCGGATTACGAGCTAATTAGCGAGCCTCGTTCACTGTGTTCTACATCCGTTTCTTTAGTGTTAGCACCACAAGCAGACATCGATAAAGCGCGCATTGGCTATCACTTCAAGGGCAATAAGCTAGAAGACCTGAGAGATCGACTTGAATCAGAAAACAATCTGGATGGGTTGATTGGTAACCTTGGCTACTTTATGACTAAAGAGCTTAATATCGGAGACCATATTTGGTCACACAGACGCCGCTTTCCAAACCCAGACCATCAACTGCCAGAAGTGCTGTCATACCTAGGTTTTTACTATTTCTCAGATGAAAATGGCAAGGTTGAAACTGCCGGTTTCCCAAGTGCCCATGACGCCGCTGTTGCCATAGATCATGCAGGCAATGTGCAGATCGTTCCATCTCTGACTTTTCGCCAATTTAATATCACTATTGGCGAAGCAAACTTTGACGTTGATTGCTTTAACCCGTCGCTAGAGTCACTTTCACAGCACGATGTCGCTCTGTTTAATGTGAAGTTTCCGATGAAGCACCAAGGCGACCTAGTTGAGTTCTCTCCAATGCTTGAATTAGAAGGAAGAGTGAACCTGTTTCTAGCTAATCAAGGCGATGGCATTAAACCATTCGAAGAGGTTGTCGCGATATGGAATGGCACATGCCCTCTTCCTTCTTTCGGAACACTAATATCCATTGAGGAGAAGTATTTTGAATCGCTGTTCTCTGAGATACCTCAAGTCGGACAATCGGTTAAGGTTATCCCTGTCGCAAACGAGATTGACCTTTGCGACTATAAACAGATTTTAGGTGGCCTAGTTCCTTCTGTTATTAACGGACAATCGTTGGTTCCAACTGGCCCTACAGTATCCGCAATGCAAGCAGAAGCCGCACTAGATGCTGTCGCCAACACCGATTCTCCTCTATCGCGTTCAGGAAAAGAAACCAACAATTTTGATGCGCTCATCCGAGAACCTTCTGGTCTATTTATCGAAACTGAAAACCACATCGGTTACCTGCTGTTTGATGGTCGACACGAGATGAGTATTGGCGCCAACATTGTTGACGTTGCCAACCTTGTTCAGCGTTTATCACAACCCGACCTCGATTTCTTCGATGGCGAATCTGTCATTAACGCGATTTCCATCGACGGTGGCTCAGCGATGAAGGTATACGCAGCAAAAACAAGCGCCACTAAAGCACCAACTATGGATTTACTTAACCGCGTTGCGGCCGGAGGTAGGAACGCTCCCGGAAACGATCCTCAAGGCCTCAACTTATATTCAACGGTCATCTTGGAACTCAATAACGCATGAGAATACTATTAACGCACTATCGTGTCGGCGAAACCGACGGTGTTTCGCTAGAAATGGATAAATGGAAGTGGGCATTAGAGCAGCAGGGTCACGAGGTTTTCTATCTGGCAGGCAGTGCTGGAAATGTTAATGCTTCTTGTGTCGAAGCACTTCGTTATGAAGATGAATTGAACGCTAAAATTACTCACGACGCTTTTATTGAGCCTAAGTTTTTCACTAGCTCAGATGACCTACTCACTGCCATCCACAGTCAAGCTGATGATATTGAGCACGCAGTAACGGCTATCATTCGAGACCTAGAAATAGATATTATCGTTCCTAATAATATCTTCGCAGTCGGGCACAGCCTCGCTGCCGCAATTGGATTAGAGAAAGCTATTCGCAACACTCATGTAAAAGTCGTCAATCACCATCACGATTTCCACTGGGAACGCGAGAAATTCGCTAAACCCGTGTACCCAGAAATCCAAGACATATTAGACGAATACTTTCCTCCACGTCGCGACGCAGACCAACACTGCGTAATCAATCAGATTGCTTTTGAGTCACTCAAAAACAAAACTGGCAAGCATGCCACCGTAGTCCCCAATGTGTTTGATTTCGACAACAGTCATTGGTGTCTCGACGACTATAACCGAGACTTGAAACAGAAAGTCGGACTAACCGATAACGACATCGTCTTTCTACAAGCCACTCGCATCGTTGCACGCAAAGGTATTGAACTGGCGATTGACCTGATTGCGAAGCTCAATCAGCAACTGCCAAACTGGGTTGGACAAGCACTTTACAACGGCAAAACCATCACTAAAGAGAGTCGAATTGTCCTTGTTCTTGCAGGTATGAACGAAGAGCAAGAGTACTTTGATAAGCTGAAGCAAAAAGCAGATCAGAACAATGTGCAGATGCTGTTTATCAATGATTATATCGAACATAGCCGTTGTGAAATAAATGGCGAAAAATGCTATTCCCTCTGGGACGCTTATGTTCATGCGGATATTGTTACCTACCCGAGCTGGCTTGAAGGTTGGGGTAATCAGTTCTTAGAAGGGTTAGTGGCTAAGGTACCACAAGTTGTTTATCGCTATCCTGTTTATGAAACCGATATTGCGCAGTTCAACTTCAATATCATCGATCTTGGAGAGAACCATTCGTGGGATTCACAAGGCTTAGCTACGATATCTGATGAACAATTGTCACTGGCTGCTGAGCAAACCAAACAATATCTATTTGATGCTGAGTACCGCCAGAAAGCGATGAATGACAACTTTGTTATTGGGCAAACGCATTTGTCTTATCGAGCACTTGGCGAAATTCTAGGCAAGGTCTTCAATTGAGTTTAGGTGGGATGAAAAAACGGAGTCGATAGACTCCGTTTTTTATTATATGTCAGTAAGTTACTTTTCCAACGACAACAGTTTTACTGGTTTGAACTCAAACATGTCCTCAAAAACACAGAACTCCACCGCGCCATGAGTAAGCACTCCAAAAGACTGATTGAGCCTTTCTTCAATACGCTGGCAAGTTTGCTCCAATTCGGCTTGCTGCTCTTCATCAAGATTAATAACCTTGTAACTTAGCGTAATATGGAAATGGTACTCATCATGCGTTGGGTGACGAATACCCGTCAGTTCACTCAAATTATCACGACATACTTTAAGTGCAGACTTAGTTTCGTCGTTCGCTGGCTTAAGTCTTAATACGGTTCCGCCCGCGCGACTGTTGTACACGTAATCAAACTTCATTTGGAAGTTAGGTGTCGCAGCAGCCTCTTGTAACCAAGCTTGGAAACTTTCTGTCGCCGATTCAATATTCACATCTTCGGCCAACTTTGAGCTCCAGTGTGTCGCCTCTCGAATCTGATCGCACAGACCTTCAATAACCGTCATATGCATACTAGCTTCTGGCAAGAAGGCATAGTTAGTTGCGCACTTCATCGCTTTTAACTGCTGCTGTGCCCATAACACTTCTTGGTATACCGGGCTGGTTTTATCAACGTGACAAAGGAAGGTGTTGCCAGGGAATCGGCGAACGGTGCCGTCCTCATTAAATTTGACACCGACAGACGGAGCATAATTCATAGGGTTCTCTCCAAATTGTTTCTATTGACACATTCTATAGCAATTAAATTAACCAAGTTAATTTAATTGCTATCATCGTGGTAATTTTGTGAGCGCTGCATAATTCCGCGTCAATGCACTAGGCAGTCCATATTGTGAATACTAAAAAGCGCCCCAAATGGGACGCTTTGAATTCTTGTATTTCGTTAACACGGTAAGACTTTACATCGTGCTCGATCAACTGTTGAAGTACAAACATACTCGACGACCATCTACATCGCGGATATCAAATGGGATCTCGTAGATGGATTCCATAATCTCTTGCTGCACTACTTCTTCGACTTTACCCGATTTAACCACCTTCCCTTTTTTCATCGCCACAATGTTGTCCGAGTAACAGGATGCAAAGTTGATATCATGAATCACAATTACTACAGCTTTGTTGAAATCATGAGCCAGTCTACGCAGCGTATGCATGATCTCTACAGAGTGTTTAATATCTAAATTGTTTAACGGTTCATCAAGGAAAACGTAGTCAGTGTCCTGAGCGACAACCATAGCGATAAACGCCATTTGACGCTGACCGCCACTGAGTTGGTCGAGGTATTTATTTTGGATATCTTCAATACCTAGATGCCCTAATGCTTTATCGATAATTTTATTATCTTCATCGGTTAGTCGACCTTGAGAATGTGGAAAGCGACCAAAAGAGACCAACTCTCGGATCGTGAAGCGCATGTTGATGTTGTTTGATTGGCGCAGTACCGCTAAGTGTTTAGCCAGTTCTTTGGTGTCCCACTGAGCGAGCAACTTGTTTCCAATCACAACTTCACCCGCATCACTCTCCGTGAGGCGACTTGCCATAGACAGTAGAGTACTTTTACCGGCACCATTTGGGCCAATAATTGACGTCACTTCACCTTTAGGAAATAGTGCATCGGCATCCTTAACAACAAATGTCTTCCCGTACTTTTTACTTAGACCTGTTAACTTAATCACTTCATTACCCTTAATTAATTCTGTTTCTTAGTAGTAAGAACAGGAAGTAAGAACCACCTACGAGGTTAATAATCACGCTGATCGTGGTTTCGAATGCGAGAACTTTTTCTACGAACCATTGACCGCTAACTAACAGTAATACCGCGAGTAAACTGCTCGCGATAATAAGAAAGCGATGCTGATAGTGATTGAACATTTCTCGGGTCAGACTCACTGTAATAAGTCCGAAGAACAGGACAGGACCCACCAGCGCCGTTGAAATCGCGATCATAATAGTAATCAAGATCATAATCCGCTGAGTAAGCTGTTTGGTGTTAACACCCAAACTGGTCGCATTATCAATGCCTAACCACAACACATCCAATTTCGGAGCATAGTAGAACAGAATCGCCAAACAGAGAGACAGTGGAATCAAACTCCAGTACACCAGCTTAGCGTTGACGTTATTAAAGCTCGCGAACATAGAACTCTGGATGGAAGCAAACTCATTTGGATCAACCAACATCGTCAAGAAACCTGTGACGCTGCTGAACAAACTTCCGCAGACAATACCAATGAGCAATAAGGTAAACACATTGCTATCCTGGCGTTTGAAATAAAAATGGAACAACAACAGTGAAAAACCAATCATCACTGCAGTGGACAACATAAAGTTGCTCATCGCATGGATAACCCAAAAGCTTGTACTGCCTAGAATCACCACCATTAGCACCTGTACCATAAGATACAAGCTATCAAACCCGAGTATGGATGGCGTTAAAATGCGGTTATTGGTAATGGTTTGGAATACCAAAGAAGATGCTGAAATCGCAACGGCCGCCAGAATAATGGCCAATACTTTAGGAATACGACGAGACAAGAAAAACTGGTAGTTATCCGCTGTCAGCCCCTGTCCAATAAACCACGCAATGATCGCCAAACAACCTGCGATAAGTAGAGTTACTTTCAACGAATCACGCATTGGCTTTATCTCTCAACACCAGATAAATAAACACAGCACCACCGAAAATACTGATGATCATCGAGATTGGCATTTCGTAAGGGAAAATAATTAAGCGACCTAAGATGTCACAGGCGAGAACCAGAATAACGCCCCAATACGCCGTCCAAGGTAGAATGCGCTTCATATTGTCCCCCATAAATAGAGAGACAATGTTCGGTACGATCAGCCCTAAGAATGGAATCACACCAACAATCATTACCACTGTTGATGAGCTCACCGCCACCAAAATAACGCCAATGAAAACGATTTTTTGGTAATCGAGACCTATATTCTTAGCGAAGCTCTCACCGACACTAGCCGCGCTAAACTGACGTGCATATAAATAAGCAAGTACGCATGCTGGAACCGCAAGATACAGGATTTCGTAATTCCCTTGCAGCACACTCGCAAAGTTAGCCACCGTCCAAGAAGACATGGTCTGCACTAGGTCGTGCTTATAGGCAATAAAGGTTGTCAGTGCGGATATCACATTGCCATACATAATACCGATAAGAGGTACAAGAACCGCATTCTTGAATTGCAATCGTTGCAAGAATTTCACAAAGATCAATGTGCCTGCAACGGCAAAAAAGAAGATAACACCAAGATGCATCCACTGACTGGCACCACCCAAAAAGATAAGCCCAGCAACGTAGCCTAAAAGAGCGCAATCGATAGTGCCTGTCGTTGATGGAGAAGCGAAGCGGTTTTGCACGATCTGTTGCATGATAAGACCCGCAACGCTAAGACCAGCACCAGCCAGAATTATTGCTAGTAGTCGCGGAACTCGACTGACAACATAGATGGAATAAGCATGTTCATCGCCACGGAACAAGTCCGCAATGGACACGTGAGCAGCACCGAGTACGAGGGAACTAACCGCTAATGCGACCAGTAATGTGCATGCAAGAATGTATTTATGGATGGTCATTGAGAATGTGATGGCCAGTAATTAACAACAAGAATTAGAAAAGTCTCTCCTAGAGAACTAAGAGAGACTTTTTGAATACTTTAATTAGTTCAGAGCTTTATCGATATCAGCAATCATGGTCTGTGTAGCGGTTACACCACCACCTGAGATATACCAAGCATTTGGATTGATATAGACGATTTTTTTATTTTGCGCCGCAGGCGTTGAGTTCACTAGAGGGTTGTTAAATAACTCTTTCGCCTTACCCACACTGCGACCAATGGCTTGTTCACGGTCTAAAATGAAAATAACTTCAGGCTTTGCATCAGCCACATATTCAAATGAGATCAAGTTACCGTGAGACCCTTGGATCGGCGCAACATTTTGACTAGTCGATTCACCAAAACCAAAATCATCAAATACGATAGAAAAACGGCTACCTTTGTTGAACATCGCCACGTTGTTGCCATTGTTCATCAACATAAGTGCGTCCAAATCTTGCTTGGAAACCGCCTCAGCTGCTTTATCAAATTGAGCTTGAGTCTCTGCGATTAGCTTTTCTGCTTCCGCTTCTTTATCAAACAGTTTGCCAAGCATACGCCAGTTTGCTTGCGTATCTTGCCAATACTCACCGTTATCAACATAAAACATCACTGTTGGCGCAATTTTATTTAAGTCATCGTAAACGCGAAGCATGCGGTTTTCAGCGATAATCACATCAGGTTTCAACGTGAAGATAGCTTCAAAATCAGGCTCGCTTACTGAACCTGTATTCCCCGTCGACGCTTTGTACTGCGCTAAATAGTCTGGAAGCAATGAATGTGGAGCACCAACTGGTTGTACACCTAAACGGTCTAGAACATCTAAGCTACCATTACCTAACACCACTACTCGCTTAGGGGTTTCATCAAACTCTGCTGTGCCTTTGAAGTGCTGAATAGTTACTGCACTTGCGTTCGCAACCATGGCGAAGCTGGCCGTTAGTGTCAGCGCGACACGCTTGATGAAACTCATAGACTGACTCATTCCGTTTTCCTTATATATTTTATGGTTATATTAAACAGAATCATTATCACTTACGATCAAATGGGAATCAATATCATTTTCATAGCTAATTGCATTTTTATTGTTA
>NZ_JPJA01000086.1:1361876-1388786 GCF_000733315.1 Vibrio sp. ER1A
ACCATATTGTTTTAACTGGTGGTTTTTTTGGCTTAGTATGAAGAATGTTTATCATGTTGCGAGAATCTATTCACTATGTCCACCACCAAAGCTAAGTATTCTGATATCTATCAGGCGATCAAGGAGAGGATTCTCTCTGGACAGTACACAACTAACCAAAAATTACCTGGTGGTAGTGAGTTAGCAGTAGAATTCGGATGCAGCGAGCTCACCATAAAGAAAGCACTCGATATTCTTGTCACCGACGGTTTAGTGGTGAGAAAACGAGGGTCTGGCTCGTATGTGAAACGTCCTCTTGGTAACTCCGGTTATAAGCATCTTTACGGCACCAAAGCCAATGTGCAAGACAGTGGTCAAACCCTAACCACAAAAGTACTGGAGTTCTCCGTCGTCCCTGCAGACACCTTCTTAGCAGAGCGATTGAACTGCGACATTGAAGACATGTTGTACAAAACAACGCGGGTACGCATCATTGATGACACACCGGGTGCGGTTGAGGAGACCTATATGCCTATTAATGTCATTCAAGGTTTAAAGCGTGAACATGCCCAAGATTCTATTTATAGCTATATCACAGACACACTAGGTCTCAAGATCCACAGTTCGACGATGGAAATCACGGTCGTCAAAGCGAATGAGTTTTATGCTACTGAGTTAGACATAAAACTAGGCGAACCTTTAGTCAATGTAGAACAGATTGTTTACCTCGATAATGGCGAAATTTTCGAGTACTCCAATGTGAAGCATCGATGGGAAGGTTACAAGTTCGCCACTAACTTTGTGAAACTGTAAGACTTATCTGGTTGAACACCGACATTTGCTTGCTAGCTTGTTAAAGTCCTAATTAGTGTTACATTTGCTTACAGGTATGACGACTTTTTCGCAAACAGGTAACGCTTATGGCTGGTTTGAGTCTATTAACTCTTCTCGATGATATTACTGCGGTATTGGACGATGTTGCACTGCTCTCAAAAGTAGCAGCAAAGAAAACCGCTGGTGTATTGGGTGACGATCTCGCCCTTAATGCCCATCAAGTTTCTGGCGTTTCCGCCGAACGTGAAATCCCTGTTGTGTGGTCCGTCGCGAAAGGATCCTTTAAGAACAAATGCATTCTTGTACCCGCCGCGCTCATTATCAGTTTTATTGCTCCTTGGCTGATCAATCCATTATTGCTGATTGGGGGGCTGTTTCTCTGCTACGAAGGTGCTGAGAAGATTCTGGAAAAGCTGTTCCACAGCAAAGAACACACTGATGATCAAACCACACCGGATCTTGGTGGTGACTCCGTTGAGGAATACGAGAAAAAGAAAATTGCCGGCGCGATTCGCACTGACTTTATCCTATCGGCGGAGATTATTGTTATTGCTTTAGGGACGGTCCAAGGACAGTCCACCAGCATCCAAATCATGGTGGTTAGTCTGATTGCCGTTGTAATGACTATTGGAGTATATGGACTGGTTGCGGGTATTGTTAAACTCGACGATTTAGGTTTTTACTTAGAACGAAAGTCTCAAGGAAAAGGACTATTATCCAGCATTGGTAGAGGATTGATTGCCTTTGCCCCTAAACTGATGCGCACGCTCACTATCGTTGGTACTGCGGCTATGTTCTTAGTGGGCGGCGGTATTGTTGTCCATAACGTACCCGCCATTCACCATCTTATTGAACCTATCATCATGGATATTCCCAACCTATCCGTTGCTCAAGCCATTATCCCAGCTCTGCTCAACGGCGTTATCGGTATCATCGCAGGCCTCATTGTTGTGGCTGTATTTAGCGTAATCGGCAAACTTAAAGCCGCCGCTTCTTAACAATTGACTGAGGTTGTAGCTGACTAACAGCTACAACCGCATGATGACGTATCACCCGACTTCACTTGCTGCTTGAAATTTTGCAGCGACACTTTTCGGATTTGGTCGAGGTCTCGACGCTTAACTATCACTTCTGTATTCGACTTAGGCTTACTTGAACAAGCATAAGTTTGCTGGCCATCCACTTCAACCAAACACGCTTTACAGCAACCATGCTTGCGTTTATTTTTCAAACATGGAGCGGGGATCCTTACCCCTACTCTGCTCGCTAATTCGACTAAGTTCTTTTCTGAAGCACCAATAACTGTCGTTTGACCATCAATAGTCAAGGTGGCAGGTTTAATCTGAAACATATTTCTCAACTGTTCTGTTTTAACTCTCTTAATAAGACGAAGCAAAATCAAAAAAGACGACCAATTCTCGAAATATTATTCAATTTAGTGTTTAGAACAAGTTCAGATCTTATCTCGCGAGAATCTCGCATGATAAGGGTCGAGCTCATTTCCCTGCTTTTCGGTTAGCTCTTGGTATAGCTCTGGCCTGCGACCGCGAATCCAGCGACGGCCAGTACACATTTCTAATTCCTGACCGTCCAGTACAGCGACAACCATGTCGTCATCAAGACTCTTTGACTCAGTAATCACTTCACCATAAGGGTTAAAAATCATCGCGTGTCCCGTGCGCACTTCATTCATGTCCACACCAACCCCATTACTAAATACTACAAATAGTCCATTATCATGAGCTCTAGCAGGCAGCCAGCGCATTAACCAAGCACGGCCTTTCCTACCTTGCATTTCATTGTAGATAGTCTGTGGATCTTGATGTCGATTATGCCAAAGCTGAGGATCAATCAGCCCCATAGCATTTGGGCTTCGAGAGTCGCAACCGCCTGTTTGATGGGGCGCAATTAAGATATCCGCTCCTTTTAACGCCGTGATTCTCACGTTTTCAACCAAGTTGTTATCCCAACAAATCAGGATTCCAACCTTACAGCCGTGAGGGGTGTCAAACACCGTATACTCATCGCCACTACTCATATGGGGGCTGACAAATGTATGCAGCTTTCTGTGCTTTTGAACCACACCGTTCGGCATCACAAACACGTAGGTGTTGTATAACTGACCGCACTCACCCTCTTCAATCAGCCCCGCGCCAATACTCATATTATGACGTTGTGAGAGTGCCAACAGTGCTTGGCTAGTGTCGCCCGATGGCACAGGTTCTGAGAGTTCAGAAATCTCATCACGAGTAAGCGCTGAAACATGCCAGTAACCAGTAACGCACATTTCGGGAAAGCTGATGATATCTACCTTGTTAGCAGCGGCTCGAGTCACAAATTGCTCTATTATCGCTAAATTGGCAGATTTATCTCCCGACTTATGATTGAACTGAACTGAGGCTACTTTTACCGACTTCATACTTTCTCCTTATGAGAGCTTAACAGTGAAGTCACAGTGTAAAAAATACTGTTGATTCCGTATAATGAATCTAAATCACAAATTGATTACCATTTGGAATCATGAATATCGACCTTCTAAAAGCGTTCGTGACCTTGGCTCGCAGCGATACCTATCGCAGTGCTGCTGAGGCACTGTTTATCACTCAGTCAGCATTGACGAAAAAAATATATCGGCTAGAGAGTGATATTGGCGCGACCTTATTTGACCGTAATCGAGGCGGGACGAAATTATCCATTGTTGGAGAGTGCCTGCTCCCCGAAGCGAAGCGCGTCATTGCGAGCGCTGAGAAGTTTGATCAGTTATCCAACCAAGTTGCAGCTGGGCAATCCGGTTATCTTAATGTTGGCTTCGGTATTTCGAGTTTTGACATTGCACCTCGACATATCTCCGAGTTCAAGCAGCGTTTCAGCGATGTCCATGTCACGCTTAACGATCTCCCATCTCAGACACAGACAGAGCAACTCCTGTCAGGCGAGTTGCATATCGCCTACTCACGCCTCCCATGTGAAAGCAGTCTATCTTCAATCACACTCTCCAGTGATCGACTTTGCGTAGCGGTCAACCGCAGCCATAGTGAGTCGTCACTGACGTCTATACTTACTTCTCTTCCCTACTTAGCATTGAGACCAGAGCGAGGAATGGGGTTACACCAACAGATCTCAAAGGTTGCTGCGGAGCTAAATTGGCAGTTCACACCAAGCCAATTTGCCGATGATATCTTGACCTTGCTGTCATTGGTTAAAGCCAATATAGGATTTATCATTGTTCCAGAAAGTGCACGCTCTTTGGTTGATGACACGATACGTTTCCTCCCGATCCCCTCGACAGATAATCATTGGGATATTGGCGTTATTTGGAACCCCGATGTTATCAATCCGGTAAAAGACCGCTTTCTCGATATGTTGAAAGAAAACGGCCTTATTCTAGATTAAAGTTGACGATGGACTTTGAAGAATAGAGTGACGATCATAAGCATTGAGACCGCAACGAGTGATAACCCTAGGTTAGCCACTGCACTTGATGCCGATAATCCAACAGCAATCATTATGTAGTACAGCAGACCTAAAATCGCACTCGCACTACCAACCGATTGTTTGTAGTTCACTAACGCTTGACTTAGTACGTTAGGAATACCAACACCAAACGCCATAACCACGACCATCATAGGCAGTAAGAACCATAGGCTGTCTTGCGTCATGTAAACACCTAAAGAGCCCAGGGCAGATAAAGTAACAGCCAATTTGATTAACGATGCCGAGGTTCTACCTTTGGTAAGAAGCCGTTTGTTTATAGTGCTGCCTAAAAACGTTCCAAGCGCCAATACCACACCTGAGTATCCGAACTGTTGAGCGTCAAAACCCAGTTCACGAAATAAAAACGGGCCAATCTGGTAATAGTTGAATACTACGATATTAAAACCAGCGACCAATAGTGCCGACACCCAGATATGTTTATCAAACAGCATCTGTTTAGCCGTCTGGGTTAAGGACGTTTTGCGCGACTCTTGGCAGCCTGTTTCTGGCAATCGTAACGCACTTTTACCAAGCAGTATCACTGCCAGTAGGCATAGCGCCCAAAATACGTAGGTGTGTCCGCCTAACTGGGTGAGCTGTCCGCCTACGAACATACCAACAACCGGACTAATGGCGATGCCCATCCCCATTAAAGAAAATACTTTCCTTAATTCCTCACCGGAGAATTTATCACGCAGCATGGTTTGTGTGACCACTGAGCCTGCTGCTGCGCCAAAAGCACTAATAGCACGAGCGACCAACAGCATCTCGAACGATGTCACGAATACGGCCGTAAAAACACCGATAGCGTAGGTTGTTAAACCCAATAGCATACTTGCTCGACGTCCTAATACATCAGACAGAATACCCCAAGCCACGACTCCTATCGCAAATGCATAAAAATACGTTGCAATGGTTGCTGCCGCAAGACTATCACTCACCCCAAAATGTTGCCCAATATCTCCTAGCGCCGGGCTGTAGATAGTTTCAACAATTTGAGGAAACATAATAAGTAGTACCATTAACCACAAAGGGGGTTTCGCTGTTTCCCCATATTTTGTTTGTTGAATCATTGTGATTCCTCCTCTTAATTTGATGTTGAGGAGTTTAGCCTTAATGGATTTTGTACTAATATCATCATAAGAACAAAAAACATCGAAAATAAGACAAATGGCACTAATTGATCACCAGACACGTTTCGATGCTGACGCATTGAGTGCACCTGTTATTGGTATTGCAGCAAGAGTGGGCAAACATGATTCAGGCATGCACCAGCATCAGAAAGGACAACTGCTCTACGCACCTCAAGGTTGCATGACTATCGAACTTCAAGGATGTCGTTCGGTTTTGCCGCCAACTCAAGCCGCTTGGATACCACCAAACACAGAACATCGAGCGAGCATGAATAATGTCGTCGAGTATCGCTCGCTATACTTTGATACCAACTTGTTTGATAGTGCCCCAGACACCATACAGTACCTTACCGTAAACGAGCTGTTGAAAGCCTTGATTGATAGAATGAGCTTTTGGTCTTGGGACATTAGTATCGAACAAACCCGCAACACCACAGCGCTGTTTTGGGAAGAGTTTCAATTAGCGTTAGCAGAGGTGCACCTCTTACCTATCCCCAGCGATCCGAGAGTCACGGGCATCTTGAATCATTTTTTGACCGGAGAGCAAAGCCTCCCTTCACTAGAGGAGTTTTCCCGCCATGTGGGGGCCAGCAGCAAAACCGTCAGTCGAATTTTCGCTAAAGAAACCGGTATGAGCTTTCAATCTTGGCGGCAACAATGGCGGTTGCAGCGAGCCACAGAGCTATTGGCACTGGGGCAAAGTGTTCTAGATGTTTCTTATACTTTGGAATTTTCAAGTGACAGTGCTTTTATCGCTTTCTTTAAACAACATATGGGGATCACCCCCAAACAGCTCTTTTAGTGTCGGAAAATAATATTCCATGATTTAATTTTTTGATAAAGCACTGATATTTCCGCCAAACATTCACAACGAGACTTTCCTAGACTACTCAATAAAAACAGTATGTTAGCTTATTAAACAATAGCTACATTTATACTTCGCTTCAACGATAACTAATGCCAACACATCGATAAATATTTGTTGTCGTTATGGTCATTTTTTTTAGTTTTACTCCTCCTCTTTCAAGCCTCATAGTCGCGGCGAAAACCTAATCAATTTCTCAATTCTGTTTCGATTTTCCAACGACTATTTAGGAGGCTCTGCTAGTGGAAAACACACCTGATTTCGCAGTAAAAACTGGCTTTAAAGTACCTGTTATTGCGCTATCACTTTATGCCGTCGCATCAGGTTATTTGATGAGCTTAATCCCGCTTATGCTGGGTGAATACGGTATTGATGCAAGCAACGCAAGTTGGCTAGCAAGTGTGTTCTACGCGGGTCTTTTAGTTGGTGCTGTTGTTATTGAACCGGCGGTAAAGCATATCGGTCACCGTATCGCATTTATTGCCTGTCTAGCGCTATTTATCGCTACGATCGTTGCGTTGCCACTGATGCCTGTCGCATGGGCTTGGCTGATTGCACGCTTTGTCGCAGGTATTGCTGTCGCGGGTGTCTTCGTTATCGTTGAGTCATGGCTACTTGTAGGTGATGAATCAAGCCGTGCCAAACGTCTTGGCCTCTATATGGGTTCGCTATATGGCGGCTCTGCACTAGGTCAGCTTGGGATTGGTTTTATCGGTGTTCAGGGTAGCCTGCCATTTGTGGCGATTCTCTCTATGCTAAGCGCAGCTATTCTGGTTCTGATGTTCGTTCCAACACAGCAACCACAGAGTGCTCACTCGGCGACACTATCGTTCAAACAAATTGCAAAACTGAACCATGCTGCAATCATCGGCTGTATTGTTTCAGGCTTAACCCTTGGCTCTATCTATGGTCTGATGCCTGTAGAGTTAACGCACCGCGACGTGTCACAAAGCAGTTTAAGTGCATTAATGGCCTTAGTGATCCTTGGCGGTATGGCAGTACAAACACTAGTACCTCCACTACTTAAAATAGCGGGTCGCACTCCTCTAATGGGCATGTTCTGTTTATTGGGTGTATTTGGTGTCGGCCTAGTTATTCTCAGCGATGATCTGAGTGTACTGGCGATCAGCTTATTCTTAATTGGGATGGCGACGTTCGCCCTGTACCCGATTGCTATTAACTTAGGCTGTGACAAATTGGACGAGAGTTTTATTGTCTCTGCAACGCAAGTTATGCTGTTTTGCTACAGCATCGGCTCAGTCGCTGGTCCGGTACTTGCGGATTGGTTTATGGACGGTACGCAAGGTTTGATGGCTTATTTACTTGCAACCATGATGGCAACCGCTATCTATATGTTCATTGCCAGTATTCATACCAAGAAACACTTGGTGGCTGGCGAGTAACATCACACTTTAAGTTCACGTACAGCGTAAACAACAAAGCGGCTTTCAAGGCCGCTTTGTTACTTTGAAACCTTCAGTTTCATCTCTGGTTCATGTTTTAAGTACTATAGTTAAATCAAGTCATTACATGGGAACGATTATGCTATCCGAACAAGACCAACAAACTAAAACTAACGCCATTGTCGCTTACGCCTGTTTACTTTTAGGAAGTTTCACTGGCATTTTCTATCTCGTTGGCGGTATCTGGGCCATGCTTAAGCGCAGTTCCTCAGCAGGTAGTCCGTTGGCTGATCACCTCGAAAACGCAGTACAGACATTTTGGGTCTCCATTATTTTGACGGTCGTGGGTATCTTCTCCATGCCGCTGTTTGGCATTGGCTACTTAATACTTGTTGGGACATCCGTTTGGGTCATCTATCGCTGTGTGAAAGGACTCGTTAGGGTGCTCGACAATCAAGGTTACAACTAAAAAAGAGAGGCTCGATTGAGCCTCTCTTTTTCGTCAGTCAGTTAGGGCAATGACTTTGTCTATCCTTAATTGCTCGATGAATCCCATATCATGACTGACGACTAACACAGTCCCTGCGTAGCCGTTAATAGCAGCAATCAACTGTTGTTTTGCTTCGAGATCCAAGTGATTATCCGGTTCATCCAATAACAGGGTAGCTACCTGTTTTTGGTGCGAAGCAATCAACATGGCTAGCTTCATTTTCTCGCCACCACTGAGTTGCTCGACTTTGTCATAGACTTTGTCTCGCCTAAAACCGATGCCAGCTAATAGAGTACGAGCAACAGGAATTGTCATCTCCTCACACCCTTCACACACAGCGTCAATCAGCGCTAAATCACCGTTAAGCATAGAAAAGTGCTGATCTAAGTAAAAACACTGCGTATTGGCTCGAAGCCCTTCAGTCACATCACTTGAATTTTGGCTAACAGCGAGTACTCGCTTTAAAATGGTCGACTTACCCGAGCCATTACGACCTTTTAACCACGCATGCTCGCTGGTAAGTACCGTCGCACGAATCGGTGCACCAAACACATTAGCATGCTGAAATGCGTCAAACGCGATGGCTGTCTTACCTTGTGTTTGAACCACTCCGGTGTACCATTTCTGCGGTTTATTCTGTTCTATTTGATCCTTCACTTGCTGAAGTTTTTGGTCCAAAACCGCGAACTGGCGTTCACTTTGAGCCGCAATCGCAGCGTTAGCATTCTGTGCGCCTTGCTTTTTACCATCCATCAGTATTTTTGGCTGGCTACCACTCGTCCTTTGTGCTTTGCCTCTTGTCGCGAGCTTTTGAGCTGTGATCAGACGTTGGTGCGCTTTCTCTGCTTTTACCTTTCTCTCCCTGGTCAGTGATTTGGCTTTGTCCTGCAACGCTTGCAGATGCTCATTTTTGTTAACGACGAATGTTTGGTAGTTGCCTCCATAGCTGGTAATACCTATCGAGTTCAGCTCGAGTATTTTGTCAACGTGATTGAGGAACGCAATATTGTGGCTCACCACCAACACTGGTTTATCTATTGTTTTTAATTGCTTCACTAACCAATCAACATGCTCAGAATCTAAATGGTTAGTAGGCTCATCAAGAACGAATGCGTCATAATCTTGCTGCAGTAGTACATAAAGCCTTAATACAGCGCGTTGCCCACCACTTAATTGCGCCAGTTTGATATTGAGGTCGGTAGGCAAACGCAGTTGCGTGAGTAGCCTTGCTAATTGTTCAGCAAGATCCCATTCACCATCGGCAATCATGTCAAACCAATGACAAGAGCTGTCACCTTGCAGAATGTGCTCAAGGGCGAGCAACTTCTTTTCCACACCTAATTGTTGAGCAATGCTTTGAGACAAGTCTGATTTACTTTCTAATTGGCTATAAAAGCCAACAGATTTGATCTGATTTCCCCACTCCACTCGCCCTTCTGACGGTGGGGTTAATTTAGCGAGGATCTGCGCCAAATGACTCTTGCCACTGCCATTTTTTCCTACTAACGCTGTGATGCCTTCTTCAGTTGAGAAGCTAATCGATGAAAATAGTCGGTCTCCATCAGGAAACTGCTTTGAGATTGAAATTGCATGGAATGCAGTCATACATCCTCCTTTACAGAGCATGTGACGCTTGGCAGATAGTACTATTTTAAGTCAGCTATATGCTGATTATAGAGATGTGTAGATAGAACGAGCCAACGCCCACTAACTCTGCGATTTCAAAAGTTACTTGTATAAAACGATCGAAATTGAGTTAGTTGTTCATGTAGGCGTCTACTCCGAAGAAAGTGATAAGTAGTTTATACGCGAACTTTGCAATAAATACTAGTTCCAAACGTTAAAGTCATATGTCAGGAAACAAACTTTAAGCGTTCTTCTGAGGAAGTTATCCATTAGAACATTTCTGGAAATCTCATTATTGCCTCCCATACTGCTCTTTAATCACTCTACGGTTCTCTCAATCGAGCACCGCAGGTTAAATCCACTCAATGATGAGCTTCTTACCAATGAATTGAGGGCCCTATGTCCGATCCCACTCGCCAATTTGAGAAGATCTTTTTTGAAGAGATGACAGAACATCTAGAGGAAATGGAATCATCATTACTTAAGATGCATGACAGCGAGGATGAATCTGAATGCCTATCAGACTTATTTGACGCCATCTTCAGAGAGGTCCATTCGATTAAAGGTAGTGCCGCAATTTTTGGCTTTGATGACATTTCTAACCTAAGCCATATTCTTGAAAACTTATTAGACAAGCTTCGTAACAACCAGATCACGATACAAAAGCCTATGGTGGACGTATTTTTGGAAGCCAGAGACGTCCTAGAGTCGGTGAAAAACGCACATCAACACAGAAGTGACATTCCAAGTGAACGCATAAGAATCGTTTGTGAAGAACTAAACAAATTCAGTTGCAGTGAAATCATTTCACCCTCAGAAGCTGAGCAAATAACCGACGTAAGCTCATTAAGAGAAATAGCCGAGCCCTCAACAGCTCGTCCCTTGGAGCTCGAAAAATCGACATTAAAGATACTACTTGTCGAAGACTGCAAAGTGATTCAAAAGGTCACAAGTTTCACCCTTAACAAACTTGGCTACACCATGCTCGACATTGCTGAAAACGGACAGCAAGCCATAGAGAAGCTCAAAGCATCAATTGATGAACCTTATCAACTCTTACTACTAGATTGCCAAATGCCAATTATGGATGGTTACCAGACGACAAGTGAAATAAGAAGCGGTAGTGCGGGAGAGGTGTATAAATCAATAACCATCATTGCAATGACAGGCATGGCTGGCGAAGAAGAGAAAGAAAAATGTCTGCAAACTGGCATGAATGACTACCTAGCTAAACCTGTTAAAGCTCATGTTGTCGATGAAAAGATTAAGAGTTGGTATTTAAGTAAGCCCAATTCATGCGAGTATACGCCCCCTTGCTCAAAAACATCCCCCCCCTCCCAACCTTGCACCTCAGACGAGACACACAACAAGGCAGCAAATCCAAAACAAAATGCGGAATATCGAACAAATGAAGTGCGAGGCCGAACTAGACCTTTGGAAACTTCATCAATTCGCGTTAGTACTAAAAAAGTAGACCAATTAATCAATCAAGTTGGTGAGCTCATCATTACACAATCAATGCTCCAGAAACTCACTTTTGATCTTGGTCTTGATACCAATGAAATGCTAGCCGCAAGGCTGAACCAATTAGAGAGCAATACACGAGATCTACAAGCCTCTGTCATGTCCGTGAGGATGATGCCAATTGGTACCGTGTTTGGACGTTTCCCACGCATCGTTCGTGACCTATCAAACTCACTGAATAAAAACATAAAGCTGGTTATCGAAGGCGAACAAACTCAACTAGACAAAAGCCTATTGGAAAAATTGGTTGACCCACTGACGCATCTCATACGCAATAGTATTGATCATGGTATTGAATCCCCTGAAGAGAGAAACAAGGTCAATAAGCCAGAGCAAGGTACAATCAAACTGTCTGCCGTGTATCGTGGTGGTGATGTGATCGTTCATGTAGAGGATGATGGATCCGGCATCGACCCACAGAAGATTCTCACTAAGGCGCAAAAAAACGGTATGGTTCTACCGCAAAATATGAGCGAAGAAGATATCTTTCAACTGATATTTTCTGCGGGCTTCTCGACAGCGGAAAAGGTAACTTCAGTATCCGGTCGCGGTGTAGGCATGGATGTGGTTAAGCGCAATATCGCCAGTATTGGCGGAACGGTAGAAGTCAGTTCAAAGTTAGGAGTAGGAACGAAAATGTCCATTCAATTGCCTCTTACGTTGGCAATCTTGGAAGGGATGTCGATTAGTGTCGGAGAGCAGGTTTATATTATACCGCTTACATATATTGTTGAATCAATACAACCAAAACCGCAAGATCTGAAAAACCTCAATAGTGGAGAAACTATGATTCGGGTCCACGATGAGTATGTGCCGGTTCTTCGTCTCCACAAGTTCTTTAATCTTGATACCGATATCCGAGAGCTACATAAAGGCATCGTTGTCTTGCTTGAGCATGGCAATAGAGTCATTGCTTTATTTGTAGATAGCTTGATAGGACAACAGCAAGTGGTCTTGAAAAATCTAGAAAATAACTTTAGGAAAATCCCTTGTATTTCGGGCGCAACAATCATGGGAGATGGCCGCGTCTCACTAATTTTGGATGTCGCCGATCTAGTAAGAAGTCGCTAATCATCATTAGGTTACTGCCATTTAGAAAATAATTTATAAACTTAGACAAGAACTAGCTGGACAATTTCCTACACTATTTTCAAGTCAAAAGTTTTTGGCACTCAAATAATACAACTTTAAGGCTATGAGTGACAAATTTAAAAAAACCAACATGGAAATCATCATGGCAGCTAGTGATAAAGATGACCTAGACAAAAGTGAACGAACAGAGGCAAAAGAATATTTAACCTTTTGGCTTGGGGAAGAATATTACGGAATAGATATATTAACTGTGCAAGAAATTCGAACCTACGGCCAAGTAACCTCTATTGCAAACATGCCTAATTATATAAAAGGTGTTATGAACTTGAGAGGCGTTGTAATTCCTATCGTTGACATGCGATTAAAGTTCAACTTACCTAATATTTCCTACCATGATATGACCGTTGTGATCATTTTAAATATTGACCAGAGAATTGTTGGCATCGTTGTTGATAGTGTTGCTGACGTATTATTACTCGACAATGTAGATGTCCAACCCCCACCAGATTTTGCAAGTGCTCTGGACACAAAATATATTCAAGGACTTGCATCTCAAGAAGAGTTAATGCTCATTTTAATTCATATAAAAAAACTAATGAACAGTCAGGATATGGCGCTTTTTGACCAAATAGAATCGGACTCAACAGTCCTTGAGCCACAGGAAGGTCGTACCCATGAATAGCGAAGAACGAGAGTACGTAGTTCAGGAAAACGAGATACTTATCTCCACTACCGATATGTCCGGAAGGATTACATTTGCCGATGATAATTTTATTCGTATTAGCGGTTACTCACTCGATGATCTTATTGGTAGCCCACACAATATTGTCCGTCACCCAGATATGCCTAAAGAGGTATTTGAAGATTTCTGGCGCGAAATTAAGGAAGGCAATTGTTGGTCTGGAATTATCAAAAATCGACAAAAAGGTGGCGGATTTTATTGGGTAAAATCTGATGTAGCTCCTTACTACAAAGATGGCGTTCAACTCGGCTTTATGTCTATTCGTTCAAAACCTAGCAAAATTGAGCTGGAAAATGCCAAGGTTCACTATGCTAAGTTCAAAGAAGGTGCTCAAGGAAATTACCTCATTAAACGAGGCAAAATCGTAAAAGACCAAAAGAGCAACCCACTAAAAACATTGAGCATTAAGCAACGTTTGTTTGGATTAGTTCTAGTAGCAACAGTTTCACTTTTTTCAGTTTTAGGCATTGGTATCCATAGCTCTTATACCGAGAAAGAAGCCGTAGAACATCTATTTCATAACCATATAGAGTCTTATAGCCAATTACGTTCGGTCGACAAGCTATGGGCGGAGAACCGGATGTTGCTTCAAACTCTATTAGTAACGAATGATATTACTCAGAATAGCGAAATAGGAAATAAGCTGAGAGACAACACTCAAAAACTAAATGATATTACCAAGTCTCTCATTGATGAGTTTGATTTAGAACACTCGACCAAGATTCAAAAATATCAAGACATCGCAGACCAAAGCGATAGATTAGCAACGACATCACTGTTAGAGGTTTATTCTAAGCTCACTATAGACAACATGACCCTCTCAAGCGAAATGAGCTTTATTTCGTTCGTTCAAGATACCATTTCACAGATCGCTAGTTTTGAAAAAAACATTGGTGAGCTCATCAGTGAGAACCAGCTTCAATCAAAAGACATTTACGAGCAAAGTAAACAAGTATTCTGGTTTGAAGTTACCCTTTCATCGGTTATCACGCTTTTCTTTGTCGGTGTATATCTGATATTCGCTTATCGATTTAATCATGACATTAACTCTAGGTTATCAGATATTAGACGTTACTTTATGCGTTTGGTTAAGCAGGATTACCTCTTTGACATTAACGTAGACAAAAATGATGAAATAGACCAAGTTCTTCAATCGTTGAAAATTATGAAAGTACAGTTGGCATATAGTGTTCGTCAAAAAGCTGTTGCCGCAACTCGCATTAAAATTGCTCTTGATAACGTGAGTACGAATATGATGATCGTTGATAGCACCAATGCCATCATCTACGTCAACCCAGCAATAGTGAGCATGTTCAAATCGGCGGAAAAAGAGTTAAAAGCTCATATGCCAGATTTTGACGCTGACCAGTTAGTAGGGCTAAATATCAATGATCTCAACCTAGTTTCCATCAATCAGGATAACAATGACCATCATGCAAACAACCAATCTAATCAGCCAGTTTTGGGAACCGAAACAGTGCAAGAGATTGATATCAATGATCGTATTTTTAAGGTTGTTAGCAATCCTGTCATCGATGAGGTTGGCCAACAAATCGGCTATGTCACTGAATGGGCAGATCGTACAGCTGAAGTTGCCGTGGAACGCGAAATTGAACAAGTTATTCAGTCTGCTGTGAAGGGCGACTTTTCGCAGCGCATGACGTTAGACGGAAAAAACACTTTTTTCACCATGCTATGCGGCAATATGAATCGCTTACTCGAAATAAGCGAGGTGAGTTTGACAGATATCGTTTCAGTCCTCTCCTCTTTGGCCAAAGGAGACCTGACTTCAGAGATCACTGCAGATTATTCTGGCGCATTTGGTGAGCTAAAAACAAGTTCTAATCAGACCGTGGCAAAACTTAAAGAGATGATTCAGCATATTAAAGTGTCCGCCGACACCATCAATACTGCCACAAAAGAAATAGCCATCGGCAATATTGACTTGGCGCAGAGAACAGAGAAACAAGCGCGTAGCCTAGAAGTCACTTCATCCAGCATGGAAGAACTTACTATTACAGTTAAGCAAAACTCCGAACACTCTAAAAAAGCGAATAGCTTAGCGAAAGAAACTTCATCAAGTGCTCTTAAAGGCGGAGAGATTGTTAAGCAAGTAGTCGAAAATATGTCTGAGATCCACACAAGCTCTCAAGAAGTCATGAATATTATTTCAGTTATCAATAGTATTGCTTTCCAAACCAATATTCTTGCTCTCAATGCAGCTGTAGAGGCAGCTCGTGCAGGCGAGCAAGGACGAGGGTTTGCGGTTGTTGCTACTGAAGTTCGCAACCTAGCGCAACGCTCAGCCTCTGCGGCTAAAGAAGTAGAAAGCTTAATCAACTCATCTGTTCGGAAAATTGAAACCGGTTCGAAACTGGCCACACAAGCGGGGGAATCAATCTCAAGTGTGGTGACTTCCATCCAAGAAGTTGCACAACTTATCGATGAAATTACCCAAGCTTCGGTTGAACAAAGCACTGGGATTGACCAAGTTGCTAAGGCCATTTTGGAGGTCGATGATGTAACACAACAAAACTCAGCACTCGTAGAAGAAGGCTCTGCCGCGGCTAGTTCTCTTGAAGAACAAGTTGCTAATCTTGCACTTTACGTTGCGGTATTTGATACAGGAGAACAGCACATCTCTTTGCATCAGGATAGTTATGAAACGCTTCCCAATGAACAGAACTTAATCATTGCAGCTGCCGCCTCACATAAGCATCACGAGGACAACGATTGGTCTGAGTTTTAATGTTAGTTAATACCCAGTTCGGCTATACAGAACACGATTTTGAGGCAATAGCGTCGTTAATTTATTGCCGTGTGGGCATCGCCTTCCGCAAGAATAAAAGGAACCTTGTATATAATCGATTAGTCGGACGATTGAGAGTACATAGGCTGGTAAACTTTACCCAATATCTCAAACTGTTAGATGACCAAAATCATGAAGAGTGGGAATATTTCGTGAATGCTCTAACGACTAACCTCACCTACTTCTTTAGGGAGCCTTATCACTTTGATTTTCTAAAAAGCTACGTGCAGGAACATTTTGAGCATTTAACTACGTCTGAACCACTAAGAATCTGGTGTTCAGCCTGCTCTACTGGTGAAGAGGCTTACAGTATTGCGATGACTATGGTTGAAGCATTTGGAACCAATCAACCTCCAGTCAAAATACTCGCGACAGACTTAAATACGCATGTACTTTCGGTCGCGAGAGAAGGGAATTACACCACAGATAAACTTGAACGAGTAAGTGAACAGCAAAAACTCCAGCACTTCATCTACCATAAGTACAAAAACACGTATGAGATTAGACCGGAAGTAAAATCACTAGTTCATTTTAAGTGCTTGAATTTAATGGATACTCAGTGGCCAATGAAAAAGAGCTTTAATATGATTTTTTGTCGCAACGTGATGATTTACTTTGACCGAGAAACCCAAAGTAGATTGCTAACTAAATTTGCTCACTACTTACCCCAAGGTTCGTTGCTGTTCCTTGGTCATTCGGAAAGCTTCTCCGAGCCTCAGGATAAATTTAAGCCACTTCGGCAAACCATGTATACGCGAGTGTAGTAATTATGCCGCTAAAAGTACTTATCACAGACTCTTGCTCTGAAACCTGTCAAACCTTGCGCCATATTATTAACGCGCAAACCAGTATGACGGTGGTCGGTATTGCTCATAATGTCCGTCAAGCACGTGCATTGATAAAACAGCTAAACCCGGATGTAGTGACTCTTGCTATCGAACTTGAAGGGATGAATGGGCTGGATTTTCTCAACAAGATTATGACCCTGCGCCCAATGCCGGTGGTCGTTATATCTAAGTTATTAAATCGTAATTCTTTACTCATTCAGCAAGCCTTGAAGTTAGGTGCAATGGCATGTGTAGCCATACCTAAAACCACCAACGCCACTGGCTCCAACCTGGATTCTTTTGCCCTAGACGTAATAAAGAACCTTAAACAAGCGCATCTGCAATACCACAAAAAATCTCAACTCAGATCAATAACGTTAGAGCTGGAGCAGCAACTAACCGAAAGGAAGTCGCGGCCTAACCCAAATGCAACTCGGTATTTGATTGCCATAGGAGCTTCAACGGGAGGAACCGAAGCCATTACTACGCTATTGAAGCAACTGCCGGAAGACTGTCCCGGCATTGTTATCGCCCAACATATGCCAGCGGGGTTTACCCGCTCCTTTGCGGCTCGACTCCAGAGCCTGTGTTCCATACAAGTTTTAGAAGCAAAACACGAAGAAGTTATAGAATCTGGTCATGCCTATATTGCCCCAGGCAATTCTCACCTTGTGGTAGAGATGAGAGCTGGGTGCTACTACACGATTTTAAGTAATGAAGATCCTGTTAACCTTCATAAACCCTCCATCGATGTTCTGTTTGAATCTGTCTCAGCGAACATCAAAACATTTGGTATTGGGGTTCTTTTAACGGGTATGGGAAAAGATGGTGCTGCTGGCTTATTGAAAATGAAGCAGGCAGGTGCACTAACCTTTGCGCAAGATGAAAAAAGCTGTGTAGTCTACGGTATGCCTCGTGAAGCTATGAAGCTGGGAGCCGCAATAAAGCAACTATCGATCCCAGAGATTGCCGACTCCATTGCTAGCTTGACTGCCTCAAAGCCCACGTCTTAACTCCAAGATACCCACACTAAGCAGCATAAACTACCCCGCTAAACGACTTGAGATTCAAGCGACCATGTCCCGATAACTTGAATCGTTAGCTTTACGATGTCAAAACGTTCAGTGGCACAAGGTCATCGGTTTCAGGAAATGTAATATTAAGTGCTTCTTCGCTCGCCCCCAGGTGTTCTTGTAGTATCCCTTTTGTCACCGCTCTTATGTCAACTGTTGGTTTTAAGTCTCGACCTTCATGCAGCTGAGTAGGCGATAATCCAGGCCAATTGCTCACGACTTTTGACTGGTGAACTGCCCCGCCCATTACCAACATCACGTTGCCTGTGCCGTGATCGGTCCCTTTGGTCCCATTCTCGGCGGCGGTTCGTCCAAACTCACTCGCTGCAATAACCACAGTCGACTGCCATTTTTCGCCTAATGCGGATTTTAACGCTGCCATACCTTGATCAAACTTATTGAGCTGATTGGCAAGTCTGCCTTTTTCCGCCCCTTGCGACGAGTGTGTATCCCATCCGCCCAGCTCTAGTACCACAATATTTGGTCCATTGGGCGAGCTCACAAACCTGCCAGCCTGCTTGGCTAAGTTGGTAAATTGTTTATTTTGATTGCCCCCCGTGGACATTGACTCTAATTTCATCGCTTCTTCAAAATTGGCAGATAGCTTTGCATCAGATTGGAACATTTCCGCTAATAAGTTGGCCTGCTCTTCTTTAGCTTTTAGCTTATGAGGAAACCAACTGCTAACTTTGACATCACCTTGAGCAATCAGCGGTAGCCCAGCATCAATTGCAATCGCTTGGTTGTTCTGTTGTGTCGTCAAAAATCGATTCAACCAACCTATAGGATCAAAGGGATCCGTGGAGCCATTTTCTAGAATCTTCTGACCATCAAAGTGAGAACGACTTCGATAGCCAGTAGCGCAAGCATGAACAAACATAGCTTGCTTGTTCTGATACATCTGATGAACGCTTTTTAACGCTGGATGTAAGCCAAACCCTTTCTCTAACGGGTTAAGCTGATCTTTGGTGAGTGCTATTGTTGGTCGCAACTTTTGGTAATGCTCATCAAAACTTGGTACTACAACGTTGAGTCCATCCATCGCGCCGCGAAGTGTTATCCAAATCAGTACATTTGGGCTTTGCGTTGACGCAAAGGCGAAGTTGGGTAGCAAGGTAACCAGAGACGCCGCTCCTACGCCTTTCAAAAAATGTCGTCGTGTCGTCATAACGTTTACCTATATTGAAACTGTGGGCTCATCCAAAGCGCAACAAACTTGGAACTGGCATCTTGCGCCTTATCTAACGCAGTCAGTAGGTGTTCATCGACTTCATTGCCATAAAGGCGTTGTACAATCTGCGTCACCTTATCATCAGGGTTCTGTTTACTACGCTCACTTCTGGTTATCAAAAGCTTGGCGACTTGGTTGGCAACTTGCCAACGCTGAGTCAATGCGGCCGAGCTATTATAATCAGCATCGTTATCAGACCATCCTGCGGGCGACCCCGACATAAACGGTTCTTGTCCTAATTGTCTCAACATTGAATGCATCTGCTTCTGGTTGGGTTCAAAATCGGCGCTGCGGAGCACAGCAAAATACCATTCCTGAGGTGTGCGAAAACGCAGGCGCTCATCCTTATTTTTAAGGCTGCTATTAATCAATGTGAGATATACCGGAATTAACATGCCTTCGTTATCTATCCAGACTTTGGTGAGTTTATCTACCAATGAAGAGTGTCCTACACCGTAGAAATGCTCGACCAATTTGCCACAAAGATGTCTTGCGGTGTTTTCATGATTTGCAAGATCGCGAAGACAGCTCATGCCCTGTTGCTCTCCTTGCTGGTCGTACACTTTGCCCAATACGTTGATCGCACCAGGTTCATGCATGGTCGATGAAAAGCGATAACCTGGAGTGTCCGGTTTAAAGCTCACCGTCCAACCAGTGATACCCTGCGCGAGCTCAACAACATCCTTTTGTGTATAGCCACCATCCACACCTAAAGTATGTAACTCTAAAATCTCTCGAGCTAAGTTTTCATTGAGTCCTTTATTGCGCTTTTGTCCTGCTTTTGAATTAGGCCCAACTGACTGGTGGTTATCTAGGAAGATCAGCATACTGGGGTGTTGAATCACGCCTATCAGCATACTCGGGAAATCGATAGACCAAAGCTCTCTGATTACTTCATTTTCAACACCAGAAGCTATTGGACGGACTCTGCGTGTATCCGCGGAGATCGCAAAATGGTTGCTCCAAAATTGGATTAAACGTTCTTGAAAGCTTAGTGGAGTGTATAGGGTTTGTAAGTTTCGCGCATGAACAAGATTGCGGAAGTTTTCTTGAAAAAACGCGTTATTGGTTTTGGTAAACTGTTTTTTCTCTTCTGCGCTTTTTGCTGCCTTTCGTCTTCGATTCAGGTCACCAAAATGTGCCAACATTTCATCGGTAGATGGAAGCGATAAAATCGCCTTATGAGTATAAGCCTGAGCTTTGAGTTGCTCATTTAAGCCGGGCTCAAGCTTAGCATCGCCAGCTCTTGGCCCAAAGCCAAATCTCTGCGAAACAATGTACTGAGCAGTGTCCTTGTTCTCCATGGCAACCTCTGTAAGTATGCGATACCTAAAGCATTACACACTAAGCAAAAATTGCACACCTGCCCTGACGATAAAATAACAAACGGCGCTNNAGCGCCGTTTGTTATTTTATCCGGATAGGATTAAGAACGTTTAGGTTGCTTGTAAGTCTTACCTGCCGCCTTATACGTGTCGCTTTGCTTCATTTCGAACATAGCATCGAAGAACCACGCGACAAACTTAATGATGTCGTCTCCTTCGTTCATAATGTGCTCAACGTATTCTTGCTCGTCACCGTTATCATCGATATCGGTGAATACATGATAAATACGCTGTTCACCATCGACATCCGCTAATGCAAATTGACCGCTTAAACTGTTTGCTGCCTCGACAATCTCTTGGTTCTCGACACTTTTAAGCTTATTCAATGCATCTGGGAGCGTTTTGAACTCGCAAAGCTGCATGACAAGTAGTTGAAATTCTAGTTGTTGCATTATCAATACCGTTATTAACCTAGCGAACTACAAGCTCGCCAGTTTAGTTTCTTGTTTCTCAAGCATAGAGTCTAACTCATCGCGACGAGCAATAAACTGCTTGAGCTCGTTCTTGGGCACAGAGTCTGCCATAGGAATGTTCGCTCGCATAGCATTAACTGGTCGCCCACGAGAAATCAATTCGTAATGCAAGTGAGGTCCGGTCACTCGCCCAGTCGCTCCAGACAAGCCGATACGAGTACCACGAGTCACCTTTTGACCTTTCTTCACCAGAATCTTACTTAAATGAAGATAACGAGTCTTGTACGGACCACCATGGTCGATAACGATATACTTACCTGCATATGGGTGGTTGCGCACCATAGCAACAACGCCATCACCAGTGGTATAAACATTCGTACCAGTACGAACACCGAAATCAGTACCGTTATGCGGTGCAATTCTGCCTGTTACAGGATGGCGACGGTTAGGGTTGAAGCCTGAGGTAATTCGATGATTTTTCACAGGGTAGCGCATAAATGCACGCTGTAAACTGTCACCTTTAGCATCATAGTACTGACCATTAGTATGAAGGTAAGCTGAGTACATCGCCCCACGGTTAAAGATCTTAATTGCTTGTATTTCAGAGTTACCTGTCGCGGTGCCATCAACAAACTGACTGTTTTTGACAACTTCAAAACGGTCACCGGCACGAAGGTCACGAGTGAAACTCAGTTTGTCTTTAAGCAGTGTAACAACTTGCTCAATCTCACGAGGGTTTAAACCTAATTTGTTCGCTGAAGAAGAGAAGCTGCCATGAATTTCACCGACCAAAGCCACGCTTTCCCACACGCCAGGAATAGAGACATCCTTAAATTCAAAGCTACCGTCATCTAGTCGAGTATAAACCGCTTTTTCGGCCACACTGCGTTGAACCTCCAATTGACCGAGTGCGCCAGTGGCTTCATCTTGCCAAAATCGCATCTTGTCACCGGGACGCAGCGTGTCGAGCACTAAGTAATCCAAATCGGTTTCCATTACTGACATCATGTCTGAGTAAGGAAAACCAAGTTGGTCGAAAATTTGGCTCAAGCTGTCACCTGACTTTACGGTATAGGCGAATTTAGGTGGTAGTTCTGCTTTGGTTGGCTCAGGAGTAATGGCTTTGGCGATAGGTGAATCATTAAGGTCTAGCTCTACCGTTCCGTTGAGGTTTGAGCTAGGCAGACTATGAAGAAACAGAAACGCCGCGATGAGAGGCACGGTAAAAGCGAGGCCGCGTTTTAGTTTTCGTGACGGCGTCTTTGCCGCGCATACGCCGTCTATAGGTTGATTCGATTGCACAATGGTTCCAATGCATTCCATTAAAAAGAGCCAACAGGTTAATCGTTTCTTCGGCGAATTGCATCCGATTGAGGGGAAAATTAAGGTAAAACCTGTGATAAGAATGTAAAAAAGCGAAGCTTGTCGCTTCGCTTTCTACAAAATCAGCATTACTGAGAATCAGGCTTCACATACCTGTTCTGTTTTTACAATACAGTTGTCGGCGCCGAAGCCATTTGGTACATAGTTATCCGCTTCAGCATCATTAACCCAGTCGTTCTCATTCACAAGGTAGCGGAACTGAAACTCCGCGTTTTTTGGCAAACGAGTTTTATATTTGAAAGATTTGGTTTTCGCAACTTTCTTCATTGGCATAGGTTGCCAATCGTGAAATTCTGCTACTAGTACCGCACTTTCAATATTGGTCGCATCCAGTTCGAACGTGACTTCTACTTCATCTTTAGTTTTAAAAAAACGCTTATTGATCATTTGCAAGCTCCGTTTGTCTAAAAAATAACAACATCAAAGTGTCATATTATGTAATCAAGCTCACATTCTCAACATAATAAGTGACAAAGATGCATATCATTTACGAGTGGAAACAAATTCCAATTAACATCCTGTCAATTTGCCATTTTTCAGTATGCAAACCAGTGAATTTTCCTCTGTCGGCGTTTCTGTCATTGACTGTTCAGGGCCATGGCTTTTGAACATTAATGTTGCATCCTGTCCAGATAAGTCTAAAGATTCAATGTCCACTCGATCCCCAGCTAGTTTAGCGTCTGTAAGAATTACTCGCTGCCTTGATTCGTCCCAATTAAACAAGCCAAGGTAATAGAAGACTCCCGAGCCTTGGTTACTCACGGCAAATGGTACAACAGCGAAATGAAGCTTATTGTTTTCAAACATGAGTTGCTTAAATTGATACAGTAGGTAGACGTTGCCACGCTCCATACCATCATCATAACTACCTGCAGCCACTTGTTTATCAACATCGATGTCAGTAAGCAGAGAGAACGCGCTGGTTTCTGGTACCTGAATTGTCCATGGATTTGCCACTTTAACGCCTAGAATAGTCTCTACGACGACATCGGCCTTTTCTGCTTGGTGAGATGGGAATTTGGCCAGTATCTCCTCATCATTCATCGAAAATCGATAGACTCCAGCGACAATGACAACGACGAGAAGACAAAGTGGAATCAGTAAGATCAGTGGCACTGGAAGTTTCTTGCGAGGCATTGTGATGATTCTCAATAAGTTAAGTTCTTCGTTTAGTGTAGCGCTTTCGATTACTAAGCTCAAAGAGTAACAACCCACTATACTTAGACAGATTTACAAAGCCTTAGCACCGAACATTGTTTTGCATATCAGTTGCGACATCAGCACTAAATTATGAATATTTAGTCCTTATTGATGAATAGTATTGCCTTGATTGATAAAAAGCAGTAATCTTGCGCGCAATGAGCAAATATGGATGTTTAGTGAATAAATAGGCAACGGAATTGTCCATTATTAACTAGTTGTAACACGAGAGAAAAATGCAAAATAGCGCTCAATCTGTTCCTGAGTCTGGAAAGAAAGGCAACTTCTGGATGTTCTTCATCCCGTCTTTAATTGGCCTGTTCCTGTTTATGGCTCCAATCACCTTTGACGGCGGTCTAACTATACCTGTAGCTGTCTTAGCTAAATCATTACAAGCGGCGGTTGGCGATTTCATCGTACCTCTAGTTACAGCTATCATCGCATTTATGGCTATCGCGTCAGTTATCACTCGCATTGCTAAGCCAGCATTCATTAATAATAATGAATTTTTAAACGGTCTATTTAATCCAAGTCCAATGTGGTTAGTAGTTCGTTTGATCGGTGGCTTAGCGGTAGTAATGACTTACTTCCAAGTTGGTCCTCAAGCGATTTGGGAAGAAAATACCGGTGGCCTAGTACTCGAAGGTCTGCTACCTACTCTATTTGCTGTATTTATTTTTGCAGGTTTATTGCTACCTCTTTTACTTAACTTTGGTTTGCTAGAACTCTTTGGTGCGTTACTAAGTAAAATCATGCGCCCAGTATTCAACCTACCAGGTCGTGGCGCTATCGACTGTATGGCATCTTGGTTAGGTGATGGTAGTGTTGGTATTCTTCTAACGAGCAAGCAGTACGAAAATAAATTCTACACCATGCGTGAAGCAGCCGTTATTGGCACTACGTTCTCAGCAGTATCAATCACGTTCAGCTTAGTGGTTATCGCTCAGGTTGAGCTTGAGCACCTGTTTTTACCATTTTATGGTGCTATCTGTTTAGCCGGTGTTGTTGCTGCGATTATCATTCCTCGTTTGCCGCCACTACGTAACAAAAAAGACGTGTTCATTGACGGCACTAAACCAGCTAAAGACGCTGAAGTGATTCCTGAGGGCCATTCTACTTTCTCTTGGGGTCTTGATTTAGCACTTAAAAGAGCAGGCACTGTCACCTCTGCAAAATCGGTATTTGGCGAAGGTATTAAGAATGCCGTAGATATGGTATTTGGGGTACTTCCTGTGGTTATGGGGCTAGGTACAGTCGCGCTTGTTATCGCTGAATATACTTCAGTGTTTGAAACGCTAGGCACACCGTTTATTCCTTACCTAGAGTTATTGGGCGTACCTGAAGCAGTTGCGGCATCCAAGACTATGGTTGTTGGCTTTGCAGATATGTTTATTCCGTCAATCCTAGCAGCATCAATCAATAGTGAAATGACACGTTTTGTTATCGCTGCGATGTCCGTTACTCAGCTTATCTATATGTCTGAAGTGGGTGCTCTACTACTTGGTAGCCGTATACCAGTAAACATCTTCGAACTGTTTGCTATCTTCATCCTGCGTACTTTGATTACGTTACCTGTTATCGCAGGTGTCGCGCATTTGATTTTCTAGTACAACATATTGCTCAGTTAAAAGGCTCACTTCGGTGAGCCTTTTTTGTATCGCTCATCTTTTGCTTTTCCATTCAAGACATCGTATCAACCATAATCCAAACCTTCCTCTTTCCCTTCACTAATTGCTGTACTCAATAACAAACTCGCTAGTTTAGGCGCCCACATGGCAACAGAGTAGTGTTGTTATTGATTATTGGACAATGCCTACTGTTATTAATTACGGTCCAACATCGCATCGTGTAGAGGCTTTTTGAAGAGGAAAGTTATGAGGAAATCAACGAGAACATAATGGTGAGGGTAAGACGTGGTAAGCATTCGCCAATGACGGGATGCAAGTGAAGTGTTTTGGGGGAATCTCAGGTAGTTGTACGACTATTAATACCAGTAGTCCAAACAAGAAAACGGAGCCAATGGGCTCCGTTTATATAAGGCAGTGTTTCTGTTCTATACGGCTAAGCGCTTAGAAGAAGTACTTGAAGCGTACACGAACACCTTTGTCTGATTCTTCTTCGAATGCTTTGATATCAGTTTGGTCATCGATAGTCGTGTAGTATGCACCTAGGTAGATTGAGAAATCTTCAACTTGAAGTACATCAGCAAACTCGTAAGAAGCATATACAGTATCTACTTTCGCTTTACCATCTGCAGAAGTTGCGATTTCTTTACGCTCATAGTCGTTATTTGCGTGGATATAACCTAGACCAAAGCCTTTGTACAATGCGTTCACACCAACAGTCATGTTATTCTCATCAACCGCATCCATGTATGCAAAGTTAGCAATCAAGTTCCAGTCTGCTGTTGTGTAGTTAGCAGTCACACCGTAACCCATACGGTCAGAGATATCTACGCCGTCATCAGTAACAACCGCATCTTTAACAAGGTTTGTCTCAAGAGAAGCTGCGATACCGAAGTTACCTGCTTGGTAGCCAACTACTGGACGCAGAAGTACTGAGTCTTTAGTGTTATCGCGGTCGATAGGTGCACCGTGATAATCTGTGCCTGCGAATAGATCAGAGCGGTCACCGATCATCGAACCTAGTTCTAGGTATAGGTTGTTGAAAGTTTGGCTATACATGATCTGGCCGTCAGAACCACGACCACGAGCTTCTTTCATTTGGTATACATAAGGAGCTGCATCTGACACTAGTTCGTTAGAAGTATCACCTGAGTACTCTAGGAACGTATCTTGACCTACAGGGAACATATCGAACGCCTCGAAACGACCCATACGCAGGTTCCAGCCATCTTGCTTACCAAATGCAAACCATGCATCATCCAGTGCAACTGTACCATCGCTTTGCATTAGAGGTTGAACATTCACTTGGAATACGTGACCAGTTTCAGTGTAACGCTCGCCAGCAAATTCAAGAAGAATACGACCAGTTTGGTTGAAGTTATTGCTGTTCTCACCTTCTAGATCTTGGAAGTTGAAATCGAATTCAACATCACCACCAATTGAGAAGTTGCCTGTCTCGCTATCAGCGATAGAGATACCAGCGTTTGCCGCCATTGCAGAAGAAACAAGTACTGCAGCTAGCGATAGTTTGAAAGTATTTTTCATTATTAACCCCAAGGATTGTAATTAACTATTTTTGTTATTTTTTAAAAGCTATTGAGTTGTCGTGAATAAGCGTCGTTAAACTTTGAAAACTCATTCACCAGTCACATCACTCAAAAGTTTGAAAATCATGTACCGAATGAACGAGACAAATTTTCACTAATATCCCGACATGCAGCAATCCTAAGAATTTGAAAATGCCTATCTAAATCACGTTTTTATAAAAATGCAAATAATCTTATTTATCAATGGTTTATATA
>NZ_JPJA01000086.1:1388791-1500534 GCF_000733315.1 Vibrio sp. ER1A
AAATATACATTTAGCTGTAAAAACATTTATTGAGGTAATGTAGGGGAACTTTTTGGCAGATAAATTACTTTCAGTGATCTTGCTCACACACATAGTAATTCTTAACTACTATTTAAATTATTAATTATCAGTTTCCAAAATGTAACAATGGTGTGAATGTATTTTCTATATCACCTCTAATGCTCATGTTTATTTTTTCCACACTATTTGTGTTGCCTTTCTATTAATCTAGTTCTCGTTATCCATGCAGTGTTATAGATATCAAGTGTAACAATATGCATAAAAAGCCTTGCTATTAGACTCATATGGTCTAAGTTAGAGATAAGGAAAAACAAAGGAGTGATGCTGATATGAACCATGCGCTAGAAAAAGACATTGTCGACGCTATGCATCATTTAAATACTGAGCAGCTTCGCGACGTGAAGCGATTTGTTGAGCGTTTATCAACACGCCAACAGCCCAGCGATTTGGTTACGGAAGAAGAATTAGCCATGATTATGGAACTAAGCACATCCAAGCGAAGCTACCGCTAATCTAGACGAGTGACCATACCTAACAAAAACGACCAGCCTAGGCTGGTCGTTTTTGTTTTCATCTATTCGTAATGAATACCACTTAAGTAATGTATCTGTCCGGTTGCTTTGGACAAATAAAGTTGGTTCAAATCGCTAACGAAAATACGTGATGTGAATACCGTCTCTCCGAAGTCACAGAATATTTCAATACTGGAATGGTCGACAAACACACGCACTAGGCTGTCATTACTTTGCCGCATAGCGTATCGAACTGTGCCAAACTGCTCAGCATGTGTTTCCGTCACATGTGTCCTGTCTAAGCACCACTCCGTTTCATTGCCAGAAAACGTCATTTTGTCGCCACTCTGATTAGCAAACTCTATAACGAAGTCTTGCTCCACACTCACTTCAAGTTCAAAAGCTCGACTAATTAGTTCATGTTGTGGCCTCAATACTTCACTACTTTCGCGCAAGTCAGTAAGTTCCACTAGCGGTGTTTGACGCAGTTTATTACCTTCTATGCTTATCTCTCTTGGCAATGTCAGCATATGCGCCCAGTAATTCTTATCCGTTGGATACTCGCTTTTCGAATTACCTAACCAACCAATCAGAATGCGGCGTCCTTTGTTGTCTAAATAAGTCTGAGGGGCATAGAAATCAAAGCCTTTATCGAGTTCAAAGTAGCCCTGATGTTCGAACTTAAGATTCTCAGTATCTAACGGTTTACCAACGATATAGACCACAGAAAACACATTATTAAAATCGTACTTACTATCGGAAGTGACGCCTTGAGGAGAGAAAATAAAGACGCCACTACCAGCCTCCTCATAGTAGTTAGGGCACTCCCACATATAACCAAACTCACCAATGCCTATATCAACATTCCCCTTATATTGGTAGGCATCGATTTGTCTCCCGTGATAAAGCGCCAACTTACCTTGCTGTTGATGGCTCTCAGCACCAATCAACATATAATAGTCATCTTCTCTCTTTATTGTGACAGGGTCACGTATATTATGTGTGTAGTGTTGAGAGTTGTAGTCAATAACGACTCCTTTCTTCTCTATCTTCCCTTCTTTATCCATCACTGCGAGAACTTGAGTCGGGTGACCACTTTCTGGTTCGCATACCAAATGTCCGGTATACAGAAGGTTAAGCTGCTCACCCTCAACGACTGCCACACCAGTATGACACCCGTGTTGGTCGTAATCCTGATCAGGATACAGTGCGACTCCTCTATCTTTGAAGTGCACAAAATCCTTCGTTGATACGTGATACCAGTGCTTAAGTCCATGAACGGGCCCTAATGGAAACCATTGATAGAAAATATGATGTTCACCATTAAAGTAACTAAGCCCATTTGGGTCATTAACCAACCCATGTTTGGGGGCTATATGGTAACTCGGATAATAAGGGTCATTTTGAGTCAATGACTCAATATGTTCCAGATACTCTGCTGACACTTCGTCTAGCCGCACGAAGCGGTTTTGACGATTAGAAAAATCCATAACGACTCTCTGTAGCTTTAAAACGCAAAATCCCTTCATGTCACCTAGCCGCGTCCATGAAGGGATAAAAAGGAAATAACTTATTGAGGTTCTTTGTAGAATAACTTAGTCATGACAAAAGCTACCAAAGCAGCAACCAACATGACCACGATATACATACCAAGACCACCACCGAGGTACAGCAGCATTCCAGGAAGCATCGTCGCCCCCGTACCCGCTGAACCAATTCCTGCGATAGCACCTAGACAGCCACCGATTGCACCGCCAACGCATCCATAAAGGAATGGCTTAACGCGAGGTAAGGTCACTGCAAACATCGCCGGCTCAGTAATACCAAATAACGCAGGTAGCGCTGCTCCAAACATGCCTGACTTTTTCACCTTGCTGGTTTGCATAGTCATCACGGCAATCGCCGCACCAAATTGACCTGCAATCGCAGCGGTACCTAGTGGGTTGATATAGTCAAAACCAGTTTCTGTCACCATGGCAATGGTAATTGGCACGATAGTATGGTGCATCCCCGTAACGGCCATGAACTGAATCGCACCACCGTAAATCAAACCGCCAATACCGTATGGAATTTGTAAAAAATACACCACTACATCGGTAATTAGCTTTTCGATACCTAATAGTAATGGTCCAACGAAAACTAATCCTGCAATCAGCGACACCAACAGTGTAATGAATGGAGTAAGGATAAGATCCAACACCTCCGGCACGTACTTGCGTGATGTTTTCTCAACAGTTGCAGCAAACCAACCCATAAACACGGCAGGTAAGATAGAACTCTGCAAGCCAGTGACGGCAATATTAAAGCCGAAGAATGGAATCATCAGTGCTTCTGCATTACCAAAAGCGACATCCCATTTGCTTGCTAATTGAGGAGCAACCAGCATCAATCCGAGTACAATACCGAGTACTGGATTGCCACCGAACACTCTCATCGCTGACCATGTCACTAAGACTGGAATAAAGATAAACGCGGTATCAGTAAGCACTTGAGACAGCGTCGTCAATTGAGGTGACAATTCCACCCCAAAGCCATTAACGATCAGTCCGCGCAATCCCATCAATAAACCCGTCGCAACTAGCGCAGGAATAATGGCAACAAAGATATCTGAAAACGTACGAGTCACTCGTTGGAAAGCACTACCCGCTTGCTCTTTTTTCGGTGCGGCACTGGTTTCAACATCACCATTGCCTGTTAATACCGCAAACACCTTACCAACAAAGCCCGTACCTAGTATGACTTGGTGTTGGCCATTTTTAAAAAAGTAACCGTGAACGCCTTCTGTTTCGCCTAGTTTTTCCGCATCGACTTTAGAGTCGTCTTTCGTCACGACCCGCAATCGCGTTGCACAATGTGTCAACTGCTCGATATTGGTTTCTCCACCAAGCAGCGCCATCACTTCTGTTGCAACGATTTGAGCATTTCTTGCCATTTTTTCGTTCTCTCCCAAGAGCACAAGATAACAACCTGTATTCAACATGTATTAATGTAATACAGGATAAATACAAGTTGTATCTATTTGTGCTTTTGAACTTTAGAAACGTGCTTATCATCACATTCAATAATAGTTAGCTCAGATACAAAAAAACCACCTCATTAAAAGGTGGCTTGGTAACTAATTGATAAGATTATTAAAGTCTGGCAGTTATCTCAAAGTCATAGACACTGGACTTATAATAGACAATGGAGTACTCATAAGGCTGAGATTCAGTGCGAAAATTGATCGATTCATTGATCAGTATCGGCTCTAACTTATCTACAGACAGCTGCTTTTGAATGAATAGGCTTGGCAACGCTGGTTTTATCTTTTGTTGTGTTTTCACCATTTCAATATCATGTTGCTTAAGATAAGCAAATTTGGAGCCCGAAAGAGACTGGGCATCTAAATCTGGAAGTAACGCCCATGGTATATAGAAATCTTCGTAAGAAACAACCTGTTGATTTACAACGCGCAGTCGACCGCAATGATAGACGAGATCGCCCACTGTTATAGACAGCTTGGAAGCTAATGATGCATCTGCTTCCACCTTTTCAAAGTGAATCACTTGGTTGTGAGCCTCAAGCCCCGCTCCCTGCAACTCTTGAGCAAAGCCCGCCATCCCTAAGAAATCATGCTTAAGTTTTTGATGAGCAACAAAAGTTCCTTTACCTTTTTCGGAGGTGGTATAGCCAATATCGGCAAGTTGACCTAACGCCTTCCTGACCGTAACACGACTTACACCTAAACTCTCTACTAACTGATTCTCGGAAGGCAACTTCGAGCCTTGCGGATATAGCCCTTCATCAATCCGCTGTTTTAGCGTATCGGCCACTTGAATATATAAAGGCTGTAGAGATTTTGATTCCATGTCCGGTTAGTAACTCCGCTGATGAAGGTGCGCTTTAACACTAATCTTGCTTTGATATTGAGAATTAGACAAGGTCTTTTGTAGACAGTCAAAAATCTCCGACGCTAATTCGACACAATTTTGCTCTATAGAGTTTATTGGTAACGGTAAGCAGTCCAATATGGCGTAATTATCAAACGTAGCAATTCGCATCCGAGCATTGGTTGCTGTTGCAAACAGATCATGTTCGTTAAGATAGCGCAGCACCCCTTCTAACAATGAATAAGATGCCGTAAATAAACAGTGTGGCAATCGACCAAGTTCATCAACACACGCAGCCATCATGTCGTAACCACTTGAAGGCTGATAATCACGATTGAACACCAAGCTCTGATTCAACGGAATTTGGTTTGTAGCTAACGCATCTACATAACCTTGATAGCGTTCTTTACTTGGTGAAAGTTCTAATTGTCCACCAATAAAAACACACTCTGCCACGTTTTTCGTATGTTCCGTTAATAACAGTCTCGTTGCATCGTAAGCGTCAGTGGTCACCATATTAAAATCTGAAGATTCGAACGAACGGTCAAAGAAAACAAGCGGAAGATCGTCAGGTAATCCGCTATAGAAAGCATCACTGGTGAGACAAGACGCAATCATGATGCCGTCGACTTGACGTGATATTAGATTGTCTACTGCGCGCATTTCTGTTTCAGGGTCATCATCGGTTGAAGCCAGTAATAACTGATAGCCTGATGCTAAGCAGAGACGTTCTAATTCTTTGGCAATAGACGCAAAACCAAGGTTGAGTAGGTCGGGGATCACAAGTCCAAAAGTAGAGCTCTTTTTCGATTTTAGCGCTCGGGCATAAACACTAGGCGAATAGTTATTCTCTTGCACAACATGCAGTACTCTCTCCACGGTTTCTTTCGTGATTCGATGCTTTTCTGCATGCCCATTCAATACAAAACTCACCGTTGATTTCGATACACCAGCGAGTTTTGCTATGTCAGCAAGTTTTAATTTTTTGCTCATTCCTTCCTACTCATCCACTCGGTCAGTTTGATCTTATTTTCCTAAAAGATCGTGTGTGAGATCACAAATTCATTTTCAATCCATTAGAGGTCTATTAAAACACATTTTCTTTGCTAAATCGATTTAGTAAACTAAAGACAACTTAGTTAATACAGGATTTTTCTCATGAGCAAAGTGTGGGTAACCGGAGATGCTGTCGTAGATTTAATACCAGATACGGCAACTACCTATTTGAAATGTCCAGGTGGTGCGCCTGCAAACGTAGCTGTAGCTATCGCACGTTTAGGTGGTAACACTGGATTTTTCGGTCGCGTCGGACAAGACCCGCTAGGTCGCTTCATGAAGCAGACTTTGAGCGACGAAAACGTCGATACCAACTATATGCGGCTTGATGAGCAACAGCGCACTTCTACCGTTATTGTTGACTTAGATGACAGCGGTGAGCGCAACTTTACCTTTATGGTTAAGCCTAGTGCCGACCAGTTTATGCAAAAAAGTGACATTCCTGCTTTCGAAAAAGGCGAGTGGCTGCACGTTTGTTCAATCGCCCTTGCCAATGAACCTAGCCGCAGTTCTACGATTGACGCAATGAAACAAATTAAGGCTGCTGGAGGCTTTGTTAGCTTCGACCCCAACTTACGTGATGAGGTCTGGGGCGATCAAAACTTAATCAAACCTGTTTGCCGAGAAGCTATTGCGCTGGCCGATGTAGTTAAGTTTTCAGATGACGAACTCATGTTCCTCACAGACACCAACACCTTAGAAGCAGGTATTGAAGCACTTGAATCCTTTAGCAATACATTGGTCTTGATTACTCAAGGAGCGAAAGGAGCACTGGTTATTCGTGGCGCACAACAAGAGTTGATTGCTGGCACTCCAGTAAAACCCGTCGATACGACAGGTGCAGGCGATGCCTTTGTTGGTGGTCTGCTAACTCGCCTGTCGAAAACAGAAAGCTGGGTAAATGATGAAACCATTCATGACGCTGTACGATGGGCTAACGGTTGTGGGGCATTGGCAACCACGCAAAAAGGCGCAATGACCGCACTGCCTAATGAAAAAGCACTTTTGGAATACATCAAGTAGCTCCTGACACAACACAAAAACGCCTAACATGATTCATGTTAGGCGTTTTTTTAGTTCTATTGTTTGAAAAGGCAAACTACACCGACACAACACACTGTTCCATCAACGCTTCTGGATTTTTCCATACATAGATAAACTCATCGACGTGGCGCCCACATGGCGATTCGCCACGCTGTTTCATCGCTCTGTTCGCACCTATGGATTCATAGAACTTAATGGCGTTCGAATTATCCGCCAGTACTTCCAAAAACACACCGTTGTCTGGATAGTACTTACTTGCCCATTCCATCGCCAACGCAATCAGTTTCTTTGCCACACCTTTGCCTTGCGCACTTGCCCTAACGTGAAGGTTATCAATGATAGTACCGAACTCGACATTGTGATTACCAAACAGGCAGATAAAACCCGCTAATTCGCCTTGGTGCTCAGCAATAATGACATGTTGGCTGAAAGGAGGGTTTAATAGTCGGGTTTGCCAAATCAGTTGCTTGTCTTCAAGAACCGACTCGTCTAAATACGACTGACGCATGATGCCTTTATAGGCTTTTTGCCAACTTACCGCGTGTAGTTCCGCCACACTTTGGTAGTCAGAATATTCTGCTACTCTAAATTCCATTTTATAGTACCTACTGCTTAAGTTTTTACATATCCTTTCATTACATACTAATTATCTGCAACTAAAATGCAATCCATGCTGCATAAGTAATAGGCAAGTTGCACAAAAAAAGGGAGATCTTTCACGATCTCCCTTTATAAGTAGGATTACTGCCCTACTGGCAGCATATTACGCTAGCAATAGGCTCTTGCGAACTTGCCAGCACAAGTCACGCTGTAGTTACCCGCAGAAGCAGGGATGAACACTGAATGACCGCGTTCAACCGTAATGGTTTCGCCATCTAGATGCGTCAATACGATTGGCTCATCCAATGCAAATAGAATCTCTGGTGTTGTGACGTTGACAAATCGGTCTTGCTGGTCAACGTAGACGCTAAATTTAAAGTCTTCTACCGGAATTGGATAGTGCTCTGCACCATTATCCATTTCTGGTTGAGTTAACAACTCCTCACGCAGCTTAGGTTCAAAAATGGTACAAGAAGCCAGCTCTTCAACATCAATGTGTTTTGGCGTTAGGCCTGCACGAAGTACGTTGTCTGAACTCGCCATAATTTCAAGTCCAGTACCACGACAGTAAGCGTGTGGAGTACAAGCGTGAAGGAACATCGCTTCGCCCGGCTCAAGCGTCAATACGTGTAAGAATAATGGAGAGAAAAGACCAATATCACCAGGGTAGAGATCTTTTAGCCATAAGATGAGTTCAAAGGTTTCGTCGCCTTGTTTGGTCTCAGCGAAAGCAAGCAACTTATTCAATGCCGTATCTTTTGCTTGGCCGTCAAGCTTCAGCATACTAACAAACAACGCCTCAAGACCTGTTGCGTCCAGAGATGTTTTATAAGCATTAATAAGAGGCGCTAACTCCTCAATATTAAGCTGTTCGAAGTTGTTTAAGATCTCTTCATAAGAGCGGAAGCCATTCATTGCTTGGTAACGTGTCAATGCGTAAACCAACTCTGGTTTATGGTTTGGATCTTTATAATTGCGGTTTGCTGCGTTACGGGCGATACCAGCGGCTTCTTCTTTGGCAAACCCTTGTTCTGCTTGAGCTTTGCTCGGGTGAACCTGAATAGACAAAGCGCTCGCTGCAGCAAGGACTTTGAACAGGTAAGGCAGCTCACCAAATTTCTGGCTAATGGCTTCACTCAAAACATCACTTAGGTTATCAGTAACAAACTGATCCAGACGCAAAGTCTTATCTGCGGAGACCACTTCAGAGCAGCCGCCTGGGTGTGCACCCATCCAGATCTCAGCTTGTGGTTTGTTATCTGGGTTGGCAATGCCAAACAGAGTGTTAATAGACGTCACGCTACCCCAAGCATAATCTTGGATTACGTTCTGCATAGGTAAGAAATGTTGATGTTTCATTTTTCAGTCCAAGCGATTATTAAATTCTTCTGAGCAGCAATGTATCTTAATCATGGTGTCGAGATTTTGATCACTCTCATTTTGTCAGCACAAATTAGCAGACTTTAGAGTAAAACTGTATAGTTTTTAAGTAAGAGATTGAAAAAAGATATTCAACGCAGAAATGGTATCTTCGGGAAGAAACCAATCCATTAACCCGCTGTAATCAATACATTTTATTTCATTGCTTAAGCGGTTAGAGAGTATTAACCGCTGAAGGGAACAGACAAAAACTGTGATAGACCCAAGATACAATTTGGTTTATCACTCCTAGACAAATTACCATGAACATTAAAAAAGCCCCCTCGGGCTCGAATCGAGGGGGCTTATATTATCCTACGTAACGTCGTTCTATTTCGCTACTTCTGCGATGATGGCTTCCAGTTTGTCTAAACCTTCTGCCAATACATCTGATTCAATCGTTAGTGGCGGGAGCAAGCGAATAACATTGGCTTTAACGCCACAAGACAACAGAATTAAACCATTTTCTTGCGCTTTGCTAATCACCGCTTTGGTAACATCTTGAAGTGGTTGCCCCGATTGTGGATCGGTAAACTCAATCGCCATCATTGCACCAATGGTGCGAATCTCACCAATCGCAGGCACCGTTTTTTGAAGCTCAGTCATGCGTGCATTAACCACTTCACCAATACCTTGGGCTTTAGCGCATAGCTGCTCTTCTTCAATTATCTTGAGCACTTCCAAACCGGCAACACAGCCTAATGGAGAACCAGCGTAAGTACCGCCTAAACCACCTGGCAACGCAGAATCCATAACTTCCGCTTTACCTACAACAGCAGAGATTGGAAAACCACCAGCAATACCTTTCGCCATCGTCATCATATCTGGTTCAATATCCAGATACTCCGTTGCGAACATTTTACCGGTGCGGGCAAAACCTGTTTGGATTTCATCTGCTATTAGCATAATACCGTGCTGGTCACAAAGGCTGCGCAGTGCCTGAGCAAATTCCGCTGGTGCTTGGTAAAAACCACCCTCGCCCTGTACAGGCTCGAAAATGATCGCAGCAACGCGACTAGGTTCAATATCGCATGCAAACAAATCTTGCAATGCCTGTAAGCTATCTCCTGTGCTGATGCCGTGGAACGCATTTGGATAAGGTGCATGGTAGATTTCGTTCGGGAAAGGACCGAAGCCCGCTTTGTATGGTGCGATTTTTCCCGTCAATCCCATGGTCATATTGGTACGACCGTGAAAACCACCTTTAAAGGCAATAACCCCGCTACGCCCAGTATGAGCACGTGCTACTTTCACTGCGTTTTCAACCGCTTCGGCACCCGTTGTTAGGAAAATCGCTTTCTTTTCAGAATCACCCGGAGCAATGTCAGTCAGCTTTTCTGCCAGCTCCACAAAAGACTCATACGGTGTCACCATAGCGCAAGTATGAGAGAAGTTGTCGACCTGAGCTTTCACAGCGTCAGTGATGCGCGAGTTTGAGTGACCCGTGTTTGTCACTGCAATGCCTGCCGCAAAATCAATGTATTTGTTACCATCGACATCCCATACATGAGCGTTGTCAGCTTTCTCAACATAAAGTGGGTACAGCGCGCCCATACCCTGAGCGATAACTTTGCTTCTTCTTTCGTGTAGTTGTTGGTTTTTCATTGTTTAATCCTTTATTTGTTACCGCTAGACGTTTAGTTGCCACCAAAGCACAGGTATTTCACATCCATATATTCGTCGATACCCTGCTTCGCACCTTCACGTCCAATACCCGACTGCTTCACACCGCCAAACGGCGCTACTTCTGTCGAGATAATACCTTCATTAATGCCGACCATGCCGTATTCCAGTGCTTCTGCTACTTTCCAAACACGGTGGATGTTCTGGCTGTAGAAGTAGGACGCCAAACCGTAAATCGTGTCGTTCGCCATTTCGACAAGTTCTTCATCCGTATCAAAACGAATTACCGGAGCCACCGGACCAAATATCTCTTCTTGAACGATATCCATGCTGTGTTTCACGTCTTTGAGGACAACTGGCTGCATAAACAAACCGTCTAGTTGTTTAAGAGGAGTAACAGGCACTGCACCTTGCTCTACCGCACGGTCAATCAGTGCTTGAATGCCCTGTTTTGCACTCGCATTGATAACGGGACCAATGTTGACACCTTCATCTAAGCCGTTTCCGACTTTTAACTGCTGCACTGCTGCATCAAATTTCGTTACGAACTCATCGTACACTTTACTATGCACATAGAATCGGTTCGCACAGACGCAAGTTTGACCCGCATTACGGAACTTAGAGGCCATAGCGCCCTGCACAGCTGCATCAATATCAGCATCATCGAAGACGATGAATGGCGCATTACCACCCAGTTCCATTGACGTGCGTTTGATGTCTTTTGCGGCTTGTTGCATTAACACACTGCCCACTTGGGTAGAACCTGTGAAAGACAGCTTGCGAATCAGTGGGTGAGAAGTGAAGATTGCACCGATTTTGCGTGAGCTTTCACCTAGAACCACTTGTAGCGCGTCTTTCGGAATGCCCGCTTGGTACGCGAGTTCCACAATTGCAAATGCAGACAACGGTGTTGAATCCGATGGCTTAACGATGAAACTACAACCGGCAGCCAATGCAGGACCTGCTTTACGTGTGATCATAGCGATAGGGAAGTTCCATGGCGTAATCGCACATGCAACACCAATAGGTTGCTTGATGGTTACCAAGCGCTTGTCTGCCGTTGGTCCCGGAATGGAGTCACCATAGGTGCGTTTGGCTTCTTCAGCAAACCATTCAATAAAGCTGGCGCCATACAGAACCTCACCCGCGGCTTCTGCCAATGGCTTACCCTGTTCAACAGTCATGATGCGAGCAAGGTCGTCTTTGTTCTCAAGAATTAGTTGATACCAGCGGTTTAATAATACTGCGCGCGACTTAGCTGGCACTTTAGCCCACTCTTTCTGCGCCACATGAGCTCGCTCGATCGCATCCATCAGCTCAGGTTCAGATGAAATAGGAGCATGACCCACAAGTTCGCCTGTTGCTGGGTTTGTCACGGCTACAGCGTTGTCCGCTGCCGTTACCATAAAGGAGAGTAAGCTCTTATTATTTATTTGCTGCATGGTAATTCCTTTTGTTCCTAGTCCTAGCTTTCGCTAGGAATGCTGTGGATAAAAAGCAGATGAATCCTAAGCGGGAATCTGCTGGGTAATGCAGTGAATATTGCCACCGCCTAGTAAAACTTCTCGTGTTGGTATGCCAACAATCTCATAATCGGGAAGCGCTTTTGTCAAAATCTCGATAGCAATATCGTCATATTGGTCATCAAGTAATGGCAAAAAGATATGTCCGTTCACCATCAGAAAGTTAGCATAGGAAGCACTCAGTCGCTCCCCTTCGTGACGATTCATACCATCGCTTGATTCAATTCCATTCGCTTCTTCTTGCGAATAGTAAAGAGGACCCGGAACTGGGATTTTGACAATCTCAATGGCTCGACCTTGTGCATCGGTTTGTGCACTAAGCGCCGCATGCGCTTCACGTGATAACTTAAATTGCGGATCGAAGGGATCATCCGTCCAACTGAGTACCACTTTTGCTGGAGCGACAACGTGAAGTAAGTTGTCGACATGCCCATCCGTTTCATCATTAAACAAACCGTTTGGAAGCCAGACGACCTTTTCGATACCAAGATACTCGGCTAGTAGCGCTTCTATCTGTTGTTTACTTAGTTCTGGGTTACGTCCCGGACTCAATAAGCATTCTTCAGTTGTGTATAACGTGCCTTCGCCATCGGTATGAATCGCGCCACCCTCCAGGACAAATGGAGCGCGATAATGATCGATTCCCAACACATCACAGACGGATGCGGCAACTTTATCGTCATCACTCCAGTCTTCGTAAAGGCCGTTAAACTCGCCTCCCCAAGCATTGAACTTCCAACTGACGCCGCGTCTCTCTCCCGATGAATTCACTACAACAGTAGGACCGATATCGCGCATCCAAGAATCGTTGAATGCCATTTCAACCAGTTTGACGGACGAGTGCAGCATGCTTCTTGCGGTTTCATATTGCGAAGAGCTTACTGCAACAGAAACACACACTACGTCCGCAATCGCATTCGCCACGTTGGCAAAGGTTTGTTGCGCAGGTTTTGCACTAGCGCGCCAATTATCACGACGCTCAGGCCATGCCAACCAAACCTCTCTTACTGATTCATATTCAGCAGGAAAATAGAAACCGTCTTGCTTTGGGGTCGTATCGAGTTTCATCGTCCACCTCGTTACTTAGCTAAGCTCATTATGTCTTGATATAAGTCCGGACGACGGTCACGGAACAGTCCCCACGCGTGACGCGCTTGCGCAGTAGCCTGTAGGTCAATTTCCGCGTAGATGATAGTTTCACCTTCTCTTGGAGCTTCTGCCAGCTTACCGCCAGTATGATCAGTGATGAATGATGAACCATAGAAGGTAGTTTCAATGCCATCATCCACTTCTACTCCTACACGGTTAGACGCGATAACAGGTACAAGGTTGGCAGCCGAGTGGCCTTGCATAGTACGCTGCCAATGGTCACGTGAATCCAGAGATAGGTCTTGCGGCTCTGAACCAATTGCTGTTGGGTAGAAAATAGCTTCTGCACCGTTAAGCACTAAGCAACGTGCCAGCTCAGGGAACCATTGATCCCAACAAATACCTGCACCGAAAGTACCGAACTTGGTTTTCCATACTTTAAATCCTGTATCACCAGGGCTGAAATAGTATTTCTCGCTATAGCCAGGACCATCTGGAATATGGGATTTGCGGTAGTTTTCTAGTACCGTACCATCTGCATCGATCATCACTAAAGAGTTGAAAAAGGTGTTTCCCGCTTTCTCAAAATAGCTCACAGGTATAACCACATTCAGTTCTTTAGCTAGCGCGCTAAGCTCTTTGATCAGACGAGAGTTATCCGTTTCTTCAGCAAGTTCAAAATACTTGGCTTCTTGCTTCTTACAAAAGTAAGGCGCTGCCATGAGTTCTTGAGGTAGTACAACATTCGCACCATTTGCCGCGGCTTCGCGAATCGCACCTTTAATTTTTTCTAGATTCGCTTCTAAATCCCAAGTTTTGGTTAACTGCATCGCAGCAAATTTAACTACTCTACTCATCGGATCTTCCTTTATCTATTCTTTGTTTGAGGCTGACTGAGTGCCTGTCATAGCAGGCACTTCTTGTTATTTTCTGAATTAGATTGCTAGTTTGTCGCGTAAGTTGTAATAAGCCGCCCCCATCGCCGTCATTGGGATAGCAAAATGACGACCGCCAGGGAACGCGATGTGGGTTAAATCAGCGAACGCGTCAAAACGTTCTGCGTGTCCGGTTAGTGCTTCAGCCAACAGTTTGCCAGCAAGGTGAGTACAAGTAACACCGTGACCACTGTAGCCCTGTAGGTAATAAATGTTGTCTGCAAAAGCACCAAATTGCGGCATGCGGGAATAAGTCAGTAGGAAGTTACCCGTCCACTTATAATCAATACCGATACCTTTTAATTGTGGGAAGATCTTCTCCATCTTAGGACGAATGATGCCTTCGATATTTTCTGGGTCACGAGCACCGTAAACTACACCGCCACCAAATAGTAAGCGCTTGTCCGCGCTAAGACGGAAGTAGTCCAATAGATAGTTGCAGTCTTCAACACAGTAATCTGATGGCAAGATCTCTTTAAGTTGCGCCTCGGAAAGGGGCTCAGTGGCTACGACCTGTGTACCACACGGGATCGCTTTATTGCTGATGTTTGGAGCAAGCCCACCTAGATAAGCATTACCCGCAAGAACGATGTATTTCGCTTTTACGCTGCCTTTTTCTGTATGAGCAACAGGATTGGCGCCTTTTTCCAGACGGGTCACACCGGACTGTTCGAAAACTTGACCGCCAAGTGCCGTTACAGCTGCTGCTTCGCCCAACGCCAATTTGAGTGGGTGAATATGGCCGCCACGCATATCCAGCAGAGCGCCTTTATAAGCAGTGGTACCGACTGCGGCTTCCACTTCGCTCGCATCCATCATACGAAGCTGATCGTTGCCATAACGTTCCCAGTGCTTTTTGTGCTCTTCTAGACCTTTTAATTGCTTATTATTCAGAGCAGTAAACATTCCCCCCTGCTTGAAATCACAATCAATGTTATGTTTGTCGATAAGGCCGCGAATGATATCACCACCTTCAAAAATCATGTCACACAGTGCCTTAGCTTGCTTTTCACCATAGCGACTTTCAATAACGTCTACGTCGCGGCTATAACTGTTAACAATCTGGCCGCCATTACGACCTGTCGCGCCGAACCCTACTTTCGCATTCTCCAGCACTACAACCTTAAAGCCTTTTTCTGCTAAATGAAGAGCTGAGGAAAGACCCGAGAAACCCGCGCCTACGACACACACATCACACTCAATATTGTCTTGCAGTTGTGGGTACTCACTTACATTCGGGATTGAGTGAGCATAATATGAATCAGTATGTTTGTTCATGGTTATATTCCTTTCGATTACAGCTTCAGGCTTAAGGTTGGAGACGAATCCATGTCGTCTTGGTTTCAGTGAATTTTTCGATGGCATGAATCGACTTGTCACGTCCATTACCACTCATTTTGAATCCACCAAATGGGACGGTCATATCGCCCTCGTTGTAGTTGTTCACCCACACAGAGCCAGCTTCTAACTGCTTTGCGACTCGATGTACGCGATTAATATTGTCACTCCAAAGTGCAGCGCCTAAGCCATATTTGGAGTCATTAGCAATAGCGATAGCTTCTTGCTCTGTTTTAAATGGAATGACGCATAACACTGGGCCAAAGATCTCTTCTTGAGCCACACGCATACTGTTGTCCACATTATCGAGAATCACTGGCTCAACAAAGGCGCCTTTACCGCCTGCGTCACCACCACAGCGCAGCGTAGCCCCTGCATCTTGACCTAACTTAACGTAATCGAGCACTTTTTCTTTGTGTTCACGGTCAATAAGCGCCCCCATAGAAGACGTGGGATCCATTGGATCTTTAGGTATGAAACCCTGCGCTGCGCTAATCACTTTATCGATAAATACATCTTTAATGCTTTCGTGAACCAAAAGGCGTGTTGCTGCTACGCATACTTCACCTTGGTTATAGAAACAACCTGCGGCTGTTTCTGCAGCTGCGCGGTCAAGATCGGCATAATCATCAAAGACTATATTTGCGTTCTTACCACCAGCCTCAGCCCAGACACGTTTTAGGTTAGTTTCACCGGAGGCAATCATAAGATGACCAGCCACACGAGTTGAGCCTGTAAAAGCGATACAATCTACATCTTCGTGACGTGCCAACGCTTCTCCCGCTTCATGGCCATAACCAGTAATAACTTGAAATGCACCCGCTGGAATACCTGCTTGATTCGCCAGTTTGCCTAAGAAGATTGCCGTTAATGAAGACTTTTCTGATGGTTTTAGGATGACACTGTTGCCCGCAGCCAAGGCTGGACCTAACTTCCAACAACCAATCCATAGCGGGAAGTTCCACGGAACAACAGCAGCGACAACACCGATCGCTTGATGAGAGATAAAGGCGTGAACATCTTTTTCTGTAGGTGCAACTTCACCATAAACTTTGTCGATGGCTTCCGCATACCAGCGAATAGATTTCGCTGCGCCGGGAATATCCGTCGACACACTGTGTGCAATCGGCTTACCAGTATCAAGTGTTTCTAATAGCGCTAATTCTTCAACATTTTCATCAATAAGAGCAGCAAACTTCAACAGTACGTCTTTACGCGCCGCTGGAGCAATTTGACTCCACTCACCTTGTTTAAATGCTTGTCTTGCGTAATCTACAGCACAATCAACATCGGCAGTTTGGCAACGTGCAATATTAGCAATGATTTCATCGGTAGCTGGGTTTACGACCTCTAGCGTCTTGCCATCTGCTGCTGCGGTATACTCACCATTTAGAAACGCTCTTTGCTCGATATTTAGAGCATTTCGTTGTTCAATCCATTGTTGCTGCGTTTTCATACGCTCTCCTTGGTTACCTCAAGGCGCTAGAATGCTTTTGGCGTGTGTGCACTTATCATTCTGCAAGCCTTATCGGAGTGATTAGTAAATTTATGTGGAATCGTTGTATCAATAACGTAAGACTCCCCTGCCTTTATTAGGTAGGTCTCCCCGTTATATTCAAGTTCAACTTCACCACTTAATACGGTGCCGACTTCTTCACCTTCATGCTTGATATTGGATGCGCCCGTTGTACTGTTAGGCCCATATTCTTCAATAAGAAAGCCGATTTCTTGTTTATTGCTGCCATTGTTAACCAACTTCATTGAGACATTTTCACTGCCAATTTCAATGAGGTCTTCTGGTTTAACCACGACCTTAATCTCTTTATTTTCTTGTTGCTCAAGAGTAAAAAACTCTGAAAGAGACAACGAAAAAACGTTCACTATTTTTTGCAGAGAACTCACCGAAGGACTCACTTTGGCATTCTCGATTGAAGAAATAGCGCTATGGGTGATGCCCGCTTTTTCTGCCAGTTCTCGTTGTGAAAGTCCTCGCTCCTTTCTTAGTTGAGCGATATTTTTACCAATCTGGTGGTTATCCATGCATTCAGCCTCTAAATTACTGTGAAGCTGACATAATAAATTCTTTAAATAAAATTTGTGAGAAATGATTGTGTTTTGCTTGCCATTCTGGGTGCCACTGCACGCCAACAAAATATTTTTGACCAGGCAGACTAAAAGCTTCTACAAGTCCATCAGGTGCTTTAGCTTCTACTTTTAAGGTTGTAGCCAGATTATCAACCCCCTGATTATGAAGCGTATTTACTTCAAACTTATCCGTTTGATTCCACTCTGCTTTCAATAACCATTGCTGAAAGACGCCGTCATTTTCAACATAAACAGGATGAGCGGGCGCATACTTCTCATTGAAATCTTTTGATTCGCTTTCACGATGGTCATCGAACCCCGCTTCGTGAACTGCAGGGTTTAGGCTTCCCCCTAACGCCACGTTCATCTCTTGGAAACCACGACAAATACCAAGGCACGGAATGTTCATATCTATAGCACGACGTATAAGCTGAATAGCTAATTCATCTCGTGCTTCATCTTTCTTTAATTCTTCATGTGAACCGTTGTATCGATGAGGCGCCACATTGGAATGACTACCAGGGAATAACAGTCCATCACAAACCGCCAACACTCTATCTAACTCACTGTCTTCTATTACAGATGGAAGAATGATTGGTGTGCCACCGAAGTCTTTCACTGCTTGAAGGTAGAACTCATTCAATGCCTGTATCTGATATCCAGCGAGCTCTTTCTTACAGCTTACGAGTCCTATTATCGGTTTTCTCATCTCAGACATTGTCACACTCACGTTCGATTTATTTAACAAAAACCGTACAACCCATGTACAAAATTATCAACACAAGTGTTCAAAATAGGTTCCAAATCGTGACTTTGATCTCTATTTTGTTCAAAAAAAGCACTAATTTCGCTCGATATATTGAGCAAAAGGCGATCAACTGTTACAAACTAGTTAACGTTTAACAAGGTCGAAATAATCACCAAATTAAACAAATCACAATAAAAACAATTACATAAGTTTGTAAAACAGCCAAAAACCCCATTTAAGACATGGCTTTTGTGTTCTTTTTGTTAAACACTAAGCTAATTTTTCATCAAAGAGTGGGGCCACTAGGAGTAGTAAAGATGGATACCTATTTACAGGAAGTTAAAAATTTTCGACAAAGTTGGCCAGAAATTAAGTACGTTGACCTCATTTTCACGGACGTCAACGCAACACCACGCGGTAAACGCATACCAGTAGATTCCTTAGACAAGTTAGTGAAAGGTGTTGCTCTTCCTCTTTCTACTATTACGCTTGATACCAAAGGTGCTGTTGTTGAATCAGCAGGATTAGGTGAAGATCTTGGCGAACCTGATAACCTTTGCTTTCCTGTCGCTGGCACTTTGCTACCAACTGCAAAGGAAGGTACCGGACAACTGCTACTCAGCATGATGGAAGATGACGGAAAAACCCCTCACCGTTTGTTTATCCGCAACATCATCGACCGTATGTTGAATACTTTGCATTCAAAAGGCATGTTTCCAGTTGTTGCTTTAGAGCTCGAGTTTTACCTCATTGATAAGGAACGCGGTGAAAATGGTGAACTGCAAACCGCTATTAATCCGACGAAGAACCGACGAGAAAGAGATACCGAAGTTTATGATGTCGATGGGCTTGATGATTATGCTGACTTCCTAGCTGAGCTTAACGCTGCAGCTACTGATCAAGGTTTAAATACGGCTGGTGCGCTATCAGAATCTGCACCGGGTCAGTTTGAAATTAACTTTAATCACTCGCAAGACGTACTTCGCGTATGTGACGAAATCATTTTCTCTAAGCGTCTTATTAAACAAATCGCCCACAAACACGGTTTTGATGCCACATTCATGGCAAAACCTTTCCTTGAAGAAGCAGGAAATGGACAACACATGCACATCAGCCTTATCGATGAGCAAGGCGATAACCTGTTTACCAATAAAGACGATGACTCTGCAAGCCCACTGTTCTACCAAACTATGGCTGCAATGTTATCGCAGATTTCGGATGCGATGGCCCTCCTATGTCCTAACGTGAACTCTTACCGCCGTTTTGTGCCTGGTGCTTACGTACCAACAAAAGCGGATTGGGGTGAGAACCACCGAGGCGTAGCCCTTCGCGTTCCAATTAGCGATGGTAAAAACCGTCGTATTGAACATCGCATCGCAGGTGCGGATGTCAATCCATACATTCTCGCTGCAGTAGTACTCTCAGCCGTATTAGCGAGTGATAACTATACCCAAGAACAATGTCCACCAGCTCTTAGTGAAAACGCCGTAGACCTACCAACGCGTATGTCTGATGCACTGACACAGCTTGAAGCCAGTGAATTAGGTGCCTTTTTCTCTCAAGACTTTATTGATATGTATCTCGCTTGCAAACGAAGTGAACTGGCCGAATTCGAACGCATTATTACACCGTTAGAAATTGATTGGATGCTTCACTCTGCATAACGAAAGGAATGAGTTTTATGACTACGCAGACAAAGGCGCTGGAGGCGCCGCTCAAAATAAGCAGTAAACATTTGGCGGTTAGCCTTACAATAGTCTTCCTGTTTATAACCTTTACCTCGATTGGACTCAATCATGTCGAAGGCGAAAGCTACGGCTGGTTGGCACTGTTACCGACATCGTTAGTACTTGTCTTTGCACTAACCACACACCGCACCGTTGAAGCACTATTCAGTGGCACCATTGCCGGTGTTCTACTGCTTGACCCTACTCAAGCAGTAGAACAGATCGTTGGCATTTCGATGGATGTGATGATGAATGAAACCATCGCATGGATCATTCTCGTCTGCGGTCTAATGGGTGGCCTGATTGCGATTCTAGAAAAAGGTGGCAGTATCCTTAGCTTCAGTGACATGCTGGTGAACAAAGTTAAGAGCCGCAATCAATCGCTATTGATGACATTTTTTCTAGGTATTCTGATTTTCATTGATGACTACTTGAACGCCATTGCGATTTCATCATCAATGAAGAAAATTACTGATGGCTATCAGGTTTCACGCGAGAAGCTCGCTTATCTTGTTGACTCAACGGCAGCACCTATCTGTATTCTGGTCCCGATTTCTACTTGGGCTATCTTCTTCAGTTCTCTATTGGAAGCCAATGAAGTTGCTGAACCGGGACAAGGTATTGCTGCGTATATTCAAGCCATTCCGTATATGGCTTATGGCTGGGTAACGTTGGCGATTGTTTTCTTCGTAGCTATTGGCAAAATGCCAGACCTAGGCGCAATGAAAAAAGCAGAAGAGCGCGCTCGCAACGGTCAAGTTAAACCAGATGGCGCAACAGATATCGACTTTGGTGCTGACATCAAAGCACACTCAAACCCGACTATGGGACTAATTAACTTCCTATTGCCAATGGTTGTTCTGGTCGGAGCCTCTTGGTACTTCGGTATTGACCTATTAGCAGGTGTGTTTGTTGCCATTATCTTTACTATCTGTTTCTACGGCATTCAAAAACTAGTCACCATGAATGAACTGTTCGATGCAGTGTACGATGGCATTAAGGTCATGTTACTGCCTCTAGCTACAGTGATTGGCGGCTTTATGCTTAAGAGTGTTAACGACTCATTGGGGCTAACACAGTACGTAATTGAGACTGTAAGCCCATACTTGTCAGCACAGTACTTCCCAGCCCTGATCTTCCTAGTAACAGGCGGCCTTGTCTTTGCATCAGCATCATCCTGGGGGACCTTTGCGGTCGCAATGCCAATTATTCTTCCTCTCGCGGAGCAAATTGGTGTTCCACTGCACTTAACCATCGCCGCTATGTTGTCAGCATCAGCAGCAGGTAGTCATTCATGTTTCTTCAGTGACTCCACGGTGCTATCGGCTCAAGGATCTGGATGTACATCAATGCAACATGCCGTAACGCAGTTCCCATATGCGTTGATTGGTATTGTCGCGACCACCCTATTCTTCATAGTCGTTGCATAACAGCGATCTAAGAATGCCAAAGGGATACCTACTCAGCGGGTATCCCTTTTCTTGTTCCGTTCTCTAGCTTTTTGATTTCGAAAAAATAGCACCTGTTCTCACTTTCCTACAAATATGTGTCTTACACTCTTGAAGCATTTAAACATAATAGCCTTACATTTTGTAAGTTATTGTAAAGAGTATCATTCTTATTTAATTGCTTGATTTAAATCAATTTTACTCAATCATTTTTGTTGTTTCATTGTGATACAAACGACCATACTGTAACTACAAAGATCGGATGTATTACAGTGGAATGGACGTGCACAGTGTTAGTTATTTTCCTTATTCGCATTCGCTTTTAAGGACATTTCAAATTATGGAGATGAAAATGAAACACCATAGTGGCGCAGGAAAAGGGCAATGCCCAGTGATGCATGGCAGTCATACTCGAGTTGGTGGTAAAGGTACACAAAACCGACAATGGTGGCCTAATCAACTCAACCTCAGAATTCTTCATCAGAATGATCAAAAAGGTAACCCGTACGATCCTTCCTTCGATTACAAGAAGGCATTTCTAACACTTGATCTAAAAGAAGTTAAGCAAGCTATCGAAACGGTTCTTACCGATTCAAAAGACTGGTGGCCCGCTGACTATGGGCACTATGGTCCCTTTATGATTCGTATGGCTTGGCACTCGGCTGGCACTTACCGTACGGCGGACGGACGTGGCGGTGCTAACTCAGGCAACCAACGTTTTGCACCACTAAACAGCTGGCCAGATAATGGTAATTTAGATAAAGCTCGTCGCCTGTTATGGCCAGTAAAACAAAAATATGGCAAAGCTCTTTCATGGGCAGATCTATTTATTCTTGCAGGTAATGTTTCCATAGAATCAATGGGGCTAAAAACCTTTGGTTTCGCGGGTGGCCGTGAAGATATTTGGGAACCTGAGGAAGACGTTTATTGGGGCATGGAAAGTGATTGGTTAGGCGATGAGCGTTACTCCGGCGATCGTCAACTAGAGAATCCACTCGCTGCGGTACAGATGGGACTTATCTACGTTAACCCTGAAGGACCAAACGGGGAGCCAAGCGTCCTTGCTTCTGGCCGTGATATCCGAGACACATTCGCTCGAATGGGCATGGATGACGAAGAGACCGTTGCACTTGTTGCCGGTGGCCATACATTCGGTAAAACGCATGGTGCAGGCGATCCTGAACTGATGGGCCCAGAACCGGAAGCGGCACCAATGGAAGAAATGGGCTTCGGTTGGCGTAACCACTTTGGCAGCGGCTTGGGAGATGACACAACAACCAGTGGTATCGAAGGAGCTTGGACTCCAAACCCAATCCAATGGGATAACGGCTACTTTGATATGTTGTTTGGCTACGATTGGGATCTTGTTAAAAGTCCAGCTGGCGCTTGGCAATGGGTACCTGTAGGGGTTCCAGAAGACCATATGGCCCCAAAAGCTCATGATGCATCACAGAAAGTCACCACTATCATGACCACTGCCGATATGGCAATGCGTATGGACCCTATCTACGGGGAAATTTCTAAACGTTTCCATAATAACCCAGACCAATTCGCAGATGCTTTTGCACGCGCTTGGTTCAAATTGACTCATCGTGATATGGGACCAAAATCTCGCTATCTAGGCGAAGAAGCTCCGAGTGAAGATCTCATTTGGCAAGACCCATTACCTGCAGTTTCTGGTGACATGATCGATGACACAGACATTAAAGAATTGAAGCACAAGCTCCTTACTTCAGGCTTAACCATTTCTGAACTGGTTTACACCGCGTGGTCATCCGCATCGACCTTCAGAGGCTCTGATTTCCGCGGGGGCGCTAACGGAGCACGTATTCGCCTTGCGCCTCAACGCAGCTGGGAAGTAAACCAGCCAGCGCAACTTGAACGTGTTCTAGCAACCCTTGAAGCAATTCAAGAGGAGTTCAATCAAGCTCATGGTAACAAAGTGGTTTCCATTGCTGACCTGATTGTCCTTGGCGGTAACGCTGCGATTGAAAAAGCAGCCCTAGAAGCAGGTACTAACGTTGAGGTTCCATTTACTGCTGGTCGCGTGGACGCAATGGCTTCTCAAACCGATGAAGCATCCTTTAATGTTCTCGAACCCGTAGTCGATGGATTCCGCAACTACGCACAAAAAGCCTACTCAGTGTCTGAAGAAGATTTACTGCTAGATAAAGCTCAACTGCTAACACTAACAGCGCCAGAAATGACTGTTTTGATTGGTGGTTTGCGTGTTCTAGGCGCAAACTTCGGCAATAGTGAGCATGGCGTTCTTACAGAGCGTAAAGGTGTTCTTAGCAATGATTTCTTCATCAACCTAACCGATATGAATGTCGAGTGGCGTCCGAGTAACGAAGAGGCTACGGAGTTTGTCGGATTAGAGAGAGCAACAGGTGCAACCAAGTGGAAAGCCACACGCGCTGACTTGGTGTTTGGTTCAAACTCGCAACTGCGTGCGTTAGCAGAAGTTTATGCTTGTGATGATGCCAAAGAGACCTTTATTTGCGACTTTGTTTCCGCCTGGGTCAAAGTGATGAACGCGGACCGTTTCGACATCTAATTACGATAAACCCAAAAGTAAAAGCCACTTGTTACCAAGTGGCTTTTTTTGTTTCTAGGATCGGTTCGGCATTAACCTAATTCCAGTTAAGTACTCTTACCTCATTGCCTTCTTCAGGCCTTCGAGGAATGTTAAGTGACAACAATAGTGAAATCGCGGCCATTCCTGCGCCAATATAGAACACACTTGAAGGTGAAATCAGCCAAATGAATCCAAAGGTAACAGGAATGACAACAGCTGCAATATGGTTAATGGTAAAGGATACTCCCGCTGTAGACGCCATATCCGCTGGGTCTGCGATTTTTTGGAAATAGGTTTTGATAGCTAACGCTAGCGCAAAGAAAAGATGGTCAATAACGTAAAGCGCTGCGGCCCATTCTGCCGTTTGAACCAGTCCATAACCCACAAAAACAAAGATCAGTCCAACATACTCAAACATAAGAGCCTTACGTTCACCAACAACACCAATGAACCGACCGATTTTTTTAGCAAATAGGAAGTTAAACAGGTAGTTAATCAAGAAAAGGAGTGTGATATCAGAGACGCTATAACCAAACTTTTCCACCATTAAGAAGCCAGCAAAGACGGTAAAGATTTGCCTTCTTGCTCCACTCATAAACGTTAGGGCGTAATACAGCCAGTAACGCTTACGCAGCACCAGCTTTTTAGTCTGAGGGGTTTCGGATTTGAACTGTGGGAAAGCCAAGGCAATAAACAGCACTAAGACGAAACCAATACCGCCACTGATTCCATAAACCCATACGTAGTCTAGCTTGAACACCTCAACCATCACCCATAGCGCGCCGTAGGTTAAGAGCGAAGCTAATGCTCCTACAGAGATGAGTTTACCCAGCACTTCAGGCGCCTCTTCTTTGCTTAACCATTGCAGTGACAAGGATTGCTTTAGTGTTTCAAAGTAGTGAAATCCAGTCGACATAATCAAAGTCGTAATTAGCAAACCGGCAACAGAGGGAAACATACCCGTAATCGCCGTGCCAAAGGTCAGTAGTAACAAAGAAACAATCATGAACTTCTGTTCTCGAATGAACAGTAAAACAAAGACGGTAGTGAAAGCTAGAAATCCAGGAATCTCACGAACACTTTGCAATAGACCAATGTCGGAACCATCAAAATTAGCTTTCTCAATTACGAAGTTGTTCAGCAATGCCATCCAACTCGAAAACGCAATTGGCACTATAATCGAGATAATGATGAGAAAGTTTTTTGGGGTTCGCCATCCGCTAGCGCTTTGCGTTGAAGACATTATCAATTCCTAAGGAGCTGTTATTTTTAATTTGGGAAATGTATGCTCACGATTAGACATGAGTTTTAGTGGAGTCTAATACGTTGACACAGATAAATAAATTAAAAGTCACCACCTGCAACTTATGTAATTTTGTTGAGCCACCGTTTGCCTATTATGAGATGGAGAACATCTACACGGCAAAACAATGGCAACAAAAAACACTGTGGCTAAAGCAAACGCTGAGCGAACTCAACTCCGATGTCATTGCTTTTCAGGAAGTGTTTTCGGTTGAAGCGTTGCGGGCTTTAGTTAAATCACTGGGTTATGGTTATTTTACTTACAATACTGAGCCACGGTTAGAATCCGGATATATATATTCTCACCCTGCTTTAGCTTTTGCCTCTCGTTACCCAATCGTCCGCCATTCAAATCTCACCTCCCTTGCGCCCTTTGAAGGCGAGTTCAGCCGTCCAGCATTACATATTTCCTTGAATATTGAGGGATTAGGGGAATTGGACATGTACAATGTTCATCTCAAGTCAAAAAGACCAACGCTTCCTGACGAGAATCTAGACGATAAGTCTACTGTCGATGCTTGGCTCGTTGAAACGCAAGGTCAGACACTTTCATCGCTGATGCGAATTCAAGAGGCAGGCGCGTTGCACCAAGCAATAGTGCAAAATAAACAACGCTACCAACGACCTTTTCTACTGCTTGGTGATTTCAACAACAGTATTGGCAGCAACGAGTTCGAACCATTTCGAAGCCAGTACCGTCATCGAAGGAAAGATACCCACGCAGACATCAAAGCTTATCATTTTCACGACAGTTGGGATTTAGTGCCAAAAGGTAAGCCGATTCGCCCTGTGGATGAGATTAAGCCACCTATCACTCATTACTATGGTGAGTCTGGCAGTCGATTAGACCATATTCTTCTATCCAGTGAGTTTTGCCCTAACTATGAACGCTCAATGTTTGAGGTGACTGACTATCAGCTCACTAACAAGCATATTATTGACCCCATATTTGGCATTGATGATCTCAGTACCGACCATGCTTTGGTGTCTGTCTCGTTTGAAACACGTGCCTAATCTCAATCCAATAAGATAAAGCGCTTGCTTATGATAAAAAATTCAATTAGTTATAGGAGTTAACAACATCACAAGCGAGGAGGCTGACATGAACGTTATTATTCGACCAACAGAACTACGAGACGCTGAGGGTCTGAGTCAGCTCTATTCGCAACCAAAAGCGCAACGAGAAACCCTACAACTGCCCTTACCTTCGGTCGCAATGTGGCAAGAAAGGCTAAGTAATATGCCTGCCGGAGTGTATAGCTACGTAGCCGAATTAGACGGCAAAATTGTCGGTAATATTGGACTGGAACACTCTCAGCGCCCAAGAACGGCACACTGTGCAAGCTTTGGGATTGGAGTTCATGATGAATACCATGGTTTAGGCATTGGTAGTCGATTGGTGGAAACCGTGTTAGACCTAACAGATAATTGGCTCAATGTTCAAAGGGTACAGATCGAAGTAAACGCCGATAATAAAGCAGCTATCGCCCTCTACTCTAAATTCGGTTTTGAGATTGAAGGTGAGGCGCTGTGCTCCGTCTTTCGAGACGGTGAATTTATCTCGACGTATTATATGGCTCGACTGAAAGATCAATTGTAGTGTCAATTTTACCAAGAACACGAGTTCACCGTGTTCTTGGTATTCGCTCGTTACTCTTCTGTCAGCAAATCTGTCCTGCTCCAACTTTACTGTCTTTCTCACAATTAATCGCAACCTGAGCAGCAAGTCTCAGCCCCTCGACAATCTTATCCAACGACATAGTGGGCTGACTGCCGTCAATATCTTGCTCAGGTAACAATGGTACGTGAATGAAACCATGTTTAATACCACTACCCCGCAAGTAATGTTGCACACCGTAAAATAGGTGATTGCACACAAACGTCCCCGCCGTATTGGATACCTGACAAGGAATACCCTGTTGTTGGAGTTTTAGTGTTATCGCCTTAATAGGCAGCGTGCTGAAATACGCATCGGGCCCATCGTTCACAATAGGAACATCAATCGGTTGATTACCATTATTATCAGCGATACGGAAATCATCGACATTAATTGCAACTCGTTCAGGTGTAATCGCAGCTCGTCCTGCACCTAACCCAACCGTTAGAACTACATCGGGTTGGTAAGTCTCAATAGCGGCAATCACTGTGTCGATAGATTCATATTGTGTGACAGGTACTTTGCATACCTGTATTTTTGCACCCTTGAGCTGCTGATTGGATAGTTGCTTGATCGCTTCCAACGCAGGATTAATCGTGTTGTCTCCAAACACATCAAAGCCCGCTATCAACACTTTTTTCATTTACTACCCTGCCTATTATTGGTTTCTTGGTTTAACTTAGGTAGAGTACGCCACCAGTCATTATCTGCAAGAGATAGAATCTGATGAATATTGAAAATGATGTAATTGAAACGCTTGAGCAGCTAGAGAACTTTCTCATTCAAGTAGAAAGTGGTGCATTGGGACTAAAAGATGTTGCTGGCATCGCGTTAGCAACCTCTAATTCTGACGGTCGTCCATTTGTGGCGGTATTAAGCGATAAACACGAGCTTCTGCTAGGGCGTTGGGTCTCTCAAGATGTATATGAAAACGGCAAAGACTTGGTGAGAACTGGTCCAAAGCGTAACTAACATCGCCGACAGATTGAAAGTAAAAAGGTCTAGACTGTGCTAGACCTTTTATTTATCACAACAATTAGTACTTCACTTGATAGTTCAAAGTAAACGTACGTCCGCGACCTTTGTAGTCATATAGTGCTGGAGTACCTCTATACCAGTAAGTTGCACGCTGGCTCCAAGTAGTTTGATAGTCAGCATTGAACAGGTTCTTAATACCAAACCCAAGGCTACCCACTGGCAGCTTGTAGCTACCCATTAGGTCAACAACGGTAAAACCTTCTAGTTTACGATCATCCGCATCCTTGTAGTCAAACGATGATAGACTTTGCAGCTTCACGTTGTAGTTGTCTTCATACCAGCCTAGCCAAGCACTTGCTTTTGGAACACTGGCCTTCCTTGCATCATATGCTTCCCAACCAGTAGCCGTATCTTCTTCAGAAACTACATAATGACCTGTTGCACCCAATTGAAGATTGTTGGTCGCCCAGTACGTTAATTGAGCTTCTGCACCGTAAATGCGGATTGGGTTGGATATACCTTTAATACTTTGATCAGCCGAGTATTCAACCGAACCATCAGAGTATGAGTAGTATGCCGCTGTTTGCAGTGACACTTTATCCCAATCGCTACGATAACCCACTTCGTAGCTATTGGTACGAATACCATCTAGTTTAGTATCGTTAACATTGACCGACGGATCTTTGCCGTAGTACTTCGCTGGGTTTGCTAAATCAAAGCCCTGAGAGAAGTTAGCCCAAACTTGCGAGGTTTGATCAAGATGGTAAATAGTGCCCAAGTTGAACAAATTCGCAGAGTAGTCCGTTTCACCACCCGGAACGAGCGCTGTACTGGCATTTTTCTTAAAGTCATCTACTTTGGTGTTCATGTACTGATAACGATAGCCACCTTGGAGCATCCAGTCAGTAGTCAGTGCGTATTCAGCTTGAACAAAACCCGCTAAGGCATAAGTATCAATCCCTGGATAACGTCCTTGAATAGAATCAATTTTGTTAACCAAGCCACCGGTATTTTCCGTGATGGTTTGGTTATAAAGGGCCTGATCGCTTGAGAATCGGTCAATAAATCCATCAACACCATAAGTTAATTGCAGCTTATCAAACGATTTACTTAACGCCGTTTTTAGCGCGAAGATATCGGTATTTTGGTTAGATGAACTTAGCTTAAGTGATGTTCCACCATCTTGGGTGTATGGTGAGAACGTATGATCTTCCTTACGATACGATAGCTCAGCAATGAGCAAATGATTAAGGAAGCTTTGATTGGTGTATTGTGCACTTAGCATATAGCGCTCAGTACCTTGCTGACGATCAGCTTCATAGCCTTTGCGAACATCAACAAACTTATAGACGCCATTGTTGTCCTGTTCAAAGTACAAACCGTAAGGCGAATCTTGTTGACTATTGTAGTACTGAGCTAATAGGTTAAGGTCTTGAGTATCAGTAAGGCTAATTTGCATATTACCCAATAAGTCGACTGTCTCGTTGAACTGAGTCGAGCCTTGAGTGATATCTGGCGTCACCATTTTACCATTCGCATCGTAGTAAGCTTGTGTCTTGGTGTAAGCAACCGATGCACGACCACGCACTTTGTCGCTACCACCAGAAACAGACTGAGCGAGCTTATAATCACCGTCTTCACTAGAGTTAAAGCCTGATGTACCCCCGACAAATGATTCAAATTGAAGATCGTTGCTTTGTGCTTTTTTCGTCACAATATTAATGACACCACCACTCGAACCAGCGCCATATACCGACGTCGCACCTGATAGCACTTCAATACGTTCAATATTAAATGGGTCAATGGAGTCTAACTGACGACTAATAGAACGAACAGACTGCAGTGACACACCATCAATCATTACCATGATGCTTCGACCACGTAGGTTTTGACCAGAGTGCGTTCGACCACCACTACTTACATCTAGTGAAGGCACAGTTGCCGCAAGAATTTCATCCAAACTCTTACCTGCGCGATATTGTTCTTCAATTTCCTCTGCACCTACATACCAAACCGTACCTGGAATTTCACTAATACTTTTTGGAGTGCGGCTCGCTACCACCACCATTTTTTCATCGGTATTCGTAGCGGTATTTGACGATTCAGTTTCCGCCACTGCTGAAGCTGAAACACCTGACACTATCATGGTCGCCAAAATGGCGTTAAGGGGGAACTTCCTTGAGCTGATTTTCATTTTATGACTCTTTTACATTTTTGGTTATTAACTCTAATTATCGGCAGCGCTTTTTGTGTAGCACGTCCGCCCCACAAGCGAAACGAATGATAAATGATAATTATTACTATTTCTATTATTAATTTGTCACGTTTTGCAATAATTAGTCGTTAATAACCCTGTTATATAGTTGATGTTTTTGTTATTTAAGAAGTGGCTAATTCGTTTAATGCCCGTTCTTCACAACGTTCCATCTTAATGTTTCCCCAATTCATAAGACCATTAACGGCCTCGATATCAAAAGCTACTTGGCCCGCAACTTGATTTATTATTTTCGCCGCACGCCATGCTGCCAAACTTAATTGCGGCTCAGCAATTCCGTGTGAATGTAAACCTGCATTCACCACAAATACATTACCTATTTCATCACTGTCACTCAGTTCAATAGAAAATGCTCCATTGAGTCGAATCTGTCTGTTTTGGTCACGCTTAAAGCTACTTTCAAGTGCTTTAGCACAGGAAGGTAATTGCCCTTGATACCCCGTTGCTAGAATGACTACGTCGGCATTGTCTTCTTCGTCTATTTCAGTGATGGCGTTAGCGTAGTTTAGCTTCAGCCCTTGTGATGTTTCTTCCAGTGCCGTCAGAGTGCGATGCGGGAGAAGCTCTATCCAACGCTCTTCTTTCATAACGTCAAATCGTTGATATAACTCTTGATATATCTCCAATAGGCATTTCTGAGTAACACCGTCAGAAGTAAGTTTTTGATGGGCGATTTCACGTTGTTTTACCTTGTCGTTTAATCCAATAAACGTATCAACGTATTCCGGGGTAAAGTATTCATTGGTAAAGGCAGCTTCATCTAAAGGTTGATAGTTCGCTCTTCTTGTCACCCAGTTTAAATGACTTGGTTTACCCCATTTCTCCCTTAAAACATTTAGGAATATATCAGCACCAGACTGGCCTCCTCCAATAATGGTGACTCTTCTTCCTGTTAAGTTCCGCTCTCGCAGACCAATTTCGGCAGCATGAAATACATTGGCACCTAGAGAAGGCTTAGTGCATTCGGGGAAATACGGCGTTTTGCCTGTCCCAAGACAAATATGTCGGGCACGATAAACCGAATCTTTAGTGTGAATATGATATAAGCCATCGTGCTTCTCAATATTCTGTACCGCACTATCAAACACAACGTTAGGCATATTTTTACTTGCCCAAGAAAGGTAATCAGAAAATTCTTGTCGACTAATACAACTCTGTTCTGTACTCAAAAAACGATAATACTTTTTATTAGATACGAGGTAATTTAAGAATGAATATTCACTCGTCGGACAAACAGCGCTAACAAGATCTTTTAAGAAATGAGTTTGCATATTAGCACCATCCAGTAATAAACCCGGATGCCATGAAAACTCACTTCGTGCCTCTAAGAATAAGGTTTTTAGTGTATTAACTTCATTAGACAGCGCAGCAATGCTCAAATTGAAAGGACCTGCGCCTATCCCTACAAGATCGTATATTTCGTGTTGCTTTGAATTTGCCATAGTAGTCGTCCTTATCGCTCTGAAAAATAAAGTGGGTTGTCCATATAAAGATCCATATCCGGAAGCATACGGTCGCTGCTGTTGTCGGTATCGTGTCTGAATTTAGACAGATTGAGGCCCAGTTTTAGGATCTGTGGTTTGAATAGGTTCAGTGCTTCATAACGTGAAGCAAGCTCTGGATGTCGGCCTTGATATTGTCGGATGGTTCTCGCTAATACGGAGTAAAACTCCAGCTCTGTCACCTCAATTTTCTCAAGCAGCGGAGATAAAAACCTGAGTACTGTAACGAAATGACCGGTTTGCAGATCATGAATAATCAGCTCTTCCGGTAGGCGTGTAGTGACTTGCTTGACGATATCTGGCAGTGCATCTAGTTCAGGAATGTCCGTTTGAACTAATCGCATATCACCTTGAAAATCTTTTAATAGAATTCGCTCAGGAATGCCGTCACGACAGACTACTGTCACGTTTTGCCCATGAGCAATGAGCGATATTCCATACTTCACCAACAAGTGATAGTAAGGAACCACAACCGCGGTAAACAGTTTTTCCAGCCATAGTGTCGCCGTCAGACCAGACTGCTTGATCAGTTCTAACACCATAGGTTGACCATGACTGTCCATCTCAAACAGCAATGCCATCAGATAGGCACGGTCACCTTGCTCTAGTTTACTCTCCGCCGACTCTCGCCAAATAACGCCGAGTAACTCGTGAAATCGATAGGGAGCGTCTTGTAACTGTGAATAGGCAGTGGACGCTAAATACGCACTTGCTGGCTCTTCCAACGCTTGAGTGCCTAGCTGTTGCAGTTCAGCATCTGTTTCGCATTTCTGTTTTATCCAGCTCGAAGCATAAGGTCCCGCTTGGATATATCGACTTGGAATGCCTCGGTAACACGAGGTATTCATAATAGTAAGAGGAAGTTTGATATCAAACGCTGGAATACCGCTCGAATCATCAATGACACTCAAAGTGCGAATGGATAACTGCGGCGAGACCTGCTTACCAGCTCCGCCAAGATAAACCAGTGTCTTATCACTTATCTCTTTAATGTAGGCCATCGCCAACTTATTCTCCCATTGCCATGGGTGAACAGGTATCAACAGATAGTCTTCTGGAGCCAGCGAATCGGCAGCAAGTTTGTTCTCAAATAGAACCATTTCAGATGGAGATAGCATGCTTGCTACAAGATCGTGATTCCAGTTTAAATTGTTGGCAATACCAACTTGTAAACTAGTGCGACGAATCGCCAACCAAACGAGCTGGAAGTGACCACTAAATTCCGGTGCGTAATGTTCTAAATCACTCACACCCCAGCCTCTTCTTCCTTTGTTAAAGGCGAACTTAGGGTGCCCTGCAATCCCCGCCTGCTGTTCAATTAGGCTCATCGAACACATGTCACTCGCAGTTCGCTTTGCATTCTCAGCCATCATCAAGCAATCGGAATACAGCGTGGCGTTCATATCTTCGACGTGCTCAGCAACTCGATGATCACTCATTGAGAGATGAAGCTTGAGGTCAGCCAATAGTAAGTTTGCCTCGACAGCGGTCTTATTTTGCTCTTCACAAACACGCACTAATGAGTCGGCATCAATGCGATAGCTACCCCATATCTGCTTACGCCCCTGAAAATGATACTGCGCATTGCCGATACGAGCGGCACAGAGGTTTGAATCTGAGGTCTCGCCTATCTCAAACGCCCCCTCGTAGTGAAACTCACTGATGATTTTTGCCACCAAATTCCGATTGGCGTGCGACCAATACTGAGAAATAGCCTGACTAGCGTCCATACCTTATGCCCTCTCACTATCCATCGACCAAGCGAGATCGAAAAACAATTCTCGTTTCATCATCATTAATGCCGAACGCTTGTGTGGAAAGTTGAACTCAAACTGCTTTTCGAACGCACTGCTCGCAAGACGTTTGAATAGCTTCACGTTGTCGAACCTAGGTTCCATGACAATACGTTGCGTTCGAACATCGTCTAAGAAAGCGTAATGACACAAGGCACGCAACCATGCATCGAAGTACTGCTTGCCTCGATAATTTTCGTCACCAACAAGCAGATGGATTCCTCGATCAAACTCCTGAAAATCATAATAAGGCGCTAACCTATCTTGGGCGGCCCAATACACTTCAAAATAGCCAAATGGTTGGCCGTCAATTTCGCCAATCAAGGGCAAAGTAAAACCATCAGAGAATCGGTTTTCAACAAACTCTTTGAGCTTGTCTTCCGTCCAAGCTTGCTCCCAGAATTCAGCGACTCGAGGGTTGTTCATCCATTGGGTAAAGCGAGCTAGATCTTTGTCGAAATCAAACGTTCGAAACGATATGACTTTCTCTAAGGCCACATCAAATCGACGGTAAACTTCACCTTCGGGCTTAGGTGGACGTGTAGCCAAATAGCCTCTCGTAGGGTCGTCTTGCTGCTTACTATAAGGAAAACGATCAGAAGGCTGATGGCAAAGGCCGGTGTGGTTAATTTGGAAGAAACAAGCTCTATCAATTCCCGTTTTATCTAACCACTGCATAGGAAAACCTAAAAGCTGGCATTCTTGTTCTGTTAGCGAAACTGCCCCTAAGTTGGGGTGATGAGTAAACTGCGTCTCAACGTCACGCACAAGTTGTTCTGTATTCACGACGTAATCCTTTAATCAACGTGATAAATAGTTAGGAAGTTCAAAATAGATAACCGAAGGATCGGGAATAGAGTTCTCGTTGAAACCCTGGAGGTAACAATAGAAGTTGCCTTTGCAGCACAATGAGTCAGAGTTGAGCACATAATGCAGGCAGTCTGTATCGGCTGGGGCAGATTGGTATAGTTGAGTTAAACGCTGCTTCAACAGGTCAAATAGAATCGCTTCTTCAACTAATGGCGATAAGCTTGCTATGACGCCGTAACATGAATTCAAAATCAGATAGTAGGGGAAATAGCGGTTTACTTTTGCTCTATCCCAATAGTTCTCTGTCGTCTCAGGGCTCCCCAGTTGTGGGAAGTGCTCAAATGCGAGTTTGGTAAACCCGACACCTTGGCAGTCTCTAAAGTAACCTTTGGTTGGCATACCTTGCTCTAGCTCTACAACGATATTCTGTTGATGAGCGAGTAGCACAATGCCTAACTGGCTTTGCAACTCGAAAATCGGTACTACAACATTGTCACAAAACGCTTCAAACCATTGCGTTGCCAGTGTTTCGGCATCTGCTTGATTTCGGTGCGCCAACATGAGAAGTTCGTTGGACAATGCATAGCCGCTTTGCTTGTAAGGAGTCTGCTGGCAAAGGGTCGCAAGCACGCCATGAGATTTCATCGGCTGTTGGTCATCAACCACAAACGGGTTGTCGCGCACGGTCGCCAATGATTCATCGATAACCTCCCCCTTGTTGTCCTTTAAACCAAAGTAACTGGGCTCGTGGATGATAGACAATCCATTGGCAAAATATTTCCTCGCATCTTCAGAGAGTGATTGGCAAATATCTGCAAGTGCCGTCCCTCTCTTCACTTCCTTCTCAGATAACAAGCGAATCGAATTGGTCAATTTCACACTCAGCGAGAACTTGAGCATAAATGGTGCAGTCGGATTATAAATAGCGCGAGTGGATGACGTTGCAAACCATGTAGAGTGTCCGAATCCAAGATCAATTAGCTTTCCTGAGTTTGTCAGTTCCTGAACTTGAGGCAGCGCTAATAGCTGTGTCGCTTGCCAAGGATGCATCGGGAGAACCTGCCAACCGGTACTATTTAAATACGGTTTGGCGGTGTCAGGTAATGTCGTTTCGCTCACCTGAAGCTGCTTAACATACTCTCGCCAATCACTACCCGTTGCCGAACCACCAAATACATACTCATTGCGCACTGCAAACCAACGTAAAGCAAAATTGGCTTTTAACTCTGGAGATAATTGTTTACTGATTTCAAGGCTAAGATTGGAGCGACTTTTCGGCGCCGGGTGCAACGAATGCCCGACATACAAACTCTGCTCAGATTCCTCAAACGATGTTTGCTGATCCCCTAGACTTTGACCATACTGCTCAAGTGCCACCCAGGTATTGCGATGACTTTCCGATACAGCTCCAAGGAATTGCTTGCGCTGCGTAGCGTCGATGCTACCAACAATGTCGTCATTGGCAATGATGAGTTCACAGGCCTGCTGGAAGCTTAATGTCTCTGCGTAATCACCACGTGAATTGCGCAGCTCAATTGATGGTGAATAACGGTTAATACCGGTGCTAGACTCACTCAATACCTCAACAATAATTAACTTGCCGTCTCGAATTGGAGCGCAAAGGTACTTGGTAGCTTCCTTACTCACAATCTCAACTAGAGTAGACTCACGATACAGTCCATTCCAAAAACAGTTCGCCGCCACATCAGTAAAATGGGCATGATGGGTTGTCATTTTTCTTACCTCTTCCTTAACCCCGACAATCAAATGCGAATGCTAATGATTATCACAATCAACATCAATATATTGAATCTTTACTGAAATAGCATCAAACAGAGAAATAGCCATCGCCCAACAAGGGACGAACGTGAAAAGAAATAAGTGTGCAGATAAAATCGGGGAAATGACGTGGAACAGGATGATAGAATCATCAGAAAGCAGAAATGAAAAATGGCACTAAAATGTGCCATTTTTATGATACTAGTCACATTTTACTGCGTATTTTTAAGCCTTTCGTAGTAGAAGGAGGAAGTAACCACCACCTACAACAGAAGCCATTAAACCCGCAGGAAATTGCCATGGAAACCAAAGAGTTCGACCAAGCCAGTCAGCAGATACCATCAATATCGCCCCTACAAAACAAGCAACGATAAGTTGGTTCTTCGCTTTATACTGGCCTAATGCACGAGCGATGTGAGGGGCAAGCAGTCCGACAAAACTGAGGGGACCAATGACCAGTGTCGACAGAGCCGTCAGCAGAGACGCCATCACTAGCAAGAACAATCGGGTACGCTTGGTATTCACTCCAACCGAGACAGCAGATACCTGCCCTAGATTTAGAATATCCAACCAACGACTCGCGATAAACGTCCCGCCTCCCAATACCAAAACGCCAATAGCCAATGCCGACACATCACTGTAACTCGCCAAATAAGTTGAGCCCGACAACCATGTTAATAGTGCTTGTACATTATCTTGACCAGATGACAACGCCACTCGAAGGATAGCATCTAGCGCCGCGCTCACAGCAATACCCGTGAGAAGTAACTGCGACGGGGCATAGTTCGAGCGTTTACTAAACTGCAAGATCACCATCATCACTAGTGCCGCACCCACTCCTCCATAAAGGATTTGTTCGCCTCTTGTTGGTGTGAAGCCAAACCACGCGCAAAGTACCAAAGCCAATGCTGCACCAGAGCTAATACCCATTACCTCTGGGCTCGCCATTGGGTTAACTGTGATTCGTTGTACCATGGTCCCCGCTAAAGCCAGTCCACAGCCCGCAAATATTGCGCCTAAAACACGAGGAAGACGAAGGTTGAGAATATTAAGGTCCGCTGTAACACTCCAACCTAAATGAGTTCGCCCCAAGAACAGCGCACAGCTTGCTATCGTGAGTAATATCGCAGCAAGAATCAAAGAAACTAGAACAAAAGGTTTTGGATTGTAAACTTTGCTGGCAACTTCTTCTGCCTTAAAACTGGAAGCAAATTTGTGTTTAGTCAGTAACCAAAGAAGGCATGGTGCCCCAAACAATGCAGTCATCGCGCCGGTTGGCAATAGTTCACTTGAGACACCTGAGAATGGCTGAATGATCAGATCAGCGGTTAACAGCAGTAATGCGCCAACACCACCGCTAACAAACACTCGATGCACGAACCGTCTAGCACCAAGCATTTTGGCAATAGTGGGAGCGACAAGACCAACAAAGCCAATCACTCCCACTGTCGCCACAACAACCGATGTCACGATAACCGCGAGCGTCAGGCCGATGGCTCGAACTCTAGCGACATTCACGCCAGCCGACTCAGCAACTTCACTACCTAGTTCTATGGCAGAAAGCGGCCGTAGCATTGCCATGACCACCACTAGAATCACACTCAACACAGTTAAAATTGTGATGCTATTGTCCCAACCTTGCTGGGCGAGCGCGCCAGCTCCCCATACAAACAGACTAGTTAGCTGCTGCTCATTAAGCATAACCAACATCATGTTGGTCGCCCCCAAAAACAAAGTCACCACCATACCAGCCAGCACCATTTGCAAAGGAGCGAACCCTTTTTTAGCGGTCAACAAGAACACTAACGCGGCGGCAACCATACCGCCACCAAAAGCAAAGGAGTACTGAATAATACTGCCACCAGCAATGCCAAACAGCAGACTGGTCGTCATGCCAAGTTCTGCTCCAGCAGCCACGCCAAGTGTTGTTGGAGAGGCCAACGGATTTTGCAAAAGATGCTGCATTAAGCATCCCGCAATCCCCAACGCGGCGCCACATAGCAGCGCCATCGATAAGCGAGGGAAAAAGGTAAAATGGAGGATCAGTTGACGGTAGTCACTATCATCTCGATGAAAAAAGTAGGTCTGCCACTCTGTCGCCGATAATTGGTAGGGTAGCGCGTTATCTACTAGCCAGGTCAACGCCACTAATCCAAGGAGCACTAAAACAAGAGCTTTAATGTTATAGGAAGTGCGCTGTGTTGCTGTTAACTGCATCTGCAAACCTGTTAATGACCAAGTGTTGAGACTTGATTGACGACTTCATCACTGAGTCTCTGCATCGCTATCAAACTGCCAAATGTCCAAACTTTAGGAATAATTTTCACGCGATGTTCTCGTGAAAATGCCATGGCTCCCCAAAGTGGAGACGCGTTAAGTTGCGTTTGCTCTTGCTGGGTAAGCGGACCAAAAATAAGTACGTTACTGTCTTGATACTTGGCAAGCTGTTCAACACTTGCAGAAGAAAATCCCCAACTGTTAGTTGGACCATTCCAGCTATTTTTAAGCGACATAGCCGAGATAGTGTCATTCATCAGAGAACCTGTACTGTGGACTCGAACATGTTTATCGCCAATAAAGCGCACCATTAGGAATGGTTTACCGTTGTTCAACTGCGCGACCTTAGCGCCATTATCTGCCAGCTTTTTCTCTGTCTGCGCAATCACTGATTTGGCTTGTTCTTGTTTATTAAATACCTCTCCCAACATAGTCACTAATGATTTAGCATTCTCGTAAGGTTGTTGCTTGTCGTTGTAAATACTCATCGCAATGGTTGGTGCAATAGCGTTCAGTTTTTCATAAGCAGGCGCTAAATGACCACTCATCAGAATAAGGTCAGGTTTTAAGCTAGCGATAAGTTCTAAGTTTGGTTCACGGCGTGAACCGACATCGATCGTGTCTGAGGGTAATGCCGGCGACCCTACCCAATCTTGATAGCCTTTGACGTCAGCCGCAGCAACCGGCTGCACACCAAGCGCTAGCACCGACTCAGCTAACGCCCAATCAAGCACCACGACACGCTTCGGAGTTTGCTGGAATGTCACGGTTCCCAATTCATGCTGAACTGTTTTTGCCATAGACAACGTTGACACCACACTCAGCATAAATGCCATGAGCGTAGTAATGATGACTTTTGATTGAGTTCGATTTAACACAGCGAGCTTTCCTTGATTGGGTTAACGAACGTAGCTGATGACGTTCTGAGTTTGTGGGTCAGTAAAGGTAGAGAGAGGCATTCCGTAGATTTCTGATAGTGATGTTTCATTCATCACCGCTTCTGGCGAGCCATCTACAACAATTCGTCCTCGTTTAAGAGCCACCAGACGATCACTAAACCTCGCAGCCATATTGACGTCATGGATTACCATAATCACCGTCAGACCTAGGCTCTGGTTTAATTCTCGAATCAGTTTTAGTAACTCATATTGATGGGTAACATCGAGTGCGGAGGTTGGTTCATCAAGCAAGATACATTCGCTTTGTTGAGCCAAAAGCATAGCAACCCAGGCACGCTGCCTCTCACCTCCGGATAACGTACTCACGAAACGTTCAGCGAACGGCTGCAAGCCAACACGTTTAATGGCATCTTCGACAATCTGATAATCTTCAGCGTTATATCTGCCTAACACGCCTTTCCAGGGATAACGGCCAAACATCACTAGTTCACGAACTGTCACACCATCGGTGATAGGTGGATGTTGAGGAAGGTAAGCCACTTTCTTAGCAAACTCTTTTGGTGAGTAATCATCAATGATTTTGCCTTCTAGGGTCACCTCTCCTGATGCAGTTTGATTCTGGCGGCTAAGCATTTTAATCAAGCTTGATTTACCACTACCATTATGACCTAGCAGCGAGGTGACTTCCCCAGCAACAAAGTCCAAATCAAAAGGGACTAGGATTTCAAGTGAGCCTATTTCGAAGCTTGCTTGCTTTAATGAAAACATAATAAATTGAGCATCTTATTATTAAAGCAATTAATATAATTGCAAATGAGAAAGATTTGTATGCGCATTGTAATTACTTTAGAGTGTTCTGTCACCACTCTATAAAACCTCATTGCTATGCTCGACACTCACACCATTCCAGCGAAACAACGTCCGACACGCAATCTGTGGCTAATTGGCGCATTCGCTTCGCTGATCGGCTTTGGACAAAATGCGCTACTTGTTTCACTACCGATACTGGTAATGACCACAGATATTGACTTGGGCACATGGTCGATACTAATTGCCATTGGAAGTGTTCTATTTCTACCTAGCGCTCCATACTGGGGAAAGCAGAGTGATAAGTCTGGGCCTAGAAAAGTGGTCTCTATAGGATTGTTGGGCCTTGCTGTTACCTTTATCGGTTTTGCCCTGATCATCCATGCCCTAGAACAGAGTTGGATTTCAACGGCGACAAGTATTTTGTTATTGGGCACATTGAGAATAATCTATGGTTTGACAGTGTCGGGATTAGTGCCAGCCAGTCAACACTGGGCAATACAAACTGTTGGGAAAGAAAATCGCTTGAGCGCAATTACCTCTGTCAGCGCCGCACTTAGCGTTGGCCGAATTGGTGGGCCATTGCTATCCGTTGCCTTAGTTAAGTTAAATCCGCTACTTCCTTTCGCTTTCGTCGGTTCCTCCGCCTTATTTCTGGTGACACTGTGTCTATTGCAACCTTCAATACCATCGACAGTAAGCCCCAAGAAGATAAAAAGTCGTGCGCTTCTAGGTAGTATTAAAAGTTATATCACCATTGGGCTTTGTCTCTGTGCGGCCGTTGGCGTACTGCATTACTCGTTAACGTCGTTGCTGCAAAGCATACCTGAATTAACACCCGAACAATGGTCAAATTGGGTTGGCTATTTACTGACAACCAGTGCCGTGGCAACGTTATTGACGCAGCTATTTGTCGTAAAGAAAAAGCTGTTCTCAGTCAATCAGATGCTTATTCTAGGCGCCACTCTCACTCTCTTTGGCTACGGACTGTTTCTGGTACCTAGCATTACGACGTACCTATTCGCTATCATCGTTCTTTCTTCAGGTAACGCTGTAATGGCTCCAGCCTACACGGCAAAAGCGATGCAACATCATAGTGAAAATCAGGGACAGATCAGTGGGCTTATTGCAACAGGACATACTATCGGGTTTGGATTGGCAGGCCTTATCATGTCATTGAGCGCCTACTTAGACGTTGCTCCAATAGGGTTTAGCATCTCGCTTGCTGGTTTGATGATTTTACTTACATTTCGACAGCTCAAGACATAGTCTTTTTGGTTAAGATTGGAGCAGAATCGCAAACTAAATATGCAAGCAATTGCATTTTGAAATTATCCATTATTCTAGCGCCAGAGTATTCACACTCTCTACGTCAGACAAGGATAATCATCAGATGAAAAATAAGATAACACTCGCTCTAACTCTCACATCACTGCTGCCATTCTCTCAAGCGGTAGTCGCGCAAAGTTGGGGATACGATGCAGATAACGGCCCTGCACACTGGGGCTCATTCAGCAGCACATGCAGCCAAGGTAAAAATCAAAGCCCCATCGATATAGAAACACAATCGCTTACCGCAGCAGAGATGACGCCACTTGAGTTTGACTATTCAGGTAGCATTGGCAACGTTGTTAATAATGGGCATACCATTCAAATCAATGTCACGGGTAACAACACCTTGAAACTGGACCAACAAACGTTCACGTTAAAACAGTTCCACTTTCATACTCCGTCTGAGAATACCATTAACGGTAAACACGCCCCGCTTGAAGCGCATTTCGTCCACGCCAATGATAATGGTGAACTCGCGGTTGTTGCCGTTATGTACGACATAGGGAAACGAGAAGACTCTGCCCTTTCGGCTCTTCTGAATACACTGCCAGCAAATGGCCAGTCAATAAAAGTGGAATCAGATGTAAAACTTGAATCAATGCTTCCAAGAGTTCACAGCTATTATCGTTACAACGGTTCACTAACCACTCCACCATGTAGCGAAGGAGTACGTTGGATTGTCTTAACTGACCCACAATTTATTGAACAAGCACCTCTGGATAACTTATCTGACACTATGGGGAATAATGCACGTCCTATACAGCCACATAACGCCCGCCTGATTCTAAAGTAACTCAGCTCTAAATTGACAAGGGTGCTCTCTGTACCCTTATTTTAATTAACAAAATCATTACATTAGTGGTAATTTTTTTTGATCAACCTTCCAGAAATACGAATCCCAACCTTTCGAAAATTAACTCTTTGAACTGCTTCAAAGTTTACCGTACGCATAGCGTGTAACTTAACTGTTAAACAAAATTTAGAATATGTTGCAATGATGAGATTTTGAATAACACGATGTTCAAAAGCATTCCTTACTGAGAATAGTAGGTTAGCCTTGAATAGCGGTGGGCAAAACAAGGGGGTGCAGTATGCAACAGTGTGAGATCAACGTATACGATATGAGGAATAAGCAGCGGTTTATCGTGCTTAATATCGGCTTTAATGATACCACCAAAGCAGACTTCATGTGGAGCAATATGCCCACAACGAGTTGCAGAGATTACATTTCTCACCTGGTGGTGTCAGGCAACGTGGTCGCCAAAAAGTATATTACAGAAGATGACTTAAGTGACATGAATCGAGCTGTGTATCGCCAACAGCAGATGTCGATGAGTTGTTGACAGCGGTGCACTCAGATGCACCGCTATGACTACATTGGGTACGCGCCGTAGCGAGCTTATACCGCCACTGCTGCTAGTGTTTCTTTTAGGCCTTGTGCTACGTTTTTAGCAATCAGAAGCTTGCCTTTCTCATTACTGCCTTCTGCAGAAGTCACAATAAGATCCGTTAACTCTTCACCACCAAAACCGACCATTGTAGGGTTTTCTGATGGCACAGCAATCACGTCAATAACGTCGCCATCAGGTGAGATTTTAACCACAGATTGACCTGCATACATAGCTACCCAGTAGTTCCCTTCAGCATCTACACTTGCACCATCAGGACGACCATTGTGTTCAGTAAGGTCACAATGCACTAGTTGCTCACCATATTGACCTGTTTCAGCGTCGTAGCTGTGCTTATACACTTTACTTGAACCTGTATCTGCCCAGTACAACCATTGACCATCTGGTGAAAACGCTAGGCCATTACATGTCCAGGCGAACATTGGTAGCGCTTCAATCGTGCCATCAAGATGTAACTGATGGAATTGCCCTTGGTCACCAACCTTGGCGCCATTACGCGTACCAGCAACAAAGCGTCCACCAGGTGCAGTGCGACCATCGTTGTAACGCATGCGTGGAAACTCAGAGACTAACGGTGCCAAAGACGTTTTTTCTGCACCCCAATTGCTAATGTGATACATACCTGACTTAAGCGCTACGATGAACCCTTGCTCACCATGCATAGCGAAACACCCAATAGGTTCGTCAAACTCAAGTTTTTCGTTCACACCGTCTTTTTGGCGCCAAAGCTCTCCGTCACAGATGTTGACCCACATCCAAGATTCATTACGCCAGTCCCAGCGTGGACATTCCGCCAAATCAAAATCTAGATCGACGAACTTTTCAAACTGAATAGGTTGTGCCACGTTCATGTCCTTTTTGTATCAATTAAGGTTGGTAATTTTCTGGCACTGTTGTAACAAAATCAGCGCTAGGGCGCTAGCGCTGATTAACAATTTGAAGGACAAATTATGTAAGCAAGGGACGGAGAATCGTCCCTATTGAATGATCAGCGAAACATTCAGTCTCTATCGCCCGCTACTTTGAGCTGACTGGGATTGTTAAGCTGGAAATCGGATTTTAGATACGTGGTATTCGATGGCAAGGCAAATTTGGCTTCATGCTCAGCAACAATCTGATTTATCTTCATCAGTAATTCTTGCTGAATGGTCAAGAATGCTTCCCGCTCTTGGGTATCAATATGGGCGAATATATCAATATCCAGACTGTAATCGCTGAACGAAGAAAAATGTACTCTGAGTGGTGATGCCAAAATCAACTCATGTGCTTCCAACATTGAACGGATATCGCGGGTCAAGCTCACCATCGTTTCCATTGGAGTTTCATAGCGAAGATTGAGAGTCACCAAAAGTGGATAACGGTCCCTGCGACTGAAATTGATGATTTGCATTTTCACTAGATCGCCGTTAGCGATAGTGACTTGCGTTCGGTCTTTAGCGCGAATCAATGTAGAACGGACACCTATTTGCTCAACCACTCCAGAAACACTACCTACTTTACAAAAGTCGCCAACAGACAAAGACTTGTCCATAAATAGAATGACCCCGCCTATCAGGTTTTCCATCGTAGGTTTTATCGCTAGAGCAATTGCCATACCACCTAGACTTAGCCCGGTCACAATCCCATACACTGGGACACCCAAACGATGTAAACCGAACCCAAGAATTGCTACCCCACATAAGGTACCAACAATGGTTCCCGTGATTTGACTCAAACTCTTCTTCAAACCACTAACCTGGCCATTACCAGCGAATAATACTTTACAGCTTGAGGATGCGACGATGTATGCGACTTGTGCAATCAAAGGCCAGAACAATAACTCCCCTGCCACATTGAGAAGGTTCATCAGACCACCAGTTAGATTGAGCTGATAATCAGCAATCCATGTGTAGCCAAACAATCCCAATGCCATCAAAGAGGGCTTCAACAGCGCATGGTGCACCTGTCGATAGACCAAATACGCGTAACCTGTAAGAAGAGCGGTTAATAATAGGAACGCAACCCATTGCCATACAGCTTGATCTGCGATTTCAGACATCATCGAAGGAGGCAGCGAGTCAATAAGTGAAAACCACGTTGGCGGAATCAATCGTCCTGCACTCAATGAATAATATTGATAATAGTCAGGCGTAGAATCCAACTTCGAGGGTAAGTGCTTCACTAATGAGTAGTAATCATGAAGATTCGCCACAGTCTGTCTAGAGAAGAGATAATTACCAGATTCTTGCTTTACTATTTGTATATTAGTATCCGGAATCGTCCAACTTTGAACGTCTTTAGAATCGGGTATCATTGTCGGGTCAAAGCTCGGTATACGATCCAGAATCTCTTTCATTAACATTACCGATTCCATCGCAACTCTATGACGATTAAGATCAGAAATAGCAGAAAGATCAAAAGTTTGTGAGGCTTTGTCGAACAGCGCGTAGATATTCTGCTTTTGCTCCACACTTACATTGGCAATATCACCATAAACCTCTCCCAGAGCCAAATTCGCCTCAGTTACCCGCTTAAGGTAACTTTCATAAGTTGCTTTAGGCGTACTGGTATCTGGGGGTGCTAAAGGAAAAGCACTCTCTGCCCAAGAAGTCATGACGACACAATAACTCAAGAATACTATCAGCCAGTGTTTCATTTGGTCATCCATTAACAGTATGATTTTCTATAAGAATAGGATCTAATTCTTTGAATTCTCGTTTTTTCTTATTGAAATTATAAGAGTTCGAAGTAATGTGATTTATCTCTCCTAGAACAATTTAAGGGCCAGAATTGTATGACCATAAAAACACTAGATTCAAAAGTCGTATATAAGAACAATTGGATGACCGTTCGCGAAGATAGAATAGAACGCCCCAGTGGCAAAGAAGGAATCTATGGTGTAGTAGATAAACCCGACTGCGCGGTTATTATTGCCCTTGACGGCCAGAACATTCACTTAGTTCAACAGTTCCGATATTCGGTGGGTGCTCGCTTCTGGGAGCTTCCTCAGGGTGCTTGGGAGTCGAATCCCGATGCAGATCATCTGGATCTCGCCAAGGGTGAGTTATTAGAAGAAACCGGACTTGAAGCACAAAATATGACATATGTAGGCAAACAACTCATCGCGTACGGTTTCCTCAATCAAACCTGCCACGTTTACCTCGCTACTGAACTGACTCAAAAGCAACAGCGCCTTGATAGTGAAGAAGAAGATCTCATCACTCAGGCCTTCACGATCAAAGAGTTTGAAACTATGGTCATCGAAGGCGAAATCCAAGATATCGTTACCACGGGCGCATGGGGACTGACCAAAATGAAAGGCTTGATTCCTTAAAAAATCGGAAACTAGTCACAAAAGTACTTATAAAGTTCGATATTCGGTAATTATATCCCAAGCTGGAAGAATACGACCCTGATTGAGGAATGGCTATGGATCAGTTAACTCTTCAAGAGTGCTTAATCGACACACTTCGGCGACTAGAAACATACAAAACTACAATGTATTTGAGAGAGGACGCCTATGATCTTGAATCTGCGATTAAAAAGCTCACAGAGCAACTTTTTAGTCTTCAGATACTGAGCGAGCTAAAAGGGTCAATTGACGATATTTCTTCCTCTATCGAGCTCCTAAAAATGGTCACCAAAGAAGCAGATCGATCATTAGATCAAGGCTTTGAACTTGATGACGCACGAAAGTTAATTGCCCACACTCTCGAAGCTGATCGTGCATTATCTAAAGTAACACTTGGTGAACTCGGTCACATTTAACCATCCGTATTACTAATAGTTCAGGGAGCTCAATACCACAAATAGTGATAGACCACCCCACAAAGACCGCTTAACCAATTGTTTCAAAAGGGTTAGTACATAATTTACACTAAATTTATCTCATACTAACCCATTGATTTACATCATAAGAACTTGCTCTTGCCCATGTTAGCTTCTCGCTATCATATACATCATGGCGAATAGCAAGGAGCATTCAAATGAGCAGTTCTATTATCCTTCCCTCTACCAATTTATTAGGCAGTGGGTGTTTATCTCAAGCCGTAGATACCATTCACCAACAAGGCTTTAGCAAAGCGCTGATAGTGACGGATGCCGTTTTAACTCAAATTGGCCTCGTAGCAACGATTACTGAGCAACTTGCCGCCAAAGGCATGTCTTTTGCTATTTACGATGGAACACAGCCTAACCCTACCATCGACAATGTAGAACAAGGTCTCTCTACGTTAGTAGACAATGATTGTGATCTTATTATCTCTGTTGGTGGTGGCTCACCTCATGACTGTGCAAAAGGCATCGCCTTAGTCGCAACTAATGGCGGAAAAATCACCGACTATGAAGGGATCAACAAAGCGAGTAAATCACCCTTCCCCTTAGTTGCGATTAATACCACAGCTGGCACCGCTTCTGAGATGACGATGTTCAGCGTCATCACGGACGAAAGCAGACAAATCAAAATGGCGATCGTTGACCAAAAGGTAACCCCATTGATTTCAGTCAACGACCCTCAGTTAATGCTTGCCATGCCGAGCTCACTGAGTGCTGCAACAGGCATGGATGCACTTACTCATGCTATTGAAGCTTATGTCTCAGTTGCCGCGAACCCGATCACAGACACGGTTGCATTAAAAGCAATTGAGCTAATTACTAAACATTTGCCAACGTGTGTCAGCAACGGAAGTAACCTCGAAGCTCGGGAGCAAATGGCTTACGCTCAGTTTATGGCAGGTATGGCATTTAACAACGCGCTTCTTGGCTACGTACATGCGATGGCTCATCAGTTAGGCGCAACTTATCACCTTCCACATGGTATTTGTAATGCTGTACTCCTTCCTCATGTACAACGTTTTAATCTCACGGCTAACCCTGAAAAATTCGTCGATATTGCACAAGCAATGGGCAAAGAGGTTCATGGATTAACAACAGAAGAAGCTTCTCAGCTGGCAATTGAAGCGATGAATGAGCTTGCAAGAAAGGTAAACATTCCTGCGACGTTAGCAGAATTAGGTGTTAACCAAGGTGATATTGATAAACTATCAGAAAGTACACTGAATGATGTTTGCTGTTTAACCAATCCTCGTCAGGCAACTAAACAAGAAATCGCGGAAATATTCCAAGCGGCTTGGTAGTTAAATTGAAGTAGTCACAACCCCTAAATGTAATAGGCATAGCACCTCAGCTATGCCTTGCATTTACATTGTAAATCGAACTAAAAACCGTTAACAAACGCCTTCTCAACGTCGTGGGCCCAAAGCCTGACCGAACATTATTTGAACAATTTGACGACTGACATCGTAAGAAATTTGTCTAGCAAGGAGGAGTTAGAATGAACACAAAATTAAGCGCTTTAGAACAGTTTGCTCAGTTTGATAAGTTGGTCATACACTCACTTGAAATGTCGCTTTATCAAGCATCAGTGATTATTGATGGTGACGAACACTACATTACAGAAGAAGATGGGCGGCTGATACGCAGTCACAACATTGTTGATATGCGCAGATTGTGCCATAACATTGAGGCAAAGGAAGTCGTTCTAAGACAAGATAATGCGTATGACGAAATGATTGGAAGCCCGATTAGAGTGGGTGAAAACACTTTAGAAGTGCCCTTGGGAAGTTTTAGCTCGGTAATGTAATATCTCGCGAATAAAGTAGGGTGCAGTGCCACGCAATCGGCACTGCACTGAATTCAATTGAGACTGAATACCTAACACTTATTACATTTCGATTGTTTCGCTTCGTAATCCATGACAGCACCTCGCGAGTCGAAGGAGAAACGGCAGCATTGCTCATACACAGCTTTCAATTCTGTGCGACTTTTTTGCACTCGCGACTTCAGTGTTGAGTAACTAACACCTAGTTCCTCAGCAACTTCTTTCTGCGACTTACCCTCAATATCTATCGACTGTAAAAGCTCGGCCGAAGAATCAGACAATGAGCTCATCAGTGGCTGAATGCAACTCGCGAGTTGTTGCTTGGCATCTTCTTCTGAGCTTTCGTACCACAAAGTTTCTCCCTCTGCCAAAGAAGCTTTACCATTTGCTCGATAAAAATCGATTACGGAACGATTAGCGATTTGGAATAGCCAAGATTTGATGCTGTCTGGGTTCTGTAGCTTGTCGAGATTCTGATACGTTTTTATCAAAATTTCCTGCAGCACATCTTCCGCATCCGATTCGTTGGAAATCTTACTTCTCAAGAAGTTTCGCAAGCCAGTTTGATATTCTGACCAAATCCTTTCTAACATCATCAACTCTCTATGCTAATACTTGGTAAACTGATTACTTCACCGCACCGTGAGAACGGGCGCGTTTTAACCCATCCATGGCTAATATTAGTAAAGCAACCATCACCAATAAATACGTCGGCATATCACTCGCAGCCACACGCTCCCCTAACAGTAGTCCTACACAGAATACTAAAACAGGTTCAACATACCCTAACAAGCCAAAGAGCGACATAGATAAAGACTGTGACGCAAACAAAAAGAGCAACATAGGAACTGAGCCAGCTACCGCCAAGCCAACATAGTAAATCCAAACCGATGCATCCAATTGCTGGATATAACTCCACGGTTGAAGATAGAGTGTGGCCCCTAACGCAAATGGCAACAGGAATAAATTATCGAGCGCAAAACCAACATCGCTTTTGACACCCAAAGTCCTCCTATGGACGAAATAAACTGGATAGCCAAGCGCAATCAAAAGCACTATCCACGATAACCCTTCAGCCATCATATAAGCGTATATCACCCCGGCACCAGCCACACAGCAAGCCAGAGTTTGTAGCGGTGTCAGTCTATCGCCATAAACAAATCGCCCAACCACCACCAGCACTAAAGGTAGAGAGAAGTAGCCTAAGGCGACTGACAAGGTCTCCCCATATAGAGGTGCCCAAACAAAAATCCAGTATTGCGGCCCAACGAGTAACGCAGAGAACAAATACCGATGCCAGCGGTTGACTTGCTTTAGCGCGCTAAAAAGCATACCAATTCTTCGGCTCAGTGTAAGAAACAAGAGCACAACAAGCACACTCCAGATAATACGCTGTGCCGCGATCCAATGCCCTTCGCCTCCCGCAACATTAAATGCTTCTAACTCGGGCTGAAATTGAACATAAAGAGGCAATAAGCCAAACAAGCATGAGGCTAAAATCGACGCGCTAATCCCCTTCGCTGTGTCGGACAAGCTTAAGAACTTATTAATCATTGGACGCTTTTTATTTGTTAGGAATAACACGCGGACATTACCGCATTTTGAGCCTATTTTACATAGGATTTTTCGATGTCTGATTCACTTTTCATGCACTGTTTGCTGTGATAATTATCACTACTTTGTATCTTTTGCTTCCTTTCTTGCTCTACTCAGCCCACTAGAATTTATTGATTCAATTAGAGCACAGTCTCAAGGCCACTAGAGTAAACCTTCTAATGTCCAACTAAGACTCATAAAGCATTCGAATAGATGGCAGTTGGAGTATTTACTCATTCATCGTTAAACTACACAAATCTGACTTAGGAAGACCAGAATCCTTTATAGAATAAAGGAAAGATAGGGAGTCAACTTCATCTAATAGGCCTAACTAAGTAGCAAAACATGCAAATACCTAATAGAACCCACCTATTCGCTTTACTGTCACTACCACTTGTTTTCATTTCAAAAAACACCAGTGCGGGAATGATGGACAGTTTTATCGACCCTACGGACGGCAGACTGGATGGCAGCCAATTTATCTTGGATAACGCAGCTGGTTTTTTGCCAGTTCCCCTTACAGTCACTGACCCAGCAGTTGGCGTTGGCGGTGGTGCAGCGTTGCTTTTCTTCCACGAATCAGACGAACGTAAAGCGAAACGCTTGGCCGGTGAAAAAGTTGAAGATATTCCAGCCAGTGCTTCCGGGTTGATGGCGCTTGGAACAAGCAACGGCTCCCATCTTTATGGTGGTTTTCATTCTGGCAACTGGCGTAACGATAAAATCCGTTATCTTGGCGGTTTGTTTGGCGCACAGTTCAACTTGAAAATGTACGAACAAGATACCCCTCTCGATCTAAGTTTAAAAGGACTGTATTTCTTTCAAGAGATTGATTTTCGATTAGGAGAGTCAAACTTCTTCCTTGGTGGCGCTTACAGCTATATGTCTTCGACATCGACCTTCGACCAATTGAGTGAGCTAGCATTAAACTCTAGAGATGGACGAGTGGGCATTCGAGCGATGTACGATAGTCGCAACAACCAGTTTTCCCCAAGAGAAGGGACTAAAGCGGGTATCAAACTGGATTACCATAGAAAAGCCTTCGGGGGTCAATTTGACTACCAAAAATACAATGCTTATTTCCTCAACTACTCGAGACTTTCATCACAATGGGGGCTAGGGCTGCGCGCAGATGTGAAATCTATTTCGGACAACGTTGACCCACGAGCAGAAGTGTACGCCAAACCATTTATTGAAATGAGAGGCATAGCAGCCATGCGTTATCGTGGCGACAATACGGCCTTGGGTGAAATCGAACTGAGCTATGACATTGATAATCGCTGGACGATTCTTGGATTTGCTGGTGCAGGTACTGCATTCAATCATGATGAAAGCATCTCTAGAAGCAAAGTATATTATACCCAAGGTGCCGGTTTTCGATACTTGCTTGCCCGTCAGCTTGGTTTGCGTATGGGTATCGACGTCGCAAAAGGACCTGAAGAGTGGACAACCTATATTCAATTCGGTAGCGCATGGAAATAAACCTTTCCTCCGCTATGTCTAATGTGGCTAGTTGGGCAACCAATCTAGCCACAGTGATATCTTAGTTTGCCTGTTTCATACTGTATACCGAGTACAGTACTAAGCATAACCCAACGGCGTGATAGACAGTAAATGCCTCACCTAGAACAAACACCGCCGCTAATGCCGTAATGCCGGGACCTATATTTGAGGTGACACTCAATTCGGTCGCGGTTAGTCGTGCCATTCCAGCTGCGATAAGGTAAGAGGGAAGCACTGTGCAGAAGATTCCTAATATAATACCCAGCAAAATTAGAGGAAACGACCAGTCACTCGGACTAATCCCTGATAAGGACAAATGCACTAGGATCGCTAATCCGGCGCTACCCATACCAATACTGGTAAACAGCTCGCTTCCTATCTTACTTATGATGTTTTTACTTAACATTAAGTAAGCGGCAAACACGATGGCCGATGCTATAGCCAAGCCACTCCCCTTCCATACTTCTCCGCCAAAAGACTGTAAGTCGTGAGCGATAATAAAACCAATACCTAAATACCCTATACCAACGGCTTTAAGCACAAGCTTGGACGGCGCTTGTCCCAAAAATACCCAAGAAAATAGCACCACGAAGCTGGGGAATAGGAATATAAGTAACCGTTCGAGTTGAGCACTGATGTACTCCAATGCGGCTATATCTAGATAACTGGCAACGTAGTAACCTAAAACGCCTACTAATGCGGCTTGCCACCCATGACGTCTAACGTGCTGGCGCTTTTCCGCTGAACGACAAAGAATACAAAGCACCAATAAATAAAAAGGCAGCGAGCTAAATGCGCGCAACGACATGATGGTTGTAGCATCGCCACCATATTGAAAAGCGATTTTAATCAATATCGGCTTGAGTGAGAAAAGCGCCGCTCCAGATAAAGCGAACATTAACCCTTTAACATATTGGGGCTTCGATGACGTTTGGGATGATTCTATCGCGTTGCTCATTCTTACTCCCTTTCAATAAAGGCTACGAGAATAAGCGGTGTGGACTGGCTACGCTTTACTCGTAGCCAGGCACAGAAAAACCTACCGAGCTACTGGTATATCGAGTAGAAGCCAGAGGTAGTTAGACTGTGCAAACATATGAATTTCCTTAGTGATGAAATAACAGACTATTTCATCACCTATCAATATACAACTGCCAATACGGTTTTCATAAACAAGCAGCTAAGGGTTAAGCGAGATTTCGAAGATAATTACATAGCCATGCGATGGCATGATCGTTAATGCTAGCTCGGTTCCACACCAAACTGTATGCCACCTTACCGTATTCAAAAGGCAAGGGTTTTGCTACCAATCCTTTTGCTTGAAGCGCAATATCGGCCCATTTTTTAGAGCAAGTAAACAGCAAATTGGATTGATGACACAGTACAGCTGCCGCACCAAAGTCTGAAACATTCACTTTTACATCTCTAGCGCGATATTTCTGGCGTAGAGTCTGCTCAAAATAAGGGCGATTAAGTTCGGCATCTGAAATACCGATATGCTGACTATTTAGGTAATCATCAATTGTCAGTTCACGTCCTGCTAACGTGTTGCCAGAAGACATTAGGCAAACCAATTCATCTTCCAGAATCACTTCCCAAATCAACTCTTTGGTATTGGTTGGGGCTTGGCTCACATCGTGAGGGAGAATAATGAAATCTACTTGGCCACTGTGCAAAGCGTCGAAGCCAAATCGAGCCTTTGTCATGATTTGGAGTTTGGCCTTTGGCGTGCACTCTATGGTCAGCCGCGCCAAGGAATGCGCGAACAACTCAAAAGTGCTTTCTCTCATCGATAGGCTGAATCGGCCTTCAAATGAGTTTGGTTCAAATCGTGTTTGGTTCAATAAACCGTTCATACTTGCCAGCATAGAGTGAATCAATGGCGCGATTTTTACGGCATAAGGGGTTGGCGTGAGTTGAGAACCATCACGGTAGAACAATTCATCGTCTAATATGTCACGTAACTGAGTGATGGTTTTGCTCACACTGGATGGCGTAACCGACAGTACTTCTGCTGATTTGGTGACACTGCTTGTGTCAAGCATGACATGAAGCGCCAGAAGGTGCTTAAAGCCTACTTTTGATAATCCTTCGATATCCATCAAGTACTAATCCATTAGGTTATTGGTTAATTGCTCACAGATTCGTTTCAATGTCAGCGCGTCTTCCAGGTCCAACTGAGCCTTACATGCAATGGAGTTTGGGACTGACATGGCTTTGTCACGCAGAGCAAAGCCCTGTTCTGTGACAGTAATCATTCTCGCACGCTCGTCTGTTTCACTGCGTTTTCTCTCCACAAGCCCTTTCTGTTCAAGTCTTTTGAGTAAAGGAGTGAGCGTTCCAGAATCCAACTTCAAGTCTGCACCAATGTCTTTAACGTTCATCGGGGCTTTCTTCCACAATACAAGCATGGTCATGTATTGCAGATATGTCAGGTCAATCTGTTCCAAAATTGGTCGATAAGCACGCGTCAGCGCATTGCTAGCGCTGTAAAGTGCAAAGCAAACTTGCTTATCGATATCTAATGACTCTAGCTGGTCGAACTTCATATCTTTCCAAACCATTTATTTATATTGCGCACAATATACTTGCAATCACTCTTATTTGGCAATATGATTTGTGCACAATCTAATTATGCACAATCATTATTAATACAATAAGGAATGAATCATGTCTGCACTTTATACAACTTCTGCTACTGCTCTTGCTGGACGTAACGGTCAAGTGACTACAGATGACGGTCTATTAGATCTTGCGTTGTCATATCCTAAAGCACTTGGCGGCACGGGAACGGCGACTAACCCAGAACAGCTTTTTGCTGCTGGTTATTCAGCGTGTTTTTCGAACGCAATCCTTCATGTTGCTCAGCAGCAGAAGCTTGGCCTAAAAGCAGCGCCAACAAAGGCAACGGTTGCATTAAAAGCAAACGAACAAGGCGGATTTGTTTTGGATGTTGCGCTTGATGTGACATTAGATATGGAAGATGCCGCTGCTATTGAACTGGTTCGTGTTGCACACCAAGTATGCCCATATTCAAACGCTCTACGAGGCAATGTCGATGTTGCAGTTACTGCAAACGGTCAAGCTATCTAAAGAATTCTAGAGGGTGCATCGCGCCCTCTTCGCTTTTCCCCTCAAAAATGACCTAGCTTACGTGTCGTAACCACTTTATTTACCTATCGAAATTTTTAACTTTCATCCCTTTCACTTTGTTGATTTTGTCGACATAAAGCTAATGAAAAGCGATCCCGATCAAGAAAAATCGCAAAATTCACAGAAAAGTAATAGCCGACTCGAAAAACTTATTTTATAATGCGAATTAATGTTTCAGAACAAACTAAATTCTATTATTAGGGGATCAACATGAGACTTATTCCATTACAAAACGCAGAACAAGTAGGTAAGTGGGCAGCACGCCATATCGCAGAGCGTATCAATGCATTCCAACCAACTGCTGAAAAACCATTTGTTCTAGGTTTGCCAACTGGTGGAACACCTCTTTCTACATACAAAGAGCTGATCGCACTATACAACGCTGGTGAAGTAAGCTTCAAAAACGTTGTTACTTTCAACATGGATGAGTACGTTGGTATCGACCCTGAGCACCCAGAATCTTACCGTTCGTTCATGTACAACAACTTCTTCAATCATGTAGACATCCAAGAAGAGAACATCAACCTTCTTGACGGTCTTGCTGATGACATCGATGCTCACTGTGCTGCGTACGAAGAAAAGATTCGTTCATACGGCAAGATCAACCTATTCATGGGTGGTGTGGGTATTGATGGTCATATCGCATTCAATGAGCCAGGTTCTTCTCTAGCATCTCGTACTCGTATCAAAACTCTGACAGAAGATACTCGTATCGCTAACTCTCGTTTCTTCGATAACGATATCAATCAAGTACCTAAGTACGCACTAACTATCGGTGTGGCGACTCTTCTAGATGCTGAAGAAGTAATGATCCTAACTCTAGGTCACAACAAAGCACTTGCTCTACAAATGGCAGTTGAAGGTTCTGTAAATCACATGTGGACAGTGACAGCACTTCAAATGCACCGCAAAGCGATCATCGTTGCTGACGATGCAGCTCAGCAAGAGCTTAAAGTGAAGACTGTTCGCTACTTCAACGAACTTGAAGTTGAGAACATCAAAGGTCTATAAACCAACTTTTTGAACAAGGGTAATGGAACTTTTTTGTTACCCTTTGTTCTAAAAAGACGTCACTTGCAACAAAAAGTGACTAGCAATGGAGTGCTAACGTATTCCAAAGCTCCGTATAAGTCGGGCTTATATGCCAAGCTAAGCCCGACTATCTCTTCTTCCCCTTCTTTCCTACTTAATCCGTTTTTTTGATTTCTAAACCATCGACTACAACTTTTATTGCATCCTTTCATTGAGTTAACCCGAGTAACCTCAAGTGACAACAGACTGCGCTTGAAAACGATCGTCACGATTGAGAAACTGTGTCGACCTATCCGAATATAGCCAAACCAATGACTCCACAACAATTACTCAAATCCCTTTTTGGTTATGATGAGTTCCGTCATCAGCAAGAGTCCATCATCAACACTCTTATATCAGGAAACGATGTACTGACCTTAATGCCTACTGGAGGCGGTAAATCGATCTGTTATCAGATCCCTGCCATTTTGCGGCAAGGGGTTGGGATTGTTGTGTCACCACTCATTGCTTTGATGCAAGACCAAGTCGATGCCCTTCATCAGATAGGTGTAAAAGCCGCATATTTAAACTCAACTTTAACGCCCTATGATCAGCAGATTGTCGAACAACAGCTAAGATCTGGCGATATCGATATTTTGTATGTAGCTCCAGAACGACTGATGCTGGAGCGAACGCTTAGTCTGCTAGAGCAGTGCCATTTATCATTATTTGCCATTGATGAAGCACACTGCGTTAGCCAATGGGGACACGACTTTCGTCCTGAATACCAAAAGCTAGATGTCCTAAAGCAGCGCTTTCCTTCTGTTCCACGAATAGCACTTACCGCGACTGCGGATAGTCGGACACAGCAAGAAATTATCGAACAGCTGGCCTTGGAGAACGCCGAGGTCTTTGTTCACAGTTTCGATAGACCAAACATTCAATACCACGTCTCAGACCTTAGTAATGCCAAGCAAGAACTCTGGTCATTTATACAAGCTCATCATCCAGAAGATGCAGGTATTATCTATTGCCTGTCCCGAAAAAAGGTGGAAGAAACAGCTCAATGGCTCAATGAGTTAGGTAAAGTTGCCCTCCCTTATCATGCGGGTATGTCTGCGGATCAGCGAGCGTTGAATCAACAAAGGTTCTTACGAGAAGATGGCATCATCATAGTTGCCACGATTGCGTTTGGTATGGGGATTGATAAGCCTAATGTACGTTTTGTTGGACACTTAAGTCTGCCGAAGAGTATCGAAGCCTATTATCAAGAAACAGGACGTGCCGGACGTGATGGTCAGCCAGCCAATGCCTGGATGGCATTTGGCATGCAAGATATGGTATTACAACGCCAAATGGTGCAAAACTCCGACGCTTCGGAGCAATTCAAATTTACTTCCATTCAAAAACTCAATGCACTGCTAGGCTACTGCGACCTTGCCACTTGTCGCCGCCAAGCACTCTTGGCTTATTTTGGAGAATCACTGGAACAGCCGTGCGGTAACTGTGATAACTGCCTTACACCACCCGAGACTTGGGATGGACTCAAAGCGACTCAAAAAGCTCTTTCTACCGTGTTTCGTACCGAGCAACGCTTTGGTGCCAGCTATTTAATTAATATTCTACTTGGCAAGTCAGACCAAAGAATTGAACAGAACCAGCATCATAACGTCTCTACATTCGGTATCGGCACCGAATTAAATGCGAAACAATGGCAAGGCGTATTTCGTCAATTGCTTGCAATGAACCTGCTAGAGGTACATGGCGACCATGGCAGTCTCCGCTTGACCGAACATTGTCGACCATACTTAAAAGGTGAAGCCCCCATCCAATTACGAAAGCTTCGTAGTTCTAATTCAAAAGCTCGCTCTAGTACTAAAGGTCGCCGTACTGGACTTTCAACAGGAGACATCAAACAGTTTGATGTATTAAAACAGGTGCGCTCATCCTTAGCGACAGAGCAACAAGTTCCAGCCTATATCATTTGTAGCGACGCAACACTAGAAGCGCTATCGATTGAGAGACCTCAACAACTTGACGAGCTGCATCAAATCTCAGGGTTTGGCGAGACTAAAATCAGTAAATATGGTCAGCGCTTTATTGATGCTATCGAACCCAAAACAGAGCAAAAAATCGTCTTAAATGAGACTGAGCTTGAGTCACTAACACGACTTCAACAAGGGTTGGCGCCTGAACAGATTGCGACTGAGCGTAATATTAAACCAGCAACGGTATTGGCCCATTTAGCCAAAGCAATAGAAATCAATGCCTGCCAACTCGAACAAGTCGTCGATATTAGTGAGGCAGAGTATGACACCATCACAACAGCAGCAATAAGTTTAAAGACATTGCAAGATTACAAACTCAAGCCGCTTTATGAGTACCTTGAGCAGAACTACGACTATGCGGTTTTGAAGTGCGTCGTAGCAAAAATCTCATCAAACGCAAAAAATTCTGTGAAATAAAAATGAAAAATCAGTTTTCAAGTTTGCTATTCGCTTTACCACTTTAGTCTAATGTTCCAATCGGAGTGGTGAATATATGATCAAACTGTTTCTACATCATTATGTAGCCAACGATCCTTAAGATTTTTGTATTGGGAGACTCAGCCCTCCCGAGTTTACTATTACTATCTTTCACACCGAGACTATGTTCTCGGTGTTTTTTTATCTGTCATATATTCCCCCTACGTTCAAAACCCTTCATCGCAAGATAAAAAAAACCGCGCTCTAAAGCGCGGCACCTTGGGCTCGGTTTAATTGGGGGTGTATTTTTTATAGTTGATTGTTTAGTGTTGGGTTGCTTTTAGCTTCAAGCGCATCGCATGAAGAACAGGCTCCGTGTAACCATTAGGTTGTGCACAGCCTTCAAATACAAGCTGGCATGCGGCTGAAAACGCAATGCTACTTTCAAAATCAGGCGCCATATTTTTGTAGTTAGGGTCACCTGCATTTTGCTCATCAACAACTGCAGCCATACGCTTCATGGTTTTCATAACTTGCGCCTCATTACAAATGCCGTGACGCAGCCAGTTAGCGATATGTTGACTAGAGATACGTAGTGTCGCTCTGTCTTCCATCAGGCCAATATCGTTGATATCCGGTACCTTAGAACAGCCAACACCTTGGTCAATCCAGCGTACAACATAACCTAAGATACCTTGCGTATTGTTATCTAACTCGCTTTGGATATCTTTCGCCGTCAACTTTTGATTGCCTAGCAACGGAATCGTCAAGATGTCGTCCACATTCGCTCGAACTCGCTCGCGTAATTCTTTTTGGCGGCTAGGCACACTCACTTTATGGTAGTGCAGCGCATGGAGTGTTGCCGCTGTTGGTGATGGAACCCAAGCGGTATTAGCACCAGCTTGTGGGTGACTAATTTTAGCTTCCATCATCTTGGCCATATTATCGGGCTCAGGCCACATCCCTTTACCGATCTGTGCTTTACCTTGCAGTCCACAGGCAAGACCAAGGTCAACGTTTTGATCTTCGTATGCACCAATCCAAGTCATACTCTTCAGCTGTGCTTTAGGAGCGAAGGGGCCAGCTTCCATACTGGTATGAATCTCATCACCAGTTCGGTCTAAGAACCCAGTGTTAATAAACACCACACGATCTTTCGCAGCGCGGATACACTCTTTCAAGTTAACCGACGTTCGGCGCTCTTCATCCATAATGCCAACTTTGATGGTGTATTTCTCTAAACCTAGGGCATCTTCAATACGACCAAACAGTTCATTGGTAAATGCTACTTCTTCAGGGCCGTGCATCTTAGGCTTAACGATATTAATGCTGTTAGCGGTTGAGTTTTGATACTGGCTGTTGCCTTTCAAGTCATGCATTGCAATTAACGATGTAATCATGCCATCCATGATACCTTCAGGCACTTCATTACCTTGCGCATCAATAATAGCCGGGTTCGTCATTAAGTGGCCCACATTTCGTATAAACAACATACTGCGGCCTTTGAGCGAAATTTCTCCGCCTGACACGCTAGTATAGTGACGGTCGGGATTGAGACTACGAACAATGGTTTTACCATTTTTCTCAAGCGACTCTTGTAGGTCGCCTTTCATCAGCCCTAACCAGTTTCGATAGGCAAGCGCTTTGTCTTCACCATCCACTGCAGCTACTGAATCTTCGCAATCCATAATCGTAGTCAGTGCCGCTTCCACCAGCACGTCCTTGATACCCGCGGCATCAACACTTCCAATAGGAGCTGTCGGATCGATTTGAATCTCAATATGCAGATTATTATGCTTCAACAAGATGCAAGATGGTGCGCTTGCATCCCCTTGGTATCCAATGAACTGATCACTGTCGATCAACGTAACTTCCTCACCGTTTTCCAACGTTGCGGTTAACGTATTGCCGATACTGACGTTGCTGATACTGTATTTAGTCACGTCTTTATGAGAGACACCATTTAGCGGTGCTGCTTCATCAAGAAACTCTCGGGCATAAGCCACCACTTTTGCTCCACGAACCGGATTAAAGCTTCCACCTTTCTCTGCACCATCATTTTCACTGATGACGTCTGTTCCATAAAGCGCGTCGTAAAGACTTCCCCAACGAGCATTAGCAGCATTCAAGGCAAAGCGAGCATTCATAATAGGAACAACCAACTGAGGACCTGCTTGCGTTGCAATCTCAGGTTCAACACTGGCAGTGGTGACTTGGAAGTCATCGCCTTCTGGTACTAGATAACCAATCTCTTGTAGGAACTGTTTGTATTCTGTTGCATCTATTGCATGCCCAGCCCGCTCTTGGTGCCAAGCGTCAATCTGATGCTGTAGATCATCACGCTTAATTAACAGCGCGCGGTTTTTAGGCGCTAAGTCTTTAAGAATGGACTCAAAAGATTGCCAAAAGTCGTCAGCATTAATGCCAGTGCCAGGCATCACCTGTTCATTAACTAATTGGTAGAGGGTGCTATCAATGTTCAAGCTTCCCTGTTGAATACGATTGCTCATAAAATCTCTCTCGAATGAATCGATGACTATTCAATAAATTTACGTAACAGACGAAAATTTAGCTAATTTATGCCATTTATAGTGAACATTCACATAATAAATACCCAATTTCACTACTCTGTTACACCACTTTCTAACTCGTTTGCCACACTCTTAATCAAGCGTCTCATCCATTGGTGATCCGGATTACTTTGCAAAAGTGGGCTCCATGCCATCTTCACTTCAAAAGGCTCAATCGCAAATGGTGCTGGCTTTATCAGAAGCTTAGGATTATGACGCTGAAGCTGCGCCGCTTTGGTTGGAATGGTAAGGATCAAGTTTTTCTGCTGGGCAAATAGGATGGCCGACAAATAGTGTCGAGTGAACACCGTAATGTTGCGGGTCTTACCAATACGCATCAGCGCTTCATCAATCCAACCAAGCTTTTGTGCTTCACTTGGATTAATCCCAACCCCAGTCCCCATCCCGGTTTTACTTACCCAAATGTGTTGCGCTTTCAAATACGACAACAAGTCAAAATTATCTGCAATCGGGTTATCGCAACTGAATAAGCATGAGAACCCGTCATGCCATAAGCTCATTTGGTGGAATGACTGAGGAATATCATCAAAGCGGTTGATGATGATATCCACCGTTCCTTGCTCTACATCTTGGTAGCTAACATCACTAGGCGTCATGATATCTAGACGGATTTTCGGCGCTATTTCACTTAGCCGCTTAAGCAAAGGTTGAATAATGGTGGATTCCGCATAGTCACTAGCCATTATTCGAAACACCCGCTCACTGTCATCGGCATGGAATTCAGTGGTCGGCTGTAGTGTCTTTTCAACGTTTGCCAAGATATTACGAATCACTGGTTGCAGCTTTTGCGCACGCTCTGTCGGGATCATTCCCTCGCTCGTTCTAACCAACAACGGATCTTCAAACAGATCACGTAATCGGCGTAAACCATTACTCATTGCGGGTTGGGTAATACCCAACTGATTTGCTGCTCTGGTGACATTTCTTTCCCGTAGCAACATGTCTAAATACACAAGTAAATTAAGGTCTATACGAGCAATATTCATATAAAAAATACCGAATATAATAACTATAAATTAACAAAATTATCACACATGCGGCTACGATTTGTCCATAACAACAAATTAAACGGGTCGTCCAATCTAAAACATGAAGCCCTTGGAGAAAGACGACTAAGCCATTTGGCCAATAATATCCAACGTGAAACTAAGGAATAGTTATGTCGCAAATCACTCAAGATATCGAAATGATAGAAGTTGCAAAACGCGCTGCTGGTGCTCCATGGGATGCTATTAACCCAGAATCTGCTGCTCGCATGCGTGCTCAAAACAAATTCAAAACGGGTCTAGATATCGCGCAATACACTGCAGATATTATGCGTGCTGATATGGCGGCCTACGATGAAGACAGTTCTAAGTACACTCAATCATTGGGTTGCTGGCATGGTTTCATCGGTCAACAAAAACTGATTTCTATTAAAAAGCACTTCGGTGGCAAAACCGACCGTCGCTACCTATACCTTTCTGGTTGGATGGTTGCAGCACTTCGTTCAGAGTTTGGTCCACTGCCTGACCAATCAATGCATGAGAAAACATCGGTTGCTGGTTTAGTAGAAGAGCTTTACACCTTCCTACGCCAAGCCGATGCTCGTGAACTGGGTGGTTTATTCCGTGCTCTTGATGCTGCTCGTGAAGCGGGTGATGTGGATCTACAAGATTCTATTCAAGACCAAATCGATAATCACGTAACGCACGTTGTGCCTATCATCGCGGATATTGATGCAGGCTTTGGTAACGCAGAAGCAACTTACCTAATGGCAAAACAGATGATCGAAGCTGGTGCTTGTTGTCTTCAAATCGAAAACCAAGTAGCGGATGAGAAACAATGTGGTCACCAAGACGGTAAAGTAACGGTACCTCACGCTGATTTCCACGCTAAACTTCGTGCGCTACGTTACGCCTTCCTTGAGCTAGGTATCGATAACGGTGTTATCGTTGCACGTACTGACTCACAAGGTGCTGGCCTAACAAAAGAAATCGCAGTAGTTAAAGAGCCAGGCGACCAAGGCGACATCTACAACTCTTACCTAGACGTGGAAGAGATCGATGTAGCCGATATGAAGCAAGGCGACGTTTGTTTCAACCGTGAAGGTAAGCTGGTACGTCCTAAGCGTCTACCTTCAGGTCTATATCAATTCCGTCAAGGCACTGGTGAAGACCGTTGCGTATTTGACTGTATCGAGGCGATTAATGCTGGTGCCGACCTACTGTGGATTGAAACTGAGAAACCACATATTGGTCAAATCAAAGAGATGATGGACGGCGTACGTGAAGTTCACCCGAACGCTAAGCTAGTTTATAACAACTCACCATCATTCAACTGGACACTTAACTTCCGTCAGCAAGCTTATGATGCAATGGTTGAAGCAGGTGAAGATGTATCAGCATACGAGCGCGCTAACCTAATGAGCGCTGAGTACGACGAAACTGAACTGTCTAAGCGTGCTGACGAAAAGATTCGCACTTTCCAAGCGGATGCCTCTCGTGAAGCGGGGATCTTCCACCACCTAATCACGCTACCAACGTACCACACTGCTGCACTGTCAACTGACAACCTAGCGAAAGAGTACTTCGGTGAGCAAGGCATGTTGGGCTACGTAGCCAATGTTCAACGTAAAGAAATCCGTCAAGGTATTGCCTGTGTGAAACACCAAAACATGTCTGGCTCAGACATGGGTGATGACCACAAAGAATACTTTGCAGGTGAAAACGCGTTGAAAGCAGCCGGTGAACTTAATACTTCTCACCAGTTCGACTAATTAAGGTGGCGATTTGCTCTCTACACACTTATGAGAGTAAATTGATAACACACCTAGAGAGTGAGAATTGCGCCCCAAGACGCAGTCTCACTCTCCACTTCTGTTAGACTAAATTCATTCATGTTTGTTGAGAATGCCTATGACTACAGTTCCTTCCTATCTCCAAGATGCTAAAGAGTTACTATCACAAGATGGCTTTGCAACCAGTGATGTTTGGTACCACGGCACCTCATCGGCGCTACTGAGCTCAATCCAAGGACAAGGGCTTAAGCGCTCCGGCGACAAAGCTCTTAACCAAGCCGCGAAAAAGACCATGGCAACGATAGGTAACAATTACACCGAATCTGTCGAGCCTGTTTTTCTGACTCAAAGTAAAGAATTGGCTTATTATTGGGCACAGCAAACCGTTCGAGACCGCTGCGTTCGTTTTGAAGGTGAAGAAGAACCTATCGTCCTTGCGGTAAATTTATCAGAAAAACAACGTGCCAAAGTAAAGCCCGATGTGGGGGCGATGAGCCTACTAATGATGAGCGTAGGTGAGCGGTTTATGGCGCACTTAGCGCAGATTTATCAAAGCAACAATATTGAAGGTCCCGATATTGACCTGCGAACCGCGGATAGAATGGATTACTTAAATAAGCTCGGCATGGCCTATATCGATCAAGACGTCAGCCTTGCTTGTGTTAGCGTTGTTTCTGAAGCATAACGCCTGCTAGTTTTCCCCCAAGATTTCGAAACCGAGATATCAAATCTCGGTTTCTTTCATTTAACGAACATAGATTTCGCCTTACATTCGCTTGTGGCCTGATGTATTAAGCCCATCACCTTCATGAATCACATTGCCATTGATGGTTATCGAGTCTGGACAGGTCAACGTTTTGCCCCATTTAAGCTCTACGGGCTCTTCGGTACTGCCTTTATAAAGGCAGGTTTTTACTTTTGTGCTGACTACATTCCTAACCAATACTTCCGCTTCACCAACATACTCACCATGTCGCGGCGTTTGCTCGTTAGCAAATGAGAATGATGAGAGTGAAAGAAGGATCGAAGCCAATATGATTTGAGTAAGTTTGTTCATGGTAATTCCCCTTGACGTTAATCGTTAGCGAATAGCCGAATACTCCTTTACTCTGCTCATGTCGAACACTATAAGGCGTTTTTTTGACCAATAAAAAACACGTACCATCAGGAAAACTGATACATTTTCATAAGTCATTGTTTCTTTGCAATGAGAACAATGAACTATCATCACATCTCATATGTAGCCGAAGATTAAAGGAGAATTGCATATAGGAGAGACAACTTAAGCCGATCAATGAATTTTAAACTTCACAATCAACTCACAATCATTTGTCGTTTGCATGTCAGCTATATGATTTGCAACCTTTGGATTCGGATGGCGTTTAAGAAATTCGACCAATGCAGACTTGCAACACCCCAATGAAGAGATAAAACGATCACAACTAGTACGCGGACATTGGGGTAACAAGGTCATCACTTCTTCTGAAGCTAGTTGTAAGTACTTCAGTTCATATTCACTGTCTCCTTGTGCACGCCAAAAGTCAGCAAGGTTATGGCAGGACATTACTTTAACCGCCAGTAGATCTTCCAACTCTTCAAGGTCTGATGTATCAAATTTCATCTGCTGTGATTCAGACAGCGCGATTTGGTAATGGGCGACCGCTGCCATCAACTCCCCTTGTTTCTCCGCTTCGTCGGCTAACAGTGTATGTCTTTCCCATTTTTTCATATCCATCGGTCTAACCTTCAACTCTCCATACCAAGAAATTAGATGATATTGATTATCATTTAAATATCAACCGTAACTTTGTTATGGATTAGTCATCACACAAACCACCATTGAAATTTCTGTTGCATTCTTCATTCGATAACGATTATCATTTGCAATGTTATAACATAACAATTAGAGGTATTATGAAACCGAATATTCATCCAAATTATCGTCAGGTTGTTTTTCACGATACGAGCGTAGACAAGTACTTTATCGTTGGCTCAACGCTGGAAACAGACCGAACGATCGAGTGGAAGGATGGTAAAACCTATCCGTATATGACTATTGAAGTGTCATCGGAATCACATCCTTATTACACGGGAAAACAAAGAGTTATTCATAAAGAAGGACGAGTGGCTAATTTCAATCGCCGCTTCGGCCATGTCGCTACCAACAAGTAAGGAACACAAATGAAAGTACTTAGCTCACTCAAAAGTGCTAAACAGCGCCACCATGATTGCCAAGTCGTTAAGCGCCGCGGCCGCATTTATGTAATATGCAAATCCAACCCAAGATTTAAAGCGGTTCAAGGAAAAGTGAAGAAGAAAGCCTGACTGCAAGTTATTGGTAATAAAAAAGGGCAATGAATGATGACTTCACTGCCCTTTTTTGTATATTTGCTCGTTCTTTTACATTGAAGAAAGTCCCGCTTTCATAAGGCTAAAGAGTGTTTTTGTAAACGACACCATCTTTCATGATGATTTTTTGTCTATCGCAATTCATAACACAATCCACGCCATTCAGCGGGTTACCATCGATAATCAATAGATCCGCGTAAGCTCCTTCAACGATCTGACCCAGTTTCCCTTGCGGGTATGGGTGCTGGTACGTTGACATCTCAAACAAGCGCCCACAGTTTGAAGTTGCCATACGCAGCGCTGTTATCGTATCGAACGTTTGCTCGATAGCCGCCAACTCATTAAGTTGAGTCGCGTGCACATCTTTCTCACCCACACAATCAGTACCGAATGCCAAGTTTTGGATGTCATATTTCTTAATAAGCTCAGCGGAGTGAAACATCGCTTTACCAACTCGCTCAGTTTTGCGATAAGTTTCTTCATTTGGCAGCGGTATTTTTCGCTCTGCAATTAAGGACGACGTGAAGTATGACGGGATAACCCAAATCCCCTTTTCTTTGATAGTTTGTGCGATATCGTCATCCATGATTGTCGCATGTTCAAAAGACATGACTCCCGCTTCAGCAGCTCGGCGCATCGCATCTGCGGTATGAATGTGCGCCGCTACGTAGGTTCCATAATCAGAGGCCGCCTCAACAGCCGCTTTCATTTCATCCAACGTGTACTGCAATGTATCTAGTGGATCGAATGTTGAGGAAGCACCACCACCGGCCATAATCTTGATTTGAGAGGCGCCCATAAACAACTGCTCGCGTACTGCTTTTAATACTTCAGCACGGCCATCCGCGACTTTCATCGCTCCCAGCTTCATCATCGGTGAATCTTCGTGGTCACCTTTGCGTTCTTGAGCTCGGTTTTGGCGGTAGTCAGAATGACCACTCGTTTGAGAAATAGCCGCCATAGACGGCAAAATGCGAGGTCCTAATGCGTAACCATTATCGATACTGGTTTTGAGTCCAAGCGTATTACCAGCCACGTCACGAATGGTGGTGAACCCACGCATTAGCATCTCTTCGGAAATCTTGGCCGAACGAATCGCCACTTCCTCACGTGTCATGGTATCAATAACATTAAACGGTGCAGAGAGAGTAATATGTACATGGGCATCAATCAGACCAGGCATAACTGTGCCACCCTTCGCATCAATAACTTCATCAGCAACTGAAAGATCAATATCACCAATCTCTACTATCAAATTGTCTTCAATGAGAATCGATACATTCTCTATCAGCTTGTCATCGACACCGTTAAATACATTTGTATTGATAATCACTTTTTTCATGATGGCTTCCTCTAGAACACTATTAAGTTGATGGAGGCATCATAGACAAAGCAAAGGTTAGTGAATTGCCATTTGGCGACATAACTGTTGATTATTTAGGCAGGCTAAATATACCTAAAGGGTTTCACCCTTGATAATACTGCCACGCAATTTGCTTCTTAAGTTACCGATAGGCTATATAGTCAAAGCTGTATTGATTTACTCTAAAATAGTGCACCGTATACTCAAACACGATACCACTTTCTAGCTCACCAACAGAATCGACGCGAATAACCGGATCGGCCATATCCATATTGAGTTCGTCAGCGGTTTTTTTATTCAATATTTCGGGCTTGATCGATTGACGAGAAAGTTTGATTTTTAGTCCTTTCGTCTTTTCTATGTAGTCGTATTTGGAGCTGCGCATGGCTTTAATACTAAGATCGGGAAATAGAGAAACGGGTAAATACGTGTGTTCTAGCACTTCAGGCTCATCATCTATCATTCGTAAACGGCGGATTGAATACACCTCTTCTCCAATTGAAACGTTAAGCTTATCTGCCACTAGCTCATTGCATTCAATAAGTTCAAACGTAATTATCTTCGAGCTTGGCGTCTTGCCTTGTGCCGAAACCTCTTCTACGAAGCCGCTCAACTGTAGAGCATTATGTTGCGCCTTAGGTGCTTTAACATAAGTACCGCTGCCCCTTTGGCGAAACAATAAATCTTTATCCACCAGTAGTTGCATTGCTTTACGAATAGTCACTCGGCTTACATCAAACTCTTTTTGCAGCTCGCCTTCAGTTGGCAAGATAGAGCCTGCTGACAGTTCACCATTACTGATCTTTTCAATCAAAGTATCAGCTATCTGCAAGTATCTAGGTTTACTCATCTCATCTCCTTAATCTCCATGCATGATAAAAGTAAACTGTGATCGACGATACATTTAAAATACTTTTAAGCTCAATTATTGTGAAGGATATTATAATTTACACTCAAAGTATCTTATATGTATTGCCCAATATAATACTTTTAAGATACTTTTGTGCCATCAAGTTAAACATCAGGACATTTCAATGAACAAGCAAAACCTAACCGTTGTTGGCGCAGGCAGTACCTACACGCTGGGTATGATGAACAGCCTAATTGCAGAAAAAGATACCTTTCCTTTAAAGCGTGTTGTTTTTTATGACATTGATGCTGAGCGCCAAGAATCAAATGCCAAAGCGACAGAGATTCTATTTAAAGAGCACTATCCGGAAGTTGAAGAATTCATTTACACAACAGATAAAAGTGTCGCATTCTCAAACTCAGACTTCTTCTTTATTCAGATTCGTACTGGCGGCTTAGAAGGGCGCGAACGAGATGAGCAAATTCCGCTCACTCACGGCTGTGTCGGTCAAGAGACATGTGGTGCTGGCGGTATGGCTTACGGCCTTCGTTCTATTGGTGACATGATTGAGTTGGTTAACGATATCCGCTCGTACTCAAAAGAAGCATGGATCCTTAATTACACCAATCCAGCAGCGATTGTTGCAGAAGCACTTAACCGTGAATTCCCAGATGATAAGCGCATCCTGAATATTTGCGATATGCCAGCCGCTATCATGGTGAGCTACGCAAACCTATTAGGTTGTGAGTTCTGGGATCTAGTACCTGAGTACTTTGGCCTAAACCACTATGGTTGGTTTACTAAGATCAAAAATAAACAAGGCCAAGATCTGACGGATGAAATCAAGAACATTATCCTACACCAAGGAATTAGTGCCGTTGATCCTGAAATTGCTGATGATCCGTCATGGCAAGCCACATTCCAAAATATGAAAACAATGCTTGAGGATAACCCAGAGTATCTGCCAAATACCTATCTCCAGTACTACTTGTATCCAGAAAAAATGGTCGCAAAAGAGCAGATCAACAACACTCGAGCACGCCAAGTGATCAACGGTCGTGAAAAGAGAGTGTTTGAGTTAAACCAACGCATTATTGATGCTGGGACAACCGCTAATGAGACCTTACACGCTGACATTCATGGGCGCTATATGGTTCGAGTAGCAGCATCCCTAGCATACAACATGGGCGACACTTATTTGGTCATCGTGCCAAACAATGGTGCGATTTCAAATCTTCAGGATGATGCCATGGTTGAGGTGCCTTGTGCCCTAACTAATGACGGCCCTAAAGCGTTTGCAGTTGGCACCATTCCAACATTCCAGAAGGCCATGATTGAAAGTCAGTTAGGATACGAAAAATTAGTCGTAGATGCATGGTATGAAGGTAATAGACAGAAGTTAATCAATGCATTAACCCTCAACCGTACCGTTATTAATGTCCCTAAAGCTAAAGCTATCGTTAACGATCTTCTAGAAGAAAATAAAAACTATTTGCCACAATTTTCCCAATAACTTGAACCACCTCTAAGCAGGAAGGAACTCCTGTTTAGAGGTACCTTTGAGGTCACTATGAAAGACATGATACAAAGATTTGGGGCAGCCATGTTTGTCCCTGTTTTGCTATTCCCTGCGGCAGGTATGCTGCTTGGATTTACCGTTATGCTCCTAAACCAAGATCTGTTCCCTTGGGCAGTTCCTGGTTCAACATGGCACAGTGTTTCCACCATTTTGCTACAAGCGTCATTAGCTGTTTTCAAAAATATGTCTCTTATTTTTGCAGTTGGCTTACCCATCGCGCTAGCAAAATCAGCGTCAGGTCGTGCGGTACTTGCCACCCTCGTCTCTTACATCACTTTTAACTACGTTATTGGTGGAATACTACAATTTTGGGGGACCGATCTTGGCGTCAATTATGTTGCTGGTGAGCGTGGTCTAACTGAAATTGGCGGTATCTTAACACTGGATACCAACCTTTTAGGTGCTATCGTTATCGCGAGTGTATCGGTTTGGGTTCATAACAAGTACTTTGACCGTAAACTACCGGACTGGGCTTCTGTGTTCAATGGCACCCCATTAGTGGTTATCATTAGCTTCCCTATGATGGTTGCACTTGCCGTTATCACATGCTTTGTATGGCCAACTATCCAAGGTGGTATCAATGGTCTACAAACGTTCTTAGTCAACTCAGGTTCGTTCGGTGTTTGGGCATTTACTCTTCTTGAGCGTCTGTTGATCCCTACTGGTTTGCATCACTTTGTTTATGGTCCCGTATTCTATGGTCCAGTCGCGGTTGATGGTGGTACTGTTGCTTACTGGATCCAGCACATTCAGCAATTTGCAGAAAGCAGCGCACCCTTAACTGAACAATTCCCTCAGGGCGGCCTTATGTTAACTGGTATGGGCAAAGTGTTTGGATGTACAGGTATCGCACTAGCCCTTTACTCAACCGCGAAACCAGAAAAGAAGAAGATGGTACTAGGACTTGTTCTAGGTGCAGCCATTACCGCAATTCTGACAGGGATAACCGAACCTATTGAGTTCACATTCCTATTTATTGCGCCTGCTTTATTTGTTTTACATGCACTACTTTCAGCAACAATGGCTACGCTTGCCTTTATGCTCGGTGTCTCGGGTAACTTCCAAACTGGATTAATCGACTTTGTTTTCCAGAACTGGCTGCCATTAGGTGCAAACCACATGGGTACGTATGTGATTCAGATAGCACTAGGTCTCACCTTCACGGCTATATATTTCTTCAGCTTCCGTGCAATTATTCTGAAGTACAACTTAATGACTCCTGGGCGCGATGATGCGGAAGTGAAATTTGTGTCTAAGGCAGAGTATCGTGCATCACAAAAAGGAAATACTGTAAACGGTAGCGAAGACGGCCAAGCCAATGCATTCATTGAAGGCTTAGGTGGGCGCGACAATATCGAGTTACTAACTAACTGTGCTACACGACTACGTGTGAAAGTCAAAAACGCTGAGTTGGTTCAACCAACATCCTATTTCCAACAACAAGGTGCTGTTAACGTGGTTCGTAATGGAGAGAGTTTCCAAATTATTGTTGGCTTGACTGTACCACAAGTTAGAGAAGAGATGAGCCAACTCATTCAAGCCTAACTTCCCTACTATTTTTATACTTCTACTAAGCCTCTGTTTATACGGAGGCTTTTATTTTGAGGACATAACAATTAATTTTCTTAAGATGCAAAAAAGATAAGAACTTTTCTCCTAAACAGGGCTGATTACTGCCTGATGTAACAGCCAAGAAGTGACAACAAAGATCGAAACTTTGACTCCATCATCGTTGCTATCCAAACAGATTGTGACAACAAAGTTTGAAACTCACTTTTGGAAAGAAATGCTCTACATCCCTTCATTTCTAACATGCCCCCTATAGCCGTCATCCTCACGAAAGTGAGGATCTCCTACCGCGTGTAGGTGCCTGAAAATTGGCGACTAAGTCACGTCACTCGGCTGCGGGACGCGCTGAATGAGATCCCCTTTTTCAAGGGGATGACTGTAATTTTTGGGGATGCTGTGAACACGAAAAGGGGCAAAACCTTCTCAGGGAAGAAGGCAAACTACGACAAAAAGCATCGAAAAGTTTCGCACTTTATTGTCGTAGTTCTAATCATTATTGTCGAGTTTCGATCTTTATTGTCCACCGACAGCTCTTTTGTCGGAAGCCAATAAAGTTTGATCATAATTAGAGCTATTTCCTCATAACTTCGCAGACACATTTACGTGAAGTTTGATCATTTTCATACCGAGTCCCTTACTGTATATCACTATATTAAACAATAAAGATTGATCATTTTCTGATTAACGTACTACTTCAACGCCTGCCGGAGCTGTTTTCTTCTTCAGTGCTGATTTCATACCCTCACCAACACCATCTCGTCTAAAGTCAAACATGTTCATTTCAAACGTATTTATTGAAACCTGATCATTACCGTGAACATGAGCAATTAGACGTTTATGAGCATCTTTGTAAGGAGCTTTTGCATACGAGCCACCAAACTCACCCGAATTAACCAACGTAACGTGTTGATACATATGGTAATGTAATGCTTCCACCATCGAATCAAATGTATTTACATCTTGGTTCAGAGCACTAATCACATATGCGTTAGATTTGTTTCTAAGATCTGAGCTTAAAGCAATGTCAGTTGCGTCGTAACAAATAGAGCCTGTGATAATAAAACCTTTTTCATCTTTGAAAGCGGGATGTACAAGCTCTAGCATTAATTGGTATGGTCGCCACGGCTGAATCTTACCTTTTTCAACTGCCGTCATATTATGCTTGCCTTGAAGACGCACTATCTCTCGCTGATTCGTATTATGCTTTGTTGGAATAATCCAAACAGCACAATTATTCGGCCCTTTAACACCATCTTGCTCGATAAAGCCAAGCCCTGAAAATACCATCGCTTTAGTTTTCTGAGAAAGTGCGATAAGTACATCTAGATCATCATTATGAACAGCAAGCTCCGGCCAAATTATCAGGTCAGCATTTAGCTTTTTACTACCTATTTCAACCCGCTGTGCTTCAAGATGCTTCAAAACTAGCTCAGCCACCCTTGCTACGTGCCTACGATGCTTAGCACGATACTCCGGCTTATCAAGCATTAGACCAGCTTCACCAAAGTCTTTTAGAGCAGGTAGCTTAGACTGTACCATTACAACAGAAAGGGATTCTTTACCATCATTCCAGTCTAGAGCTTGCTTCTCAAGTAAACTTGGGATGCCAGACTGAGTGCAATAGGCAGTTTTCAATTCATGCAGTCGTGCGTTAACTAACTGTTTAACAGCTGATACCGACCAGTTTATAGGCCAATCATAACCATGGTCATTAACTCGAATACCTGGCCACTTCAATAGCTTCGATAGTAATCCCGTTAACCAACCTGAAACTTGAGAACCAACTCCTGAGATAGATTCAGGGCTTGTCATTAGTCCTAATTGTCGCTTATAGAAGCTAGAACGAATACCTCGATATCCTGGTTTAGGTACAACACCCAAACCGAATGAAGTCCAATCTTGATTACCAACTAGTACTGCCCGAATAAATTCCCCTACGTTTCGTAACACACGCACATCATCAGATACTGTAGAATTAAAATCATCCCAGGAAGCAATTAAGTGACTGTTATCGTTGAACTCAAGAGTTAGGTTTAAATCTTTATCAAATACAGAAAATGCTACCGGTGAACTAAAACCATCAAATTCGATTGTAGTTTCTGCAAGATCGATACTTTGCTCTCGATGCTTCGCAAGCAACTCATACTCACTCAAAACAGCTTGCAAGAGTTTCAAAGCCATTATTTCATTAGAGAACGGATTATCATCACGCAAGATAAGTCGAAGAATGCTAACTTTCGTGCTGATCTTATTTAGAGGTTTGCTGTAAGGCTTCGTTTCAAGATTCAGTGGTGTAAGCAATTCCTCTTTGATTTTATCTAGTGCTGCCCATTGGTGCTTTACTCCTCTAGCATGGCGAACCAGTGCGATACCCAAGGCTCTATCTTGAACAAGGAGCAACTTAAAGGAATCAAACAGCCGATCTATATCGCCATGAATTTTCTCAAGCAAACAAGAACAAGATCTAATGCAGTCTTTGCTCATATCCGACATTTGATTTGCCATAATAATAGCTACAGCTATATCTTGAGAGCTCCAATTATCTGGAAGTGTAATCTCCCTAAAGCCATGCGTTAACTTAGAAATGACATCGAACTTTGGTTCCCCAACTTCCTGCTCTAGTACGGTATCTGCTCGAACGAGCATCAAAAATCTTGCTTGTTCAGAAAGTAAATCAAAAGATTGATCCTGAGGGACGCTATGCTTTGCCGCCGAGCTTTGCAATCTCTCAAAGTACGCATCTAAATCCGCATGCGCTGGAAATGCAAGAGAATCCTTTTTGTGGATAACAGTAGCAGAATGGCGATAGACCTCTGCTAAACAATAACTTGCCACCGCAACTTGTTTATCATCTTTTTCATCTAACAACATTTCAAGTTGAACGAGTATAGGCTCTAACAGTTTGGTACTAGGGAACAGTTCTAGTCCTTTCTTAAGTAAAAGCACTAAAGACGGATCATAACTCCAGCAAGCTATAAACCTTCTAGCTATTCGCTCTTGGGAGTAGTCCCACTCCCCAGGCTGTAATACCCCATTTTCATCTGGCACTTGTGTGGCGAAATGTCGTTTCTCACGCAATATTTTAGATAGCTTATTCGCAGCAAATCGTTTAAGCGTGTCCTCTCTAACATCAAATCGAGTTGCCTCAATTGAGGCTAATCCATTAACTGCATAAGAGTTCTTGCTTGCAGCTACAACGGATTTAGGTGGCGCTTGTAACGATAACAATGACTCTAGTTGTCCTAGCTGATTATCCGCTTCTTCCAAAGAAATGGGTCCACTCAACCTACCTTGGATTTCATTCAAGTTTTTAGAAACACCAACTTTAAGCCCATGAAAAACATCAACATTAGTTTTATCTGATTGGATAGATAATCCTAATGTTTTGTATGAGTCTAGCCCGCGAACCAACTCGACTACTTGATTGGTTACTTGTTGAATACGGTCAAAACCATCGAATGATTTAGGCCCCACAATAACTAAACGTAAATCATCAACGTAGCGACAGTAATCAATTAGTCGAAGCTGTTTATTTTCGACAAATTCCGAACCAATTTTGCCACTAAATTCACGATCAAAATCCAGCATATAGAGGTTTGAAAGAAATCCTGAAGCTACCAACCCTTGAGGTAAGCCTTTAGGTGCAGTGGGAACCTTATCCGATGCACATAAATTGCTATATTGTTCTTCAGCCTCACTAGACCACTCCCAACCATTAAATGCCGCAAGCAGCTGAGTGAGTTTATCGTAGTCTTTATCAGAAGATTTTCGTTTAATGACCTTGTCAATTTGCTCGATTAATTTCTGACGACTAATCCCATCAAAAAATTTCTCTAAATCGAGTTCAACGATGTAAATCCTTTCATCAGGAGATATCTCTCCTAGCTGCTCAAGTGCAAAGTGATGTGGTCTGTCTAGAAAACGGCGATAATCAACAAAGTACTTGCTGTAGATAGTGGTTGAACCATAACTGTGTTGAGCATTGCCATCAGCATCATAGGTACAATAAAGTCGATTGCCATAACTCACAACTCCTTGCTTATGCACATCCGTAAACTCGGTGCTTGGGTTACCTTGTATAGTTTCAACTTTGTTTGCCAACCCCATCATCAGCAACGACAACATTGACTGTTCACGAATTGGGATATGAGCAAGCGGCCTCAGTTTAACTGGACTTTGGGGAGGCTCAGAGGGAGTGGTATCTTTCTCGCACTCAACGGGCTTCGGTTGCCATTTAATTTTATGGCGTCCATCGCTATCATCTTGGACAAACTCCCAAGCACAGGTCTTGGGAGCAGGCACTAAGTCTAATGGTTTGAATACAACCTCGTTGTTTAGTTCATCAGCCCAATTTTTACACTGTTCTACCAAGTTAAGAGCTGATAAATCTAATTCAAAATTATCAGCATACCAGTTAGTCGTCCGGATATATTGATGGCTTTTTTTCCAAGCCAACGCCAGGAGTAACGGATCACCTAAATGCTCATCTTTAAGTGATAATTCTTCATATTTTTTATCGATAATTGGCATACATACCCTTGGATTCAAAAGGAGTTATCCTCTTGATGACTAAATTTAATTTTACTTAAGAATCAAGCTCTAAGCACTCTGGCTTTCAGGAACCACTGCATTCGCGTTTACTGTGCGAATCACTCCGAACAACTCCACTACGGTACCTTCATCGAAGAAACCGTAGGCGCTTTCACCGTGATTATCAGTAAATGGTGGCTCAAAGAGTTGCGACATATCTAAGATGCCGTTATTAACGAGGTAGTCGATCACTTGGTCGACAAATTCAATTTGCTCAGCGTTATAAGCTTCTTCATCAAGGAAGCTGCTAAATGCTTCCCTGGCGGCATTCTGATCTAAACCGACAAGCTCACGGATAAACGTACCTAAAGGCTTCTCTTGTAGGATTTTTTCGCGATACGTTTCCACATCACTCATACCGCTAGCTTCCAGTAACAAGCCTTCCAAAACGTCTAAGTCCGCTTGTGTAATGGCTTTATTGCGCTTTAGCTTTTGGATGGTTAATTGGTCTTGGTGATCTTGAATATAGAGCTCAATCTTCTTGCGATACTGGGCTAAGTCGACACTTGGATTCTTGTACACGTTTGTCACATCATGGACACCTTGCACTTCGTCTTCAAAGTTGGTGTACACCATCTCTTTTTTATCTTTGTCTAAAGCAAACATCAGATTTCGCAACTTACGTCGTAGCTCTTCTAGAGTGACTAGGTGGATATCTTGCCAAAACTCTTGAGTCTGGATGTCTTGGATCAGTTGTAGTTGCGCTTGTACTGCTGGGATGGTTGATTTGGCTTCTAACTGCTCCGCGAATTCAATGACACGACCTCGGCTCGTCTCAGAAATCATACCTTTTTCTAAAAGGTCTAACTGCATGGTCAGCACAAGGCTGTCAAAGCGGTGTGATAGATGATTAAGCTGCTCATCAGAGTTAAAAGCGTCTGCTTCAGTTGGCAGTTCAGAGATCTGACTCTCTAGCTCTGTAAACTTAGCATCATCGATGTTATCCCAATGCTCACGCTCTAAAAATGGCTCTATCGCTCGACGCTTCGGTCTTACAATAAAGTTATCGAGATTCATACCACTAACAATATGGTGCAACATATCCAGTTGGTAACGATTTAGCTCAGAATAGCGCTCGCAGTCTTCTGGATGTTGCTCTCGGAACTCTTCATTATTCAACCTGCTGTTAAGTAATGTACTGAGTAGTACGCGCTTCTCGAATACCTGTTGAGTCACTGGTTTCGCCACTCCGACCGCGATACCTTCAGGATTCGCATCGAAATACTCAAAGTTCTGGCAATAGTCGAAAACCTTAAATGTCTTCTTATCATCATTTGGACCAAACAGGTCTTTACACAAACGTGTTCCACGCCCAATCATCTGGGTGAATTTCACTTTTGATCGAACGACTTTGAAGAAAACAAGGTTCACTACTTCAGGTACATCAATACCGGTATCGAGCATATCTACGGAGATTGCAATGCGACAAGTAGGGTTCTTAGGGTCGAATTCGTCAATCTTGTTTTCGTCGCCACCAAACTCATCAATTAGGCTTTGTGCATAGGTTTCTTTCCATGTGATCACACGAGCTAATTTACCCGCCCATTTAGGGTAATTCTTGTTGAATACTTTTTGCAGAAACTGTGCGTGAGGGTTATTGGCAGCAAAGATGATGGTTTTACCAATGACATCGCCACCTTCAACGTGAATACCACCGCGCTCATCTTTACTCATTAACTGAGCAAACATCTTCTCGGCAGTATCGGTATTAAACAAGAAGTTATTCACTTCAGATGGTAATACTTCATCTCGATCTTCGAGTTCAGCTTTGTTTTCCCACTCTTCTTGCTCTTCAGGTGATAGGTCTTTGTACTTAATACCTTCACGTAAAAACTTGGTTGCGACAGAAATCTTAGTTGGTGGCACAAGGTAGCCTTGGTCATACGCTTTGTCGTCTTCATAAGCGTAGGTTGGCATCCCCTTTTGCAGGTCAAAAATGCCATAAGTATCTTTTTCAACTTCATCCTTTGGTGTCGCTGTTAACCCCACTAAGAAGCCATCAAAATACTCGAAGATTTGACGGTATTTCGAGTAGACGGAACGGTGCGCTTCATCAACAACAATCAAATCGAAATGACCGACACCAAATGGACGCTCATCTGCACCTCGATCCAGTAGATTCTTCATGGTCGGGTATGTCGAGAAGTACAAGCGACTGTCGATACTGTTTTTGCTCTGACCAGAATCCAAAATAGAACAACTTACCCTAGGCAGTAGCTTAACGAAGTTCTTCTTGGCTTGAGTGAGTAGCGCATTACGGTCGGCAAGAAACAAAATATTCTTAACCCAGTCGTTTTTCACTAACAAATCGACAAGGCTGATCACGGTACGAGTTTTACCCGTACCCGTCGCCATAACGAATAGTCCTTTGCGCTCATGCTCTAGCTCAAAGTCTTGCAGCAGTTTGGTGATGGCTGACTTTTGATAGTGACGGTTGGTGATCTCGTTGTTAATAACAAAATTGCTGTTAGGTATACCATTTTCAAAGAAAGGTTTGCGGTCGGTACGACGCTTCACCATAAGCTCAAGCTCGGCTTTTGTGTAAAAGCCTTGAACTTGGCGTGGCGGGTAGAAATGGTCATCCCACAGATGCGTCTCATAGCCGTTAGTGTAGAAAATAACTGGGCGCACCCCACACTGCTTTTCTAAGCAGTCAGCGTAAAGCTTCGCTTGTTGTTGCCCGTCTTCGGCTCGGCGATGAGTGCGTTTTGCCTCAACAACCGCTAACGCTGTACCGTCGTCACCCCATAGCACGTAATCAACAAATCCATTGCCGTTAGGGTTTGCCTGAGAAATTGGCATACCTGATACTGGGTATTCACGGTCTCGCTTATGCTCTAGTTTCCAACCGGCTTCTTCCAGAAGTACATCAATAAGATAAGTGCGAGTTTCTGCCTCGTTATAGTTGTGCGTATCCGTAACTTTTTCTGCGCTCTGCTTAGCTTGCTCGATCTGTTCAAGTAAGGCTTGATTTGCTGCTTTTAGCGCCTCGTTTTCTTTTAACTGCTTGAGATAAGCGTCACGCTCAACTTTGTCTTCTAGCTCTAGCTGCTTCTCTAACTCTTGAACTCGTTTGATGCTGCTTAGCGCTTTGGTCGCTACAGCCGCATCAATTGATACTTGTTGTGGGATAAGCGCTTCATCAAATGACTGAACCACAAACTTACTGCGTTCAAGATTGGGAGTATAGGTACGAATAAACCAATACAGCACATGGTGCAGCTCTTTCACCGCTTGTAACGCATCACGCTGCGGCAATGTGGTTTTGCTGTGCACTGCCTCGTTACCAACCTTAATCACCAGCTTGAGCTTAGGGAATAAATTTGTGGTGAGGTTTTGCTTAAAGCCCTTGTCATGAATGAGCGACATTAAGGTCACATCATGGCGAGGACGGGCTAACCAGGTATCAATGTCAAATACGGTTTCAACCATTAACTCCAATGCATTGCGAGCATAGAAGCCTGCAATACGCGGATCGGTTTCGATGTTGCTTTCCGCATTTTTGGCACGAGTTTGAATCTCTGTGCAACGCGTGGTGTACACATCGTTGCCACCGTTAAGGGCAACGTCCATAAACGCAAAGTTGCTCTTTTGAGAAGAGTTGCCTTCAGCGCTAGACGAAGAGTTAGCCGTATCTGACATTGAATTTCCTTTTTACATCATATTGTTATTATTCGTTATAGGTTTAGCTCGCCTTTGAAGGCTTTTTGCATGATTGCACCAAACGCAGCATCGGCTTCTTTCATCAATTCCGCGTTATTATTTAATTCACTTCTGATTGAGGTATAAATTTCACTAAACTCTTTTTGCTTTGAAATTGGAGCAAGCGGAACTTTTAATTTATTCATCTTTTCAGCAGTTAAGTGCTTGAATGTTACTTCGTTAGTTGAGTTAACTAACCCTCCCAACTTCGCCATCCAGAAAAAATACTCTTGTAGATACTCAGAGGTCAGAAATTGCGGGTTTATACGTACTCGGTGAAGAGCCTTTTGGTAATAACAATCTTGGACTTGTTCATTCCAAATAGCACAACGCCCAATCTCTCCTCCTTCACAAACTAACAAGTCTCCACGTTGAAGTCGGAACTTTTTCATTTCTTTTTCGTTAAAGTCCATTTCAAGCAAATCATCTATACCTACTTCTCTCCATTGAATATTGGCATTTCGTAAGTACTTTTTGGGATTAACGTTTTGCTTCGATTTACTAGATAGCATCTTGCCCAACTGGACGGATGCAATTGAGTCTAGTGCACTGATTTCCCATCCCTTAGGATTCGTCACAGGATCACCAAACATCTCAATAAACACTGACTGAGCGAGGCTATTTAGCTCTTGCTCCATTTGCTGGCAGTCTTTACGCAGTTGGTCGGCTTTTTCTAGCACCGCTGCAATTTGCTTTTGGGTTTCTAGTGGGGGGAGTGGGATTTTAAATGCCTCTACAACTTTCTTCGATACCTCTTTAAAAGTTGCCCCATTGCCTTCATTGTCTAGACGGCTTGCCGAATAAAGCATGCAAAAATATAGATATTTAATGTCCACATTTTCGTTTGGCACTAGACTTTTGAAACCTTGGTTTGTACACAACTCTCTCGTTGTAATTGCTACATTGCCGATAGGGGCTCTAGATGTCAGTAATAGACTACCTTTAGGCAACTTATGAGCGGCGCAGCTATCAAACCCCTTTTGCGAGATGTATTCGGGAGCATCATCAAAGTAGATACTTTTGATTTTTGATATGTCTTTAGGAGTGACCCAAGGAATATCTTGATTATCCCAATAAGCTTCAACTTCTCTTTTCGGGGTTGCACCGCCAACAACAGTACAGCAGTCTTTAAGAGCAACTAAAGGCCAACTCATTTCAGCAACCCTTCCAACTCAACCACACCTTTCGCCATCTTGTCTTGCAACGTTTTAATGCGCTTCAAAATGTCCTTTGGCGCATCGTATTGCACCTCTTCGTACACCACCTCTTTGTAACGGTTGATGCTTAGGTCAAAGTCGTTATTAGTGATGTCCGCGACCGGAACCATAAAACTCTGTTCCGTCTTCTTGCGCTTATACTCTGAGCTGTCGCTGTTCGGTGTGCTGTCTTCATTAGTTAGCGTTTTAAAGCGTGCAATGATATCGGCAATGTTGCTCTGCTCGTGAGTCGGTATTTCACCATCTTTGAACAGCTGTGAGCGCTTGTCATCCAGAGAGTAACCATCAGCCTGCATGTCGTAGAACCAAACGTTATCTGTACCGCCACTGTTCGTTTTAGTGAAGACAAGAATGGCGGTACTTACCCCTGCGTAAGGTTTGAAGACGCCTGAAGGAAGCGAAATAACCGCTTCCAACTTTTGGTCCTGCACGATTTTTTGACGAATGGTTTTATGTGCTTTGGTTGAACCAAATAACACACCATCAGGGATGATAACTGCCGCGCGACCACCGACTTTAAGCATACGAAGGATTAAGGCTAAGAACAGCAACTCTGATTTTTCAGTCGGCTTTTTCTTTTTGACCTCAACTTTTATATCGTTACCGTTTTCATCTTTTTCAATTTTGTATGTAGGCTTAGGTTGCTTGACTACAGGGTTTTTACCCAATGCTCGTAGTAAGTCTGGTGCAACGATATCGAAATCAACTGAGCCTTTAAACGGTGGGTTAGCAAGGATCAGGTTGTAAGCTTCAGAGATATTCTCGTCACCTTGGTCTTGCAAGCTATCACGGTAGTGAACACTTGGGTTTTCAATCCCATGCAGCAGCATGTTCATCGCACCAATGCGTAGCATGTGTTTATCAAAATCAAAGCCAGTGAACATTTCATTGTTGAAGTGCTTCCGGTTATCGGGCTTGTTCACTTCTTTTGCGTGATGCTCTTCAACGTACTCAACCGCCGCCATCAAGAATCCACATGTCCCTGATGATGGGTCACAAATGGTGTCGCCTACTTTTGGCTGCATCAACTCGACCATCATTTGGATGATGTTACGCGGAGTACGGAACTGACCATTCACGCCTGATTGTTGTAACTTGCTTAACAGATACTCGTACAGGTCACCTTTGGTATCTTTGTCGTTCATGTCGATGGCACTTAGTAGCTGCACGACCTGATCTAATAATTTAGCCGATGGGATCATGAAAATCGCATCTTTCATGTGTTCAGCAAAGCTGCCTTCATTTTGCAGCGTTTTGATTTTAGGGAACACGCGATCACGAACGATTTCCATCATTACGTCTGGATCTTTGTCTTTGAAACTGCTCCAACGAAGGGCTTGCTCTTCAGGCGAGAAGGTTGGGTTGTTCATCGGTAGACCTGTCGCTTGGCTGCGACGCTCAGCGGTCTTTTGCAGCTCATCTAAACGACGGATAAATAGTAGGTAGGAGATCTGCTCGATAACTGAGATTGGGTTAGCGACACCGCCGGTCCAAAACATTTCCCAAACTTGGTCGATCTGATTACGAATTTTGCCTGTTAGCATGGTGATTCTCTTGATATGAAACGATGGCCAAGAACTTGACCTATATTACTTTCATTTTACTTCATCACCTTTGCTTAAACACTTACTTTCCTTAGTTATTGTGTCAATGCTCTCTTAACAGCCCTATCCAGAGTTTCTATCCACGCGGTTTCATACTCACTGTCGGTTCTATGCACCATTTCACCATCGACTTTTTTGGTTCTAGAAGGGTGCTTAATTTCAACCACTACTGAACAGTGTTCTTGGTTTGCTTTAGCGTCCCATCGAACGCCTTTCTCGGAGCAGGCTTTCATTACGTGAGCCAGCCCATCTTTACCACTTTCAGAGAACCCAAATAGTCTAGAGCCTAGACTATGCTTGTCGTTAATATCGCTGATATCCACTTCAATAATGACCAAAGGAGTTTGCCGGTAATAGAAATAGGCACAATGAAAGGTTCGAGCCTCCTGTGTGAGCTTGTTCTTGTATATCAGGGAAGCATTGTCCGGCTTTGGCATTGCCAAGCACTGTGTACCTTTGTGTTCATAATCAGGAAGCTTCATGAGCTGCTTGATAACCTTTTCAAAAATTTGAAAATTACCTGTAGGAGCGACGACTTTCGGTACCTCAGGACTAGTTGGATCGTCGCAGTCACTGCGATTGATCGCCCAGTCTAGCTCTTGTGCCGTTCCGTTAGCAGTTCCATGCCCGACACCTGAAACATCAGGTTTTGGTTCTTCTGTGGTATTCAAATTGGGCGCTACCCTCGATAGTGCTTTTCCTGGGGAAACGGTTACTTCATCTTCAGAATCACAGACAAATCGGAAACCTTCTTCACTGAAGATATCTCTTTTTCGGTGACTACCTGGCGTGGCTTCAAAGTCCAACTGCGGATCTGGGTCTGTCCGGTTAATTTCTGGGCGCTTGCCGTTACTTGGCTCAACAGGAATAACATCAATTTTTTTGGGATGGTATATCGAGACTTTTTTTCCATAGTTAAAACTTGGGGAGCATACTCTCTTGATTTCTTCAACATGGAACAACATTGGGTCGGTTTCATCATACTCACCAGCAAGCTTAAATCGCCAACTTTTAAGTGGCGGTGGCTCAAAGTTAAAGTTCCACCCCGAACTTTCATCTTGTTGTAACTTGTCATAGATGCTGTTGAAGCTTCTTGTTGCCTCAGGATTAAGCAACAACCACCTCAAGTGTTTGCATGCATCCTTGGAGTTCAAATTCTTTAATGGGTAATCCGATGACCTGTTGAAACGGATAACACACTCTTTTCCAGTATCATCCACAACGGCCATCCCCAATAACCCGTTTGGTCTTAAGGCTGTACGTGTTAGATGTACATTGTGTAAAAAAAGTGCTCGAGCGAGCTCTATACAAGGGACAACAGCCTTTAAGTTGCCCTCCCTCAAAATGATCGAATGCGATTTGTTTGAAGAGGCTCTTTGAAAATTATCTGATATTTTTATGTCGATGATTTCGCGCTTATGTGGAACCGTGCGTTCTTTGTTCGAATAGTGAGAATTAACAACCAACATTGGTATCAGTTCCGCCGGAACACGACTTTTCGGGAAACCTGAAAACTGAACGTTGATATAAGGCCGGACTTTATTATTGAGGACGCGCTTGGTGTGGATACTTCCAATGTTGATTAACGGTACATTTTCAGGAAAGTGCCGCAGCTCTCTGCCAGGCTGGGATGTCCAATCGGAGAATTTCCCGTGCAGGTTTCCTGCTACGCGTACGGCTGAGTCCAGCAAGTCGTTCAATCTCACATACGGGCCTTAAAACATCTGAACACTCAATAAGTTGAACCATAACACGGCTTAATCGTCTTGTTTGGTACTCTTCAACCGATTCGCTATATCGATCAAAAAACAAGCTGCAAAGTGGGAGTTTGTACAATTTTTTTTCGATCAAGCTCTTTTTGGCTATTTTCGACGCAAACCATGATTTTGAATGGCGAGGATCGTATATTCTTCCCTCTGCTACATTCTTTATAGAAAGTAGCTCTTTTGCTATCTGACGGTCTCGAGCCTGCCAATCAACACGATAATTCTGGTAATTTGAAGCTCGCTTGGGTTTGTGAATATTGAGCCAGTTACGGTCATATCGATAAAGCCAAGAATACAGCCTGGCACCAATCACTGTACCTCTGACTTTTTTTAAAGATTCAGCTTGTGAAGACTTTAAAATACTAAGCCATTGGTTTCTATTTTGAGTGCGCTTTTCTAGATTTTTGGTCGTTCTCATAGGCCGCTCTCTCCTCTCTATTTTAGGAAACGCACAAGCGTTCTCTAACTCTTCCAACAAATCCACGTTACTATCTCGGAGTGACAACCAAACAATGAAGTGTTGCAGGTAACTGAATACTCTACGATGTTTTCTGAACATTGCTACTAACCATGTATTTGTTCCACTAAGCGCTAAACCCTGTTGGCACAGCCATTTATCTGAGCAAAGCCTTCGCACAGAATCTGAAATCTCTTTATGGTTAATTCGTGCGCCAATCATCATTCCTGCATCTCTTGCAAGTTTTTGATAATAGAGCGTCCATTGCGCTGGTGAAATCGAACTACTTTTCAAGCTGAGCAAGTTCTCTACCATTTCCGATAATCTTAGCTCGCAGGGGTCAGCCGCTTCAGAAAAACATGTTTGACATTGATAGCTACTTGCACCCACAAACTGATGCCGGTGTGTGGAATGAATCGGTATGTATGTATCTATGAGAATGCTCTGATGCAGCGGGCATGCGTTGACGCCAGGTACTTGAAACAATCGCTGCCAGTAGGTAAAACCAAGGTTCTTACTTTGTTCTTGCCAACATAGAGGGCAAATCTTGTACGTCGTAGGCCACTCGATAACCGAAGCTGGTATACCTGCACAAGACAAGCAGGGGTTCACTCGGCTATAAATTAAATTGGCTTGCAACGCTTTATAGCGGTGTGATTCAACGAAGGGTTTAAACAACGGAAGGAACGTATGACGCTCTGCGATTTGCTTAGGGTGAACTCCCCATACGTGCCCTACATGGTCCAAAAGCTGCGCAATGTGACCTTGTAAAATAGGCGAAGGAACGATCATTCTATTGCCAAAGAGAATGTCTAATGCAATCTTGTCATCCTTGATTCCCATTTGCTGGATAAACCGAGCAATAATACTAGTGAGCAACTCATCTTTCTGAGCGACTGGAAAGTGGGTCAACATCTTCAACCACCAAACAACTCGTTTCGCTTATTAGAGTATAGTTGGCGGCTTGGAACCTAGAGGTATGGTGTGATGTCAAGAATCATACCTTCACGTTTTAGGTAATTGTAGGTAGACATTGGTTTGTCACTTCTCAGTAGCCGAAGGTCGTTATCCACATAACGAGGTTCTAGCTTGGCTACTTTTGATTTTTCAGGCTTACTTTTTGTCGCTGGTTTATCCTCTAACGATTTTATATGAGCAACTAACCCAAATAGATCCTCACTAGGCTTTTCATCAATGGCTTGTCTTGCCGCTAGTTTAGCCACATCCTCACCAAGTCCCATGAGAATCAACATGTCTGTAAGTTCCACCAATTTATCATCAGTTACCTCACCAGTAGCTTCAATCTCATCAACATCGCTATCGCTAGCTTGTCCAATAATACGAATTGAATCGGCAGGTAAGTCTAAGTCAGCATACTTAACGATTTCTTCTTTTCGACCGCTTTGGAGCGCTCGGATCATCGGATGAATGATCGACAGCTCTTCGTTGAACACGTCTTCGACTAACTTTAGGGTAATCACTTCTTTACCCGCAACCACTGCTCTTGCTTGGCAAAGGTAAAACAATGAAACTGCTACATGAGCGACACCTTGAGTGAGCTCCCAAAACAAGTCCTTCATTGGTGTCGTAATAGGTGTCGGTGATTGAAACCACTGCAACTTCCACATTCTATTGAAAAATCGCTCCCATTCGCTTTCATCCGTTGTATTCGATAAGTGCTCAAATCGGTTCCAATTCAAGCTACCAAACTGCGCAGCACGGCGAGCAGACCTCAGTGTAGGAGAAAAAAGCTCGAGGGCTTTTGGAGTACCTATGAACAACACTGGAACTTTGATTACGTTAGTGAGCGTAACGAAGAAATTAAGTAGTTTGGCTGCACCACCGGAGCGCGCTGCATTGAGATGTTGGATTTCATCTATGACCAAGATACCAATAGAATGAAGGGCGCATACTCTAGCTATGTCACCCAACATAGACTCTGCCGATGATCTCGACTTAACGTAGAGCATTTCGTAGTCGCTTCCAATTGCATCGTCTACCGCACGAAAAAAGTGGATACATAGGCTCTTTGCCGAACCATCATGAGGGCAATCAATCTTTAGCCATACCAACTGTGTATGCTGATATTCTGGATGATAGATAGCCTGATGCTTATATGAATCTAAGATCGCTTGTACCGCAGTAGTTTTACCTGTTCCAGAGCAACCAATGACCGTCGTTGCCAACGCTGCGCTACCCGCATTTCTTGATGCCACAGAAAAGTCGATATTGTCGACATCTAAAAGGTTACGCTGATAGTCAGTTGATGCGATGTTTCGACCAAGATATCCTCGACGAATCATCCCAGAAATCATCTGTTCCAGTTGAAGGTGAGCTTTTGTCGGGTATAAAAAGCCATCAAGTATTCGCATCATCGCATGGCGACGGATATATCCAGGTAAGGTTTTTTCCGAATCTCGCACTTTAGGATAACGATTTAATTCTTTGGCCGTATTCTGAGGTGAGTTCAATAAGGGTAGCGCATTGATCAAAGGCTGATGTCGATAATCTTCAATTTCAGGTTCAGCGTATTCCGCATGGTGAATTTTAATCATCGTCATCTCCTAAAAAATCATCCAGTGACGGGTATTCAATGCTTTCTGAGTTGTGAGCCGTATGAATATCAATGACTTCAGCAGTACTTTGCTTTGACTCAGGCTTGAGGTTGACCGAGGTATTGTCTCGCTCGAATTCCCTCTCTTCATCTCGATTACCCTTAATTCCAGCCAATCTTTGTGAGTCCGTTAATCTAGGTGTATTCGCCTTTTTGTCACGCTCTCGTTTAGCGATACGCTCCATCGTTTCCTGTAGGTCAGGAGCCTCAAAATCCTTATCTTGATTCGCTGAAGCCTCTGCAACTTTAGAAGACTTGAGAATACCTGCAGCATCCACAAAACTCATTCCCTTGTATCGACGGCTACGATCTGAAAGCTCACATATCCAGTAGGATTGATAACTTTTGTCGGGTCTCAGATAAACAACATCGGTTCGACGCGGGTCAAAGGCCACCTCAACTTTCTTTGGTCTTGTCTGTTTAAATCGGTCAAACCAACCTTCAGCCATTGCTTCACGACAAGTGTATTTCAGCCCTTTGAAACCAATACCGACCTCAGACACTGTCCCTTTTTCAGTGGGTAACAAGTTCACTTCAACCATCTCTTTACTGCATGGTCTTAACTTACCGGTGCGATTTTTGATTCCCCAATTCCAAAGCTGAATGGGAACTGCGGGTAAGTCATTAGGCATATCTTCGGCAAAATCATAATCTTTAACTACATGCCTAGTGTTGTAGTTGATAATGATGTGAATCACGGTCTCAGTGAATGCATGCAAGGTTAATTCTGCGTCTAGCTCGTATCTGCGCCCTAAGCGCTTCTTGCCGTTGACTGGCTCAACAATACCACCGACATAGGGTCTGAATTTTGTTTGAAGAGTATTGAAATAGCGTTCCACGCCGCCTTTATCATCCCCTCGATAGGAGCGCGAGTTACTCAATTGGATGTTAAATGCATTGACGAGAACGTCAGCTTGCCTATGCAAAAGTTCGCCTTTATCCGCCATGATAGACGCAGGAATACCAACAGAAGGCCACATGCTAGGATCGATTTCTATTCCATAGCTCCGACAATACTCTGTTTTATCAAGAAAGGCGTTGGACATGGCCATCATCGCCGCAACCCATGATGGGTTTTCCAAACCGACGTAAAGCCCTGTAACCATGCGACTAAATACATCTTTAACCACGTAAACCACTGGCCTACCGATGATTTTATTCGGGTCTTTCTCAGAAACTAAATAGAGATCCGCAATCGTTGCATCAATCTCATACCGCCCTCCTGGTCCGATATTCATAAAGGCTGATGTGCTTGTTAGCGCTCTAATATCTTTGTCGTATGCTTTGGATGGCGTTCTTTGTCTTACTACATCATGTTTCTTGTAGTTAGATTCATAGAAATAGCGGAATTGACGAAGAGTCGGTATGGAAGTCTTATCAGAGTCGGGATATCTGGATTTATACAAGCCAATTGCTTTGTCTTTGGCGTCTTTGATAGAGAACTTATCGTTTTGAAGAAAGAAGCCATCAATTGCTAGACTGAAAATTTCTGCAACATCATCGGTAATGATGGCACCTACGCCCTCGGCAGTTGTTCGCTTCCGCCCGAGCTTATTGCCCACGTCACGTCTAGATTTACCTTTCCCGCCAGACTTATGATAATCAGGCAGCAATGCATTGGGTGTCATTCCTCTTTGCCAATATCGACGAAGTTGGCGAATGAAGTAAATACGAGGTTTTTCGGTCGCTTCAACCGCGTTTCTAATTAGACGGTTGCGCGACGTCTTATCAAATAATTCACTGTGGTCTTTTAGTAGAATTTTAAGCATCGCATAGGCTTCATCTCGCTTGAGAGTTTGTGCACCGTCGAGCTCAACATGAGAGAAAGTAAAAGGTTCACTGATGCACTCTATCGTTTGTGCTGCGATCAATTCATGTAACTCAGAGACAGGCATGAGTATGGGCCAAGCCGATTCATCATCGAGACTGATCAGCCAGATGAACTCTAACGTTTCGTACACCACACGTATTCGCTCGGTTGAATCTGTGTATTGATAGACTTGATTAAGAAGCATTGCCGACCTCCAAATCTCTATTACCATTAATTAAGAGTTCGACATCTTCGCACTTCCACTCAGTAAACGGAGTTTCAAGTGATGCTTTTAAATATTGGTTGGCGATACCATAGCGAAATATTCCGATATGAGTGCCTTCCTCTAATTGGTATTGATCATCCAATTTTGCACAATATCGGGCTACATAAGCTTTGGGTTGCTTCGCGAGTCTAGCGGCAAGATCAATGACATCTTGCTTGGAGAATGGGTATTCGACTTCAGTATCTATATCGATAAGTGGTTTTATCCACTTCAGGTTCATTTTGAGATCGTTGGAGACTTCTTGATCGGTAAAAATGGGACAGGGTACTTTTACTGCTTCCCAGTACGATTTCTCTATTTGAAGCTTTTCGACAATGCGCTTGTCATCAAGCTTTAAAGCGGGTTTTACGGGAATCGCTATCTGAGAACCATCAGCAAAATCGATGAGTAAGTCCGTGGTTACTATTTTAAGCTCACCCTTTTCTTGAGGATGGCGAATACCTAGTTGGCGGCAAATAATCAAAGAGTCAGCAAGAGGAATAGGAAACTGCTCTCGAATGTCGATGACCTCTTCACACCAATCGAACACCAAAAATGCGGCAAGCTCATTTCCAGAGAATAAGTGATGGACTCGGCCAACAGTGGCACTTTTAACACGAACGCTTTCGCCAGAACTGCTGAACTCTCCGACTTTAATGAAAGGAACATAGTCCTTCCCCGTCCCTTCGCCTCGTTTTTCATCTAAACGCTTTTGGTCTTTCTTATTGAGTGGCTTATCTGCATCTGACATAAAAAAACCTCCGACTAAGCTAAACTTAGCAGGAGGTCAAAAAACGATCAATCTTTATTGTATATGATCAGACTTTATTGTAACTGATCAAACTTTATTGTCTTCCGACATCTTTGTCGATCTTTTAATTGCTCTTACTCAACCGTTACCGCTTTCGCTAAGTTACGTGGCTGGTCCACATCAGTACCTTTGATTAATGCAACATGGTAAGACAGTAGCTGCATTGGTACGGTGTAGTAGATTGGTGCGATGATGTCATCAACGTGTGGCATTTGGATGATCTTCATGTTCTCATCACCTTCAAAGCCTGCTTTCTCATCAGCAAATACATACAGTAGACCGCCACGCGCACGTACTTCTTCAATGTTCGATTTCAGCTTCTCTAGAAGGTCGTTAGTTGGCGCAACAACTACCACTGGCATGTCTGCATCAATAAGTGCTAGAGGACCGTGTTTCAGTTCACCTGCTGCATAAGCTTCTGCGTGAATGTATGAGATCTCTTTAAGTTTCAGCGACGCTTCCATAGCAATTGGGTAGTACTCACCACGGCCAAGGAATAGTGTGTGATGCTTATCTGCAAAGTCAGTTGCTAATGCCTCGATTTCTTTGTCGAACGCTAACGCTTTTTCAATGTTTGCAGGAAGTTCATGCAGAGATTTTACGATTTCAGCTTCGCGTTCTTCAGTCATACGACCTTGCAAACGAGCGATAGACACTACCATCATTAACATTGCTGCTAGTTGAGTCGTAAAGGCTTTCGTCGATGCCACACCAATCTCAGTCCCTGCACGAGTCATAAAGGCAAAGTCAGACTCACGAACTAACGATGAACCAGCAACATTACAGATAGTCATTGCCGACATGTAGCCTTTTTCTTTCGCTAAACGAAGAGCAGCCAAAGTATCAGCCGTCTCACCAGACTGAGACAATGTCACTAACAAGCTGTTTGGACGAACCACAAAATCACGGTAGCGGAACTCAGAAGCGATTTCGACATCACAGCTTACGCCTGCGATCGACTCAAACCAATAGCGAGCTGCCATACCTGAGTTATAAGACGTACCACAAGCGATGATTTGAACGTGATCGACCTTCTTAAGAATATCTACCGCGTTAACACCAATTGCTTCAGTGACTACCGCTTTGTCGGTAATACGACCTTCCATAGTGTTGATCAACGCACGAGGCTGCTCGAAGATCTCTTTTTGCATAAAGTGACGGTATTGTCCTTTGTCGCCAGCATCATGTTCCGCATTAGACTCAGTGATTTCACGCTCAACTGGGTTGCCGTCTACATCGATAACAGTAACCTCGCGACGAGTAATTTCTGCCACATCGCCTTCTTCAAGATACATAAAACGGCGTGTCACACTTAATAGAGCCAATTGGTCTGAAGCCAAGAAATTCTCACCAACGCCAAAACCAATAACGATTGGACTGCCAGAGCGAGCTGCCACAATACGACTTGGGTCTTTACGGTCAACCACAACCGTACCGTACGCACCGTCAAGTTGAGCCGCCGTTTTTTGCAGTGCTTCCACTAGGGTTGCAGAAGTACGCAGTTCCCATTCAACTAAGTGTGCGATAACTTCTGTATCGGTTTGAGATTGGAATACATAGCCACGCTCTTGAAGCGTTGCACGTAGCTCTTCATGGTTCTCAATGATGCCATTGTGAACTACAGCGATATCACCAGATACGTGTGGGTGAGCGTTCGCTTCTGACGGCTCGCCGTGTGTTGCCCAGCGAGTATGAGCAATACCCGTACCACCAGTCACATCTTGAGAGTCAACCGCATCCGCGAGCTCTTGAACTTTACCTAAACGACGAACGCGTTTCAGTTCTGAATTTGCATCAACAACGGCTACACCCGCTGAATCATATCCACGGTACTCCAGACGGCGTAAACCCTCTACCAAAATTTCCGCTACGTCTCGTTGTGCTACCGCACCTACGATTCCACACATATCAATTCTCCGTTTCTCATTTCTGTCTCCCTCTCTGAGTGCAAGCAAATCAATAATGGAGGGAGTAATTTTGTTAAGCGCAAATCACCTTTACGCCGTTCGATTCGATTTGAGCTTTCTGCTCGTTAGTTAAGCCTTTATCAGTAACGACGACGTCAATGGCATCCCACGCTAATTCTAGATTAGGAATTTTTCGGCCTATTTTCTCGGATTCAATCATCACCACGACTTCGCGGGCGACTTCTGCCATAACATTGCTAAGACCGATCAGCTCATTAAATGTGGTGGTGCCGCGCGCTAAATCGACACCATCGGCACCGATAAATAACTGGTCAAAGTCGTAAGAACGAAGTACCGACTCGGCAACCTTCCCTTGGAATGATTCTGAATGACTATCCCAAGTACCGCCTGTCATTAATAGCGTTGGTTCATTTTCCAAGTCATTGATGGCATTCGCCAATGACAGTGAATTTGTCATTACCACCAAACCTTTCTTACTACCAAGCCTTGAAACCAAAGCGCCTGTTGTGCTGCCACAATCAATAACAATTCGATAATGATCATTGATTAAACCAACTGCGGCCTCTGCGATGCTCTCTTTCGAGGCGGACGTCAAACTCGACTCATTAAGCACTTCATCTACGGCTTCTTGGGGCAGCGCTACAGCACCACCATAGCGTCTTAGTAACTGGCCGTTCTTTTCTAAAGAAGTAAGATCTTTACGAATCGTCACTTCAGAGGTATCGAACAGAGCGGATAGCTCTTCTACGCTCACCTCTCCACGCTCTTTAACAAGCTGAGCAATGGAATGACGTCTGACTTGAGTATTTCGTTTTCGCACTTTAATTTCGATTCAAAACTTAACTGGTAGCAAAATTATTTCACAACGTAAGTTATCACGCAAGAAATCCGCTGTATTAAATCTAAGACCGGGTTTGTTTGATGAAAAAATACACAAATAAGTTTCGTTTCGAAAGTTAATATCACAAGAATGGATAGAATTGTGCGAAAAAAGCCGAGGAGAAATTGAGAATAATAAAGAAGAAAAGAAGGAGAGACAGAAACAAAATATAACTTCGACACAGGATAGTGCCGAAGTTCATCACTATTTAAACCAGCGGGTTATCTCGACACAGTGTTTCAACCAGCTCGGTAATCGCCAAAATAATGGTGGATTTAACGCGTTGATAGTGGCGCTCTAAGAACATTTCCAACATCACTGCGTCTAGGCCATCTGTCATGCTTTCATCGTATTCGATCGGCATCATTTTTTGGATAGCACTGATTTTGTTCAACTCAAACAACACGTCTCTTTCGGTAAAGCTCACATCGTTCTCTTGATGTTTGGTCCATTCGCGCAGTGTTACGAAGATATCAATATCATCGAATACTTCCTTAGAGATAACACCTAGACCTAAAAGTAGCTTAGCCCGAACAAGAATATCCCCCAGCGGACCATCGTTGGTCAGGAGAGGATCCACCACGTACTTCACTGCATAGTCGTCTTTATGAAAAATACTATTGATCAACGTATCTAACGTGTCATCAATCGCATCATAAGCCGCCATAAGGCACTCACTCGCGTCTTTCGCTTCAGACAGCGCCTCTAAAAGTTCAGTTTCATTAGGTGGGTGCAGTGGCATAACATCTCTTAATACAAAGGGTGCCACTTGCGTGGCACCAACAGCTTGAATCATTTGAGCGCTAGATACGCTTCGTGCGCTAGTGTAACAACTTCTGAATCAACATTCAGCTCTGAATAATGAGCGAGTGTTTTAGCAAAGCCTTGTTCAGCAAACATAGCTTGAAGTTCTACTGCTTGTGGGTCATCGTCATTCTTATAAAGAAACGCAGCCGCAATACCTTTGATTAGATGAGAGTTAGGTAAACCGTATTCAATCGTACCGTTGAGTGGTTTGATCAAACGATCTTGTGGGCTTAACTTACGAATTGGTTGACGACCAACACGATCTACTTCATCACGTAGGTATGGGTTGGCAAAACGGTTAAGTATTTTTTGAATGTACGCCGCGTGCGCTTCTGCATCAAAGCCGTAACGACGAATTAATACTTCACCACTTTCCTGCATAGCTGCTTGAACATCTGCAAAGATCGCAGGGTCTTCAATAGAATCTTTAATTGTCTCATGGCCTGCAAGCACACCCAAGTAAGCCGTTATTAGGTGGCCAGTATTCAATGTAAACAGCTTACGCTCTACGAACGCCATTAGGTTGTCCGTGCATTCCATGCCTTTAATAGCAGGAATGTCGCCAACAAACTGAGTTTCATCAACAATCCACTCGCTGAACGTTTCTACCGTTACTGCCAGAGGATCGGTTTCGCCTTCCTCAGCAGGAGGAACGATACGGTCTACCGCAGAATCTACAAAGCCAATGTGCTCTTGAGCAAACGCTTTAGCATCATCTGATAAATGCTCAAACACCATCTCTTTGAGCTGGCTAGTGCCGCGAACCATGTTCTCACATGCAATGATATTAAGAGGTGCAGTATTGCCACTTTCTAGGCGCTTTTCGATACCTTGAGCAACAGATTTAGAGATGATTTTTAAAACCGTAGGGCCAACTGCAGTTGTTACCATATCAACAGTCGCAATGAGCTCAATGATGTCTGCGCTCGTTGAGTTTACGGCCGTCACATTGTTAACTTGCTCTACAACACAATCTTCGCCAACGATTTTTACTGGGTAGGATTGACGTTCGATTAGGGCATTAACCACTGTTTCGTTTACATCGGCAAATGTTACGTGAATACCCGCATCTGCCAATAGTTTACCAATAAAGCCACGACCGATATTACCTGCGCCAAAATGTAGTGCTTTCATAAGACGTCTTCCTAAATAACTCATTAAAAAAAGAAAAAAACAAAATCAAAAATGAGACCAACAGGGGGAGCGTTGGTCTCGTTTCACTTAGGAGCTATGACTTAAAGCCATGGTGATCATCACCATTTATGCTACTTACCACTTAGGATGCGAAGTACATCCTCAACGTCAGTGGTAGACTTCAAACATTCAACAGCTTCGTCGTCATCAAGTGAATTCGTAATCGCTGTGATAACTTGAATATGTTCATCACCTTGCGCTGCGATACCAATGACCATCTTCGCAACATCATCTTCGTCCTCACCCCATTGAACACCTTCAGGGAATTGGCAGAACACGATACCGGTTTTGTTGACGAACTGTTTTGCTTCAATAGTGCCGTGAGGTACTGCAATCGACTCACCAAGGTACGTAGAAACCAACTCTTCGCGAGCCAACATGCCTTCAACATACTGCGGTTCTACATAACCAAGTTTTACGAGTTGCTCACCAGCAAACTTGATAACTTCTTCTTTGGTTTTTGCTTCCATACCTAAGAAGATATTTTCATTCGAAAGCTTAAGCGTTCCTTCTTCGCTTGAGCTAGTGTCTGCTGGTGCTTCAGGCTTTTTTGGCTCAGCACCCGCTTGTTGTGCATTCACAAGGTCAGAAACCAGACCATCATACAAAGCACCATCTAGGAAGTTGCTTAGAGAAATGTGATGTGAGTTTGCGGCATGTTTACGTGCACGGTCAGTCAGATCTTTATGAGTAATGACGATGTCAGCGTCATCCGGTAGGCTGTTGATCGCTAAGTTAGTTACCGAAATGTCTAAGTTAGCAGCATCTACCTTCTTACGAAGCATGCTTGCGCCCATCGCACTTGAACCCATACCCGCGTCACACGCTACGATGATTTTGCGAACTTTTGCTAAGTCTAGAGCTGCACCAGTTTGACCTTTTGAAGACGCTTTCATGCTTGCCAATTGGCTTGCAGCTTTTTCTAGAGATTCTTCTTCGTCATCTTGTTTAGATGTTTTCATTAGTAGCGATGCGATGAAGAATGTCACTGTTGCTGAGGCAATTACAGATAGAATCACGCCAACAAATGAAGACTTAGGAGTCATCAGAAGTACAGCAAAGATTGAACCTGGAGACGCTGGAGATACTAGGCCAGCGTCGAACATCGTTAGTGTGAACACACCCGTCATACCACCAGCAATCACTGCGATGATCAGACGTGGGTTCATTAGCACGTATGGGAAATAGATTTCGTGGATACCACCAAAGAAGTGGATGATCGCCGCACCTGGTGCTGACTCTTTAGCATTACCGCGTCCAAAGAACATGTAAGCAAGTAGTAGACCTAGACCTGGACCTGGGTTCGCTTCAATCAGGAAGAAGATTGATTGACCCATTTCTTCGGCTTGTTGGATACCAAGTGGCGAGAAGATACCGTGGTTGATCGCGTTGTTTAGGAACAGGATCTTCGCAGGTTCAACAAAGATAGAGGTTAGAGGCAGAAGACCTGCGTTAACCATTACGCCTACACCCGCAGCAAGTGCAGTAGAGAGTACCTTAACTGCTGGGCCAATAACTAGGAAAGCAAGGATGGCACAAAGCATACCAACGATACCAGCCGAGAAGTTGTTAACCAACATCTCAAAGCCACTCTTAACTTTACCTTCAACTGCTTGGTCAAACTTCTTAATCGCTAGACCACCAAGTGGACCTACAATCATTGCACCCATAAACATTGGGATATCTGTACCAACAATCACACCCATTGTTGTGATAGCACCAACAACCGCACCTCGGTCGCCAGCAACCATTTTACCGCCGGTATAACCAATCAATAGCGGTAAAAGGTAAGTAATCATCGGACCGACCATCGAACCCAAAGTTTCGTTTGGAATCCATCCGGTTGGAATAAATAGTGCCGTAATCAAACCCCAAGCGATGAATGCGCCAATGTTTGGCATCACCATGTTGGAGAGGAAACGACCAAAGTTCTGTACTTTGATTTTCGCTTCAGGAGATAGCATAAGGTCATCCTCGTTATCAGAAAAAGTAGTCCCTTTGGACCAAAAGTTGTTATTCAAAAGTCCATTAAAAAGTAACACAAGATTTCCAAAAGTCAGCATGACGGCATTTTTGTGATCCAAATCACCACACAAAAACCACAAACAACAATAACAAGTGATGTAGATCACGTAATTGCAGCGTTGATAAATTACACAGCACCTTTATTGATAATGAATATCATTTATTGTTGATAGACGTCACATTTATTAGCCCGTGACACATAAAATAATTAGAGACTCAAGTCACACTTTGATTAAATTACCACTCAGAATGCTCATCTAACCCTACTTAAAGCCGACCAATATAGCTCAACAAATAGTCGAAAATCGCCATAATGTAATTTTATTACAGATATGTTTTTTGACTTTCATTTAATCTCTGACAAAGTAGCGCTATAAAAACAAAACGTGAAACCTAAGAGGATTACCTAAATGATCTCCGCACTTTTATTTGATATGGACGGATTGATATTCGATACGGAAACGGTCTACAAAAAGAGTTGGCAATACGCGGCTACCCAGATGGGGTATGAATTAACCGACGACTACTATCAAGGTTTTATTGGCGTGCAAGACCCTGACTGTGAACGAATGTTGTGTGAGCACTTTGGTGAAGGATTTGACTTAGCCGCATACAAGGTCATTCGCGACCAACATTTTCATGAAACAAGAAAACAAGGAATAGGCTACAAACATGGGTTCCACCAGCTTTTCAAAACGGCTAAGGAACTCAATCTTATCACTGCACTCGTCACCTCCTCTCATTTGCCTGAAGTAAAACATAACTTTCAAAACTCAGACTACCTTGAGCAATTCGATACCATAATTACCGCAGAAGATGTACAAAATGGTAAACCTAGGCCAGATTGCTACATCATGGCATGCCAACGCCTTAACCTGATTCCAAGTGAATGCTTGGTACTGGAAGATTCGAATAATGGCATGCGCGCAGGAAAAGATGCTGGATGCCAGGCAGCGATGATTCCAGACATCACACCACCCCAAAAAGACATCGCTGAAATAGCTGACTATTTATTCGAGTCATTGGAACAGGTCACCGACCTCATTCGTAGCCAAACGAGTTCTTAAACAACGTCGGTGATTACGCAAACCAATGGTGTCAACCAAGATACCATTGGTTAATCCCACCAAACCTGTTGATTCTCAGTTGCACTCAACTCTCGTATGAGTACCTTTTCTCCAATTTTCGGACATACGACATTTACATTGCGTTCACTAGCTTCTCGAACTAGGCGTTTTAACGGCTCATTCCAAGCATGGAAAGAGAGGTCGAAGGTGCTGTTATGAATGGGCAACATGACACTCCCTTTTACATCGATATGCGCTTGAACACTTTGCTCTGGAAACATGTGAATATCGGCCCACCTATCATCATAAGCCCCCGTTTCCATCAACGTTAAATCAAAGGGACCATAACGTTCACCAATATCGCGAAAACCACTGAAATAACCAGAGTCACCACTAAAGTAAATGTTTGATTCACTACCCTGTATCACCCAGCTTCCCCACAACGACAAATCACGCTCTTTGTAGGAACGACCAGAGAAATGTTGAGTTGGAGTGAAAACAAACGTCAATGTCCCAATTCTCTCCGACTGCCACCAATCCAATTCTTGGATTTTATTTCGCGCCACCCCCCAGCCAAGTAAATAGTGTCCGACACGCTTCGGCACAAGAAATTGATCAACTCGTTCATGAAGTTGTTTAATGGTTTGTTTATCAAGGTGATCATAATGATCATGACTGATTAAACAGATATCAATGCGAGGAAGATCTTCTAAAGAGATAGGTAAGGGGTGAAAACGCTTAGGACCAACCCAAGACAAAGGCGATGCTCTGTCGCTGAATACAGGATCAGTGAGCAACACTCTACCGTCTATTTTCATTAACACCGCAGAGTGCCCTAAGCGAAATACACAATCGCCTGTATCTGACTCAATACTGTCACGTCTAATCGTTTCAACCGGAATGCTAGGAACCTGAGAGTAGATTAGCTTATCCACATTTAAATATGAACGCAGTGTCGCTAGCGTATCTTTGAAAGAGGGATTGTAGATGAGTTCGGTATTGGTGAATGGTTGAAGCTTAGCTTTGCGGGTAAATGGCAGCGCTTTTACACTGCGAGATAACAACACTGGCATACATGACTTTCCTTGTAGCTGATTATGTTCATTCAGTGTTGCCTGCCAAAATGACATCGAGATGCAAAATACACGAACATTATATGTCGTTAAATTGACCAAACTGAAACAATTGCTAGAGGTGGAGTCTATATTATTTCCCAAGTAAAAATGACAAAGCCCCGCTTGATAGCGGGGCTCAATTAACTTAGTAGCAAACCGTTACTTCTTAAGTTGAGTAAAGTAGTCGAAGATTACTGGCACGTCGTTTTGAGCTAGACCTGCGTCAACCGCTGCTTGTAGGCTCTTAGAAGTCCCTTCAGCAATCAAAGACTCAGTACCTAGGTCAGATACCATTTCTAGGAAGTAGCCTAGATCTTTGTTTGCATTAGCAATGGAAAAACCTAATTTCTCTTCGCCGTCTACGGCGTAGAACTTACAGAACTGCATAAATGGAGAATTAGATGGGCCTGCTGACATAATGTCGAATAGCTGTTGGCCATCAACACCGGCTAGTTTCGCAACAGCGAATGCCTGCGACATCGTTGCTACAGTGGTCATACCCATAAAGTTATTCACTAGCTTAGTCACGTGACCTGAGCCTAACGCACCAAGGTGGAATACGTTTTCACCTTGTTCATCAAGAACAGGCTTTACCTTATTAAATGTGTCAATATCACCGGCAGCCATGATGTTTAGTAAACCATCTTTCGCGTGAGCAGGAGTACGACCCAGTGGCGCATCGATCATACCAGCGCCGCGAGCTGCAAGCTCTTCGCCAATCTTGCGAGTGGAAGCAGGGATAGAGGTACCAAAGTCGATAAGTGTTGAACCTTCTTTAATACCAGCTAGGATGCCTTCGTCACCATAAACGACTTTCTCTACTACTGCAGAAGTGGTTAGACACAGCATTACAATGTCGCTGTTTTCAGCCAGCTCTTTTGCCGTTGTTGCTTCTTTAGCGCCACGAGCTACACAAGCTGCAACAGCGTCTTTGTTTAGGTCCATTACGTTTAGCTCGTAACCACGGTTTTGAAGGTTCTCAACCATGTTACCGCCCATAAGGCCTAGGCCGATGAAACCAATGACTGGTTTTGTCATGTGTGACTCCTAAAATACTATTGTATGACTATTTGAGTTAATCATATATGCTCTGTTTGGGTTAAGCAATCAATCTCCGGTGAGATTTTGTGATCAATGCTAGATAATGAGATCTACCACTCGAAAATTGCGCATATAATCATACAAAAGCAGTTTTTCATTACGTTCTGATAACAGAATCTTTATGAAGACTCCGTTCAACATTAGCCAATTTCTATGACGGCCTGTATATCGTGACTATAGTTAACAAAGGCTCATTAACACGGGAAAACAGATAGGCATGAGCGAGTTAACAGAGATTCATTGGCCTGACTATTACCATCCTAAAAACTCATCCGTACACGTTAAGGAAGAGATTGTCGTACCTTCAGAATGTGAACGGATATGGGCTTGTATCGTTCAAGCGCCTTGTTGGCCTAATTGGCACCACAGAAAAACTGCGGTTCAGATAACAAAAGGTGACACGCGTATGCTTCACAAAGGAACGATGTTTGACTGGGTCACCAAGACCATGAGCTTTGAATGTACGGTAGTGGAATATATCCCTCACGAGCGTATTGCCTGGAAAGGGAAATGTGGAGACGTTGATATGTACCACGCTTGGCTATTAAGTCCTTGCGACAACGGTTGCCGCATTGTCACTGAATCAACTCAGCGAGGTGGACTCCGTTGGCTAACCGGTAGATTCGTGGCCAAACAAGTGGCGGCTCATCACCAACAATGGTTGCATCTACTATGCGAGCAAGCAAAAGGATAACCAAATCACAGAAGACACGCAGCGTCTACAACAGCGAAAACACTGTGTCGCGTAACCAACGGTGAGCCACATCATTTTGCCATTTAGCATGCCACAGTAAATAGTAACAGTGTGACGGCAATGAAAATGGCAGCGGGTGAATGTCAAAGTCGGATTTGTCTGGCAATCTTTCTACAAGATACTTAGGCAGCGTTACCAATAAATCACTTTCTCGTACAACGTCCAGAGCTTCGCGAGCGCTCGACAACGTTAACGCTACATTTCTTTTTACCGATAAGTTGGCAAAAAACTCGTTCACCTCAAGATCAATATTCGCCACCAAATGCAGTAAGACATGCCGAGACTCAAGGTATCGCTCAAGACAAAGCGTCTGTTGAGACTTGTGATGCTCTTTAGACCTAACAACAACATAGTCGTTGTCAGCAATTCGCTTCCCATAGATGTTGTACGGGATCCGGTGTGCTGGGGTGATCAGTATATCGACATCCTCCGTGGACAACTCATCAATATCCCGATGTTGCCACAATTCCATACTGAAGGAGGCATTCGGCGCTTGACTCATCAACGCCAAACTCAAGTCTTTTACCAGCGATAATGAACTAAAACTTGAATACGCTATTCGATAGGTGCGCTTTATTTCACTGGGCTCAATCGAACTGTCTGAATATAAGCCTTCAATGGCGCTAAGAACATGAGGTAGCGCTCGTTTAAGCGACTCCCCACGCGCCGTGAGCACGAATGTTTTTCCCTCTCGAATTAACAGAGGGTCAGAAAACTCCGCTCTTAGTTGAGTGAGGTTTCTACTCATCGCTGACTGCGTTACTCGCAACCGTTCTGCAGCTTCAGTAAGGCTGCATGTTTCAAGCAGTGCTTGCAGTGGTCGCAATAACTTGTAGTTGTGTCCTATCATCCGTAACGCGATTTCCTTTTTTACGGTAGAGATTTGAGCATCCAAACATCACAGCCGTTATGCAGCGTACCTTCATAGGGTGCGTTTAAATGTGTGAAACCAAAGTTCTCGTACAATCTTACTGCTGCCGACATGGAAGTGAGTGTGTCCAAGTAGCAAGATGCGTAGCCTTGTTCAGTCGCGAACGCTAAACATTGCTGCACTAACTCCTTACCTAATCCAAGCCCGCGAGTTTCAGGTAGTAAGAAAAGTTTCTTTAGCTCGCATACGTCTTGATGCTCACCAAATGGTGCTAATCCGCAACCTCCAACTACCTTGCCATCCACCAACGCAACAAGATACAAACTGCGATTTACTTCACTGTAGTTTTCGCTCATTGCTAACACTTCTGGATCCGAAGGACCAAACCCTTCGCCCACTGCGCCAAACTCGGCTCCCACGGACTGAATCACAGCACACAACGCCTCATCGTACTTTGGCATTGCACTTACTATTTCGACTTTCATAATGTTCTCTACTTCTATTAAATGTCCTTTCACTGTATGCCGCTTAAAAGGCCAATAAAAGTGATATTTAGTTTAGTTAATCATGATAAAAAGTGATAGTTATACGATTAAGCAGAGTAACTCTGATTAGATGGAAGTGAAAAACATAATATATAAGTTATTGGTTATTCCGTGAAAGGAGTCTGACCGTTAGGATAATGACTGGTTATAACTGATTGAAGCCCGATGAACAAAAACTTCCCTTTGGCGCTCACTGCCATGACGGCATTTGCGCTTAACTCTCTATTCTGTCGATTCGCTTTGGGAACCGAGGTCATCGATCCAGTAGGGTTTACTTTAATTCGCTTAGTCAGTGGAGCCGTCACCTTGCTTGCCCTTAGCTATCTATTGGACGACCAACGACAAAACCAAAGTTCACCCAAGCTCAGTCAATGTCAATCACTCTCCCTAGGCTTGTCACTTTTTGGCTATGCATTACTATTTTCTTTTGCTTACATCACGCTTGATACTGGGACTGGCGCCTTAATCTTGTTTGGCACCGTACAATTGGCACTGATCGCTTATCACCGAATCAGTGGCCATCAAATATCCAAGTTAGAGATGGTGGGTATTGCCATCGCGTTAACCGGTTTTGCTTCATTACTATTGCCGTCCGCATCTCAACCTTCTGTTGTCGGCACTGTGTTGATGGTCTTATCTGGGGTTTGCTGGAGTATCTTCACAGTATTAGGGAAAAGCGTCCCATCTCCTATCTTAGCCACTAAACAAGGTTTTCTCGTGGCCAGTGGATTCATGATTCTCTATTTTATTTTGAGCCTATTTGTTAGTTCAGAATCGATTCTATTTAATGCGTCTGGCGTTCTTTACGCCGCTTTATCGGGTTCACTCGCCTCTGCTGTGGGTTACTTTTTATGGTACTCACTGCTTCCGAAGATCGATGTGCTTGATGCGTCATTACTGCAACTAACAGTCCCTGTTATTGCTATGGTTCTTGGTTGGCTATTTATCGGTGAAACCGTGTCTGCCATGTCACTCCTATCAACCTTTCTTATATTGGGCGGAATAGGTTTAGTGTCTTGGTTTAAGTTGCAACGTAAATAGAAAATACAGATAGGATACAAAACGTTAATTGGTATCTACCTTAAAGTTGAACTAAGTTAGTAGCATTAAAATAGTCACTTATTCTGCTTGGGATACCCATGAAAACGTTATTAACTATCGCCCTGACCCTTTTATTACCATTGCAAAGCGTCTTTGCCGCGACCTCAGAAACTACAGAGCCGAGCGAGCTAGACGAGCCATTAGTCAATATTAAAATGATGCTAGATCTTAAGGGAATCGAACAGTCCATTGAGCGCTCTGCAGTTGCCATCGATAATTTGGCGACATCGTTAACTTTACTGTCAAAAAATGAAAGCCTGAATGAGGAACAACGACAAGTGCTCGTTGATACCATGGATAACATCAACGAACTCACTGAGATGTCCAAACAGTCGCTTATTGCCTTACCGGGCGCTTTAGAGCAATCACAAAACTCCATTGCCAGCAGCACCAAAAAATTTGCCTACGACGTTCGATTTAATGTGTTGTTATTGCTTGCTCTGCTTGTCTTAGCCATTGTTCTGGCTTTAATTGCAGCGTACTGGTTAATTCTTCGTCCCATGCAAGGCACCATTATTCACGCCACACGAAACGTGTCCAAAATGGCCAGTGCGATTCATCAAACGGCAGAATCGTTAGAAACGACCACAGCCAATCAAAAAGTGCTAACCGAACGCTTAGCAGCGCACGAGGTTCAATCTACAGACCAAACATCACGTAATTGAGGCCAGCCCCAAGTTGTGATTTCCACACCTTTCAAGATGCCATGAAAGCTCAATGTTTGACGATGATGAAACATTGGGCTGGCTAACCCTTCATGTATTAAAAGCGAACCCAGTTGCTCTAACTGCTTTAAATAATCACTTGGCTTTGAACTCGCCCTAATCTTGTCAATTTCCGAGATAAGGCAATCACTGGCTTGTTTACCAATTGCAGAATGAAGTACGGGGTCACTAAGGAAAAACAATAAAGCCGATACCTGCCTATTATCATCTAAGTTTAAGCTGCTCATAATAAGCTCTTCTTCAAACCCTTCTGCCATAGCTTTTTCAATAAACTCATGAAACTTGTACAAATTGAGTTGTACTTTCACCCCTTGTCGCTCAAGAATTTTCTTCGCGGCATCAGCGCTTCGTAAAACACCGGGATGAGCATAGAATGCGATCTGAATAGTTTCAGGTAGGTCAACTGGCTGGGTACTTTGAATTCGCTTCACGTTGTGCCAGAAAGGAAAGAAATTGCTCGCAATTTCCGCACCGAAGGTACGCTGATCCAGTGTTAACTGATGCCAGACATTTTCACCGCTCAAGGTTTCGCTAAGCCAACGTCGTTGCGGGTAAGTCAGTGCTCTACCATGCTGATTAAAGAGGAGAAATAGACAACCGTCTTCAATTCTTGCTCGTGAAGTAGTACTGACCAATTCATTCTGATCAAAGTCAATGGCGGGATGGGAGATAGTCGACCTAGATGAGGGCTCTATACGCTTTATGGTAGGAGAAACACTGTGCGCACATGCTGCGTCACGCTCCGTTACTTTCTCGACACTGCCATCCAAAGACCAAATCGTAACATTATCGGTTAAGGCTCTTAATCCAAAGTATTGCTCATTGGCAACGAGAGAGAGTACCTGTTCTGAATGGTTATTTAGAGAAAAGACTCCACTACCGACTATGTTTCGATCATTTTGTGTCAATTGCTCAGGCGGCTGTATCGAATACTTAAGATCAGTGAGCAGTGCGGCAAACCCTCTGTCAGGACGGCTGAGATTGATGGTCATCACATAGGGGGGCTTAACGTCTATGGATTCCAAATGGTCGAGCTCATTCGCATAGTAGCGATGTTGTTGGAGATGCAATAATAGGCTTTCAATCGTCTCGGCATCAACCCGGTCACCGTTATCAAAAAACACGGAGGGTCGAATATAGAACGTCCACGTTTGAAACGACGGATCTACTTCCCAATGATGCGCTACATCTGGCTTTAGCTCTCCAGATTTATCCATTGAAACCAGACAACTATAGAGTTGACGATTCAAGAATCGTTCGCTATTTCGATGTGGAATATGAGGAACTAATCGAGTTAATGGCCGATTATAGGTCAGTTGGACATTGACACGCCCTTCAGTGATCTTAGCACCTGAGGTTTGTTGCAGCAGTTGACCAAACACCACACGATCATTTTCTAAAAATTCCAGAGCCCGATCATACTTACCCTCTTTAACCCATTGAGAAGCAATGCGACGTTTAACCTCCCCTTCAGACAATAATCGAATGAGTGTAGAGCGCTGGTTTCGGCCCGCTCTGGGCACCCAAGTAATCCATTCCGCTTGACTTAGGTGTTTTAGGATCGAACGCGTGTGCCTTGGGCTAGAAAAGAAACGCTCCGCGACGTCGGAAAGCGTCACTGCGTGCTGATGACCGACTTCAAAAGCCTCTAGGCGCTTAAAGTATCGGTAAAGGTTAATACTTTCCAAAAACAGGTACCAATTCGTCTTAGCAATGTTCCTTATTTTAGCAATTTAAACCCGCATTCATAGGTTAATCGCCAAAAACTCACTTATAGGGAATATTTAAGAGAAAATTTACTCTGTTTTTAACTGCCGTATTTTAACCGACAATGAATTCAGATTCTGAAGCAAACTCAGGCTGGAGGAACATAATGAAACACACTACGCCTAAAGCAAAACAAGATGCAAAACGCCCATTGCGAGACTACTACTTGGCTCAACTTGCCGGCAGTAAATCTAAATTCAAATCAGAAATACTGATTCGACTGGCACAAACCTGCAACTACATGTAACCAAGAATTTAGCGGCGGCAAGATCCATTATGTTTATGCTCCACCCCCGCAATCATAAGCTTGCTGCCGCTATTCCGACTAACTTCATTACCATCGAATATAAATAGGCGTGCCTATTTTCACTAAAGAAACAAGCTCATCCATCTCATCATTAGTAATGGCAATACAACCATTAGTCCAATCAAAACTCTGTACGAATTGAGGTGGCTTAGTATTGTCGTTTTTCAACCCATGAATTTTAATGTTGCCGCCAGGCGCGACACCCAAACTCTTTGCACGATTTTTGTCTCTTAGGTTAGGATAACTAATGTGCATGGAGCGATAAAAAGCGGAATCGTCCATAACAAAATCGAGATAGTACTTTCCTTCCGGCGTTCGATTATCACCCTCTTGGATTTTATGTCCTCTCGGATTCTTACCAAGCGCTATCCTATATTCACGGATAACAGTATCGCCATCCATCAAGTACATTCGCCTTGCTGATTTCTTTACCTCTACTCTATCAATGTTGACATCTGGAGAGATCTCCAGACCAAAAGATCGAAATGGTAGCCCCACTATAACCAATACAACTAATAACCACTTATACATCAGTTCGTCCCCTAACAACTGACAGGAATTTTAACCCTTTCTGACACACGATCCAACGCGGTGTTTAGGTGCATATCTTTTTAGTATAGGAACAGAAGGTTAGTTTTTATTGTTGCCATATGGCAACACAGTTTCAATTAAATCCCCATATATCAACAATAATTCATCTACTACAATACACAAATCTTCGAAAAAGAAGTCTAATCACAAATAACACTTAGAGGGTGAACAAATGAAAAAGCTGATTGTAATTACAGGTGCGAGTTCTGGTATTGGTGAAGCGATTGCTCGTCGTTTAAGTGACGCTGGTCACCCACTATTGCTTTTGGCTCGTCGTGTAGAAAAACTTGAAGCACTGCAACTCCCTAACACGCTGTGTGAAAAAGTCGACATCACTGACAAAGCTACGTTTGAAGCTGCAATCGCTAAAGCTGAAGAACAGTTTGGTCCTGCCGATGCTCTTATCAACAATGCCGGCATGATGCTACTTGGCCAGATCGATACGCAAGACTCTGCAGAATGGAAAACCATGTTTGACGTTAATGTACTAGGTCTACTAAACGGCATGCAAGCGGTGCTAGCACCAATGAAAGCTCGTAACTCTGGCACTATTATCAACATCAGTTCCATTGCAGGTCGCAAGACGTTCGGCAATCACGCTGCTTATTGTGGTACTAAATTTGCCGTTCACGCAATATCAGAAAACGTACGTGAAGAAGTAGCAGAATCAGACGTACGTGTTGTTACTATTGCACCCGGCGCTGTAGAAACTGAGCTTCTTTCACATACTACTTCTCAAGAGATTAAAGACGGTTACGATGAGTGGAAAGAAGTGATGGGTGGCGTGTTAGCTGCAGATGATGTGGCTCGTGCGGTTGAGTTTGCTTACTCACAACCTCAAAATGTCTGTATTCGTGAAATCGTATTAGCACCAACACGTCAACAGCCTTAATAAGACTTGCTGTTGAAAAGCGTAAGGCGGCAATCTATTGTCGCCTTATTTTTTGATTGGTAAATGGCCGGTCTTAAACCAAATAGTTGTCGGTTGTTTTACATAAGGTGTATGTTGGCTTTCGTGAGGGCTTCGCGTCCATGTTCCTTTGGGGTACTCTCCGTGTTCGTCTATCAACGCCCCTTCTATAACAAACAGTTCTTCACCACCAAAATGACCATGTGAATGGTAGTTATCCGGACCATTCCAACGCAGTAGCACAACATTCTCCTGATTGAAGGAGTGCAAAGGCAAAATTTCCATTTGACCTATCCCCGGCAGCCATTCTGCTTGGGTCGTATCAACTCTGACAGACTTAAGATCATTCTCGTCAAACTGATTGAGTTTCACCAAGATGACACACCCTTGCTTACTATATGGCGCGTGTGAACTACCCGGTGGGTTTCGAAGGTATGTGCCTGCTGGGTAGTCTCCCATTTCATCCGAGAACACACCGTCTAATACAAATATCTCTTCACCCAGTGGATGCGAGTGCTGGCTAAACCGAGTTCCTGGGAGGTATTCAACGATGCTAGTAACATGACCTGACTCAGCGGCTTCTCGTTCTAAAGGCTTCCGATTAACACCATTTGCAGGAGAAGCGATCCATTCCATAGTCAATGTATCGATAACAACTCTTTGGGAGAAATCCATATTCAACATACAACGTATCCCTTGTTGATTGATGATTTAATTATAAGATATTTGTTTCAAAACACGTACAAACATTTCAATATATCAAATTACATTCCCAGACTTGTCATTGTAAGCAGTTGTAAATTTATGACCTACTCGCTTTTTATACAATTAGTTCAAAGATAAAGTTCAATATATAGCTTGACGTCGCAATTAATATTCTACCAATGACATAAAATAGATAGCAGATAAATACTGTTCACGTTTCAAAGGAGAAGCGATATGGAGAAGATAATTAATACCATTGGCCTATGCATCATAGCAAGCAAATATGCCATTGTACTACTTGTAGCTGGTATTACTTTCAGTACTGGTGCTTTAGCGACAGAATTACTACTCTGCACTGGGTTAGAAAGCTCTGAATAGGACATAACTATACTTCGCAAGGAATAAAGGAATATTAGCGGCATTCATTTTTAACTTCTTTTAGTTGCTTAATATTTCAGGGAGCATTATTGCTCCCTTTTTTATTTTTCATATCACTTCGTATAATAATTCTTAACATCATCTATTTTAAATATTTTGTTACTTTTAGCGTGTCTACGTGATGACAATTGTATACAATAGCAGCACCGCTGTTGTAATGTTGTTCTTTATAAAGGAAGTCCCATGCTCGCTGACTGGTTTAGTCACACGGCACTTATCGCGATGTTGCTGATCTTTTTGGGTTCGTTTGTACAAACTGCCATTGGATTTGGGTTAGCGATCGTTGCTGCACCACTGCTGTTCCAAGTATCTCCTGACTATGTACCGGCCCCTATCTGCTTGGTTGCCTTATTTATCTCTTTACTTAATGCTGCGAAACATCGCTCTAATATTGCAATCGGCGGATTAAAAATGGCCATGATTGGTCGTGTACCGGGCTCGATTGCAGGAGCTGCGTTGCTTCTGTACGTTTCCACACAGGTTTTATCCCTGTGGTTAGGGGTATTGGTAGTATTCGCCGTTGTAGTTAGCCTACTGCCCTTCAGAATAGAACCAACACCTACCAGAATGGGGGTCGCTGGCTTCTTCTCCGGCTTTTTTGGTACCAGTAGTGCCATTGGAGGGCCACCGATGGCCTTGTTACTCCAGCACCAAGAGGCGAACCAATTAAGAGGCAATTTGTCCGCTTTCTTTGTATTCAGTTCGATCATGTCATTAGTCGTGCAAGCGCCGATAGGCTTCCTAACACTACATCATTTGTATATCACAGTACCGCTTATCCCAGCAGCATGGTTAGGCTATAAGTTGGCTTTAATGACTACTCATTCTCTACCAAAAGAGAAGATCCGTATTGGCGCACTGGCATTATGTTCACTCAGTGGTGTTACCGCTATTGTTCAAGGTCTAATTCATTAACAAAAAAACAAAAAAGGAGGCAAACGCCTCCTTCTTTTTTAGTATACGAATGGTGGAGCCATTACATATAAAATGCGCGCTTCAAAGCGAGTTCCACACCACGGATCTCAGCCAGCCCTTTCAAACGACCGATACAAGAATAACCTGGGTTGGTTTGTTTCTTCAGATCGTCGATCATTTGATGACCATGGTCTGGTCTCATTGGAATCATGCGAGTCTCGCCGGTGCTTAGTCGACGGTTCTCTTCTTTCAACAACGCATTGATCACATTGTACATATCGACATCGCCTTCCAGATGAGCTGCCTCATGGAAACTCATCGGATTATCTTCACGCTGAGTAGAGCGTAAGTGCGTAAAGTAAATGCGATCTCCGTATGATTCGATCATTTTCACCAAGTCATTGTCACCACGAACACCATACGAACCTGTGCACATCGTGATACCGTTCATTTTACTCGGCACTGCCGTCGTTAACGCTTCAATATCTTCAATCGTCGACACAATGCGTGGTAGGCCAAGAATCGGACGCGGTGGATCATCAGGGTGAACCGCCAACTTCAGTCCATACTGCTCACAAACTGGAATCAGCTCTTGTAAGAACAGCACCATGTGTTCGCGCAGCTTCTCTTTATCGATGCCTTTATAGGTATCTAGGCGCGCTTGAAACTCTTCAAGTGTGTACCCTTCCTCGGCACCAGGCAGTCCAGCAATGATGTTAGACGTTAGCTTATCGATCTGAGCTTGAGACATAGCGTCAAAACACGCCTTGGCATCCGCTTGCTCCTGTTCGGTATATTCAGCTTTCGCGCCTGGACGTTTGAGAATAAATAGTTCAAACGCTGCAAACTCGATTTGGTCGAAACGCAGTGCTTTTGAGCCATCAGCTAATTCATATTCCAAATCTGTACGCGTCCAATCTAATACCGGCATGAAGTTATAACACACCGTATCAATACCGCATTCAGCAAGATTGATTAGCGATTGCTTGTAGTTATCAATCCACTGTTGATAATTACCAGAGCGAGTCTTAATTTCTTCATGTACTGGTACACTTTCTACAACCGACCAAACAAAGCCTTTTGCTTCAATTATTTCTTTACGCTTTAGTATTTCTTCTTTTGTCCAAATTTCACCATTTGGAATATGGTGTAGAGCATTTACAATACCAGTTGCTCCCGCCTGTTTAATATCATCTAGTGATACAGGGTCATTAGGGCCATACCAACGCCATGTTTGTTCCATATTAATTACCTATCTTTGGACAAGACTAGTGCGTAGCGAATAATTTCATACTCACTAGTCGTTATTATTATTGAAGAGCTAAATTGTTATTTTTAACTAACGAAAAAGGAAGCCGTCAAATTGCGGATCATCTACGTCAGATAATTCAAATAACGTTTGTTTTACGTTTTCCAAGTGTTGCCACATTGCTTCTCTTGCACCTTCAGGATCTCTACGTTGAAGGGCAAGCAACACTTTTTCGTGATCGTCTAACCAAGCGGTACGATAATTCATGTTAGTGATACGTGAGTGCAACTGTCTCCACATTGAACTCTCATCGCGGCGCATCCAAAGATCTTTAACAATATCACTAAGAACACTGTTTTGAGACGCTTCTGCAATGGTTAAATGGAATAGTTCATCACCATCGTAATCCCCATGACCTGTTTCCAACTGTTGACGCTCAGTATCTAATGCCTCTCTGAGGCGACTGATATCGTTTTTCGTCACATGCATCGCTGCAAAACTGGCGATTTGGCTTTCGAGTACTTGTCGAGCTTGAAGTAATTCAAAAGGACCAATATCAGAATTTGCCCTAAGCGTTGCCAATTGAGATTGCTGAGCATCAGCAGAGGGCTTTGCGTTGACGTAAACGCCTGAGCCTTTGCGAACTTCAACTAATCCTTGCAGCTCTAGCATGATAATCGCTTCACGCACCACAGATCGGCTCACTTCCATCTCTTCAGCGATATCACGTTCAGGAGGCAGTCTGTCCCCTATTTTGAATTCATCTGATTGAATACGCTCTTGAAGCGCAAGTCCGATTTCTTGATACAGTCTTTTAGGTGCAGTAATAGCGATATTCATAGCATCGTCTTATAAATTGGTCTTAGGTTAATAATATCACTTGGTTTAAATTGGTCAACCAATTGGTTGACCAATTATATGTCATTTCAAGCTTTCTTGTTTCAACTTGCCATAGAAGTCAGCAAGTAGCGTAAATGACTCTTTTTTCGTAAATTTGTCATTCGAGATGAGTAACTATTCACCCGCGAGCT
>NZ_JPJA01000086.1:1500582-1533704 GCF_000733315.1 Vibrio sp. ER1A
CTCGCGGGTGAATAGTTACCGAGATGAGACCTTTACGGTTCCAACCTTTCTGGAACATGTTCTGGCGACGTTCCACACGGAACTCATAAAGAATCCATGGCGAAATGCCTTTAATGTAATCCAGTTTTTCCAGATATTCGATTTGCTTTTTGTATACATCTGTCATGTATGACTCGCTGAAGAAGCCGGTTTTCGGCGCACCCTCACCAATGAAGCCATCAGCACCAGTCTCCGAAATAACAACCGGTTTACCTGGATTAGAGTTTTCACCGATTTCGATAAGGTCATCAAACACTTCTTCATACCAACCGTAGTACTCGTTGATACCAATAATATCTAGATGCTCAGCTAAACGGTCCTCAATCTTGTTCTTCGCATGGTTAACCAAACAAGCAGCAGAAACTAGACGACAAGGATCATTGTCACGCGCGGTACGAACTAGACCAGACATAAACTCTAAGCGCGCATCCGTATCAGCGTTCTCATTGCCCACTGACCACATAATGATACTTGCGCGGTTACGGTCACGCTTAATCATCTCTAGTAGTTGGTTTTCAGCGTCTCGGTAAGTTGCTGGATTTTCGAAATCTATCGCCCAATATACTGGTATTTCAGCCCAGATAAGGAAACCAAGCTCATCAGCCATTTTGGTCGCCATTTCGTGGTGCGTATAGTGCGCAAATCGCATGTAATTGCAGTTCAGCTCTTTCGCATGCTGGAATCGACGCTTTAGGTCTTCCGGTGTAACAACCTTGCCTATCTCTTTGTCATCTTCATGGACACTGATACCACGTAAGAAAGTATTCACACCATTAACAAAGATTTCAGTACCTTTAACTTCGACCTGTCTAAAACCGATACGATCTGTGACGACATCATTCCCGTAGGTTGCTGAAACATCATACAGCTTCGGACTTTCTGGAGACCAAAGCTCAGGCTCAACGCTTAATTCTATTGTTGCTTTTCCATCTACAATTGACAGTCTCTCATTGATACCCAGCTCTTCAATTGCAAAGGTTATTTCAGACTGTGAACCTTCAACTTCTACGTCAACATGCACCAAGTTATATTGACCGTTTGGTACTAAGTAGACATGTAAATCTCGAATGATCTCTTTTGGGGTTCTTACAATCTCGATATCACGGTATATACCACCGTAGTTGAACCAATCGGTATTGCGCATTGGGACTCGGTCTAGGGTGCGAGTATTGTTTACGCAGCACATTATCCAGTTACGGCCCTGGTTTAATTTACCCGTAAATTCAGCGAAAAATGGCGTGGAACCACCATAGTGATTACCTAGAAACTCGCCATTTAAGAATACCTTACAATCATATTGTGCAGCACCAACACGTAAGAATACACGCTCATCCGTATTAGACTCTTCATAGTCCCAAGATTTGGTATACCAAGCACTGCCTTCGAAGAAATACCACTTCTCCTTTTGCATTTGCCAACACGAAGGTACTGGAATGGTTTCGCCGACGTATGGGTCATAGTCCCAAGGTTCAATTCTTTGCTCTGCTGGCATCGGCTTCATGTCATACCAACGTTGACGAAGGCCTGTATCTAAAAGGTCAACCGCAAAGTTCCAATGTCCATTAAGAGACTCAGTGTTGCGTCCCCCCATAAACAACATATTGCTATGGTTTAAATTCTGTAGATTGAAAGGCACATCGTATTGTTCGTCATGCAAACAATTAATCGCATTCTCAGCAAGTTCAGAACGTTCTAGCATCTTACTTAAACTCCGAAAGCGGGAGCACAAATCGTGCTCCCAAAAACTCATTAATTATTGAACTGCTAACGCATCGATATCGCGTACGTAGTCTGCAATTGCAGGGTTATTCAACGCCGCATCGTGCATTGGTTTCACTGCATCAACAAATGGTTGTTTTTCTACAGTTACAAACTCTACGCCCATGCTATCTTTTGCTTTCTCGATAGCTTCGTTCGTCATTTTGGTCCATAGATCTTTGTGATACATCATGGAATCTTTAGCCGCTTTCTTAAGAGCTTCTTGCTGGTCTTTCGGCAGCTTGTCCCAAACTTTAGAGCTGATTACTAGAACATCTGGAATCATCGTATGCTCATCTTGGCTAAATACTTTAGCAACTTCACCGTGACGAGCAGTTGTTAGCGCTGTAGGGTTGTTTTCTGCACCATCAACAACGCCTTGTTGCATTGCTGTGTATAGCTCACCGTAAGATAGTGGAGTTGGCGAACCTCCCATCAGTTTAATCATTTCAACAGCAGTTGGACTTGGCTGAACGCGGATTTTCATACCACTAAGGTCAGCAGGTGTTTTAATGGCTTTTGAGGCGTAGAAGCTGCGAGCACCAGCATCATAATAAGTTAAACCAACAAAACCTTTATCGTGAGAGGAATCTAGGATTTTTTCACCTACTTCACCTTGCATTACACGGTAGTAGTGGTCACGGTCACGGAAGATATAAGGAATGTTAAACGCACCATAAGCTGGTTCAAACGCTTCCATTTCACTCGCATTTGATTTCGCAATGTCTAAAGCACCATTCTGTAGCAATTCCATCGATTCACGTTGAGTGCCAAGCTGTCCATTCGGATAAATACGGATACGAACTTCACCATCTGTCAGCTCTTTCACTTCATCCGCCATGTACTGCATTGATTTATGCACAGGGTGATTACGGTCTTGGTTGTGGCTAAGTTTTAGCGTGGTTACTGCAGAAGCGGTAAAAGAAGTCGATGCAGCGAGAGCACAAGTAACGAAAGTTGTTAGTGCTGTTTTGTTCCAACGCATAGGGGAGTCTCCATTCAATTTATGTTCAGTTATAGGATTAATTATTACAATTCGGTTAACCAATTATGGCTAAATTCCGTTTCTTATTAACTACGCTATCAATCTGAACCATCACCAACCAATAATCAACGTAAAAAACCGAATTGGTTGACCAATGTCATACTTTCATCGCTAAAATTGGTTGGACCAATTTTATTGTGAGATTTGTCACAAGCGGTTTCAATTTACTGTGTTTAAATCTGCTCAACCTTACCTCTTGCTCTTTTTCCAAATTATAAGACGAAGGATTTCGTCAACTAGGAGATGTTATGAATAAGCTCATTACGATAATGAATAAGGTCTTATCCTTATTCTGTATTTCGCTGAGTAGTGTTTTAGTTGTTTGCGTGTCTTGGCAGGTGTTCTCTCGCTATGTATTAAACGCGCCGAGTACTTTCACTGATGAAGTTGCCCGTTTTCTCTTTATCTGGGTCGGTTTGATGGGTGCAGCTTATACGCTAGGACAAAAACGCCACCTTGCTATTGACTTATTAGCAATGAAAATCGAACACGACGAAGCTAAACATAACAAGTTGAAGTTACTGATTAATATGATCAGCATGTCTTTCGCCTCCATCATTATGGTCTATGGTGGCGGTAGATTAATGTTAAAAACTCTAGCGACAGGTCAAGTATCTCCCGCTCTAGGTATAGAGATGGGTTTAGTGTATGCCGCAATTCCTCTTGCGGGCTTATTTATGGTGATTTATTTGGTCCAAGATATTCTTGAGAATATCGCTTTTATGACCTCAAAAAATACCAACTCTTCCACTCTTTCAAACCAATAATTAATAAGGAATATTACTGTGGAATGGCAAATAATTATTGTTTTATTTGGTAGCTTTTTCCTTTTCCTAGGATTAGGGGTTCCTATTTCGTTCGCAATTGGTATTGCGTCATTATTAACGGTAATGATGACACTACCTTTTGATGCCGCTATCGCCGTTATTTCTCAGAAAATGGCATCCGGCCTTGATAGCTTTGCTCTACTAGCAATACCATTCTTTATCCTAGCGGGTAATATCATGAACCAAGGCGGTATTGCACTTCGCCTTATTGAATTCGCAAAAGTACTTGGTGGCCGCCTCCCAGGGTCATTAGCTCACGTAAACGTACTTGCTAACATGATGTTTGGTGCTATTTCAGGTTCAGCCGTGGCCTCTGGCGCAGCTGTTGGTGGCACTATGGCACCGCTACAAAAGAAGGAAGGCTATGACCCAGCCTACTCTGCAGCTGTTAACATTACTTCGTGTCCAACAGGCCTATTGATTCCACCAAGTAACACATTCATTGTTTACTCTCTTATTTCCGGTGGCACATCAATCGGCGCACTTTTCCTAGCGGGTTACATCCCAGGAATGATTATGGGCCTTGGCCTTATGATCGTTGCCGCTATTATTGCGAAGAAACGAGGCTATCCTGTTGCCGCTAAGCCATCTACCTCTGTCGTCATTAAGAAAACACTTGATGCTTTACCAGCGCTGAGCTTAATCATCGTCATCATGGGCGGTATCATCGGCGGTATTTTCACAGCAACTGAAGCATCTGCCATTGCTGTTGTTTATACGCTATTGCTGGCTGTAGTTTTCTATCGTGAAGTATCGATCAAACAGCTTCCGGGCATCATTCTTGAATCTGTCGTTACGACATCCATTGTTTTACTACTTATCGGTGCGTCAATGGGCATGTCGTGGGCAATGGCGAACGCTGATATCCCTTATATGATAAGTGATGCCTTATTAGCCGTATCGGAAAACCCATTGATCATTCTACTGATCATCAACTTGATTCTGCTTATTGTCGGTATCTTCATGGATATGACGCCAGCGCTACTGATCTTTACACCTATTTTCCTTCCAATCGCGATGGACCTAGGTATGGATCCAGTTCACTTCGGTATCATGATGACCTTCAACCTATGTATCGGTATCTGTACTCCACCTGTAGGTAGTGCACTGTTTATCGGTTGTTCTGTAGGCGATGTGAAGATCGACAAAGTTATCAAACCATTACTGCCTTTCTACGCTGTATTGGTACTAGCACTAATGCTAGTGACTTTCGTACCTCAAGTAAGCCTGATACTACCTCAACTATTCCTAGGCTACTAATCTCACCAAATATCATTCTGAGAGCCCGTTTGGGCTCTCTCTATTGAAAGGAATTCTAAAGTGAAGACCATTAGAAACTGGCAATTTAAGCAGCAAAATAATAACGAAATCATTCTAAGCTGCGACGACAAACACACTCTTCATTTATTCGTGCTAGAGAACCATCTAATTCGTGTGTTATTCCAACGTCACAATACTCTTCGCCTTGACAGAACTTGGATGGTGGCACCCGATGGTAACGATGTACCATGGGAAGGTCGCGACAGAATGTCACTAGAGGGGTTCACCTTACCTACTTTCGAACTCTATGAAAACCAAGATACTCTGCGCATCGAGACAGAGCAGTTGCGTTTAACCGTCCACCAGCCTCTATGGATGGAGTGGGAACATAAAGTAAACGGTGAGTGGAAACCATTAACTAAAGATCGCAAAACAGGTGCATACCAATTGGGTGTGAGTGAACCAGGTATTGCCCACTTTATGAATCGTGGTGACAACGAACTATACTACGGTCTTGGAGAGAAGACTGGCAACCTCAATCGTGAAGGTCGTCGTTTTGAGATGCGCAACCTCGATGCAATGGGTTATGACGCAAGCAAGACCGATCCTCTGTACAAACATGTTCCTTTCTATATCACTAAAACGACCTCTGATGAAAGTGGCGCATCGTTTGGTGTCTTTTATGACAACTTAGCAAGTTGCTGGTTTGATTTAGGAAATGAGCTGGATAACTACCACATCAAATACCGTAGCTATCGTGCCGAAGACGGTGACCTAGATCTGTATTTCATGTACGGCGAAAGTATCAAAAATGTGACTCAACAGTTTGTCCGTTTAACTGGTGGCACTGCCTTTGGTCCAAAATGGAGCTTGGGTTACAGCGGCTCAACCATGCAATACACAGACGCACCTAATTCTCAGGAGCTACTAGAAGGTTTTGTAGACCAATGTGCAGAGCACGGTATTCCTTGCGACTCGTTCCAACTTTCTTCGGGTTATACGTCTATCGGGGACAAACGCTATGTCTTCAACTGGAACTACGAAAAAGTTCCTAATCCAAATGCAATGTCAGACCATTTCCATGCTCATGGGCTGAAGCTAGCCGCAAATATTAAGCCTTGTTTGCTACATGATCACCCTCGTTTCGATGAAGTCAAAGAGAAAGGCTTGTTCATTAAAGATTCCGAGTATGACGTACCAGAAAACTCGGTGTTCTGGGACGCGGACGGCTCACACCTTGATTTTACCAATCCAGAAACTATCAAGTGGTGGCAGGACAATGTTAAAGAGCAGTTATTAGAGAAAGGCATCGATTCTACTTGGAATGACAACAACGAATACGAGATATGGGACAAGAGTGCACGTTGCTTCGGGTTCGGCAAAGAGATTCCTGTTGGCTTGATTCGCCCGCTGCAACCATTACTCATGATGCGTGCTTCTTACGAAGCGCAAACCGAGTTTGCTCCAGAACTTCGCCCATACTTGATTTCACGCTCAGGGTGCCCTGGGATGAACCGCTACGTTCAAACTTGGAGTGGTGACAACAGAACCAACTGGACCAGCTTAAAATACAATATCAAAATGGGTTTAGGTATGAGCTTGTCTGGCTTGTATAACCTTGGTCATGATGTTGGTGGTTTCTCGGGTGACAAGCCTGATCCTGAACTCTTCGCTCGTTGGGTACAGAACGGTGTTATGCACCCACGTTTCACCATCCACTCTTGGAATGACGATGGCAGCGTTAACGAACCTTGGATGCATCCAACTGTCACTCCTATTATTCGTGACGCTATGAAGATTCGTTACCAGCTTCTTCCGTACATCTATGATTCGTTGTATCAAGCTCATACTCATGATGAACCAATGCTTCGCCCTACGTTCCTGGACCATGAGCATGATGAAAATACGTTTATCGAAAATGACGACTACCTACTAGGCAAAGATCTACTCGTCGCTTCCGTAGTAGAAGAAGGACAACGTGAACGTGACATCTATCTTCCAAATAACAAGGATGGTTGGTACGACTTCTACACAGGTCAATGGTATAGCGCTGGTAACACCATTTCCGTCGCCGCACCACTAGAGCGCATCCCTCTGCTTGCTCGTGCAGGTGCAGTGATCCCGACAAGTGCGAGAATCGCTAATGCCAACGCCCAAAAAGATGACAGTCGTGGCCTAAATATTTACCCACTTCAAGGGGTAGGACAGAGTCAATGTAGCATTTTTGATGATGACGGTGAGTCTAACGGTTATCTAACAGGCAACCATATTACTCTGAATATCGAAATGGTTTGCGACAACAACACCATTACTTTGAATATTACTCGTACCGGTGACTTCCTACCGGCATATGACACATTAACGCTGAACCTTCCAAACAGCGAAAAACGTCAACTCATCGTTAACGGAAACACATATCAAAACGGTGATGCGTTTCCACTTTCAGCGGCTAAATAAGGAATCGATTCAATGACACATATCAGTAACCACACACTGAACGCATCTGTAAGCCAACCTAACTACCCGCGTTCTGAGCTGAAATCACGAATCGTTCATCTAGGCTTCGGTGCATTCCACCGCGCACACCAAGGACTCTTTACTGATGAAGTTGCGCGAAAATCACAAAGCGACTGGGGTATTTGTGAAATCAACCTTTTCGGTGGAGAAGAATTAATTACTTCGCTACGTGCGCAAGATCATTTATATAGTGTCGCTGAAAAAGGCGCTCTATCGACAGACGTCAAGGTCATTGGTTCAGTAACAGAATCTCTACACCCAAGTTTAGACGGCATCGATGCTGTTATTGAGAAAATGGCCGAACCACAGGTCGCCATTGTTTCAATGACTATCACTGAAAAAGGCTACTGCGCAGACCCTGCTACTGGTCGATTAGATAAGAACAATCCTTTAGTCATTGCCGACTTAGAAAACCCATCTTCTCCAAAATCAGCACTAGGCTACATAGTTCAAGCTTTGAAAGTTCGTCGCGAACGTGGTCTATCACCATTTACCGTCATGTCTTGCGACAATGTACAAGAAAACGGTCACGTGGCGAAAGCGGCTATTTTAGAGTTCGCCAAGTTACTCGATGCTGAGCTAGGCGCCTGGATTGAAGAAAACGTAACTTTCCCTTGCACTATGGTAGACCGTATCGTTCCTGCAGCAACGGAAGAAACGCTACATGAAATCACTGAACTACTCGGCGTTGAAGACCCATGTGGTATTGCTTGTGAACCTTTCCGTCAATGGGTAATTGAAGACAACTTCGTAGCTGGTCGTCCAGATTGGAACATTGCTGGTGCAGAGTTTGTCGCAGACGTTGTACCTTATGAAGAGATGAAGCTAAGAATGCTCAACGGTAGTCACTCATTCTTAGCTTACTTAGGTTACCTCGGTGGTTACGCTCATATCTCAGACACGATGACAGATGCCGGTTATCGCAAAGCCGCTTTCGATATGATGATGTTAGCGCAAGCCCCATCGCTTAAGATGCCCGAAGGGACAGATTTAGAAGCTTACGCCAAGCTGCTCATTGATCGTTTCACTAACCCTAGCTTAAAACATAAGACTTGGCAGATCGCGATGGACGGTAGCCAAAAGATCCCTCAACGTATGGGGGGAAGCCTAAAATTCCATCTAGACCAAGGTTCTGAATTTAAATGGCTTGCCGCAGGTATCGCTGGCTGGATGCGCTATGTGTCTGGTGTTGATGAGCAAGGTAACGAAATCGACGTCCGCGACCCAATGGCGACGATGCTTCGTAGTGTCTGCGAACAGCACGGTCTGAATGTCACTGTCGTCCCAGCATTACTTGGCATCGAAGCAATTTTCCCAGCTGATATTGGCCGTGATCTTCAGGTTATAGACGCCGTTTCGAGCGCTTATCAATCACTAATCGACAATGGTGCAAAAGCGACCGTCGCGGCACTTTAAGGGTGAGTTAAGGAATTAATGATGAAAGACTTTCTATGTGAAGATTTTTTACTGAGTAATGAAACTGCTCGCCGCCTTTATCATGAGCATGCGGCGGACCAGCCAATTTACGATTATCACTGCCACTTAAATCCAGCCGAAGTTGCAAGCAATCGTAAGTTCGATAACCTCGGTCAAATTTGGCTTGAAGGCGACCACTACAAATGGCGCGGTATGCGCTCAGCTGGTATTCAAGAGCAATTGATCACAGGTTCTGCCTCTGATTACGACAAATTTCAAGCGTGGGCAAAGACAGTGCCTATGACGTTAGGTAACCCGCTCTATCACTGGACGCATTTAGAGTTGCGTCGACCATTTGGTATTACAGGGAAGCGACTTAGTCCCGAGACGGCTGACACCATTTGGAACCATTGTAACGAGCTGCTACAAACGCCTGAGTTTTCAGCACGCGGTATTATGAAGCAAATGAATGTTGTCATGGCCGGGACAACTGATGACCCAGTCGATACGCTTGAACATCATAAAGCGATTGCTGATGATGAAAGTTTCGATATTGAAGTACTGCCTAGTTGGCGTCCTGATAAAGCCTTCAAAATTGAGTTGGATGGTTTTGCAGACTATATGACGTTACTAGGCCGCGCAGCAGATGTTGAGATTAACAGTTTCGCAACCCTGCTTGACGCACTTGATCGACGTCTTTCTCACTTCGATGCTCACGGCTGTCGTGCAGCCGATCATGGCATTGAAATCGTTCGTTACGCACAAGTTCCATCAGAGCAAGCATTAGACCACCTGATAAAACGCCGCTTAAGCGGAGAAAAACTCACAGAAGAAGAGTGCGCACAGTTTTCTACTGCGGTACAAGTCTGGTTAGGTAAACGCTATGCCAAGCTAGGTTGGGTAATGCAACTGCACATTGGCGCACAGCGAAACAACAATACGCGTATGTTCCAAATGCTTGGTGCAGATGCCGGCTTCGACTCCATCAGTGACCGTACCTTCGCATTCGAATTAGCTCACCTTCTTGATGAAATGGATCAAAGTAATGAACTACCTAAAACCATTCTTTACTGCCTAAATCCTCGTGATAACGAAATGATGGCGACGATGATTGGAAACTTCCAAGGTGGCGGCATTGCGGGCAAAGTTCAATTTGGCTCTGGTTGGTGGTTTAACGACCAAAAAGATGGAATGCAGCGACAAATGGAACAGTTGTCTCAACTGGGTTTACTAAGCCAGTTTGTTGGTATGTTGACAGACTCTCGCAGCTTCCTTTCTTACACTCGCCACGAGTATTTCCGTCGTATCTTGTGTGACATGATTGGTCGCTGGGCGGAAAATGGCGAAGTACCAAACGACCTATCACTGTTAGGTCCTATGGTTGAAGATATCTGTTTTAACAACGCCAAGCGTTATTTTTCCATCAAGTAATTGGGAGACTTACGATGAAACATATCGCCATCATTGGTGAATGTATGATTGAACTAAATGGGAAACCATTTGGTGAGATGCATCAGACGTTTGGTGGAGATACGCTTAATGCCGCGGTTTATTTGAACCGTGGCTGTCAGCTTAACTCTGAGGACACCTTAATAAGAACCTCCTTTGTCAGCGCTTTGGGAACCGACGCGATCAGCGAAGGAATGATTGCGCGTTGGCAAGATGAAAATATCGATACGCAGTTCGTGTTGCGTGACGGGGATCGAACGCCCGGTCTCTATCTTATTCAGCTAGACGAACAAGGGGAACGGACGTTTCTCTATTGGCGTAACCAGTCAGCCGCAAAATACCTGTTACAACACCCTAATTTTGACACCATTGCTCACGCTCTAAAGTCGACAAATATGGTCTTTCTCAGCGGCATCAGCTTAGCGATTTTACCCACTGAGGATCGAGTCAAACTTTTCGGCTTACTTAACGAGCTAAAACGAAATGATGTCGAAATAAGCTTTGATAGCAACTATCGTCCAGCTTTGTGGCCTTCAGATGAACTTATTACCGTCAAAGAAAACTACCGCCAGATGTATCAACTTACTGATATAGCATTAGTCACCTTTGATGATGAAAAGCTAATTTGGGGAGACCTCAATCCTCAAGTAACCATAGAACGACTTCATAGTGAGGGCATCAAAAATGTTGTGCTAAAACTGGGCTCAGAGGGTTGCTTAGTTTCAGAAAACTTTGGCAAGCAATCCCTAACCGTTCCCACGCAGCCCGTGAAAAATGTTGTAGATACAACATCGGCGGGCGACTCATTTAACGGCGGCTTCCTCTCCTGTTATCTCGCTGGTGGCTCAATGGAGCAATCTTGTCAGAGAGGCAATCGTCTCGCGGGAATCGTAATTCAACATAAAGGGGCAATAATCCCCAAGACTGCGACTGATGTCGTGACCCAAGAAAAATAAGGAATTTACATGTCGACTATCAACGAACAATTACAGGCGCTTAAAGTCATCCCTGTTATCGCTATCGACAAAGCGGAAGATATCATCCCTTTAGGCAAAGTGTTGGCGGAAAACGGCCTACCTGCTGCAGAGATCACTTTCCGCTCTGAGGCTGCAGTCGAAGCGATTCGTTTGCTAAGAGAAGCGCAACCAGACATGTTGATTGGAGCTGGTACGGTTTTAAATCGCGAGCAAGTGATTGCAGCAAAAGAAGCAGGAGCGACATTTATTGTTTCACCTGGTTTCAACCCAAATACCGTTAAAGCATGTCAAGAGCTTGAGATCGACATTGTACCCGGAGTCAACAACCCAAGTACAGTTGAGGCGGCGCTAGAAATGGGGCTCACTACTTTAAAATTCTTCCCAGCGGAAGCATCTGGTGGCGTTAGTATGATGAAATCACTGTTGGCACCCTACGGTGATATTTGCTTAATGCCAACTGGTGGAATCAACCCTAAGAATATCAAAGACTATCTAGCGATCCCTCGTGTACTCGCTTGTGGTGGGACATGGATGGTTGATAAAAAGCTAATCGAAGCAGGAGAATGGGAAGAACTTGCTCGACTTACCCGTGAAGCGGTTGCATTAGTGAATAATTAATCTGTATTGTTGAGGCTCCAGAAGGAGCCTCCCAAGCAATAACGAAAAGGATTTTTATGAAGATTTTGTTCCTGCACACTTTAGCGAGCAACATCACCCTCTTTAAACCTCTAGCCGCAACATCGCTCCCTAAACATGACATATTCCACGATGTCCAAGAATCATTTCTAAGCGACATACGCAAAACAGGGGCAACTCCCTCTATCGTCAAGCAGATTCAAGATTATTTAAGCCAGCGGCTTACTCAAGGCTATGACTTTATTGTCTGCACTTGTTCAACCCTGGGCCCAATTGTGGATGCTTACCCTGATAACCGTGTTTTTCGAGTCGACCGACCGATGGCAGAACAAACCATTGGCTACAGTCGGATACTTGTTGCTGTTACGCTTGAAAGTACGATAGAACCCACTCGATCTTTACTAGAAAGCTCCAACAACCATTCTCAATTCGAGTTTTTATTTATTTCTGCGGCGTGGGAACATTATGTTGCGGGCTCAATGCAGGCTTTCAATTCAAGCATTGCAAACACTATCACTGAGCATCGTACACATTCTACGGACCGTTATGATGCTATCGTGTTAGCGCAAGCGTCGATGGCATATGCATTAGCGGAGTGTCAGTTTGACATTACCGTTTTATCCAGCCCACAAAGTTGCCTGAACTATCTGGAGAAGCAATTAGAATGACGTTAATGCTATTCGCCCAACTTGTTGGTGGTATTGCTTTTGTCTTTGGAATCATGGCATTTTTACAAAAAGACGACCTTCGGTTTCGTTACTGTATGGTCGCGTTTTGCTTCATCATGATGATACATTTCACCATGATGGGGGCCGTGGTTGGTGCAATAGGTGTCGCTATCAATGGTATTCGTGCTTTCGTCTCTATTAAAACTCGCTCTAAGCGCGCCATGTGGTTCTTCATTATTATTCTACTTGGCATGACACTCCCCAATGTCTCCTCTCCTATAGAGCTCTTGCCAATTATTGGTTCCGCAGTGGGTACATGGGCATTATTCTCCGCATCTGGTATCAAAATGCGGAGTTTAATTTTATTCAACTCCGCATGTTGGTTTACCCATAATATGTGGATTGGCTCTATCGGCGGTTCACTAGTCGAAGGTACATTTCTGATAACTAACGCCGCCACGATATATCGCTTGTGCATGAAAAAACACGAACCAGCATAAATGCTGGTTCAACACTTTGCCTCAAGGTTTTAAAGCTTCGTCATCGTTTTCGGACAGGTATCGAGGTGAGTAGTGACAACTAAACCCGTTTCCGTTAGACAAATATTACCCGGTGCGCCTCCTTCCTCAGCTATAGAAGCGAACGAACACATAACGCCTAGCATAAAAATAAAGACTGCTTTCATATTATTCTCCATGTCATTACGTTCAAAAATGACGATTTCCTTTACTTCGTCATTTATAGCTTAGTCGAAGAAACTAACTCGCAAACTGATTTTTATCTTTATTTTTCATATAGATAAACCACATCAATATGTTAAATGGCAAGATTTATCCGCTGAATCATATAATCGGTAATTTCAGCGGCAATCGCTCTCCGGTTACGGAACAAAGGCCGTTATAGAAAATTCGACAAGCACTTCTTCAAATTAGCTGACTTGCGGGCACAACCTCTATAACCCATTCAGATAGAAGAACTATTTTCCAAACACCATTCCCTGAGTAAATTTTAGGCACACCACTTGCTTTGTTATTGATACGCAACTCAATAATTGCGTATTTATTATAATAATTAGGATACGAATGTTATGAATTTGTCTATTCGAAAGCGGTTGTATGTCTTAACGATACTTCCTTTACTACTCGTTACATTAGGAATTTTAGGAGTCACTTACTCAAAGGTTTCTGAACTCAACCAACAACAATTTGATGATACCCGAGAGAGCTTGCTGGTTAATAAGAAACAAGAACTGCGCAACTACTTACAACTTGCTAAGTCCTCACTTCTGCCTCTAATTGAGAAAAAAAGCCAGAGAGAAGAGGTGCTTCAGCTACTTAAAAATCTTGAATATGGAGAAAATGGCTATCTATTTGGCTATGACTCGAAAGGCAACCGTCTGCTTGTAGGCAAAAATGGTTCAGGTCTAGGCCAAAACTTTATCGATGCTAAAGACAGCAAAGGCAACTTGTTTATTAAAGAACTTATTAATAACGCCAAATCTAATGCATTTACTACCTATTATTTCCCTAAACCAGGGCAAACCAATCCTGAAGCTAAATTAAGCTACTCGATATATATACCTGAGTGGGATTTGGTACTCGGTACTGGTTTTTACATAGACGATATAGACACCACTATTTCTGCTATGGAGCTACAAGCAACAGAAGCGCTTAATGCGAAAATTATCACTATCATTTTATTATCTGGACTGACACTGGTTGTGGTATTTGGTATGGCTACCTTCATCAACCGAAGCATTATGAAGCCACTTGATAAATTCGATGCTTCGCTAAAAACGTTTGCGACAGGTGATGCCGACTTGACAGCAAGAATGGAGAGCTTGGATGCACCTGAATTTAAACGTCTTGGAGAGAACTTCAATGCGTTTGTGAGCAGTCTCCAGGAGATCATTACCAACGTCTCGGAGACCAGCCATATTGTTGTGGAAGAAACTCGCGCAATGAAAGGAAGAGCAATGCAGGTGGATAGCCTTGCTACCAATCAGCGAGAAGAGACCGAACAAGTAGCCACAGCTATGACTGAAATGACGACAACATCCTCTGAAATTTCATCGAACGCCACTAGCGCTGCAACGTCAGCACAGCAAGCAGACGAAAATGCTCGAGATGCCCAACAGACAGTGAATACCGCTGCAACATCTGTACAAGATCTAGCTGATGAAGTCCTTCAGGCAAGTTCAGTCATCAGTAAGTTAGAAGAAGATGTCAAAAACATCTCTACCTCTTTGACCGTTATTCAAGATATCGCCGAGCAAACTAATTTACTGGCATTAAATGCAGCCATTGAAGCGGCTCGAGCGGGTGAACAAGGACGAGGTTTCGCCGTCGTAGCGGATGAAGTTCGACAGTTAGCTAGCCGCACTCAAGACAGCACGGGCGAAATCCATCAGATGATCGAGCAACTCAAAAGCGCTTCCGATGAAGCCGTCAGAGCGATGGACTCCAGCCGAACTAGAGGAGATGAAACGGTACGTCAAACCAATGATGCCGCTGCCGCCATTGAAGAAATACAACGAGCCATCGCTAATATTCACGATATGAACGCGCTAATTGCAACGGCAACGGAGGAACAAGCGATTGTCGGTAAAGATATAGCTCAACGTATCGTGGTGATTTCAGACCAAAGTGGTGAATCCGCACAACTTGCAGGTTTGAACAAGAGCGGAAGTGACAATCTAAATCAACGTGCAACACAGTTAGAGCAACTGGTATCCCGTTTTACCGTATAGCCCGTCTTCCCCCTAGAAAACCAAACGAACCAGCGATATATCGCTGGTTCATGTTAGCCCCTCAATCATACTAATATATGATTAGAGCTTGGTTGTGTTTTTAGGACAACGCTCCAGATGAGTCGTAATCACTTGTCCTGACTCCATCTGACAGATGGTACCTGGCGCACCACCATTTTCAGCAAAGCTTGAGAATGATACGAATATCAAGCTAAGTGTCACTAATAATGTTCTCATTTTGTCACTCCTTCTGTACTAGAATTAGACAGAAGCGCCGCCTCCCTGCCTCTGCATAACATAGACTAGGAAAAAACAATTCGATTTCAAATTATGCGCTTCTACAACCAAGCTAAATGAAAAAGTGAGGGATCTAAAATCAAGTGTTCATAAATATTCTGAATAAAAATTAACCTCAAAATCACACACGTTTATTAATAACTTTTTACAATCCACCTTTCACTTACCATTTAGGCTGCACGTTATGAAAATGAACAAGGCGATCGTTGCAATATTTGTTAGCGTATTTTTGCTAACTGGTGCTAGTATCATCACTCTTGATACCCCACCAACTAAGCAACATTTTCAGGCGTCAGCAAACGTGGTTAAAGACACCTACGAGTCACAATTATTTACTCTGTCTGCCTACAAACAAGGTCACTTCGGACTGCGTATGTATAGGCAAACACAAGACCCTAGATACAATGCTGTCGTTTTAGGTGATCTTGCCAACGTAACTTCTAGAGTGAATGAAATTGCGGCTGATGTAACCACGCCTAAAGCCATTCGAGCGTATTCTCTGCAAAGACTTAACGACTATAAAAAAGGCAAAGATGAACGCAGCCAACGTCGCTACGAAGCAACTAAAGAGCAACCTGAATATTTCTATATGGGACTGGACTTGTTGCGCTATTTGGCACGACTGAATGAATACGGTGTAGTTCATAAAGACGATAAGAAACTAAGGTCGATTTTACAGCAATACGATTTTGAAACTGTATTAACTGACCCAGAAATGATTACAGCTTGGGCTGCTCAACTAGCAAATCAAGCCTATTGGCTGAAGCAAATCGGTGAACAAGATCTTGTTGATGAATTTATCGCTGCTTTTAGAAAAACTTACCCTGATGGTGAGGACTACCGATTAAGCAATCAGCAATTCGGTAATAAACTTTACGGCATGACGCATATTATCCTCGCAGACTCGGGTTATTACCAACGACTGGTCGACGAAAAAGAGCACCAGTGGATCTTCGACTACTTTAGAAAAAACATCGATGACATCATTTTGCATACTAAAGAAGATGTCGTAGCAGAAGTCGGGTTAAGTTTCTTGCTTGCTGGGTTAGATGATGATCCTGTTGTAGCGAAAACAAGAGTGTCGATACAAAAAGCCATCGACAAAGATAAAGGCATGATCCCATCAGTTTCCGGCGACTTTGATTTTGCTTATGGGGAACATCGAAATGTCCTTGCTATTATGCTGCTCGATTGGCAACCGCCCAAAGAGGGACCAAGCACAGTCACAGTTCCAAAGCTGTTCTCTGAACTCCCTTACGGCGTAAAGAAGATTTCAAAACCTCAGTAGCACGTCGAATATGGCGATTAACTAGTAGTCTAAATTTCGAGTAAACATTCAACTGATGGAGTGGTTAATCGACCACCATACACCTCACTTATATAATTAATCGTTTTTCAACGATAATGCAGTAGTTTTACGGTACTCAGTCGGGCAGTTATTAGTTACAAAGTAGTTCAGGTTAAGGAGTACTGAATGTCACTAGCAAAAGAGCGAGCCAAACTTCGCTTAAAATCCGATATCATTAATTATCAATTTCCACCCGGTCAAAAACTCAGAGTAAACGAATTAGCAGAACTTTATGATGTAGGCCTTTCTCCAATGCGAGAAGCCATAATTGCATTAAGTAGCGAAGGTTTCGTCGAATATAAAACGCATTTGGGAGGTTTTGTTTCAAACCTAACATGGAAAGAGTTCATCGAATCCACTTCCACTGCAAACTTCATCTTGTCACAGCTTTTATCTCAACGAGAATACCCCCTAGCACCTGCACAGCTGAAAAAAGCGAAGACCTTGGTTACTGAGTTATCTCACGCATTATTAGAATCACCATTAACACTCAACCATATCGATAGAATAGAGCAACTTTATCAGCGATTTCTGTTGACTCTCACTGAAGAAAAATCAAAGACTATTTCCCACCAACTGCTTAAGACAATACTTGGTGTACTATCCCGATATCGCCGTCTGTATTACCTGAAAACCAGAAGCTATAAACAGATGATTGATATTGAGTCACTATTCAGTCTACTGAATGGGTCATTCAATCAAGTAAGCTATGAAAATGAAGAGATTATTCAGCGCGCCGTACAAGCTAATACAAAAACGATTAAAGAAGTTTTCTGTTTAGAACAAAGTCACGATCACTAATTTCATCTACGTGCCTATAATTAATTTTAGTGTATGTTGAAAAGCTAATAAGTCTTTATGTCGAAAATGAATTTTGAGTCTTTGATTTTATCTCAGTCCCAAAAACTGCATGCTGGAGAAATCGAGCAATTTGTTGGCACATGGAATGCCTGCGCCTCAGAACTACTTGAGTTTTATGGTTTGGATAGACTAACGGTTTATCCAAACTCTCCAATACTACTCCGAGATAAAAAAACTCTCTCCAGAGCTCGTGAAACTCCCCCCCCCTGCATAAGTTCGATTATCTGTCAGATGATGATAGTCATTTACACTACTTGCGCTTGCTCAAAACGAAATCACTTTATCGAGTATTTGATGAAGTAGAATTAGCGACATCCAGTCAATACGTTTTAAAACGTATTTTTCGTCAAGGCGGACGTTGGCACGCCATTATTCCCCTAAGTTTCTTTGCCAAACCGTGGGGAGCAATATCGTTAACCAACTTTGAACGAGGTTATGATGAGTTCACAGAGACTCTAGCTCGACAGATAAAAATGGTTGCCGAAATGTGGTTGTGTTATTGGCAGCATGCTGATTTACGTTTAAGTTTACATGGCAATGCAGGCAGTATTGCTCAAGAATCCGACAATGAACGACTCGTTAAACTGACGTTAAAGCAAACGACCATCTTATCGTTACTTGCTCAAGGTAAATCCGCTAAAGAATGTGGAGAATTACTTCATCTGAGCCCAAGAACTATTGAGTCTCATAAATACCGTATGCAGATTGGCCTTGGTTTGGATAGCAAGGCTGAGCTCATTCAATTTGCTTTAAGAAACGGCTTAGGTTCACCTCTCAAAAGTTAAAGAGCCCCTGAAAAGGAGCTCTTTGAATAATTGCTAACAACCTTTATCTAAAGATATTTCAAAGAAATACCCTCTTCATTAAATAAGTGAATTTTCTGTGGTTGCGCTTTTAAGTGAATGGTTTCACCTTTGTGGAAATCAAGGATACCTGGTAGCTTTGCCACGACCGTTTCGTCATGTCCTTCAACATCAATATGTAGAAGTGTCACTTCACCCAAGGATTCTACAAATAATACTTTCCCAGACATAAGCGCATCGGACTCTTCAGCGACTAAAAAGTCTTCCGGTCTGATTCCCAATTGTAACGCACAGCCGTTGAGCTCTTGTGCTGCTGCAATTGGTATTTCCACATTATGCCCACTCTCTGCGGTAACCAAAGAGTGCTCACCTGCCTTCTCCATACGCGCTTTACTAATGTTCATCGCTGGAGAGCCAATAAACTGAGCTACGAATACATTCGCCGGGTTGGTATATAGCTCAAGTGGCGTGCCTACTTGCTCAATCTTACCTGCTGATAAGACGACGATTCGGTCAGCGAGCGTCATTGCTTCTACCTGATCGTGAGTCACGTAAATCATCGTGGTTTCCGTTAACTCTTCCTTCAAGTTAGCAATTTCGATTCGCGTTTGAACACGTAGCGCTGCATCCAAGTTGGACAGCGGTTCATCGAATAGGAACACCTTAGGTTGGCGGACAATCGCTCGACCAATCGCCACCCTTTGTCGCTGACCACCGGAGAGCGCCTTAGGCAGACGATCAAGATACGGTTCAAGTTGCAACATACGCGCGGCGTCCATAACGCGCTCATGTATAGCGTCTTTCGGCTCTTTCGCAATGCGCATCGCAAAAGCCATGTTGTCGTATACGGTCATATGCGGATAGAGAGCATAAGTCTGGAATACCATGGCAATACCCCGCATCGCGGCTGGCAGCTCATTCACTCGAGCACCTTCAATACAAAGCTCACCTGAAGTGATGTCCTCAAGGCCAGCAATCATTCGAAGCAGTGTAGACTTACCACAACCCGAAGGCCCAACGAATACGATGAATTCGCCTTGATCGATGTCTAGATCGATGCCGTGCAGTACCTGAGTTTCACCGTATGATTTTTTAACGTTTGTTAGAGATAATCCTGTCATTTTTTCTTCTCATCGTTGAATCAGGAACTGCTTACTTAACAGAACCAGAAAGTAGGCCACGAACTAGATAACGTTGCAGCGTAAAGAACACGCCCAAAGGCACAGCAATCGAAACAAATGCAGACGCTGTCAAAATCTCCCAGTTACCACCACGAGAGCCTAATAGTTCACGTAATCGTGCTGTGAGTACCATGTGCTCTTCGCCAGTGCCCAAGAATACCGTTGCAACAAGAAGGTCATTCCATACCCATAAGAACTGGAATATCCCGAATGATGCTAGTGCCGGGAACGACAGCGGCAGAACGATTCTCATGAATATTTCGAAGTCAGTCGCACCGTCCACTTTCGCCGACTCGATAATCTCTCTAGGCAAACTGGAGATGTAGTTTCGCAGCAAATAAATCGCCAATGGCAATCCAAACCCAGTATGCGCTAACCATATTCCCAAATAGGTTTTCGCCCCGACACCGAAGAAAGCCCCAATGTCGTTATAAAGTCTTAAAAGAGGAATCAAAGACATTTGCAGAGGTACAACCAACAAACCAACCACAACTGCAATAAGTAGGTTTCTACCCGGCATTCTCATCCAAGACAACGCATAAGCCGCGTACGCCGCAATAAGAATTGGGATGATTGTTGCGGGAATAGTAACGGTCAAAGAATTAATAAACGAACGACCAATACCTTCTGCCGTAAGTACTTCACGATAGTTGTCTAAACCAAACTTCGGTGGCACCACAGCGGTAAAGAAAATTCGTTTCCCTCGTTTGCCTTTGAACGGTTCGAGTGCTGTCATTTTGTAGTGGCCATCTTCCGTTACCGTTAGCGTGCCACCCTTTCTCATTTCAGCAACCTCACCAGGGACGAATTTTGTCGGTTCGCGAGAAGAGAAACCAAAGGCATGGACTTCAGCAGGCTTACCATCGACGAGTAATTGCCCCTTGAGAACATAAACGTCACCTTCCTGAACTTGGGTATCGGGCGCTCCAGTGCGGTCTACAAGGTTCTGCTCGGAAGCGGTTAATGACGTCCACCAGCCTGATAACGCAAGCTGATCTTTGTCCCTAAACGATGAGATAAAAAGACCTGCTGTTGGTAGAGTCCATAGAATCACAATCAGCAACACCGAAGCGTGAACCAAAATAGTCAGTGGCGAACGTCGTAATTGGCTTAAGCTAAAGCGTGCGTTACTCTCTTCAAGATTTGGCGCTGTTTGGGCTTTTTCAGTCATTATCGCCCCTCCATTTGAGCGCTAGCTTGGCGCATGTTCCATACCATGACAGGAATTACCGCCACCATGATCACGACCGCAATCGCTGCGCCACGGCCAAAGTCACCGCCACCACGGAACATCCAGTCAAACATCATATTTGCCAGAACCTGAGTACTCCACTGGCCGTTCGTCATCGCTAACACGATATCGAAGACCTTCAGAACCAGAATGGTGATTGTGGTCCATACTACTGCAATCGTTCCCCATATCTGTGGAATGAGAATTTTAAAGAATATTTGTACTCCATTAGCTCCATCCAGTACCGCCGCTTCCACCGTTTCTTCTGGAATACCGCGCAGAGCCGCAGACAAAATAACCATTGCAAAGCCGGTTTGAATCCAAATAAGAATGACCATCAAAAAGAAGTTATTCCAAAACGGGATGGTTATCCAAGCCTGTGCAGTACCTCCAAAGAACTCAACCACGGCATTCAAAATACCTATCTGCTCCGACCCCGGCGCACGGTAGTCGTAGACAAATTTCCAAATGATCGATGCACCAATGAATGAAATAGCCATTGGCATAAAGATTAAACTCTTAGCAATATTCCCCCAGCTCACTTTGTCAGTCAGTGCTGCGATAACCAAGCCAAAAAATGTGGAGGCGGCAGGCACAACCAATAACCACAATAGATTGTTAAATAGTGACTCTCTAAACTCAGGATCGTTGAAGAGCCAAATGTAATTTCCTAATCCTACAAATTTGTCAGCATTTCTGTCGTGCATTGACAGATAGAATGACTCAAATACTGGATAGACAAGATAGAGGCCTAAAAACGCCAAAGCAGGCCCAAGGAATAACCAAGGACGAATCGCTGCCGCTCGTCTAAGGTTTTGTGCCATCTTTTGGTTTGAGACATTTCTGGTAGGAAATAGGATAGTGAGAAGCCAGTTGCTGCCTACGAAGTAGACCACACATCCAGCGACGCCTAGTGCCATGATAAATAAAGAGGAATAAAGCTGTTCCATCATTACCTCGCTTTATAGAGAGACTTAACGAATATCAAGATTGCGAAAGCCGATAGACGACCCAATGAAATTACGTCTACCGGCATCGCGTTACTTCGCCAAGTTACTTACTTCCTTGGTTACTTAAGTGCATCCCAAGTTTTTTGGATGTCATCAGCGACCTCTTTCGCAGGTTTGCCGCCACTGTAGTCGACCATACCTGTCCAGAATGCACCGGCACCGATCTTACCTGGCATCAAGTCTGAACCATCGAAACGGAACGTCGTCGCATCCAACAAGATTTCACCTTGTTTCTTCAGAGTGTCGTTGCCATAAGCATTAACGTTGGCACCTTTATGCGGAGTCAGGAAGCCCGATTGAGCCATCCAGATTTCATGTGCGATTGGTGACTGTAAGAACTCCATAAATGCGCGTGCTGCTTTAGAGTCTTTAGTAATGCTCCACATAGTACCTGCGCCAAGTACTGGCTTCCCTAAGTCTTTTGATTCATACGCAGGGAAGTAGAAGAAATCAACGTCAGCACCTAGCTCTGTACCTTCTGGGAAGAAGCTTGGAATAAATGACGCCTGACGGTGCATGTAACACTTAGCTGGCGATGTAAACAAACCTTTTGGTGAATCACGGAAGTCCGTTGCAGCTACCGCACGTGCACCGCCGTCGACGAACTTATCGTTACGTACAAACCATCCAAACTCTTCAATAGCACCAACAACTTTCTCATCATTGAACTTGAGTTCGTTTGTAGTCCACTTATCGTAATCAGCTGGCGATTGAGTACGAAGCATCATATCTTCCACCCAGTCCGTTGCAGGCCAGCCCGTTGCACCACCAGAACCTAACCCAACACACCATGGTGTCTCGCCATCTTCAACAATCTGTTCAGTCAGTGCTTTTAGCTCTTCCATTGATTGAGGTACTTCATAACCAGCATCTTCGAAGTTTTCAGGCACATACCATACTAGTGATTTCAAATCGACTTTATAGAAGAAACCATACAGATGATCTTTACCGTCTTTACCAGCAAATGTGCCTAGGTCAACCCACGAAGAACCAGCGGCGTAGTTGTCATTGATCCAATCACCCATTTTAGGGTCAAGTGGAGTTAGGAAACCTTTAGAGGCTAAGTCTGCCGCTAAACCAGGCTGCGGGAAAATAGCAATGTTAGGTGCACTACCTGCTTGCACATCAATCGCAATTTGCTGTTCAAATGAGTCAGAGCCTGAATATTTCACATCGGCACCAGTTGCCTCTTCAAAATACGCAATGACACTTTCAACAAGCTCTTTATCTTCTGTTAACCAAGGACCAAAAATGGTGACCGTTTCACCTTTCAGATCCATATTTTTCAGCTCTTCGTAGCTTTGCCAGTTAAAGCGTGCGTCTTCGCCAGGTGCGTATTTTAAATCAGCGGCGAATGCGGAGGATGCAGAAACAGCAAGAGCTACTGCGCTAGCAAGTAGAGAGGTTTTCATCAGTAAGACTCCATGTATTCAGATACTTTGTTTCGTTTTTATAGTCAGTTCTTATGTCCTCGACTTAACTTCTTACTTAATTACTTAATCGGTTAAGCCGTTAATGAATACCATAAAACCTTATTGACAATTCGACCACTTTCTTGCCAAATCTTGTGCCTTTGATCATGTTTTGAAATACCTTGATTACAATTAAGTGACAAGCATCAAACAAATTATAATGGCTATGAAATTTTAATTTCGCATTCCTTCTTAATCGATTTAGACTCAACTGATAAATTTCGCTATTCTAGATTGCAGATAATATAAATATGGACAATGACTGATATGGAACGGAAGAAACCTACATTGAAAACCGTCGCCGCTCACCTAGGTGTATCAACGGCTACCGTATCAAACGCTTTCAACCGTCCAAACCAACTTTCGAAGGCGCTGAGAGAGAACATTCTGCTTGAATGTGAAAAACTCGGTTACACCGGCCCAAGTATCACTGCACGAAGCTTACGCACCGGAAAGACCGGCGTAATCGGAGTTTTGCTCGCAGACAACCTCGCCTATAACTTTACCGACCCAGTAGCTACTCAATTTTTAGCTGGAATATCAAAGACTTTAGACGAGTCTCATGTCAACATGCTGTTGCTGCCATCAAGCAGTGATAACTATCAGAATACGCAGGTTGAAACTATCCCCGATAGTTTCATAGTTTATGGCAAACCTGTGGACTCAAGCATAATCAACCTGATACTACGCCAGCATAAGCCTGTCGTGGCAGTCGATTTCGCCTTGCCTGACATTCCATCCATCAATGTCGACAACCGCAAAGCAAGCTACGACATAGCCATGCATGCCATTCATTCATCCGACGACAATGTGCTTATCTTGGGGCTGCGTCTTGAGCCATCAACATCGTTATCGCTTGCCAACCTCGACAATCTTTATACCAGCGAAGAATCCGTTTCTCGTTGTCGTTTTGAAGGTTACAAAAAAGCTCTCGAGGAAAACGGCATACCGTTGTCATTCGAAAATGTCTGGCAAATTCACGATCTTGACGAAACAACGTTAAAAACCATGTTGCGTGGCACACTAACGGCCCCTAAGCGCGTGGATGTACTGCTTTGTATGAGCGATAAAATCGCTTTGGCCGCTCTGGAAGTGGCAAGAGAAATCAACATCGATATTCGAATTGTTGGCTTTGACGGAATACCCAAAGCTGCAGAGGCCGGCTTAACGACTATTCAGCAGCCTATTGAGAATAAAGGCCGAATTGCTGCAAAGATGGCACTCGGCCAACTACCCTACGAATCTATCCAACTGGATACGGAGCTTATTATTCGTACCAGCAGTTAGACATTACCTCACTTGCTAAGGAGAATTGATCCATGAGTACGGAACAACTGGAAAAGCGTTGGTGGCATGACGCTGTCGTTTATCAAATCTATCCAAGAAGTTTCAACGACTCTAACGGAGATGGCATTGGTGATATCCCAGGTATTATAGAAAAATTGGATTACATCAAAGCCCTTGGCGCGAACGTCATTTGGCTCAGTCCGGTGTATAAATCTCCGATGGATGACAACGGCTATGATATTTCTGGCTATCGCGAAATTGCACCAGAATTTGGCACCATGTCCGATATGGAAAAGCTGCTATTCGAAGCGGATAAACGCGGCATCAAAATTGTCATGGATCTCGTGGTAAACCACACCTCAGATGAACACCCTTGGTTTATCGAGTCCAAAAGCAGTAAGGATAATCCAAAACGCGATTGGTATATTTGGAAAGATCCCAAAGAAGATGGCAGTGAACCCAATAATTGGGAATCTTTCTTCAAGCCTAAAGCGTGGACACTTGATGAAGCGACCGGCCAATACTATCTGCACCTGTTTAGCAATAAACAACCTGACCTAAACTGGGCAAATCCAGAGGTACGTGAAGCGGTCTACGACATGATGCACTTTTGGCTGAAAAAGGGCTTAGGTGGTTTCCGAATGGACGTCATTAATATGATCGGCAAACCGTCAGACTATCCAGATGCAACCATTTTTGACGCAGGAGTCGCTGGTTGGGAGCATTGGTCAAATAACCTACTGGTGCACCAATATCTGCGTGAAATGCACGATAAAGTTCTGAAGCATTACGATGTGCTCACCGTAGGCGAAACTCCCTTCACCACAACACTGGATGGCCGTTACTACTCTCACCCTGATCGCAATGAAATTAGTATGATCTTCCAATTCGAACATGTCAGCATCGACCGCGAAGAACACAATGCAGTGAAAAAAGATTTTGACTTAGTTCAGTACAAAGAAATCATGTCGCGCTGGCAGGAAGACTTATACCAGAAAGGTTGGAATAGTGTGTATTGGAGTAATCACGACCAACCTCGTACGGTATCGCGTTATGGCTCTGACTCTCCTGAATATCGCATCATCAGTGCAAAAATGCTCGGCACGGTTTTACATATGATGAGCGGCACCCCGTATATTTATCAAGGTGAAGAAATCGGCATGACTAATAAGCACTTCAATAACATCGAAGAGTTTAATGACCTCATGGCGAAGTTCCATTACCAGAAAATGATTGAGCGTGGCGTTTCCAATGATGATGCGATTGAGTTTTTAAACTACTTCTCTCGTGACCATGCCCGTGTCCCGGTCCAGTGGGATACAAAAGACCATGCAGGCTTCACTACAGGCACGCCTTGGCTCCCAGTGAATGAAAACTATGTGGAGATCAATGCAGAACAAGCGGTTAACGACGAGGATTCCATTTATCATCATTATCGCCAGCTTATCCAGCTGCGCCAAGGTGAAGAATATGGGGATGTTGTAGTTTATGGCAACCATACCTTACTCGACCCACAAGACAGTGAAGTCTACGCATACATTCGCTCGAGCGGCGAAAAGTCTTTGCTTATAATTGCTAACTTTACCGATAGCACCTTAGAGAGGACCTATCAATACGGTGTGAAACAAGTCGTACTAAATAACTATGATGATGCACCAAGCTCACTACACGAGCTAGTTTTGAAGCCTTATCAAGCCATGATCATTGATATTGAATAACTGAGGCAAATAGACAAAAGCAGCGATTAACAACATCGCTGCTTTTTTGTTGGGGTACAACAATCATTGTATTGTATCAATATGGCTACAGTGCACCGAGCCTAGCTCTAACGACACGCTCACATCGACTCACTTCAGAAGCCTGTTTTGGGATCACTAGAATCGTATCATTACCACCAATAGTCGCCAAGATATCAGCGTGAGGGTCAATATCAATTAGGCGAGCAATAAGCTGAGCACTTCCAGGGTGAGTTTTCACGACAACGAGAGACTGATTGTTAGTGATCAGCTCGATCTGTGACGAAATAGAAGAGTCAACACGAACAGGACTGTTCTCTGACGTTAGACAATACGCCTTTTTACCACAGGCATTTTGAACTTTGACTACTCCCAGGTTGGTCAATAGACGAGAGACCGTCGATTGACTAATCCCATCATAACCAAGGTCTATCAATGCTTCGCGGAGCTTATTCTGTGTAGTAAAGCTCTGCTGCTGAAGAAGCTTCTTACATACATCTGTCAGTTTTTGATCGACATCGAGCATGTCGTTACAAGTTGGAGTTTCATACATGTTATCACCTGTAAAATAGTGAAACTCATCCATGAGTGGGTTCGTGATCTTGTATTTGTTTCGCTGGTATAACGTAACAATTAATGGTTCTGAAAAATCCCGAGCCAATCGCATTGTTTCAGCAACTTATTGCTACTTTAGTTAAGATGAGAGGACATTCCTGTTCCTCTCATGCAATGTGCTAGCCTTTTAGCTACCTAAGGTCGCGACCATTACTGCTTTAATGGTGTGCATACGGTTTTCCGCTTCATCAAAGACAATAGAGTGCTCGGATTCAATCACTTCGTTGGTTACTTCGCAGCCATCAGCTAACATCGGATATTCTGTTGATAAAGACTTACCCACCGTCGTATCTTCGCCATGAAAAGCAGGCAAGCAGTGCATGAATTTCACGTTTGGATTGCCTGTCGCTTTGAGCATTTCCATATTAACCTGATAAGGCAGCATCAACTTGATACGCTCAGCCCAGGCTTCTTTTGCTTCACCCATAGAAACCCAAACGTCTGTGTATAGGAAGTCACACCCTTGAACACCTTCGCGTACGTCCTCCGTGAGTGTAATTTTCGCTCCGGTGTGTTTAGCAATGGATTGACATTCCGCAACAAGTGCTTCTTCAGGCCAGAACTGTTTTGGCGCAACTAAATGGATTTCCATACCCATTTTTGCCGCGCCTACCATTAACGAATTACCCATGTTATTACGAGCATCCCCTAAGTAGGCAAAGCGAATATCTTGCAATGGACGACCCGGTGCATGCTCCATCATGGTCATAAAGTCTGCAAGAATTTGAGTTGGGTGGAATTCGTCTGTTAAGCCGTTCCAAACCGGTACACCTGCATAAGCACCAAGCTCTTCAACGATAGATTGACCATAGCCGCGATACTCAATCCCGTCGTACATACGCCCAAGTACCCGAGCGGTATCTTTCATTGATTCTTTATGGCCGATCTGCGATCCAGTAGGCCCAAGATATGAAACTTGTGCTCCTTGATCGAATGCCGCCACCTCAAAAGCGCAACGAGTGCGGGTCGATGTTTTTTCAAAGATAAGCGCAATATTTTTGCCTTTTAAACGAGGTTGTTCGTATCCATTGTACTTGGCTTTTTTAAGTTCAATGGACAGCTCAAGCAAGTGCTGAATCTCACGAGGAGTGAAATCTAGAAGTTTAAGGAAGTTGCGATTGCGAAGATTGAAAGCCATATTGTGTTCCTTTTCTATCTATGCGTGTCAGTCACGACATCACTCTGCCACTGACACGCTCGTGCTTTGATTTAAATACGTATTCGACGACAAAATTAGTGTTTTGAAATCGTGGTACCTGCGGTCCCTTCAAGAATGCGAAGACCATCTTGTAGCGCGCCGATCCCCACCATTTGTCCACCTTGATTAATAAACTCACACGAGGCATCAATTTTAGGGCCCATTGAACCTTCATCGAACTGGTAACGTGACAGTTCTGATGGTGTCGTGGCTCGTAACGCATGTTGAGTTGGTTTACCCCAATCTAGGTAAACGGCATCTGCATCAGTTAATATCAGTAATCGGTCTGCGTGAAGTTGTTTGGCAAGGAAAGCTGCCGACATGTCTTTATCAATCACCGCCTCAACTCCAACAAGCTTGCCATCGTTACGAGTGACCGGAATACCACCCCCACCAGTGCAAATAACAAGGTGCCCCTCATCAATAAGGGAGGTGATGGCTTCGTGCTCAACAATGCCAGTTGGTAATGGACTTGGGACCACACGGCGGAAATAATCACCATCAGGTTTCACAGTCCAATTATATTTCTCAGCCAATTCACATGCTTCCTGCTTGTCATAGACAGGCCCAATAAACTTGGTAGGATCTTTGAATGCCGGATCGGCTGGATCCACCGTCATTTGTGTCAACATGCAGGTGATATTCTTGCTGGGCATTTGATTCTTGAACTCTTGCATCAACATGTAGCCAATCATGCCCTGTGTCTCGCTACCCAATACATCAAGTGGGTAAGGGCTCACTTTCTTATATTCCAGTCCTTGCAATGCCAATAGCCCGACTTGAGGGCCATTTCCGTGCACCAATACGACGTTATATTGCAGGGCAATTTCCGAAATGGTTTTAACCGCGATTTCAATATTGTGGCGTTGTACTTCTGCTTCGAGTGGCTCTCCGCGCTTTAGTAAGGCATTACCACCCAAAGCAACAACGATAGTTTGTTTCTTCATAATCTTTTATCCAATACAGGTAATAAAAAGCGAAGTGACTAAATACCATCACGTTCAATTGGGCAGCTCATACAACGCGCGCCACCGCGGCCGCGGCCAAGCTCATCACCAGGGATTGGTAGTACGGTAATGCCGGCTTTATCGTACTTCTCGTTGGTATAGGTATTGCGTTCATAACCAATAACAACACCGGGTTTGACCGTCAGGACATTATTTGCATCATTCCATTGTTCACGTTCAGCTTCGAAGTTGTCGCCACCAGTAGTGATAAGATTTAATTTGTCGACCTGTAACGCTTTTTCGATCGTCGTAATGTACGAACTCTGCTGCGTAGCCGTTACTCGACCGGATTCATCACCAGTAAGACTCCAACATTTCACGTCATCAGGAATAACATTAGGGTAGATGGAGAACGTATCCTCACGCATGTGTGTCATAACCGTATCTAGGTGCATGCATGAGCGATCTTTCGGTAGTTCTAAAGCAATAACCTGCTTAGCTTGGTTATTCTTAAATAAGCTCGATGCTAAATGCTCTACGCCCTGTGGCGTGGTACGCTCAGACATGCCGATCAACACAGAGCCTTTACCTATGACCAGTACATCTCCACCTTCGATAGTCGAGTGATCATACGATTGCTGCTCATCACCAAAGTATTTAATGAAGTCTTGTCCAGCAAAGGTCGGATGCCAGCGATATATTGCACGTAAATGATTTGTTTCCCTTTGACGAGCGACCTTCGCCATCGGGTTGATAGAGACACCACCATAAACCCAGCATGATGTATCACGAGTAAATAAATGATTTGGCAACGGGTCGATAATGAAATCGTTAGCTTTATATAAAGATTGCAACATTGACGAAGACTCAAGCGGCATTTCACCAAATGACAAGCCCCCAGTAAGTACTTTAGCTAATTCGATGTTTGGCATATCACTCAAATAACATCTCACATCGTTGGCAAAGGTATTGCCATAACGAAAATCTGAAACCTGAATATTTAGCAGCCAATCTTTTGCTTCTGAAATAGCGAGAGTTTCAGCAAGCAAATTTGTTAGAAGTAAAACCTCAACACCTTGTGATTCTAGTGTTTTGGCAAAAACATCATGCTCTTCACCAGCCTTCTCTACCGCTAGTACATCGTCAAACAACAGTTGATGGCAGTTAGAAGGCGTTAAGTGAGTGAGAGCACGTCGCGGACGATGTATTAAGACACGGCGTAACTGACCAACTTCAGAACCAACATATAGTTTATTCATAATCATGTCTCTCTAATATTATAAGAACCAAAATCTTTCTTTATAGAATATATTAATAGCTTCGTTGTGGTGTAATTAATATGTACCAACCATTCAAAATAATACTGGACACCGATCACACAAATATATATGTAACCAAAGGCATCATAAAAGTGGCTGTTAACAATATTTATTCCTTGATAAATATAATTACCGAGAATTAATCTGGCATATTAAATGAAATAGTATTCATGGATTATTCGTGAAGCAGTCATAGTTACGTTCTTTCAAGAAACTTGATTCGCATTATTAATTCTAATGGATATGATTACTTGGAAGAAATATGCATTGGCTTTTGTTAGTTACCTATTTCTAGCTCACCCCCTCTGTATCCATTAACAATTTTTAGTCTATTTTTGTGATAAATATCACACTCAAGAGACCGTCGGACATGAGCGATAGAACGCTGCTCATATTCAAACAAAAAGGAAAAAAATTGATATTTCGTCACAAGGGCTTAGAAGTGACGACTATCGTTCGCAGCTAACTCAGAAACTGCAACAAAAAAAGCCCACTGCTAATAGCAATGGGCCAGTAAAAAGACTAGGCAAACGAACATTTAACCAACAAGCGTACCAATACTAAGCATTACCACGCAGAATACGGTCAGAATAGCCATTAGTGGAGCCACCCATTTCAGCCATCTCACGTAAGGAACCCGAGCTATGGCAAGACCTCCCATCACAACAGCAGAAGTTGGGGTTATCAAATTCACCAGCCCTGAAGCAGACTGATACGCTGTAATAACCAACTCTCGACCAACACCAGCAAAATCACCTAGAGGAGCCATTATCGGCATCGTCAACACAGCCAATCCCGAGGTCGAAGGCACCAAGAAAGACAATAATATTTCTAGGAAAAACATAACATTAACAAACACAACCGAAGAAAGACCAGTGACAATATGTTCCGCCGAATTCAATATGGTATCAGTGATCATCCCTCGGTCCATCACAACAACGATGCCTCGAGCAATACCAATAATCAAAGCTACTCCGAGTAAGTCTCTCGCCCCTTCAATAAAGCTATTGATGAAAGATTCTTCACTCATTCTAGCGACAAGCCCAACCAAGATAGACGAGGCTAGGAACATCGCAGAGATCTCTGCCATCCACCAGCCAGCAACCGAAACACCATATATCATCACAGCAAATGAACCACCAAAGATCGCTAAAATCACTTTTCTCGTCGCAGTGAAATCGAGTTTTTCCTCTCCTTTATTACCGAGGAAATGAGCCTTGTTCTCCTCGTGTTTATCATAAACAATAGATTTAGACGGGTCGGCCTTGACCATTCGAGCATATCTCATGACATAAGCGACACAGATGATCCATCCAATCACTAACATGGCTAGACGCAGTAAAATACCATCAGTAAAAGGAATACCAGATGCATTCGCAGCAATCACCGTAGCAAATGGATTAATTGTGGAACCCAGAACTCCAATCCCAGCTCCTAATAAGATGGTAGCGGCCGCTACAAGTGGGTCAAATCGAGCTGCCATCATTACTGGGACGAGAAGTGTGTAGAATGGTAGAGATTCTTCCGCCATCCCATAGACAGTGCCACCCGCAGCAAACAAGGCCATAAGGATGGGAATCATCAACTCTTCTCTACCCTCTAACTTGTGAGTTACACGCTCAATTCCAGCATCTATCGCTCCGGTCTTAGTCACTAATCCCAAGAAGCCACCGATGACTAATACAAATAACGAGACATCAATTGCACCTGCTTCATAACTATTGTGATCATAGAAGCCATCAATAGGGGCCATTAAGACGTCGATTGGAGTTTGTGGATTACTTTCTACGCTCGAATAAGTTCCGGCCACTGGCACTTCTCTGCCCAGATCTTCATTCATCACTCTCTCATATTGACCCGCAGGAATAATCCAGGTCATGACTGCAACGATAGCAATCAACACAAATAAAATGGTATAGGCTGAGGGAAACTTGAAATTTGCAAAAAAGCCTCCCGACTTTTTCGGCTCGTGAACGACGTGGGTGGTCATAGTATTCTCCTTAGTAGAAGGGCTATCCTGCTACTTTAGCTGTATGTTTTACATTCAATCACCACATTGAAGCCATAAGAATTACTAATCATAATTTCAAAGAAAATATACGCCTTTATTTACTGTTATTCTTGTGCCTTGTTCACACTTATTCCTGCAATAGTTAAATGGCCGCTGAAATAGAATTATTTGTCTGGATTAATAATTAGATATTTTTGAAGAATATTCGCAAACAAAACAATCTCAAATGATAACTACTTTTGAACTTGGATATTTATTCAGATATATAATTATAAATATCTAACGAAATGAATTCTCTATTTTTTGAAGAATGTCACTCAAAATGCTATTAGCTAACGAAGTCACGAGACAAAATGCCGTAGCACTAAAGAACTAACACTATCGTATCGTTCTATAATGCTACGTTATTTCGATTCGAACTTATCGGTCTCAATAAAGTTCAGTACCAATGAGGTTACATAAGGA
>NZ_JPJA01000086.1:1533954-1562608 GCF_000733315.1 Vibrio sp. ER1A
AACAATCTCAAATGATAACTACTTTTGAACTTGGATATTTATTCAGATATATAATTATAAATATCTAACGAAATGAATTTTCTATTTTTTGAAGAATGTCACTCAAAATGCTATTAGCTAACGAAGTCACGAGACAAAATGCCGTAGCACTAAAGAACTAACACTATCGTATCGTTCTATAATGCTACGTTATTTCGATTCGAACTTATCGGTCTCAATAAAGTTCAGTACCAATGAGGTTACATAAGGATCACGACGTAGCCTATCGTGTTTGATATCTACTTCAATAAAGTCTCGCATACCATCAAGTTTTGTAGATTCTACCGAGACTAGCCCATCGTTGCTTTTGCTAAACATGCCACTGAAAACCGGGTAGCTTTGCGTACCTGCTATGACACCGAAATCGTAGTTTGGAGTTGGCAAACTGTTTGGGAATGAATTAGGACTGGTTGTTAGCGATTCAGCGGTACCACCCACTAGAGATAGCATCCAAGTGTCCGAAAAGAAATCAGCAACATCACTACCATGGTTGGGAGTACCAACAAACACCACTTTTCCCATCTCCGATGAGTCGACAAAATCAGGGTGCTGTGCCAAATACGAGCGGATAACTAATCCACCTAATGAATGCCCAACAAAGTGAATTTTCGACTGATTAGTGACAAGGTTTTTTGAGTGATTAAACTCGTCAATACATCGAGAGAGCTCCTTGGCACTCTCGGCAAGCGTATTTTCAATAGGCTGGCGAAGCGTTGGGTAATCCACGACACAGACTTGATAGCCTTGTTTGGCAATACCTTTTGACATATTCTGCATCGACCAAGCGCTTCTCGCTAAGCCGTGCACTACAACAACTTGATCTAAGTGGTGTGCATTTAGTTCACTATCGACGGTTTCTATCTCCGGCTTACTGCAACCCACTAGAGCAAGAGCAGTCAATATTGTCATACTGACTTTCCACTTCATTCTACGCCTCCTAACCTCGATACCCACCCCAGAATATCAAAGTGGTTTAACCACTTCTACACTATCTCTGTAAGACTTTCATTCCAAATCTAAGTAAATTTACAAAAAATCAAAAACCACTTTACCGCTGAGTTTTTAATCGGTTATTCAATGCGCTGGAGTGTGAAAGCTAACAATTTAAAACTTATGCGATCATTGCTAGCCGATCGCAAAGAAATCTTATTATATTCACCGTTTTTATGTGTCAATCACTAACAAAATTACTGTCGTATTAACCCTTAGTACCACATAGATATAGTGGGTAACGGACTTATTCGTGAATTTTAAGCCTTAATCGCTATTTTTCTATCTAATGTGTTGAAATAGCCTTTCTTCCCCAACATACATTCACCATATCAATATAAAACCTGTTTGATATGCATTCCAAACTTTCTAAGGTGTTGAAGAGTGCACTCATTTAATTCCAATTTGATCCGCCTACTACCTACTAGATGTTGCGACCTGAGCTCGTAACAGGCGTAAATAACTAAGGAATATATTATGAGAACAAGATTAAATTACCCTGCAATGATTCTCCCCGCATTGATGTTTGGGATGTTGCTGAATACCTCACTGACCTTCGCCAATGTCGATTCTGATGGCGACGGTATCCCCGACCTTGAAGATATTTATCCTTGGGACGACACCAAGTCTGCCTTACCTATTCACCGATTACCTTCCATTGTGGAAGCGGAAGATTATGACCTTGGTGGACAAGGCATCGCCTACTTCGACAAAGAACCAGAGAACCGTGGGAGAAAGCAATACCGTAACGATGGTGTGGATTTCTCTACTCACACTGATGGGCAGGTACACGTTGGCTGGTTTGCGCGCGACGAATGGATGAACTACACCGTGCAAGTCGAAGAGGATGCCTACTACGAATTCTCTGCTTGGTTAGGCTCTTCTGCCGACAAAACCAAACATGTAGAACTGCGTAAGGGCACAGAAGTGTTGTTCCGAATTCCATTCATTTCCTCCACCCAGATTACTCGCGAATTTGAGCAAACCTCACCTCACACCATTTGGTTAACTAAAGGGGAACATACGTTTACGCTCGCAGCAGTAGAAGGTTCAATCCGTATTGATCGCTTGCAGTTTGACTTATCGCCCCTTTCCAAAGACTCTGATAATGACGGTGTCGTCGATGCCGAAGATGCCTTTCCCTATGACCCTACCGAGTCTGTCGACACGGACAGCGATGGCATTGGAAATAACAAGGACACCGACGATGATGGAGATGGTGTTGCCGATATAGACGATGATTATCCACTTGACTCAGAAAGGTGGAAAAATGAGGTCACCATTATCTCCCCAGATAGCTGCAATGGTTTAGAGAACCAAGCACTACTATGCAATGTGTTAGCAAACGACCTAGACCCTGAAGGTGATGAACTAACCATCGTCATTGCATCTGAACCAAACTATGGAACAGTTACCGTTGTCGAAGGACAAATACTATATCAGCCAAATGCTGACTTTGTCGGCTTAGATGGCTTCTTCTACCATGTAGAAGACGGATTTAACCAATCGCAGCCAGCTTGGGTCGACATTCAAATCGACCGAACCACGACAATCGAAAATCCAGCCACCATATACACTGCTGGTTGGGAAAACGGTCTGGCAGACTCCGGCTTACCAGGGGAACTCACCCCCTCTTTTTCTAGTAGTTACGACTCACTCACCAAAATACCCGCCAGCTATCACTATTACGAGGTAGCTCAAGTAGATTGGGCTCGCACAGGTAATCATGTGATGAAGTTTTACGGCGAGCCGCCAGCTTATCGAAGCGAAACAGCCTTTATGGATGGCCGCTATCAGTATGCACCGGGAGATGACTTCTATTTTAGTGCCAGTATTCGCCCTGATGCATCTTGGCAGACCATCACTAAATACTCCATTATCTTGGCACAGTGGAAGTCATTCAGCTCTGGTCCTCACGCCGCAGTGCGTCTAAGCAATGATGGGCTTTTCAAACTCAGCTTCCACGCAGCTAACTATCCGGTGATCGATTTAGGCCTTGCCCCACAAGACCAATGGACTGATATTCGTATCTACTTTAAAAAGTCTTTGGCCGACGATGGACGAGTAAAAGTCTGGGTCAATGGTGAGCTGAAGCTCGACCGGAAAGGTAAAAACATGCTGATTAGCAATAATGGGTACACCAAGATCGGAATGTATACAGAAATTCGCAGTCCTAGGACAATCTATTTCGACAACGTTTCTGTCTCTAAAGCCATTAATAGAGAGTTGGATGCTTGGGGACGCTCCCCCGTGGATGGTATCTATAATGACAGTGACGATGACGGTAAAAGTAATGGCTTAGACCCGTATCCATTTGACCCAGAACGTTAGCTTTCGTCACTCTTGCAGCGACGGTGTGAAAACCGTCGCTAAGCTAACCCAAGGCACGGTTATCTATTCAAGAATCTAGCCACATACCAACAGTCGGCTTCAATCTGATAGCCTTGCTCTCCAGCCCACGCAAGACCGTGATCGACTAACTGTTTTGCAGCGCCCTTTCCACGCAGTGATTCTGGTACAAAGGTGTGGGTAAAATTAACCGTATTACCCGAAAGCTTGTAATCCAATACCGAGTCTTGCCCGTTCGAAGAGAGTACAAATCTCTGTCTATCTTGTTGATGTTCAATCATGATATTTCGTGCCCTAATTGCGCTAGATATTGTTTCATAAACGCCACTCTACTGATTGCTTCCTGTTTACCCGCTTCGGTTTTCATTGTGTCTGCAATGGAAAATAGCTTGATGTAAAAATGGTCAATGGTGAACTTGGCATCGTCAGCAGAACGCTCAACGCAAAAAGGGTCATCAGTACTATACAAAGTTCGACCCAGACTGCTCGCAACCTGAATACAACGCGTAACACCTATAGCACCTAAGGCATCTAATCTGTCAGCATCTTGTACTACTCCAGCTTCAATAGAATCAGTTGCGATATTGGCGGAAAAACTGTGCGCGACAATCGCATGGTGGATGGCATCAATATGCAGCTCAGGGTAACCTATCGATCTCAAAAACTGACACGCTTTGTGCGCCGCGATAGTTGAACTGCTCGCACGTTCTGGATGATCCTTAGGATAAGTAAAGCAATCATGCAAATAGGCCGCTGGAATAACCACATCCAAATTAGCGTTTTCTGTCACTGATAAGCGTTTAGCACAATTAACGACCCGTAATACATGGTTAAGATCATGCGCCGCATCAGTGATCATTTCCGCTCGAATAAAGTCCAGAAACTGAGGAATCCATTTCTCATTAAACACTGATAGTACCTTTGATAAGCGTAATCGCTTGACCACTGAGCTCGATACGGTCTTGTTTCAACATCATACCAACGTAGCCTCCGCGCTCAGAATCTTGGTAACCGATCAGCGAACACTTGTTGAGCTTATCGGCCCAATAAGGAGCCAATGCGCAATAGGCAGACCCCGTAACAGGATCCTCATTGACTCCAACCCAAGGGGCAAAATAGCGAGCAATGAAATCCACATCACTCCGCTCAGACTTGGCCGTTACCGCCATGGCTCGACCTTCACATTGGATAAGAGCGTGGAAATTTGGAGTAAGATGATGCAAGCGTTCTTCACTTTTTAGCACCAGTAAATCTTTACCACCTTCGAATTCACCCCAGTACTCGACATCCTCTTCCTTCAAGCCCAGAGCTTCCAGTTTCGCGAGTGACTTTTCAGCCTCATTGGCAGGGTAAAGTGGAAAGTCTAAAGAAATACGTTCACCAGCTTTCTCTGCATGAAGCTCACCCGATAGAGTATGAAAACTGCACTTTCCATCTTTTTCTAGCAGCCCTATCTCATCTAGCACATTAACAGTAGCCAGTGTTCCATGACCACAAAGCGCTACTTCCACTTGTGGTGTAAACCAACGCAATCTGTTATCGGATAGTGATAGAAAAGCGGTTTCTGAGATCGCCATTTCCTTGGCAATAGACAGCATTAATGAGGCGGGTAACGGTTCTTGAGTAATACACACACCAGCAGGGTTCCCCTTAAAGGGCTCGCTGGTAAATGCATTCACTTGATAGATATCTAACTGCATGACAACTCCTTATGGACCGTTACTACTTTAAAGGATAGATAAAATAATCGCGAGCAGAGTTTAAATTGTTATGGGTGATGATCTCGCCTGTTATCAATTCGTAGATAACAAAAAGAGTCAAAAAGAGTCAAAAAGTAGCTAATATGCATCGAAAAGCCCACCTACCGAGTAAGATCTGCATTGGTTGTGATAAGCCTTTCACTTGGCGCAAAAAGTGGCAACACTGTTGGGAACAAGTTCGATATTGCTCAAAGCGATGCTCAAGTAAAGCGCGCGGAGCTAAGAAATCGTCTGAATGTTAACAACGTCACCACGTAATATCACTGCCATCATAAGCAATGAAGCGGCCGTTGTCTTCTGGACTAAGATTTTTCAAAACGTGGAACAGTAAATTTGCGGTTTTATCCGGCGCGAATAGCTGTTTTTCTGGCACATTTGCTTGAAAAGGCAGAGAAAGTGCTGTGTCCGTGGTTCCTGGATGTAAAGCTATCGTGCAAGAACGTTTCATTAAACGCCCCCATTCAATGCTTATGTTCTTCACTGCCATATTCAACGCGGCTTTTGAGCAGCGATAGCTGTACCAGCCACCTAACTCATTATCGTCAATACTTCCCACTCTTGCGGAGATGGTGGCAAAGCGGGGAGCATCCGAGCGTCTGAGAAAAGGTAAAACGTGCTTTGCTAACAGCAAAGTAGGCAAGGTATTAACTTGAATACTGGTCATAAGGTTGTTTGAGGTAACTGCCTTTAAAGTCTTTTCAGGAGTGAGCTCATTTATCGACAACACACCAACACAATTGATGACCCAATCTAGATGGTCAACCTCAGCATCGAGTGACGTCGTTAACGAGCTATAATCATCTTCTTCGGTGACATCTAAAGCATACCAGCACAATCGCGCATGCTGCACTCTAGGCTGAGCACGGCGATAAGTAGCAAAGACATTGGCATTGGTATGAGTCAGAATCTGCTGGCATAACGCACTCCCTATCCCTCCGGAAGCACCAACGATCAAAACATTCAATGGCTGCATCTCTACCTCACAGGCGCTCTATTCGAGCTAAGTTTGCTTCGGCCGTTGTAAGATGTTCATCTTGAACATCGGGCGCCAACCGGTCCCAAGTTCGATAAATCATCGCCGTACGAGGGTTCTTACTCAACCACTCACGATGCTTATGCATAAACCGCCAATAGAAGCCGTTAAAAGGACAGGCTTGTTGGCCTGAACGCTCTTTGACGTTATAAAAACACCCACTACAATAATCACTCATTTTGTTAATATAGCCACCACTTGAACCATAAGGTTTGGTCGCAATAAGTCCTCCATCTGCGTACAAAGCCATACCTCGAGTATTGGGCATTTCTACCCACTCAATCGCATCAACATAAATGCCAAGGTACCATTGTTCTACTTGGTCTGGGTCCAACTCTGTGAGCAACGCGAAATTACCAGTCACCATTAAACGCTGAATATGATGAGCGTAAGCGAAATCAAGAGACTGAGTGATGGCTCGCTTCATACAACTCATCTTTGTCTCGCCGTTCCAAAAATATTGAGGTAGCGCCCTAGAAGCTTTTAGCGCATTGGTCGTCGAGTAGTCTGGCATATTGCTCCAATACATGCCTCGAATATACTCACGCCAACCGAGTATCTGTCGGACAAAGCCTTCAATCTGCGCAAGTGTGATCTGTCCTTCAGAGTGAGCATATTGCTCAATGGCTGCATATAGCACTTCTAGAGGGGATAGCATCTTACAGTTAAGCGAGAAAGAAAGGCGGCTATGGTACAGGCTCCACTGACTCTCATGCTGTTCCGTCATGGCATCTTGAAAACGGCCAAAATTGGGCAAACAGACTTGGCAAAAGTGTGCCAGTAGAGTGAGAGATTGAGAGCGATTGATAGGCCAAATGAGTTGTTCTTCAATTCGTCCTATCGAGTTTAGGTTGTGACGCTCTATCCGAGACACCGTCTCCTTCGTCGGTGATGCAAACAATAACGGTGTGGGTAGCGCTTCTATGTCAGATTTTTTCAGTTTGTTGCGGTTATTGGCATCATAACTCCACTTACCACCAAGCGGTTTAGTTTCACTTTCCATCAACACGCCATGTTTCTTGCGCATTTTGCGGTAAAAGTGGTCCATGACTAATGCTTTACCTCCCACGAAATAGGTTTCTAATTCTGAAAAAGGCAGTAAAAAGTGTTCAGACTCCACCAAAGTGGCTGAAAATTGTGGGTGAGAAAAGTGAGACAGTTGGTCAAGTAGACGATATTCGTCTGGCCTTTGGTATTCAAATCTAACGATGTTGTATTGCTCACCAACTGAGGCAATCAGCTCCGATAAAGAGTCAAAAGCACAAGTGTCATCTAGAGTGAGATAGTGAACGTGATGCCCTTGCTGCATTAGGCTTTGCGCAAAGTTTTCCATTGATAGGAAGAACGCCACTTGCTTTTGAATATGATGCGTCACGTATTCAGATTCTTGCTTTAGTTCGGCGATTAGATAGAGCACATCATTGTCCTGTTCAGAGAACCACGAATGTTGGCTATCCAACTGGTCACCTAAGACGAGCCTCAGCGTTTTGTATCCCATTTTCATTCCTATCAGTCCTGAATTGGCCAATCCGCCATATCCACCGCGTTCAAACGAGAATTTGGCTGGTCACCTTTCCACTTACGGATGAAAACATTTTCAGGATCATAGAGTTGGGTCTGTTTATCTAGATCAAACTTTCTATTTCCCCTCGGGTCAGCACCTACTCCAGCCAAATATTGCCAGTTTCCCCAATTCGACCCGACATCATAATCAATAAGCATGTGCTGGAAATAACACGCACCATAGCGCCAATCGAGTGATAGCTCGTGCACCAAACAGCTCGCGACCAGCTGCCTCCCTCGGTTAGACATGTAGCCTGTCTCACGGAGTTGGTTCATACAAGCATTCACAATGGGAAACGGCGTGTTGCCTTCGACCCACTGACGTAATCTTGAGGCATAAAAAGTGGTCAGGGGACGCTTGTCTTGTATCCCACCAAATGCAAACAGCTTGGCGCCATGTTTATGGCTGTACCAATGAAAGTACTCGCGCCAGAGTAGTTCAAACAGAATCCAGTAAGTGGACTCGTTACTACCATGCTTTTGCTCGAAACGGTGTAGTTGATTCACCACTGCTCTGGGCGACACATTGCCGTTGGCTAACCAGAGAGAAAATTTGGTCGAGCTGCTCCAGTTATCGAGTTCGTTGCGTGTGGATTTGTAACTAAGCGCCGCCTGAGTAGCAAAGTAGTCTCGCACATGCCCTAAGCCCGCCAGTTCACCTCCACGAACGCTGCCATGAAGCTTCAAAGAAGAAGGTTCGCACCCATAGCTGGCAGGGAGGCCATCTCGATTATTCATTGGAGGTGGTAGCTGGGTCGTAGTTTGAGATGGGGGCGGCACTACAATGCTTTCCATTTTATTCTTAAAACGAGTGAAAGAATGTGGCAAGTCTTCTAAGTCAAAAGGCAGTAACGTTTGGTGAAATAAGGACTCGGTATCATCACGATGCAACACAATATCAGTGCGCTTGAAGAGCGCTTTAGTAACCACATAGTCAATGTACCAGCTTGCACTGTTCGCTACATAGAGGTCAGTAATCGAATAATAGTCGAACATCTGTTCTAGTTGGCTCACGGCCTCATCAAGGCTGGTGACTGAAACTTGATGTAGTATTTGCCCGAGTTGCAACAGAGATTGGTTCAGCTCACCCAGCGCCTGCATCTTGAACTCTCGCTTCGCTGAATCGTCTATCTCTACCGGCAGAAAGCGTCTGTCATACATGGTTTTCAGCTCATCAAAGTACACGCAATGCAGTCTGTCGACGTGCTCACTGGCTTTTTGCAACAACCGATTATCATGCAACCGGAGATCATGGTTGAACCAATAAATTCCTCTTCTTTTTGACATACCATTTCCCAACGTCATCTTTTCCCAGACATCTGATACGCAGTAACACCCTTGATAGCTTAGAAGAGAGTTGGTCATTCTGTGATTCCATCACGTAGAAACTTTGTTGAAGCCATAAACAACACCTCAAGGAGGGCTTTGGGATGTCATTGAAAAAAAACCTCGATAAACTCGCTCCTCATTTTGAAGCTGGAGGCAAATACCAAACTTTCTATCCACTTTATGAGGCAGTCGCCACGTTATTTTATACACCCGGGCACGTCACTCGAGGGCAAACACATCTGCGGGATAGTATTGATCTCAAACGCATTATGATAATGGTATGGATCGCGGTATTCCCCGCTATGTTTTGGGGAATGTTTAATATAGGCAACCAGACTGTCGCAGCACTGTCGACCACCTATTCCCCAGACGAGATCAATCAACTGATCACCGAAAGTTGGCGCCTATCTTTGGCATTTGGCTCTGCCAATGATCTGATTGCGGCGGGCTGGGCAAGTAAAATGTTGTTTGGCGCTAGTTACTTCCTACCAGTCTACCTCACCGTATTTATTGTGGGCGGTTTTTGGGAAGTCCTGTTTGCTATCGTCCGCAAGCATGAAGTTAACGAAGGTTTCTTTGTCAGCTCAATCTTGTTTGCTCTCATCCTCCCGCCAACTATCCCGCTTTGGCAAGCAGCATTAGGGATAACCTTTGGTATTGTGGTCGCTAAGGAGGTTTTCGGCGGTACAGGGCGCAATTTTCTAAATCCGGCTCTCGCTGGACGGGCATTTCTTTACTTCGCCTACCCCGCTCAAATGTCTGGAGGGGCCGTATGGGTCGCCGCAGATGGTTATTCGGGCGCTACACCGCTAAGCCAATGGTATGAAGGTGGGGAGAGTGCCCTTTATAGTACCCTAACCGGACAGCCATTAACGTGGTGGGATGCTTTCTTTGGCAACCTGCCTGGGTCTATGGGCGAAGTATCAACATTACTGATTATGTTGGCGGGTATATTCTTGATAGCAATCGGAATCGCCTCTTGGCGAATTGTGGCGGGAGTCTTAATTGGCCTTATCGTAACCGCCACTTTACTGAATGCTATTGGTTCGGATTCCAATCCTATGTTTTCGATGCCTGTATATTGGCATTTCGTCATTGGTGGTGTCGCTTTTGGTACCTTTTTTATGGCGACCGACCCAGTGTCCGCCGCGTTTACTGATACAGGGAAATGGGCTTATGGTTTACTGATAGGAGTTATGACTATTGGTATCAGAGTGCTCAACCCAGCCTATCCGGAAGGTATTATGCTCGCCATATTATTCGCTAATTTATTCGCACCGCTATTCGACCACTTCGTGAAAGAGGCCGTAGTTAGACGGCGAGCGAGACGCATCAGTAATTAGGCGCTATCAATTTATACAGCCGATAAATAATGGCGTTAATTTTAATGCATTTTATAAATAGCGCCATTATTGAACCAAAATCACGTTAATATTTGAGTCCGTTTTCAAAAACTGAACTTTCTAAAGTGACAAACTACTGAACTCGTTGGATAATTATAAATAATCGGACCAGGAGAGTCTGACTTCGAATTAAGTGCAAGCCTCGCCAATCAGAATGAGCCAAGGACAATAGTTAGATCATGAAAAAGAACGATTTTCAGAAATCGGCGGCTAATTTAAAAAAAGCAGTACCATTGATGGTAAAACACCACGTTCCCGCGACGCCTGCCAATTATGCACTTTGGTACACTTATGTGGATCAGACTATTCCAGAACTGAACGCTGAAGTTGACTCTATTCTCAAAGATTTCGACGTTTTACCGCCAGCAAACACCAATCTACTTTATCGCGACCATATTGCTGGCAAAGCCGAAGTCAATTTGCAAGATCTCAAGCACAATATGGAAGCCCTCGTTACTGAAGTTTCAAGTTCAATGACGGACGCCATCGCCGATACATCACAGTTCTCCAAAGTGCTTGAGCAAAGTTTTGACGGATTAAGCACGCAAATAGAATCGCAGCGCGATCCGACACTTGATGAAGTAATGCCTTTGATTCAACAGTTGGTTGACGAAGCAAACGACATTCGCCATTCAACCGACTTCATTCATAACCAGTTAAAAAACGCCAGTGATGAGATAGCACGCCTAAAATCTCAGTTGGCTAAGGTTCAATGCAATGCGTTATTCGATAGTTTGACGTCATTATATAACCGCGGAGCGTTTGACGCCGACCTCAACATGTTCTGTGATGCTAAGCAGCCAATGAGCCTCATCTTTTTGGATATTGACCACTTCAAGAAATTCAATGACGAATTCGGGCACCTATTTGGTGATACGATCTTAAAAGGCATTTCACAACGTCTAAAACAAGCTTGTCGAGGTGGGATAACTGCCTACCGTTTTGGTGGAGAGGAATTCGCATTGATCATTCCTAATAAGTCCTTAAGAGTGGCAAGACAAATGGCAGATGCACTACGTCTAGCCATCGAAAAAATGACGATTAAAGATCGAAAAAATGGTTCAAAGGTCGGCAATATTACCGCTTCTTTTGGTGTCGCTGAATTTACAGCGGGTGATACCTACATCTCACTGGTCGATCGTGCAGATAAGATGCTCTATGATGCCAAACGAGCAGGCCGCAACCGAGTTATGCCTTTTTAATAACTCGGAAAAAACCATAGTCGTAAATTAAAATAACAAGGGCAGATAATTCACTCTCTGCCCTTGTTATTACTTCACGATAAATACTGCTCTATATCTACTTCATCAATCTGTTCTGGGTTTAAGAACTCCATGGCAAATGTTTGATAAACCCCAGACGTCAAGAATAGCTTAAATAACTCTGCATCCAGGTGTTGGTCTTTAACCATAAAAGACATGATCTTAATCGACTCTGATAACGTTTTGGGTTCTTTATAAGGTCTATCCGCACTGGTCAACGCTTCAAAGACATCGGCTAACGCCATCACTCTGGCAGTAAGAGGCATTTCATCGGATTTGAGCCCCATCGGGTATCCAGTTCCATCCACTTTTTCATGATGACCGCCAGCTATAGCAGGAACATTACGCATTCCTTTTGGAAATGGCAGACTCTCCAGCATCTTAATGGTTTCAACGATATGGTTGTTAATCACATAACGCTCCTCATCGTTTAACGTGCCTTTGCGAATCGATAAGTTATACAGCTCTCCCAAATTATTCTGATACATCGGTTTTTTAAGCGTAAATCGAGTCGAAGGCTCTGTTTCAACTGCCCATGGAATGGCATGATATGGCTGATCGGCCAACACCGACTCACTTTCACCAATTTTTGTTTCAGCTTGCTCATAACGTCGACGCTCTTCCCACGACAAGCCTTGACCTTCATCAATAGTTTTAGTCCATTGCCTCAAAGCTATAGAATGAAGACGTGTCACCGCATCGTCCGTCATAAATTCACCGCCTACATTCGTAGCGGCAATAAAGGCAAAGTCGTCATCAATGCGCTGCCATTTAGCGTCTAGCTGTTGTTGTAATTCAAACGATAAAGGTTCACCTAGGGCCTGCTGTAATATCAAGATATGTGCGTCACGTTTAAGCACCTCGAATCGTGTTCTTATTTCGTGAATGCGGTTATAGATTGTCTCTAGCTTCACTGCTTTATCAACCACATGTTCTGGCGTCGTCACCTTGCCACAATCATGTAGCCAAGCTGCAAGTTGCAACTCTTGCCACTCTTCAGATGACAGCTTAAAGTCTTTAAATGGCTCGGCTTCAGACTGCTCGGCGGCTTTGGTCAACATTTCTGTTAGTACTGGAACACGTTGACAATGATTGCCCGTGTATGGAGATTTCGTATCAATCGCTCCCGCCATGACCTCAATAAACGAGTTAAGCAACGCTTTTTGATTAGCAAGAATTTGCTGAGACTCAATGGCAACAGAAGCGTATTCGCTTAACGATTCAATAAATGGCAAACGTGTGGTCGACAACGTATCAAGCTGTTCATTTTCAATAATCAAACCGAAACCACCTAACACCTGACCGCCTCTGTCTAACAACGGTAGAAACAAGAATACGTCATGGGTTCCTATTTGCGGAATAGCATGCTTGATTTCCTGATATTCGACCGCTAACGCTTTTGGGCGGGTGCCATTTAAAGATTCGAATAAATACGCGACATCTGGATTCTTTGCATCAAGTGGTGACAGTTCAGAGAGATCAAACTTATCGTCCGTTTTTGAGACCACACTGTGCGGAATCAACACGTTGTCATCATCACTTAGATACAACAAAGCACGCTTCGCACTGGTCGCATCTAGTGCTCCGTTAGCCACTAAATCCAACAAAGGTTTCAACTCGTCTTGCCTTGCAATCGCATTGGTCAATAGCAAGAACCTAGACAACGTCTGCTGCATACCAAACAGGGCGTGAGATAAGTCATGAATCTCTTTGATATGTGACTTTTGCGGTGTCTTTTTAGAAAAGTCAAAACTCTCAATTTTCTGTGCCCGTAGTGTTGCCCTACGAATCGGTGCAGAAACGCGCTGTGCTGTAATATACACAAAAGGGAGAGCAACCAATAAGACGATCACAGAGGTCAGAATCGATCGCTTGGCGATAACTTGCGACTTATCCAACAACTCTGTGGATTTCACCACCATCATCAAATACAAGTCATGACCCGAGTTGTTGACCGACTTGGTGACTTTACCTATCCATTTTTCACCGTCGACATAAAACTCATGTACGGTATCTACCGTATTGCCAAATAACAGAACGGCTTCGTGAACAACTGGGTTATCAATATCTTCAATAAGAATGGTGGCACTATCCAAAGCGTCTTCTTGAATGATTACTTGCTTCGGGTTGCTGTAGGCGTACAAGCGCCCACTTTCATCATAGAGCACCCGAAATGAAGATTTGCGACTGATGGTTTCGGCAAGCACCTGGGATATTTGATCCAAGGTGATGTCCGCCGCGACCACCGCTCCGCTCTCTGAGCGCCTTGATACCGTGACACCAATTTTACCCAGTTTTTGAAAATAGTAGGGGGCCGACATGGCTACAGAGTCACGATTGGCTATATCAAACCACTCTCGGTCTCTTAAGTCGGTCTGATATCCATCTTGCGAGGTAAAATTGACTAATTCGTGTGCTTCATTGTATTCGTATCTGTGCAAGAGTTGCTGATCAGCATAGTAACTAAACACCACATAGTGTGCTTCAGGAGAAACCTCAAACCCTTTTTGGATCTTACGGTCAAATACTCGATAAACACTGAAATGGTCACCATTAGGTAGTGTTAAAGTATAGGAAAAAATAGAAGGGCTAGCGGATAATAAATAACTGATTTCGGGGACGTAATTTAGACGTTCTTCATGTGTTGAAAAACGACTCAGCTGCCCTTTGGAAAACGCAGTAACGGTCGAAAATGCAGGACTATAATGGTGAAGCAAATTGGCTCTCGCTTCACCAGATATTCGATCAAATAGATGGTCATTAGCGTCGACCAGTACTTTGTTTAAGCTTGAATACGTAAGCCATAACTGCACACCACACACCAACATCACAATGATGATAAACAAACTCGATATGTGTATGTGCAGCGGGTAACGGAACCAACTTTTGCCCGCCTTCTTAAAATCCATTTCACGTACCTAAAACTAATTAGCTGATAATTAATAATAGGTTACGGCAACGATTTTAGTAGCTTAACTCCTCCACATGCTGAGAAATATCCACGTCATCTATTTGCTTACTATCAATGTGCGCCTGCGCATAATCACGATAGACGCCTGACGTTAAAAACAGTTTGAACAAAACTGAGTCTAAATGTCCGTCCTTGACCATAAAACTCATGATCTTAATAGCTTCAGAAAGCATCTTTGCCTTCTTGTATGGTCGGTCACAGCTTGTTAGTGCCTCGAAAACATCAGCGATCGCCATAGCTCGAGCTGGAAGCGGAAGTTCTCTGGCCTTCAAACCCAAAGGATACCCGGTTCCGTCCACTTTCTCATGATGACTGCCAGCTAAAAGAGGCACGTTTTTCATATGCCTTGGGAATGGCAAGCTCTCTAGCATTCGCAGTGTCTCTATCATATGGCTGTTTATGATGTAGCGCTCTTCAGGGTTCAACGTGCCCTTGCGAATCGATAAGTTGTACATCTCACCTTGGTTATTTTGATGCTCACCAGCCTTTAAAACAAAACGTTCTTCCCGCAGAGGCGCTTTTTCCCACGCAACCAAGTGCGATTCATTATCTGCCAACAAGGGAACACGTTGACCCTCAACAAACGCATTGTCCGAGTAACGAGCGAGCTCCTCCCATGAAAGGCCTAATCTAGGATCAATTGTGCTCTGCCATGTTCTTTGAGCAATGGCTTCTAAACGTTTTACTTTTTGGTCATCTAAAAACTCAGAGCCCAGATTTATTTCGGCAATCAGTGCGAAATCCTCATCTAATTCTTCCTGAGCCAAGCGAATCGCTTCTAGGTCCTGGTTATCTAATTGACCACTAAATTTAGCTCGATAAATGTTAAGTTCCACGTCGCGCTTTAGTACTTCAAAGCGAGTCCTGACCTCATGAATTCGATTGTAGATGGTCTCCAGTTTGGTGGACTTATCGATAATATGCTCAGGTGTAGTCACTTTCCCACAGTCATGCAGCCAAGAAGCAATATGTAGCTCTTCCCACTGCTCTTTGCTCATTGAAAAATCAGCGAAAGGCCCTTGAGTAGAGTCCTGCGCAGCTTTAGTCAGCATTTCAGTCAACACAGGAACACGCTGGCAATGGTTACCGGTATAGGGCGATTTGGTATCAATAGCTCCTGCCATCACTTGAATGAAGGAGTCCAATAGCGCTCTTTGGTCAGCCAACATGGTTTGAGTTTCAATAGTAACAGAGGCATACGCTGCCAATGTCTCTAGATATTCTTTGTTGTCCATTAATACTTGAGATTCATGCTCTTCATCAAAGCCTAAACCCAAACCACCAATTACTTTTTTGCTTCGGTCTATCAAAGGAATAAACAATAAGTTGTCGGTTTCATTTTCCTTAATAACAAAAGGCCTAGCCTCGTAATACTTAGAATAAACCGGCTGCTTTTGATTAAAAAACACCTCTACATCTTCGGCGAGCCTAGGTTCATCAAGAGGCAGTCGCTGCTGTGTGGCGACATCAATAATGCCTTTGGTTTTGAGCTTAATAAACTTAGGATCGAGATACTTCTCATCTTTACTCAATAAATACAAATACGTACTGTTCGCGCTCGTGGCATCTGCGGTTTCGACACAAACCAATTCAAGTATTCGTTCTAGGTCATTCTCTTTTGCCATTGAATTGGTCAGTGAAAGAAAACGCTTTATTGTCGACTGCATCACCGTCAATGAATCCGACATAGCTTTGATTTCCGCGACTCGAGAGTGCTCCTGATTATTCTCGTCAAAGTTAAAATGTTGAATAGCGCGTGCTTTCTGGGTTGCCTGGCGAATCGGTCTCGCTAACCACTGAGAAAGATAGTAAATACATGGCAATGCAATTAACAAAGCGAAGAGAGAACCGATTAGAGAACGTCTCGCAACAGTATTGGCATCTTTCAATAGCTGCTCTGACTTGACCGCCATCACTAGGTTAAACAGCTGGTCACGAGTACCGCGCAGCTTATCGACTTTAACAACCCACTTTTCGCCTTCATAGTTAATTTCTTTTGCCTGTGAACCAAACTCGACGATATTTGTAGTGCCTGAGATCAACGGATGATTGATCTCCCCTAATTTAAGTTGGCTCGATTGTCTTAAGGCATCTCTTACCTCAAACAGCTCAGGTCGGCTGTAAGCAAACACATTAAACTCATCGTCATATAACACTCTGAGTGCATCACGGTTTTCATCACTGTCCCTTAGTACTTCAGAGACTTGATCCAATAAAATATCCGCACCAAACACCGCACCGTTGGCCGCTCGTCGATGAATCGTAATACCGGTCCTAGACAACACAGACATGAAGTAAGGCTCTGACACGTGTGCTTGTACCAACGAGGCAGAACGAAACCAATCGAGTTTACGTGGATCGCGAAGAGGGCTGTCTATTTCTGAAGATTGCAGCAAAGCAAGGTGAGCGCTGTACGTTCTTACCTCCAGTTTTTCTGTTTCTGCGTTGTAGTTCAACGCCGCATATTCTGCACTATGGTCGATACCTAAATGATTCCGCATCCGGTCATCTGCTAAACGGACAACCGCTAACCACTCACCATCAGGAAACGCAGCTTTCAATGAAAAAAGGTGTTTATTCGCTCTTAGTAAAGACACCAATTCAGGTACAAACGCAAATCGCTTTTCTGGATCTACTTCGCGAATCAATTCACCTGCAGAGTACGCATCGACAATGCTAAATGCGGGACCAAAGTGATAGGACATATTACTGCGTGTCTCGCCGGCGATACGTTCAAATAAGTTTTCATTCGCATTTAATAGAACTTTATTCATGCTCGTTTGTGTAATCCATATTTGAATACCACTTATCACCAAAACCAAAATGACGAAAATTGCGGAGATATGAATATGCAAAGGCAGAGTGAACTTTTTACTGGATTGCGAGCTGGTAGGCATATCGACTAACACTTTGAATTGACACCGTATAAGACTAGTCGAGTTAGCTATTGACGAGAAGTTAAATATAGAAAATTAATATAAAAAAAACCCCACTGCTCGTATGTGGGGCTACACTACCAAAGGAAAACGGTATTTAAATAAAAGTGCTAGCGGGTATTAAAAGGCGAAACTAAATCCTAGGTTATAATCGTCACCGTTTTTCGCCGTAAACTCTTTGTCTTCACTACAAGCTCTAGGGCGACCTTGGTCATCACCTTGAACTAGGCTAACCCAGTGGCGGATGCCAGACGCATGGCATTTCTCTGTTTGGCCGAACGTTGTGCACGTTTCTAATTGGATATCTTCAATTTCTACAAGCTCTAGATTGCCGGTTCCTTTGCGCTTACCCATCATTACTTCTACATGTGTTCCACTCTCATCACGGAATAGAATTGCTTCAGGAGCACATTTATCACCAGCGTAAGCCACAAAGTGTTTTGCGCGCTTCAACCCCGTATGCTCACCATTTTTAAAATAAGCTTGTACGTGACGATAATCTATTTCGTAACTTACCACGTCTTCGTGTGAACCATTTTCTAGTGGAAACAAAGTATCAAGTAGCTGTTTTGCCATCTTTTGTTTCTCTATTTGCTCATCGGCTTTCACCATTTCCACGGCAAAGACAGCTTCTGCGATAAACGTTGAGTGGTTTTTATGTAGTTCTGTTTTATCGAATGTCAGCATGTTCATAGTCTTTCCCTCATACGGCCTTTTGTTCTATTTAGAGCAAATATCCTAAACAAGTGTTTAAATTTATATTCGTTTTGTGATTTGTATACTTTGTAGACTAGCCTGTTTTTGACTACAATTTCACAACAAAAATTTTACAATGTGAATTTTACAAAATGCCTCTGTCAAAAAGTCTAATCCGTCAGTCCCATTTTTTGGGCACTAAGGTAAGAAACCTTAGAAAACGCAACCATTTAACAATGGAAGACCTCTCTGCGCGTTGTATTCGCATCAATCCAGAGTATGCTCCTTCCGTTTCGTATCTATCGATGATTGAACGAGGAAAACGTGTCCCAAGTATCGATATGCTTGAAGTCATCGCCGAAGTTTTCCAAAAAGATCCAGCATGGTTTTTAGACAATGAGCCTGAGCAAGAAGAGATTACTCCGGTTAAAGGCAATCGCGGAGGCATCAGTGGCATGGCTTTAGAGCCAAGCTTTTTATTTTCAAACGACATACTGCAAATTGCCATTCCGGAAATGTTGTCGCAAACCGGAATCACCGGAAGACAATTCGCCCATCTTTTGATCCGCGCTCACCAAGAAAGTTTGCAAAACCACTTTCCCGATCTAGAACGGGCTGCAGAAGAAGTGGGACTGAAGCGATTGAACCTATCTGTAGAAGATCTGATCGATATTGCTGGCGATTTAGGTTTGCGAGTTCAATGGGTCAATCGCACACCGAAAGATGTGGTGGATGAGTTAGGAATTAATGCCAAGCAACTCGTTACCTCGTTTTTTGAGCCTCCAGGTACCATCTACCTCAACGAAATACTCAAAGCATACCCAACAAGACTCAAATATGATCTCGCGGTTTATATCGGACACCGAATTCTGCACAGTGAAGAAGGGCTAAAAAGTGTCCTCAGTGTTGGTCACCACAATAGCTGGGAAGATTCTGCTGCAAACCAGTCTACATCTGCTCTGAACTCACAAGATATTTTGCAAGCATGGAGAGATTTTGAATCCAGCTTTTTTGCAGGAGCCCTACTTTGCCCTAAAGTCCCATTTAGACAACTACTAGACAGAAGTGGGTATGAAATCGATGTTCACAAACGTGCAGGCGTATCTCCGTCTGTCGCCATGCGTCGTATGACCGTGGTATCTCCCTATCCACATTGGCACTATTTCGACGCCTACGGGCCAGGAAAGCTCAAAGCAGTCTACCGAGGAAACGGTATTCCGCTGCCATGGGGAAACATGCGGATGGTAAACGATCCGTGTCAACACTGGGCGGTATTTAGGCGCTTATCTGAACCTCAAAACGGCTCTTCTGCACAAATCTCTATTCTTAATGTGGGTGATGAACCTCGTATTTATTGCTGTGAATCCATCAACATGACCGACCCGGCTGGAAATAATCGAGTACTCTGCGCGGGTATTGATCTAAATCCTGCGATAGATGCTCAAGGCGGCAACGCATTGGAGATAGCTAGTGAACTAAAACGATCATGTGTCGAAGGGGGTGGCAGTGTCAGTATTCCTCGTTCTATCAAAAAGGATCTGCAAACAGTCGCCAAAATCCTCAATATCAATTGGGTTGAACGAGGTATTGAAGGCGACGCACGATTAATTTGTTCAAGAGGAGCAGCATGCCCGAGAAAACCAAGCTGTTATGAAGGCTGTGCCGAAAGCAAGGAAATGCAACTTGGCGATATTGTATAAGCCTTGATGAATTAGCTCTTAGCCTAGAAAGAAAAAAAGCCAGCCACTAAAAAGTGTGACTGGCTATATACAAGTGTGAACAATAGAGGTTCACTAACAACGTCAGTTGGCTAGGTGACCCTCGGCTTAAAAAGGGTCACCCTAAGTAATGCATCAAGCGTGCCAACTTTTTAAATCGTTGTTTTCAGATAATTCTGGTCAGATAAGTATCGATTTCATGTAAACCATACTCATATAGTATTTTCATTTTGCAAATGCAGATGCATTTTGCAATTAGCCCTTCTCTATATTTGCAAAAACGCATTAAAAAAACCATAGCAATATGAAATCAGTATCTAAGCAACCTGCTATTTATAAAACAGTACCAATAGATAAGAGACTAAATACCCTACAATGCTCCAACATTTTAGGTTCTCTGTTGTGTTAGAGCTTAATTCCTTCAAGCTCCAGCAGCTTTCTTTTTCGTTCAACTCCGCCAGCATAGCCTGTCAATGTACCACTTTTCCCAATTACGCGATGACAAGGAACTATAACTGAGATGGGGTTTTTTCCATTTGCAGCTCCAACGGCTCTTACGGCTTTAGGTTTGCCTATTCGATTCGCTAACTCTTGGTAACTTATCGACTCGCCAAAAGGGATATCACACAAGGCACGCCAAACAAGCTTTTGAAAATCCGTGCCCTCGGCTGCTAAGGGGAGATCAAATGACCGTACCTTGCCTTCAAAGTAATGAGTGAGCTGTTCAGAAGCTTCAAGCAAAATCGGATGCTCGGGAGCCAATGAACCCAGAACATCGGGCAATGTAGTATGTTCTTCAAACCAAAGCCCTAGCAACCCATCATCGTTCGCTTGAATAGTGACATCCCCAAGTGGGCTTGGTGTTATTAGGTAGTAGTTCATGAAAAATGACTCCAACAATGTAATGTCGCGTAACTTCCCCAAGGTGACACATTCGCTGCGTTCAATTGTGGATGCTCAGCAAGGTATTTTTTAACGATCAAATCTGTATCAAGAAACAAGTTGGGCTCAGAGGTTCCCCTCATTTTTGCATAACTAATGGTCCATGGACCTATGCCTTTTAGAGCCAGCCAGTTATTTGGTGTGTCCTCAGGCGAATTAGTAATATGATGAGCCAACCGGGCTAATGTCTCTTTGCGACTGTTTGGCATTTTAAGGAAACTAAGGTCGGAGCGGGCTACGATATCCGCACTGGGAAATACACGCTGCCCATATACCGTATGACCCAAAGTATCAGTCAGCAAATTGAGCTGCCCGACGGCTGCTTTTACCGAAACCTGCTGCCCAACCACAGCTCGAACCCCTGCTTCCCACGTCGACCATACACCAGGAAGCCGCAGTCCTGATTTAATAACTAATTGGTCATCGTACTTCGATAGCAACTCTTCAATCAAAGCCACATCGGTGTTTAAATCGAAGACTCTTTTTATATTGCTCATCAACCAAGACAGTTTTGTGACATCTTGCAATTCAAATTCCACTTTGATTGTTTGCTTACCCTCCACATCAGCGTGTAACTTGAACCAAGCTAAACTACCATCAATCTCCACATAACGAGCGTAGCTGTATTGCGTCACTTCTTCTACACCCTCTATTGCTCTTAAACGATAGAAATCGAGTAACGACTCCCAGTGATATTGACCTCGGTAAGCCAAATGAATCACATTGCGACCGCTTTTATCTTGCCTTGCATGGTGACGCCTCATTTCTGAAGGCGTCAATTTAAGATACTTCTTAAAGGCATCATTGAATCGTCGAGTACTATTAAAACCGCTGGCAAAACCAACATCAGTTATTGATAGTGAACTGTTGTGAAGCAGTTGTTTGGCAAACATTAATTGATGATATTGAGCATACACCTTGGGTGACATACCCAGGTGGTTTTGAAATAGTTGTCTTAAGTATCGACTGGTAACGCCGAGCCTATCTGACAACGTTTCCAAATTGGAGTGCTGTAACGCCCCCTGCTCGATCAAACTTAATGCTCGTCGAAAACTGGTTTCTTTACCAAGCCAGGCCCACGAATTAGGCGCACTATCCGGACGACAGCGCAAACAAGGTCGATATCCTGCCTGCAACGCTACAGGCGCCGTAGAGAAATACTCAACATTCTCCTCTCGTGGCAAGTTTGCTGGACAAATAGGGCGGCAAAAAATGCCCGTTGTCTTCACTGCCACAAAAAATACGCCATCAAACCTTGGATCCCTTGATAATCGGGCAACAGAACATTGCTCTCTACTAAGTGACTCCATACCTGCCTCTAACCTTGCCTACTCTATCGCCAGTGTAACGCACATTTTGCATCTTACTAGCCACTTTCGGAACTCAAGGGCGACATGAAATCTTCATCAAACCATCACACAATATTAAAAAACCCAAGTAAAAGTAGCGTCTAACCAATGAGTTAATGAACAAACCAAAAAACGTTGAAAAAATCGATGGGTAGAATTTCAAAAACCTTACATCCTCTGTCTATACTGAGGCTGAGTTCGATGATTAACGTCATTTTATGAGGGTGGCTATGTCAAATGTAGATTTTCGTCTTGGAAAGAGACCTTTTTACGATAACAAGCGGTTTCGACGTGGATTTGCTAAATCTGGCGATTTTACTTTAGCTGAAGAAGATATCTTGATTCGCTTTGGAGATACGATGAGTTTGCTAGAAAGTGGCGAGCTATCTCCGGAATCGGATTCAGAAAAACACTTTCTAGAAGTACTCCAAGACGAAAGTCATGCAGAGAGCAAACTAGAAAAAACATGGTTAAAATACATACACCTTGCACGCGATAGGAAAAGGTTTCATGCATTAAATGGTAAGAAATCTGAGCCAGAGACAATCAATGAAGATGTGGACTATGACGATTCAGATGTGCTCAGTGATGACATAACTGATGAGAATATAGATTCTGACAACTAGTTTTACAGGGAAACCAAAGCTCTCCAGCTTGTCGTAAATATATGTGATAGCTTATACAACTAGCTGTCACATATAGCTTTTAAACCTATTTCTCGATCTCAACCTCAGCTTTTTCTATCACCTTTGTTATTTATTTTTTGCTTATATACTCTATTGTTAATAAAGTAAATTATAAAAATATTCGTGGAAGAGCATGCTTACTGAATTAGACGAAGTATATGAGGTGCTTTCTTGTTTACCTGACCCTGTCTTCATAATAAGTGAAGAAGGAGAATATGTTGATTTTCTTGGCGGGACTGATACTCAGTCGTATCATGACGGCAGTGTACTGATTGGGCAAACTCTGCACTCGGTAATGCCTTCCGAGCAAGCCGACTGGTATATCAGTCAAATCATCACATCACTCGATAATAATCAGGTCATGACTGTCGAATATGATCTATGCGTTGAAGATCTTAACGGCATTGACCCCAAATCGGGTCCAGCAGGCACATTAAGGTTTGAGGGCAAGATCTTTCCGCTTTCTTTTACCTGTAAAAACCAAAGGGTAGTTTGTTGGCTCACTCGAAACATATCGAAGCGCCATCGCCTTGAACTAAAGCTCCGTAAACAGAGTGAATCCGATCCACTCACACAAATAGCTAATCGCCGCTATTTTTTCTCCACATTAGCAACCATAACTAAAAGCACGACCCCACACTGTTTATTGTTGATGGATATTGATTACTTCAAAAAGGTCAACGATACCTATGGACACCTAGCTGGGGATAACACGCTAAAAGAAGTGGTTGCTCGAATACAAGATATCATTCGGCCTGATGATACTTTCGCCCGAGTAGGTGGCGAAGAGTTCGCACTGCTTCTACCTGATATTGAACAGCACACGGCTTACGAGATTGCGGAACGCATTCGCTGTACCATAGCCGATACTCCTTTCCACTATGAACAGCAGACCTTTTCGATAACATTGAGCGTTGGCATAACCCAAGCTCGCTATCAAGAGCGAAATAATCATATTTTTTCAAGAGCGGATGACGCGTTGTACATTGCAAAGAGCCGAGGTAGAAATCAAAGTATGGTATTAAGTTAGCCGATCAGAACAGAGTACTCTGCCACTAAAAAAGCGGCCACTTGACCGCTTTGACTTTACCTTACGAAATTTCCTGACAGGTTACCTGTTGCTATTCACTAATACGTAAGTCGGCCCCGCACTATCAGCGGTAATCAATTGTAACTCAGAGGTGTTTGCCCCTGCTCCTTGGTATTGATTAAAGCCGTTTTCCAAGGACATGTTTGGAAGTGTTAGTGAGTAATTTTCTAACTGCTCTTGCCCAACTAAAGTCGGGGTGTAAAACTCATTATGGTAACTGGCATCAACCAGAGGAAACTGCTCTGTAGCTCGTACACTCACAAACTCTGGGTTTTGTGAATTGTCGACGACATTGTTGTTAAATCGAATATCAACACCAGCAAAAATATTGTCTACTTCGGCATTATTGAACAAGCTAACACGGTGAGATTGATTACCGTAGACAATGCCCCACTCGGTATCAACAAACGTGTTGTTCTCTATGTCGATGTTCTTAGGTGTCCATTGCTTGTTTAGCTCTTTTCCTTTTACTGACTGGTCAAGCTGCTCTCCGTTTTTTACGTCGATAATCCCTGTATTAATGACAATACCACCTCGAAGATCAGCGTTACCTTCAATTAGTCCATCACGCCCACGTGTGTTAGCAAAGTAGTTATTGCGAATCACATGATCTTCATCGTAGATGCGCACACCACCTGTTAGCAATTTCTTGTTTCCAAGAATAACGTTGTTCTCTACCTTATTACCTTTACCATGTCTCAATGAAATCAACGCTGCACTTTCGAATATTGTGTTACCCGAAATCTCGTTATCACCCGACTTGATCGAGATAAGTTCACGTTCTCCATCCATATCTACGAGCAAATTATCGACAAACTTAGAACTAGAATCCCATTGCGAAGATTTCGAGTCACCAATTCGAATCGCTTCCCAGCTGTTACCGTTGTAACGAACGGCTTCTTTTATATCTAACTCATTAAACTGGTTCTGTTTTTGGTCAACAAAAATATTATGAGCAATAAGGTGGTTATCTGGCGTCTCATCTTTCTGAACACCAATCAAAGTGCCACGTTTTTGCTTTCCTTCAAATCGATTATTGATGACTTTTCCATCTTTACCCCATAAGGACACCCACAGGTATTTAGGATATTCAGAACGACGCTCATCAGGTTCGTACGCATAATCATGATTGAAGTAATAGAATGTGGAATTTTGCAGTGTGTTTCCGTTACCCATCATGCGAACTCCGCCGAAACGTTCCGCCGGGCCGCCTTCAGTGAACACCAAACTATCTAGCGTCACGTTGTTACCTGTTAGTTCAAATTGAACCAGACCAGTAAACCAAACCGCTCCTGCAGTTTCGGCCTCAATCGTCACACCATTTGCCGCAATTGTTACATGCCCCAAATTGGTATATTTTCCATCTGGAATCGTAATCACCTCACCATCTTTTGCATTCTCAAGTTGAGATTTAAGTGCGTTAACCTGTTGGTCTGACTTGGACTCAAGCATCGCACCATCAACATCAACCAATCTGTCACTCGACAAAAGGTAATCGCGTGTCACTTCATTAAACGCCATAGGCACAGACGCTTGAAGCATCGTTTTATTAGCGTGAGTAGTGTCAGCATTCGTGTTACCGCAACCAACCAGCGCAACTGAGGCGAATACTGCCGTTAAAGATAAAGCGAGGACATTTTTTTTCATGTGATTCTCTTTATGAATTCTTGTTGGATTAGATTTAACAATGGACTTGCTTGAACGTTGCAAGCATTAGAAAGGTTGAAAGCAGCTGGAATCAGCCGCTCAATATTTATGAATAAAACGCTCTAGTTTTCGGTAGCTACGTTGGCTTCAGCCGCACTTTCCACTTTGTCATCCACTGCTTTGACGAGCAGTAAGCCGACTGCAAAGACGATGCTGCCGCACAGAACAAACACGAAACGCCCCCACAATGGATTTGGCAAGACGAACATCGCCATTACACCAACACCAGCAACGGCGATCAATGAACCCAACATACGACGTTGTCTATTATCAAGCTTCTTCTGTTCAGTACTTTCTGCCACAAGAGGTGTCGCTAGATTGTTGAAGAACTTGTCGACGTCTTTTTCACGATGCTCAGGTAAAGGCTTATAGAACAACGTTGAGAGTACAAAGAAACCTGCGGTGAAAATCATGTGACCAATCAAACCAATAGCGACTTTTAAATCAGCCCATTCACGACCAGTCAACTCATTAAGACCGAACCAGTTTTGAATCATGTCTGCCGTAATGACAAAACCGACGAAATAAGAGACAAAGCCACCGACGACTAGCGTTCCCCAACCCGCCCAATCCGGCGTTTTACGAATGAAGAAACCACAGAATGCAGGAATAGTCATTGGGAAGCCGATCAAAGCACCCACGTACATCATAGTGTCGAAAAGGCTTAAACCTTTAAGGGAGTTAATAAACAGAGCGACTAGAATAATAGCAATGCCGAAGAAAGTAGACGTCAGCTTAGAAACCACGACTAGCTCTTTTTCATTGGCATTTGGACGCAGAATCGGCTCATAAAAGTTCTTAACAAAAATCCCTGAGTTACGGTTCAGGCCAGAGTCCATGGAAGACATGGTCGCTGCGAACATCGCTGCAATCAAAAGACCAACCATGCCCACTGGCATATACTCTTGAACGAAGTAAAGGTACGCAAAGTCGCTCGCTTTAGAACCAGCTTCTGGGTATTGTGCCGCCAAGTCCACACCTTGACCTGCAATAAACCATGAAGGCATAAACCAAATTATTGGCCCAAGCGTCATCAACACACATGCCAAAAGTGCAGCTTTACGAGCGTTATTTGAGTCTTTTGCAGCCAAATAGCGATATGAGTTCAACATGTTGTTAGTAATGCTAAACTGCTTTAGGAAAATAAATACAGCCCAGATACTGAAGATACTTAAATAGTTGAGGTTATCACCGGTAACAAATGACTCAGTTGGGAAGTTCTCAACGATATTGGAAACACCACCACCATGATAAACAGCAACAATTGCACACCTTACCGTTACGGCCATGATAATGACCATTTGCATGAAGTCAGAGGCAATGACGGCCCAAGAACCACCGGTCACAGACATGACAAGAACCACAAGGCCGGTAAGAATAATGGTTGTGGTCATATCGAATCCAAAAATACCAGAAGCGATGATGGCGAGACCATTCAGCCAAATACCTGCCGAGATAACACTGTTAGGCATCCCTGACCACGTAAATACCTGTTCATTTACTTTGCCAAAACGCATACGTATCGCTTCGATGACAGTGACGACACGCAACTGACGGAATTTAGGAGCAAAGTATAGGTAATTCATTAAATAGCCAAATGCGTTGGCAATAAAAATGATGGCAACGGCAAAACCATCGGTAAACGCTTTGCCCGCAGCTCCGGTAAATGTCCAAGCGCTAAACTGCGTCATAAATGCTGTTGCACCAACCATCCACCAAAGCATGCTACCGCCCCCACGGAAGTAGTCGCTTGTAGTGCTAGTAAATGTTCGGAACATCCAGCCTATTGCTATAAGAAATAGGAAATAGATGCCTACAATTAGGGTATTGAGATCCATCTTGAAACCTTTTGATATGTTATTCGGTTACGTTAACTATACGTCCACACCTTACAATTTGTAGTACAATATAATTATTACGTGAACAAGATCGTTTATTTAACTATCATTATTGTATTACATATGATCCGTATCATATTTTAAAGAATATCGAGATCTACATCACAACCGAGATACAAACCCACAATTTAAAAGAAAAAACAATCAGTTAAATAAAACCATAATCAAAACTAATGATTTATAAATTAAGGAAATCATAAGTAAGTGAGACAATTTATTGTAAGACATAAAAAAACACCCTCGCATCACCTGTAATAATGCGAGGGTTAAAACGACATTAGGAGATCCATTGTCAATGTAGAGTGACGTCGACATTAACTCCGGGGGTGTTTGAGTGAGGTGGTAAACAACACTCTTATACTTATCAAGTAGGTTTTGGAGAATCATCCCATTCGCTTGGGGTCGTATGGAATAATCTGAACGCTTGGCTGCTTTGCCACATCCAAGCTAATTCTGACACTTCGTGTCGTGCTCTACCAAAGCAAATTAATATTAATGTATTACAAATAAAATTAATGCGACATGGATCATGTTTTGGAAAGGTGTAGAACTCTTCCGCGACTGCCATATCACAAAAATAACATTAACACACTGAAATGAAACAATTTAAATCTCAAACCTCGCAACCTAAGTCTCGATAGAAAACTCTCTTCCAAGTATTTTTGATACTGTCACCTCTCTTTCAACACGTCAAAACTTGCATATTTGTAGTATTTAATAAAAGTCATAAGTGTATTTTTGTGCATACTCTGTCTCTATCCCATCATTAACAACAAACTAAATCACCAACAGTTTGTTGCTGTGGTCTGAGACCAAATCTATTCGACAACATTCCAACTTTAATGGTGTTTGAGTTGGAAGTAGAAACCTCCCTCAATAGGATAATTTGAATGCTTTTATTGGATAAAAATCAACCGCACTACATCACTATTG
>NZ_JPJA01000086.1:1562658-1616008 GCF_000733315.1 Vibrio sp. ER1A
GACCTACATCACATATCTTATTGTTAAATTCGATAGAGGCACAACTACACAACAACAGATAAAAACTTATATATCAATAATATAAGTCATTTTCCTGCAGTAAGCCGTATGAAAGGCATTGCCAAAGGACGGCCAATCCCGATCCGTATCACATTAAAAACATAGAAAACCTCTTATCATATTTGTTATACATTACCACAAACTAAAAATCTTAAGGGTTTAATAAGATGAGCACTTTAAACAAAGTAACAGTGGCATTAGTTTCTGTGTTCGCGACAGCAGCGGTAAGCGCAGCTTCTTTAGATATACGTACTGAGTACAAGCACACAACGGAGCAACATGCGACGCGCATCAAAATGGGAGACAGCATCGGTAACTTCTACTATAGCGGTGAGTTAAAGTTCAAAGGAGAAGATGGCGCGTTTCTTAAAGACTTGCAAAATAATGGTTGGGAGCTGGATTTAGGTTATCGTTTTAAGATTAACGACAACTGGACTATCCAACCAGGTATGCCTATCGAAGCTCGTTCGGCGGGTATGACTTACAAACCACAGCTTCGCGTGACTTACGCACTGGATAGTGTTGAAGGACTCAGCTTAAGTGGTCGTTATCGTTATGACATTCGTCAAAACAACGGTGAAGACGCACAAAATGAACGCCGTCATCGTCTAACGGCTAACATCAATTATTCAGTAAACGAGTGGCGCTTTGGACTTGAAGGTAACTATTATAAATCAGCAACAGATGGTTATATCTTGTACAACGGCAAAGACACAAACTACGAGCTAAACGCCACAGCACGTCGTAGCTTCGGCCAATGGGCACCGTACGTTGAGTTTGGTGATGTGAACGTCGATTCTGTCACAGATCGCCGCGAACTACGTAGCCGACTGGGTGTCACATACAGTTTCTAAGACGTAATTCAAGAATCAGTAAAAAAGAGGTGTCTTGATAGGCACCTCTTTTTTTACCCCCTTATTGGCTCAGTCGGTACAATTTTCCAATACAAGGGTGCTGTTTGTTGAAAAGTCGAGTCGACTGAGCCAAAAATAACTCTGCAGTTGCAATGGCATCAATTAAGGCCTCATGTCCATTATACTCAGGTAGTCCGTATCGCTTCCTAGTCTCAGACAGACGAACATCGATCTCAACATCTTTATTCACCGCTAACGCCATCGACTTTTCAATAGCTAGTGTATCCAGCCACATCACTGGCAGATCTGACACTCCATACTTCTGAGTTAAATATTCATCAACAAATGCCGCTTCAATCATCGAACCGTGTGCAATCAGTATTTTGTTTTTTGCTGCTTGAAATAACTGTGTCATCGCAGAATCTAATGAAATTCCATCTTGCAACATTTCAGGCATAATATGGTTTATGACCGCGGTTTCCGCCTTAACCTCATTTGGCGACTCAATAAACAGCTGTTTTGCACTAGCAACATTGACCGTAAAGTTGGCAATATCTACCCAACCTAAACTAAGAATGGTGTCGGAATTGGCATCTAACCCAGTCGTTTCAAAATCCAACACTAGGTACTCGACGTCTGTTGCTAATACCTCCATTCTCGGCGGTTGCTCACTTAACAAATTTCTCAACTCATTGGGTATCTTTTGATTGGCGAGATATCGCTGCCTTTGCTTGAGATAATGGTTATAAACGTGAAATTGATTCATCACGCTTTTCAAAACACCAGCCACTAGTTACAACCTCCCACCAAACCGGAGTTTAACCGCTTCTTGCAACGTAGAAATGATTCTAAATGCATCTTTCAAGTTGCCACGTTCAAAACTGCCAAATGAATCGGGATTGATGTGATTATCCGGCTGCTCACCTCGTTTTAGCGCTTGTAGCTGATGATGCTGTCTAAACATAAGAATGTAATGATAAGCATTGATAATGTTTTTATATGAGTCATCACTTAACATGCCTTGCTCATTGGCTTGAGTGAATCGTTCGTCGGTATTCGACGAGTCGCATTCTACGGCAAGACCGTAAATACGCGCTAAATCAATAACGAGGTTTATCGCGTATTTTTTTATATTCAGAGTTTTCTTGTTCTCGCCTGTTTTTTCCAGCACGAGGCTGTTAAAAACACCAAGAGGGGGTGACGTATTAATAGCATCTCGAGTCAAGATCCCTAAAAACTCACGGTTGCTACGAATGTTAGAGTGAAGTTCATCGCGTAATATATCGGCATAGCTCGCTTCACCATAAACACAGCGAATTTCCAAGAACACGCTGATATTCAAAAGTCTTTCGTACTCAGGGTTCGATACCCATTTTTTATAATAGTGTTTCCATGTCGACAATGGCTGACACCATTTGGGCGTAGCTGCCATATATTTACCTGGACACAAGGGATATCCGCAAGCAGCAAGCCCATTTGAGACATACTGTGATAAGTGCCGGAAGTAGACTTTGTCATTCTCGGTCGCCTCATCACTAAGAATGATTGCATTGTCTTGATCCGAAAGCATGTGAACTTCATTTCGAGCGTGAGAGCCTGCAACTATCCACGAAAACTGACATGGTGGCTCCCCCAGTTTATCAATCGCAATCTGAATAATTCGACGATTGTACGCATCCATAATCATCGACATTACCCGACCTATGGTCTCAGGTGCGACATTTCCTTCTACTAGAGCTTCAAATATGGCCTGACGTTCCGTGGTGAAACTCGCCATGTTACGAACACTGGTAGCGTATTTGATTTTTTCGATAAGAAATATCGCTTGCATGCGATGATTCTGCACCAAGTGCGAAGTGGTCAGCAAGCCCACCACTTTACCCTCGGAAACAACGGGTAACCCCCGAACATTATGTTGCATCATCAATGATGCGGCATGCAAAACCAGATCGTTTGGGCTAACTGTTAGTGGATTAGGCGTCATCACATCCCTAATCTGAGCACTGTTATCATGGCCTTCTGCGATGACTCGTTTGGTCATATCACGATCCGTCATCAAGCCAACTAACTTGCCGTTGTCACACACCACCGCGGTTGAAGATCGTTTAACAACTCGCATTTCGTGTGCGACATCTTTAATCGACATAGAGGCATCAACAATCGCAATGACTCCACTCGCCACGTCAGACACCTTTTTAATAAACAGACCTTTTTCTTTATTGGACCAAACAACATCTAGTGCAGATTTAAGGCGAACTTGCGCTTGAGAAGCAAAGTGTTCCGCGTACTCTGGGTTACGTTTAAAGATGGTTTCAAGCGTAGAATGAGGGATTAAATATAGAAGCGTATTTTCGATGGCAACCGCTTGATAACCCGCCTCTTTAGAAACTTGATCATCGAGAAAAGTAAAGCCAAACAAATCTTCACTTCCCAGTCTTGCGCGAAGAACGCCATCGGGTTTGCGTTGCTCCATAGAGCCAGTTCGAATGACATATAGAAACTTCTGTTGGCTTTTCGGCAAACTCTCCCCTTCTCCACTAAGCCCAGATTGCCCGTTACATGGGTCAATCACCTCACCCTTACCCAAATAGGTGATTTTTATTTCTGCAGCGACCTTACGAACCAGCTCTTTGGGAAGTTTATCGAACGGATCAACGCTACATAGAAATTGCGTGATATTGGGTAGAAGCGCGTGAGGCATGTAAAGTCTCCAACTGACATTTTGTATTATTATATCAATAGAAATTTCACAATGGTGCACTTTGGATACAAAAAAGGCAGCTTATATGCTGCCTTTTTCTTCAAATTGTTAACAAGCGCGCTCATCTCTTGGTGTTAACTTGCTACAGGAAGCCTGTGGTTTTCTTCGCGTAGATGGTTTGCTGACGCCTCACGAGCTTTGTCACTATCCCCTGCCATGATCGCTTCGTAAATAGCTCGGTGTTCGTTGATACACGTCGAGCCGCCGTCTGAAGAGAACTGGATAAAGTTAACGAACATAGTGGTAAGAATATTGCCAAACGGGAGATAAAAGTCATTGCCCGTCGCATTAAAAATCAAACTGTGGAAACGAGTATCAACATCTAACCATTTAGACTGCTCAAAGTTTTCTTCTTTAGACACTTCGACCATTTCTTGGAAGGTCGCAGACAACTCGATTCGTTGCTCTGCAGACGCGAACTTGGCCGCTAACGCACATGCTTCTGGTTCAATTGCACGGCGCAGTCCAAGAAACTGACCGCAGAACTGTTCTACATCGTTAAGACCATCCATCCACTCGATCAACTGTGGATCGAGAAAGTTCCAGTACGCGCGATCAACAACACGTGTACCAATTTTAGGTCTAGATTCAAGCAAGCCTTTTGACGTCAATAGCTTAACTGCTTCACGAAGTGCAGTACGGCTGATACCAAATTGTTCACACAACGCCATTTCGCCTGGAATAATTGAACCTTCCGGCAAATCACCAGAGAGAATACCTCGAGCAATTTCACGAGCGACCTGGACGTGGATACTGCGCTTTGAACCCGTAATAGAATTAAACTTACCTGACATATCTTTATCGCTTACTTAAAGTGTTTATGTATTATTTTAGCAGCTATTCTATCACTAAACTTTCCAGAATAGATGTGATACATCGCATTTATTCAGTGTAAATGTCTTACGTTTTGCCCCAATTAACCACCCTATTACCCAATAACCGGCTAATTTACGTGTTGCCCATCACATAATCCGAGTCTCATGCTCAGTTTGCGACCTAGAATTGTTTTTTTACTATTTTGTCCATTGACGCCATTAAGTGATATTGTATGATTATATAGTTATTACACAAACACACGTGAACTTAGTTGACGTGTGAACCTAACAACCAACAAGGTCAGAACTATGGCTACGTTCCATACCGTGGCAGACTCTAGCAGAAGAATTCACGTTCAAGTGGCAAAAGAAATCGCCAGCAAAATCCTTACCTGTGAATTAGAAGAAGGTGAGAAGTTGCCGAGCGAGTTAGAACTTTGCGAGAAGTTTGGCATCAGCCGTACTGCACTTCGTGAGTCCACTAAACTGCTTTCTGCCAAAGGCTTAATCGAGTCAAAACCTAAAGTCGGGACCAATGTGACAGCTCGTCACCATTGGCACTTTCTCGACCCTCAATTTCTTGACTGGGTAAAAGACACTGATAATGTCCAACGCTTCCTCACCCAATTTTTGGGACTTCGAAAAGCGATTGAACCAGAAGCCTGCTCCATGGCAGCGAGAAATGCCTCTATCGAGCATCGCAAGGCACTGTCTGTCTGTTTTCAAAACATGAAACAGGCCGCGTTTAATCACGACTACACAGCGTGGACACATAACGATCATGCCTTTCACAAAACGATATTCTTAGCGACAGCTAATCCGTTTTACGTCCCTTTTGCCAATATTCTTGAATCGCTTTTTAAGACTTTTATCGATGAAGCTGCCGTGGGCGGGCGATTCTGTATTGAAGAGCATGGGGATATTTACGACGCAATTATGACTGGCGATGCAGACTCTGCAAAAGTCGCATCACGCCAATTATTAGATGATCACAACCAAAGACTTGCCCTATTAGAGGCAGTTTAAACCTGATTTAGAGGAAACAGCAATGTTCGTATACAACAAAGATGTAGCATTAGAAGATCAAGGTGGCGGCCTAGGCCGCAAAGTGTTGGCGCATTGTGAAAACATGATGACCGTCGAAGTACACTTCGAAGATGGAACGGTTGCACCAATGCACAACCACCCTCACGAGCAAATTACCTATGTTGTCTCTGGTGAATTTGAATTCACAGTAGGTGAAGAGACAAAAATCGTCAAAGCGGGAGATACTGTTTATAAAGTGCCAAACATTATGCACGGCTGTAAGTGCTTAAAAGCCGGTATCTTAATTGATAACTTTACCCCAATGCGTAAAGACTTCATTTAAACGCTAACGCAATGGGCAGTAGAGACTCTCTTAACTGCCCATTGCGCTTCTCCAAATGCCCCTTCTTAGTGACTCTCTTGCGTTGTTATTTCTTAATAGTTCGTACTCTAAATATTTATTGAGCCAAGTCAGCCTACTCAATATGGTTTTTCCGCTGAACCGAAATTCCAAACCTTTCACTCCCAGACAAATTAAAAGCCAAAGCAATCATTTTAAATCAATAAATTAGACACCAACAAATCAACTATACAGACTGGTTTAGCACTTTTATTGACCTGTTTCTTTGGTGTCGAATGATAAACCCACTCTTTGGTTGTGTTAAAAAATGTTTACTTACTGGTTACGAAAAAAGAGAGATTTAATTTGAACTCAAATCTTTTTTCAGGCATTTTATATTTAACTGAACGTTCAATTAAAAATAAAAGGGAGTTCAAATGCCGAAGGTTGGCATGCCATTAGTCAGGAAACCACAGCTAGTTCAAGCAGCCATGTCTGTTATAGATCGTGTGGGCTTGCACGCCGCGAGTATCTCTTTAATTGCCAAGGAAGCCGGCGTCTCTACAGGTATCATCAATCACTATTTTGGTGGTAAGCACGGCCTTCTCGAAGAGACCATGCGAGAGATCCTAAGGCAGCTTTCTAGAACCGTGACATCTCACCTGAGTCGAATCCCCAAAACAGAACATGTCAAACGTATCAATGCCATTATTGACGCCAATTTCGTAGGATTTCAGGCAGAAAATAAAGTGGCGAAAACTTGGTTAGCGTTTTGGTCTTATTCAATGCACGACGTCCAGTTGAAGCGCCTACAACGTGTCAATGAAAAACGCCTGTTATCGCACCTTAAGATTGAACTCAACACTTTGCTCACACCGGAACAAGCCGATGTCGTTGCTAACGGTATCGCTGCGCTTATCGATGGAATTTGGCTAAGAGGCACCTTGACCCCAGAAGGTATTGACGCTGAAAAAGCCCGTTTCATCATCAACGATTATCTAGATAAGCAACTCACTTTCTACTCATTAAAATAATCATAAGTCAGACTTTCAAATGGATATGAAAACACTCTACATCGACGGACAACTTCAACAAGGCTCATCCGACGAATACTTTACTACCTATAATCCTGCTAACGGTGAGCCCTTAGCTGAAATCGTCCAAGCAAATTCTGAGGACTTAGCGTTTGCTATTGAATCTGCTAAACAAGGCTTCGCCATTTGGTCTGCGATGAGCCCCATTGAACGCAGTCGAATTCTTCTCAAGGCAGTGGCATTGCTGCGCGAACGCAATTCTGAACTCGCTGCTCTCGAAGTTACTGACACCGGAAAACCACTACAAGAAGCCCTTGAAGTGGATATTGCCACTGGTGCCGATGTCATTGAATACTACGCTGGTCTCGCTCCAGCATTGCAAGGTGAGCAACAACCACTTAGCGAGAATCAGTTTTTCTACACCAGACGTGAACCTTTAGGCATCTGCGCGGGAATTGGCGCCTGGAACTACCCGATTCAAATTGCTATGTGGAAGTCTGCACCGGCACTTGCTGCGGGTAATGCCATGATTTTCAAGCCTTCGGAAGAAACGCCTCTAAGCGCACTAAAGCTTGCGGAAGTCTATAGTGAAGCGGGAGTACCAGATGGTGTGTTCAATGTGATTCAGGGTGATCATCGGGTTGGTCAGATGCTGACAGCACATCCTGATATTGCCAAAGTTTCCTTTACCGGTGAATCAGGTACAGGAAAGAAAGTCATGGCTGATAGTGCTCGAACCCTTAAACACGTCACCATGGAGCTTGGCGGTAAGTCTCCAATGATCATCTTTGAAGACGCTAAACTGGATGACGCAGTATCTGCCGCTATGGTCGCGAATTTCTATACCCAAGGCGAGGTCTGCACTAACGGCACCCGCGTCTTTGTACATCAATCTATATACTCAGCCTTTATTGAGCAGCTGAAATCCCGCACTGAAAAACTGATCGTTGGCGACCCGATGGACAGCAAAACTCAAGTTGGTGCCCTCATTTCAAAAACACACTTATCTAAAGTTTTAGACGCCATTGAAAGTGCTAAGAAAAGTGGCGCAACCCTACTGACTGGCGGTTATCAGGTGACTGAAAATGGGTTAGACAAAGGTAACTTCGTCGTGCCAACTGTCTTCGTCGATTGTGACGACAACATGCCGCATGTACAGCAGGAGATCTTCGGACCTGTAATGTCAGTACTTACTTTCAATGACGAACAAGATGTTATTGCACGCGCTAACGACACCGATTATGGATTGGCCGCCGGACTTTTCACTCAAGATTTAGCACGAGCACATCGCGTTATTCATCAAGTGCAAGCTGGTATTTGCTGGGTGAACACATGGGGTGATTCTCCAGCAGAAATGCCCGTAGGCGGATATAAGCATTCTGGTATTGGCCGTGAAAATGGACCTGAGACCTTAAGGCATTACACCCAAACTAAGAGTGTTTTAATCGAGCTTGGCGAATACGTCAGCCCTTACGCCTAACGATGAGTTTACGGAGACAGATTATGGAACAACGCTACGATTATATTATCGTCGGCGCGGGATCGGCTGGCTGTGTTTTGGCAGACCGACTAACGGAAAGCGGTGAGCACTCTGTATTACTGTTAGAAGCAGGTGGCAGCGATAAAAGTATTTTTATTCAGATGCCAACAGCCCTCTCTTACCCAATGAACACCGAAAAATACGCTTGGCAATTTGAAACCACTGAAGAGGCGGGTCTAAATGGACGCAAGCTACATTGTCCTCGCGGTAAAGTGCTTGGCGGTAGCTCATCCATTAACGGAATGGTGTATGTTCGCGGGCATGCTTGTGATTTCGACCAATGGGAACAGCAAGGTGCAAAAGGTTGGAACTACCAGTCTTGTTTACCCTATTTCCGCCGCGCTGAGTCTTGGGATGGTGGCAGCGATGAGTATCGTGGTGGGGACGGCCCAGTTGGCACTTGCAATGGCAATAACATGACTCGTAACCCACTCTATCAAGCCTTCATCGATGCAGGCAAAGAAGCCGGTTACCCTGAAACTCAAGACTATAACGGTTATCAGCAAGAAGGCTTTGGTCCGATGCATATGACCGTTGATGGTGGGGTCCGAGCTTCTACATCCAATGCCTATCTAAAACGTGCCCTCAAGCGCCCTAACCTCACGCTGATTAAAGGTGTCGTGGTTCATAAAGTCTTATTGGAAGCAAAGCAAGCTGTCGGCGTCCAGTATGAAAAGTCTGGTATTGTCGTCGATGCCAAAGTAAACAAAGAGGTCATTTCTAGTGCTGGTTCTATCGGTTCAGTGCAACTCTTGCAGCTTTCCGGAATCGGTCCTAAGAAGGTGTTGGAGCGCGCAGGCGTGACGGTAGAACATGACCTCGCTGGTGTAGGTGCTAATCTTCAAGACCACCTTGAAGTGTATTTCCAATACCACTGCTCTCAACCAATCACGCTAAACAGCAAACTCGGTTTGGTGAGCAAAGGGCTTATTGGCGCAGAATGGATTCTTACTCGCAAAGGCTTAGGTGCGACCAACCACTTTGAATCTTGCGCGTTTATTCGTTCTCGTAAAGGACTGAAGTGGCCCAACATTCAATACCATTTTCTTCCAGCTGCCATGCGCTATGACGGGCAAGCGGCGTTTGATGGGCATGGTTTCCAAGTGCATGTGGGGCCTAATAAACCCGAGAGCCGTGGCACCGTAGAGATTCGTTCGGCAAATCCGCATGACAAGCCATTAATTGAGTTCAATTACATCTCGACCGAGCAAGATCGCCAAGATTGGCGAGACTGCATTCGCCTGACTCGTGAGATTCTAAATCAACCCGCAATGGATGCCTACCGCGGTGATGAGATTCAACCTGGGCTCCATATTCAAAGCGACGACGCTATCGATGAGTGGGTAAAGCAGAACGTAGAAAGCGCATATCACCCTTCTTGCAGCTGCAAAATGGGAGCCGATGATGACCCACTAGCTGTACTCGACGAGCAGTGCCGCGTTCGCGGTATCAAAGCACTACGCGTGGTCGATTCTTCCATTTTCCCAACGATTCCAAACGGCAATCTTAACGGTCCAACCATCATGGTTGCCGAGCGCGCTGCCGACATCATCTTGGGCAAGCCTCTTCAACAAGACAAACAACCTGTTTGGCTCGCCCCGAACTGGGAACAAACACAACGAATAGGCTCTCCATTGAGAGAGCTGGACTAAGTCCACCAAAGTCAGCCAAAAATAAAAAGGAAATAGCATGTCAACGATGACAAAAACACTCTCAGCACTCGCTCTTAGTAGTCTGGCGATGAACGCCTATGCCAACCAATGTGAAACGGTACGTTTTGCCGATGTTGGTTGGACAGACATCACTGCAACCACTGCGGTCACTACGGAACTACTAAAAGGTATGGGTTATAAAACCAAAACCGATCTTCTGTCAGTACCTGTCACTTACTCTTCAATGGCGAACGGTGATATCGATATATTCCTTGGCAACTGGATGCCTACGATGGAGGGAGATATCGCTAAATATCGTGAAGCCAACACCGTAGAAACCGTTCGTGCCAATCTAGAAGGTGCTAAGTACACCCTAGCCGTGCCTAAATATGTCTATGACGCTGGCGTAAAAAGCTTTGCTGATCTAGCCAAACATGCCGACAAATTCCGCGATCGTATCTACGGCATTGAACCAGGCAACGATGGTAACCGCCTTATTCAATCCATGATCGACAGTGACGCTTTCGGCCTCAAGGACTTTAACTTAGTCGAATCTAGTGAAGCGGGCATGGTATCTCAAGTTTCTCGCGCTGCACGCCGCAACCAATGGATTGTGTATTTGGGTTGGGCACCACACCCAATGAACAGCAATATCGAAATGGAGTATCTCTCTGGCGGTGACGATTACTTCGGTCCTAACTACGGCGGTGCCAACGTTTACACCAACGTGCGTGCCAACTATCTATCTGAATGCCAAAACGTGGGTCAACTGCTGAAAAATCTAGAGTTCAGCCTTGAGATGGAAAACCAATTGATGGAAGCCATCTTAAATCAAAATGTACAACCGTCAAAAGCGGCACAACAATGGATGAAGGCAAATCCAAAGCAAGTAGAAGCTTGGCTATCTGGCGTAACAACTCTATCGGGTGAAGACGCAAACGCAGCAGTACAAAGCTACATCGACTCAAAAGCGTAATTCAAAATGAGTGGGCATAACTGTCCACTCGAAAACACTAAGGTTGTATTGTGAATTTTATTACTGACAACAAAATCCCTCTGGGTCAATGGATGGAAGCAGGTGTCGACTGGCTGACATTCAATGCCGCAGGCCTGTTCGACGCAATTTCTATCTTCCTTGAAACCATCATTTTGTTCGTCGTTGATGTGTTTAAATGGATGCCACCTGCAATGCCGATCATTATGACCGCAGCCATTGCTTGGTATCTGCACCGTAGTATCCCTTTGGTACTATTTGTCATTGGTGCTTTGCTGACGATTTTGAACCTTGGCTACTGGCAAGAAATGCTAGAAACCTTTGTTTTGGTGTTTGCCGCGACAACGATTTCTGTATTAATTGGCGTACCTCTTGGCATCATGGCAGCACACCGCCCTTGGCTGTATACGTTGCTGCGCCCCATTCTCGACTTAATGCAAACCGTCCCCACTTTCGTCTATCTGATTCCAACTTTGGTTCTGTTTGGGCTGGGTATTGTTCCTGGATTGATCTCCACCATTATTTTCGCCATCGCCGCGCCAATTAGACTAACTTACCTTGGCATCACCAAAGTACCGGAAGAGTTGGTGGAAGCAGGCAAGGCATTTGGTGCCACACGAATGAAGCTGTTGTTTAAAGTAGAACTGCCAGCGGCCATGCCCAGCATCATGGCTGGCGTGACCCAATGCATCATGCTGTCTTTATCCATGGTGGTCATCGCCGCTCTCGTCGGTGCGGATGGACTGGGTAAACCCGTCGTTCGAGCCCTAAATACGGTCAATATTTCTCAAGGATTTGAAGCCGGATTAGCGATTGTCCTAGTTGCTATTATCCTAGACCGACTCTGTAAATCGCCGAATCAAAAGGAAGCCTAGTCATGGATGCCATTACGATTAAAAACCTAGACGTTGTCTTCGGTGATAAACCGCAATTAGCGCTTGAGCAACTTGACCAAGGCAAGACTCGTCAAGAAATCATCGACCAAACCTCGCAAGTCGTCGGGGTCGACAATGTGTCGATGAGCGTAAAAGAAGGTGAGATTTGCGTCCTGATGGGACTTTCAGGCTCAGGTAAGTCCAGCTTACTCCGTGCAGTCAACGGCTTAAACACCATCTCCCGAGGCTCATTAGCGCTGAAAAATGGTGACGATTATGTTGATTTAGCCACTTGTGATGACGAAACGTTACGTCACCTACGTACTCATCGTGTTTCTATGGTCTTTCAGAAATTTGCTTTGATGCCTTGGCTAACCGTGTTGGACAATGTAGCTTTTGGACTTGAACTACAAGGCATGTCGAAGTCGACAAGGCGAAACAAAGCACGCGAGCAGCTAGAGCTTGTTGGTCTCTCTGAGTGGGAAGATAAGTACCCGCATGAGCTATCAGGTGGTATGCAGCAGCGTGTTGGACTCGCTCGTGCATTTGCCATGGATACTGACATCTTATTGATGGACGAACCCTTTTCTGCCCTAGATCCATTGATTCGAACCCAGCTTCAAGATGAGCTGATTCTTCTCCAAGAGAAACTCAATAAGACGATTCTATTCGTCAGTCACGATTTGGATGAGGCTCTAAAAATAGGCAACAATATTGCCATTATGGAATCTGGCAAACTAATTCAACATGCGAAGCCAGAAGAAATTATCCTCACACCAGAAAACGACTACGTCCGTGACTTTGTTGCTCACACTAACCCGCTTAACGTACTTAAAGGCCGCTCATTAATGCAACCAGCAAGTGAGTTAAAGCAAGAACATGATCGTTTGCAGATCTGTTCCGATCAATCGGTTTGGGTCAATCAAGCGAATGGCAAACTCAGCATCGTTAAAGACGAGGAACTAAAGCTCGTCCATTGGGATGCAAATCGAGGTGATCTGACCCATATTGATCAAAGTACCGTCGTGGTCGCCAGTCCAGACATCGGTATGAGAGAGGCAATAGAACTTAAGCAGCGTAGTGGGTTACCGATTTTGTTGGTTGAGTCTGGTAGAGTCGTTGGCATTCTCGATGACAGCGAATTTTATGACGCATTGTTAGGTAACTTTAGTACTCACCAGGCAGCCTAACATGGCCAAGAAATGATCTCCTCCTTGTTGAAGCTTGGAAGAATCTCTCAATTTTATTGGCTATCACTTTGTTTTATAATCACAAAGTGGTAGCCAAAAAATTGACACTCATCAAACCATTGACGCTTCTCGTATCGTATCAAAGTTCTAATACCCTGACGTGTAATACGTGTATTGAACTCTGTAAAATCTTTAGGTTACGCATCCAGTTTTTTATACACGGTTTATACAATGCCTAACCTTCTTAAGTTACTTAATATTAAAAACACCATTCTCTTGGTTTTTCTAATTCCAACAACACTTTTGATGGGACTCATCGCTACCCAGATCTTCAAAGCCCAAGAACGTGCCGACCATGCTCAAGCATCACAAGAAGCGGTCGAGCTGTTCCATCTGTTCGATAACATTGCTCATCAATTTGCTGTTGAACGAGGATTGACGGCAGGTGTGGTAGCATCCAAAGGACAAGGGCCGCAAGTCACAGCACTTAAACAGCAAAGGGTGAAAGCCGATCAGGCGTATCAAAGTCTATTGGCCTTTGCACCACAAGTGTTGGACAAACAACTGATAGACCGTTTAAGCCAGGATGTTCGGCAACAGTTGGAACAACGCAATAGCATTCGCCAGCAAGTTGATACTCTGAATATCAAGGATTCACCCTTTGCGTTTTACTCCAATATCAACCGCATGGCGCTTGATAATCTATCGGTAATTTTAACTCAGGTTGACGCACCAAAACTTGAACAGCAGTTACGTGGTCTACACGCCTTACTAGCTATGAAAGAGGAAGCCGGTAAAGCTCGTGGCGCTCTCAATGGTGCATTTGCCGGACAACGTTCAACACTGGATGCATACGCCAACATCACCAGTTATATCGCAACCGAAGCCTATGCCCTTCGTCAAGCAACGCTTCTGTTTTCCGCCGAGCAAGCTCATCAGCTATCCGCAATGACTAACAGTTCAAACTGGCGTGACGTGAATGCCATTCAACAAGATTACCTGTCACAGAAAACAACGCTGGACAACTTGCAAGGACCAAGTGCTTCTCTTTGGTTTGAACTTGCTACTAAGCGTATCGGACAAATTAAGTCTATGGCCGATTCCATTGCCAACGATATGACAGCACTGGCGTTACAAAACCAGCAACAAGCACAGCAACTAGTCTATGCGTATATCGCTTTAACATTATTTGTGGTGCTACCTCTCTCCATCATCGCATTCATGTCAACCAATCGCCTGCATCGTCGTGTTAGTCGTTTTGTCGAACAAATCGACACCATTGCACGCAGCAAGGATTTGAGCCTAAAACTGCCTTGCGAGCAAAAAGATGAGCTTGGCAACATCGCGCACCACTTTAATCAGCTAACGAGCAGCTTTGCGTCGGCATTACAAACCTCTCTCGACGTCGCACAAAAAACTGAGCAAGAAATGGCAGAAATGAGTAGGTTGGTCGCCTCGACTCAAACCGTGAGTCAGCAAACTCATCTGCGTTGTGACAATATCGCAACGGCTATGACAGAAATGGCCCAAACCAGTCAAGAAATGGCGGGCATTACCGTAGAAGCCCAACAAAGCGCTGATAGCGCTCAGAATGATGCAATGCAGTGTCAAAGCCATGGGGAACATTCACTCTCGACCACGACCAAGTTAATTTCGAGTGTTGACGACACTTACACGTGTCTAGAACAGTTGGAAGTGAAGATGGCGAACGTGTCTGAGATTCTCGACAACATTAATGCCATCTCTGAGCAGACCAATTTGCTGGCGCTGAATGCCGCTATTGAGGCAGCACGAGCGGGTGAGCAAGGGCGTGGGTTTGCCGTGGTAGCAGACGAGGTTCGTTCACTTGCTCAGCGCAGCAAAGAATCAACTGAAGTCATCCGCAACCTTCTGGATGATATCTCTAGTAACGCGAAAACCTCATTTGAGAACATGCAGCAAAGTCGTGATGCCAGTTATTCGGCACAATCTATGGTATCGGAAACCAATGCCATGATCGAAACACTTATTGGCACCACCAAGAAGATCACAGACTACAACAGCAGTATCGCGACAGCGACTGAAGAACAAGCACAAACCACACAATCGGTTGAATCAGATATCGATAACCTGCTCTCTATGGTGGAGGAAACCGATAGTAATATTCAGAAAATGAACAAAGAAATGCACATTGTGAAACAAAGAATGGAAGAGTTAGTGTCGGAAGTTTCTCTATTTAAGCTAAACACCTAATCAAGTATAAAAGCAAAGGCCCTAGTCAGTGATGACTAGGGCCTTTTGGATCGTCGTGACAATGCGTATTAGTCTTCAATTTTCGAGCGGTAAACAAAACCGCAGATAAAGACAACCAATACCAATGCTAGCGCTTCTAGAGTCGGGACATCGAACATGTATTTGCCTTATTGATGAGCTTGCCAAAACACTGCTGAAAATCCACAAACAAAAGCTAACGCTAATCCAATGAAAGCAATCGCTTCGTGTTGCTGCTGAAATATTTCCATAATGCCAAAACTGTATGAGGAAAAGGATCTCAATAGTGAAGCAACTATTTCAGCCCCTCAAGATGATAGATCTTTACCGACACTAGCCACTCTGATAAATAAAACTCACTTAAATTCTATCCTAGAGTGAAAATTCAACTAATGTATTGTTAATACGGTAATTTTAATGTGAAGTCGCATCTTCTAACTTGTCGTCATTATGTCTGGTTCGATATAAATGAGTACCAGCCAACACTATAAGAGCACCAATGACAACAAAAATACTGCCATCACGTAACGAGTCAGTCGTCATTGAAATAAGCACCACCAGCAATCCTAGCACTTGACACATTCTTCCTAGATAAGCGCCTTGACGAAAATCTACAGGTGCCTCTTCTTCTTTACTAATCGGCGTGAGTAAATTCTTTTTCAGCGTATTCAACTCACCTAATCTCGCACCAATCGGCTTTTGATAAAAATAACGTGTCATCATGAAGAACCCGCCGGTAATAAAGAGGTGAGCTAACATGGTCGCTGCGACTTGCAGATCCACTGTTTCACGATGGCTAAAGCTTGCTGTATCGAACAGTGGTAACAACCAATCCACTTGGAATATGAACTGCATAAATGCTGACACACAGAGTCCCACAGCAATAGTCGCCCAGCCAGACCAGTCTGGTGTTTTTAACGTCACAAACGCCAACAGCGATGGAATAGAAAGTGGTGTCTGTAGTAGCGCACCAAATAACATCATGATATCGAAGAAACTGTATTCTTTAATCGACGCAAACATCAAGGCAGCAAGAACGCAAAGCACACCATTCACTAATGTGGCTACTTGCCCCACGCGAAGCTGCTCTACTTCGTTAGCTTGAGGTTTAATAATGGATTGATAGACATTACGCACGAAAATGCCTGCATTACGGTTCAATGCTGTTGTCATTGGAGAAATCGTCGCAGCAATCATTGCAGCTAATACCAAACCTAACATCCCAGCAGGTAAGAAGTGGTCAATATAGTAAACATATGCAGCGTTATTGGCACTCGTGCCTAACGTTGGATAATACGCCATCAAGTCAACACCCATTGCTGCTGTTGCCCATGGCGGCACGAACCACATAACAGGTCCAACAATGAAAAGAATACCCGTAACCAGAGCCGCTTTTTTCGCTTCTTTCTCATTGGTTGTCACCAAAAAGCGGTAACAGGATAATGCGTTATTGGTGTTCATGGTTTGCTTCATCATCATAACCACGACCCATAACCAGAAGATCTGCCAATAACTGATGTCATGCCCCATATACGTTTCAGTCGGGTATTGATTAATTAGTTCAGATGGACCACCAATTTCAATGAGTGCGTAAACGCCAACCGCCATCGTAATAGCCACCAGCAAAATCAGTTGAATCACATTCGTCGCTGATACCGTCCATGAGCCGCCACTCACCGCAATAAACGTCACCAAGCAACCAACACCAATAATGGTAACCATTAAATCGATATTAAATACCGCAGAAGCAAAGATCCCTAAGCCATTGAGCCATATTGCACCAGATAAAATGGTAAGAGGAAAAGAAATCCAAGTGTAGACCTGCTCTGAACTACGACCAAAACGAACCTTAATCACTTCCATCGCCGTTTCAACGCGTAGCTTTCGATAGCGTTCGGCAAAATACCAAGCCGCTACAAAGAAACCGAGTGCGTTGCCCCAGAAGATAAATAGCACAGTTAGGCCATCCTCATAAGCTTTTGCCGCAGCACCAGTAAATGTCCACGCGGAGAACTGAGTCATAAAGGCCGTCGCGCCAGCCATCCACCACATCATCGCTCCACCACCACGAATAAAGCCAGATGAGTCAGTAGTAAAACGCTTGAAAGCTAACGCAGCGAACAGCACAAAAGCAAAATAGCCAATGACAATCACACCATCAAGAGTGTCCATAGTTCCCCTTTTAAATTGCTAAAATCGTCAACGCAAAAAGCCGGGCAATGCCCGGCTAGAAATAGATATAGAGTTAGAGTTGAGCAAACGAGCCAGTAAAACTCACGCTTTCGTCGCCAATCGTCATTTCATGTAATAACTCTTGTTGCCCCGCTTCGCGGTTACTGATGGCAAATCGATATGCATTACCTGTTGTGGTTGTCACTTCAATGACAGTCGCATCGTCATTATCAGCCAACGTTGTCACCGCTTCGACAAGACCACGGGCTCCCACTGAAGCCTCAAACTCTTCGTTAAAATAACCATGAGTTTCAAGTACAGAAGCAAATACATGATTCTGACCAGATTGACGCAAGATAAGTGCAGGCTCGCTGCGTAGATTGAAATCTGGATCGTTAGCACCTAGGCGCGCAAAGTACACTTTTGAATCTGCTACTGCACTTGTTATCAAGCTGTAGTAGCTGTTGCCGTGTAACCAAGATACAAGAGAGCTACCTTCAACGTTACCACTAGCTAAGTTCCATAGATGCTGATAACCAAAGTTTTCACCCATTGGGCGCAATGTAGATTCTGTGTTGTATTCAAAGTCGGTACGAATGATTTGACCAGAAAAGTGAACGGGGAGATCGTAAGAGTGCTCTTTGTCCGCTTTGATACGGTAAACGTCAATAACCAATGGTTTCTCGAATTCTTCTATGTCAGCCAGTAGCACTGAACGCTGCATATCCACGCCTTCATAGTACTCGCTGATTTTACCGCTCATACCTTGCAGTTTTGCATCATCAGCTTTAAAGAACTGCTTCGAGCCAAAACGAGACTCCGCGGTTGCCGTGTCGAAGTTGTTTTGCGTTCTTTGATCAACTGTTACTGTGTTATGCGCGGCCGTCTGCTTACAGTACGACTTGTTCTCAGGGATATATCGACCACCAAACTTAGGCTCTACGTTTACCCAACGACCGAAACCATAATCGTGCAGAACTTCTTGTCCACGATTAAATACGCTTAAATGAAGCCCATCGTAATGACCGTGGTCAAGAGCAGAGTGATACTGGTGATCAGAGCCGTGTTGACCAAACCATAGAAGAGCCATCGTATCATCGTCTTGAGCATCGCGATGACGGAGAATAGTAAGTCCACCTTTCTCACCTTTAGGGCCGTCAGTAACAAACAGGCTACCCCAGTTAAACGGTTTGATTTCATCCGCGGCATCGACTGCGTCAGACAGTGTTTTACCTGCTGATTGAACCCAAACATCTTGTTGGTGGTTTGCCATGCTAAGCAGCGTTTCGCTTTGCTCATAGCGGTGGTAGCACACGCTTGTCGCCATAATAACGCCTTCATCATTAATGCTGATGGTTTTCGACGAATCGTTTAGTGCCGGTAGCGTGCCGTCTGGGAAAGCTGTAGAGAATACCGCGTAAGAAGTCGTCTTGATCACTGAGTCGTTAAACTCATAGATACCGATCTCTGGTTGACGACGCTCAATCGCTTCTGCGAACAGATAGATTGGACGCAGCGAGAAGCGGTGGTAGTAAGGACCTTCCATATAGTAGCCGTCTGGCGAGAACAGTTGGTCTAGCTGAGCAAGGAAACCGCCGCTTACTTTGTCAAGCTTCAGACCGTAAAGCGCTTTATCAACAGACTGTTGATCGTTGATCGCATAGCCACAAATACCCACAGCGGCTACTGCCCACAGACCGTGGTTGTGGACGATGTCGAAGTCGTGACCATAAGTCACAACGAAAAGGTCGATCATCTGTTTGAATAGGTCTGTTTCGATGTGTTGCTTTTGCTCATCCGAAAGCGTGTGGTACACGCAGCTGTATGCGCAAGACGCGTAAAGCATCCACATGTTTTCGTTTAGCGTTTGGTGGAAGATTTTACCCGGTGGGTTAGTATCACGGCTAACGTTGCTTTCCAGTGTTGGATAAACATTCGCGTACGCGGTTAGCATCTCTACGATGTAGTCACGGTATTTAGTTTCCTCAGTGATAAGGAACAAACGACCAGCTAAGTCGATATGAATATAGTTTTGCTTATGACGGTTATGCTCGTAACCGCCGCCTTCACCGTGGCCAGGGACTTCAATGCCCACTTCAGCCATGTAGTCATTCACTTGAGCAATATCACGCGCTAGTTTCTTACCTAGCAAGGTTTCCTTACCTAGATCTTTGCGCAGCTCCGCTGCTTCCTCAAAGTTCAATAGTAGTGGTTGATAGCTCATTTATAGTGTCTCCTGCTCAATCGCGAAACAGCCAACCCAAGAGTAGGTTTTGCCTGCGATCTCAGCATTGTTGGTTGTATCTTTAGTAACTTGTGGGTTGTTGCTCACCATTAGCGTAAAGCGAGAGGTTTCCGTCTCAATCTCTACCACTGACGCTTGCGCGTTGTGACCAACAACTTGAATATTTTTAACGCTGCCACGGGCACTGACCGATTGCTCAAACTCTTCGTTGAAGTAACCGTGTGTCTCAATTACCGATGCGAATAGAGTGTCTTCACCCTTAGTGCGAAGAATAAAGCTTTGCTCACTACGTAGGTTAAAGCTTGGGTCATTGGCGCCCGTGCGAGTGAAGATAATCTCGCCATTGTCATTCGAGCTGGTACCTAGCCAAGTATAGTAGCTGTCTTCTTGTAGCCAGCTGACTAGCGCCGTCTCGTTTGCTTCGCCTTGTGCTACATTCCAAAGGTGGCGATAGCCAAGCTCTTCGCTCAATACGTTAAGCTCTTTATGTGCCTGGTATTCAAAGTTTGTGCGGATCACCTGACCATCAAACTGATGCGAGTAATCGTACTGGTGCTCGCCTTCGCCTGTTAGGCGGAATAGATCGATGAGTAATGGCGCTTCAAGATCATCATGTTTAAACATGAACACGCTGCGCTGCTGCTGAACACCATCGTAGTGCTCATTAGCAAATGCACTCATACCAACGATCTGCTCGTTGTCTGCTGCAAAGAAGTGTGGCAGACCGTGTACGCTGTCTGCGCGTTCTACGTCAAAGTAGTTTTGGCACGTTTCGTCAACCGTCACTGCGTTGTGAGCAATCGTCTGACGAGCATAAGTTTTGTTCTCGTCTAGGTAGCGTCCACCAAACTTAGGTTCAACGTTTACCCAGCGGCCAAAGCCGTATTCACGAAGCACTTCTTTACCTCGGTTGAAGTAAGAAATACCCAACGTATCAAAGTTGCCATGTCCCATGCCGTGCTGACCATAGTTCATCACTAGCTGGAATACGTCTTTATTCTTGTCTTGCACGCGCATAAAGCCTTGCGCACCGCGGTCACCATTTGGTCCTTCGTTTAGCTCAACGCTTGGCCAGAATGGAAGACCCACATCCGTCGCTTTTTCAAACGCTTGTGATAGCTCTAGACCACAGCCATGCACCCACACAGAGTCTTGGATCTTCGCCATACCGAGTAGGTTATCGTTGATACCATAGTGCTTGGCGTACTGACTTACTGCGACCTGTACACCCGCATCATTGATGCTCATCGTGCGAGATGCATCGTTAAGTGCTGGGAACTGACCATTCGGGTAGGCCGTTGCAAGCATGGCTTCAGCCGTATTACCAATCACACCATCTTTGTAGTTGAAGATGTCGAGTTCTGGCATATGACGATGAAGTACCTCAGCACACACACACAGTGGACGAATCGCATAGCGGTGGTAGTAAGGACCTTCAATGTAGTAACCCGACGGAGCGAACAGTTGAGTGATCTGCGCTAGGAAACCGCCCGTGCCGTTGTTCTCAAGACCAAAAACTGATTTCTCTAGGAACTCACGACGGTTAACCGCTAGACCACAAATACCAACGGCCGCTACTGCCCAAACACCGTGGTTATGAATACGATCGAAATCATGGCCGTATTTCACCGTGAACATGTCCAGCATTGGGTTAAACAGACGGTCAACCACGTTTTGGCGCTCTTCTTCACTCATGGTTGCAGCAACACATGAGTAAGCAAGGCTAGTAAACATTAGCCATACGTGTTCGTTTAGAATTTGGTGGAACAGACGCCCTGTTGGGTTGGTGTTCTTTTGAACATGAAAATCGAAGGTGAGATATAGGTCTGCGTACATTGCCAGTAGATCACGCACAAACTTAGCGTAACGATCATCACCCGTAATAAGGAACATACGACCCGCTAGGTTCATGTAGGTATAGTTTTGCTTGTGGCGGTTGTGCTCGTAACCACCCGCTTCACCATGACCTGGTACTTCAAGAGGAAGCTTCATGAATGCTTCAACATCTTTGATGGCTTTTGCAATCGCTTTACCCATTAAGGTATCGCGACCGAGCTCTCTTCGTAATTGCTCTATTTCGTCTTCGTTTAACAGTATGGGTTGAACCAATGTGGACATTTTCACCCTCAAAATCTATTGAATCTATAAATCCGACCCATATAAAGTAATACAATATGCATTATTGTCATACAAGAAATCAGACAAAAGTGGACATTAGTCACATTTAACCAAGGATGTGCGATATGAACACTACTATTTACGGGCACAAACTGGTAAATTACACATTATTAAAACGGCGTTTTAATAATAAAACAGATCAAGATCACATTGCAGTAAGCTTATTGTATTACAAATTAACAAATCTGCTTATTATGACGTCAACGAATTTAAGAGTAGACATTAACTTGGTCTAGGAGGCAGTTAGTGCACCGTTTTTTCTCTGCTGATGAACACCCGTGGGAACAGGTGAGTCAAGGCATCAAACGTAAGATTGTCGGCTTTACCGATGATCTGATGGCGATGCATCTTTGTTACGACAAAGGAGCAAGCGGTACGATACATAGGCATGAAATACACGATCAGATTGTTTATGTCGTTAGTGGCCGTTTTGAAGCTATCGTCGATGGGCAAAAGCGTGAGTTAAAGGCGGGTGATGCATTTATGGTGAAAAAGCTTCTTGACCATGGCACCACCGCACTAGAACAAGATAGTGTTCTACTCGATATTTTTTCTCCTTCACGTGAAGACTTTTTAAGTTAATCACTCCAAAGTGGGATCGCACACAATGAACCAATACAAAATCGCCATCATCGGCGAATGCATGGTAGAACTACAGCGCAAAGGTGACCTTTTAAAACAAGCCTTTGGCGGTGATACGCTCAATACTGCACTATATCTATCTCGGCTAACTCATGCTCACGACATTAAAGTAAGTTACATTACAGCACTAGGTAACGATCCGTTCTCTGCTGAGATGATAGAGAGCTGGAATCAAGAAGGTATCGATACAAGCTTAATTCTGCGCCTTAATGACAAAATGCCAGGCCTATACCACATTGAAACCGATGAAACTGGTGAGCGTACCTTCTTTTATTGGCGAAATGATGCAGCGGCCAAATTCGTTTTCGACCAACAAGAATCAGAACAACTCATCGACACCTTATTAGGTTACGATGCGGTTTACTTAAGTGGTATTACCCTTGCGATCCTGACTGATTCAGGACGCGATAAGTTGTTCGGCTTCCTAAAAGCATTTAAAGAAAAAGGCGGGCATGTCTTCTTTGACAACAACTTCCGCCCGAAATTGTGGGCAGATCAGCTCACAGCAATCAATACTTACAAAGCGATGCTTAGCTATACCGATACTGCCTTGTTAACATTTGAAGATGAACAGGCCTTGTTTGGTGACATGTTTGTTGAGCAATGTATTGAACGCACAAGCGAAGCTGGCGTCTCAGAGATTGCTATTAAGCGAGGTGCAAAAGATTGTTTGGTTATTGTGAACGATCAGGCTAATTACGTCGCACCTAAACCAGTTGACAATATTATCGACACCACTGCAGCTGGCGACTCGTTTAGCGCAGGTTACCTAGCGAAACGCCTAACTGGCGGCGATGCTCTAAAGTCAGCCGCAATGGGTCACAAAGTCGCAGGTACGGTTATTCAGCATCGCGGTGCCATTATTCCCAAGAACGCAACACCAACTCTTGATTAGTAGGACAAATAAAATGACGACATTAAACGAACAGCTAGCAAGCTTGAAAGTAATTCCAGTAATTGCCATCAACAAAGTTGAAGACGCTATTCCACTAGGCAAAGCGTTGGTTGACAACGGTATGCCATGCGCTGAGATTACGTTCCGCACTGAGTGTGCAGCTGAAGCTATCGCTGTAATGCGTAAAGAGTTCCCTGAAATGCTTATCGGCGCAGGTACTGTGCTGACTAACGCGCAGGTTGACCAAGCAATTGAAGCGGGTGTTGATTTCATCGTAAGTCCTGGCTTTAACCCACGAACAGTCCAATATTGTTTGGATAAAAACGTACCAATTGTACCGGGCGTAAATAACCCAAGCCTTGTTGAACAAGCAATGGAGATGGGCTTACGTACACTTAAGTTTTTCCCTGCAGAACCTTCAGGTGGCGTAAACATGCTAAAAGCACTTACGGCGGTTTACCCAGTAAAATTCATGCCTACAGGCGGTGTAAGCCTAAAGAACGTCGACGACTATCTGTCTATCAAGTCAGTATTGGCTTGTGGCGGTACATGGATGGTTCCTACCAACCTAATAGACGAAGGTCGCTGGGAAGAACTCGGTCAACTGGTTAAAGATGCAGTTGCACACGTAAACTAATCCGTATTGACCTTGCAGTTTAATTCGGGAATTAGCGAGCCATTGGCTCGCTTTTTTTGTCCCACAATAAGTGCATATCTGCCCACTTTCACTTGAAGTCTTCACCGTTTGAAAAAGCATAGGCGTAACAACCGCACAATAGGCAAAGCAAATTCAAATATAACTCGTTCATAACTCGTTGATTTGTATTAGAGTTAATTTGTGAGGATTTATGTATCGTTTTCCACACAAAATAAAGATGCGTCTCCCATCACACTTTAAGCTTATTGTAATACAAAACTACAAGAGGATTATTTACTATAATCGTCAGTATGAATGATATAAGGCTGAAACATGACTATTGATACTCTTGTAGTACTCGCCTACTTCTTTTTCCTGATCGCTATCGGTTGGATGTTCCGTAAATTCACCACGTCGACCAGTGATTACTTTAGAGGTGGCGGTAAGATGTTATGGTGGATGGTAGGTGCTACCGCTTTCATGACACAGTTTTCAGCATGGACGTTTACAGGTGCCGCAGGACGCGCGTTCAACGACGGTTTCGTTGTTGTAATCCTATTCTTAGCCAATGCATTTGGCTACTTCATGAACTACCTCTACTTCGCACCAAAATTCCGTCAGTTACGAGTAGTAACGGCAATTGAAGCGATTCGTCAACGCTTCGGTAAAACTTCAGAGCAGTTCTTCACTTGGGCTGGTATGCCAGACAGCTTGATCTCAGCCGGTATTTGGTTGAACGGTCTAGCAATCTTCGTGGCAGCTGTATTCAACATCCCAATGGAAGCAACAATCGTTGTTACTGGTCTAGTACTGATGCTAATGGCAGTAACAGGTGGTTCATGGGCGGTCGTAGCGTCTGACTTCATGCAGATGTTGGTCATCATGGCTGTGACAATCACCTGTGCAGTTGCAGCGTACTTCCACGGTGGTGGTCTAGGAAATATCGTAGATAATTTCCAAGGCGACTTCATGATGGGTAATAACCTGAACTACGTGAGCATCTTTATCCTTTGGGTAGTGTTCATCTTCGTTAAACAGTTCGGTGTTATGAACAACAGCATCAACGCTTACCGTTACCTATGTGCTAAAGACAGTGAGAACGCGCGTAAAGCGGCTGGTCTAGCCTGTATCCTAATGGTCGTTGGCCCACTAATTTGGTTCCTACCACCATGGTACGTAGCAGCATTTATGCCTGACTTTGCTGAGCAATATGGTTCAGTAGGCGGTGACGCGGCATACCTAGCATTTGTGCAGAACGTAATGCCAGCAGGCATGGTGGGTCTACTTATGTCAGCTATGTTCGCGGCGACTATGTCTTCGATGGACTCTGGTCTAAACCGTAATGCTGGTATCTTTGTGATGAACTTCTACAGCCCTATTGTTCGCCCTCACGCGTCTCAAAAAGAGCTAGTTATAGTAAGTAAACTTACCACTATCATGATGGGCTTTATCATCATAGGTATCGGTTTGTTTATTAACTCGTTGCGTCACCTGAGCCTATTCGACATCGTATTGAACGTTGGAGCGCTTATCGGCTTCCCAATGCTTATCCCTGTGCTACTTGGTATGTGGATTCGCAAAACGCCAGATTGGGCTGGTTGGGCAACACTTATCGTCGGTGGCTTCGTTTCTTACATCTTCGGTATCTCACTACAAGCAGAAGACATCGAGCACCTATTCGGTTTGGAGCAAGCTCTAACAGGTCGTGAGTGGGGAGATCTTAAAGTTGGATTAAGTTTAGCAGCACACGTTGTGTTCACTGGTGGCTTCTTCATCCTAACGACTAAATTCTACCGAGGACTATCGCCTGAGCGTGAGAAAGAAGTAGAACAATTATTTACCAACTGGAATACCCCGATTGTTGCAGAAGGTGAAGAGCAGCAAAATCTAGATACTAAACAGCGTTCAATGCTAGGTAAACTTATCAGTGTGGCTGGTTTCGGTATCCTTGCTATGGCTCTAATTCCAAATGAACCAACAGGACGCCTATTGTTCCTACTATGCGGTTCAATGGTACTGACTGTGGGAATCCTATTGGTTAACGCATCTAAATCTGGTTCAACGAAAAAAGCGCAAATTGCGAGCTAATCATTGAACTCAACAGAAAGCCGCGCAGAGTCTTCTCTGGGCGGCTTTTTTTTGCTAAACGTTAGTGAAACTTAGTCCATCATTTCCTTCATACACACTTCACACAACTGTGGTTTCGGTGTTGTTCGCTGATACTTTAACCAAAACTCAGGTTCGGCTTTGGTGACAAAAATCCCACCAAGCAAAGGTAAAAGTAGACCCACAGATACTAACGAGATCGAGTTCCCAGCAATCCATGTAGAAATACTCAATGCGATAAGCGGAAAGAACAGAAAACAGATCGAAGCAGTAAACGGCGTAGACACCTGGCCCAATTTGAAATACGCCACAATGCCGCCGACACTGGCAAATAACCCTAGGTACAACACCGCTGTCATCGAGTCCAATGTGAACAGGCTTATGTCTGGTTGCTCAATCACCCAAGAAGTGAACAACAAAAACAATGACGCAAGAAAGCTTGGTACCGCATTATAGGTAAGCACTGGCGTGCCTTTGCAAAACCGTTCCACAAACACATACATAACTGCATGAATCGCTACCGCACCACCTAGGGCAGCAAAGCCAACCAAGTAGTTTTTGCCTCCCAATTTCATCTCTGTCGCCAGAATCAGAATGAGGCTTAACACCGCAACTAGCAGTCCTGCGATTTGAACTTTTCGCAGGCGTAAACCAAGAAACAAGCTCGACATAACCATCACCGCAATTGGCATGTTGGCGAAGATAATCGAAGCCAACCCAGAGGAAATATATTGCTCGCCAAATATCATCAACGTAAACGGAATCGCAAAGTAGAAAATTGCGACCACATACATCCACGCTCGCTTTCCTTTAGGAAAGAATAACGGTTGTTTTAGGTATTTCGCCAGCATCACCAATAGAGGCGCAGCGATGAGAAAACGCATGCCCGTTGCGAAAATTGGTGGAATAGTCTCAACGGCCACCTCCATTGCAAACCACGTCGTTCCCCAAATAAGGCACACTGAGACAAACAGTAAAATAGGTAGCTGTTTATGCGACATCACAACCTCCTAATTTACTACAACGAATGAGATAGCACAGAGGCGTGGCATTGAGCTTGCCACAAGCTTTGGATTTAGTTTTCATTTTTTATTCCCATCACAGGATGGTGCAAATAGCTTTATTTGCACGCACAACAAGTCCGCGTGAGTAATCACGCAATAAAATTGTTAACAGCGAAGCGCTGTAAGACAGGAACTAGGCGATGGGAGGTCGGTAGAGCGAGTGCATATCTGCGCTCGTATAAAGACTAGCCAGTCTTTGTGTGAGTTCATAACGATACGGAGCAAGGCGAGAATCTTGTGGCGTCTCAACTAAAGCAGAGCCTGATGCGTGACCATGGGAACAACACTGCTTTTCGAAGCAGGTTCCTCCAGGCTCACAACAGCCTGAGTCCTCAGTTTGCAATGTATCGGAGGTGATACCGCAGAACTTCACATGCATGACTTGCGCCATGCTCAGTGTTGATTGCGGTGACGAGACATCTGCACGCACAGCACCACTGGATAATACGAGTATTACCAGGATCGCGAGCAAGCTACAGATTGTAGATACGCTTTTAGCGAGCATCACAACGTCTCATTCAAGTAAGTAGAAAAAACACTTAAAAATTCTGAGTCTGAAGATACCTATCCAAGTTGCAACACACAATAGCCTTTGAGACGACTTTACATTTTTTTACGCGAATTTGGTGACCTGTATTAGCGCAACGATACCTTTGTGTGAATAACGCTACTTTGTAGAAATAACGTTAACTTGCAACATCGCTCTCGTGCATCATTACTGACAATAATCCAACTTGCGTACCCAATCATCAAAACGTCGTAGCCAATCGTCGGCATCACTTCCTTCTCGGACATAGACGCCAAACCCATGTCCACCTCGCTCAAATAATGTGAGTTCACTAGACACAGATGCTGCCACTAGTGCATTGTGCAGCTTAAGGCTATGTTCAGCTACAACAACATCATCGTCTTTAGCGTGCATAATGAGCATCGGGGCAACATCTGGGGAAATACGCTCATCAATAGACAACAAACTTATTTGCTGCGCATCGTTTAAGGCCTTAACGACATTCTCATAAGAACCCAAATGAGCGACACCAGAGGTCATCGATACCACAGGATACATTAAACAAGTGAAGTCTGGTCGGTTAGAAAGCGTATCGGTACTTAACCATCCGGCTAAATGACCACCTGCGGAAAAGCCCATGATACCTACCCTTGCCATGGGGACTAGCTGGCGAATCAAAGTCAATGCTGCTCTTGCATCGACGATGGGCGCAAGCTTTTCTATGTCAGAGCCATTGTTTTTAATAGGCAGTCGATAATTTAAACAGAACGCATGATAACCCATTTCGCTAAGGCACTTTGCCACCTCTACGCCTTCGTTATCAATCGATACAATTTGATAGCCTCCACCAGGGATAATGAGAATAGCGTGACCATTGCTTCGCTCAGGCGGAAATTCAAGCAGTTCAGGGGAGCATATATCGGAAATGAGCCGATGGGGATAGCGGAGCGGAGTTTGCGAATCGTTTACTTTCATTGGAGAGCGTTCCGAAAATCCATCACCTTGCTCAAGGGAATGGACTGTTACTGCTGGGAATAACTCCGAAAGCGAATAAATAGATTGCATCAAATTACTCGTTATTACTCTTTAAGTTAAATACCAAAGTAAAACGCTTCTTAAATGTCGACAAGCGTTTATTGTGTAAACAATGAGCCGCTTCTCAGTACAAAAAAGCCGACCAAACGTCGGCTTTTAAAACTTCAATGCACAGTATATTAATCGATAAGTGTGCGTACATACTCTGCCAGTTCCGGTTCTTGGCAGTTGGAGAAAAAGCATTCCTGAAACTGAGCACTACCGACCGCCGTTTTCACTAACTCTTGGTCAATGGCCTGCAGTGACACCACAACATCTTTGCAAACGGCAGCTTTTACTTCTGACAAAATCGCAGCATTTTTCTGTTGAGGTTCTGCACGCTCAATAGGGTAACCTTCGCCGCGATTACCAGTGAAGGCCTTTTCAAAGATATAACGTACATTCAGTTCACCGGCCCAACCAAAGCCTTTCGCAAACGCCAGTGAAATCGCATTACCGTTGTTAATTTGATTGAAAAGGAATGCATCAGATGGCTCTAGGCAGTAGCCACATACTACTCCTGGGTGAAGGTTGCTTGCCATCATCGCGCCTTGTCCTGTGCCACAGCCAGTCACGACAAAGTCCACCGCTTTTGAATTCAGTAGAATGCTCGCCATAATACCAAGGTGAATATAGGTAAGGTGATGGTCATTTTCATCCATCATACCTACGTTAAATACGTCGTGGCCTAAACCGCCCGCTACTGTATTTAATTCAGCCGCTACCATAGCATTTTTCGGTGCTTGGCTATTTTCCATCATCAGTGCAATTTTCATGTTCTTTCCCCAACGGCCTTACTAACCGCGAATTTTCCTAAAACTAAATAACTGTGTTGTCGACCAATACGTTAGCCATGCTACGGCTCAAACATCTTGAACCGTGCGCTGACCATCGCGAGCTAATCTAAAAATGGTCAATAAATTTGTTAATAGAAGCGTAGCTTCGAGCAGGACGCCGCCAATTGAACCCACCATAATATTGTTTGTTAACCAGCACACTGCACCTAATAAAAAACCGATTCGCATCGCAATGCCCTGAAGCATAAACAGCGAATACGTACCAATTGCCGCCCCTAAAATTGGCCAAAGCTGCGATAAGTTTTCGGCTATCACACTACCTAAGAGAAGACTCAACGCAATGAAAATCAGAGCGACGATTTTGGAACTTGTGTAAATGGCAGCAGTTGTTCTGACCGCAGAGAGTGCAGCAGCTAACGCAGAAGTTAACGAACCCAACAATACAAAGTGGATAAGGTGATTAACGTTCAGTGCCAGCATCAAAATCTTCAGTCGTTTGTCGTTTTTTTGGTAAAAGGTAGAAATACCTAAACCATAACTTACAAACCCTAGTATCTGCCCGACAATGTACGCGTCCATCACCTAATTGTCTTCGGTTAGCGTGCCAACCATCCACCATCAACCGCAATGGTATAACCATTAATATAGTCTGATGCTTGTGAAGCTAAGAATACACAGGGACCAGCTAGATCTTCTGGCGTACCCCAACGGTCTGCAGGAATGCGCTCTAGAATTTCTGCGTTACGTTTTTCGTCTGCACGTAGCGCCGCAGTATTGTTCGTCGCCATATATCCAGGTGCAATTGCGTTAACATTAATGCCTTCTTTGGCCCACTCATTTGCCATCAAACGCGTTACACCCATAACGCCACTTTTTGAAGCGGTATATGATGGAACACGTATGCCACCTTGGAACGAAAGCATGGAGGCAACATTGATAATCTTACCGCCCTCGCCTTGAGCGATGAACTGCTTAGCGACTGCTTGAGACATGAAAAACACCGACTTGATGTTGATATTCATCACGTCATCCCAGTCTTGCTCTGAGAAATCGATAGCATCGTTACGTCGGATGATACCTGCGTTGTTAACTAGGATATCAATTCGACCTAATTCGGTAACTGCACGGTCTACGATTCCTGGAATGTCGTCTAACTTCATCAAGTTAGCACGAATGTCGATAAACTTACGGCCCGTTTCTTCCATAAGAGCAATGGTTTCTGTCGGCTCAACAATATTCACTCCGACGATATCACAACCTGCTTTAGCCAGACCCAATGCCATACCTTGGCCCAAACCAGTATCACAGCCAGTTACGACTGCGACTTTCCCGTCTAATTTGAATGAATCAAGAATCATTTTTTATTCCTTCATAGATGTATTCGAGGACGAACCTTAGAGAGTTCTCACTGTTGTTAAATTAACCATACACAAAAAATGAATCACATTAAAGTTATTTTTGAAATGCTGTTTCATTTTTATATTTAGCTTATGCAAGTTTGTGAACGCAATCGCACTATTCGGTTCTGATTTTTATGAAAAGCCTTTTTGAAATTACTGACATGGTAAGGTTGCAAGGCTATAATCGCGCCCACAACAAAAAATCAAAGGAAGATAGATGGATAAGTCCACGCAGCCAGAAGCCGTGTCCTCGGTACTCAAAGTGTTCAATATTCTGCAAGCCTTGGGCGAGCAAAAGGAAATTGGCGTTTCAGAACTGTCACAAAGACTCATGATGTCAAAAGCGACGACCTATCGTTTCCTACAAACCATGAAAACGCTCGGTTACGTTTCTCAGGAAGGAGAAGCAGATAAGTATGCTCTTACTCTTAAAATGTTCGAACTTGGTTCGAAGTCATTGGAGTTTGTCGACCTTATTGATATTGCAGATAAAGAAATGCGTGAGATTAATAAAGTGACTAATGAAACGGTTCACTTGGGTTCTATTGACGATGGTTCGATCATCTATTTACACAAAATAGATTCAAGCTATCACTTACGTATGCATTCTCGGGTAGGCCGCCGCAATCCACTCTACAGCACAGCGATAGGTAAAGTGCTACTTTCCCACCTTTCTGACGCAGAAGTTCGTGTAATATTAGACACGGTCGAATTCATCAAACACACAGACAAAACTCACGAGAACACAGAACAACTGATTGAAGAGCTGAACACCGTTCGTGAATGCCATTATGGTGAAGACAACGAAGAGCAAGAGCCGGGACTACGTTGCATCGCTGTCCCAGTTTACGACCGTTTCGGCCATGCTATCGCTGCAGTCTCTGTCTCCTTCCCCATCATCCGTTTCGACGAAGAGAAAAAAGCAGAATACATCATGCTCCTGCACAATGCAGGACGGACCATTTCTGAACAGTTGGGTTATCACAACTATCCTGTCTAGTTATCGTGGAATCTCGGGCTAAGTTGGAACTAGCCTGAGATCAAACTCAAGAATGGGAGGTTATCAAGGACCCCGTTTCCCTATCAACGAACAGACAAGTCCCGAGCTAGAATCAACGCTAAACCAAAGATCTGCAAAAACAGCGCGATATTCTTATAATACGCCATTTCTTCTTCCACAAATTGAATCGCTTCAGTCAGCGACAGGTTATCCAAGTATAGTTCATCGATAATGTTGCGTTGTCCTTGCTGTGCTTTATTAATCAAACGCATCAATTCAGAAAGGTTAGCTAACTCTATTTCTGGGACATCAGCGTTTACCCATCGAGCGAGCTGTCCTCTTAGTAATTGAGAAATTTCTGGCGTGATAGTTTGAGATTGAGCGAGATGAAGCTGCAAAGTTTCTCGCTTTCGTTCCAATGTTTCCACTTGGTTCCAGGCAAGTTGGATGGAGTATAGATTACTGTTTTTACGCTCCTGAAGCATCGCGACTTCCCCAGACATTTTATCAAGCACCTGACTCGATAAAATGATGGCCGTAATATTAAGAATTAACCCAACTGAAACCATTACCCAAGCGGGAGGAAGTGCGACTTTCATAGACTATAACAACCTATCGAACGGTAGATAAACGAGGTTAGATAAGATAAGTCCTGCGATAACCAACACGGTGACTTGCATGCCTAGAACACGCCCTTTAAAGCGCTTATTTAGAATGCCATGAGCATGTAGAATACGACCAATAACAAAGCTGAGTCCCGTTAGATGAATCCAAATAGCGGGAGCCCCATTGTACTCTACCAACGCCATCAATATCAGCGTAATGGGGATATAATCCATCGCATTGCCTTGAGCACTTCTGGCAATTTGGAGCCCTTCTACACCACCATCTGCGTACGCTATCTGATTAATTCGTCGTTGTTTGATTACTTGAAAAGCTAACCAAAGCATAAGGCAAGCTAAAAGAGAGGCGTACAGCGCAGTGATCATTAATAAACCTTATTTTTTATTGAGTTAGGTTTAGTGAGTGTAGACTATTCAGCTAGTTTCTCCAGATACAAAAAAGCCCAGCTAATGCTGGGCTTAGATCATTAAGTCAAAATGATCGCTAACCTAAGTACTTATAGAATATCGTTGAAAGCGGTGGTAAGCGTAACGACAACGATTGTGGTTGTGCTTCACTTTCCATTTGCTCAGTCAATGCAGTTTGCACCGCACCAAACCCACTACCGGCATAGATAGAATCATCGGTATTTAGCATCAGCTTATACTTACCCGCTAACGGCACTCCCAAGCGGAAAGCTTCATGAGGTACAGGGGTAAAGTTGCTGATCACTAACATACGTTCGCCTTCTTCACTGATACGTTCATGAGCGAGAATACTCGCTTCTGCCGCATCTTGAAGGCGCCACTCAAAGCCTTTAGGTTCTGAGTCGAGTTCGAACAGTGATTTCTCATTACGATACAGTTTGTTTAAGTCACGCGTTAGAGCTTGCACGCCCAGGTGACGGTCAAAGTCTAACAAGAACCACTGTAACTGGTCATCATGGTTCCACTCACCGGTTTGCCCAAACTCAGCCCCCATGAAGTTAAGCTTCTTGCCCGGTTGCGCATACATATAGCCTAAATACGCTCGTAAGTTGGCAGTTTGCTGCCACTCATCACCCGGCATTTTATTGTGAATAGAGTGCTTACCGTATACCACTTCATCGTGTGATAGTGAAAGAACATAGTTCTCACTATGGGCATAAACAAGCGGGAACGTGATGGTATCGTGATGGTATTTGCGGTTAATAGGATCTTCTTGAATATAAGAAAGGCTGTCGTGCATCCACCCCATATTCCATTTAAACCCAAAGCCTAAACCACCCATAAAGGTCGGAGCCGATACGCCTGGGAATGCGGTCGATTCTTCAGCAATGGTCATCGCATTCGGGAAGTGCTTGTAAACTTCTTCGTTCATCCACTTAAGGGTTGCGATAGCATCGTAATTTTCGCGACCGCCATCGACGTTTGGAATCCACTGATCGTGACTACGCGAATAGTCTAGATACAACATCGACGCAACGGCATCAACGCGAATACCATCAATATGGAACTGCTCAAACCAATAAAGCGCATTGGACACTAAAAAGCGACGAACATGTTCACGACCTAAATCGTAAATATAAGAATTCCAATCTTGGTGCCAGCCGCGACGCGGATCAGGATCGTGGAATAGAGGCGTACCATCGAAATTCGCCAAGCCATGATCATCTGATGGGAAGTGTGCAGGTACCCAATCCAGAACAACACCTAAGCCTGCTTGGTGGCACTGATCTACGAAATACTTAAAGTCATCAGGGGAACCAAAGCGGCTCGTCGGTGCAAACAACCCTACTGGTTGATAGCCCCAAGAGCCGTAGAATGGGTGTTCAGACACTGGCATTAGTTCAACATGGGTATAACCCATATCGGTCAAATAAGGGATAAGTTCGGTGGCCAATTCACGATAAGTCAGGAAATCGCCATTGTCATTGCGCTTCCACGAACCTGCATGCAACTCATAAAACGACAGCGCCTCTTTACGCTTTTCGGTGACAGGTCGAGACTGCCACTTTTCATCTTGCCAATCGTAGCGGTTATGATTGTAAGTCACTGATGAAAAAGAAGGGTATTGCTCGGAGTAGAAGCCCCAAGGGTCCGCTTTATGCGGTAAGCCTTCCCCATTTGGTCCTTTCAATTCAAATTTGTATTGTGCTCCTTCTGGCAGATTTGGAATAAAAATACCCCAAATTCCATAATCCAGTCGCTGCATTGGATTACGACGCCCATCCCAAGCATTGAAGCTACCGACTAAACTGACAGCTGTAGCATGTGGGGCATAAACCAAAAAGCGCGTCCCCTCAATGTTCTCACCATCTCGCTCAAGCGAGATAAATTGTGAGCCCATATGGTGATACATCTCTTTCGGTGTATGTAACTCATCGTATTCAGCATACAAAGCGTGATATTGATATGGATCGTCCAGCATTTGCTCTGTGCCATTCCAATCTACCGCTAACTGATAGTAAGTAAATCTCAGATCCAAATCAGATTTGAGAACAAAGCCTGACGCTTCATCTCTCACCATCGGTAGTCTTTCACCTGATGCTAGTTCAACGTCTACCCCATCGGCGCCTGGCATCCATACTCTTAAGGCAATACCTTCTTCCTGTAGGTAAGGTCCTAAGAATGAAAATGGATCAGCAAACGATGCACTCGAGAGTCGATCGTACGCCTGTTTTAGTTTTTTAAGCCCTTTATTATTCAACGTTCATCTCCCTCGACCTTAAATAGCCCCATGATTATTTTTTCGAAACCAATCGTTGGTTTCACTGACGTTTGAGGCACTATAAAAAAGCCCGCAAAGCGCGGGCTACCAGCAAGGTTTCATTGTACTTGATTGCACCTATACGGGAAGTGATTTAACCCTAATTTTCGGGTGCAATACGGTATTTTTACGCACTTCTTTACAATATAAATCCCAATAGTGACAAGCGATAAAAAGAAAAGCACGACTCCCAGAGATGACAGAACAAATCTCTGAAGAAGCCGTGCTTGATTAGCGATTTTGAGGCGGATTATTTGCTTGCGTTAGCGCGCACTTCCGTTAGACGTTTCGCGATACGATTCACCCCTTCTTGAGTAAAGATTTCCTCAAGGTTCATCGACAGTTTGCGACGCCAGTTCGGGTACTCATTCACCGTACCAGGAATGTTAACTGGCTTGTCCATTTCTAACCAATCTTCGAGCTGGACACTCAATAGCGTTGATGCGCCCGCAGCAACATGCAGCTGAAGTGCTTCACTTAAATAAGCGTCCATCGGCACTAGGCTAGCATCACGACCAACACCTTCTGGTAGATAACCGTGCCATGCTACGCTATCAAGAATGCCTTGTTTACATTCCAGGCGGTCATCAAACAAGCCTTCAAGTTGCTCTTTATCAGGGTAAAGACCAATCTCGCTACCCATTTTTAGGTCATCACAATGCCAGAAGCCACGTAATGTCGGCATGTCGTGCGTACACAGTGCTGACATTGACTGATCGGCGTAGTGCGCTGGTGAGATGAAACCACCATCTTCTGCTGTTTCGAAGAAGAACACCTTGTACGAGTGGACGCCTGCTTCACGAAGGATTTCAACGATTTCATCTGGCACCGTACCCAAGTCTTCACCAATCACACTGCATTGATGACGATGTGATTCAAGCGCTAAGATGGCTAGCATGTCTTCCACTGGATAGTAGATATAAGCACCTTTGGTGGCGTTTTCACCTTTTGGAATCCACCATAGACGCAACAGGCCTAGTACGTGGTCAATACGCAGTGAACCGCAATGTTTCATGTTAGCGCGCAGTAACTTTATGTAGGCATCATAGGATGTCGCTTGCAGTACTTGTGGGTTCAGTGGAGGTAGACCCCAGTTTTGACCTAGCGGACCTAGAATATCAGGTGGAGCACCAATGCTTGCATCCATCACAAGGTTGCCATTGTCTGCCCAAGTTTCAGAGCCAGAATCTGCAACGCCAACCGCCAAGTCACGATATAGACCTACAGCCATGCCTTTTTCTTCGGCAAGTGCTTGTGCTTCGTTGATTTGAACATCAGCGATCCACTGTAAGTACATGTAAAGCTGAACTTTATCGCGGTTATCAGCGATAAATTTCTGAGTGGCACTATTTTCAAAACGGCGATATTTCTCAGGGAATACAGGCCAACCCCAAACACTTGAATCTTCTGCGTGCAATTCGGCATGAATTGCGTCAAATGCCGCCTGATGCAGAAGGCTTTCGCCACCCTCTTCCACAAAATCTAAGAACAATCTTGCGCGCTCAGACTGCTTATCCAAATGACGAGATTTAAACTCTTCAAAAAGAAGAGGTAACACGCTCATTTTCAGATCCGCAACTTCAGTGTAATTAACCCAGTGGGAATCACGCGCCTTCTGAAGGCGAGCTTGGAAGTCAGAGCTGCCGACCATTTGCTGAGCATCAGCGCTCAAAGCGAATTCAGCAACAGAGCTCACATCGATATAGAGTATGTTCAACCAACGACGAGAAGAAGGACTGTAAGGACTTGCTCCTTCTGGATTAGCCGGGAATAGTGAGTGAATTGGGTTTAAACCAACAAAGTCACCACCACGAGCAGCGATATCTGCCACCAACTGTTTTAGATCACCGAAGTCACCAATACCCCAGTTGTGCTGAGTGCGTAGCGTATAAAGCTGGACACTCGGACCCCATAGTTTCTTACCATGGTCAATGGCACTCTGTTTGAAACAGGCACGTGGCGTACGAATCAGTGTCATTTCATAAGGGGCTTTGCGACGCTTACGCTCTAGGTAAAGCTTATGGTAACCCCATGGTAGGTCACTAGGTAACGAAAATACTAAAGGGCCACCCTCAGCACGCTCATCACGAACGATTTGAGATTGAAGATAGCCTTCAAGTACTTCTCCCTGCTCGGTCTCTAAACGCCAGCTGAAATCGCTTTCGCGAGCGCTAACACCTAAATGAAGTTCGACTTCAACCGCATCCTCGTCTTTAACAACAAGAACTGGTTCAATCACTTCTTTTTTATGCTTTTTCTCAGCAGATTTAAGCAAAGTTTCATCATTTGTGGTGTCATAGCCTAAAGACGCTAGCAGACGAAGAATTGTTTCGTCTTCTACTTTCGCTGGACTGCCCCACGCACTTACGTAGCTGTCGGCTATTTTTGCCATTTCAGCAACTTGTTTTAATGCTGTTTGTTCTGTCATCGCTCTCTCCGAAGGACTTCTTTAACCTTCAAAACGGTAGGGTTAGTGTAATTTTTGATTCGAGCTTATTATGCCGCTCGACAGTCTATTTACGTCATTCCTGCTCATCGCGCATTTACGCAGGCAGAAATCTACTCAAAGTATTCATTATCGCTGTTAGAAGATCCCTGCCCGCGCAGGGATGACGCTAAAACAGAGATGAAGCAATTAAAGCGACCAAGGCACTCTCTGAGCACCTTGGTCATCGTGGTTAACGAGAAACTGCTTCTAGTTTCCAAATGTTATTCACGTAGTCTCTGATGCTTCGGTCAGAGCTGAACTTACCAACTAGAGCAGTGTTCAGAATCGCTTTCTTAGCCCAACCTGCTTGGTCACGGTATTGCGCGTCCATCGCTTCGTGTGCTTCAACATAAGAAGCAAAATCAGCAAGACATAGGTAAGGGTCACCGCCATCTAGTAGGCTATCGTAGGTAGCACGCAGTAGACCTGGTTGACCTGGAGTAAACTCATCGCCTAGAAGTAGGTCTAGAGATGCTTTTAGTAGAGGATCCGCGTTGTAGTAGTCGTAAGGGTTATAGCCCGCCGCCTTCACTTCTTTAACACCGTCAACATCTAGGCCGAAGATGTAGATATTTTCGTCGCCTACTTCTTCACGAATCTCAACGTTCGCACCATCCATCGTACCGATAGTTAGAGCACCATTTAGAGCCATCTTCATGTTACCTGTACCCGATGCCTCTTTACCTGCCATAGAGATTTGTTGAGACACATCTGCTGCTGGGATAATGATCTCAGCCATGCTTACTCGGTAATCAGGGATGAATACCACTTTCAGCTTACCGCCAATACGTGGGTCATTATTCACTTTCTCAGCAATCTTGTTGATTGCAAAGATGATTTCTTTCGCTAGGTGGTAACCTGGCGCTGCTTTCGCTGCGAAGAACACAACGCGTGGAACCATGTCGAAAGAAGGATCTTTCAGTAGGCGGTGGTAAAGCGCTAGTACGTGTAGAAGGTCAAGGTGCTGACGCTTGTACTCGTGTAAACGTTTAATTTGAACATCAAAGATAGCGTTTGTATCTAGCTCGATACCCATGTTCTCAGAAACCCAATCCGCAAGGCGCTGTTTGTTTTGCTTCTTAACAGCCATATATTCCTTCTGGAATTTAGCGTCATCAGCAAACTTAGCGATGCCTTCAAGCTGTTCTAGTTTCGCAGGCCACTCATCACCGATCTTGTCAGTAATCAGAGCAGATAGACCAGGGTTACAGAACTTCAACCAACGACGAGGCGTAATACCGTTAGTCACGTTATGCAGACGCGTTGGGTACATTGCATCGAACTCTGGGAATAGGTCCTTCTTAACCAATTGAGAGTGAAGTGCAGCTACACCGTTAACCGCGTATGAACCAATAACACATAGGTTCGCCATACGAACCATGCGATGGAAGCCTTCTTGGATGATAGACAGTTTCGCTTGCTTCTCACCATCACCAGGCCACATTGCACGTACTTCTTGCAGGAAGCGGTGGTTGATTTCAAAGATGATTTCCATGTGACGCGGAAGTAGACGCTGGATTAAGGACTCAGGCCATGTCTCTAGTGCTTCTGGAAGTAGTGTGTGGTTAGTGTATGCGAATGTCTTAGAAGAAATCGCCCACGCGTCATCCCAACTCATGCCTTTTTCATCAAGAAGGATGCGCATTAGTTCAGGAATTGCGATCGTTGGGTGCGTATCGTTAAGCTGAATAGTTTCTTGCTTAGGTAGAGATGCTAGCGTGTAACCCGCTGCTTCATGACGACGCAGGATATCGCGCACTGATGCTGCTGAGTGGAAGTACTGCTGCATTAGACGCAGAGTCTTACCTTTTTCATGGTTGTCGTTCGGGTATAGAACCTTAGTGATGTTACCCGCGTCAATTAGCGCGTGCTGTGCTTCGAAGTAATCACCATTGTTGAAGCTTGCCAATGAGAATGGTGCAATAGCTTGACATTCCCAAAGACGTAATGGGTACACTGTTTCTGACTCGTAACCTACGATAGGTAGATCCCAAGGCATCGCTTTTACTGTCATGCCAGGAACCCATTTACGAACTTCTTTACCGTTCTCGTTGACAACTTCAACGTGACCGTAAAAGCCAATTTCTTGCGCAAGTTCTGGACGCGCCACTTCCCATGGATAACCTTCTACACCGCGCCATGCGTCTGGTGCTTCTTGTTGACGGCCATCTTTGAATGACTGCTTAAATAGGCCGTATTCATAGTGCAGACCGTAGCCTACCGTTGGGTATTCTTGAGCGGCGCATGAATCCATGAAACATGCCGCTAGACGCCCAAGACCACCGTTACCAAGTGATGGGTCGCGCTCTTCTTCAAGAAGATCGGTAAGATTATGACCTAGCTCAGCCATTGCTTCAGTGATCTGCTCATACAAGCCCATGCTGATCAGGTTGTTACCCGTCAAACGACCAATCAAGAACTCAAGAGATAGGTAGTTAACACTTTTTGCTTTTTTGATGCGCTCGTCCGCTTCAGTGGCAAGAAGGTCAAACGTAGTTAATTCCGCTAACGCTCGACCCATTGCTAGATACCATTGGCGCTCAGAAGCAGCCTCAACAGTCGTTGCGTAAGTAGCAGACAGGTGCTTTTTAACACTTTCTTGGAAAGAAGCTTTATCAAATTGTTTTTGCTGAGTAGGTTTCATTAAGAAATCTCACTTTAAGTTTTTATCCATCTGTCCCATATCGTGCATGGTGACGTTTCCATAAACATCCTCCTAGTTCCGACTCCATGGAGGATGAGTGAGGAGGGCGTAGAGGGCGTACTCCCCTCCACTTAGTGATCGATCTCCCATTCCGGTTAACCATTCTGTTTTTTCTGGTGATAACGATCACGCCAAGCTCACATTTCACTCTAAGCGTTAATTAAGAAACATTTGCTATCCCTTATCGGACTAAATACAAATTCTGCTGTTCAGATCACAATTAGCCTCGAAAAAAGCCGCAAATCACAAGGTTTTTTTGTATACATGACAGGCCATTCACACTCCACACTAAGCAGTAAAAGTGACATCAATCACATTTATAAGGCGTAGTAGCTGTGAAAAAAGCTTAAAAATCAAAATATAGCCCTCGATCAATAAATGTAGAGCTCACTCTCTCATACCATCGAACGTGCAATAAAAAGCTTTGGTGACTCGCTCCCTACTCCCCGACGGAGTAGAACATAATAAATTGGTAGGAAATATCTATGTGGATTCCTTCAAAACTAACTCGACCTGGACGCTTACATAACGCGATTGTGCGTCCACGAGTATTGGACCTGCTAGCACAGGCTCCATTTTATAAGCTTGTACTTTTTCGCTCGCCCGCCGGTTACGGCAAAACAACGATGGCAGCTCAATGGCTATCAGATAAACCAAACGTTGGCTGGTACAGCATCGATGAAAGTGACAACGACCCGTTCCGCTTCGTCAACTACCTATTGCAGGCCATCAACAAAGCCACGAATAACACGTGTCCAAATGCACAAACCTTGGCAGAGCGTCGTCAATTCTCTTCACTCCACTCCCTGTTTAGTGAAGTGTTTGCAGAACTGACGAGCTATCATAACGAGTGCTATATCGTCCTTGATGACTACCATTTAATCACTGACGAAGAGATTCACGAAGCGATGCGCTTTTTCCTTAAGCACATGCCAGATAATGTTACTCTCGTGGTTACCAGTCGAGGCAACCCTCCTTTAGGCACAGCAAACCTCCGTGTGCGTGACTTAATGATCGAGATTGGCAACGAGCTACTCGCTTTTGATACCGAAGAGACCACGCGTTTCTTTAGCCAACGACTCGCTAGCGATATCGATAATGAGACCGCCGATTCATTGCGTACTTACGTTGAAGGCTGGCCATCTGCATTGCAGTTATTTGCACTACAAGCACAGCACCAAAAACGTACTCTTGCCCAATCGGTCGAGACTATTTCTCAATTCAACCATGCACACCTTTGGGACTATTTGGTTGAGGAAGTGTTTGACCTGTTAGATAAAGATACCCGCAAGTTCTTGATGCAGTGTTCAGTACTCGATCACTTCAATGACAGTCTGGTTATCGCCTTAACCAAACGCGACGATGCACTAAGCATGATTGAATCTCTTAACCGATTCGGCCTATTTATCTACCCGCTCGAGGGAGAAAATAACTGGTTTAGATTCCACAATTTGTTTGCCGAGTTCTTATCCCATGAGCGCAAAGCGCGTATTCCTCAGCAGGAACACGAGCTTCATTTGGCAGCAGCCGAAGCTTGGCTAGAGCAAAAAGTGCCGCACCAAGCACTGCGTCATGCTCAACTGGCCAATAACAGTGAGTTGGTTGCAAAAATCTTAAGCGAGTTTGGCTGGAAAATGTTCAACCAAGGTGAGCTTGCGACTCTGGAAGGAGCCATTGCGGTCCTGACCCAAGACCAATTATATAGCCAGCCAAAGCTGTGTATGTTGCAGGCGTGGTTGGCGCAAAGTCAGCACCGCTACAACGATGTTGGCGAGCTGATTGCTAAAGCCGACAAAGAAATGGAAACGCGCAACGTTGAGCGCTCGAAGAAGCAAGAAGGTGAATTCCACGCGCTGCTAGCTCAAGTTGCCATTAACCAAAACTCACCAGAAAAAGCGCTTGAGCTTGCCGAGCAAGCATTGAGTGAACTCGACCATTCTGTTTATCGCAGCCGTATCGTGGCAACTTCGGTGGTGGGTGAAGTGAATCATGTCATCGGTCAGCTTAGCCGTGCTTTGTCGATGATGCAGCAGACTGAAAAGCTCGCGCGTCAGTACCATGTCTATCACCAAGCACTGTGGGCCCAGCTTCAGCAGAGTGAAATTCTGATTGCACAAGGCTACGTACAAGCCGCGTTCGAAATTCAGGATAGCGCACTGAAACTCATCGAAGAACAGCAGCTACATCAAGTCCCATTGCATGAGTTCTTACTGCGTGTTCGTGCGCAAGTATTATGGTGCTGGAACCGATTGGATGAAGCTGAGGAGTGTGCTTATAAAGGGCTTGATGTACTTGGCAACCATTCACCGAGCAAGCACCTTCATAGCTACTCAATGATTGCACGCATCGCAATTGGTCGCGGGGAGCTCGATAAAGCCGCTAAGTTCATTGAGCAGATCCAACATCTGATGAAACAGTCAACTTACCATGTTGATTGGACCGCAAACGCCTCATTATCACTGCTCCTCTACTGGCAAGCACGCGGTGACGTGGACTCCATTGAACAATGGCTAGAAACTGCGATTCGACCAGACAACGCTTGTAACCACTTCGAGCAGCTTCAGTGGCGAAACATCGCTCGTGCCCAAATCAACCTAGGCCAATTCGAGCAAGCTCAGCAAACCCTGAACTATCTTAATGACAAGGCAGAAGCCCATCAATTAGTGACCGATCGCAACCGCAACTTGATTGTGGAAGCGGTACTCAATGTGCAAAACCAAGATGAAGAGACCGCCAAAGCTCTGCTAAAAGAAGCGTTAGTCTTAACGAACCAAACTGGCATGATTGGCAATTTCTTAGTCGACGGTGCAACCATCGGCCATCTGCTTGAGAAACTGGTTTCTAAGTCTGAATTAGGTGATTTGGAGCGTCATCGCGCACAACTATTGATGAAAGACATCAATACCACGCAGCGTAGCCGTTCCGTCCACTTTAACGAAGAGTTTGTGGAAAAGTTAATCAACCACCCAAATATCCCTGAGTTAGTGCGCACTAGCCCTCTAACACAAAGAGAATGGCAGGTTCTTGGTTTGATATATTCCGGGTTCAGTAACGAGCAGATTGCTCAAGAGCTGGACGTCGCAGGTACAACTATTAAAACACATATCCGTAATTTGTATCAGAAGCTCAATATCGCAAATCGTAAGGAAGCAATCAGCACCGCTGAGAATCTCTTGCAGTTGATGGGATATTAGTAAGCCAGCCAACAAACAAAGCCCGAGCGTACAGTTCATACACTCGGGCTTTTTCATGAAGTCCTTACTGATACAGTTTAATCTACATCGTATCAACACACTCAAATTAAGCCAATATTTAACTTAATGGAATATTTTGTTTCATTTTTTATAATTTAATAGTATGTTATTTATACAACTTCCCATGCGAGATCCAATACTTGTAACGTCAGATCTCACGCCCAGAACCACAAACGTAGAGGAGAGCATGTATGGATTTACAATCAAACCATTACCAGCAAGAACATTGCTTAATTAACACTTCTACTTCTGAGGTGATTCGGGGCAGTGTCTTTGAATTAGCACAACAGCTAGGCTGTCGCGTGGAAACCATTCAGGCTTTAGTCCTTAACGCAAAATCGAATAACAAGTATTGGGGACAGAATGGGTTTTCAGGGTACGAACCTTACGTACCCTGAGTCTGGTAAATTGTAGAAGTGATTACCAAGTAGTGGTTGATGTTTAAGAAAAGCTGGAGTGTGTGCCTGAGCCTAATTGAATCGTTTGGACAAACAAACAATACCTCGACTCTGTCCTAATTGATCTCCCATAGGAACCTCTACTGCGTCCATGGCGTTATCACCGAAAGTCAATTGCCAAACTCGATACCCATGAGGCTCGTCTCGAGATAAGAATACGTTTTTGGGGAGTTCTGCAATTAACTGATGAGCCTCTAGGAAGTCCCATAGCTTTTGATACTCAGCCTTCTCTGCGAGAATTCCACCATAACTCTTACATGTATTTCGAATGTCCCAAGCATTGGCTTTATAATTCAAAAGTTCATCGGCCAGAACCTTATAGTTTGTATCTCCAATTAGGTATGTCTTAGAAGGTATAAGGTCATCTTTCTGTATAAGAATAGTCCCCATATAATCATCTTCCTTACCTTTCGCTCTAACATACAAAGGAGCCTCCGGTAGTTTGGAGAACTTGAGCACTACTGAGTTAGTTCCTTTGGAATACGAAGATTGAAAACTTACTTCAGACGCTGATAAAAAGTCCACATCAATTGTGTCATCCTCATCTTCACCTACTGGTCGATAAAAGGTTAGCATCACTTCGTTCTTTGCTAGCGTCTTTTTCTCTATAAGAACGGAAGGCAACTTCATTTCGGTTACGTTCTTTCTATCATGCTCTGTAACATGAGTTTCCATATAAGACTCGCCTTTCCCATACTTATCTCCCGTAATGGCACTCCATGCCCATGAAGCTTGGGCGCCATAGGTCATTCCAGACTCATGACTGAAACCATAAGCATGAGCTACTTCATGCCATATAACATTGTAAGCTTCATTCGTATAAGGTCGATTAGAATCAAACTTTGGATCCACTACCTCCCACCAAGCTGATGCCCATCCCCCCCCATTTGACAAGGCTTTGGTTATATCAGGTGACGTTCCTCCGCCCATACCGTGAGCAGCATAGTGAGCGGTCATCACACGCATTGATAGGCGATGGCCTTTAGAGCCATACTTTAAAAATGCCATTTCTGAATAGCTAAGTTTTTTGTCTGTCCATGACTTACAATCATATTTCTGGCACTCCTCTGGAGTGGCGAAATATTTGTTCAAGTTGTCTAAAAAGCTCTTACGATTAAATGCATTATGCATATTCGTTAGCATGGTTTCATAAACTTGTCTTTGCTCTTTCGTTGGCGTGGCATAACATGCCTGGCCAGGCCCCTTTAAAGAACAATCTTCACCGATCATGGTCACTTCAGGTGTAAACAGTCGCATTTGGTTCACAACCTTGATATGTTCTAGTGTCGTCGTTCCAGAGGTCAGTCTCGCTTGGCTATACGCAGGAATTTCTTGGTCCAAAACAATTGTGACAAGACGCTGGTCGTCGCCTATCCTTGCTATGAAGCGGTTTACCGGCTGCGGAGTGCTGTTCGTCAATAGGGCATCTACGCCTTTTTGCTCTATTTTCATCTCGGAGAATGCGAACGTATCAGGTGTAGCAATTGGTATGATATCTCGTGGAGTTATATCCACTCGCTGAAGTTGAGTAGGGCTAACTTCATATTGAGTGCTGAAACTTTTTTCATTTATCGCTCGCCCCGTATGAGAATTAGAGTGTTGACCACCTTGATTGTTATGGGTATCAAAGTACCCATCATCGCTGTAATTACAACCAACCAAACTAACCGCACTGCCTAACATTGTTATTAATAATTTATTTTTCATACACATCCCTCATATAGGAACGCGATTGTCATTCGGCATACATTGAAAATAAAGATAATATATGGAATGTGATTATTTAGCTTACTGATAAATATTTATCTCAGATTCGAATGATTTAAATTATCTCGGCTCTATTCAATAGTAAAAAGGGCCGTGACTCAACTAGCCACAAATTCAAAAAAACATTTCGCCTCTGAAGTTACATCCTATTGTTTGGTGTTTAAGTAAGAGGTGGAGTACGTTGTGAGAGCATAGCTGAGACTCGAACTGGCAGGTCATGGAGCCATGCCTCGACGGTTTGTTTGAACTGTTCATTGCTTGCCACATTGGATGTGGTGGGAAATAGGTCGACACCAACTTGCTCCAACATTTTGAGAGTCGAGCTTTGATATTTACTATGTGCTTGTGCCTTTTTCACTCTTGCGATGATCAGCTGTACCTTGGCTTTGTACACTTCTAGTTCATCCATTAACTCATAACTCAAACGATCTGAACGAAGCTGCACTATTTCCTTTAACGTTTTTTCGCGTTGAGATTGAATCTGCAATCGCAGCCTATCTGATTGGTAATCAATATTCGCCGCACGAACTTGCCCGATGATCGCTACCGCATTGGCTAACGAGGTTAACTTCTCTAATGCTTGTTTTTGCTCCAACTCGTCCAGTTTTGCAGGCAATGTCAGCAACTCGATAACCTTAATCGCTAAATTTAGATCTACCTGAAACCACTCATTATTACGCAAGTTAGGATCAGAGTCGTAGTAACTAGAATAACCCACTGAGAAATTTGGCAGAGCCTCAAGCCAAGCTCTTTTGATCTCAAGACCGGCGTTGCGAACTTGATACATCGACTCCATTAAGTCAGAACGATGATAGAGCGCGAATCGTTCAAGCTCCGGAAGGGCAATATCCTCAATGTTCAGCCCCAACGTGTTGACACCTTTGTGCTCAAGAGGAATATCTAGGCTTGGCGCACTTATCAGTACCATGAGGTCTTGCTTGGCGCTCAGAAATTCCTGCTCTACATCTTGCAGCTGTACCCTAAGGCTTAATATTTGCTCTTGATATTGCAATAGGACTAAGGGGTCAACCAACTCTGTCTGCTCCAGCGCTTTTGCTTGCTTTAACATCTCACCTAATGTCTGCAACGTTTGGCGAGAGATCGACACTTCCTGTTCCATGGCAGAAACCACTAGGTAGGCACTTAGTACTTCTCTAACAATACGGCTCATCACTCTTCTTTGTTGTTGCTGTTCCATTAATAGATCATTGCCGGCTTGCTGCGCACGTAAATACGCTTGACCGAGGTCTAAAGAGGACCAAGAAATAGTATTGGATGACGTATTTTTGTCTCGGGCAGGAGGAAGTACGTCTACTGCACCACCATCGTTGTTGCGCACATAGCGATTGGAGTTCGAATCTAGCTTGGGTAAAAAGCCAAACATGGCGTTATTTAACGCTGATTGACCGATTAAATTCTTGTACCTCGCTTGCTCAATCTCCAGATTATTTTTCAGCGCCAAAATCACCGCATCCGACAGTGTGAGAGGCTTATTAATTTCTATCTGAGTGTTTTGAATCCAGTTAAGTTGCTGCAGTACTCGCAACTCTATTTGTTCATCAGATACTTTGTCTGGCGTTACTGAGCACCCGGCAAGCAACACAACCATTACCACCAATAATCTATTCATTTATGGCTCCCTAAAGCTCTCATCGAGCGCTCTCGCAATCGGGAACAAAATGTACGAGATCAATGTTCTTCTGTCGGTTTGGATATTAGCCTCAAGCGACAGACCAGGCTGTAATCGAAACTCATCTGGTTTATTACGAATACCTTCAACACTAGTGATATCAATCCAACCTCGATACGCTAACCCTTCTTTCCCATAAACATCATCAGTTAACACATCCTCACTTACTTGACGCAGCTTGCCTTGCATGGTGCCGTATTTGGTAAAAGGTAACGAATCCAGCTTAACAGTCACCTCATCCCCCAATGTAACTTGGTTAATATCGGCTGGATTCAAATCAACTACGATTTCCATTCGCGTGTTAATAGGCACAATCTCATATAGGAATTCATTTGTTGCCACATAGGTTCCCGAAGTCTTATCTGCGACTTTGAGGATGATACCGTCAATGGGAGCATGGATTTTTGAAAGTCTCTGCTGACTTTGCGCCGACACTAATTGCTGCTTCAACGCAATGTACTCTCGCGTTGCACTAACCAGTTGATCGGAAACGTCCACTTTGTGCTGACTGATGTAGCGTTTAAGATCACTAAGCGTCGTTTTTGCTTCAGTAGTCAGAGAGGTAATGCCACTGAGAAGTGACGTCTTTTTTCTTTGTAGTTCCAGGAGTTGCTTTTGAGAATCTAGGAATGCCTCGCGCTTTGGTCCCGTGCGTCTGTACTTGTCCTTTTCCTGCTCATATAAACGTCGCCTCTCTTTAACTAGCGACGTTTGCAAACTGATTTGTTCGATAACCACCGATTGCTCTTGATGCAAGCTTTGGATTCGTTCATCCAGCGACAGCAAGGTCTCTTTTTTGGCCGCAATTGTGGCACCGTATGCCCCTTTTCTCGCGTCAAACAGAGTCATTTCTAATTTCTGCGCTGAGCGAGGCGGGTTTTCTATTAAGTAAGGCGTCTCGGCAAGCTCTGCTTCCAAGCGACGAATGCGTTCTTTAAGGCGCGTCATTTGATATCGAGTCACGTGAATATCCGAATCGATCGCTCGACCATCGATAACAGCAATAAGATCACCTTTTGTTACTTGGTCGCCAACTTGAGCGACAAACTGCTCTAAAACACCCTCGGCTTGACTTTGAATGACTATATTTTGTGCCATAGGTTTAACGTGGCCACGAGCAACAACAAAGGTGTTTACCTGAGATACACTGGCCCAAATAATCAGTAGAAATAAGGCGCCTAGAATCACCCAAACAGAAAGCGAAACCAGCCGATTAGGGTAAGAATGACGAATTTGTTGCCATAAGGGAGCATGTTTTAACAGTTCATCCTTGTGCTTAATATTCATGAGGTCACTCTCTCCTCAGGCAGATCGAAGCTGGGTTGTGTAGACCTATGCTCAACGGACGCATGCTGTTTATGCCACAATTGCTGATACAAATCGCATCGTGCTAACAGCTCCTGATGAGGTGCAAAATCTACTAGTTTTCCATCATTGAGAACAAGGATTTTGTCCATGTAAACCATGGAAGATAAACGATGAGAAATGTTAATTAGCGTTCGCCCACGAGCAAGCGCATGAAGGTTGTTAAGTATGTGCTGCTCACTGTCGGCATCAAGTGCACTCGTTGCTTCATCCATTAACAATATTGGAGGGCTGTTTAGTAACGCACGCGCAAAGTTGAGTCGCTGCCGCTGACCTCCCGACAAATTGCTGCCATTTTCTTCCAACACCGTGTCGTAACCCATAGGGAGTTTATCGATAAAGCTATCGGCGCCAGTGAGTCTGGCAACATCGATGATCTCTTCCAACGATTTGCTCGGATTGGCTTTAGCGATATTGTCTTTTATCGTCCCTCGAAACAGGAAGCTGTCTTGCAATACAATGCCGATTTGGGAGCGAAGATATCCCGGTTCGTATTCGCGTAGTTCATTGTTATCAATACGAATCGAGCCTTGATTCGGTCGATAAAATCCGAGTAGCAAGCGAGTTAATGTACTCTTTCCTGAACCACTAGGGCCTACAATGCCTATTTTCTGGCCTTGATGAATATGTACGCTGAGCTGATTAATTGCGGCAGGTAAATCAGGTGCGTAATGAAATCCCAACTGACTGATGGCGATTTCCCCTTTGATTGGCGACGTCACTCCTCCTTCTCTCACCCGCTCTGGAGGACTATTGAGCACTCGACCTAGCATATCAACACTAATGGATATCTGTTGAAACTTGCTCGTCAGTCCAATGAGTTGCACCAAAGGCCCTGCAATACGGCTCGCCATGATATTAAAGGCAATTAAAGTACCAATCGTCAGCTCCCCTGCTAATACCAACTGAGCACCAAGCCAAATGATCACCAATGACATCACTTTCTGCAAAAAGCCACTGATCTCATTGATGTAACCACTCCAACGGCCAACGGTGTGCTGACGAGACACTACATCAGCTGTGACATCCAGCCACTCTTGTTGCTGACGTTTTTCTATCGCCATACTTTTTATGGTTTCCATGCCTTTCACATTTTCAACCACTATGGATTGTCGCTCTGCTTCCGAGAGATAAAGCGCCTCTAGCTGGCGTCGATAAGGCCGAAGAATTGCGAATAATGCCATCATAATGACGCAGCAAAACCCAACCACAACCCAAGTGAGCGTAGGACTGAAAAACCACATCACAGGAAGTAACACCACCACTGACGTGAGTTCAATCAGAGTAAACAATAGGTTGCCAGTGATAAACTCACGAATGCCACTGGCTTCTTGAACTTGCTTGGCGAGTTTGCCGGATGCCACCTTGTGGAAAAAAGCCAGCGGTAGCCGAAACAGCCTACGACAAGTCAAGTGTGCTATTTCGATATCCAATCGTGCCACTGAGTGTAATACGATCAGGTTGCGGATGAACGCCAATACACCACTGATTGCAAGAGCGGCAATAGCAGCGATGAACAGCACGTGTAAAGTGGCGTAGCCGGAATAACCAATAACCTTGTCGAAAACAATCATGGAAAATAACGGCACGACAAAGGCGATGATATGCAGAAAAAGAGACACTGCTCCTATAGTGTAAAGTAAGCTTGGCTGCTTAAGTGCTTCGTGGAACAGCCAGCCAAAACCGAAGGGTTGTTCGATGCCAACATCCACACCGAGAGGTCTAACAAAAATCACATCTCCTTTCCAACAGCGACGAAAGGTAGCTTCATCAACCGACAACAATTCTGTTGATTCCGCCTTAGGATCTTGAATCAGAACTTCTAGTTTGCCTTCAGACGTAGACTGCACGCCCGCAGCGATGACAAAGTCACCGTGCTTCAATTTAAGAATCACTGGGAACGCAGCACCCAACTTCGATAGTTGTCGCCAACGCAGTTTTTCGCATTTGGCATTAAGCCCAGTTTGATTAATCAGCAGCGTTAAATCAAGCGAACTCATGTCATCTTCCTTGATTTCATGATCCCGCTTTAAAGTATCGACAGAGTGATAAACCTGATAATACCTAGCGATAAGAACGTACGCCTCCAATGCTGTGTTCAAATCTATTCCTACTATTTTCAGTGATGATGCAATTAGCTAAAACTTGGCGCTAATGTGCTTTTCTCTTGGTCGCTGCTTGTACCTTCGGCCGGCTTCTCAGTAATCAAACCTCTACTTTTCAATTCTTCGAGTAGCTGAGTGTGGGTTTGCCAGCTTCGTAAAAACGCATCGGGAGACATCACCAATCGCAAGTTATGCTCCTTTGGAGGCTCTTTACCGCTAGTCTCTGGATCCACCGCAAAGGTGTAGAAATCCATGCGAATATTGCCCGCGATAATTGCGACGTTTTCAATACCATCAATGTAATGTTGATCTGCCATGATTTTGCTTTCCTTATTTAGAAAAAAAAGGCCTGACTCAATCACTGAGTCAGGCTCCCGATTACGCAAGACTTACTGCGCTATCAATTTTCGATTTAGAATCGTGCATGTCGCCAAGTATTGTTTCCACAACGCTCGACAGCTCGTTGTTTACATCTCCAAAGTCAACCTTATTTGCCTCTCCATCTTGTAACCAAGCTACCGTTGCTTCAGCTCCTGCCTCTAACGCTGCAACTGAATCAAAAGCAGCAAAGCCACGCAGCTGTTCAGATGCCGACGCATCCATACTATCCCAGTGCTGTTTTAGCTGTGCGAAGGTTAGGCTGGACAATCCTTCGACTTCAAATACGTCGTTATCGCCCCAGTTGTTTAAGCCAATTTCGCCAAGCGACTCATTGCCAAAAACAATATCGACCTGAGAGTGATCTTCAGAAAGAACGAGGTTATCCAAGGTAAAATTCAGGTCATTCTGAGTGTTGTTGCTGTTGATAAATAACGAGTCAACTTCAGACACAATATCCGACTCATAAATATCAAAACGGCCGCTTCCCAATGTAAACCGATAGCTGTCATTGCCTTCGCCACCAGTTACTTGAGCACTACCGAATCCAGATACGAACACGTCATTTCCTGAGTTCCCTAAAGATACCGACTGATCATCAAAGCTGAACAGAGAAGCGATACTATCGTGCTTATCACCACCAAAGGTGCTCACAACGTTACCCATAAAGTCGGTAATACCACCTAACACATTATTGATGATTGTTGCGCCGCTTGAGGTTAGTAAGTCGAAGGTCTCCCAACCTAGGTTGAGGAAGACATCATTACCTTCACCACCAGAACTAACACCAGCTAAACCGATATTAAGTACGGTGTCATTGCCATCTCCCATGGACACCACATTGGCCAGTCCCATGTTAATCGCAAAGTCATCACCTAGTCCTGCGGTCACCGTGTTAGCACCACCAATAGTAGCAATCACATCATTACCACTACCGCCGCTGACAACCGACTTACTGCCCATGGCAACTATGAGGTCATCACCATTACCACCTACAACATGGTTGAACAGGCCACCAACAAAGATACCGTCATTACCTCCACCACCATCGACTAGGTTACGTACGCCTGCGGCAAACAACACATCACTTGCTGATCCAAACTCATCGACATAGTCACCATATACTTTGTTATCAATACCCATCACGAAAGCAACGTCACTACCTTTATGTAAGGAGACTGTATTTTCCACACCTATGGACACCACGTAGTCATTTTCAAACGTCGTACTGACATTATTTTTACGACCCACAACAACGGCGGTTGTTACGGCAAAACCACCTTTCACGGTATTTTCATTACCTAGAGCGAAAATGACGTTCTTCGAGGTCACCCCCGGAAGGCCGGGTGCAGTATCGCCTTTAATAGTATTTTTGTTACCGATCGCTGCCATCAAGTTTTCACCAGTGCCACCAGCTAGGTTGTTCTCATTACCAATTGCCAGCATCACATCATTATCGAAGCCACCAGCTAAGGTATTTTCAGTACCAATCGCGAGCGCCACATTGGAGCCGTAGTCGTCACGCCAGATATTCTTCGCGCCAACCATCAGCGCAATATCGTTACCACGTCCGGTGTAGACTACGTTCTCGCGTCCGACACCAATGGCTACATCGTCACCACAACCACCCATCATGCGGTTGGTATCTCCTAACGCCAACACAAGCCGGCGACAGAGTCGC
>NZ_JPJA01000086.1:1623783-1721721 GCF_000733315.1 Vibrio sp. ER1A
TGAGTTTCCTTACCTTGAACAGCAGCCATAAGAAATCTGCGATGGTTTCACTGATGGTCTGAACAATCGGTGGAAAGAACTTGAAGTGGAAACTCACTCGGTTATGAGCGGACATTTTCGCGGCAACTACCGCACCTAAATAAGCGAACCAAACAAACATGTAGGTGGCGACTTCATCACCCCAAGGAATGGAATAGTCAAACAACTGACGAGTTAAAATTTGCGTGAACAGCAGTAAGACAAAGCTCGCTAGTAGTAAACAACAGGTGTACTCCTCAATGTTGTTTAGGTGTTTTCTAATTATTTTAGCGACTGACATATAACCTCCAATGTTGATTTTTACATGACAACCAGTCGCTCAATATGTATGAACAGATAAACGAGTAAAGCCATGCAAAAACCCTATCTATCAGGTCACCAATAGATAGGGCGTAACTAATCGTTATTGTCTACCCAGTAGCTCAAGAACGTTGTCTAGCTTCTCTTTACCTCCGATGCTTGAGTAGAATTTTGGCCAAACAGACGTCGTGACTTTCTCGATCCACTCTTTTTCACCATTGGCAGGGTCGGTAAATACCATGCCCTTGTCTTCAAGGTCTTTACGAATCTTGCTCTCAGTTTGCTCAAGGTAAGCGAAGCTATGCTCTGTCGCCTCTTGGCCTGCTTCCAGAATGGTTTTTTGCATCTCTGGAGTTTGTTGCTGGAATACAGTTTCACTGACAATCAACGGCTCAAGAGAGAAGATATAGCGAATATTAGTGACATACTTTTGTACCTCATTAAATTTCATCGCATACACTGTGATGTATGGGTTATCTTGACCATCTACCACGCCCTGTTGCAGACCTGTAAAAGTCTCAGACCACGCCATTGGAGTTGGGTTTACGCCCCATGCTTGATAAGACGCGATCATGATTTCGTTGCGAGGAACACGAATAACCAACCCTTTTAAATCTTCTGGTGAGGCAACTGGTTTCTTCGAGTTGGTCAAGACTCTAAAGCCTGAGTACGCCCAACCTACAATACGAACGCCTGCATCACGAATGGTGTTTTCAACCAGCTCCTGACCAACCTGGCCTTGTGTCAATAGCACTGCTTCTTCAGGGCTTTGAATCACATATGGCATGGTCAGTAGGCCAACCGTTGGTGAAAATGGGGTTACGTTGTTTATAGCTAGAACAGAGAAGTCTAATAGACCGATAGCCGCATCATTGACGGTGTCTTGTTCATTACCCAATTGTCCATTTGGAAATAGGTCAATCTTTACTTTGCCATCCGTCTTTTTCTCCATTAGCTCGGAGAACGTTGTGGCTAGCTCCCATTGCGTTCCGCCAGCGGCATCGCCAATAGCCATTTTGAAATTTGCTGCCGCAGCCGTATACGAGAACACTGCCGTCGCCGCAATTGTCATACCCGCAATGATTTTGTTCTTAATAAGTTTCATAGTCTTAACCTTTAATATCGTACAGACATCCGCTCTGTACTTTGCTCACAAGGTGACCTGGTACAACTTTCCTGGTCGTCATTATTTCCCTATTTTGGAAACATGTTTTAAGTGTCACAGCACCTCATCCTTTAGCGAATACCACTGATAAAGGAATCGCTGTCCTACTCGTCGAAATGGTGCAAACATCTCTGACTCCACCACTTCCCTCACGTTTGGAAACGGAAGTTTTGATTCGAATATGGGTAAATCCAGTTTGTGTCCTTCTCCGCCAATCCATTGAGCCAGACGTTTGCCGGCTTGTGCGGAATACATCACACCATTACCGCCGTAACCTAAGGCGTAGAATATGGATTGCGATGGATTGGGCTGATAGATCCTTGGCATCATGTCGTGGCTTACATCCACCCATCCCCACCATGAGTAATCGATTTTGATCTGATCTAGGGCTGGGAATTTACGCGTGAGATCGGCGAGCAACATATCTTCATATTTCTTCTCTGGCGCATTTTTACCTGTAATGGCACTGCGAGTTCCTATCTGAACTCGATTGTCTGGTAGCAAGCGATAGTAATGACGAAGAACACGCGTATCTGTAATCACCTGATTGGTTTTGAAATTACACGCGGCAATCTCCTGTTGCGTCAAAGGGCGTGTAACCATTGAATTGGACAGCACTGGCAACAAACGGTTTTTTAGCTCAGAGTGCAGACCTTGACTGGTGTAGCCACCAGTGCAAACCCCAACTGAACGAGCCTTTACCACACCACCTGGTGTTTTAAGGTAGTGCACGCCACCGCGAGTTTCCCATCCCATAACAGGGCTTGACGGATGAACTTTCACACCTAATGCTCGTGCTTTTCTCAAGTAGCCGAACGCTAGTTTGCCTGCGTGAATGCCGATGCCTTCTGGCTCGTGCATTGCACCTGCGGCTTCTTGATCGCCGACGTAATCGCGTTTTACTGTCTCAGCATCCAAAATTTGCGCATCGTAATTGAAGGTGTCACGCAGCAGTTTTGCTTCTTTCTCTAAACCTGGCATCATTTTGGGTCGGTGCGCCACATAGAGGTGACCGCCAGGCTGTGGGTCGCAGTCGATATCTTTGATTAACTCTTTAAATGTGTTCATACCATCAACGCATTCGCGGTGCATTTTCAAAGCCGTTTCTAGACCCCAGCGTTCAATCCACTGAGAGCGCTTTAACCTCCCTGAAGCACATTGAGCCTGACCGCCATTTCGAGTACTGCAGCCCCAACTTAAGCGATTCGCCTCAATAACGGTTGCTTTAATACCGTACATTTCGGCAAGGTGTATAGCCGTACTCAGCCCAGTAAATCCAGAACCAATAATGGCAACATCAACGTCCATATCGGACATTATTGGCCCATCATCTTCTGGCGGTGCACCTGCCGTATCAACCCAGTATGTCGGCGCATACTCTTTACCGTGACCTGGCGTTTTGTCTTTTAGAGGATCATATTTCGGGTCGTATTTATCTTTGGCTTGGGTACTTTTCGCTTTAGCTTCTACAGCATCTACTGCTGGTTGTTCCATTACTAAACTCATAATTCGACTCTCCTAGTCATAACACGTGAACGAACAGTGGTTGCCGCGTTTACTTATTGGGAGTTATTACTGGTCGAGTTTTTCTAAAGGCGTTCTTAACACTGATCTTCCCTTCACGTAGCGTGAAAACGTCCACCATACGAGCTTCGATAACAGTGCCATCTGGGTTAGTTGCGGAGAATGTAGATTCTGTTACTGCTCGATCGCCGCAAACAAAGTGCACAGGGTCGCTCCAAGCTGCGTCTGGAAAGTTTTGCCATACCAACTCAAAACTGTTGCGAACCGCTTCGTACCCTTCAATGGTGTTTCCTAGCAAGCCATCACCTGCAACAGTGTGGAACACACAATCATCGGTCATAAATGACATCAAGGCTTCGATATCGTGGTTATTCCACGCATCACTAAAGGACTGTAAAAATGTCGTATCGACTTGGTTTTCCTGCACTAATGTCGCGGCATTGGTTTGCATATTCATATTCCAGGGTCCTTTTATGTTTTCGTTATTGATTTAATACAAAGCAGTTTTAGACTGCCGTTTTATTAGAGTATTTAAACTAGAAATACAGCAAGTTAACAAATTTATAACATAACTCCAACTCTAACTTTGAGTTATGGTATGTACAAACTTTAAGCTCACAGATTTAGTTTTTTTTATAATTTAATTATTGACCTCGTTAGATTTAAAAGCATTTATCACTCACTGATAATTCAAACGCTTGTTTGCTTTCTCTGCTAATTCTTTCTAGTCGAAATCAAAATCTTGATGATACTTACGTCCATATTGTTCCAGTTTTCTATCATGAAAAATTACTTCAAGGTCGTTACTTATTTCACCCTTATTAGTCTTACCGTTATTATCTAAATTATGTTTGGAATCTATATTCGCCATTTTTTCTTCAACTGTTATTGAAGTTTTGTTTAATGCACTCATAGATATTAGCTCCTTTAATAAGTTATTTTTTACCGATGGCGATATGTAAATAGATATCAAATCCGTTACATATCGCTGATCATCATAAAGAGAAAGAAGGCTGCCATTTCTTTCCTTTTCAAATGGATGAATTGAGTACCATTCATCGTTTTTCGTCGTTCTAAAATCGCAGTCGGTCGCTTTAAATATTTTCGTATTTTCAATGTCATGGGGAGATTTTACAAAATTCACCTTATGACAGTCCCGGACCTTAAGAATATTTACACAGTCCTCTGTTGAGCTATTACAAACCGACCACATTACGTTAAACAGACTGTCAGTCCATTCAAGTAAACGCGTTGGAAACCCTTGCTGATTGGATAAACACATTAATAGCCATTCATTGATGTCACGAGAGTCCAACATCGGCACACCATAAACTTTCATAGTTGAAAGAAGCTCTTGTTCTACTCGCCTTAGATTATTACTATTTACTTTACCCAAGCTTGGAATTAGTCCGCCTTTTGAACATTCTTCCGCTCGATATATCAAAGGGTCATTATTATTGCATTCAGAGAATAAATTCACTATTTCATATAGTTCTTCTATTGTATTTATATAATGCTTATCATTCATAATGAACACTCTTGCTACCGAAATATGAATTAGCTAATTAAATCATTCTCTGGGTGTAAATTACCGCCAACATATACCCGGCAATGAACATTGCATTTAGTAAAAGCAATATGATTGGTTTCCACCCTAATGAGAAAAGCTTCTCAAATGATGTCTTTACGCCTAAGGCTGCAATTGAAATAACCAAGCACCACTTAGATATTTCTGACATACCTTCCGAGACAGAATCAGGGACAAGATTAAAGCTATTGACAACAATCAGAGCAATAAACACCAATAGGAAAAAAGGGATTATTGGCGCATTAATATGGTTTTCCTTTCCGTCACTTTGTTTTTGCGCTCGAAATGACAATGCGATTAGCAGTATCACTGGCATTAGCATGGCTACTCGAAACATTTTCGCCAACGTTGATGCATCACCGATCTCTGTCGACAGCATAAAACCTGCACCAACAACCTGAGCGACATCATGAATTGAACCACCTAAGAACATGCCTGCTTCACTTGGCGATAGTTGCAATGAGGTCACCACTAATGGGTAAAGTACCATAGCAATCGTTGAAAACGCGGCCACACCAATTGCAGTCATTAACGTGTACTGCTCATTCTCTTTGTTTTGCGGTATCGTAGATGAAATGGCCATCGCGGCAGAAATACCACAGATTCCCGTTGCGCCACCTGCAAGTAATCCAAATGTGCCAGAAACATTCAACAGCTTGGCAAAAAGTAGGCTGAACATGATGGTCAACACCACCGCACCAGCAAGAATACCAACGCCATCTAATCCGATAGTGCTGACATCGCTGTATGCAATGCGTACCCCTAATAAAGCAACACCTATGCGCACCAATTTTTTAGCTGCAAACTCGATACCTGCACCACATTTTTCATGGTCAGAAAGAAAATGCAGAGAAATACCAAGCAACAATGCATAAAGAAATTTGGGACCACCATAATGGTCGGAGACGAACGTCGCGGCCGCAGCTATTACTATGCTGAGTAATAAGCCAGGTGCGATACCCATCGCTTCTCCATACAGCGTTCTCGGCATTTTCATGGTTTTCGAAATCATCACGCTCACCTTTCCGTGTGTTCTTATTGTCCGGCCAAACATTGGCCGGACAGTCTTCCCGTGACCTATACGTAGTCTTTGTATTTATCTAGGAAGCGAACCGGTTTTGATAGCGCATCACGACGGAACGGGTCGCCCAGTTCTTGTGTACACATGATTTCAATAACCGTCGTTTTGCCTTCGTTCATCTGCATGTCGATGGCTTTTTGAAGAGTAGGGCCGACATCTTCTAGTTTATCAACCGTGATCCCTTCAGCGCCCATCGCACGTGCAATTTCCGCGAAACTTTGGTTATCTAACTCGCCTGCAACGAATCGGCGGTTGTAGAAATCCACTTGGTTTTTCTTCTCTGCGCCCCACTGACGGTTGTGGAATACTACTGCAGTCACTGGAATGTTGTGACGAACACATGTCATGGTTTCCATCAGGCTCATTCCCCACGCACCGTCACCGGCATAAGAAATAGCTGGACGATGTGGTGCAGCAGCCTTCGCACCAATAATGGTTGGGAATGCGTAACCACAGTTACCAAAACTCATTGCTGCAAAGAAGCTACGTGGCTTTTCAAAACGCAGATAGCTGTTAGCAACCGAGTTAATGTTACCAATGTCGGTAGATACCATGACATCTTCTGGCATCGCCTTTTCCAACTCACGAAGCACTTGGCGAGGGTGGAGATATTCACCACCAGAGAACGGCGTTTCTTGCGCGTTTTCTTCAATCATATCTAGGCTGAATGGGTCACGTTCGTGCGTCCACTCATCCAATTCCTTCTCCCAGAGTGCTTTTTCTGTTGCGACTGTGTCTTGGCGAGACGCTTTATTTTCGTCACATAGCAGTTCGCGACCTTCCAGACGCTCTGTTAATGCAACTGCTGCCGCTTTAGCATCGCCACAGATGCCCACGGAGATTTTCTTAACCAATCCAAGCATCTTGTTGTCGGCATCGATTTGGATGATCTTCGCGTTCTTCGGCCAGTAATCCATACCATGCTGAGGTAAAGTACCAAATGGACCAAGACGGGTACCAAGAGCAATAACAACGTCTGCTTGCGCCATCAACTTCATGGCTGCTTTTGAGCCTTGATATCCAAGAGGACCACACCATAATGGGTGACTTGCTGGGAAGGAATCGTTGTGCAGGTAGCTGTTTACAACTGGTGCACCAAGTCTTTCTGCTAATGCAGCACATTCTTCGACAGCATCTGCCATCACCACACCACCACCAGAAATGATGACTGGGAACTTCGCTTCAGCAATAAGGTCTGCAGCTTCATTCAGAGATTTTTCGCCACCTGGCCCTCTATCTAAACGTGCAGGTTTTGGAATTTCCGTTTGAATCTCACCATAAAAGTAGTCACGCGGAATGTTCAATTGCGTTGGACCCATCTCACTCATCGCGCGGTCAAAACAACGACCCGTGTATTCCGCCATACGGTCTGGGTGCGTCACATGACCTTGATATTTAGTGAACTCTTGGAACATAGGAAGCTGGTTACACTCTTGGAAACCACCTAATCCCATTGTTTTTGTTCCGGTTTCTGGCGTGACGATAACCACGGGACTATGTGCCCAATAAGCTGCTGCAATCGCAGTAACACAGTTACTGATACCCGGACCGTTTTGTCCGATAACCACACCATGACGACCAGATACTCGTGAGTAACCATCCGCCATATGAGCAGCGCCCTGCTCGTGAACCACTGGAATTAATCGAATGCCAGCAGGAGCAAAGATGTCCATTGCGTCCATAAATGCTGACCCCATGATGCCGAACATGTCAGTAACATCATTGGCGACCATAGTTTCAACAAACGCTTCTGATGGTGTCATCGTTGTATTGCCGGAAACAACCGTGCGTTTTTCTTGCTCGCTCATCCTTCCCTTCTCCTTGAGTTGAACTAAAATTTCATTTTTCGGAATGAATTGTCTCTTTTTTAAATTCACATTCACCTTAGTAGTAGAATTTTTGCGCGTCAATTTTTTATCTTAAATTGGAATAATTTATTCCAATTAATAAAACTAGATCACATTATTGATAGTTTTTTGTACAAAAAGTATCGTTAACTCAAGCTACGCTGTTCATAATCGATGAACATCACCAACCGTTACCGGAAATTTGCACGCTATATAGAGGGAATGAGCAATGAAAGAAAAGGAATGGGTACCGACGAAACAGGTTAGCGTTAGAGAGTACTTCGGTATTGATAGTGACTTAACGGTGTGGGCGTTTGAGGAAGCTGGAGAATACGTTCCACAAATCGACCCCAACTATTGTTTTGATCCCGAAGTAACGTTGGCCATCCTAGCTGGCTTCTCATCTAATCGCAGAACTTTGATTCAAGGTACGCACGGTACCGGTAAGTCTTCGCATATAGAACAAGTTGCTGCCCGACTCAATTGGCCTTGTTTGAGGATCAACCTTGACGGTCATCTAAGTCGATTAGATTTCATCGGCAAAGACAGCATAGTTATAAAAGATGGAATGCAAGTGACCGAATTTAAAGAAGGGATTCTGCCACAAAGTATCCAACAACCTATCGCTTTGGTATTGGACGAATACGATGCAGGGCGACCAGACGTGATGTTTGTGATTCAGCAATTACTAGAGCAAGATGGCAAATACACGTCTCTGGAGCAAAACCGTGTCATCACTCCGCATCCTTATTTCCGGTTGTTCGCTACCTGTAACACCCTAGGTCTTGGCAACTTCTCTGGTTTGTATTCCGGTACTCAAGTACTCAATCATAGCCAACTAGATCGATGGAATATCATTGCGACTCTGAACTATCTCGACCCTAAACACGAAGCTAATATCGTGTTATCCAAGAATCCGGAACTTAATAATGACCTTGGCTTTACACTCATCGAGCAAATGATTGCGACAGCAGGAATGACGCGCAATGGATTTATGGCAGGCGATCTTTCTACCGTTATGTCCCCCAGGACCGTGCTGACTTGGGCAGAGAACATTCGAATCTTTAATGATGTCGCAACAGCGTTCCGGCTGTCCTTTCTAAATCGATGTGAAGAAGAAGAAAAGCAACTTGTTAGCGAGTACTACTTCCGATGCTTCGGCGAACCTTTGATTGCGAGCACTTCCTCCTCCTCTACTATGGAGCAGACAAGCCATGGCTAATGTGTCGTCTCGACAGAAGAAGATTCTTGACCTAAGCGTTTCTGTTGCCCGCGCAATCAGCGGTGATGCCACGCTAAACTACCGTGGTGAGCGATTGTATAAAGGCGACCAACCTTGCTACTTTCTCTCAGCGCATGCTAACGATCTCACGTTTGTTTCTCGACATGAGTTAACAAAAAGTAAACTGGCGATGCAGGGAAAGATAGACTCTTCAGCATTCCGACTATTGATTTCTGACGCAGAATTACATTATTCGCTGCGTCCAAGTCATGAAGTAGAACGGCTCCTATTCGACTTTTGCGAACAAGTACGTATCGAGTCGCAAATCCCGCATTACTTAGCTGGTATTCAGACCAGCACTCGATTTAATTTCAGTTATTGGAGTGAGCAGTATCATCAAAACGGCTTTACCGAGTCTCGTCTCGGGATGCTTCTTTTCACTCTTATGCAAGTCATTTACACACGTATGATTGGCATGCCGGTTTCAGAGCCTATAGCCGAAGCGATAGAATCTACTCGCGCAGGGATCGTGCCGATAATCGGCACCTGTTTAGTTCAGCTTAAAAAACACCGTTGCGATCAACAACTATATGCTGCTTACGCTAAGGAGCTTGCCGCGCTAGCCAGTGAACTCATAAAGCAAGAGCAGGAACAATCCAACAACCAGCCCACACCAACAGTAGAGGAAGACATTAAAATCCTCGCGCAACTTGCCTTGATTGTAGACGGCGATATTGAAGATCATGACGTCGAAGCAGACATCACTGGCAACAGTAAAGCTTTTCAATTGGCTGGATCAAATTACCAAGTGTTTAGTCGGGAGTTTGACAGAGAGGTTAGAGCCGACACTTTGGTTAGACGAGCATTACTACTGGATCTGCGGCAAAAACTCACAGATGATATGATGGCTAGGCAAGTGAATACTCGCCGGTTGGCCGCTATCTTGTCTAGTATTGTACAAACTCCTCAGCACAATAAGCGCCAAGACCATCTCGAAGAGGGGGTAGTCAACGCCGACACTCTCACGAAGCTGGTTACGTCACCTCTTGAACGCAGCATCTTTTCACAGCCAGAACTAGGCATCTCCCACCAATGTGCAATTACCTTTCTAATGGACTGCTCTGGTTCTATGCAAAAGCACAGTCACAAAATGAGCTTGTTGATGGATACTTTACTTAAATCGGTAGGGTTAGCCGATATCCCTTTCGAAATCCTTGGTTTCACGACCGGTAACTGGAATGGTGGAAGAGTATATCGACAGTGGCTTCAGCAAGGCCAGCCAAAACACCCTGGCCGTCTGAACGAGCTTAGACATATCGTCTTCAAAGACTTTGAGACACATTGGCGACGCGCTCGACTCGGCATCGCCAGCTTACGAAAGGCTGATATTTTTAAAGAGGGCATCGATGGAGAAGCCGTCCAGTTCGCCACCCAACGTTTAACATCGCAAGGGGCGCAACGAAAAATCCTCATCATCTTCTCAGATGGTTGCCCTATGGACACCGCCACCAGCACCGCCAACGATCAGTTTTATCTAGACAACCACCTAAAGCAAACCATAGAGCGCGAATCCCACCGTAATAACATTGAGATCTACGGCGTCGGCATGGGCGTCGACCTGAGCCCCTACTATCGCAACAACATCACCCTAGATGTCCAAGAAAGTTGTTTGTTTAGTTTATGCCAAGAGGTGTTTGGGATGTTGAGAAAGCACACAGGTTAGAGTAACACTGTGGCAACTAAACATAGCTTATTTGAGGGTTTATGGGACTGTAACTAGATAGGGGACTTTTCATACCAACGCCGAAGCAGATACCCCCATTAAATACCCTCCAATAACCATCAAGACACCGAACACCGTCTTTCTCAACTGATCGTTTGATAATGGAGGCGGATAACGCCTAGCGATTAGAGTGACCAAAGCCACCAGCGGAACGGCAATGACAGATAACCAAAGGATACTGACACTCAAGCTACCGTCGAAATACACGTAAGCGGTGCGCGAAGCCGAGGTACAAGCGAAGACCATCAACAGCGTGCTGCGCACTAATTCAATAGAAAAAGGCTGCCGATAAAGATGGTAAACAATCGGTGGGCCCGCCATACCAAATAGGCCGCCAGTAAGCCCCGAACCAAAACCAGAAAATAGAAAAGACGCTGCAGCAGAACGCCGCGTTAACGTTTTCGGCTTAAACATGAAATTGAGCCCAGCCGCTAAAATCATGACACCAAGAAGACCGCGTAACATATTGGTTGCCGATTCACTGAGTTGATCAAGCAAAAATACTCCAGCAACGACACCCGGTATAATGCCAATTACCAGAACCAACATGGTTTTAAGATCACCAGATAATGGTTTACCTACCAACGCCACCAAACAATTGAACAAGGTAACAATACTCACCACCGCTGCAATCACAGGTAAAGCGACCAGATTTAGGCTCACCGTCAAACCAATGACAATGATGCCAAGGCCAAAGCCAGTTACTGTCTGAAAATAGGTGCCAATGACTATGGTGGCAAGAATGGCGAGTAACGTCGGTAATTCCATTTGTTTCCCTAGTTGGTTATCCCTTCTTTTATTGAAGCGGGTGGAGTGTGTTTGATGTTTCGATCTTGTTGGGCTTGCACTGCAGTAACCGCAATAACATGAAGAATATCCTCGGCGCTGCATCCCCTAGATAGGTCATTCGCAGGCTGATTTAACCCTTGCAACAACGGTCCTATAGCTACTGCACCACCTAATCGCTCCGCCAACTTGTAACCGATGTTTCCGGCTTCCAAATTGGGGAATATCAGTACATTTGATTTGCCCTTGACTTGTGAGTCAGGCAGCTTCTTTGCAGCAATTTCAGTAACAATTGCCGCATCCAACTGTACATCTTGGTCAACAGCGATGTCAGGGCAGCGCTGCTTTACAAGTTGTGCGGCATTGCGAACTTTGTCAACGGACTCATGTTTAGCGCTGCCGTTGGTGGAAAACGACAACATGGCAACTTTAGGTTCTTCCATTAATAGCGATTTGGCGCTGGCTGAAGCTGAAATCGCAATAGACGCCAGCTCTGCTTCATTCGGATCAATGACTAATCCGCAATCACTAAAAATCAAACCACCTTTGAGGTTATGAAAAGGCTCACATAACATCATTAAAAAGAAACTCGATACTAGCTCGCTATCTGGAGCAGGACCGATGATTTGAAGCGCTGCACGAACCACATCAGAAGTAGTGTACACAGCACCATTCACAGTACCGTCGCCTAGCCCTTCTCTGACCATTAGGTTGGCGAAAATAAGCGGGTTTTGCACTTGTTCGAGCGCGTCGTTGTAAGACATACCTTTTGCTTTACGCAGCAGATATAACCGCTCTGCTAACACTTCTTTAAGCGGTGAACTCTGTGGTGAAACAATATGAATGCCAGCGAGACTCACATGATACCGCTCCGCAGCCTCTGCAATGGTTTGTTCGTCGCCAACTAAGGTAATGTATGCCAATTGCTTATCGACAGCCATGCGAGCAGCGGTAAGCACACGAGGGTCTTCTGCTTCACTCAACACCACCCTCTTACGATCTAAGTGAGCTTTGTTGACAATCCTTTCTATCGCCTTCATATAACAAACTCCATTTATCGAGACATATTGTTCCATAATTTTATTTCATGTTAATGACACTAATACAAAAGATCAAATTTTATTCAGAAAATGGATATATACTAAATTGGAATGTACAATCTTAGACTTCGACGTATCGCAAGGATGAATGACTCTATGCCAACAGAAACACCACAAGTTCAAGGAGATACTCCTACGCTCAGACTTTTTGCACTATTAGAGGTGATAGCGCAAAAAGACGAGTTCATATCTCTTCAAGGATTAGTAGAAGAAACGGGATTACCAAAGCCAACCCTACATCGTATGCTGCAGCAGTTAGAGGCCGCAGGCATCATTCAAAAAGATGGGGATGAAAAGCACTATAGCTCCGGAATTCGTTTGAGAAAGCTAGCCGAGAATTTGTTGCTAAACAGCACCATGCACAGTGCCCGCCGCACGATTCTTGAAAACCTACGGGCCGAAGTGGGCGAAAGCTGTAACCTGACAGCGCTCTCCAGTGGCGAAATCATTTACCTCGATAGAGCAGAGACAGAAGCCCCGCTTCGCTTCCACTTACATCCAGGTTCGCGTGTTCCTGTTCACTGCTCTGCAACAGGCAAACTGTTTCTCGCACATATGTCGAAGTCACAGCGTAGACGCCTGATTGAAAACGTTCCGCTTACTCAATATACCGTGAACACCATCACCGAATACTCAGAATTGGAAAAAGACATTGAGGAAGCAAAGATTCAAGGTTTCGCTATCGATGATGAGGAATTCTTACCTGGCTTGGTGTGTATTGCGGTTCTGGTACCCTCTCCTACCGGGCAATCTAACCTCGGTTTAGCGATACAGGCTCCGGTTATTCGCGTTAAACCGGATGAAGCCATCAAGTTCTTGCCTGCACTACAAAAAGCAGCGAAGGCACTGGCAAAAATAGAAGCCGATAATTGGGGTAATGATTAACCCCAAACCTGATGAAAAGGCACCGAGAGCACTTAGCCCGGTAGAACTACCAAACCCAGTGGCTCTAAAAGCTGCTCTTGTTGCCAGTCGCAAATTTTTACCCCGGTGAGATCCACTCTTCTGGGGTCCAGCCCCTCAAGATCTACATGACACAAATCCGCCCCTTGAAACCGAAACTGCGACCAAGCGTCAGCTGAGAATACCCCACGGCTGAGATCTGATTCTTTTAATGACGCCCCCATTAAGTTAGCCCCAATCCAACGGTTCTCAAACAACTCGCACTTTTCTAAAACCTGTCGCTCTAGGTTGGCATAAGACAAGTTACAACCCGTGATATACGCAGAACAAAAATACATAGTGTGACTGACTTGATTGGCAAATCTTGCACGCTGGAAATTCGCCCCTTTCAAGTCACATTCACGTAGCTCTATGCCAAAACAATCAGCTCCTTCAAAATTACACATGGCTAACTGGCAATTATTAAAACTGGCATCCTTCAAATTGGCATAGTCAAAATGACATCCTTCTAGGTCCGAGGTTTCGATGAATTTACAACGCTCAAACCTTGCATCCGTGAGATCTGCCCGAGCAAAGTCACAGTGAAAAAACTGACAGTTTTCAAAAACGGCTCCAGAAAGATCTTGCCGAGAAAAGTCATGGTGTTGGAATACTTTATCTTTCAGATTCATAGTGTTGCTCCTCATTATGCTGCGAGACTAACACTCATAACGCACAGTTCCTAGAAAAATAAACCTTTAAAATACAGTACATTACCACCCCTATAAATCGCCAATTTAAGGCCCCTAGAAACGCTCCTAAGCTTATTAAAACTTTCTCATCGGATGCTCGTACTCGAAAAAAAGTTTAATGACTCTTATCAGCGATTAGGAGTTCTTTGTGATCGTTCCGTACACATGAGTTCACGAAATACTTCAATTGCTTTAACTGAACGCTCGTTCCAAATCATTTTGAACGAACGCTCAAGATAAAATTAATAGCGGAGAAAATCATATATCATTGTTTTTAAACTGTTGTTTTCTCCCATCGGTGTCTGATTATGGACAGAGACGAGACAATGGCATGCTCACCTTACAACAACTGCGTGAGGTGGATAAATGCAAAAAATGTTAAGTAAAACCAGAAAATCTGATATTTGGGTCGGGTCAGAATGGGGAACTCTGAAAGAGGTAATCATTGGACGCGCCGACCAACTCGCCTACCCGGTTATCGGCAAGACCTTAGCCAACCGTATGGGCATCTTTAATAAAGAAGATCGAGACAAAATTATGGTTAATGGCAGTCAGTCCTTTGCTGACGCCGATCCGGTTCGCTTTAAGAAAATTAAACAAGAAGTCGAAGATTGGGTCAAACTGCTTGAAACTAAAGGTATTAAAGTACACCGTCCAAGATTGTTAACCGAACAAGAACTACTCTACAAAGAATCCGGTGTAGGCTCGTTGTTTGTGAAAGACCCGCTCTCAGTAGTTGGTAACATTGTCATCGAAGGTGCTAATCGCTTCCCAATGCGCCATAAAGATGTGTTCACATATCGCCATATTCTTAATGAACGTGTCGCAGGTACCGATGCTAAATGGGTCAATATACCAATGCCGGAAACAGATATGGAGTGTTCGGAGGGCGGCCAAGGCCCATTTTTAACCGGTGGTGACATATTCGTTATGGGCAACAATAACGTGTTGCTGGGCTACAACGGTATTGACTCCAATATGAAAGGATTACAATGGGCGGCAGATCTCCTGCATTCACAAGGTTGGACCGTTCACTTTGTCGAATATAGCCCAGAGGTAATGCACCTTGACTGTTGCTTGTCCTTACCTCGAGAAGGCTTAGCATTAGTCTGTCTAGATGCCTTCCCGTACGGCTTGCCAGATCTGATTAAAGACTGGGATATTGTCAATTGCACATTGGAAGAAGCTCGAATAGACGCCTGTAATGGTCTCCCATTAGGAAAAGGGGTTTATGCCATGTCGAGCGAGTTCAAGCATATTGGTGATCAGCTTGAAGCTAAAGGGATCGAAGTTCTCTACACAGATATGACTGAAACCAATCACGCCACTGGTGGTGGAATGCGTTGCAGTCATGCCGCATTGGTACGTGAAGACTAACCCTTTAGCACACAAGAACAAGCACCCAGGGTTAGCCCGTTTTAAGGCTAACTCTGCGTTGACTAACGCTTTTCATACAACGGGACATTCTCTCCCACAATGTATTTCTGTCTCAGAATACTCGATACCTTATCCAGACCCATGATGATGGCAACAAGAACCAGCGTAATAAACGTCACTACATCCCAATTCCACAAGCGCATGTTCTCCGCATAAACTAAGCCGATACCGCCAGCACCAACAAAACCTAATACCGCCGCAGAACGAGTATTTGATTCCAATTGATACAAGGTTAATGCAAGAAAAGTCGGGAACGACTGAGTAAAGATGGCAAAACGATGTTTCTGTAGATTATTCGCGCCCAACGCGGTTAAGCCACGTGACGGTTTCTTATCTGCTGATTCGTGACTCTCTGCATACAGTTTTCCGAATAGCCCTAGATCTTGAACGAATACCGCCATTACACCGGCAAGAGGCCCTAAGCCCACAGCACGCACAAAGATCATGCCCCAAATCGCCATATCAATTCCGCGTAAAACATCAAACACACGGCGCATAAAGGTAGCAATAAAGCGAAATGGTCCCGTCATCACGTTACGAGCAGCCATAAATGACAAAGGCAACGCCACAAGAGACGCCGTTAACGTGCCGCCAAATACAATCGCCAGTGTTATCGCTATTTGCTTAAAGTAATAGGCAAACGGCCAATCCCAAAAGTCTCTCCATACAAACATATGCAGGAAATAGCTCATAATTTTGCTATTGCCCATTTCAAACTGCTTTGAAGACACGCCAAAAAACGTAAAGAACAAGAAGTAATACACCAAAACGCTGCTCGCAAGCACTGCAACAATGGTTAAATAACGTTTTTGTTGCGAGAAAATCGCTTTATTTTCTTGTTTGATTTGCTCTAACGTTAGTTCCGTCATTTTACATCTCCACTGATAACTTTTTTGCGTAGCACACCAGACGTCATGTCTATGAGCGCGACGACAATGATGATCAACAACAGCGTGATGCTGACCTGATCATGTCTACCCAAGCTAATATTCGTCATCAACTCTTGACCAATACCACCCGCCCCAACTAAACCAAGAATGGTCGATGAGCGAAAATTGATTTCAAATCTTAGAAATATATACGACAGAACTGTTGGCTTAATCTGCGGCCAAAAGGCAAAACGTAGTCGTTGGATTGGTGTTGAACCACACGCCGTTAAACCTCGAACTGGCTTATCAGAAATGGTCTCGATGGATTCATAAAACAGCTTGGTCAAGCTACCTATCGTATGCAGTGTCAGTGCCACGAACCCTGGGAACGTTCCGACACCATAAGCCATCACAAACATCACCGCCCAGGCAAGCTCCGGCATGGTGCGCAAGAAGGCAACAAAAGAACGCACAGCCACTCTGACAGATGCAGGCGCATAACCATTACTGGCGGCTAAAAATGCCAAGATAATCGCAATAACTGATGAGACTAGAGTCGCGGCGATCGCAACATTAATGGTTTCCCACAATAGAGGGATTTGAATCGGTAGTCGGTAGCCCCAATAGATGAGTGAACCCGGAACCGCGCGACCAGTCTCATCGCGACTGGCGAATAAGACATCCCATGACAACTGCGGAAGTGTGTCGTAGATATAATCAAAAAGTGCAGGCGCGTTATGTAGAATGGTTGAAAGGCTAAACTCTGCATAATGCCCAGAAAGCAAGTAAAGCAGCATAAACATGGAAGACCACATAAGTGCATCCATCTTCTGCTTACGACGAGCCTGTTGGTAATATTGTTCAAACTGCATGAAATTGACCGTAGAAGTAATAAGCTGGCAGCGCCTGCCAGCTTTTAATTGGAGGGGGGATTAACGCTGAGCGAATTTAGTCGCTTTAACTAAGTCGATGATTGACTGGTATTCAGCAACACTGGTCTCTTCTAGGTGAAGCGACCCACCCGCCGCTTTGCTAAAGCAAGCGTTGTCTTCACGGTCCAGTTTCTTCACAGCAGCAACAAGCTTATCTTTGAAATCGGGGTCTAGGCGGTTGCTAACAATAGTTGGGCCATTAGCGATAAGTGGCGATTCCCAAATAATGCGGATTTTTTTCATTAGGTCAGCGTCGTGGTCCATATAACGTAGCAACGCCCCAGCGCTATACCCTTTATCTGCATCGCCCACCATTGATGACCAAGTTACCGCAGCATCAAACTGACCGTTAAGAACACCAACGATATCTTGCTCATGTCCACCAGAGAAGTTGACCGATTTGAAAAAACCATCAAATTGATTATCCATATTTCCACCCAGAGTGTTTTCTAACTGGTTGTTTGGAATAAGGAAACCTGACGTTGAATTTGGATCAGCGAAGGAGAACACTTTACCTTTCAAATCTTCAATGGACTGATAAGGGCTATCTTCTTTAACTAAAATAACCGAATGATAGCCGCGAGAGTTGTCAGTGTTATCTACTGTGATACCCACCAAATCTACCGCTTTAGGGTCGCTCAAATATATTTCAGCATACGATTTTGGTGACATGTTGATAACCAGATCAATCTTCTCACCTAACAAACCTTGAATCACAGCATTGTAGTCACTTGAGTTGCGGATATTAGTTTTTACACCAAGCTCGGCATTGAGAAAATCAGCAACACACTGGTTATCACCAATTTGGTCTGCTGCATTTTGACCACCTAGAATACCTAGATTGATTTCACTTGGAGCAGCCGCACTTGCGTTAAAAGTCATAGCAGACGCAACAGCGATACCAATAGATAGAAGCTTTTTCATCACTTGTCCTTAAAATTTATTGTGTCCAGTTTTCCGATTGGATTAGTTGATTTGGTCGATCTCATCGCCATAGAGACGATGTAAAACATCATCATTGAGGCCAGAAGGATGTCCGTCGTAAATCACCTTACCTTTGGCAAGACCGATTACGCGGGAGCAATACTCCTGAACCAGTTCGATTGAGTGAAGATTTACCATTACCGCCACACCATCACGGCTGACTTTTTGCAGCGCTTCCATAATGCGAACGGTATTTTTTGGGTCTAACGAGGCCACTGGCTCGTCGGCAAGCAGGATCTTGGGGTTTTGCATCATCGCACGGCAAATCGCCACACGCTGTTGTTGTCCCCCAGAGAGGTTTTCTGCGCGTTGCAGTGCGTACGGCAACATGTTAAGCCATTTAAGCAGTTGGATAGCTTGAGCTTTGTCTTGGTCGCTGAAGATTTTAAGCAGCGATTTAAGCGTCGAGGTATGGCTCAAACGTCCAAGTAAGACATTGGAAATCACATCCAAACGAGGCACTAAGCAAAAATCTTGGAAAATCATGCCACAGTGAGTACGCCACTCACGGATTTCTTTTCTCGACATCGATAGTACATTGTCAGTCGATAAGTCTTTATGCACATTAAGAATTTCGCCGCTGGTCGCGGGTATGGTGCCATTCAACGTATGCAGCAACGTAGACTTTCCTGCTCCAGAACGGCCTACCACCGCAACAAATTCACCAGCGTGAAGATCAAAGCTGATTCCATCTAGAACCACTTTTCCTTGTTGGTAAGACTTAGTCAAAGCGCGAGTTTCAAGAACTTTTCTACCCAGTTGCGGCGATGCAAACTCTTCTGCATCCGATACAACCGTCAGTTCAGGCATGGTCATGGCCATAAGTTTCATTCCAGTCAATAGTAGTTATTGATTGAATATTAGAGCGTGGATTTTTGACGAATTCGGGATAGTTTTGTGACTAATTTATGAACAAACAAAGTGCACCATTCAATAGAACTACACCAACAACTACTTTTAATTCAATATATTAAAGAGCAAAAACTGAGCATCTATGATTTTTGTTCTTAGAACAAAAACTCAAAACTGTGACTAATTAGTTGATCTAATCAACTAACTAGCTAAAATGGTTGACTAGATCAACTAATTGGCCTTCATTGATGACAATAGACTATCGAGCAATTAATCACGCCTTACGTGAAATTCGAATGAAAACCCGCGGCAAGATGGTGGCGGAGATCACCCGTCAAAAAGTCGAGTTTTCCCCCCTTGAGCATAAAGCTATGAGTGATATTCGTGCCTTCGGCGGCGCCTCTCAGCAGAAGTTAGTCGAGTCAATGAACCGAGATAAAGCCCAAATTGCGAGAATTATCGCAAGGCTTCATCGTCAAGATCTCATCATCAAACAAAGTTGTCCTAACGACCGACGCTCGGTTGCACTATACCTCAGCCAAAAAGGGGAAAAGCTGTTAGAACGCCTCGACCAAGTCGAAATGGAAATGATCACAGAAATGCTGACTGGGTTCTCTCAGACCGAAGCAAGCACACTGAAGCAGCTATTAGAACGCGTTAACGACAACTTGAGTTACTAATTTCACCCACAGGAGAATCATTTGAAATCAACACAACCCATCCTTGGGCAAAAAGGCACTCTATTTTTTCTCGTTATTATCAGTGCATTTCCACCATTAACGATTGACCTTTATCTGCCAGCTTTGCCTACTATGGTCGATATATTTAGTACCACAGAATCAATGGTAAACCTCACGTTAAGTAGCTATTTCATTACTTACGCGATTGGTCTTCTATTCTGGGGGCCGCTAAGTGAGAAATTTGGTCGCAAGCCAATTTTATTGATAGGTATCGGTGCTTACATGCTTGCCAGTATTGCCTGTGCGATGGCAGGAAGCATTGAGCACCTCATTGGCTCAAGGGTACTACAAGCGTTTGCTGGCAGTGCCATTACTGTCGTCTCTACCGCCATCGTCAAAGATATGTTCGAAGGACGTGAGCGCGAGAAAATCATGGCCACTATCATGTCGCTCGTGATTATTGCGCCAATGGTCGCTCCCGTACTCGGTGCGTTTCTTCTCAAAGTCGCTTCATGGAGAATGATGTTCGTGACCTTGGCAGTATTTGGCGCGTTTGCCTCCATCTTAGCCATGTGTTATCGCGAAACACTGCAAAGTCAGTATACAGGCTCTTTGGCTCGCTCTTGGACTCGACTTGGCGTGGTAATGACGAATCCAAGATTCGTGATGCTGCTGTGTATTTTCTCAATCGCACCCATGGCGCTTATGGCATTCTTAGCGGCAGGTTCGTACATTTACATCAATGGTTTTGGCCTGACTGAGCAAGAGTTCAGTTACTATTTCGCATTCAATGCGATGTGCGCCTCTTTAGGCCCTTCTATTTACATGAAGTTATCCCGCCATATTTCAGTACAAAAAGTGATTACTTTGTGCTTTTTTATTTTGGCACTGATGGGTGTGTTAACGCTCAGTATTGGTTCTACCGCGCCTTGGGTCTTCGCATTAATAGCCGCTCCAGCGACGCTAATGGTTATTATGATGCGAGTGCCTGGTACCAACTTGATGCTTGATCAGCAAGACAAAGACACCGGCTCCGCTGTGGCATTGATTCAGTTTTTTGCCATGATTTGTGGCTCAGCGGGCATGTTATTGGTTTCCATGCGTCCCGACGCACTCATCGCTAATTTAGGTATGATTCAACTCTCAACCGGCATTGTGGGCGGTCTACTATGGTTTGTGGTTCGCAACCGAGCATTTGTCACTGACAAGCTGGTCAAAAGTGTCTAATTAGACTCCTAAAAATCAGAAAAGGGGCAAGCGCTCCTTTTTTTGTGACTTCTCATTGCAACAAAATCCAGACCCTTTAAGCTAAAACGAACAACATCAGAAAACATTAGGGAAGTACTAGATAGTGAAGTTATTGATTTTTCTCGGCTCTGTAAGAGAAAGTACCCCACCTCGCCCCGCTCGGCTGGGCGCAAGAGTCAGTGATGCCTGTCAGTCTCTGCTAACACGCTTTTATCCCGAGATTGACGTGGAAATCATCGATCCTCTTACTTTGAGTTTTGATGCGGTTTTTAAACCTGAATTTGCTTACAGCCGAAGTAAAGTACCAGAAGACTTAAAGCAGCTGGCAGCGAAGATTGAACAAGCTGATGGCTATGTGATGGTCTCACCTGAGTACAATCACTCTATGAGTCCAGCACTTGCTCACCTTCTTAACCACTTTGGCAGCTCTCTGTTTTCTTATAAACCCAGTGCAATTGTGACCTACTCTGCAGGACAATGGGGCGGCGCTAGAGCAGCCGTTTCAATGCGAACTTTTCTCTCCGAGCTAGGCTGTTTGCCAGTATCTGCCATGATTCACATTCCCAATGCTGCTAGCGTATTCAATGAAAAAGGTGAGGTGCTAAACGAAGCATCTCAACAAGAGTGGGATAGTTATATGAATCGAACGCTTGCTCAACTTATTTGGTGGGCGGAAGGTGCCAAAGTTCAGCGCAGCGCCAGCGATCCGGCCGAACTTATTCATGCGTTTCAACGCGATCCTTCACAGAGGAACGCGCCAAAATAGTCAGCACTTGAAGCTATTTTTTGTACTTATGCAAAATCGCCTTGGGTATATGGCAATAATCATTGGGGTGAAGCGTGAGCCGATCTTGATGCTCGTCATCACTCTTTACGTAATTACTAAGTGGCAACACCTCTACCACGATTTTATCTGCATCGGAACGCTCGGCAATGTAGCGTTTCGCTCGCTCAAGATGTTGGGGATTTACACTATAAACTCCAGTGCGATACTTCTCTCCTACATCTATCCCTTGCTTGTTGACGCTATAGGGGTCAATGATTTCAAAAAAGAAATCCAAAAGCTGCTCAATTGACACTTGGTTCGCATCAAATTGAGTTCGAACACACTCAGCGTATCCATCGTAATCACACTGTGTGGTACTCGCACTCCCATTGGCTCTACCCGCTTCGGTATTTATTACCCCAGGTAAATGTCGCATAAACTCTTGGACGCCCCAAAGGCAGCCACCAGCGAAAACTATCTCTTGCATCGTAAATTCAGTCATCCACGTCTCAAACTGTCGGCTACTTTAGCAGAATTATGCCAACATCAACTCCAACCTGTTGTTAAAGTAATACAGAAACTCTACTCCTCGACCCAGACGCTCTTAATATCCGGCCAGCCCCAGATAGTCATGGATACGCCTTGCAGCTGGTCAGCAAAATTCAGAGTTTGCTTATGGTGAAACAGCGGGATTATCCATCTATCAGAGACTAACGTCGATGCGATCGGTTCAAGGGCCGTCATGTATTCCGTAGATTGATTCTGTTGTTTCACTTGTTCAAGCTCATGTTGCAGCCATTGCTCCGTGGACGGTGTTAGGCACTGTCTTAACACTCTATCCGTCGCAAGCCAAATAAACGCCGAAGACGGTCGGTTGTCATCCAAACTCATGCTGGTGAGGATAATCTCTTCCTCAAGCTTATGACGCGCACACAGTTCATAAAAGTCGGCATGGCTGTATTCGTTAATCTGACAGCTCACGCCAACCCGCTCCAACAAATCGGCAACTACTTGGGCGCTTTCGCGTAAAGCATGATGTTGGTAGATGGCGATATCTAGCTGCTTCGGCAAAGGAGATGTCTCTGCTGGAGGAATCAATACTTTCATCCAGCTTGGCAAAAGGTTGTATGCCGCAATGCCCTGAACTCTAGCTGCGTCGTTATTGGACAACAGTTGCAACACCGACCTTGAATTCATCAACTGACCAAGATAGTGACGCTGCGTGCTATCCAGAGCTGCAGTGTGGTTGAACATTGCCAGTAAGCAGCCATCCTCAATCCGGCTCTGAGGAGTCGCCTGAGTTGATGGCTCAGTGCCGCTTTCAGTTGAGACCAAATGACTACAAACAGCATCATAGGGTGTAGGTAAATCATGAGTAACAAGTGAGGTAGAACAACTGCTTGTTCCTGCTTTTGGGAGTTGCCAGATCGTCACGCTGTCTGATAGTGCACAAAGGCCGTGATAATGTTCAAACGCCTGTAAATCAAGCTGTTCCTGAGAATGCTCGACTAGCTTAAAGGGACCACTACCAATACGAACGGAATTATTTTCTAATTGAGCGCTCGGTAATACAGAGAATCGGTAATCCGCTAGCAGTGCAGCAAAGCTTGGCTCTGGCTGAGACAGAGTGAACTCAATACACAATCGCCCCACGGCGCAGATCGTCACAACATTAGCTAACAAAGAACAATAATTAGGGTGCTGTTTAAGACGCATGAAGAGTTCAGCAATGGTCTCTGCATCTATTGGTGCTTCGTCATGAAATCTAAGATGAGGTCTTAGATAAAATCGCCAAGTTAGCGCCTGCGAGTCATAGCGCCAATGATGAGCCAGATCAGGTTCGACATTACCCTCACCGTCACAGCGCGTCAAACAAGAGAATACTTGTCGGGTTAGGAATCGCTCACTATTTCGTAACGAATTGGTGGTATCCAACGGTGACAATAAGCGGTCATAAGTAAGCTGAATATGAACTACGCCTTCTCTTACTTGCGGACCGGCAGTTTGTTGTAACACTTGTCCGAATAACGCTTTATCCCCACCTAATAGTTGCAGTGCTTTTTCATAGTGACCTTGCGAGATATGCTCTGACGCAACATTGACGACCAACGTGCTCTCAGAATGGTTGAGATGAAGTATCGAGCGTTGATTCCGTCCCACTTTGGGTTGCCAATCGATCCACCCTTTCTCGTCAAGCTGTTTAAGTAAGGTTCGACTATGCCGCGTACTGGTAAACATCAGCTCCGCAAGCTTATCTATTGTGGTACTGATGCCTTTATTCGTTCCTAATACCGCTAGACGTTGATAATACAGCAGTGCTCTATCGTTACTTATTTCCGGCATTTCTATATCACCTTAGTTCCACATAAGACCAAAAATCAGGCAAACATAACCTCATCCAGACAAATTAACGTTAAATGTGGAACTAAACAATACCAATTACTCAGTTTTTCCCCTCCTATTAATTGTTCATAATCTATCTCGAGTCTTGAACACCAACAGCTCCACACCACATGACTGTGCCACGATTAATGAGGACTAAATTATGTTGAAAGCCATCAAAAACGCACTCACATTCAATCTTTCTGAAACCGATCTCGATGAAGCGATAGTCTGTATTGAGCAAGCCGTCAGCGAATACACAAATTCATTAATGGCTCTATATGAGTGGGAAGAAAACACCAATGAGAAGCGGCTGTCAGATTCGAATTAAACCTTTCGAAGTCTGTGGCTTATGGATAAATCGTAGTGCTAGGATATCGATCATTATCCAATACCAGCTTAATAGTGAATACCTACATGAATCCAATGTCAAAACTGCACAGTCAAAATGTCTATGTTTATGATGAAGCGCTTGCTGAACGTCAAACTGAGTGTTTAGAAACACTGTATGACTTTAATCATACCCGCCCTAGTGAGACCAAAAAACGTGAGCAAATAATGCAAATTCTGTTCGCAGAAGTTGGAGAAGATTGTTATTTAGAACCTCCTGTACATGCTAATTGGGGTATCCATACCCATTTTGGTAATAACGTCTACGCTAACTTCAATCTCACGCTGGTTGACGATACCCATATTTACATTGGTGACCATGTAATGATTGGGCCTAACGTAACCATAGCAACGGCTGGACACCCTATTGAGCCAGAGCAGCGCAAGGTTCTAGCTCAATTCAATATACCCGTTCACATTAAAAATAACGTTTGGATTGGTGCTAATACTGTCGTGCTTCCGGGCGTGACTATTGGAGAAAACAGTGTCATTGGCGCTGGCAGTGTGGTGACGAAAGATATTCCTGCCAATGTGGTGGCAGTTGGTAACCCTTGTCGAGTACTCAGAGAGATTAATGACCGCGATAAAACCTACTTTTACAAAGATCGTCGCTTTGATGAGTAGAGCTTAAAACACTTGAGTGACCTTATGACTGAAAGAGAGAAAATGCTTGCGGGACTTCACTATGACCCAAGTGAGCACACCTTGGCGACGCTGCGCACTGCAGCGCGCGATCTAACCGAACAATACAACCGTACTTCTCGTCACCAAAATAATGATAGGAAGCAATTGCTCCAGCAGTTGTTTGGCACTATTGGTGGTGAGATTAAAATTGAACCAAACTTTCATTGCGATTATGGCAAGAACATTCATGTAGGCACCAATTTTTACATGAACTTTGGCTGTGTCATTCTCGATTGTGCCGAAGTACGAATCGGCGATAACTGCTTTATTGGCCCTCAAGTAGGGCTATATACCGCTTGCCATCCACTGGATCCTACAACTCGGAACACGGGTATTGAGTTCGCTAAACCCATTACGATCGGAGATAACTGTTGGATAGGAGGGCACGCAACGATTAATCCTGGCGTTATCATTGGTAATAACGTTGTCGTTGCCTCAGGTGCAGTCGTTACAAAAAGCTTTGCAGATAATGTCGTGATTGGTGGAAACCCAGCGCACATCATTAAACATCTCGAAATAGAAGAGGCGTAGCCAATGAAGAGTAAACATATTGGAGAGTTGGTTCTCAGTACAGAGCAGATACAAGACGGCGTGATTGCGATTGCGGACGTGCTTAATAACGATTTTGAATCTGCGGTCATCATCAGTGTTGTTCCGGGAGGCATACTGTTTACTGCCGATCTCGTCCGTCACCTCACCTTTGACATAAAAATGGACTATATTTCCTGTCCTCATACTCCTGGCGATAGCAACAACTCTTCAGAAATTGTTTATCATCAGAACATAAGCATTGAGGGTCAAGACGTCATTGTTATCGACGATGCGATTGAATCAGGAGGGACGATGAAGCGACTGGTCCAGTATCTTGCTGAGAATTTTGCCCCGAAGTCGGTCTCTATTGCCACTCTGTTCGTAAAACCCGGTCGAGTGGATATCCCATTCCAACAGTTTTACGCCTATGAAATGGAAAACGACGACTTGCTCGTTGGTTATGGCTTACCGTGGCAAGATAAACTCAGAAATGTGCCTTATGTTTCTAAGTTGGTGAAATAGCCTAACTCCTTACTAAATTACAACAGGTAGAGGAGAGCTAAGGCTCTCCTCTATTGATAGATCAAAATTAGATTATTTCTCAATAACCGATGCAAATTCTTCAGCAAAAGCACGGAAGGTTCTTGGCTTTTTGCCGGTAACTTGCTCGACGGTAGTTGTAACTTCTGCGTAATGACCCTCACCAAACCACGCCATTATCTCCGCAAGTTTTTCAGCACTCCAGTCATCCATCCCCGCCTCTTTCATTGCCGCTTCTGCTGCTTCTTGTGGTACAGCAACGTAGTCAATTTGCTTTCCGGATACTTGCGTTAATATCTCTGCTTGCTCGGCAAACGTTAAGGCCTCAGGACCGGAAATAAGATAGGTCTGATTCTCATGTCCAGGTTGAGTTAATGCCGCAACCACAACAGCCGCCACATCACGAATATCAATCACACTCTGTTTTGCTTGCGCAATCGGTAAGAAAAACTGTCCCATTGCGTTGATCGTCCCAAGACTGCCATATAGGTTTTGGAAAAATGAGTTTGGTTGCACGATGGTATAAGCAATGCCCGATGCCTTAACAATGTCGTCTGTTACTACGTGCGTGCGAATAATTTCTGACCCCGCGTCAGCTTTTGCTCCCATACCAGATAGTTTCACAATAAGCTCAACACCTGCTGCCTTGGCTGCCGCAGCCGTATTTTTCATCCATTGCTGATTGTTTGGATGGGCTGGCATTGCTACATAGATCTTTTTGATGCCTTTCATTGCCTCAGTCATGGTATCGACATCGTCGTAGTTGCTCACGCGAACTTGATCTGGGTTGAGATCTAACTTGGTAGCAGCGTCGAGATTTCGTGCCATAACACCAAAGCTTGCACCAACCTGTTTAAGTTGACGAACCACTTCTGAACCTGTGTTACCTGTTGCGCCTAGTACTAGAATTTCCATCGTGAACCCCTTAATCGTCTTATCTATTGAACCTTATTGTGCAGCATAGTTTGAGAGTGCCGCGTCGGTATGTTGTAACTATAGCCAATACCAAAAACATTGATTAGAAGGTTAAAATGAACTTTACTATCCCATATATGGGATGAATAGATACTCAATACAATGAAAGAACTCTCGGCTTTACCGTTGTTTGCCAAAGTTGTAGAACTCAGTAGCTTCGCTGAAGCAGCACGACAGCTCAATGTGCCTACTACAACAGTCAGCCGCAAAATACAGCAACTTGAACATGATCTTGGTGGCAAGCTGTTGAATCGTTCCACCCGCTCCCTGTCTTTGACCGAATTGGGTATTCAAGTCCTTCCAAAAGCTCAGCTTATCGCCGACACGGTCGCCGAGCTATACAGCGATGCAGAAGACATGGCCAATCAGCCAATTGGGACGTTGACCATCACTGCACCTAAAGCGCTGAGCCAAGATTTACTTGCTCCCATGTTTGCTGAGTTCAGAGCGCTATATCCAACCATTCGCATTAACTTGGCATCATCAAATCGCTATCAAGACCTAACCAAACAAAGCATCGATTTCGCATTTCGGCTTGGTCCATTACATGACTCCAGTCTCGTGGCGTTAACTTTGTCTCCAGTGAAATATGTATTAGCCGCTTCACCGCAATACATAGATAAATACGGAGAACCCACACACCCGTTAGAGCTATATCAAAAACCGTGTATAAAAAATCACGTCGAAGGCTATTTCCTCCCTTGGCGTTTTGCTCGCAATAGCGAAGAAATAGAAATCACCCACAACTCAGAGTTGATATCCGATGACTTCAACGTCACAAAAGAACTCGCCCTTCACCATGCCGGGATCTGTTACTTACCCTACTCGCTGCTGCACCAAGAGATCCAATGCGGTGCCATCAAAACACTCCTTGAACCTTGGGTTCCACAAGATCGAACCATGTTGTTGGTGTACCCAGACAAGCGTCACTTGCCACTTAAGTCTCAGCTTTTTATCGAGTTTATACGTAACAGGCGCAGCGAATTTAGTAAAAAGTTGGCGGGGATAACAGATTAGAAATTCGGTTTCGAAAAACTCATAACTTCATGATCTCATCATCTATTTTGCTGAAAATATTTGCTATATGATTAAAGGATACAATGCAGGTGATATTATATGACAAATGTTTTTCAGCAAGCTGCCTATGAGCTGCTAAGCCGCCGTGTAGCGGGAACCAAAGCACCACGACTTAATGAACTACAACGTCCAAATACCTTGGATGATGCACTGCAAATCCAATCTTCAATGATCGATATGCATAGCGATGAAGTTGGAGGATGGAAGTGTCTTCTACCTCTATCCGATGACCAATTTGTCGTTGCGCCAATTTTCTCTAATAGCGTGCAACGAGGAGAAATCTGCGAGCTCTTTGCTGACAACAATACCGTACGAGTCGAGCCAGAAATCGCATTCGTTCTTTCAAAATCGTTACCCGCAAATCCTGATGGCTATAGTGAAGAACAGATCAATGATGCCATTGGCTCTTGCCATATGGCATTGGAACTTATGCAATCTCGCTATGCCGATGATAGTGGCGCTGAGTTTTATGAGAAATTAGCGGACTGTTTGGTTAACCAAGGATTGTTTATTGGGCCAGAAATTGCTCGTGAACAAGCTTTTGATGCTGCAACCATTCAAATCACCGTATCTCAAGATAACAATGTGCAGACATTCGCTGGAGAACACCCAAACAAGCTAGCACAGACTCCGATCTACTGGCTCATTAATGCAATGACTCGTCGTGGTATTGAGTTTAAAGCGGGTGAAGCAATTATTACTGGATCCTACTGTGGCATTATTGAAGTAGATTTTGATAAGCCTACGACAATTGACTATGAAGGGTTAGGTATGTATCAAGTTGCCTTTAAAGAGAAAAACTAACACATCAACCAAGTGGCTATCTTGATAACCGATTCAAGGTAGCCTCTACCAACCTCTCACTCTTTAATAAGCTTCTTGGATAAGAGCAGAAGCGCTATCTACTTTCCTGTAGCACATTCTTTCCAATTTAATATGCAACCAACATAATAATGAGCTACGTTTAACAAACTAAATTCCCGTCTCTCATTTACTAGTACAGCGAGGTTGCTATGGGCAAACAGAGAAATTGGAAACGTGAGCATCAGGAAATGCGTCAATTTAGATCAGAAGCTAGGCAGTACTTGTATCAATGCAAAGGCGAATACTTAGGCAAGATGATGGCGTTTGCGTTTGATGGTAAGCAAGCAGTATTCGAAGCAAGTGGTTACATTCCCGGCAAGAATTATCAAGAGTATGCACGTGAGTTTGCCGCTGAAGCTCCTTGGAGAAGTCTAATTCGAAAAAACCTAACCCGACAATTTTGTGACTGTGCTGAAGCCCATGTTTGGTTTGAAATAGTAGCCAGAGGTAAAAACCCAAAGAACTACATTATCGGAGCCCTGAACGAAAGAGGGAATTTTGCCTCACCTTGTCAAAACTGTGCGCTTTGGGTCGATAGCACATTTAAAGCCGTGTACCGAACTACGCCAGCCTATGAGGGTAGAACGAAGCAGGTTCCTGGGGCATAACCATCAGAAAATTGCTTTTGAGTTTTGGTGCTTTAAGAGAAAAGCACCAATATTTCATTCAATTTATTGTTCAACTATTCACCCTGATTATCATGAATCCGCTCTAACGCCTCAATCCTTCGCCACTGATTCTTATCAAACAGCGGTTCTCTAAGGTCGTTAATAGCCTGAACTTTTTCTGCATCATTAAATGATGCGTTATTCAATATGTCGGCTCTCGCTACTAGATAAGAGTCGAACTGCTGGTCAAAATCAGCACGTTTTTGGTCGAGCGTCATTAACCTTTCTGCGGCTTCACTACCCACCAGTGCCTCTCGAGCTATGTACTGACTTTGCGTATCCATAGCATTGGTATCATTGAGAGCCGTCAACACTGTGGCATTACGAAAGCTGTTTTGCAGCTCTGGTGACAGTTGGTTGAGTTCATTCTCCCAACGCTGTTGATACTCCTCTGGGGTTTGTGCCGACTCTTTAATGGCTTTTTTAGTCAGGGCGAGTTCACGCAGTAGATTCTCTTCATCAAACAAACGCTCTTGTTCATCCGCAGTGAAAAATTCACTTTGCATTAGTAAGATTTGCTGGTGCAGATCTTGAAAATCTGTAGCTTCGTCACCGTTTCGTTTGAGCGCAGCTAGTGCAGCTTTGTATCGCATATATTTTTCGAACAACTCTGGCTCAAGCTGTTCAGAGCCATCCCGCTGCTGACTGTAGTGTTCAAACCGCTGCTCTATCGTATCGGTGTCGTTGTCGACAAGCCCCGAGATAAAATACTCGAAGGTATCACGCTCTGATGCGTTGTCGATTTGAGTATCAAGCTGGGAGCTCACTTTGAGCAAGTCATGATCATCCGCGTCGAACACAGAGAACAATCCTGCAGCTATCACCACCAATAAGGCCATCACTGCTGTTGTTTTGGAGAACCTGTTCATGGCCTAAAGTCCTTGTTGCTGCAGACGGTTAGCATGCTGTCGATACAAGGTCTTAGGATCCGTTTCAAACAGATGGTGGATACCGAGTAGACCATTGATTTCATCTAGGTGGTTCATCTTGTAATCATCACGGATGACTCGACCTAAATGAGTACTGCACCTTCCTACTAATCCATCATTAGGTTCATCAAACGTTAAACCTAGGATAAACATTGCGGGATCAGCCGGGTCTAGCACATTAGTGTAAGTCGAAGTCCCGGTCCATGAGTAGTAGTACACACCGTTTGTAGCTTGCCATTCACCATCACCACAAGACGACTTTGGCACGCCTTCTGGATAATGCTCATTAAAGGCCAGCGACCCTTCTGTGGTGAGCGCCTGCAATGAGCTCAAACCATCTTGTGGTAAGTCACTACCTCCAGATAACACACCAATGATCGTCGTAAGTGCACTAGCCAGTTCAACAGCGATTGCCTCAGACACTGAGTCTTCCGGTACGGTATTTCGCACTATATCCGCAACTTTCGACCCTTTATTCACGCCTCCAATACTGGTGACTGACGCGACCATTTGCGGTGCAACTGATGCAACATATCTCGCCGTTGGCGCGCCATGGCTATGACCGATTAGATTTACTTTGTCGGCACCCGTGATCGCCAAGACATTTTCCACTTGTGCTAGAAGCTGTTCACCCCGTACTTCCGAACTGTTGGTCGCCGAGATTTGGGCAACATAAACCTTTGCTCCGCTTTTGCTCAATGCTTGAGGGATACCATAGAAATAATCGAACCCTGCTAGTGAATCAAAACCAAATAAGCCATGAACTAGCACAATTGGGTATTTGGTTTCGGTATACCCTTTGCTCGACCAAAAACTTATCGCCTGTGCATTCCATGCGATTACGCTACATAAAATGAATGTGAAGAACGCTTTCATTTAACACCTCCTTGTCAGACCTCCGATGAGTAATTGAGCGTAGATTGCACAATTCTAGCCCGCCAAGATAATGTTACAAAATTGTGAAGTTATGCCGAAAAATATGCTGTAGATACACCAAAAGCGACACCCAAGATGATAAAAATTGGAGAAATAGCGTGGTTTATTCTAGCGAATCACACCAATTTTGAATCAGGTTCACAATTAAATAACAAAATGAGCAAGTTTTATTTGCTTAATTCAAATTTAACGCTTGAGTAACATTTATCAATCAGAATCATTACTCTAACTCAAACCATGGATAAATAAGATGAAGTTTTCACAGTGGAATCTTTTACTCAGTGGCTTAATCGCCTTGCCAGCCTTGGCAGACACTGATGTGTACCTAACCAATAACTCAGATCAGCCGCTAACAATCCAGATCAGTCATGAAGGCACTGGTTTACTGGAAGAGGGAGAGGAATGGCAGCAACATGTTCAAGTTCTAGCCCCTTGGGAAACAAAGTCGATACTGAGCTTTAATCGTTGGGAAGGCGTGAAATCGAATCAGACTTATCGCTTCGAAACCATAGTCTCGAATCCTCACGGTGAAAGCGTATCGCTTAATCAAGTGATGGAGGGTCACTGGTACAATTCAACCATAGAGTATGGAATGTCCGCTGCCGATGTCGACTTAACCTTAAAAGATGATCGAAATATTCATCGCCACAACACAAACTCATTTGGCAGTCTCAATACAGAATTGGCGTTCAAATCAGCAAAGACCGCACGCTACGATGACTTGTACTACACCATTACCCCTGCTCATTTTGATGAAGAGGTCGATAACGACGAACAGAACTTAAAGCTAATGACCTATAACATCTGGGCACTTCCCGCTATCGCCTCTCATATTGGAGACCGATATGAGCTAATTCCAGAATATGTGAAGGGTTATGACGTACTTGCGCTACAAGAAGTGTTTGCTAGTGGACGCGACGCATTCTTAAGAGAGCTTGCCAAAGAATACCCTTATCAAACGAAAATGTTGGATAAGGAAGGGATCAATATTTACGACGGGGGCGTCATCATTGTTAGTCGCTATCCCATCGTTAATGAAGCTCAGTACGTATTTCCAGATTGCTCCGGAACCGATTGTTTTGCCGATAAAGGAGTAAACTACGCAGAAGTCATTAAAGGTGGTCAGGCTTATCATGTATTTGCAACACATACCGCATCATTTGATACCGACACCGCTCGTGATTATCGTCAGCGCCAGTTCAAACAAATACGTGCATTAGCCCAATCTCTCGATATCCCAGCAAATGAAGCGGTAATCTACAGTGGTGACTTTAATGTCAACAAACTCAAGTTCCCAGATGATTATCAACAAATGATGACAAACCTAAACGTCTCTGAACCGCAATATTCTGGCTATACCGCATCAACATTCGACCCTCGGATCAATGATTTCGCCGGTGGGGCACTGTCAGGTGGTGCTAATGTTGAATATCTCGATTACGTCATGGTCAGCAATGAATATGGTACAAAATCGTATAACGACAACCGAGTTGATGTGCCTCGCACAACGGATGAGAGTCTATGGAAACACTATAATCTCTCGGATCACTTTCCCGTTACGGCTGTTATAAAGCCATGAACAAATTCACGCTAATCATTGTGTCCGCCATCTTGGTGGGCACGGTTTGGTGGTCATTCGACAACAACCATCCGCAAATCAAACAAACTACGGCATCCGTTGACACGACCTCAACGATTTCAAAAACAGCGACAACCGACATTCTAGTACCTGTAGAACAAACATCGTTTATGCCATCAATAAATAAACAAGGCGAGTCCGACATTCAAGCAACCGCAGCAGCTTTCAATAAGGCGAGAGGTCGCGATTTAATCGCTGACATCGAGTCGTTTTGGCGCCGTTGTAGCCTAGCTGAAAACTGCGATGTGTTACTAGATAATCTAGCTCTATTTCTTTCACCAGAACGGTTTTATCTTATTGAAAACTATCAACAACTGAACAACCAATGGCAACAAACGCTCGGCAATTTATTGTTTGATGAACAGATATCATTAGCCGCACGTATCGAACAATTAAAAGCAGAGGCGAGAAGAGTCTGGGGTCAACTGGCTGACGTCATGTTTGAAGATGAATTTGCGCTGTATGATTTTACCATTCAGAGTAAGCATTTGGAGGTGGAAGCTCCAGAGTACATTTCGGCAGAGGATTATATTCAAAATTTTGAAGACCTGATGCAGACATGGCAGGAAAGAGCAGAATTATTAGGACTAGTGAGCAACCAAGCTAAGTTTGAACAGGCTGTTGCTCTTGTACCTGAGAATCTCAGTGAATCAGAGCGTGACGCTTTGATTAGCGAGCTAGAACACCATTTCCTGACCCCACAACAGAGTGCAGAGATCGCAACTCGGCAGCAGCAGGTCACTCAACAACAAGCCGTCGTCAGTAACTACCAGAGTGAACTACAGCGCCTAGAAGCTTCCCTTGAACAACAAAGAGTGACGCAATTTTCGGGGTTATCACAGGATGAGTGGCAACACTACTATGCCCAGCAAGTTGCTGATTTTCGTCGGGCGTTTTTTTCTCAGTAACAAAACGAAGAAGCGCTGCTCTCAGTTGAGAACAGCGCTATGAAAATAGGTTATTTAACCTTAAGCCGTTTCAGCTTGCTTCACAGGAGCTGGGTTACGAATCAAGAAATCAAACGCTCCCAAACTAGCTTTTGCCCCTTCACCCATTGCGATGATGATTTGCTTGTATGGAACAGTGGTAACATCACCTGCCGCAAAGACTCCCTTCATGCTGGTTGCACCATGAGCGTCTACTTCAATTTCTCCGCGAGGTGACAACTCAACTTTTGTCCCTTTCAACCATTCACTATTAGGAACTAGGCCGATTTGTACGAAGATGCCAGCAAGTTCAATATGCTTGATTTCATCCGTATTGCGATCTTTGTACTCAAGACCAGTAACACGCGTACCATCACCCAGAACTTCTGTGGTTTGTGCCATCGTGATGATGTCGATATTCGCCATGCTATTCGCTTTGTCGATAAGTACTTGGTCAGCGCGAAGTGTATCAGCAAACTCCAGAACCGTTACGTGCTCCACAATACCCGCAAGGTCAATGGCTGCTTCAATACCAGAGTTACCACCACCGATAACCGCGGTACGTTTACCTTTAAATAGCGGACCATCGCAGTGAGGGCAGTACGCCACACCTTTGTTACGATATTCTTGTTCACCCGGTACGTTCATTTCACGCCAGCGAGCACCAGTACTTGTGATCACAGAGCGAGCTTTTAGTACTGCGCCGCTTTCTAGTACTACGTGGGTGTAACCGTCATCGGTATCTTCTGAATCGATGATGTTTGCAGCACGCTGCTCAGTGATGACTTCAACGCCGTACTCTTTAACGTGCTCTTCAAGGCTTGCCACCAGCTTAGGACCTGTGGTCGCTTTCACTGAAATAAAGTTCTCTATTGCCATGGTGTCCATCACCTGACCACCGAAACGGTCAGCAACCACACCAGTGCGAATACCTTTACGAGCTGCATAGATAGCCGCTGAAGAGCCCGCAGGGCCGCCGCCCACGACAAGAACATCAAACGGTGCTGTTTCATTTAACTGATTAGCTTTTTTCTCCGCTGCACCTGTGTCTACTTTGTTTAGGATTTCATTCAGTGACATGCGGCCTTGACCGAATAGTTCACCGTTAATGAACACGCTTGGTACTGCCATGATGTCGCGCTGCTTCACTTCCTCTTGGAACGCTGCACCGTCGATCATAGTGACGTTTACCAGCGGGTTAATTGCCGCCATCATGTTGAAGGCTTGAACTACCTCTGGACAGTTCTGGCATGATAGAGAGATAAAAATCTCGACATCTAGCGGTGAGTTCAGCTCTGCGATTTGCTCAATGGTTTCCGCTTCTAGCTTGATTGGGTGGCCACCTGTGTGCAGTAGCGCTAGCACAAGTGACGTAAATTCGTGACCCATTGGCAGACCGGCAAAACCAATAGCGGTGCCCTTCTCTGGGTTAATAACGCGCATGACTGGCTTGCGAGGGCTTGCTGCGTCGTCGCGAACGACGTCAATTTTGCTGCTAAGTGATGCTATGTCGTTAGCAAGAGATTCGATCTTGCTCGCAGTATCACTGTCATCAAGGCTGAGAACTAATTGAACTTGGGTTTTTACGTTTTCTAAATACGCTTTTAGCTGCTGCTTCATTGCTTGATCTAACATACTGATACCTATTCTATAAGACTGCTTAACATCAGAAGGAATTAAAAAGGGAAAAATAAAAGGGGACCCTTTTGATGTTTGGTTATTCACTAAAATGATGGTTTAAGGGTGCACGCCCCCACTTTTACCTGCCAATGGTAGAAGCAATAAAAGTGACGACGGGGCGTGCAACACGGACTCGATATTCCGCTTAAGCTAGAGTGTGACTAGCTTAGATTTTGCCAACTAGGTCTAGAGATGGCGCTAGTGTTTCTTCACCTTCTTTCCATTTCGCTGGGCAAACTTCACCTGGGTTAGCCGCTACGTATTGTGCTGCTTTCACTTTACGCATTAGGTCTTCTGCGTCACGGCCGATGCCTTCTGCAGTGATTTCCATTGCTTGGATGACGCCTTCTGGATCAACTAGGAACGTCGCGCGGTCTGCTAGACCTTGACCTTCACGCATCACACCGAAGTTGTTAGTGATAGTGCCTGTTTGGTCACCAACCATGTAGTAGTTGATTTTGCCGATAGTGTCTGAGCTGTCGTGCCACGCTTTGTGAGTGAAGTGCGTGTCTGTGGATACTGAGTAAACTTCAACACCGCGCTCTTGAAGCTCTGCGTAATGGTCAGCTAAATCACCAAGCTCAGTTGGGCATACGAATGTAAAATCTGCTGGGTAGAAGAAAAATACTGCCCACTTACCTTTTACATCTTGCTCTGTAATTTCTACGAATTCGCCCTGTTTGAATGCAGTTGCTGAAAATGGCTTGATAGTTGTGTTGATCATAGTGATTACTCTCTCAAAGTGTTCGTGTTGTTTGTTTTGGCACTGTCCTGCGCCGATGTATATATATATTGCAATGAGAGCGTGTTTTTGAAAATTCGTCCTTTCCTATCTATTTGATAGGGGTTTCCTATCAAAACACTTTCTTGATTAAAAAGTAGGTAGAGACGAAGAGGGGCAAAAACAATTAAAACAACACACCGTTAAGCGATACAATACTCTCGCTGCCCGGCCGTAGCATGAAATACTCACTCACAGAAAGGTCCAAAGTAACTGCCTATGTCTAAAGATTATGATTTCACTACAGAATACACGCTCGACAAGACCTTTTTTGCGGAATGCTTTGATCAAACTAGCCACCCCGCTACATTTCCAAAAGCTTATTATAAAGGGATGCTTTTTCTAATTTTTGGTGTAGTACTCGTAAAATTTGAGCTGCTTCCAAGTGGTTACGTGGGTTGGTTCTTTATTGTCTTGAGTATTATTGAAGCTTTAAGTGTTTATTTTAAAAGAACTTGGTGGTTGTGGAGGCAAACACTCAGTACGAGTTCTGGCGGTAAAGTGCAACTTAAGATTAACTCTGACGGTATGAGTTATAAAAGCGGCAAGAACACCCGAAACATCACTTGGAATGATATTGATCAGCTTGAACAAAGCGATTTGGGTTTTATCCTTCATATAGGCAAACAACGCCAATACGTCAGTAAATCTTGCTTAAATGATGAAGTGATTGACTTTATGATCGAGCAACACTCAGAATCAAAAATGAACTAGCATCGATGTACATAGGATAGGTGCGATGAAATGGAAATGAACAGGGGCGTCATTTCCAGTCAGTTAAGCGTGTTAGGACAGGCAGTCATTTAGTTAAAGTGGCCGCATCCTATCACTGAGAGTTTGGATGACGGCAACTTTAGAGCAATAGAACTAAGGCACTATGTCGTCTCAACAAAGCTGTAATCTCAACAAAGCTGCCTAAGTTTAGTTATCTTACATGTACCTAAGGAAAAAGTTAGTAATCGCCAACTCAGCTTCTGCTCCATCCGGGCAGTGACCTGAGTTACCGAAGTACGCCACTTCACCTCTTGTTGAAAGCCCTGCTGTATACCTCATTTCTTCCGGCGGGTTCACCATGTCATCTTTGGTATTAATCGCCAATACAGGAACATCGGTTTCATTAGATTTAAAGCCTTTAGTCATAAGTGCTAATGGAATCGTCCATTGTCCGTAAGAATTAAGATCACTGACGTCTTTGACACCAATTCGATAACCGTAAGACATCGATGACATGAGAGGGGCGTGGTGAAATACCTGCGTATCTGTCAGTACATCAGTCACTACAGCACAGCGAGCAACACCCGCTTTGAGTTGTGGAGTGTTGAGAATGAATGTCATCAATGGAACGCCACCACCCGATGAACTCAGCGCTCCGACATTGTTGCTATCCAGCCTTGAATCAGATTTAACGTACGCTAATGCCGCTTGGTGGGCCTGATCTTCTTTACCCAGCTCAATAATGATGTTGTTGTTCAAGCCGCCACCAGGAATATCAAAAGTCAGCACAGCAAAGCCTTGCCTCAAAAGGGTATCAATTGCATCACGGTGTTCAGTCAGAATTTTATCGATCCCTCCTGTGTAAAGGATAACGCCGGGCTTCTCGGCACCTTTTGGGATATGTAATAAACCCGTGATCGAACCTTTAGTCGTGAGCGGCATCTCCACGCGCTCTACATCAATAGTAGGGCTCAATGCTTCTGCTTTAAGATACATATCAACCGATAGCTCTATGGCTTCGTGTTCGTGCTCTGTCATGTGGTTTGGGTATGAAGCAATTAAGTACATCATGGATGCCTTACGATACGACTCATAATCACTTGCTGAGTTTGCATAATCATCAGCAGCTTGAGCGAATTCATATGTCCAGTGACCCGCTTCGTTTGTGTTGATGAAATCGCGCAGCGGTTCACCCGAATCAATCTTAACTAACGTATCTCGTATGTCTTGCTCGGGTACAACGTGAGTCCAATTTTCCATTCTTAGCTCTCGAAACCATTGTGATTGGTCTACTTCAAGAGCTTGTTCTCCTCGGAATTTCTTATGTGCGTCAATGTTGTTTGAAGTAGTTGCAAAAGCCAGTGTCGACAATGTCATTAGGCCTAGTAATACGCTTAGGGAGAGATGTTTCTTTTTCATACCATACTCTTTTCATGTCAGTGGATTAATTCAATACATGTAGAGTATTCCTATGAATGTCGAAAAAACGTCGATATATGACTCTCAATTCAAACAGTATGTGGAAAGTACCGTAGACACACTGAATTTACATCACCGCTTGTATTAGTCGATGACAAGCAACTTCAAATACTTGCCAGCATGGTAAACGCAGAGTGAGGTGATCATTTACGGTGTCTCTGAGAGCACTAACTCTTAAAGGGTACCCTCTCGGCATTCTTGTTTGACATTGAAGCATGGCAGTTTCGACGATCACATTTCGACACCCAACGAAGTATCCATAAATTTTGTCGTTACAATAAACGCATCAATCCAATCAGATTAACGAGAATAAACCATGATTGCTGTGATCTTCGAAGTTCAAATTGCCAAAGGCAAGTCTGACGAGTACTTAGATATTGCTAATAATCTAAAACCATTACTATCTGAAATGAAAGGGTTTATTTCAGTTGAACGCTTTCAAAGCCTAACCAATGAAGGAAAAGTCCTTTCTTTGTCATTTTGGAAAGATGAAGGGTCTATTCAAGAGTGGCGTGCTTTAGAATCCCACCGATTTGCACAATCCGAAGGACGTAACACCATATTTGAAAACTATCGACTAAGAGTGGCAGGTGTCGTCAGAGACTATGGTATGAATCAACGCGCCGAAGCGCCTGCAGATAGCGTTCACACTCATGGATAACGTACTAATTGGTCTTAAACATTTGATAGTCATCCGTAGTCGCTATACAGTGACCGTCTAGGTCAGAACAGCGTAGGTAACCCATACGTGAGTAAACAAGATCCGTTTTTTAGTGAACCTAAAGTCCACGGCCAAGAGGCCAATATGGCAGCATTAGCTGCTGCCATGTCTGATGTTTCAAGGATGAATATACTATGTGCTCTTATGGACGGGCGAGCCTGGACTGCGACAGAGTTAAGTGCCGTCGCTGACATTTCTCCATCTACAACCAGCTCACATCTAGCTCGTCTAATGAAAGCCAATGTTGTCACTTGTTTATCCCAAGGTCGACACCGGTACTTTCGCCTTTATAGCAGTGACATTGCTTCATTACTGGAAAGTATGATGAATATTACTTTTCAACCCAACAACCCTGCGCGTTCGAAAATCCCAAAAGAGCTCTTGAAAGCAAGAACTTGTTATGACCATTTAGCCGGAGACGTAGCAGTAAGACTATACAACTGCCTAATATCAAACCATTGGCTCGAAAGTGATGGAAGCGACCTAACCCTACAAGGTAAAGAGAAGTTTCTGAAACTTGGTATTACCGTCGATGCCAAAACTAAGCGGAAAAAATGTTGTCCATGTTTAGACTGGAGTGAGAGGACATTTCATCTAGGCGGCTACTTAGGCGCCTCTATCCTCGAATTTTTAGAAAACAATGGCTGGATTGAAAGAGTTCTCGGATACAGAGAGGTGATAATTACACCTAAAGGCCGTCAGGAACTTAAACGGCATTTTTCCATCAGCATATGACTCTGCGCTGGTATTCATCATAAAAGCTAAATAAAAACATGCCCCAATTCGCTATGCGATATTGGGGCATGCAACACGGACCCGATATTCCGTTTAAGCTAAGGCTTGTATGACTTAGATTTTGCCAACTAGGTCTAGAGATGGTGCTAGAGTCTCTTCACCTTCTTTCCATTTCGCTGGGCAAACTTCACCTGGGTTAGCCGCTACGTATTGCGCTGCTTTCACTTTACGCATTAGGTCTTCTGCGTCGCGACCAATACCTTCTGCAGTGATTTCCATTGCTTGGATAACACCTTCTGGGTCAACTAGGAAAGTCGCGCGGTCTGCTAGACCTTGACCTTCACGCATTACACCGAAGTTATTAGTGATAGTACCCGTTTGATCGCCAACCATGTAGTAGTTGATTTTACCGATAGTATCTGAGCTGTCGTGCCATGCTTTGTGAGTGAAGTGAGTGTCTGTTGATACTGAGTAAACTTCTACACCGCGCTCTTGAAGCTCTGCGTAGTGGTCTGCAAGATCACCAAGCTCTGTTGGGCAAACGAAAGTAAAGTCTGCTGGGTAGAAGAAGAATACAGCCCACTTACCTTTCACGTCTTGCTCTGTGATTTCTACGAATTCGCCCTGTTTGAATGCAGTTGCTGAAAATGGCTTAATAGTCGTGTTGATCATAATTTTACTCTCTCAATATGGTCTTGTAATTCGGATTGGCGCTGTCCTGCGCTGATGGGTTTATATTGCAATGCGAGAGCATATTTGAGAATTCGTCCTTTCCTATCTATTCAATTGGTAAAATCTATCAAAGGGGCTTGGTGGTAACACTTCGCTTAAAGCGGTGTGTTTAATAAGGAATTAACTGCTACAATCCCCGAGCGGCTGCACACTTCATCAGTCAATTAATCAATCTAATCAGAGAGAACTCTATGATTGTCGAAAATGTGCTTCCCAAAGATTACGCTGAACTGCTTGATGTTTGGGAAAATTCTGTCCGAGCGACTCATGACTTTATAACAGAACAAGATATTGAGTTTTTTAAACCCATCATTATCGAGCAAGCATTCCCTGCGGTAACATTGAAATGTGTTAAGAATACCAAAGGAGCAATTGTTGGTTTTGTTGGTGTTCATGAGAATAAGATCGAAATGTTGTTTGTCCTAGACCAACAGCGTGGACAAGGTACTGGCACAGTACTCTTGCGATACGCAATAGAAAAACTAGGAGCAAACAAAGTAGACGTTAATGAACAAAACCCTAGTGCTGTTGGCTTTTACCAACACATGGGCTTTAAGATCAGCTCTCGATCATCTCTTGATGAGACGGGAAAACCTTTCCCAATTCTGCATATGACGTTGTAATCATCTCGGTACGTAAAACCTTGTCCGTGATTGACAAAATGCCAGAAGAAATGCCCAAAGCTAATAACTTTGGGCATTTCCGTATTGGTTCTTATGATCTCGCTCCCCACAGGGTTGCTTGCATATTACATGGTCAGGGAAAATCACAACAAAATCGTGAACGTACTACCTACACCACATTCTGATTTCACCATCAACTGTCCTTCAAGATTCTCCACCATAGCAAGTGCCAACGATAAGCCAAGACCATAACCCTCGATGTTGCTTCGGCTACTATCCACTCGATAAAGTCGCTCAAAAATAAGATCTTGGTATTTGGGGTCAATGCCAATACCGGTGTCTTGAATACTTATCTTCGCCTTAATGTTCGAGCTTTGTTCCGCTTTAATCGTCACACGGCCACCGGTTTCGGTATACTTGATCGCATTGTCAACAAGGTTAACCAGTACTTGAGTCAGTTTATCCGGATCGGACTGGATAATAAGCCCATCGGCAATGTCACTGACTAACTGAATCTGTTTATCTTCCGCCACATCGTCGTACCAGCTTACTACCTTGGAAATCACTTCGGACACTTGAGTACCCACCTTTTGTGGCTGGCGCTTTCCGGTCACTTCATCGTTTAGTTTCATTAATGCGGTCAACATATTGCTGGCCTGCATGGCATGCTCTGCACAATCGGCCAAAGCATCACGCATTGCTTGCGGATCAGCGTTATTCAGCAACGCACTTTGAGACGCGAGAGTAATTCGCGATAGCGGCGTACGTATATCGTGTGCGATAGCGTCTACCGTTGTGTTTAACGTGGTGGTGACATGCTGTAATTTGGCCACGGCAGAGTGAACACTAGAGCTAATAACCGTAAGTCCTTGGCCAATCTCTGGCTCTGGTTCTGCGAACTCTAGCTGTCCTTTTTTTAGCCTGTCTAACAGGTCTCCAAATGTCACTAACGGCGACATGGCACTTTGGATGATTTTACGAGTGAAAACAGTCGTCACTATCACCAATGCAATCAGTGCATAGAATGTCATTAACCATTGGTTGTATGCGATATAGTCTCTGGCACGATTGTCCAGAACCAACCAAAACTGCTGTTGCTCCCCTTTGATGCTTAAGGTCATATACGGATTGACAATAAAGGTATCAAACCAAGAACGACTCTCATCAATCTGATAGTCAGCAAAGGGCAGATTAAGCACAACATTTTTATCACCCGCTACAAACGTTGGTCGAGACGAATTGTCTTGCGCCCAATAGGCAGCGATGTTGTTGTCGACCAGTCGGTGAGGGTTGGCTTCTAAAACATGGATTAAACGGTCACTCGAATCGTAGGTCAAAATACGCTGATACTCGGTCGACATGGACGTTAGAATCTTCTTTTCTGTTTGAAACAGATCGTAGAAAAATATCGCGCCTACAATTAGCTCCACCAGTAATAAACACAGCAGTAAGGTCGCCATAAAGCGCACCAAAAGATGTCGCTGCGTACCCGCAAGAGCTTGTTCAATACTATGACTTGAGGACATAACCGACACCTCTCAGTGTATGTATTAATGGTGTCGCGAAGCCTTTATCCACTTTGCTGCGCAATCGGCAAACTAACACATCCACAACGTTAGTTTGTGGGTCAAATTGATGCCCCCACACATGTTCAAGAATGGCAGTTTTCGACATGACGGTTTCTGGGTTTTCCAACAGTAACTTCATCAACATGAACTCACGTTGATTGATGGCGATATTTTGCTGTTCCCTTTGCAAAGTATGCTTCAGTAAATCCAAATTAAGAGGGCCATAATTCAGTTCTAATGCTTGAGGCGAAGGTGGCTTGCCCCGGCGCATCAAGGTTTGACACCGAGCGAGTAGTTCAGGAAAAGCAAATGGTTTAACTAAGTAGTCATCCGCACCCGATTGCAGTCCTTGCACCCGCTCTTCTACAGAATGCTTGGCACTCAATATGATGACTGGGGTAGCATGTCCTTGTCCTCGCAGCTCCGCCAACACTTCAAAGCCGTCTTTTTTAGGTAGCATAATGTCGAGAATAATGACATCAAAGTCTGCGGTAACGGCTTCGTACAATCCGTCTACACCATCTGTTGAATGCGTTACCGTGATTCCTTCTTGCTGAAAGCCATTCACTAGAAATTTCGCGATATGGCTATCGTCTTCGATCAGTAGAATTTTCATTAACGTCCATGTACCTCTTAACCTTGGTCTGAATATACTTTATCAATATCCTTTCTCGAATATAACCAAGATTACAACTTTGTAATGTTCTAGAAAGCCTGTCGCAATCCTCCGTTGGTTACTATGAACTCGTTGAATAAAAACACGCTATTAACGGAGTAAACATGAAAACGACAACACTGACTGTATTCGCTGCAACCCTTGGTTTTCTGAGCCTTTCTAACAACGCGCTGGCCTCAGATGCACAAACAGTATCAATCACTCAAATTTCATCAAAAGCGGCATTCGAACTGGCTCATGAAGCGGTAAATCAATGCGAAGCCGATGGCTATAAAGTCTCCGCGACTGTTGTCGACCTATCAGGGAATGTGATTGCTCAGCTTCGTTCTGATGGTGCTGGGATCCACACACTGGATAGCTCACGTAAAAAAGCCTTCACAGTGGCGAGTATGAAACAACCGTCAGGTAACTTAATGAAGCTGATAGCTGACAAACCTATCATGCAACCGCTACAAAATATGGACGATAATCTGCTGTTCTTAGCAGGCGGTGTACCCGTTCAAGTTAACAGCGCAATGATTGGTGCGATCGGTGTTGGAGGCGCACCAGGAGGTCACCTGGATGTCGCATGTGCCGAAAAAGCCATTAAAAAGTTCTTCTGAAAATAATCAGTTATAACCACAGCCTTTAGAACACGCATTTTGTTATGAATGCGTGTTTTTTTGATTTTTATGAAAGAGAATCGACATTGCTACGGTCTGCTCTAATCAACGTATCACCAATTTGCTGTTTACTAAAACGTGAATCACACTCGGGGAAGATTATGTGGATCAAAAAGAATCATCGCTGGGCTCTGTCTGAAAACGAAGCAACGCCAGAGTCTGTCTACAAAGAGCGTCGAGACATACTAAAGAAGCTCGGTATTGCTGTCGTCGGCATGCCTATCGCGGCTAATGCCCAAGCGGGCATACTGGATATCTTTTCTTCCGATGAGAAACCCGTCACTGATAGTCGAATTGATCTCAAAGCCACTAAACCACAACAATACCAAGCCGACCTTTCGTTAACGCCAGAAAGTAAGGTTCTGAAGTACAATAACTTCTATGAGTTTGGTACTGATAAATCCGACCCTGCGAAGAACTCGTCGGAGTTTGTGGCAGACCCTTGGACCGTAGAAATCGGCGGGCTGGTCAACAACCCAATGAAACTCGACTATGACGACATATTTAGTAAATTCACGTTAGAAGAACGCATCTATCGCCTTCGCTGCGTTGAAGCATGGTCAATGAACATTCCTTGGATTGGTTTTCCACTTGCAGACATCATTAAAATGGCCGACCCCAAAAGCGGTGCCAAATATGTTGCTTTTGAAACCCTCTACGACCCCAAACAGTTCCCGGCTCAAGGTTCATTTAGTAGCATTGAATACCCTTATGTCGAAGGACTTCGCCTTGATGAGGCCATGAACCCTCTAACTCTGATCTCGGTTGGTTTATATGGCAAAACACTCGCCCCACAAAATGGTGCCCCGCTTCGACTTGTTGTGCCATGGAAGTATGGATTTAAGAGCATCAAATCGATTGTTCGTATTCGTCTCACCGACCAAGAGCCACCAACAACGTGGAATCGTCTGGCTCCTAATGAGTATGGTTTTTACGCCAATGTGAATCCTAATGTCGACCACCCGCGTTGGAGTCAAGCCAGTGAGCGTTTCATCGGAGAAGGTAGTGTCCTCAGTACACGCAGGCAGCCAACCCTAATGTTCAACGGCTATGAAGAAGAAGTGGCGCATCTATACAAGAATATGGATCTGAGGAAGTTCTATTGAGAAAGCTAACGCCAAAAACGATCATCGCGCTAAAAGTCGTCATCCACGCTATATCATTGGCATTTTTAGCACTGCTTGTCATTGCTATTAATACCGATAACTTAGGTGGCGATCCGGTACAAGGCATCATCCATTACACTGGTATTAGCGCGTTGAATACCTTGTTTATTACTCTGCTGGTTTCTCCTTTGGCAAAATGGACTAAACAAGGTTTGCTTCTTCGCGTAAGACGGCTATTGGGACTGTACAGCTTCTTTTGGGCAGTGCTCCATTTGGTTGCCTTCGCGACGCTAGACTTAGGATTGGATTGGAGCTTATTGGCCTCTGAGATCGTTAAACGTCCATATCTCACCGTCGGAGCGGCAGTGTGGGTGATTTTGTTGCTGCTAGCGGTTACATCCACTCAAGCAATACAACGTAAAATGGGCGCAAGATGGCAGAAACTGCATAATTGGGTCTATTTAGCTGCCATCTTGGCACCGATTCACTTTTACTGGTCGGTAAAGTCAGAAGTGGCTGAGCCTACTATCTACATCGTAATCGCTATAGGTCTACTTCTCGCCCGTTGGAAGACATTGAAACAACGAGTGTTTCGAAAAATGCTATCCAGTTGAGCGATTGACGATTCTTAGACTAAGCTGAATATGCAACCAAGGCATTAATCTAAGAGGCGCTCAATGGTAGATTCAAACCAATCCCCACAAGCTCAATTCCTTTCAAAAGGATGGAAGTATTTTGTTACTGTAGGCATCGTCGTTTCCCTAGCAGGTATTGGAGCGATGGCGTTACCTGTATTTGCTGGTGTCACCATCTCAACCATTATCGGTGCCGTACTCTTGTTTAGTGGGCTTGTGCAGGCTTATCACACCTTTTCGATAAATGCGTGGGGACAAAAGCTGTGGTATGTCTTAAGCGCGGTACTCTACATAATCGGCGGTTTATTTATCTTATTTAAACCACTTGCAGGGCTGGTCACCATTACTATGTTGATGGTGTTGGTGATGATATTAAACGGACTGACACGAATCTTCTTCGGGCTCGCCAACCGCAGCCTTCCAAGTAGTGGCCTCATCATTTTCAGTGGACTTCTGTCCGTCATCATCGGTGGTTACTTCTTCACGTTACTTGAAGACCCCGCTTTCTCCACTTCATTACTGGGTACTTTCATTGGTATTTCTTTGCTAATTGAAGGAGTCAGTTTTGTCTTTTTAGGTATGAAGTTAAAACAGCTAAACAACTAACACTGGAAACGAAATTGCGAGAGGATTATAGCTTTACATGGTCTAGGTTAAGCTGGTCGAGTTACTTATGACATTGTAGTATTGAGTGAATACACATGACGCGGGATACCAGCCAAGATGGATGATAACCTATTAAGAAGGCTAGACTTTAATACACTAAAGCTACTGAAAGTCCTTGGTGAAGAACGCAACACCAAACGCGCTGCCGACCGCATGTTTTTATCACAGCCTGCGGTCAGCAAGCAGCTTAAAAAGCTCAGGGAAGAGTTTGCCGATGAGCTGTTTATCCGCAAGCAGTATGGATTAGAACCCACACCCTATTGTTTGGAGCTGCTGGAAAAGCTGCCTGCTCTGTTCGAGCTATTAGAAGATCTATTCTCTCGAAATCAACAATTCAATCCAGCGTTGTATACCGGTGACATTAGCATCGCCATCAATACCACTCTATACAGACCAGTATCTAGGCGCCTGTATCACCACCTTCGTCCTTTGCTGCCTAACGCTACGCTCAAAATCATCAACTGGGGGCAAGATACCGAGCACGATCTTAAGCTTGCACGCCTTCATATTGGCATCAATTACTTACCTCTAGATATCTCCAAACAGGTGATACAGAAAAAGCTGACTCATTGCTATTTCAAGCTAATTTGTCGAGACGGGCATCCAGTCCTTGAAACACAAAGAACCACACAAGATATTGGACAATATCCACTCGCATTGCTTCAGCTTCCTGACTTCAATAAGAAAGAGAACTTGATTGAAACCAAACTGCGAGAAGTCGGAATTACGCCGCAAGTCGGGCTTAGAGCGGACCAACTCAGTATCTGCCTACATGTCGTTGCTCAAACCGACTCGATCTTGCCTTGTGTCGACATTTTTGATGCTGATTTACCGCAAGGGACTCAGTTCTTCTCAGCTCATAAAGAACACCAACTAGGCAGTGATATTGGTGCCTTGATTCCAAGCAAACTCTCCAATGCGCCATTGGTGAAATGGTTATATAGCGAAGTTCGCACCGTATTTGAACAGCAGGAAAAGACTGAGCAAGAGCATTAATACCACAAACCCCACTGCGAACTAATTTCCGTAACTAGCTCATTGACAGTGGGGCAAAAGTATCAGCGTGGTTGAACGCTCAGTTAATTACCATAGTTAAACGTCGCTTTAGGAACCATCAAACTTTCCAGCTCGGTTCCCTTGTAGATAATACTTTGAGCAGTATTACCAGCTAGACCCGCTTGAGGTAGGTAATAGCGGACCACAAAGTAATAGTCCTCTCCATCGACCACTGGCATCCAATAAGTCCCATTTTCAGGGTTGTCGCTTGAGAAAGTAATGGTGACATTTCCTTCGTCGTCTGGCGTAGTATTGCCACCAGCCCATACTTGACGGTCAGACCCACCTATCGTCGCTGGGTCCAGCGGTAAGCGCGTCTCATCAGAATAGCGTGTTACCGACCAGAACTTACCCACCGCTTGGTCATGAGGCATAGTCAACACAAAATCTTCTGAGCCATTCAACTGCTTACCTTCAGGCGTCATTGGAATTAGCTCATAATAAGCGTGCTCAGCAGGGAAGCCTAAGTGACCTAAATGAGTCAACAGCGAACGACGTCGCTCATCAGCAAGGTCATCAGCATGTCCTGGGTGCTCAAAACCGGATAAGTTATTCACCACCAAGCCAGATGTTCCTAGTTCGTGTACGTAATCGCGAACCTCATTAAGCCTTTGTTTATCAAAGCTGTCATCGGAAATAATGGTTTGCATATTAGTGTGCGTTTGTGCCCAACCATCTGAAATCTCATCGGCAAACTTGATTACAGCATGAATATTGTTGCGGTCTGGCAACGCAATCTCAGACTTCGGCGCAAGGTTGTTAACCTCAATCTGTTTACGCCAAGTATCGGCAACTCCACTATCGCGATACTCAAATGTCTGGACACGAATGAAAGAGAAAATAAGGTCGTCTTTCACCGTAATCGTATCGATATAATCGCCTTGTGGAATCGTATAGTCAGCGCCTTCTCGTACGATTAGATAAGTACCGCCAACCTCTGGTGTCACTTCGTGATAAACCGAGAAGTGCTCCGCATCCACCAAGTGCAGAGATGCGTAACGCTCTGATTCACGAGGAGGAACCGTCAACTCCACAGGACCAGCTGTCACGTCTAACATCGCTTTGCCATAAATATGGTCCAGTGCAGGGGTAATGACATCCCATGTGTGGTCTGCCAACCCTGGGAACTCAAAAGTATTCACTCCATTTTGCTCCATAAACGCGACCATATTTTCCATATGATGGTAGACACGTTGACCCGTAAGTTCTGCGTTCGTAGGAGTGGTATCTGCGGCGCTGACCAGAGAGCCGAAAGACAAGGATGCTACTAATAAAGAGAGTGTTGTTTTTTTCATCGTCGTACCTATAAAACCGTTTGTGATTGCCTTAGCAATTCATTGGATTGTCGTCTTGATGGGTGGTAAGAAAGCCAGAGTTAGAATTGGTAGTTGTATTCCACTCTAAAGTCCGTGCCTTGTAGCACTTCGCCAAAGTTCCAGAATGCTCGCAGGTTACTTCGGTTGTTCAACTGATAGCTCGCCGCAATTTCATGCTGCCAGCCATAAAAGTTGCTGAAAGACTCCACTCCACCAAGTTGAGTGGTGTACATCGGGTTGTAGTTCAGCCAGATATCATCGGTAATTTCGATTTTTGAGTAGAAACCCACTAGAGCAAAACTCGAGGGGATGGTGTAACCGATAGAACCGTCATAATCCGGGCTCGGTTGAATCAAAGACGAATGAACATCCGCCACATTAATGCCAATTCCCGCTAGTGGATAAAACTGTACGGCGCCCATTTTTGGTAACGCTTGAATCAAGGAATAGGAAGCTGAGCCTAATTTGTTATCAAAGTCCCAGCTAAGATCAACTTGAGAGCCCAGCCCACTATTGATGTCGACATTAAAATGTCGATAGCGTAGTGAGTCGAAACTATCATCCCCCTTTAGCCCCAAGCTGTCTGCAGCAAACCCTTTCGCTTCTAGTACATGCATCGCCATGGTTGAGTCATTATTGGTATCGTAAGCCTGACCAAACTTAAAGTTGATGCCTTTATTGGTCACGCCCATACCCGCTTGCGAATACACGGCTAGTGGGTCAGACATATCCTGATATTCGTCTGCCGTTACTGAAAATGACGTTAAAGAAACCAATGCTGTTAAAATCGTCCAACTCAGCGGACTTTTTGCTGTTTGTAAATTCATAATTACTCTGATTTATTTCAAAAGCCCTCCTTAGCAAAAACAAATTATTGGAATTAATTACTTATTAAATTCAGGCAATTAATTCCAAGCAAACTCAGGCAAGCCATACCTTCACCTGACAGAATGAATAATAAAACAAAGTTAACTGGCGTCTGAAATGACTCATTAAACTTAAAATATTACCTAAAGTAATATCTCAGATTTAACCGTAGAATGGATAGGTAGATGCCGCGAATAATGTGCAGCGACACCAACGATGTCGCGCTTATTCGAGCATCTACAGATAATCAGGTAGGAAGAAAGTGGGTTACTGCATATTTTCAAAGTAAGCTAAAAATTCTCGAGTATCCTTTTGAAACAGCGGCAGCGCCATCGCGATTTGCTCGTCACTCCAGTTCCACCATGCCAGAGCCTCTAAGCGGGGCCCGAAGCTGTCATCATCAAAACGGGGACGAAGGACTCGCGCCGGATTACCGACCACAATTGAGTAAGCTGGGACATCTTTTGTCACTACGCTCCCTGCTCCAATAATCGAGCCGTTGCCTACGGTCACTCCGGGCAAAATGATCGCGCCGTGGCCAATCCAAACATCATGACCTATCACTACCTTGTCTTCTTCACGCCAACTGAACACTTCGTCATCCAATACCGATGGGTTATCTCCCAAACCGTATTTACCTGGGCGATAAGTGAAGTGGTGCAGAGTTGGCCTCCACCATGGATGATTGCTTGGATTGATGCGAACGGCGGCGGCGATAGACGTGAACTTTCCCACCTCGGTAAACATCAAATTGCAATCATTTTGGATATAACTGTAATCACCAACGGTGACGTTATTTAACACGCATCGCTGGGCAATCTCAGTCCAACGACCTAATTCGGTGCGATGTAATTGGCTGCACGGCGATACGCTCGGTTCAGCAGAGAGCGTTGGTGATAGCGGCTGGTTCATAGTGGGATCTCCTGTCCGTCATGAAGAAGCTGAAAGCTGTCAGAAAAACACTGTGGATGTCGCTTGGCCCAAAGCAAAACGTTGTGACCTAAATGAATTAGGCCAATACGCTCAGGTTGACATTGCTCAGCGATGTTCTGCACTTGGTAGATATCGTTATGGTTATTGCTAAGTCTTGTGTGTTCGCACTCGACAGGGGGAAAGCTGCAATCGGTGACAATCCAGTCCACTGTGCGCTGTTTAAGCCACTGCGTCGTCGCTTCTGGCAGCCCATTGGTATCGGTCAAGTAAGCAATGCAATGGCCATTCAGCTCAAAGGCATAGCCCACACAAGGTCTAGAGTGGTTGAGGGGGAGTGGCGTTACAGTGATGTCTTGCCATATAAAGGATTGAAACGGCAGTGAACGCTGCGAGAAATCCAACACGCCGGGGTATTTGTACAAATCATCACACCCTTGCTCGTCCTCAGGTGCATGTACGGGAATAAGCGCCCCCTTCCCCCAGCGAAGATCAAACAAGCTGTGCACATGGTCCATATGAAAATGTGTTAACAGAATCTTATCGATCGAACCAGGTGGGAAACGATCCAGAAGATCGGGAGCATTGGCATCTAACAGCAGCTTACGACCATTGTGTTCAACATAAGCCGAGCTTTTCTCACGTCGCAGAGTTCTATCCAGCCTTGCTTCAGCACATATTTCGCAGTCACAGCCCCAAACAGGCACCATGGCACTGTTCCCCGTGCCCAACATGACCAGCTTCATCACGATTTCCCTTCAAGTTGAAAACGAATGTGGCGGAACTGCTTTGCGCTCGATTGCACGTCACCGCTATTATCAATTGGGTAAAAACCCTCTTGTTTCGATAGGGTGAATTCGGTGGCGCGTTGTAACCTACGTTCAATCTCTTCGCGAGATTCACGTCCTCGGTTTTGCAATCGAGTCCGCAATACGTCCAAATCTACATTGACCACAACCGGAACCAGATCTGAGCCAAAGCACTGCTGCGCTTGAGCCAATTCCGCACGCGAGCCATTCAGCAAAACCGAAAAGCCTTTATCTAGCCATGCTTTCACCTCTAACCCCACACCGTAGCACAGCCCATGGGCCTGCCAGCTCATGGCAAATAGCCCTTTTTGCTGTCTTGATAAATACTCTTGCTCACTTACGGCAACATGGTTTTCACCACCAGCACCAAAAGGACGCGTGATATAGCGATGAGCAACAATAATATCGTCAGGATGATCGGCGCGAATGGCGTCAATCAGGGTATCTTTGCCCGCACCTGAAGGGCCTATCACGTAGTAGAGCTTACCTTTGCGTTTGGTTGAGGCGTCGGCGTAGTCCGCCGTAGATGAAAAAGAAGCATCCGAAGATGCTTCTAATAATGTGTTATTAGTCATCGGCTAAAACACCTTTTTACCTTGTCGCCAAACACGAGCGACCAAAGGATGCCCATCCACTTGTTTTGCTAATACAAGGTCGGCACGCTTCCCTTCTGCAATAACACCGCGATCATTTAGGCTCAGTGCTTGCGCTGGATTCTTGGTGACCAGTTGAACAGCTTGCGGCAGCGTTAACGTGTTGCGCTCATCCCACGATAACTTGTAGATACCTTCTAACAGGCTCATTGGGTAATAATCTGACGATAAAATGTCTAATACACCGTGAGAGGCCAGTTCGTGCGCAGCGACATTGCCTGAATGAGACCCTCCGCGAACCACATTGGGTGCGCCCATCAACACTTTCAGTCCAAGCTCATGAGAGCGTTTCGCCGCTTCCACTGTCGTAGGGAACTCTGCAATGACCATTCCTAAGTCTTTTGATTCTTGAACATGCGCCTTTGTCGCATCATCGTGGCTCGCCATTGGGATGTTATGCTCTCGGCACTGATGACAAATTTCATTGCGGTTTTGTGTCGACCAGCGCTCTGAGAGCTCTACTTGTTTCTTCTCAAACGCCACCATCTCACTGTCCGTTAAGTTGTGCTTGCCTTGATAGTAAGTACGATACTTTTCTACATCCACAAACTGGCGCTGACCCGGTGCATGGTCCATCAACGACACCAACTGGACTTCCGGTAAGTCGACATATTTCTCAAACATTCCGACTGTGCTTTCATGTGGTACTTCGCAGCGAAGGTGCAGTAGGTGCTCAGCACGAGTCAAGTTACGTTTTTGGCTATCCACGACCGTATTGATGAACAGATCCAAGTTAGTTTGACGTTTCTCATCTCGAAAATCACCCAGCGCCACGGCATCTAGTACCGTGGTAATGCCTGAGCCAATCAATTGAGTATCATGCGCACTCATCGCAGAGAAAGGCGGCCAATCCACTTTTGGTCTCGGAGTAAAGTACTGCTCTAGGTTGTCGGTATGCAGTTCAATAAAGCCCGGCATGAGAAAGTCACCTTCTCCGTCATAGGCACCTGCCACCTGACTTTGTGAATCTGACATACTAACGATTTTGCCGTCACGGAGCTCTAATGAGCCTTTTACTACTTCGTTCTCAAGAACCAAATTTACATTGGTGATAATCATGCTGCTTTCTCCCGTTATGCGCATGCTGAGATGGAGGTTGCCTGAGCACTGCCCTGCTCGGCCTGTCGAGTGGCTTCGTTTTGTTTCTTCACGTCATACAAACGGTCAGCCACCTGATCTCGAGTCGCTTCATCGTGGAAAATTCCCACAATGGCGGCACCGCGATCTTTCGCTTCTTGAATCAGATTCACCACTACTGCACTGTTGGTGGCATCTAACGACGCCGTAGGCTCATCCAACAGCAGAATCGGATAGTCGACGATAAAGCCTCGGGCGATATTCACCCGTTGCTGCTCACCACCAGAAAATGTGGCAGGCGCTAAATTCCAAAGGTGCTCTGGTACATTAAGACGAGTCAGCAGTGTTTTCGCTTTTTGCTCGGCTTGATGACGACATCCACCCATTTCTAACATCGGCTGCATCACGACTTCCAAAGCGCTAATACGAGGAATGACACGCAAAAACTGGCTGACCCAACCGATGGTATGTTTGCGAACATTGATGATTTCACGCGGCTGCGCCTTAGCAATATTGACCCAGCGCCCTTGATGTTCGACTTCGATGTTGCCTGTGTCCACAAGGTAATTAGCGTAAAGTGCCCGTAGCAAAGTGGATTTCCCTGAACCGGAGCGACCATTAAGCACCACACACTCGCCACTTGCGACGCTAAAATTAGCGTTGCTCAGCACATCCAAAGTAATGCCATTTTGGTTATGCAGAACAAAGGTTTTGCTTACATCGGAAACGATAATTTTTGTCTCAGTTATCATGATAGTAATTCCTTTATTCAGCCATCAGTTCTGCAACACGGACGAAACCAGTAATTGGGTGTAAGGGTGCTGCGGATCATCAAGTACTTGGTCCGTCAGCCCAGTTTCTACCACTTCACTGCGACGCATAACCATCAGTCGATGAGCTAGTAAACGCGCCACCGCTAGGTCATGAGTGACAATAACCACAGCCAGTTCCAGTTCTGTGACAAGGCGGCGTAATAGGTCGAGGAGTTTTGCTTGCACCGAGACATCCAATCCACCTGTTGGCTCATCCATAAAAATCAGTTTTGGATGAGTCACCAAGTTGCGAGCAATCTGCAAGCGCTGCTGCATACCGCCGGAAAACGTGGTTGGCATGTCATCAATTCGGTCTTGAGGAATTTCTACATCAGTGAGCCACTTAGTTGATGCCGTTCGAATATCACCATAATGGCGCTCGCCTACGGCCATTAAACGCTCACCAATATTACCGCCCGCAGAAACACGGCCGCGCAATCCATCCATCGGATGCTGATGCACAACGCCCCACTCTGTGCGCAGTAATTGACGACGTTGACTTTCTGCCATCAAATAGAGGTCTTCGAGTTGAGTTACCTGATCTTCTCCGCGACCTCGGATGTAAAGCACCTCACCGCTGTCTGGCGTTTGGCGACCCGATAGTGACTTTAGTAAGGTACTTTTACCTGAACCTGACTCGCCCACGATGCCTAGCACTTCGCCGGGGTACAAATCAAACGAGACATTGGTAAAGCCTTTTCCTGGTGCGTAAAGTTTGGTGAGATTACGAACCGACAATAGTGGCTGCTCACTTACATCAAAGGTATTAGTGTCAAATGTTGGCTGTTTCACCGCTAACGTGCTCATGCGTGACTCTCCGTTTCCTTAATATGGATGGTGTGTTTTTCGACTTGCTGAGAGCAGTAATCAGTGTCCGAACAAACGAACATATGATTGCCTTTGTCATCCATCACCACTTCATCTAGGAAGGTGTCCGTTGCGCCACAAATGGCACACGGCTCATCCCATTGTTGGATTTCAAATGGATGATCTTCAAAATCTAAACTCTTTACTTTAGTGAATGGCGGAATGGCATAGATTCGTTTTTCACGTCCTGCACCAAACAGCTGAAGCGCCGCCATTTTGTCCATTTTCGGGTTGTCAAACTTAGGGATCGGAGAAGGGTCCATGATATAGCGATCGTTGACGCAAACCGGATACGCGTAAGAGGTAGCAATATGACCAAATCGTGCGATGTCTTCATACAGTTTGACGTGCATGATTCCGTACTCTTCCAGCGCGTGCATTTTTCGCGTTTCCGTCTCTCGCGGTTCAATAAAGCGCAACGGCTCTGGAATCGGAACTTGATACACTAAGATCTGGTCTTTATCGAGAGTGATTTCCGGAATACGGTGACGCGTTTGAATGATTGAGGCGTCTACCGTTTTCTCGGTGGTTTTCGCGCTTGCTACTGACTTGAAAAACTCTCGAATGGAAACCGCATTCGTCGTATCGTCGGCACCTTGGTCAATCACTTTCAGCGTGTCAGTTTGACCAATGATCGCTGCGGTAATCTGAACACCGCCGGTTCCCCAACCGTACGGCATCGGCATTTCACGGCCACCAAATGGCACTTGATAACCAGGAATCGCAACGGCTTTGAGCAGAGCGCGACGAATCATACGTTTGGTTTGTTCATCAAGGTAACCGTAGTTGTAGCCGGTCACACCTTGCGCATGAGTGTTAGTTTGTACTTGGCTCATGACTGGCTCTCCTGTTGGTTCTGTTCACCCTGAGACTGAATGAATTCATCATGCTCTTTGTGCATCTTACGAAGCAGTTCTAGCTCTGCTTGGAAATCCACGTAGTGAGGCAGTTTCAGATGAGAAACGAAGCCTGCAGCTTCAACGTTATCAGAATGCGATAACACGAATTCTTCGTCTTGAGCTGGCCCATCAATGGCTTCATCGTAATCTGCCGCTTGCAGTGAGCGATCCACCAGCGCCATTGACATCGCTTTGCGCTCGGTGGAGCCAAACGTCAAACCATAACCGCGAGTCAGTTTGGCTTTTTCTGTTTTGCTACCAACAAAACCATTCACCATTTGGCACTCGGTTAACTCAACTTCACCGATATCAATAGCAAAGCCAAGCTCCTCTGGTACCAAACTTAAATCGCAGAAACCGATACGAATTTCGCCTGCAAATGGGTGATTTCGTCCATAGCCACGCTGCGTCGAATAGCCAAGCGCCAGCAAGAATCCTTCATCGCCGCGAACCAAGTTCTGTAATCGCGCACTGCGGTCACACGGATAGTTCACCGGATGCATAGTGATATCTTCTGGGGTTTGTTGGTTATCTTCTTCGGTCGTCATCAAGTCGAGATTTTCAAGAATGCTCATCACTTGAGGGCACACTTCCATCGCTTGAACATCTGAGGTGTCGACTCGCGGTGCTTCACCTTCAGCAATCAAACTAAAGTCCAGCAAACGATGGGTATAGTCATATGTCGGCCCCAATACTTGTCCACCAGGCAGATCTTTGTAGGTAGCAGAGATGCGGCGCTCAATGCGCATTTCACTGGTGTTCACAGCCTGTGAAACCGAAAGGCGCGGCAACGTGGTACGATAAGCACGCAACAAAAAGATAGCTTCTACTAGATCGCCGTTCGCTTGCTTGACAGCCAGTGCGGCCAATTCACGGTCATAAATGCCACCTTCCGTCATCACGCGATCAACGCTGCCAGAGAGCTGCTCACTGATTTGTGCCACCGTCAATTCAGCCAATTCAGGATTACCACGACGCTTTTTAGCCTGCAGCTGATGCGCGTTGTTAATGGCTTTTTCGCCACCTTTTACTGCTACATACATGAGTTCACCTCAACAAGTGTGGTACGTGGTAAGCAGGCAATGCTCTCATCGTTTACCAAGATCAAATCCATACCAAGCGGAAAAGCGAAATGCTCTTGGCGTCCTTGTAAGAAGTGCTGAAATGCCTTAGAGGCCACACCAATATTCAACACCGATTTTGATTCGATTCCCGGTCCAGATAGCGTTAGCGTGAGGCCACCTTTAGATGGGTTCGCATCAGAACCATTGGTTAAGCTGCCTAGCTCAACAATAACCGTCGTCGACTGATCTGGGTACTCTTCACAGCCAAGGCTAAATGTGGCGTTATTCCAATCGAAGTCAGCCAAATCTTGTTCAGCAATCACAGCAAAACTGGCACTGTTTTGTCGCTCAGTAACGGGACTGCCACAGTGAAAACGGATATTTTCACGAATAGCAGCGTCTTTTAAGTGTGACTCTGACAGCCATATCGGCGTCGCATTGTCGCTTAAACTCAACAAGGTTTGTGTCGCTGCTTTATGCATCGCACCAAAACCTTCGCTCATCTCTAGAGTGACTATTTCACCCGGTTCAGACATCGCCTTAAGCAGCAATCTGAAGCACTGCTGGCTGTCGTGAACTGCATCTTTGAATGCAGTAGTAATTGTGGTCATTATCGTTGCCTTACTTGGTTAATTCGTTAAACCAAACTTGTTCATGTTCCTTGAATCAATCTTCACCGCGTACCATGGTGAAAAAGTCCACCTTACTGGTCGCCACTTCTTTTGCTCTGAGTTGCTGCTGTTCTTGCTTCATAGCTGCCAAGGGTTCAATGACCAAGCGCATTAATTGTTCATGGTGCGATTGGGTCTGCAGTAGGCCATCAATAACGGCCGCTAGCTCTGCTTGCGCTTTGTTGCGACCGCGCAAGTAGCTGTAGCCCATCTCCCCACTGTCCAATTTGACGACTGCTCGAGTGATCGTGGCATCCCCCATATTAAACTCACGACCGCTCCCCCCCATTCGAGCACGTACCTGTGCCAACCCTATCTCTGGTTGACGTACCATTTGATAACTCGCTTCAATCTTGGTTGAATGCCACAGTTGCTCTAACTCGCTCTGCTGACTTTGTGCCAATGTTGACATCCAGCTTGTTCTTTCGCTCACAGCAGTCATTTAATGCTCCATTACTATTTCAGTTGCGTCGGAACGGCTATTGGAGGTCGAAAACTCGGCCACCATATCGGTCCCCTTGATAACGTTTTTGGTTTTGACTCTTAGAATTGGTGTGCTTGATGTAATTTGCAGCAGTCGGCACTCTTCACCCGTTGGCGTTTTGGCTCCCACTCGGGTCTCTTTGCGCTCCAGCTCTATATCAAGCCCACGTTTAATGAATTCGTGTAATGAACCACTTTGGTAATTCTTCAAAATGCTCCACCACTCTATATTGGCTAGGTAGTGGTCAATGATGGTGCGAGGACACTCCTCGGTTTTTCGTAGTGTGCGGATATGGATGATCTTACTGCCCTCTACAACGCCAAGATTGGCGGCGATGTCCATAGGAGCGACAAACACTCGATGTTGAATGACTTCGCAGCGTGGCCTTGCCCCTTGTTCAATCAAATTCTTAGTAAAGTGCGCGCCTGAATGCACGTGATACTCACTGGGCTGCCTTATCACCATATTGCCTTTACCTTGATGACGTTGAACCATGCCAGTGTTAACGAGCTCATCGATAGCTCGACGAAGCGTGTGGCGATTGACATCAAAGCGCTGAGCTAGTTGTCCTTCTGGCGGCAGGTAATCGCCCGGAACATAACGTTCACGAACTTCTTGTTCCAATACCGACGCAATGTCTAAGTAAACTGGCATAGTGATCCCCTAGCGAGTGAGTTATCTAGACATGTGCTCAACTTAAAAAACAGCAATCCGCTTGCTGCTCATGTCACATGTGTTTTTTCTGATAACTGTACTTTGACGGGGAAAGATGAAAGTTACGTGTCGCTTTGTTTGCAGAATTGCAACATTTCTAAGGCATGCACAACTTATCTAGACAAGCAAAAGGCTTTGAATTAATTGAAGTAAAAGGGAACTTTTCTCCCTAAGTGGCAGACATATATACATCACGAATTCACAATATCTTGATACGTGATGTCGCAACTTTACGGCGCTAATTGAATAGTGCATCAAAACAAGCATGCATATATACTCTGCATCAACTTTTTAAACCTAGAAGAAATCATGAAGAACTATCTGACTACATTCTTAAAAGGAATGGCGATGGGTGCAGCAGACGTTGTACCTGGGGTATCGGGAGGTACGATCGCCTTTATTACAGGTATTTACGACACGCTTTTAGAAAGTATCCGTCGTATTAACCCAAGTATTTTTGGGATCTGGAAACGTGACGGATTCAAGGCTGCATTCGACCACATCAACGGCTTTTTCTTAATCGCGCTGTTTGGTGGCATCCTGACCTCTATCTTATCACTAGCGAAATTCATTTCTTGGGCACTAGAAACTCACCCAGTGCCAGTGTGGTCCTTCTTCTTCGGCCTTATCATGGTCTCCGTGTATCACATGATTAAGCAAGTCGAGCAAAAGACACTATCGCGTTTCGTGTTCTTATTACTTGGCGCCGTATTTGCCTACAGCATCACGGTATTGAAACCACTGCAAATGGATCCAACCAGCATCAACATCTTTTTCGCCGGCTGTATCGCAATTTGTGCCATGATTCTTCCAGGTATCTCAGGCAGCTTTATTCTATTGCTACTAGGTATGTACACGCCGGTATTGGGCGCAGTGAAGGGCCTACAAATCGATGTAATGGCGTTGTTTGCGATGGGTTGTTTGATTGGTCTATTGTCATTCTCTCATGTCCTATCATGGTTACTAAAACGCTACCGTGATTTCGCATTAGTGTTCCTGACTGGTCTAATGCTAGGTACATTACCAAAACTATGGCCATGGAAAGAAACCATCTCATGGCGCATCAACTCAAAGGGTGAGCAAGTGCCTCTTATTCAAGAGAACCTATCACCATTTAACTTTGAGTCTGTAACTGGCCAACCTTCGCAACTGGCTATCGCAATTGTTCTGATGCTGGCGGCAGTAGGTTTAGTGCTTGCACTAGAGAAGATTGCAGAAAGTAGCGACAAGTAACGATTACTTAAGTTTGAAACAACAAAAAGGGCTCACAATGGTGAGCCCTTTTTTTGATATTGGGTCAGCGAACCTAGGAACTAGAACACAAAATTAAGCATGACGGTGTACATATTGGCATCGGTGTCTGAGCCGGGGTTACTCACAAATGGCCCTGATTGACCACCGAAGCTATTAAAAGTTTGCCATTCCGCATTTAAAGAAACGTTGTTTAGCACATCATAACGTACACCTAACGTCCAACTGTCACCATTTTTTCCTTCATACGGATTATTATCGGAGCCTTTACTGTAGGTTTGACCATAAGAAAAGTATGGGGTAAATTTCTGAATTCGATAACCTGCACTGCCATACCACGAAGCACTCAGATCATTAGTCTGCCCCTCGGCCATAAGCTTTAATTGCCCAAAGTCATATTCTGCTCCCAAAGAATACAATTTAATATTTTGATCTGGCTGCGCTACCTCCACATAAGGAACAACAGTGGTAAAACCGGGAGCCACTTCGTATGGTACGTTTCTCGCTTTACTGGTTTGGTCAAAATTAGAATCCAAATAAGCGAAATTTACTCTAAAGCTATCACCAATTAATTGACCGTTAAGCCCCCACATGTTGTTAGTCTCAAACTCCAGAGTAAGATCTGAATTGAACTCAACTTCATTATTATCTTTAAAACCAACAAATGGCGTAAGAGACAATAGCAGTTCATCGGTAAGGCTGTGGTTCCACGTAACACTCAACCCATTAAATGCAGTTACACCTAAAATGCTGTTGTACACTTCTTCGTTGGGCCTAGCTGTCGTATATGCTTGCCCAACATAATAATACTCAGATGCAAGAAATACTGGTAGACGAAGTCGACCACCACGCCCCTCAAACTCACCGATGGAATAGCTGAGATAGGCCCACTCTAGTTGGGGTTCGCTCCAGTTATCTTGTGGACGTTTTACCACCTGCACCGACGCTTTAAATGCGTCATAGAAGTAGTCTAACTGAACACCAAAGGTCGTATCACAGTCAAAGCAGTTTTCGTCACTGATATCTCTATTGATAAGCAGTGGTGTTTCGTTATCAGACTTAGCCCAAGAGGTTGAACCAAAGCCACTTATTGAAAAATTGTCGGTGATGTCGATAGCAGATATGGCAGGAAAACTTATCGCCGTAGTAAGAAGTGCGAGTAATGAAGTTTTATTCGTCATTTGTTATTTCTCCTTACTCACGATGTAGAGTACTTTCACATCACTCGGTAGAGCATCTAATGGGGCGTATCCAATTCGGTTGGGTTTTGCTGCTAACCAAGTAATCAGCGTATTGACACTGGCCTCGTCAATTTCTTTAGGAGGTCTTGCCTTTCCGGAGAACGAGAGACTTGCCCAGTAGGCGTTCATTTGAGAGACGTCTTTTCCAAGCAAGTATTGATAAAATTCTGAACGTTCGGATGAACTTTCTGGCCAGTCGGATAATTCTATCCGCTTCCCTTGTAACGATTTAGTCTTACCTCGATAAAGCATCCTGGCTTTACTGCGGCTTAATTCATCAAAGTTGTCATTTAAGGTGAATACTGCATATTCATTAGCGGCGAAAGCTCTACTTTCAGATGATAGAGCCAACATCAAACTCAAAGCGATGATTGCACTGCCACGAAATAGCCCCACACGTATGCCTATGTTTGTCAGCAAGTTTTGAGTCATTTTATTACACTCAGGCGAAATCCTTTCCTAAACTAACAAACAGATTAGTTCACCAGAATCGATGTTCAAGATTATTATCAAGGAATAGTGATATGAATTTGCTAAATAAGATGTCTATAAAGAGCAGGATCATACTACTAGCAATTTTACCTTTGACTGTTATTTTAATATTTTCAGCTTGGGAAGCCTTTAGAACACAACGAAGTTTACAGCAAATGTCTGTTTTATCGAATGAAGTAACTGCTCTAGGTTTTATTTCCGGATATAGTACATCACTCCATAAATCACGATTAAAAAAACTAGAAAACACCTTTTCTGGTAATGAAAATGAGATATTTAGCGAACTGAATGATTGCTTGGATAAAATAGCAGCTACGCTAACTCAAATTTATTCTAATGACGTCCTCTCATCTGCTAATACAACACTAGAAGAGTTGAGAGAAGCGCAAAATGAATTGCAGCTGTTGACGGATATGGAAGAGCTTGAAGAGTGGAGCTCATGGACTCACGATCTGGTCAATCAACTAATCGCTCAACTAGAAAGCACTAAAGTCGACACCGGAACAATAAAACTGGAGTCACATTTAAACGCTTTATTTACTCTCGAGTGGATTCGACTTTGGGCGACTGAGGAGAACTGGTTAATTCACATTGATATTGAGGAAGGGCACGCTGAAGAACACCACGAATCGCACTCCGCTCACGAACAACTAGCCACCCTGTTCGAACGCCAACAATATTTGATTGAGCGATTTCTTAATATTAATGCCGATGCATCTCAAGTCAGTTTACTGCTAAAGACCTTCTCAGATGACTCGTTTGTCGAAAGTATCCTGTTTCGTGATCGTGTCTTAGAGGAAAGCCAACATGCTCTTAGCGACCAAGAGATTACCTCTGGCATCGCAGCTTTAGATAAGCGACTTGAATTGATTCAAAAAGCCACTGACCAAATCAATGAACAGTTAACCAATGAGATGGCGCTCAGCATTACTAACTTGGAACAACGTCTTTGGCTTACAGTTGGCCTTACGATATCTATCATGGCTGCGCTTTTCATTTTAAGTATTAACATCACACGTAGAATAATATTTTTCTTAAATAACACGCTCGATACGTTTGAAAAAATAGATAACAAAAATGAGCCAGACACCTTAGCATCAACAGAAGGTCAGGATGAATTTAGCCATTTTGGCCGAAAAATGAATAAACTCATCCAAGAACGACGAGAAAATGAACACCGAATGTTGGCAGCCAAAGAGGAAGCTGAACGAGCTAACGTGGCTAAAAGCTCTTTCCTTGCGAATATGTCACATGAAATTAGAACACCTCTAAACGGCATCATCGGCATGTCTGGTATTCTCTCTGAATCCAACCTCGATCCCATTCAGCGTGATTACCTCAACACCATCGACACTTCATCACAGACTCTACTTATCTTAATCAATGACATCCTAGACATCTCCAAGATCGAGTCTGGCAACCTATTGATTTCTTTACATAGCTCAAACTTACGCGAGATCGCTTATGACACGATCGCGATCGTAATGTCAAAAGCGAAGGAAAAAGATCTCCAGTTGGAGATCAGTTTCTCACCCAACATGCCACACATGCTGATCATTGATGATCACCGCCTACGCCAGATCTTGATGAATTTAATGTCTAACGCCGTAAAGTTCACTAACCAAGGCCATGTAAGGATGGAAATCAGAGTAAGCGACATTGACGATCAACGCTGCATTATCTACTTTGCCATTATCGATACAGGAATAGGTATAGACAAAGATAAACAGGACGCTATTTTTAAGCCATTTACCCAAGAAGACAGCTCCATTACCCGACAATATGGCGGCACAGGTTTAGGACTAGCAATCTCATCTCAATTGGTTGAACTCATGGGAGGCGACATTGAAATCGACTCAGAAAAAGGCAAAGGCAGTCGATTCTTTTTCACCATTGAGTCCAGTGTAAACCAAGCCAAACCTCAACCTATCCATGAGCTAGATAACTACCGTTTTATTATCATCAGTAATGAGCAGCCTTACGCAACTCAGGTTAGCCAAGAGCTTTCTCAATTTGGACTGGAGACACAGTCCATGTTCACCTCCCACAACGAGGTGAAAGCAAACCAAAACTCCATCATTATTTATTGTACTGACGAAAGTCGTAATACCAGAGCTGATTTAATGGCCATTGCCAAACAATCCCCTGACAGCCCAATTGTTCTAGTGCTGCCGCAAAACGCGTCTTCCACCCAATATCCGCGACTTATATCTGGTTTGGTCACATTCCCTTTACTAGGGGCCCGTTTAATTGACACCTTAAAGCATGCACCGAGTCAACACCAAACTCTTCAGCCAGCCACAGAACAGAAGCTGGAGATTGTTAGCGATGACTCTGCTAAGTCAAAAGCGACAACTTCTGCAAAAAAGTCACTGCTTAATATCGTAAGCAACCCAGATAGCCAATCTATATTGCTTGTTGAAGACAACCTAGTGAATCAAAAGGTAGCATCACTATTATTGAAGAAGTCTGGCTACGAGGTTGATATCGCGAATAACGGACAAGAAGCACTGAACTTTCTGTGTGATGATGCCAACTACTATCATGTCATATTGATGGACTGCATGATGCCCGTGAAAGATGGCTTCACCGCTTCTCAAGAGTTTAGGCTTTATGAAGAACAATACAATAAAGCGCGAACACCAATTATTGCTCTCACTGCTAGTGTGCTTGATGATGATATCCGTCGCTGTACCGAGAGCGGAATGGATGATTACGTGTCAAAGCCTTTTAATAAAACCGTCTTGTTGGAAAAAATTAAAACCATTCGCGACAATGCTGACTAATCGTCGACAAAAAGTGGCTTTTTATAACGGCATTTTTTCAATAGAATCAGCGCAACGTTATTAATCTAGCAAGACATTATGAATAAGAGTCTCATTACTAATTTAATTGCCCTAGCGCTACTCGCTGCTGGCTACCAACTCGACAACACCCTAGTGCTATATGCTGGCCTATTCGCCTTTTCAGGTGCGGTGACTAACTGGCTCGCCATTCATATGTTGTTCGAGAAAGTGCCAGGACTTTATGGCTCTGGTGTTATCCCAGCACGCTTTGAAGATTTTAAATTAGCGATAAAAAACTTAATGATGGAGCAGTTCTTTACCAATGAGAACATCGATCGCTTCCTCAATAAAGAAATGAGCTCAGGTATTCCACTGGATTTAGAACCAATATTAGAAAAGGTCGACTTTAACCCTGCTTTTGATTCGCTGGTTGAAGTGATCGCGAACTCTCAATTTGGTGGTATGTTGGCGATGCTTGGCGGCACCGAAGCATTGGAACCAATGAAACAGCCTTTCGTTGAAAAGATGCAACAGTCAGTGATTGAAATCAGCCAAAGCGATTCAGTAAAACAAGCTCTGGTTGAACAACTCGAATCACCGAAGATGTTAAACGAAGTAAAAGGCAATGTTGAAGCGATTATCGACCAGCGACTCAGTGAATTAACACCAAAGCTGGTTAAAGAAATCGTTCAAAAGATGATAAAGGAGCACCTAGGCTGGCTTGTGGTTTGGGGCGGTGTATTTGGTGGGATTATTGGTATTTTGTCCTCACTATTTGTCTAGCACTTATCGTGTTGACAATTACTATGCAGTGGCCAGCGCTATATTCGCTGGCTTTTTTGTATCTTACTCAATATAAATGGACATCTTTAATCAAAACTAGACATAAATAAACTTAGGTTCATAACTATTACCTATGTCACGTTACCTAAATGATGAAAATATTACTATACACATCAATAACTTCGGTAAATGGACCTACTAATAATGAAGAACCTCTCGTTCAAACTAAAACTCTATTCAATAGTCATAGCAATTATATTTACTACCATTGGCACCAGCTATTTTGCTGCTAATAGCTTTGTGGAATCCTATATTGAGCGCAGTGGTTCTTCTACAACACAAGAAAAGCTTACCCTCTTGAACCAAAGTGTTACCGACAAACTTAACTACAGTTTTCAACAAGCCAAGTCCCTTAATGTCAGCTTTATCGACGTAAAAGATATCGTCGAAAAAACCGAGTTTGATAACATCACTAAAATGTCTTCTGGTTTCGTTTTCGACAAATCCGGCATTGTGGAAGATGAGAATATTGTTGCGGCATTAGAGGCAGAATTAGCCAAAGCCAACGGACAGATCGTTGCAAACGAAATCGTCAAACAGGATGATAAGCTCTTACTGAATATAGTGGTACCCAATGCTCAAAGTAATGAAGTGACATTCTACCAACTCGATCTCAGCTTTATTACTCAACCGCTCGCAGAAACCAGCGGCAACGGTGACTACCTGACACTCAAAGATGGTGCTGGCAATGTCCTATTCTCCAATACGACTCCGGGTCAACATATCGAGTTTGACTCAACGATTCCTGTATTAAACGATACTTGGACATTGACCGCTTACTTAGATAGTGCTGTTACAGAGGCTAATGCCGCCACAATCAGTACACAAATAACCCAAGCACTGCTCGTAGCTGCTGTTATCATTATTCCGTTGAGTATGATGATAATCGCCTTCTTACTAAAACCTATCACACTGCTTCAGAACGTGGTGAGAAACCTCGCAACAGGTAAAGGCGACCTTACTCAAAGACTTACGGTCGACTCTAACGATGAGTTTGGTAAAATTTCCCAAGACATCAATACCTTTATCGCTCAATTGCAGACCTTAGTGGGCAATGTTATTCAGTCTTGTAATGAAACCAGTCGTTCAATCCTACATATCGAGCAACAAGCGAAAGAAAATCAGGCTCTGTTCCAATCACACCAGAATGAAATGGACCAGATTGTTACCTCTATTCATGAAATGAGTGCCTCTTCCGATACAGTGGCCAATGATGCGCAACTAGCATCAAATAATACTGAAACGGCTAACCAAGCTAGCTCTGACTCGAAGCTGATTGTCGAAGAAGCTATCTCAAGTTTGCAGGCTCTGGTCGCAGAAGTGGAAAACACCTCACAAGCTGTTGTAGCTATGAGTGCCGATACACAGAAGATTGGTGACACACTTGAAGTAATCGGTGATATCGCAGAGCAAACCAACCTACTTGCACTTAACGCTGCAATCGAAGCTGCACGCGCAGGTGAACAAGGGCGCGGATTTGCCGTCGTTGCTGATGAAGTGAGAGCTCTGGCTTCTCGCACTCGACAAAGCACATCTGAAATCAATGAAATGCTATCTAAGCTTCATGCTGGCAACGAAGCCGTTGTCGCCAATATGGACTCCACCAAGCATCGTTGTAAGCTGTATGAAGAGCAAACCAGCGGAGTGACTAACTCTCTCGACTCCATGATGACCTTTACTGATGAGATTAATGGGCTCGTAGCTCAAATTGCATCGTCAGCGAAAGAACAAAGTACGGTATCGGAAGAGATCAATAAGAACATGGTGACGATTCAAGATATGGTGCGCACATTGGTCCAAAATGGAGAGTTGGCAACACAAAATGCCAATGACTTAAAAGGCAGAAACCAAGAGCTTCTCACTACCGTTGAACAGTTCAAAGTGTAGCTCCGGCTCCATATATGGTTGCAAGCTCACTTCGGTGAGCTTTTTTAATGCTAGGACAAATTTACGACAAGAAAAAAGCCAATCGCGAAAACAAGGCGATTGGCTATATAACATGTGAACAAGAGGTGTTCACTAACAACGTCAGTTGGCTAGGTGACCCTTAAATCAGAGGGTCAAATCATTCTAGATTCATAAACGAGACAAATTCAAGCAACAATTGCCATTTATATCAGCAATTTATGTACTATTGGATTTACATCACAGCTCAACTTATCGCCAGCCCAAGTTAATTACCACTTTATAGTTAAAACCGTGTTGCTCTCATCCCAACCTAAGGTAGGTCAATTCCTACTCGTAATCAGTTTGTCACCTCGAATCACTTATCAATCAATGTCATACTAGACACATCTTTCCTTGCCGCCTATGTGAACCATGAAAGACAAAATTAACTTGGTAACATTACCCAAAGGTCATCCTTGTCAGGTCGTCGATTGCCGTATGGAGTCAGAAGAAGTCTTCTTGGAACCACATCGTCACGACTATTTTGAAGTCATTTGGTGTTTGGATGACTCCGGCTCTCAACGTATCGATTTTGTCGATTATCAGAGTGTAAAAGGACGGTTTTTTACAATCGCCCCAGGGCAAGTTCATGAGTCAAACTCACTGGGCAGTAACGTCAAAATGCTCATTTTCTCGACCGATTTTTTCGAAAATCGCTACCGCCATCAATTGATGTTTGACGCGATATTTTCTGCTCATCAGAATCAGCACCCTTATATCGATACTCAGGGTAGAGGAGCAACGCAATTTGATGGCGTTTTCGATTTGCTGCTGGAAGAGTATCAACGTGAAGACACCGATTGGGATTTGATCGAATCCTTGCTTACCTGTTTTTTGCGCTATCTTGTTCGCTTTTCGGTGGACAAAACCGAAGCAATTACCGTGCGGGATGAACGGATTTCACAGGTGATAGTACTTATCGAAACCCACTATCAGAGCGAACGAAACGTGGCGTTTTATGCCGATAAGCTTTCCATTACCAGTAAGCGCCTTAATGAGCTAAGTAAAGCACACCTAGGTAAAACCATTACCAAGTTGCTTCATGATAGAGTAATTCTGGAAGCGAACCGTGAACTTATCTTTTCGACGAAAACCGTTAAAGCCATAGCACTGCAACTTGGGTTTGAAGACCCCGCTTATTTTGGCAGATTTTACCGTACGAACATGGGTGAATCTCCGGCAGAATTTCGAAGAAGAACGTCCAAATAGTGCCAGATTAGAGGCAGATAATCCCTTTTTAATGTCAAATTTCGTAACGATAATACCATTATCTCTGTTCATCAATTTATAGGTATTGTCGTTTCCAATGAGCATAAACCTCAAGTCCGATCCAATCCAGAAATCGTTCATTCAGTATCTTCTACCAGCGCTATCAGGCATGGTCATTAAGTCCATTTTCATTATGGGTGACGCTTGGTTTGTGGGGAAAGGTGTCGGCGCAGAAGGTCTTGGTGCTATCTCTTTGACGATTCCTGCCTTTTCCTTGTTCACTGCGATTGCAATGATGATAGGTATCGGTGGTGCAGCGCTCATGTCGATTGAATTTGGAAAGGGCAATCTAAGTGTTGGCCAAACGCTGTTTAGTCAGGCGATGCTTGCCACAGCAATTATCTCGACCATTGCTGTATCAATCGCACTCTTTTGGCTAGACGATATTATCCGCTTGATGGGCGCTACTGGATACATGGCACAACTAGCGCATGACTATTTGGGTGTGATGCTCAAGTTCTTTGTTCTTTATGCTCTTGCTTGGGTTATGTCTTGCTTTATACGTAATGATACCAACCCAAAACTCGCTATGTACGCCATGTCAGCAGGCGCAGTCACCAACTTGGTCTTGGACTACTTCTTTGTGCTTCAGTTTGGCTGGGGAATGAAGGGAGCGGCATACGCGACTGCGATTTCTCAGGCGGTCATAGCACTGATTCTTCTCAGCCACTTTTGGCAAGCTAAAGGTCAGCTAAGGCTGACCTTACAAGGGCTTGGTCTGGATAAGGTAGGACAGATCCTAAAGATAGGCACCCCCACTTTCTTTATTGAGATCACCTCTGCACTGACGATACTCTTATTCAACTACGTACTGCTTAGCCAATTTGGAGAGAGCTACATCATCGCTTATGGCTTAACCGCAAATGTGGGTGTATTTGCGTTATTTGTTATCGTTGGCATTAATCAGGCGTGTCAGCCTATTATCAGTTTTAACCATGGTGCTAACTTGCCGGAACGAGTGAAAGCTACGCTCAAACTTGGGCTTGTTACGTCAATTGGCAGTGGCTTACTATTTCTCGCTGTGATCGGATTGTTCTCAGAGACAGTCGCACGTTTCTACCTTGGCGATAATATCGAGCTCGTTGAACTATCCGCGACTGCGCTACTGTTTTTCTTTTATGCGACACCGTTAATGGGATTAAACCTTGTCGTCGCCAACCTGTTTCAGGCCATTGCAAAACCCAATCAAGCAACCATAATCTCTCTTGCTCGTGGGTTTGTATTTGTTGCACTAGGCGTCATTATCCTGCCAAGCTTGTTCCCTATTAATGGCATTTGGGCGAGTATTCTATTTGCAGAGGCCATGACAGCTATCATCAGTTTGGGACTGTTACTAACTTTTATAAAGTCACAGAAAATGGCGGCGATTCGTACTTAAATTTTGTACTTAAATAAAGTGGGAGTCGCCACTTTTGTCGACTCTCAGTGACCGAGGTTTAGCTCAGACAGGTAGGAAAGCAGCTTTTCCCGAAGCCATATATTGGCTTTGCTGCTCTGCTCTCGACTATGAGCGACCAACTTAAAGTCGACAGGGATAGGGCGAAACGGTGCTTCGATAATCTGAATATCAAAACGCTCCGCAAACAAAGTAGCCACGCTACGGCTCATCATTCCAATACTCTCACTACTTGCCACTAATGCCATCAACACCAAAAGAGAATCGCTTTCTGCAGCTACCTTTCTCCCTCTAATATTCTCCTCAGTAAAATAGTCCGCTAAGAAGGCGTTTTCTCGTCTGAGCTTAAGAGTGATGTGCTTCTCCTGATAGTACTGATCAACCGTGATATTGCCGCTGATTCGTGGATGTGATTTGCTGGCGATCAAACAGATTTGGTCAGTAAAGAACGGCTGTGAAAAACACAGCGAAGGTGTACGTTTGGCAAAGTCTATCGCTAGGTCTGCTTGACGTAAATTGAGCTTATCGAGCAGCTCCTCTTCGGTCGCTAAAGTAGGATGGAGCACGATCTCACGCTCTCCCAAGGTTTCATCCGCTTCAATTTTCGGTAATAGCATCAGCATCACTGGTTCTGACGTGTAAACGGCAAAACGCCTTTTGCCTTGCACACTGAAATCTTTAACACCATCAATGGTGCTCTCTATGGTTTCCAGAGCAGGCTCAATATGGCGAGCTAATTCGTGAGCTAAATGCGTCGGCGCAATGCCTCGACCATCACGAACAAAAAGCTGCTCACCGAGTTGAGCTTGAAGTCGCTTTAAAGCCCCACTGACACCAGGTTGGGTCAAGTTAAGCACCTCTGCCGCCACGGTTATCGACTGATAACGATATACGGTCACGAACACGCGCATCAGGTTAAGATCAAAATCAGAGGCATTCATAAACATCACCATTAGTTATGTATTAACTAAATTAAATTGCATATTTAGTTATGAGTCAAGCCGCTATATTGACCTTAATTCCTGTTCTAACCGTGTGAGGTCAATTATGTACCGCAAACTTGTGCCATCTACTATCACCATTGCGATTCTTGCATCATTCAACGCTAGTGCTGATTACGTTGGCCTAGAAGACTATCAAGGCAAACCTGCGACTAGTCATACTATTGAAGCTAACCAGGCGTTAGCCGCCACTCTTCCTTGGGAAGATACTTCTGCTTTTGAACGCACGCAAAAGGGGCTGATTGCTGAATTTGGTAATCATGCTGCAGGTGAGCTGAAAAATCGCTTCGAATTTATGGCTGAAATGTCAGTCGAAGACATCCCACCGACGGTAAATCCATCGATCTGGCGCCAAGGTATGTTGAACTACGCTGCTGGTGGACTGTACGAAGTGACCGATGGCATTTACCAAATTCGTGGTGCCGACCTGTCTAATATGACCATCTATCGCACTGACAACGGCTACGTTATTCATGACCCATTGCTATCACGCGAAGCCGCTGAAGCGTCTTGGGACTTTGCCAAGCAACACCTTCCAAAGATCAATGGCGAGCACAAAATCACCGGCATGATCTATTCGCACATGCACGCTGACCACTTTGGTGGCTCAAGAGGCATTGTTGAATCTGGAGATTTTGCTGACAATGCAAAGATTTATGCGCCAAAAGACTTTATCAAGGAGCTAGCAGATGAAAATGTCATCGCCGGCACAGCAATGGGACGCCGAGCAAATTACCAATACGGTACGACACTGGTGAACGATGCGAAAGGGATCGTTGATAACGCGTTAGGTCTTGGCACATCACGCGGTGAAGTGACCTTAGTAGCTCCAACAACAGAAATCCAAGAACGCGAAAAAGTTATTACCATTGACGGCCTAGAATTCCACGCCATCAATATGCCGGGCGCGGAAGCACCAGCTGAAATCGTCTTATATGTTCCTCAGTATCGCTCACTTAATACCGCAGAGCTAACCTATGACGGTATGCACAATATCTACACCTTCCGCGGTGCAAAAGTACGTGATTCCTTGGTTTGGACTAAGTATTTAACCGAACTGAAGCTACGCTATGTTGATTCTGGCTTAGTCGATAACATTCACGCCGCGCACTCAGCTCCGGTTTGGAACGATCCAAACACGGAAGGTAACGAAATTTCCGACTATATGGCGTTGCAACGCGACAACTATGGTTTCATCCACAATCAAGCAATGCGTCTTGCTAACCACGGGGTCACCATCCATGATGTGGGCAGAGAAATTGAACGCCTAGTACCAGAATCACAAAAGCAAACCTGGCACACTAATGGATATCATGGCTCTTATAGCCACAACGCGCGAGCTGTTGTGAACTTATATCTTGGCTATCACGATATGAACCCAGTCAATACTAACCCGCTGCAGACTCAAGATAAATCGTGTGTCTATGTTGAGGCAGCTGGCGCCGATGTTCTATACAAGGCCGGGATAGACTACTTCAACAAAGGTCAATATCAAGAGGCTTCTCAGCTACTCAACGACTTGGTACAGTGCGATCCAAACAATATCGACTATCGATTTGCTTTGGCTGACAGCTTTGAGCAGCAAGGCTACCAATCAGAAACCATGGCATGGCGTAATTCCTACTTACAAGGTGCAGTGGAGCTAAGAACTGGCGAGATATCACCTTCAATCAAGCTGGCATCAGCTGACGTAATTGCTAATACTCCTACAGGCATGTTCCTTGATTTTATTGCAGTTAAACTCAACGCAGAAAAAGCAGAACAAGCTGAATTGGACTTTAGTTTCGGTTTATATCACCCAGATGTGGCAGAGCGTTACTACGGTGAAGTGTCTAATGCCAACATGAGTAACATCGAAGTGGACACTCTACCGAAAACCGATGTGGAGCTCATCGTACACAAAGCGGATTTAACACGAATCGCATTGGGCCAAACGACCTTAGAAGCTTTGTTGAAGTCGGGGCAAGCAGGAATCAAAGGAGATGGCGAGTTAATCGGCAAACTAGCCGACACCTTGGACGAATTTGACGGAATGTTTGAAATACTTCCGATGCCAACCAAATAGATGAATAAGCCCAGAGCTAAGCTCTGGGCTTATTTTATTCAATCTAAAACACACACTATTTAAAACACACGTCCGCCCAACGCGCTAACCCTGCCGTTACCGAACCAAAGTAGTTGCCAGATACTACAGGGATGTTAGGTAGCACTTCTTGAACCGCATTGCGTAATACTGAAGAGCGTGCTGATCCGCCAGTCATATAAATGACATCAGGTGAGGTCGCAGATTGATCTACTGCTTCTTTGACTAATGCCTGGATTTTTCTGGTTGGGTTATCAATGGCTTCTGCCATTTGAGCATGGCTGATATCAATGCCAACTTGTTCAGAGAACAAATCAATCATAGCGCGATATTCTGCTGAAGATTCTAGTGCGATTTTTGCCTTCTCAGCTTCGCGAATAACGGCATAACCTAACGTGTCTTTGTGCAGTGTGACCAGTCTCGATACTTTGTCTTGTTCAATGGCTTCTTTAGCAAGAAGTTGTAGCTCTTTTAGATTGTCATGAGCGTAGAATTTACGTTGAGCTTGAACATCATTAATCGCTATAGGGTTCCAAAATTGCGTCACAGGGATGTCTAATCCTGAGTGGCGCTTAGTCCCCATTCCGAATGCATGCATAAAGCGGCGAAATGCAATGTAAATGTCCAGGTCGTTTCCGCCTACAAGTTGACCAGTGTGAGCTATGAGTGAAGAGTCTCTATCTGCTTTGCCCACCCAACTTGGTCCCATTTGAATAAATGAGCAGTCCGTCGTACCACCACCGATATCGACCACCAGCACATTTTTATCTTCAGTTAACGATGACTCGTACTCAAGCCCTGCCGCTACAGGTTCAAACTGAAACTCGACATCTTTGAAGCCCGCACGCGTTGCCGCTCGCGATAAAATACCTTCCGCCTGACGGTTAGAGGCATCACCGCCACGACCTAAAAAGTTAACAGGTCGACCAATAACCGTTTGGCTGATGCTTTGTCCCAAGTGCAATTCCGCCTGACGTTTTACATTGCTCATCATGGCGCACACCAAATCTTCAAAAAATGATAGCTGCATATCTCGAAGCCCCATGGCGCCCAAGAAAGACTTCGGAGACTTAATGTAATAGACGTCTTGAGGGTCTTCGAGGTACAGATCCAACGCTGCTTCGCCAAACAGTACATCCGTAGGAATCACTTCAATCCCCTCTTCTCGATTGAGCTTTACCGCACGTCGAAGCACGGCTTCACCTACTTCGTTGGAAGGTCGAATATCCAAGCAACGAAACAAGTACTCAGACACAGTTTCAGCCGTCGGAGCACAAAGCGTTGAGGGGATATAACAGTTATCACCTACCAGTGGGATCTGCTCGATGGCGTTATTCACAAGATGAGCGACAGAACAGTTCGCGGTTCCGTAGTCAAAACCAATGGCCATGGGTTACCTCAACATAAGAAAAAGGGCGGCAAAGAATAGCAGCCTGACAATGAAGTTCAAGGGGCAGAACCTTAAACCCTACACATGTAGACAGGTCAAAAGAAATTTTGCGCTACACTGTAGACATCATTTTTACAGTGTAAAGCAGAATAAAGGTTGTGTGATGCATGAACCGCCGTTCACTTTAGAGCGCTTCGAACCTAAATACGCTAAGCAAATCGTGACGCTTTGGCGCCGTGCTTTCGTGCAGGCGTTAGGCATAGAGCCTATTCATTCTGTTGAATCTCAATTGTATTTTCTAACCAATATTTTGCCGCACAGTCATGATATCTGGGTGGTACTCACTCTAGAATCAAAACAACCCGTGGCGTTTATGGCCATGGATCGGAACGAAATCAATCAACTGTATGTTGCACCTGAGTTTCAGAGAAAGGGGATTGGACGGTTGTTAGTCGAAGAAGCACAAGCTCGTAGCGGAGGGGAATTATCACTGAGAACATTTCAGATCAATCACAACGCGATCGAGTTTTATCGTCGACTTGGATTTACCGAACATGAAGGTAATAGCGATAACGAAGAAGGGCTAGAAGATATAATATTTTGTTGGGTGCAGGAGCAATAATTCACAACGTTCGTTACTATGCTTTTACTTGAACAAACTTACTGTAAGTACTGACCTTACCGTTTATATATTCTACACCGTCGTGAATGTTCTGCTCAGAACTACCCGCAATTTGATATTCAACGATGAACTCACCGCTGATCACTTTAATAAACAGTAACCCATCGATGACTTTCCACAAACCCGATAACGACCGGCCGCCAAACATATCACGCTCAACTAAACTACCATTAGGACGCAGCTCAATAAGCGAACTAAAGCCATCTTGGTTAACCTTGACCCATGATTGCTGATGTACTTCAAAGCTTAGGATTTTCCTACGTTTTTTCATCCACAGTTTGAAATCTCGCTGCTGTTGCTCAGTCAAAACTGGAAGATCTTCCATTTCTAGCAACGTATTCTGTGTTTGATGCCAAAATAATTGGAGATGCAGAAGTTTCATAGCAGGCTTAGTGTCGAAAATGGAGGGCTAACTCTGAGGTAATCAACGAGGGATGTCAATAGATGAAAAAAGACGCAGCTTAGAGGGAAATCGCTGCGTCTTACTTCAGGAGCTCATATTAGCCAATGTTTGCCAACTAGCTAAACAACAGAGGTACCTCCACGCTCTGACAAACTTGGTTTAATCGTTGCTTGGCTATCTCAATATTTTCGCGCCAGTTATCATCTTGCGCCCACATTTCAATCACCATGGGTACGACACAATCGGTACGTTTAAGTGTCTCGAAAATTGCCTCAAAATCCACTTCACCATCACCAATCACCAAATCCCTAAACTGACCTTGGTAATCGTTGGTAACTTTATAAGTGTCTTTAAGGTGAATTTGCACAATGTGCGGCATACTCAAGGCCAGTTCCGTCGATACGTCATAATTCCAACCTGAGATGTTACCCACGTCAGGGTAGGCCGTGAAAAATGGCGAGTTTACTTCACGATTAAGCACTTCAAATTTGCTTAATGAGTTGAGGTAACAGGTATCCATTATCTCGACCGCTAGCATCACACCAGCTCGCTCTGCCATTTTTGCTGCTTGCTTCATCCCTTGGATAAAGTTCTGGTGCGTCTCTTGGTTAGCTGGCTCATAGTAAACATCATAGCCCGCGAGCTGGATGGTTCGGATACCCAATTTAAACGCCAATGTAATCGCTTTTTCCATATGCAGGTGAGCTTGTTGACGTACTTGTGGATCCAAAGAACCATAAGGGTACTTGCGGTGAGCACTAAGACACATTGATTGCAAAGGGATCTCGTAGCGTTCGCATAACCTTTTCAGATCGTAAATGGCCTCGTCATCCCAATCTAAGCGGCTTCTTCTTTCATCCGATTCATCGACTGAAATTTCTAAGAAATCGAAACCGAGCTGCTTGGTTTGTTGCAGCTTTTCTTCCCAGGACAGTTCATTAGGCAACGCCTTTTCATACAGTCCCATCCGCGGTCTATCTAGCATCTGAAACATAGTAGCTCCTTAGTTCCAGAAACGGTCAATTTGAGCGCGCAGTGCTTCTGCGGTCGCTTTTCCGTTCTCGCCCGCAAGTGCGCGACCTGCGATAAACGTTTTTGCCTTGATGCCTTCAAATAAGTACAAATCTTCTGGCACGATACCGCCTGTAATGGATAGCTCGATACCTAAGTCCGACAATTGACGCATTTTAACTAAGTCTTCTTCAGTCCAACCCACACCCGCAAGTTCTGCATCACGAGAACGGTGATAGATGGCTTGCTTGATACCTAGATCCACCCAAGCTTGGGCATCTTCCATGGTCCAGTTACCATAAATTTCAATTTGAATTTCACCGTTAAACTCATCAGCAACTTTCTTACATGCTCCTATGGTTGCAATATGAGCAGCAGCTGACACCGTGATCCAGTCTGCACCAGTTTCAAATGCCATTTTAGAAAGAATTGCACCACCATCAGTAGTTTTCATGTCGCAAACAAGTACATGCTCAGGGTGGTTCGCTCTTAGTGTTTTTACTGCATTCATTCCTTCTGCAAACGCGAGAATGGTGCCTACTTCAATCACATCCACAAAGCTCTCTACATTGTTTGCTACTTCAATCGCTGCAGATAGATTGGTTTGATCTAGAGCGATTTGAATCATTGGTTTAGTCATCTTACTTATCCTTTAATTTTTTCACGTATTAAACGGGCAAGGCCGTCTTCGTTGTTATTCGTTTTGCAGGTGATTTTGGCGCTTTGTTTTACCATCTCATCGGCATTTTTCATGGCGATGCCAAGCCCGGCATACTCAAGCATGGAAATGTCATTGTGGTTGTCACCAGCAGCAATGACATGATGTGCTTCGTAGCCAAGTCCTTTGACATAATCAGCCAATCGTTTACCTTTGCTATTCCCTTGAGCGGCAAAATCAATACGATTGGACCAAGAGCGCTCACCATTAAAATTGCGCTTTATCCAAGAGTGTTCTGAGAGACGCTGAACCGAACTCGGCGCGCCCTCCACCACAAATTTCCACACATAGTCAGTCTGTTGTGCCAATTGGCTGAACGAATCTATCTTGCGTATTTGTGGCTGATGCTGCTTCGGAAATTGCATTGCCCAAGACTCCAGCGCTTGCATATAAGCAATAGGGTTGGCTCGGCTGTACGTCATCTCATGAGTTACGTACATCACCATTTTCATTTGAAATTCAGTGGCTAGTTCAATGAACTTCAACGCATTGTCTTTATCGATAGCGTTGTGTTCTACTACCTCATCTCGTTGGTAGTCATACACATAGGTACCATTGCAACATATGATTGGCGTCGTCAGCTCTAGCTCATCGTAAAATGGCTTTGCTGCGGTATGGTGTCGGCCAGTAACAATGACGACATGACATTGCGTTCGAGCCATGTGGATAGCAGATTTCACCTCTGGGTGAATCGTGTGGTCATCCGTTAATACCGTGCCATCTAAATCAAGAGCTAGTACTTTATACATAGGCTTACCTCTGGCCGTAATAGGCGTTCTCACCATGCTTACGCAGGTAATGCTTGTCTGACAGTTCTGGTTGAATCTTGATGCCGCTATTGAGAGAACGTGTCGCTAATGCCATCGCCGAGATTTCTTCAAGCACGACAGCGTTGTGCACCGCATCGTGACCATCTTTGCCCCAAGAAAATGGCGCATGTCCAGCTACAATCACACTTGGAATCGACATCGGTTTGATATTGCGTTGGTTAAATTCCTCCACTATCACCAAGCCAGTATTGCGCTCGTACTCCCCTGCGATCTCCGCTTTAGTTAGCTTACGCGTACAAGGAATGTCGCCGTAAAAATAGTCTGCATGGGTCGTACCCAGTGACGGGATATCAATGCCCGCTTGAGCCCAAATAGTAGCGCTGCGTGAGTGGGTATGAACGATGCCACCAATTTCCGGAAACGCTTTATAGAGTTCAACATGCGTATCGGTATCACTGGATGGATTGAGCGACCCTTCCACTCGGTTGCCATCAAGATCAATCACTACGATGTCATCCACCTTCATGTCATCGTATTCAACGCCAGATGGTTTAATCGCAATAACGCCACGTTCGCGGTCAATTTCAGAGACATTGCCCCAAGTAAACGTCACTAGTCCATATTTTGGTAATGCGAGATTGGCAGCGAGAACTCGTTGTTTTAGTGCTTGATACATAACGCCTCCGTTAAGCCATCTCAGCGGCTAAGGCTTCATCGATAACGCGGTAGATGTCTTCTTTTGATTGGCAGCGGCGCAATTTATCGAGATCAACGCCCGTTTCACTGTCTTCATCATCGAGTACCTGGGTAACTTCCATTAAGCCTTCCATATGCTCATCAGACGAACTACCCGCTAAAGTAATCAACACATCGACAGGCTCATCTTCACCTTCGAAATAGACTGGCGTGTTCAGAGTCACTAGTGCAAACGCGGTTTTAATCACACCGTCTTCTGGTCTCGCATGAGGAAGTGCAAGATTCGGAGCGATACAGATGTAAGGACCTAATTTTTCTACACTACTGATGATGGCCTCATGGTAAGAGGGCTTGATAGCGCCAGAGGCAATAAGCATGTCGGTACCAATGGTAATCGCTTCACGCCAATCACCCGCATGAGCGTGCAATTTGATAGAGTTGTTTTCGATTAGGGATTGCTTCAGAGCCATGATTTATCTCCTTCATCGGGCCAATCATTACGCTGGCCCTTTTTGGTGTGTCGTTGTTATTTTTGTGTTGCGAAGTTGGTGTTTATGATGTCGAGTAGCTCATCACCAAATGAATTTGGGTTAAGCATGTTTTGTACACCCAGCACAAACTTGCCATCGCCTGGATCCATCTCAGCAGAAAGGTGCTTAGATGAAACGATGATGTCGGTAGATGCGAGTTTCGATTTGTAGTCAGACACGGCACATGAATCCATCACGTGGGGTATGCCTTTCTTCTCAAGATACTTGCCAATCTTCATCTTCATCATCATTGATGAACCTTGACCGTTACCGCACACAGCAAGGATGCTTACTGGACGTACACCGTCGCTGGCTTCTACTGCTTTAGCTACAGCTTCAATCACTTCCGGCTCTTCTGTAACCGTTACCGTACCTTGAGCATCTTCTTCTGCACGCAACGCACGTGATGCGTAGAACATGTACACACCAGATAGCGCGACAAGAACGAAGAAGAACAAGTTAGATGCAGATAGACCTTGCATGATTGGTGGGAAAATTAACGCCCAGTCCGCCATACCCATCCAGCCGCTGAACTCAGTGCCTTGTTGGGTGAATAAGTGGATAGCCCAAGCCGAACCCACAACTTCGATGATGCCCATTACGAAACAGATCTTCATTACCGCTTTCCAGCCACCAAAGTGGTTAGCAAACACACCGATCGTTGCGTTAGAGAAGAACATTGGAATGAATCCAGGAATGATCATGATTGGCGCATCAAACGCTAACATCGCAAGAACCGCGACGAACTGACCAATCGCACCCCACATGAAACCAAATACCATTGCGTTTGGAGAGAATGCGTAGATAGCCGCACAGTCAATTGCCAATACCGCGTTTGGAATTACTCGCTCAGAAATACCTTTGAAAGCTTCTGACAGCTCAGCGACAAACATACGAACACCGGCAACAATAACCTGAATCGCTACCGCAAACTTAAGACCAGTCTCAAGGATGTAGATTGTCCAGTGCGTGCTTCCAGCCATGGTTTGTAGGTTATCGAGGCCAAATGAAAGAAGGATAATACCGAAGAAAACCGTCATCACGATCGCTGTTGCCGCGATGCTATCGTGGAATATGTGCAACCATTTAGGCAGTTCTAATTGGTCAACGCTATCATTTTTGTCACCCAGTTTTGGTGCCACTTTGGTAGCAATCCAAGAAGCAACCTGTTGTTGGTGACCAATTGAGAACCCAGCGCCACCGGTGACGGCTTCTGTTGGCTTAAACATGATATTGGCGGAGATACCCCAATACAGCGCCATCAGAATTGCTGAATAGATGATCGTTTCCCACATACTAGCACCAAGCACGAAGTAGAATACTGCGATCAAACCCGCTTGTTGGAACATGATATGTCCAGTAAGCATGATAGTGCGAATACCGGTATAGCGGCGGAAAAGAACTAGTAGAATGTTGATGCCGAGTGCTAAAAGAACGGCATAGCCTACCCATGAGTAGTTATCACCCATCGTCTCCATGGTAGCCATCATTGATGTGTATGGGTCAATGACCGAACCGGTGAGTCCGTGGAACTCAGAGAGTTTTTCAATTACGGGTTTGAAACCTGCGACTAAGGTTCCCGCCCCGACTTGTACCAGCATAAAGCCGACAATAGTTTTGATTGTACCTTTGATGATGGTGGTGCCGTCACGTCTGAGTAGCCAGTAACCAATACAAGTTACCAGACCCAGTAGCAGCGGCGCTTTGGTCATTACTTGACTGTAAAATATGTAGAAGATGTCGTATAGAAACTCCATATTCTTGCCCCTTGGTAATGTTTTATATTTATGTGTAGGTCAGAGATTGTCCGTGTCGTTCACTGATGTTCTGTTCAGTAGTTGCTCACAACACAAACATTACCAATCATAAGTAATCATTCAATGCTCATTTATGATTATTTTGATTTTTATCAATTTTCGCGTTCTATAAACTGTATTTTTGCCAACACGATCACACACAAAAACAACAAACTGTTTAATATCAATAACTTAACTATTTTTAGTGATTTACTTAGCACTTTTAGGGCGAGAGAATTTGACAGTCAGCCCTGAGCAAAATAGAATCATTACAAATCAAAAATAATCACCAAGTAATCACTTGATGACAAATTAAGGTGATAACCATGAATGAATTACAAAGACATGATGGAATCTTGTCTCTACTTGATGAAAAGCGAGTCATCAATGTGGCTCACATCATCGAGAACTTCGATGTTTCGCCTGCAACGGCCAGACGGGATATCGCAAAACTAGATGAGCTAGGTAAATTAAGAAAAGTAAGAAATGGTGCTGAACGTATTGAGATTAAGCGTAAGGCTTGGAGCCCGCTCAATATTGATACCACCGATCATTACCACGAAAAATCACGCATTGCAGTGAAAGCAGCCTCCTTGTGTCAACCAGGCGATAGCGTTGTGATTAACTGTGGTTCAACAGCTTTCTTATTAGGACAAGAGCTATGCCAGCAAGATGTGCAAATAGTGACAAACTATTTTCCACTCGCCAGCTATTTAATTAATGAGGATCATGAAGATGTCATCATTATTGGCGGGCAATACAACAAAGCACAGAACATATTTCTTAATCCGTCACCAAACTCTTTAGGCGGATACGCCGGCCACTGGATGTTTACCAGTGGTAAAGGGCTCACTGAAAACGGTTTGTACAAAGCGGATATGTTAACCGCAGTATCTGAGCAGCAAATGGTAGAACAGATCGACAAACTCGTTGTTGTGGTAGATAGCTCGAAAATAGGTAATCGCACTGGCATGCTTTTCTGCCCAGCAGACAAAATAGATATCTTGATTACTGGCAAAGATGCCAACCCTGAAGTGATAGAAGCAATAAGAAGTAACGGCACCGAAGTGCTTCTCGTGTAAATAATTAACTAACCAAGTCCAGAAAAAATACCCAAGTACCTCTTTGCAAAAAGAGGTGCTAGGCACCCTACATCCAAAATTTGACCAATTTATTGAAATAAAAGGTATTGTTATGAGCAACGTAAATGAAATTACTCGTGAATCATGGATTTTAAGCACTTTCCCTGAGTGGGGTACTTGGCTAAATGAAGAGATTGAAAATACTGTCGTAGAGCCAAACACATTTTCAATGTGGTGGTTAGGCTGTACGGGTATTTGGCTTAAGAGTGAAGGCAATACTAACGTTACTATCGATTTCTGGTGTGGTACTGGTAAAAAAACACAAAAGAACCAGTTCATGAAAAACCAGCACCAAATGATGCGTATGGGTGGTGTTGAAGCACTTCAACCAAACTTACGTACAGCAATTTTCCCACTTGATCCCTTTGCGATCAAAGATATCGACGCAGTTATGGCCTCTCACGATCACGCCGATCATATCGATGTTAACGTGGCAGCGGCGGTACTACAGAACTGTGGCGATCATGTAAAATTCATTGGTCCACAAGCGTGTGTTGACCTATGGATGGGCTGGGGTGTTCCAGAAGATCGTTGTATCGTGGCAAAAGTAGGTGACGTTCTTGAAGTGGGCGATATGAAGATTCGCGTTTTAGACTCATTTGACCGCACTGCTCTAGTAACTCTGCCAGAAGGTACTTCTTCGTATGATAAAGAGATCCTAGATGGTATGGATAAACGCGCTGTAAACTACTTGATTGAGACCACAGGCGGTAGCGTATACCACTCAGGTGATTCACACTATTCAAACTACTACGCAGCACACGGTAACGAGTACCAAATAGATGTAGCCCTATTGTCTTATGGTGAAAACCCTCGCGGTGTCACCGATAAAATGACGTCATCTGACATCCTTCGCGCAGCTGAATCTTTAGACTGTGAGGTAGTCATGCCGTTCCACCACGATATTTGGGCTAACTTCCAAAACGATCCTAAAGAAATCGAAGTACTTTGGAATATGAAGAAAGACCGTCTGCAGTACAGTTTTGCACCTTTCTTCTGGCAAGTCGGTGGTAAATACACCTATCCAACAGATAAAGGTCGCATGCACTACCAGCATTTCCGCGGCTTCAAAGACATCTTCAAAAATGAGCCGGAGCTTCCATATAAAGCATTCCTATAAGGCGAACCGGGGGCGATATTCGCCCCTTTTTTTATCTGAAGAAAGGAACATCTGAATGCTGCTAAAGGAATTCAAACATCATTTTGCAAGAGGTGATATTGAAGGGGCAATAGCCCTTAAACCTCGCACGGCAAGGGGCTACTATCTGCTGATTATGAGCTCAAAATGGGGAGTCAACAGCTTCTTAGAAACAGGACGCGATCTCACCCCTCGCGTGTTCATGACAATGAGCGCGCTAATCAATGCCGCAACAGCGATTGGTTTGCAACCTCATCAAGTTGAGGTACAACATGAAGTATAAACTCATCGCCATTGATCTAGATGGAACGCTACTCAATTCACAAGGGGAGATTGATACCCAAACCCAGCAAATAATCCGCTCCATAGCTTCAACAACAAACATCATCTTAACGACAGGTCGCCACCACACCACCGTCGCCTATTATCACCAACTGCTGCAATTGAACACTCCGGCCATCTGTTGTAATGGCTCTTATGTCTACCAGTTCGAAAACCAACAAATTACTTTTGCTGAGCCTGTAGACAAACAGCGAGCGGCGCACTTTGTTTCTCAGTCTGAGTCTCTCGATCTGATTGCTTATGCTGACGACAAAATCTTGCTTTGTTACCAACATCCCGCTAATTACATCTCAAAACTGGAGTCATGGGGCGCCACGCTCGAGCCAAACATCCAGCCCAAAATAGAGCGTGTTACTGATTTCGCGAGCGCGCTGAGCGATTGCAAGCATATCTGGACGTTCGTAACAGAAGGTAGTCCAAATGATATTGATGCCTTTATCTCTGACCCGCTGATTTATGAAAATTTCAGCTACGAACAGTCCTGGTTTAACCGCATTGGCTTTAACAAACAAGGCAATAGTAAAGGCGCCATGCTTTCACGCTTAGCCACTTCGTTAGGCATTGAGCTTGAAGATGTTGTGGCAATCGGCGATAACGACAACGATGTATCCATGTTGCAGTGTGCAGGACTTGGCATTGCGGTAAATAATGCGACAAAGAAACTGAAAAACTGTGCGGATGTGGTAACGAAAGCCTCAAATGACCAAAACGCTATCGTTGAAGCCATAAAGATAATTTCTTAGCACTAGGAGAGCGTTGTTATCAATCGAAGATTGCGATGCTCTGACGACTGACTGCCACCAACTGACCTCTATTGTTCCATATATTAGCCTGAGCATGCGCGTATCCTTGAGCCGCCTGACGAGTATGGGATTGGTAAGCAAACCAATCTTCTGGTTCAACAGGTTGGTGAGGATGGATAAATTCCAAGTTCCACATCATACTGCTCGCAGGTGCCGGCGTTGACATCATTTGCAGTACACCTGGAGGCCATGCGTCGACCAAACAAATAAGATGTGCATCTGTAATCTGTTTTGGAGCTTGCTTGAATCGCATCCAACCCCAAGTATGTGAGTCTTTACTTACGGTAAATGGTAGATGACCTCTAGCCAAAGCAAGGTCTATATGCGAGGTATAATTAGGGGCACCTTGAGCCACATCAGGAAATCTAGGTAGCTCATCCGGCAGTGGCATGATGTGGTTATCGTTGTTGTTAACAATAATATTCGAGTCGCGATCTGCCCCAAAACATCCTTGCTGAAAAACAGCAACCTGACCATTTTGAATCAATCGAGCACTCATCTGAGACACGCTTTTCCCTTCACGCAACACTTCGACTTCAAATGTGAAAGGCACATCGACAAGCAGCGGACCAACAAAATTGGTGTTCAATGAACGCAATACACGTTCACCATTAACTTTGGATTGCATAACGGTATACAACAGAGATGCAGATAAGCCACCAAACACCGTTCTGCCTTGACCCCACGAAGATGGAATGGCCATATGCTCTCCAGTTTGAGCACATTGCTTAGCTTTTTCTAATAATTCATCGAAATGCATGCCGACCACCTCATGTTAACAGATTGTTAGTTAAACGATAACTGGTCGGATAAGATAAATCAACACGAGCCTTATTTTTCTATAACCAAAGTCATATTTGTTATAAAAATAAACATTATTTGTTAAGCACGATAATGATTGACAGATGTAGAACAATTATTCTACCCTATAGGTAGTACAAACATTCTACCTATAGGTTTTATGATGTCCCAACAACAAATAGCCGAGAACCTAGAACGTGCTTTTGCGCAAAAAGGGTTTGCAGAACCGAGTGTTGCTGAGCTAAAAGCACTTTCTGGTGTCAGTATGCGAACGCTTTATAAATATTTCCCTTCTAAAGAAAGTATGGTCGTGGGCGCGCTGGATTATCGTCATCAACGTTATCTATCGTTACTAGAAAGCTGCCACAGTGCCCCTGGCTTAGCTGCCACCTTATCGGCGTTTGATACGCTTAGTCACTGGATGAGACAGAACGCACCAAAAGGATGTCTTTCTGCAAATGCTCTAGCGGCATTTCCTGACAATGCAGAAATTCACTCCGCTGTTGAAACCTATAAACATGCGGTAATTCAACAATTGGCGCAGATAAGTGGTCGTGAAGATTTAAGTCAGGCGTTATATGTACTTCATGAAGGTATCACGGCCGCTTACCCTATCCTGGGAGAAGCTGCCGTGAGTGCCGCTAAAACGGCAGTTAGCGCTCTATTCACAGCGACAACATCAAACAACTAAAAAAGGAAACCACACATGAGTTCAATTATGACTGGCGTTCAGCTCATTGGGCACGGTGACTTAGAACAACTTGTCGTTAAATCAGACATCGCGGTTCCTAAACCAGCCGCTAATGAAGTTCTCATTAAAGTTAGCGCCGCAGGCGTAAACAACACCGATATCAACACTCGTATTGGCTGGTACTCCAAGGGCGATAACGATAGTGAAGACGCAGGCTGGTCTGGCAATGCTCTTTCTCTACCAAGAATTCAAGGTGCGGACGTTTGTGGTCATATTATCGCTGTAGGAGAGTATATTGACGATGCTCGAATTGGCGAACGCGTGCTCATTGATCCTTGCCTTTGGTACGCCGATGGAGAACGCCTTGATCATTTCTGGTACTTTGGCTCTGAGTGTGATGGTGGTTTTGCAGAATATACCGTAGTGGATTCTCGCCAGGCTTACAGTGTAAATTCAAGCTACAGCGACATTGAGCTCGCCTCTTTTCCGTGTTCTTACTCAACCGCAGAAAACATGCTCACCAGAGCATCAGTCACAGCTAATGATACTGTTTTAGTCACTGGCGCATCGGGCGGTGTGGGTTCTGCTGCAGTGCAGTTGGCGAAAGCACGTGGTGCTAAGGTGATTGCAGTAACTAGTGAATCGAAGGCATCAGCCTTACTTGATATCGGTGCCGATAAAACGGTATCACGTGGTGAAAGCTTGGTGGATACATTGGGTAGAAACAGCGTTAGTGTTGTCGTTGATCTCGTTGCAGGTCCTCAATGGCCAGAGTTACTTGAAGTGATGCAACCCAAAGGCCGCTATGCCGTCTCTGGTGCTATTGGTGGCGCGATGGTCGAACTCGACGTTCGAACACTGTATCTAAAAGATCTGTCTTTTTTCGGCTGTACTGGGCTCGAAGATGAGGTATTTCCAAACCTAATCAGCCGAATCGAACACTCACAAATACAACCACTGGTGGGGAAAGTGTTTGCATTATCAGATATCAAACAGGCACAACGGGAATTTGTAGAGAAAAGCCATATAGGGAAAATTGTATTGCAAGTGACACAAGGATAATACTAAAAACAACCAACTATCCAATGATGCCCCCTTACTTTAACAGGTGGGCACCATCTCTTAGTAACAAGACGTTTGATATTGGTTATTTCTTGCGGGGAGGCAACATATCGGTCATAGAGCCTTCCACCAATTCCGCAGCAAAGGCAAAGGTTTCTGCTAGTGTAGGATGAGCATGAACAGTGTGAGCGATATCTTTAGCACGCCCCCCTAGCTCTAACATCGCAGCGGCTTCGTGAATGAGTTCCCCAGCATTTTCTCCACAAATCCCAGCACCTAAAAGCGTACCTGTTTCGGCACAGAAAAGCGCTTTGGTGACGCCATTCGTCGCCCCAACACTCTGAGCTCGACCACTGACCAACCAAGGCACTTTGCCTGTTTGGAATTCTATACCTTGCTGCTTAGCTTCCTTCTCTGTCACACCGACCCAAGCAATCTCCGGACTGGTGTATGCCACCGATGGAATGGCTACAGGATGAAAAGTTGAATCCATACCAGCGATAACCTCTGAGGCCACCTTGCCCTCGTGTGTTGCCTTGTGAGCCAACATCGGTCCTTTGACGATGTCACCGATAGCAAAAATATTAGGGACGCTGGTTTGCATCTTGTCATTCACAGGAATAAGCCCCTGTCTATCAACCTCAATGCCTAGCAAATCCAACCCTAAGTTGGACGTGTTTGGCCTGCGCCCAACAGCCACTAATACGGCATCAAAACACTCGCTTTCTGGTGCTTTCTTACCGTCAAAAGATACCGTTATAGCATCAGTGTCCGCTTCAATGGCAGTCACCAACGTCTTAGTCAGCATTTGATAGCGCTTCTTAACCGACTTAACTAAAGGTTGAACAATGTCTTTATCTGCTGCAGGAATCACTTGCTCTTGTGCCTCGACAATAGTGATCTGCGATCCCAGTGCTGAATACACTTGTGCCATTTCTAGACCAATAATCCCGCCGCCAATGATCAATAGTTTGTTAGGAATCGTCGTCAGCGCTAGTGCGTCAGTAGAGTCCCAAATCCTCGGATCATTAGGTGCGATAGGAAGTGATACTGAATGTGACCCAGTTGCGATGATGGCATGCTTAAACAAGATTTGCGTTTCTGATTCACCAACCACTGACAGTGCATTGTGTGAGGTAAACTGACCAACACCTTGAACACGTGTTATCTTGCGAGCTTTTGCTAGGTTAGCAATTCCTTTCGTCAGCTCTGATATCGTGTTTTCTTTGTGAGATCGTAAACCGTCAATGTCTATGCTTGGAGTACCAAATGTGATACCCATTTGCTTTCCATGTTGGGCATGTTCAATTAACGCAGCTGCATGCAATAAGGTTTTGGATGGTATGCATCCTACGTTTACACACACGCCACCCAGAGTATCTTGCTTCTCTACTAGACATACAGACAGTCCAAGATCAGCCGCGCGGAAAGCTGCGGTATAACCTCCAGGTCCACCACCGAGTACAACTACATCTACGTTGATAGAATCCACCATCCCTATTCTCCTCATTTTTCAGAAACGTCACTGCCGCAACACGATAAATTCCGTCCAGTATAGATCGTCTAAATGTCTGAGCAGTGTTAATTTTTACTGTTAGGTGACCTGTGTTTAAAACTTCTCTTTATCTGTCACAAATAGTGTTTAGTATGAGCGCTTGTGCACAAACCTAGGACAAACCACTAACTGCTATGAGAATAAAAGCACTGTTATCTTTCACCTTGCTCATCATGACGGGCTGTTCGTCATATCAAATGAATCAGCTTGGCCTTCGCTCCTCATCAGTTAATACCTACCCTAATTACATGGACACAATAGAGCTATGCGAAGTTGCCAACGGCTATCGAGCAACCAACCAAACTCGCATCTCCGTGAGCAGCGAGCAGTGGAAACGCAATCTCACAACTGAACGCTGCGACGAACTGGTAAAAGAACTCTACTTCAGTCGATTCATCCGTAGTATTACCATATCCAAACCCGAAGAAGCAGCGCAGCCTGTCCCAACACCATTACCGGCAAAACCTCAATAGCTTTGTAACGTATGAGTATTATTTTTACCTTTATGCAATAACAACATACCCAGAGCGGCTAGCATCATCACAACGGCGGCCACCGCAAACCCAAGCTCCGTAAGATCGTAGTGAGTCAAATAAGCGATAAGAACATAACTCATACTTTGAATAAAAGTAGAGAGTAACTTCATTCCACCATCTACTCTGCCTCGAACTCTATTATCAATCGTTTCATGCAGCTTATTCACTCTAGCGATTCGATTGGTCGCATTGAATAAGCCAATAAATAGCGCAAAAATAACGATACTAAGTGCTGACATCGAGCTAGCTAGAACACTCAATAACACCGCTAAACCAACAACACTGACAATCATTAGCTGTTCATGTTGAAAACGAGTCAGTAGCTGCGTAATGATAACTCCGCATAACATTGCGCCTAAACCGTAATTGATTTGCCACCAAGCAAACCAGTGGCCTTCAATGTTTTGCTCGGAAAAATAGATAGGCACCAACTTAGACAAGTAAGTCATCATTGGGTAGCTCAGACAGGACAGAGCGACAAACAAGTAAAACATCGGTGAGCGTGAAAATATGGCTTTAGATTCGCTCAGCAGTGTCATAAAAGATACATGCTTGGTCTCGCGTTGCTTTGGTTTGTAATGGATGCTGGCATAGCAAATCATAGCGCTGACAGAAAGTAACATAGCCAACAAGGCAAAGTATTCGATTGACCACAGTTTCAATAACAACACGCCTAAACCGCCTGCACTCAGGGTGGTCATCTGTAGGACGATCTCTTGTTGCCCAGAGATTTTTGCATAATCTGATTTTTTATAGAGTTCTTGTGTGAATGCACCATTTGTCCCCCATGCAAGATCGTTAGTTAACCAAAAAACCAGTTGAGCAACAGCAAGGGACCAAAGTGCATTCGGTTCAATATACCAAGTAAAAACAACGAGTAATGCAGCTAGCGCCTGTAATAGTTGGACCAGTGCTAAGATATGCTTTCGCGAAAAGCGGTCAATAGCAGTAGCAAAGAATGGGGTCGCAAAGAACGATAACGCCGTGCAACATAACGTGAGTATAGCCAAGAATGTACTGTTGTTTCCTTGCGTCAAGATGCTCCATGGGAGCGCCATTAACATCATCCCTGAAGCGATACCATCGAACAGCAGTGCAGAGAGATGTTGCAGCGAAGTCCTTTTCATCATCATTCCTTTATGTTTGTGAGTTGCTTCAATGCTAAAACCTCAACATTACTTGAGGTCAAGCTATACTGAGTGTAAAGGAGAATAAAATGGAATTATCAGTCGGTCAGGTAGCAAAGCGTGCGGAAGTTGCTGTGTCAGCACTGCATTTTTATGAGCAGAAAGGAATGATTTCTAGTTGGCGAAACCAAGGGAATCAACGTCGCTATGACAGCTCAGTCTTGAGGCGTATAGCAGTTATTAAAACAGGACAGCAACTCGGGCTAAGTCTGGAAGAAATTAAAGAGGCATTGTCGGTGCTCCCTATTCAGAGAGCCCCCTCTCAAGAAGAGTGGGAATCTATGGGAAAAAACTGGAAGCGCATATTAGATGAGAAAATTTGGCTAATGACCAAACTTAGAGACGAGCTTGGGGAGTGCATTGGTTGTGGTTGCCTCTCGCTAAGTCGCTGTCGGCTAAGAAATCCTGACGATATATTGGCTCAGCAAGGAAATGGTGCTTTGCTGTGGAAGCAAAGCACCTAAGTCATAGTCTAAGCAAACAAAAAATTTGGTCCTAAACTGCAAGGTCCTCTTCTTTTAGCTTTGGAGCAAAGTGGATAATATGCTTGTTAAAGCTGAATGATGCAGGGCCGTGCGTATTTTTTGTCGTAACCTTTTCTTCGTCAAACGCGACGGTTACACGTGTGTGAGTTTGAACCAAAGACTCTACCGTATTGAGCTCTAACTTAGCAAACAGCTCCAGCTCCAATCTCTCTTTTTCAGCATTGAGTTCATCTAACGCTTCGGTGTTTGAACTATTTAATGCTTCGAGCTCTTTATTCTGTTCTTCCGTTCTTGCTGACTTAGGAACCTTCTTAAGCTCTATTTCGCGTCGGATTGCTTTCATTTTACTTTCTTGAAGCTCGGTATAACGCAGTTGCAGTTGTTCTAGTCCATCTTGATAATTTTGGAACTGCGCAAAAGCTTTTATGTAGGTGGCAGTATCACCTTCCACACCGAGTTGATTACAAACCACTTTGCCACCGACTATTGCTTCTCCACCACTTAAAATCCCTTGTTTCTTCCCAGCGCCAGTCACTAATAAATCACCGCCACACACGATGTCGTTGTTTAGACTATGCACCGTAAAGTGAATATCTCCTTGTGAGCTGATATTGGCAAACTGAGCGTAGTTAGCAACAACATCACCGCCAGACTCAATGAGACAAGATTTGGGTTCACCATCATCAACATTATGTCCGATGATACCTTTACTGACGATGATATCCCCTTTCGACTTCAAAATTGCCGACTCAACAAATCCCCCAACAGTAATGGTCCCTGTCGCAGTCACTTCCATATTGGGTTCAATATTTCCAGAAATCACCACACTACCTTTAAATTTGATATGTCCGGTGGAGATATCCACTTTACTTAAGCAAAGGGCTTCATCAATCTCGACACCCGATGGTTTAATTACCGGCATTCCTGACATCGTAGACAACAATGTATTAGGGTTATCAGCCGAAAACTTGGTCCCTGCACCCGGTTTAAGTGGATTGTCTTTGACTGCTTTGGGAGGGATGATGGCTCCAGTGACTGTGAATCCGTTCTCCCCTTTGATGGCTGGTATTCGTTTCATCACTTGCTCATTTTCACCTACCGTAACAATGGCTCCTAAATCACGCATATCCACTTTGTCACCATCGCCGGTAGCTTGTGGTTTGAGAACACGCTTTTTAGGGTCGGCCACTAAGGGAATAAACTGAGCATCTTTACCTTCTTTTGGCCTTTTTCCTATCGCCACAGGTTGGGTATAGCTCTCACCGGCTTTAAGCTGACGGCTGAGTAACAGTACTTTCTTTAACGCTTTTTTGTTAAGCCCTTTAACTACTCTGGACTCTGTGAGTGATTTGATGATGTCATTAGGCTGAAGTGGATTGCCGCCGTATGCTCCAGTGACTTTAATACTAGCGATCATATCTTGCTCGGTTAGTATCACTTCAGCGCTAGCATCTTTAATTTGGGCAATAGTGATACCAGAAAAGGCTTCACCTTTTGCACTTGCTGCACACTTTATGAATTGAGCGACAGCAGATTCGTCAAGAAAGAAATGCTGGGCATTAAGCTCACCCAACATGTTGTTTAGCAAAGAAGCTTCTAATGCCAGACCTTGCTCATACTCACTCGGTAATTGGGCAATAACTTCATTACCATTTGACGATATTTTGAGAACACTTTTCCACATGATGGCTAGACACTTCCTTATGCTCTGTACACAAGCTCAAACTGAACAATGTGATCATGCTTCAACAATTGTAATTATCTTAATGCAGTCTCAGTAGTGAGACTATGTTCAATATCGAAAACTCCGGTTGGCGTCACGGTAATTCGGTTGGTTCTTTGACTCTGATTCAACTATGAATATGTAGTAGATAAGAGAGAATTGAGTTTGAGTTTGATGAAGATTTACAGTGTAAAAACAGGATTCCGGCAATTTACACTGTAAACGTCGCTGGCTTTGTTTACAGTGTAAATCCAAGGCGAAAGAAGTTTAAGTCAATTTACACTGTAAACGTTCCATGAGTGAACAGAGTTCCAGCCTGAATTGAGCTTCAGCTTGTTTACGTCCAGCTAGGCTCAATTGATGGACTACGTGTTCCCAAGACCATTCTTGCAACACGACGGCCGTGACAATCGGACTCTCAACATCTAATGAGGCATTTACTAGAGACACCATGAAGTCGAACAAATCGCTACGACTGGAAACCAATGAGTTGCCACCTCTTGAGTACAGAATGGCGAGCTTGGATGGCAACGCTGCGCTTTTACCTATCATTGAACTCGAAAATAACGACCATGCTAGCGATGGATGAATATCCCGATTGACTGTTCTCAATTGATAAACTAGATTTCGACTGAACTGTTGCTTAGCCTGAGAAAGCCAATCTTCGCTATTTCTAGATGTTGGCAAAACCAAAGTAAGACTATAGGTACCACTGGCTTTATCCTTAGCACTGCCCAGTTTAAGCGGAACGAATTGGTTGCTTTGCCAGAATCTAAACAGCTCTGTCGTTACTCCAAAGCTGGTGGCAAGGTAATCTACCTGATCACCTATTTGTAGTCTCAAACGACGCAGCATCTCAGAGCCGACACCGGAGGATTGTAATAGAGGATGAACCGCTATTCGCATCACTCTGCCACAACGTTGCGTTGCAGGCTCTGATAGAGCAAGGTGATTGGCTAGCTCAACAGGCGCCAAGTTACCCGGCGGGCGAGACTGTCCTAGTTGGACTCTCTCAACGATATCAAAAGACAAATCCCCTTCCCTATTTAAGAGTACGGCGCCGATAACCTGACCATCGTAACTCATGGTATAAAGCGTCATTGTTTTTGACGAGAGCAATAACATCAGATCATTAGGAGAAGTCTGGTAGTGCGCATTAACGAGTAAAGCAAAGGCTTCAGACAATATTGACTCGTTATTGCTACAATCATCTGTTGCCACTGAACAAAAAGACCAACGCTTTGAGTCAAACGAATCAAACTTAGCGTCATTTGCCAACTGTGTTAGCTCAGCTTGTAATAGAAACGCACCGGCGCACCACTTTTCTAAAGCATCGTTTTGGGCCCATCGAATCGGCTGCTGCATATGATGCAGTTTGGTTCCTTTACGCTCCTTCTGAAGCCAAGGAAGGAACTTAAGACTAAACCCTCTTCCACATCCTTCATAACCGTGAACGGTCGAACTGATAACTAGACGATGATAATGAGCAACAATAGTTTTTAACAGAGGTACTGGAATCGCAGCAGCTTCATCTACAAACAATAAATCGCAGACAGGCATTGACTTTATCAGCTCATCTGGCGAAACAAACTCAATAGATGACGAAGCGCTTTGTTCTATCTGACTGAAATCAAATACAGGCTGAACAGCAGCTTTGCTTGGCGCAGTGACTAGGATTCGACACGGACGTGATGCGGCTATTCTTGCCGCCGCTAGTCCGAGGGCACTGCTTTTGCCACGCCCTCGATCGGCAGTAATAACCAAAGGACGTTTTCTATGTCCCGTAAGGACTCGCTCGATGGCCTCGATGGCCTCGTTTTGTTCTACATAAATATTGCTACTCTCACGCGCCTGGTGTTGATTTTGCCAATAAGCCAAATCATTAATCAGGTTGCGGCTTGATTGTTTCAGTCGAGGTAGCAAAGCGAGGTGTCGCTCTAACCAAGGATGTACATCACTTCCATTACTTAACAGAATGAGTACACCGCCTCCTACGAGCGCACCAAGTGCAGCATTAAAACTATTAGCATCAAAATCATCGCTAAGTGTCACGACGAGTAGCTTAACTTCCCTTCCTAGTAGACGTTTTCCTTGTTTAACCGGAATAGCGTCTAGAGAGCCGATAGATTCTCCTCCTAGCTGAAACTTAGAGTCTTTAGGAAAGCGCATCGAGAATTGCTCAATCAATTCATGCTGCCATGCCAGTGAGCCTTCTAAAATGAGCGCACTTCGTTGAAAGCGCTCATCCGCTATTGCATGTTGTTGCTCGAGAAGATGAAGATGTGAGGAAAATAAAGCCGTCATGGGTATCATTGCTGTGGGGACTTACCACAATATTAACACAAAAAAATACCTCGCTATGGCGAGGTATTTTGAAAGTTATTTAGTTCATCTTAGTTTTTATGAACTCTAGGATTTCATCCATTGTTTGGTCATCAACCTTTTTAAGGTTGAGCGCTAAGTTTGGACCTTTGCGAGTGTAACTAGCCCGTCCCTTAACGAGATCAATTTTCGCGACTTTAGCTCTCTTAGGTGGCGCGAGTTCGTGCATCCAGTTCTCTAGGGTTTCCGATACATCTTTGGTAATGCGCGCAACACCTTGAGCACGACTTTTCTGCCACACGTAACCTTCATTCTGGTGACAACGCTCAATCAATTGGTTTTGTTTGTCACCATCAAGCTCGCTAAATTGTTTATGTAGACGCACAATCGTTGGACGCCCTAAATCACTCACGTTAGGGTATGCTTGAAGAAGTTCTAGTGGTAAGTCTGCAGCTTTCAGAGCTCCGCTTACCAATGCTTCGCTACATTGAAACATTTTCGCTAGCGCTTTTTGGTCTTCAGCTTCGCCGCTTTCAAGCTTAGCTAGCATCTCTTTACCTTTTTCATATAGAGACAGCGGCTTATGGGCGTTCGCAACATCAGACAAGAATTTAGCATGGTCGCCATTGATGTTTTCAGCAACGTAAATCAAGAACTCTTTTTGAGCCAGAATACATGACATACGACGACGGCTACCATCAAGAACTTCAATGGTTCCGTCTTTTTGACGGCGACCAACTGCTGGATACTGTTGCCCTTTGTCTCTTAAAGTTGCCAGTACATCAGAGAGTGCGTGCTCGTTTAAGAATGATTGTTCACGTGCATTTTCTTCAAATACGAACGTCTTCGATTCCACTTCATTTGCAGGAATACGCACAAGTTCAAATGAAACTAGCTCTTCACCTGCAACTGATAACTCAATGTATTGGGCTTGTTCCTTGGCTGCGGTTTGCGCTTCCTGAGGGGTAGTTGCACGTCTCTTATTCGCTTTTCCGAAAAGCTTAGCGTTAAGTTCAGAAGTTTTAATAGCCATATAACGTTACCCTTGATTCAATGATGACCAGTTGCTGTGAAGCACTCTTTCTAACTCTAGTGCACTTTTGTGTACTGCGTCTTGTGCTGTCGCCAGCGTTTTTTTACCACCTTCAAAGTCAGAAGCCGTTAAATCAAATACTGTGCTGTAGGTATCTGCGCAAGTTTCAAATGCCCTACTACGAGGAATTGTCGCCATCATAACTTGGTCACCAAGTAGGTAGTTCATCTCCGTTAAGACAGACACTTGTTTTTTATTATCATCTTCAAACATGGTCGGCATCAGACGAACAAATTCTAATCCTTTCCAATCTTCTGGGAACATCTCATAAACAGTCGGAAGGTGCTGGAAGAAATTGACTGTTGAAGCCCAATCTAAACGTTTAGCTGCACATGGAATAAGCAGCGCATTAGATGCATACATAGCGTTCCAAACTAATGGATCAACGTGAGGGCCAGTATCAATCATGATGACGTCGAAATCATCCGCGATTTTGTCAATCAACTTCTCTTTTAGCAGTTTAACAATATCGAGAGATTGGTTTTGAGAAAGGTTTTGCCATGCTTCCGCGTTAAACATCGCATCTTCAGGGAAGGCTGAAATCGTTTTTAGGTTAGGATACTGAGTTGGTAGCAAAACGTTGCGGCGTAAAAAATCAATATCAATATCAGTCCCTTCCGGTACATTTTCTAACATTACATCTACCGCAGAATAGATGTTTTCATGTTCGGAAATACTGATTTGTGGATTCAAGAACAAACGAAGTGAACCTTGAGGGTCCAAGTCAATTAGACAGATACGATAGCGTTTGTCCAAGTTTAGAGCTAGGCAGGCAGCTAGATGAACTGCACTCATAGATTTACCAGTACCACCCTTTTGGTTTTGAACGTTAATAATCCACGGTTTATTATTGGCGCTTTGTTTACGTTCGTGAAATTTAGGTACCGCAGCCGCATCCATCAACATGTGTGCTTCTTGCAATGAAATAGAATAATGATTGGCATTATTCTTAGTAAATTGATGACCATTTGCTTCCATCTTGCTGATGGCATCATCCAGTTTACGACGAGTCAGTCCAGAACGAGTTTCCATCATTGCTTTTGACATTGCTGGAAAGTGATCATCGCTTCGTTCTTCTAATACAATTTCGATGCGATCTGCTTGTACTTGCTGAGTTTGTTCTGCAAGTTGGTAGAGATTATCTATTGTTTGTTCTCTTTTCATACCTAAGTTCCAACCAAGTAACCTAATGATTTAATGTACAGCTATATCGTACATTCACATCAAAAAGCTGTCCACTCACTTAGTGTTGTTTTTTACAATAAATTGACCACATAAAAGCCAAATCGTGATTTTGACTACAAAGCTGATGAAAAATACATCAAATAATCCAAATTATAATGAAGTGAAAGACACAGAAATCTTATCAGATTTTAAG
>NZ_JPJA01000086.1:1721734-1724976 GCF_000733315.1 Vibrio sp. ER1A
CGATGTAACTTATTTACAATGTAAATAGAAAATATCTCGGAACGATTATAAATATTGGATAACTTACGGACCTTGTTGTTTCTATCTCAGCCATTTCAAATTAAGCGTTTTTTTAGGAACACAAATAATTATTCATAGGTCAGTGGAGAAACGTTAGTACACCAAAAGACAAAACTCATGATCATAGTTCCGAGAATATAGAAGCATGATCAAGGGGAATTTTAGAAACAGACATTGGATTATTGGTCTGTTACTTCGATCATTTATCTTGGAAGAATGATCAAGTACTTTATCACTGCGGAAGCATGTAAAATCCCGACAAAATTACGGCTTATGCCCGATAGAATAAGGGATAGTGGCGAGATTCAGTGGTTAACGACAGAATTCAAGATGCAATAACAGATTCAATGAACTTACTTGATCATGCTTCCCAATATATAAGGGTTAAAGCCATTAACGATGAAAAAGCGTCTGTTCGTTTATCTTTGTTCAATTCGAGTAACATTTGAACAATGACTTTCATCAATTACCTACAACGACAAATAATTCTTCCACCTTGATCATGCTTTCGAGGTAAATTTATGATTTAAAAGATATTTACATTAAGCTATTCACAGCTTTTCTACTTTTTCTGTGGATAAGTTGTGGTGACCTCATGATCATCTATCCGTAAACTTAATGATCATATTTTCGGGCAGATGATGATCATGCCTCCAGAGTTCTATGATCATGCATTCGAAAAACAATGATCATCGTTTCGTGATTACTATGATCATGCGTCCGAATGCTTGCTAAATCTTTACCTTTAAAAACATAGGGTTACAATCAATTAAAGTGCCAGATCATATGATCAGTTAATCATATTAGATCAGTATTATCAGTAAAGATCAGTTTATTAAGAGCAATAAAATAGATCTTTATTTATTCGACATTATTCTTTATTCTATGGAACAATATCGAATTTACGGATAGTGTGATATAGATCCAATCATGAGCAACGATGAAAAATTATTGATCCGATCTCCAAGAGATCACAAAGGCGGACATCTTTTTGAAGTGACTGAAACGTCTGTCGATTGGATTGAGCAGTATCAGCACTTCAAAGGCGTGACCAAGAGTATTTTGGAACTTCTGAATCTTATCTCTTTACGCGGATTCAGTTCTAAAGATGGTTACGTTTCAACTACTGAGTTAATCGACGCTACTGACGGCAAACTAACTCGTGCAGCTATTCAGCAGCGTTTGAGAGCCGCAGTAAATATTGGTTTATTCAGCCAACATGGTGTTAAGTTTGAGGAAGGCCTCGCTGGCAAAACAATGCTTCATCGGTTTATTAACCCCAATCAATTAGTATCCGTTTTGGGTGCAACCAGCCTGGTAACCGAATCGGTTAAGCAATCCGAAAAGCAAAAAAAATCAAAAGCATTGGCTCAAACGCAAGTGAATAAACGCTTGTTGAATGAACATGGACTTTATACGCCACCAGCGATGCGCGATGAAGCCGATCAGTTTGTAGTATCTCCAACAAACTGGGCAGGCATTATCGATCAAGCACTCGCTCCACCACGTACACGTAAAAGCTATCAGAAGTCGATGGTATCCATCTCAGGTACAAAAGCGGTGATTGAAACTCGATCCTCTAAGAATATCATGACTGTTGATGATCTTATGACGCTGTTTGCATTGTTTACGCTAACGGTGCAATACCATGATCATCACCACGAAGAGTATCACCTTGATGCTAAACATGTGCCTAACAAGACCCCTTTGTATATCACTGACATCCTTTCCCTTCGAGGTAAAAAAGATAGTGGCCCAGCACGTGATTCCATTCGTGATAGTATTGATCGAATTGAATTTACCGATTTCCAATTGCACGAGCTTACAGGTCGTTGGCTCAGCGAAAATATGCCTGAAGGATTCAAGAGTGATCGTTTTAGATTTCTAGCCAGAACGATCACTGCATCTGAAGAGGCACCACGTGAAGGCGCGGATGGTGAGATCAAGATCAAGCCTAATTTATATATCTTGGTGTGGGAGCCGTCGTTCTACGAAGAGTTATTAACGAGAGACTATTTTTTCTTGTTCCCGCCTGAAATTCTAAAACAGCATACCTTGGTATTTCAGTTGTATTCGTATTTCAGAAGTCGTATGGCCCGACGTCATACCGATACTCTTCTTCTTTCAGAGCTTAATCAAAAGCTTGCGCGTAACATAGAATGGCGACGCTTCTCGATGGATCTTCTTCGAGAGCTGAGAAAACTAGGGGAAGGATCCACAAGCAATGATCAATTTGATGTCAACTTATGGGGCTATCATCTGACACTACAATGCATGGATCCTGATGCTAAGCTACCAGATTATCAGGTTGATATTCGTTGTGATGTGGAAGAAGTATTGCGTTACTCAAGAGCAAGAACGACGAATGCAGGTAAGCGAAACATGGCACCAACCTTACCTAACCCATTACGCAATGAGTTAGTAACTCGTAAGCAACTCGACGAACTGTCGACAATCATTGACGGTGAGTTCGAGCCAATTCAGCGTAAAGCACCGTCTCCAAGAGGGAATTTGGGGCGCAGAGTGAAGCAGAGAAAACACTTAGTTGAAATCAATGCGGATGAAATAACCATCATCTTATCTAAATATACTTCATCAGAAGCTCTAGAACGCAGTGTAACGGCATTGTCTGCCATGACAGGGCATTCGGTCGCCTCAATCAAACAAGAGTGCTCAGAGCTTATGGAGAAGCTGGATTGGTTGCGTGTTGATGACCAGGTCATTCCCTATGAAGTGCTAAGTCGTGTTGTGGAGTTATATAACTCTCGACAAGAAAACAAGCATTTGTCGATTGAACGACTGATCTCAGCGTTGGCCGTCCGTAAAAAAGTGTGTAAGCAAGTGCACGAAGGGCATATCGATGAAACGGTATTTCGCGTGCTAGATGAGGTCGCTATTTAGCGCTAATTAACCCCTTGTTACACATAGTACTAACTTGTTAGGAATAACACATAACGCTGACAATAAGCTGACAAAGTAACAAGTGTGGTTGGCTAANNATTTATTCCGAATAGACAACCTTTTGTCCTTTCTAATGAAATAAGTAGATTGGCTCATATTGTTACATTCATTCTGATATATTTTGGCGAGTTCAATTTGGACTCGCTTTTTTTTGTCTGAAATTCGACGATTCCCCCATTTCTGGGTGAGGTGAAACTAATATTTAAGGTAAGGAAACTCAA
>NZ_JPJA01000086.1:1725013-1733904 GCF_000733315.1 Vibrio sp. ER1A
GCGACTCTGTCGCCGGCTTGGGTGCGGGTTTAGAGGAGAAAAAAGGAGATCTCGATCAAGTTGATTTTCTGAGGTGGAATCTCCTAAATGTAATCCCACCGCTGATGGATTTCAAAGTTTAAAAACCGCTTTCTAAAACTTCTGTTTAGAACTATTGCCCCTATCACATTCTGACTCAGTTTTTCTTAACAACAAAATTGTCGTTTGCTACAGATTAGGTGTTCAGACATGGTTCATCAGGAGGTAACAATGTCCATTAATTCAATCGACCATGACGAAATGACATCCATGACAAGTAAGTGGGATCACTCTGAAGAAGTCCAAGAAAACATACGTCCTGCGAAACAAGGAAAATCCGCAGAAGCTAGACGTCGCATTGAAGCGTTGAGGGAAATCAGAGAAAGTGGTCTAACTCTCGAAGAAGCAAGAGAGCTAGGCTTGATTCACTAATATTGGATAACCAGATAGGGTGGCTAAGGCCACCCTTTGTATTTTCTGTCTATCCCAAATAACACCCTTTCATTTGAGTTTAATACTTCATCAATGGTATATTCTGCTCCCTTGCCAACATCAACTGACTAAATACCATGTCCCATAATTTGTCGCTTCTCCCACCCTCTGAAAAGAATAAAGTTGAACTTGATAAACAAGCTTCCTTTGTTGTGTGGCAATTAAAAGAAGCCAAAGCGGGGCCTGAAGCTATACGCGAGCAACTCGAAAAGATAGCGGATGAGGCTGAACAAGCATGGTTTGAACAGTGTGTCGACAAATACAAAAGAATGATGGGAGTGATGTAAACGCCATTCACGGCGTTCACAATTGAATTGTACCGACGATTTGATAAAATCCTCCGCGTTAAAATGAATTAGAGAGAACATCCCGATGGGAAGAAGTTTTGAAGTGCGCAAGGCCTCAATGGCCAAGACTCAGGGCGCGAAAATTAAAGTTTATTCCAAGTATGGTAAAGAGATCTATGTAGCTGCTAAGAACGGTGGTGCTGATCCAGAAATGAACCTTTCACTTAAGCACCTGATTGCTAAAGCTAAAAAGGATCAAGTTCCTGCTCACGTTATCGATAAAGCACTAGACAAAGCTAGCGGTGGTGGTGGTGAAGATTACCAGCCTGCACGTTACGAAGGGTTTGGTCCTGGTGGCGTTAGTGTCATCGTTGACTGTCTAACAGACAACGGCAACCGTACTTTCCAAGATGTTCGCCAATGCTTTGTTAAGACTGGCGCAAAGATTGGTAGCCCTGGTACTGTGGCTCACATGTTCGATCACCAAGCGGTATTCCAGTTTAAAGGTGATGACGAAGAAGCAGTGCTTGAAGCTCTTATGATGGCAGATGTTGATGTAACGGATATCGAGCTTGAAGATGGCGTCATCACGGTATTTGCACCACATACTGAGTTCTTCAAAGCGAAAACGGCATTGAATGCTGAATACCCAGATCTAGCGGTTGATGTAGAAGAAATTACGTTTGTACCGCAAACTCATACTGCAATTGCTGGCGAAGATGCTGAGAAATTCCAAAAATTCCTCGACATGCTAGATGACTGCGATGATGTTCAGCAGGTTTACCATAACGCAGAGCAGTAATACGCTCGTTATGAAGAAAAAAAGAGTCGACATAGTCGGCTCTTTTTTATTGCCGTTTTTTCAGTTCTAAACGGCGACTAAATATCATGCTCTCAGAAGCATGATCAAGGTACTCTCCCATGATCATGCTTCCTTGCTTTTGATCTTTCTTGGAGCGCATACCCAAGCTGCGAAGTTTCTCACTTGAGGCAAGACCGTAAGGTTTAACAACAATGCACATGGCCAAGCAATAAGAAAACTCTGTAGCCATATCGGTGGCCATGCGCTACTAAAGCCCATTTTGTATCCTGAGATAATGCCGGACATCATGATTCCCATAGTTAGAGATGAAAGTAGGGCTGATACCCAAAATTGTTTTTTACTCATTGTTATTCTCCTGTTGATTTTTGTTATAAGAAGTATAAACCTATTCATAAATAGATAATATTGGGTAATTTAGAATTGTGGATTCCATATTTGGGTATATAGATGACGTCTACTTGTTTTGTAAGGTCGTGGAACACGGCTCAGTCTTAAAAACCGCTAATCTATTGGGCGTGCCTCAATCGACAGTATCAAGACGTATCTCATCACTTGAGGAGCGTTTAGGACTGCGTTTGCTAGAGAAGAAGGGTAGGGAATTAGCTGCGACCGAAATTGGTAAGCTCGTTTTCGATCAACTGAGCAGTGGTATCGAGCAGCTCGAAATAGGGTTGGGTAATGTAACGGAGCAAACGGAGCAGGTTGCTGGTACGGTACGTTTGTCCGCCCCTCACAGTTTCTATCATTCTTTCGTAGCGCCTGTGGTTGAAGGATATTTAAAACAATACACTAAAGTTCACATCGATCTCGCTTTAAACCATGATCAGCTAAAACCACAAACGAATCGAGAATTGCTGATTACGTTTGACATCAGTGAGATGGATGATCTTATTGCTCGACCACTGTTTACAGCACGTCACGGCTTTTTTGCTAGCGCTGAGTACTTAGCAAGTCGCAGTCAAATTACCCACATTGAGCAGTTACAAGACCTAGATTGGCTTGCCATAGATAACAGTCAGAAGCTGGCGATTTACCGTGATGACGCTCTTGAGCAAAGCATGACGATAAAACCTAGGCTTGTTGTTAATGATATCCAAGCGTTACTCGATGCAGTTGAGCGAGGCTTAGGAGTCGCATCACTGCCTTTACGACATGTGCGTGGCAACTCAAATTTAGTTCATCTGCTGCCTGAGCACTATCGTAGTGACCGACAGGCATTTTTGGTGTACAAAGATAGGAAATACCAACCAAAGGCCGTCAAATCGCTAATAGACGCGATTTTATCTAGTGCAGATACGATGGATGCCGCGGTAAACCCCACCAGCAATTAAAGGAGTACAAATGAAAGTTAGTTTTATTGGATTAGGCGTTATGGGATACCCAATGGCTGGTCATTTGGCTAAAGCAGGATTTGAGGTTTGCGTATTTAATCGCACTACAGAAAAAGCGAAGCGCTGGGCGGAAGAATACAATGGTCGATATCATGAAGCAGTGGCGGATTGTGTTAAAGACGCCGATGTGGTGGCGGTATGTGTTGGCAACGATGATGACGTTAGACAGATGACCACATCCGCGACAGGTGCCATTGCGAGCATGAAGAAAGGGGCTATTCTCGTTGATCATACGACTACATCAGCACTGTTGGCAGAAGAACTTGGAGTTGCATGTGATAAAGCGGGTGTCCATTTTATGGACGCGCCCGTATCAGGTGGACAGGCTGGAGCAGAAAATGGTGTGCTAACTATTATGTGCGGTGGCGAACAAGCGACTTTTGATGCTCTGCAGCCAGTATTTGATGCTTACGGTAAGTCATCGGTCTTGATGGGGACTATTGGTCAAGGACAACGAGCAAAAATGGTTAACCAAGTATGTATCGCTGGTGTTCTAACAGGGTTGTCTGAGGGATTAATACTCGCGCAAAAGAGTGGCTTAGATATTCCTTCATTAGTTGATTGCTTGAAAAATGGTGCGGCGGGTTCTTGGCAGATGGAAAACCGTGCCAAAACTATGGATGAAGATAAGTATGACTTTGGCTTTGCCATCGATTGGATGGTTAAAGATCTCGGTTTTTGTTTGGATGAAGGTGCTCGTCAGGGCATTCGACTTCCACTGACGGAACAGACGGTCGAAAGATATAAAGCACTCTCTTCGCAAGGTGAAAATAGATCAGATACGTCTGTTTTACTTAAAGCTGTTCGCAAAGACGCTGAATCGTGACGTTTACAGTGTAAATAAAGCTTTGAGCGGTAGTCGACTAATCAAGCCGACACCGCTCACATCGTTTCTTTCCAGTCAGCAAGCCTGATATCTGGTAGCGATTACGAGCAAATTTCAGGTACGCCCAGTCGCAAATAGGCTTGAAGAGTGGCCATCGTGTGAATCCATATAGATAGGGTTTTCCTACTAAGCTCCATGCTCTATGAGTAACGTCCAAACCGAGAAGCAATTTTCCTTCTGTATCGTAGGCATGAAGTCGCTCTGATGCTTCTTTGGGATCGATATTAGGAAAGGCCTCAAACTCTGTAGAGAAAATGTCGATAAGTTTGATGGCTAGTGCTTTGTCATGATGCTTTAGAGATTGCATTTCTTTGACACAAAGCGGGCAGGTTCCATCAAAAAACACGATGAGTTGGGTCGACATATCAATTCCTTTCTTTGTTTTTAGCTTTTGTCTTCTTTTATTCCTAATACTTGTTTCCAGTTCATATCGATCTGTTGGAAAGTCATTTCACATTTATCTTTTTGCTCCTCTCTATAGTCTTCTTCTATCTCACCCAGAAGCGTGGCATGGCTCTCTGGGTCACTACCATATACTAGACAAAGTGTGCTGAAATAACGTTGTAGATCAAAACTATGCTCACCGATATACTCGGCAAAATCGTAATAGTCGGGCCGGTCTTCGGATTCAAAGGAAAACATATCTGCAGCGCTGATAGTGGCATCGGCACCGTTTTCTACGTAGTTGAGCATTAACACTGCCGCAAAGTTATCTACGGCATCTTCTTCTTTACCTAGAATAGCAATGCCATGATCCGCGACGTAAGCATGCCCAGCTTCATGCAACAAAGTATGAAGCAGAGTATCAAGCGCTCCATCCTTAGCTGGTTTGCCAAATTTCTTTTGGTAATCGTTGTTTAAAAAGTAGTTGAGTGAGTCGGTATAGAATTCATACGGAATATGCACGACATGAGCTTGAGGATCGTAAAGTGGTCCATCATCACCGCCATATTGAATCGTTAGATCGTTGTTAAATGGAAAGTAAGCATCTGAGAGCTGTACCACGAGCTCATTTATTTTGCTTTGTTCGATTGTAGTTTTCGCTTGGAGTTCTGACGTTGTATTTGTATCGCCATAGCTAATATTGACAGCGCTTATTGCAGTTAATGGTGCCAATAGAGCGACTGAAAAAACAGTCCTTGTTAGTATAGATTTCATTCCGTTATCCATATATTCGATGGTTCAATTAGTCGCAATGGCCTGTCTGTGGTACACTGCGCGATTAATTTAGTGTAGTTCTTCTTTTTATATTCATAAACTCAATGTAGCCAATAGGTTAACAGTGTTTCTGTTGATTAACTATGGCCACATATTTGCCGATTCTTCCTGGCACCTTAAGAAGTAATAGATAGTCTAAACAAGGTCGTTTGGTGTCTGCGTAAAGCGAGTCGCCATCTATTCTATTTCTACTACACTTTACAATTTAGTCGAACCTCATTAAGGAAGATGAGCGATAAAGCAAAAAAAGAGGTTATATGAACAACACCATCTCTGTTGGCACGTTAGAATCTTTTTTGATCGCTATCAGCGTTCTTTTTCTGGGACACATGATTAATAGTAAGCTCCCTGTTCTAAAAAAATACAACATCCCTGAACCCATCGTTGGTGGATTAATCGTTGCCCTTATCATTACGGTTTTACACTTTAACAACGTTAATCTTGAGTTCTCGTTACCCTTGCAGAAAACATTTATGTTGATGTTTTTTAGCACCGTAGGATTGGCGGCTAACTACACCCAACTGATGAAAGGTGGCGCTAAAGTCTTTGTCTTTTTAGCGGTCGCATCGGTATATATTATTATCCAGAATAGTGTCGGAGTTGGATTAGCCACCATGCTAGGCTTAGAGCCGTTAATGGGGTTAATTGCGGGCTCTATTACCTTGTCGGGCGGACACGGTACTGGGGCCGCTTGGGCTCAAACCTTTACTGAGACCTACGGCATCAGCAACACACTAGAAATTGCGATGGCTTCTGCAACCTTTGGTCTAATTATCGGCGGTATTATTGGTAGTCCGGTTGCACAACGACTCATTGATAAGAATAACTTTGAGTCAGAGTATGGCCGAGGCAATGATACTCATGAGCGCTTCCCTGAATTGGTAACTTATAACGAGTACGAAAGAGATCGCGTGACTGCTAAGAAGGTTATTGAAGTTCTGTTTATCTTACTCATCTGTGTGACTGGAGCGAAGTATTTACATGCGTGGGTTAATACATTTGAAATATCTTGGTTAATGATTCCTGACTTCGTTTATGCGTTATTTATCGGTGTTTTCATTACCAACATCTGCGAAGTGACCAAAAGTTATAAAGTGGATGCAGAAACGGTCGATATTCTCGGTACGGTGTCATTATCGCTTTTCTTAGCAATGGCATTGATGAGTCTTCAGCTATGGAACATCTTTGATCTGGCTATTCCTTTCTTAATCATACTCTCTGTGCAGTCGGTTATTTTGGGACTGTTTGCTTATTACATTACGTTTAGAGTGATGGGTAAAAACTACGATGGAGCGGTTATAGCCGGTGGCCACTGTGGGTTTGGTTTAGGGGCTACGCCGACAGCGGTTATGAATATGGGGTCTATTGTCAATCGATTCGGTCCATCTCCTCAAGCCTTTATGGTAGTGCCTATTGTGGGAGCGTTTTTCATTGATATTGTGAACCTAATCATCTTACAAGGATTTATCACTGTAATCGGCTAAGATTAAGCTTAAATCATTCATCAAAAAGTCTCGTATTTGCGAGACTTTTTTCGTTTTTGAGACAAACGAAAAATACTTCCCCAAAAAGTTTCATTTCGTCAACTAATCTGATATCTAAATGTAAAATAAAAGTAAAATTTCGAGCTTGGGCTAGTATGTCCATTCGCGCAAGCAAGGCTGGCTAGAACTGATAAAAGATATTGTTTCCTGGCGTCGGAAGCAATTCAAGGAGTAGATCATGAGTGCGTTGTCTCTATTTGGGTTGGCAAAAGTGTCTGGTACGTTAGTAATAGATGCTCAAGGAAAACTCACCATTCTTCCGGAAGGAACGGAACCAAGACCGGGAGACGTTGTGATCAACGTTTTGAACGATGCAGAAGTAGGCGAAGATTTAGACCTTGTATTGATTCAAGAAGAGGGTGAAAGCCAAGAGATCGATGTTTCTGATATAGATGCCGAAGAAATCATCGCTGCCATTGAGGCCGGAGAAGACCCAACTCAAAATGAAGAACAAGCTACTGCAGCAGGCGAAGCGAATGGATCAAGCCCAACGACCACTGGCGCTATAGAACGTGATAGTTCGCAAACTCTCGCTCAAACTCAGTTCGACACCTCTGGCCTAGAAGCGCAAGGTCTAACCGCAACGCAATCTAATACTCTCCTTCAGGTACTCGTCAACTCAGCTCCGCAAATTCTTAGTGAAGCCTTAGCTGGAAACGCTGTGGAAGCAGGCCATAACTCCGACGGTAGTGATTTTGACGGTACTGCTGAGCTGACAGGTCAGCTTTTAGCTACTGACCTCGAATTTGACGATGGAACGTTGACCTGGAATGTGACTTCTACTCCGGACAATCTTTCTGACTACGGTGAATTCGAGCTCTCCGATAATGGGGAATGGACCTTCCGTTTAAATAATGATTCCGATGCCACACAAGCTTTAAACGTCAATGATACCGTAACACTCTCCTTTACCGTTCAAGTCACTGATCCCCTAAACTCCTCTACCTCGCAGCCAGTTGTAATCACCATTAGTGGCACCAACGATAAACCAGTAATCAGTGCAAATAGCGAAATTAGTGGCGACATTGTTGAAGCTGGACACAATGATGACGGTTCAGAGAACACAGGAACAGCATCGGTGAGCGGGCAGTTGAACGCTACAGATGTTGACTCTCCAACCGAAAGTTTGATTTGGTCAGAAGACGGCGATGTGTCTTCAGCATATGGTGATTTTTCGATTACAGAAGCCGGCCTCTGGACATTTGAACTTGATAACACAGCAGATGAAGTTCAAGCCTTACGAGAAGGGCAATCAACTTCTCTTGAATTCAAAGTCAAAGTCACTGACGACCAAGGTGTCGATGTCTTTCAAACGATTGTTATCAATATCCAAGGTACGAACGATAAGCCAGTAATTGACTCAGAATTGGTTACAGAAGGCGAAGTAAGAGAGTCTGGGCATTTTGACAATGGTACTGAGGATGCCGGAGTACCAAGTACAGGTGGTCAACTTTCAGCGACGGATGTGGATTCTTCAAACTTAACGTGGAGCTCAGTTGGGGATGTTAGCAGCCCGTACGGTACATTCAATATCACAAGTGATGGCTTGTGGAGCTTTGTAATTGATAACGAAGCTGATGCAGTTGAAGCGTTAGCTGAAGGTGATGAAGTTCCTTTGAGCTTTACCGTTCAAGTTGAAGACGAACAGGGTGCTGTGGTTACTCAAACCATTTCTGTAACTGTTAAAGGGACTAATGATGCACCAGTAATTGAAGATGCTGACAGCAAAGGTCGAGTACGTGAAGCAGGTGATGATGACAACGGTAAATCTGTCACAACAGGTTTTATTGATGCGTCGGATGTCGACAATGGAGCCGAGCTAAGCTTTACACTCAAAGAGCCAGCAGACACCACTTACGGTACATTCACTGTTGATGAAGAAACCGGTGACTGGCGTTACGAGCTGAAGGATGAACTACCAGCGACCGATGCGTTGGCAGAAGGTGAGAAGAAACGTCTTGAATACACGGTAGTAGTAGAAGATGAACATGGTGCCAGTGTTGAGCAGACGATTCGAATTGTTGTCAAAGGCAGCAATGATGCACCAGTAATTGAAGATGCTGACAGTAAAGGTCGAGTACGTGAAGCCGGTGATGATGACAACGGTAAAGCTGTCACAACGGGTTTTATTGATGCGTCGGATGTCGATAACGGAGCGGAGCTGAGTTTCACTCTCAAAGCGCCAGCAGACACCACTTACGGTACATTCACTGTTGATGAAGAAACCGGTGA
>NZ_JPJA01000086.1:1734251-1789809 GCF_000733315.1 Vibrio sp. ER1A
GATGTCGATAATGGAGCGGAGCTAAGCTTTACACTCAAAGAGCCAGCAGACACCACTTACGGCACATTCAGTGTTGATGAAGAAACCGGTGACTGGCGTTATGAGCTGAAGGATGATCTGCCTGCGACCGATGCGTTGGCAGAAGGTGAGAAGAAACGTCTTGAATACACGGTAGTCGTGGAAGATGAACATGGTGCTAGTGTTGAGCAGACGATTCGAATTGTTGTCAAAGGCAGCAACGATGCACCAGTAATTGACGAAGACGAAAGCGACCTTACGGGGGCAGTTACTGAGTCTGGTGGCATCAATGTAGGGTCACCTGAAGCAACGGGGACCATAGTGGCTAATGATGTAGATACTGGGCACGACCTCACTTTCTCAGTTGCTGATGGTACCTCACAGTACGGTCAGTTCGTTATCACTGACCCAAAAACGGGGGAGTGGAAATTTGTTTTAGATAACGAATCAGACGCCGTTCAGAAGCTAGCTCAAGGTGAGACATTGCCAATTACCTTTGACGTCATCGTTGAAGATGAGTGGGGAGCAACTGACACTGAAGTGGTAACAATTACTATCAACGGTACCAATGATAGACCTGACTCCGAAGACTTCTCAATTACACTCTCCGGAGATGATGCGATTCCAGTTATTTTTGATACTGGAGAAGGTTCTATTGAGGGTGATGGAACCGACCATATCTCCGACTATGAAGATGATCGTAGTACCACGGATGGAAAGTCACTGTCAGTTGTAATCACTGAGCTGCCTTTAGGCGGTACACTTCTCTACACTGAAAACGGTGAAACTCGAGCGATTGTTGAAGCTGACCTCCATGTCGAAGGAGGGGCTAACGGCACACCGTTTAATCCAGATAATATTTCCTATCTACCTGATGAAAGTGCTCAAGGCTTTGTTTTAGGTGTTAAAGATTCGCAAGGGTTGGACAGCGAAGCCAGTTCGCAAACCGATTTCTTAAACTGGGGGTCTCCCGGTAATAATCCTGGAGAGCGCATTTTAACTTTGGGTGATGACTCGATCAGGATTACCTCAATTGGTGGGGATCTCACTCAGTACCGGGGAGACGCTAACCACGTTGGATTTGGCCTTGGTGTCGGTGGTGGACAAGGCATCAATGAGGGAGAGACTATTTCGATTGATTTCTCCGAGAGACCAGCCACTTCAGTGACATTAGGGCTAGATGGTCTAGGTGGCTATTTTGATGAAAATCTCAACAATGCCAACGAGTCATCAGTACTAGTTACCGTTACCTTAAGCGATGGTTCAACGAGAGTTCTAGATCCGATTCAAAAGACGACGTCTGGTAATAGCGATCTTGATTTAGACATTACGATATCAATCGATGATCTTTCTGGCGCTGAAGGGTTACAAATATATGGTGTCACGGTTGGAACTGAAGGTAATGGAAACTGGGAACTAAGATACCTAGAGACGAATTTAGAAGACTCCTTTGATTATAAAGCACTTGATTCTGATGGCGCATATAGTGATGAATCAACAGTGACTATCGATGATCAACGTACCAACCTAGCACCAGATGCGATAGATGATCCAGAGTCTTATAGCCTTGTTCAAGGTGATATGGGAGCGGGCGATCAAGGTTGGGATATGGTTGACAGCATTCAGGCGAAATATGATGGCCAAACTGTTAACTACAATATCGACGGTACTGACCGTATTGGTATTCCTGACGGCACTACCAACGGTGGCCCTGAATCTCAAATTCAATATAACCGAAATGAAGAAGAGTCTGAGCAGCTCATTATTACGCTCAAAGAGCCAGCTGTAGATGGGGCTTTTTCTGTAACCAACTTGTTCGCTAACGAGGGCGGGGCAGGCAGTCATGAACAAGGTAAGTGGAGTGCTTATTTGGGCGATACTCTGGTTGCCAGTGATTATTTCCATAATGAGTCAGGTAATAAAGGCACGTTTGATATTGAAACGGGCGGCTTTGCCTACGACAAATTGGTATTTGAGTCCGTTGATTTCACCGGTGGCCCTGCACGTGGCACTGACTCTTCTGATTATTTCCTTCAGGGCATTGAAGTGGTCGGTGCGGGCGCTTATGTCTTTGACCATGATGAACCTGTCGTCATTCCGCTTTCAGAGCTTTTATCTAACGACGATGCCGTGGATGGTGATGATATTCGTATCACTTACGTGTTCGGTGAGACGCAAGGTGATGCGCGTATTGAAGGTGGTAATGTCATTTTCGATTTGCCTGAAGGCTTTGCGGGTCGCACTGAGTTCCAGTACCAAATTACCGACGATAAAGGTGGCTTTGACACTGCAACAGTGAATGTTCTGGTCAACCCTGGACCGATTTCAGTCAGCGGGTTTGAGATAGGTACGGCTAGTGTTGAAGAAGGGGATAGCTTCTCCTATAACGTGATTCTGGACGGTTCTACCAATGTGAAGACTTTCTTTGACATTGAGTTTGGCGCTAATGGCGATGAGGCTTCAGCTAATGATGTTGACCCATCGACTATGACCTTCAGCAATGGGGTCACTTACAACGAGGTGACCGGAGAGCTTGAAGTTCCTGCTAACGTTTCTGACTTTACAATTACGTTGCCGACAATCGATGATAATCGTTATGAGGGTGACGAAGGCTTTACTCTGGTAGTCGACGGTCAAACTGTGACTGGAGATATTCAAGATAACGATCCAATCACACTCTCATTGAGTGGTGGTGGGGAAGTGAGCGAAGATGCGGGAAGTGTTCCGTTCACTCTGTCTTTAAGTAATCCTTCTGATGTCGACCTCACGGTAGCGCTCGATCGACTCGATGTTGATACCGATGATGATGACTTTACTACTACGACGGCGAGCTATAACGATGGGACGACCAATGTTCCACTACAGATTGTTAATGGCGAGATTACCATTCCAGCTGGTGTTACCTCCGTCAATATCCAAGTAGGTATCCAAGATAACGATGTCTATGAGCAAGATGAGAACTTTACGTTAAAAGTGACTGAGCCAGCTGGTCTGACAGTTAACGGTAACGTAGGCGTGTCTGCTGGTGCCACTATTTCTGATGATGGGCAACTAGGCGGGCAGTCTGGTGGTGATAATGATAATTTAGCCCCTACCATTGACTTAAATGGCGAAGATTACGAGATTGTTTTTGAGAGTGAAAGAGCGGGTTACTCTAATGTGTTTGGTTATTTTTACACCGACTCACAAGGTAATCCAACCGACCCTGTAGTGTTAATACATGATACTAATGCGGGACTTGCCAATGATCAGTTATTAGCTGAACTGGATTCTAAGGAAGGGCTGGAATTTTTCCTTATTGCCAATGGTGCAAATCAAACCCCAGATGATGCAGTACTCAGTTTTAATGCTCAAGGCGACTTGTTGGTAAACGGCCAGATACCAAGTAAGCCTGTCTACTTATCAACAGAAGATAGTGTTCAGTATCAATTTACGGTTTCTGGAGTTGATGATGGTGCACTGGAAATCCGTGTTGAAGATATTGCGTACGATGAGAGTGATAAAGACTTTAATGATCTAGTCGTCACCCTGCGTCCGACTAATGCAAGTGATGGTACGGGTTACGCTACAACCTTTAGTGAAGGTGATGATCCTGTTGTCATTGTTGACCAAGACGTCACTGTCACAGATGATATCGATGTGATAACTAGAGCTGAAATTACCCTTACCAACGCTCAGTCTGGTGACTCAATTGCACTCGCAGCTGCGGCGGTACTTGCTTCAGGTTTGACAATCACTCATGCATTAGGCTCCGATACTATTGTGATAAGTGGCACGGGCAGTGCTTCAGATTATGAGGCTGCATTGAAGTGGGTTGAGTTTAGTAATGATAGTGAAGATCCAAGTGCGATTCCGAGACAGATAGAAATCAAGGTGTTCGATGACCAAAATATCGAATCAAACACTGCAATTTCAACGATTAATGTCGTTCCTATCAATGACGGACCAGAATCAGAAAGCTTTAGTTTCAGCATTACTGATAATGATGTTACAGCTGTCGTATTTGATACTACGAGAGCTGCCGTTGATGGTGTAGATTCTGGAGACGGCGATGACCATATTTCGGATATTGAAGATGACATAAATTCTGAACAGGTTCTAGTTGCGATCACGGAGCTTCCGATTGGCGGTACTCTCTATCATGATGGTGAGGTAATCACTCAAACAAATGTCGCCAACGGTGATACGTTTGATCCAACTAAGATAACCTATGAGCCTGATTCAGATGCTCAAGGCTTTATCCTTGGTACCAAAGTAGTACCAACATCAAGTGATATGGAAAGCACTCAAGATGAGTTTTACAATTGGGGTACTGAAGTCGATGGTAAGAATCGAGTATTAGAGCTCTCTAACAGTGACGGCAGCACAGACAATATCACCATTAACAGTAACAAAGGCAATCTCACTCAGTATCGAGGTGATGTCCAAGATAATCATGTTGGTCATGGTTTAGGTATTGGTGGCGGCCAAGGTATTAATGAAGGTGAGTGGTTATCTATCAACTTTGCGGATCGTCCAGCCACACACGTCACCCTTGGCTTAGATGGCATGGGAGGCTATTTCTATAGTGGCTTAGGTGGCCAAAACGAATCGGCTGTTACGATTAAGGTCACACTCAGTAATGGCGATACCGTCAATTACACACCTGATGTACAAAAAGATACGTCAGGAAATGACGTTTTATTCCATGAGCTGAGCTTCTCAATTGATGATTTAGGCGATGTCGAAGAAGGAGTCTTAATTGCGGGAGTAAGCGTTGGTACTGATGGCCGAGGTAACTGGGAGTTACGCTATCTAGAAACTGCCCTGAACGACAGTTTTAAATACAAAGCAGTTGACTCCGATGAAGGTGAAAGTCCTGAATCTATCGTTACCATCGTTGATGAGCGTGAAAATAATATGCCACCAACGCTCGATCTTGACTTAAGTGCTGACGGTATAGGCTTCGATACGAATTACCAAGAAGGTGATAGTGCTATTGAGGTTGTCGATAGTGACATCACCATTTTTGACGAGAAGAATGTCATCCATGAGGCCGAAATTGTCTTTACCAATCCAAAAGCGGGTGACAATTTTGGAATTGATGGTGCGACTAACCCTCTACTTAGCGGGATTAGTTATACAACAGAAGCACTCGATTCTGGTGCAATTAAAATTACTCTGAGCGGAGAAGCAACACCTGCCGATTATGAGGCTGCTATTCAGCTAATTGAATTCTCCAACTCCTCACAATCTCCGGATGATGAGGATAGAGTCATTGAAATCACGACATTTGATGATGCAATGCAACCATCAAATACCGCAGTTTCAACCATTAACTTTACTGCGATCGCTGACCTGGTTGTTGCCGCCGCGATTGGTGACGAAGACAACAAGATTGCGTTGGATATACAATTGCCCGCAAACAGTGATGCAACAGAAGTTGTGATTAGTGGTATTCCTGAGGGAGCAACCTTATTCTCAGGTACTGATGAGATAGTCGTGACCAACAATGCGGCAAATATTCTGCCATCACAATTAGCGAATTTATCCATTAAGCCACCACAAGATAGCGATGTCGATTTCACTTTGTCGGTGTCCGGTCGTGATGCAGATGATAATGTGGTAGAGCAGCATGATTTGGCGGTTACTGTCCGACCAATAACAGATACCCCAACATTAATTGTGACCGGCGAGAACATTGTTTCTGCAATCAATTTTGAAAATGTCAATCTGGGTAATAGCAGTTGGAAAGGCAATATTAGTGGTGCGCAACTCAGTGTGGATACTCCTGATGACTTAAATAGTGGTGATTGGGGCGTTATTACCAATAGAGGTGAAGTCGGTAAAGAAGGCGTTTATCTAGGGAATGGTGAGCAAAACCAGATCTTTGAAATAGAAGGGCGTAGTGGCCAACAAGATTCTTTATTTACTAGCTTTGCTGGAACTCCAGGACAATTCTACGAGTTAAACTTTGATGCCGCGGCTAGACGCAGTGATTCGCCGATGGATATTAAGCTTGAAAAAGAGAACTCAGAAGGTGCTTGGGTTGAAGTTGAAACATTGCGTTCCTACGGTAGCGGAGAAGAGCATAGTTTGGTGGTTAGAGACTGGTCTGAAGATGAACCGCTGTTTTTCCAGACTCCGGATAGCTCTAATTATCGAGTTGTTTTTGAGTCGCCTGAGCAGAATAGCTATGGGGCATTGCTTGATAATATAGTGCTTTCGACACGAAGCAATGTAGGCTACGAGGACACCTTCATTGATATTAGCGATATTTCTGCCAGTCTAAATGATGCCGATGGTTCAGAAGTACTGACTTTACTGATTCAAGGGCTTCCACAAGGCGCTGTTGTCACCAATGGTATTCAAACTTCGATCATAGGATCTTCTGGAGAAGTCGATATATCTGATTGGAGTGACCTGAATGATCTGCAGATTAAAGTGGCTGATGTTGGAACCTATCCTATTACAATCAAAGCGATAGCCTCTGAACTGGATGCTACCTATTCTCCGGTAGATGAGGTTGTCTCGGAATCGATGAACCTTATCGTATTAGATAACCCAGAGCCGTCTGCGCCAAATACACCTCCTGAAGTCATAGACTTTGAGTTTTTTGCGCCGGATGACACTATTCCACTCAACTTTTCAGACTTTGCTACGGATAGTGAAGATGATGCCAGTAATACAAAAGCAACTCTTGTGGAAATCACTGATGAGCCCGAGTATGGTCAACTTTATTTCCTGAGTAATTCTGGTGAGCGTTTTGACTTAGACGTTGGCGATGTGGTGGAAGATAGTGTCGATATATTTTACGACCTAGAAGTTGGTTTTGACGTTTCAGCGCTGGGCTATAATCCTCAAGGAGATGAGCCGTTTGGTAATGACATCGTTGTGACCGGAGGAACATACGATGGTGACAAACCTCATCTTGGCGTTGAAATGGAAGAGATAGCTTTTGATAGTGCAGGGGCAGCTAAGCAATCTGGTTTCTACACTAAGCGTGATGATGAGCGAGGTCAGGGGAAAGAAACTGAAGCCAAACAAAGTGAATTTATGTCCATTAAATTTACGGTAGGCATGATGACAAGAGCTCTTGTCGGCGTAGGAAGCTTAACTGGACAATTTAGTGCTGCGGCTAACGGTAATGGTGCGGCTCAAGTCTTTGTTTACCTATATGCTGGTGGTGTTTTATTAGATGATAATCCAATCGTGATGGATAACGGCATTATCGTCGACCATCAAGCAATTATTGAGGTAGCATCGGATATACCATTTGATGAAATGCGCATTATGCCATTTAACGCAGAGGGCAAAGACGCTGGTTTTGTGCTTCAAAGCGTGAAAGTTACCGATGGTGAGGTAGCGGATCAATTTGATTATAGAGCTATCGATTCAGATGGACTTCCAAGCCTAGAAACGGCAACCGTTAACGTCAATATCATGCCAAATGGTAATGTGGACGAGTCTGAAGAAGTCGATTATGCAGTCCAGGGAGGCAGTGGCGTCACAGTTATCCATGGTACGGATGGTGACGATGTTCTATCCGGTGGACTTGGTAATGATGTATTAACTGGTGGTCTTGGAGATGACACCTTCAAATGGAGCGAAGGTGACTTAGACGGCAGTCATGATGTGATTACTGATTTCTCTCAAGTGGAAGGAAACCGCGACGTTATCGACTTGTCAGAGGTATTTGAAGATAGTAATACATCATTAGAAGCTCTGTTAGATAATGTCGCCGTCGGCGGAGACAAGATTACACTCACTGAAAACGATGATAATACGAGCACCTTGGTTAATGTCACCAAGGGCGATAAGAGTGTCACCATTGAACTTGAGGGTGTAACTGGATTGTCTGAATTGGATGTTCAACAGTTGAGCAATATTATCATTATTCATGACACTTAATCTAAGTGCATAGCGACAAAAAGGCCGCAGCTTAATCGCTGCGGCCTTTGTGTTTCTGTTGTGTCGTCTGAAATGAGTTTACACATTGAGGACGAGGAGACATAGTTTGGTTTTAACTTGCAGCGCGAACTTTACCTTGCCTCAAATCACTCAACACCTGCACCTTAGGACCATCAGCAATAATTGCCCCTTTCTCCATGACGATGACTCTGTCTACAACATCTAGCATCGATGTTTTATGAGTGATTAAAATCAGCGTCTCGGATTCCTTAAGCTGTTTTAACTGTGTCTTGATATGCAGTTCGGAACGGTTATCCATTGAACTTGTCGGTTCATCCATAATTAAAATAGGTGGACGCGCTAAAAATGCTCGTGCAATAGCAACGGCTTGACGTTGACCACCGGATAACAGCAGACCACCTTCACCAACCTGACGCTCAAGACCAGCAGGATCTTGCTGAGTGAATACGGTCACCCCTGCACGGTTTGCTGCATCCATAACATCACGGTCGTCGACCAATGGTCGCCCTAGCGTAATGTTGTCGCGAATAGAGCCATAGAACAGAGCACAATCTTGCGGCACACAGCCTATATTGCGTCGTACATCCACGTGATGCAATTGAGCGATGTCTGTCTCATCAATACGCACGTGACCCTCTGTAGGCTGATACAGGCCCATTATGAGGCGCTCTAGCGTAGTTTTACCTGAGCCAATACGTCCAATAATCGCGACCTTTTCACCAGGTTCAATAGTAAGGCTCAGATCTCGAATGGACGCCATTGGAGAATCAGGGTAGTGAAAGGTCACGCGATCCAATTCGATTTTGCCGTGGATGATTGGGCGATGAATATAGCGCTTTCCTTCCTCTTGCTCGTCGGGCATTGCCATTACTTGTTCAATGATGGTCATCGACGACTTTGCTTGATTGTATCGTGTAGAAAGCAATGAAAGCTGCACCAAAGGGCCAATAGCACGGCTACTTAGCATGGTTGCAGCAATCAGGCCACCCATCGTGAGCTCACCCTCTGCAATAAGATACACACCAAGAATGATCATTCCGATATTGGAAGATTGCTGAACAAATCCTGCGGTGTTTTGAATCCCATCCGTAATGCGCTTACTTTTGATGTTCCAGTTCGCCATGTGGGCCACAGCTTCTTCCCAACGATACTGATATTGGCTCTGTGCACCGAAGATTTTTACGGTTTCTAGGCCAGCTAAACTTTCAATAAGGTTGGCGTACTTTTGAGAAGCTAGGCGTGAACCTTCTTCAATCGTTTTACGCAGCGGTCCTTGTATCAACATCGAGTAGATGATTAATATCAACACACCGATGATTGGGATAATGACCAGATTGCCCGCCATGAGCCAAATAAGCACCAAAAATAGCAATGCAAACGGCAAGTCGATTAACGAAGCAATCGTTGCAGAGGTAAAGAATTCACGAATTGATTCAAATTCTTGTAAGTGACGCGCAAAGGCACCGACAGAAGGAGGACGTGATTCCATTCTGATGCCCATAACCTTGCTAAATAGCTTAGAGGAAATCAGGATATCCGATTTTTTCCCAGCAACATCAATAAAGTAGCTACGCATAAGCTTAAGTACTAAATCGAATCCGAAGACAATAAATATCCCTGCCGCCAGTACCCATAGTGTTTCAAATGCTAGGTTAGGCACCACTTTGTCATATACAAGACGAGTGAACAGTGGTGCGGCTACAGCAAATATATTGATCAATAGCGAGGCAATGAGCACATCACGGTAGATGCGTTTCGATTCCCACAGAGTGCCCCAGAACCAGTGGCCATCACGAGTTTTTAGGACTTCCGGTGAGCGCTCGTCATAGCGAAACTGCTTCTTGACCAAGAAGTAGCGGCCAGTGAATTGTTCTTTCAAATCCTCGAGCGGGACGGAAATGGGGACCATGCCGGACTCAAGCGTAATCACTTCTGCTTCATTGGCATCGGAATCAATACTGTTTAGTACGCAAGCATCGCCACCTTTCAACAGCAGTATCACAGGAAATACGATGCTTGGGATTTTATCTATATCAGAGCGATTCTCCTTCGCTACCAATCCAGCGCGCTCGGCTGAACGAGGAAGTAAGAATGGTGTGAGCTTACCTTCCGATAGGGGTAAGCCGTTCACCAATGCTTCTGGGGAATTGGCTAAGCCGTAGTATCGGCTGATATAGATAAGCGAGTTTAGTAACGGATCCTTCATGGATTCTGCACCTATTATTTGTCCACGATAAAGCCTTGGAATACATCCACAAAGTGCTCAGACAAGAAGTCGAGCTGAGTTTGTGTTTCCACTCGTGAGGCAATAGTTTTAATACCCAAATTGTGCGCCGTTCTCGAAATCGATGTTAGCGTAAATTTCTGTTTTTCATCGTCAAGCTGGTGGGTATAGAGATAATCCAGTTTCACATAATCTGGTCTGAACTCGTTGAGATACTCCAGTGATTGGAAGTTCCGACCATAGTTATCCACACCGAACTTGGCACCTTCATTGCGAATAGCGTTACAGAAGAGCGCAGTATGGTGCGGATTATTGATAAAGCAGCTTTCTGGGATCTCAAAGTGTAGTTTGTCGTTAATGTCACGATGCTTGGCGAGCACTTGGCTAATCCAGCGAATGAAGCTTGGTTGAGCGATACTAGTTGGGGTGATGTTAATTGCCATTGAATCGGACATTTCTTCTCGCTCAAGCTTGTTAATCACCGACATGATAACGTGCTCATCAAAGATATGGCTGGCATCAAGCTGCTCTAGAGCAAGTAGGTATTGATTGGCTGTATAGCGTTCGCCATTCATTTCGATGGCAGAGAACACCTCTCGGTGATACGTCTCACCACCACTGCTGTTTGCTGCTTGGAATCTAAAGGTGACTGCATCGTCGCTGATCGCTTCTTCTACCAGTGAACGCCATTGCTGTTTACCCATGATGACGCCAGTGTGCTCACTAGAGATATAACCATAATCGATTTCCGGATTAGATTTCGCTTTGGTCAGTGCGTTATCAAGCACTGAGAGCATTTGTGTTGAGTTTTTACGCTCTTCGTTAAAGACAACGCCTAGCGATGCGTTAGCCTTGCTCAGACCTGTAGGGTCGGCGTTTAGATCTTGAATACAAGTAATGATGCTATTTGCCGCGAACTTCAATTCGCTTTCATCAATGTTCGGGAATACAAAACCGAACTCGTCGGTTGATATACGGGCAATGACGGTGTTTGGAATATTGATGGTCATCGATAAGAGATCAGACAGCTCTCTTACTAATCCATCGCCAGCCTCGTAGCCATCAGCTTTGTAGGTTTGTTTAATGAACTCAGCGTGTAAGATAGCCACACCGCCTAACGAAGACTCTGAAAGCCATTGATTTAACTGGCCCATAAAGAAGGCGCGGTTACCAAGTTGAGATACTGGATCCATATAAGCGCGTTCACGGAGCTTCTGTGCTTCTTTCGCTTGTTGTTTGAACGACTCTTCAACATGCGCGGACATGCTATTTATACCATCAACGACGGCGATCAAGTCTTTCGTATTGGGGCGAAGCAAAGGTTCACCAAATTGCTTATTCGCTACCTGTTCCATTTTGGTTACGATAGCTCTAAGTGGCGTGAGAGCTCGTCTCAGGATAAAGGCTATAGATAACAAACCTAAGGTAAAGATAACAACGAATGCTCCAGCAAGGCGCTCAAACGCTTGCCAAAGCTGAGCGTAAGCTTCACCGGGATGACTGATGATTTCTACTTCAGCCAATTGCAACCAACCGCTAGTAACCACGCGGGAATCATGAATGGGCGTAAATAGGTTCAGGTTGGTAAACCAATCTGGTACTCCGTTGGGTTTGATTGGATAGCTGCGGACAATCTCTTCATCGGTCTCTAGGAAAACGAGTTTTACTGTCGAATAAGTACTGCCATCAAATAGCGCATTAATCACAGATTCAACCGCAACCTTGTCTTGTGTCTTCAAGTAAGGTGCTAAGGCCAACCCCACGGTGTTAATCGTGTTGTTTACCTCTGAGCGTTGTTGCTGCTCTAGGAAGTTTTTAGTCGTGTTGAACTCGATGATAAACACCGACGTCAATAGCATAATGAATACTGCTATCATGCCGACCACTAGCTGTCTGTATAGTGTCATAATTGTTTACTCGTCGTAATTTACCTTAGGTTTCCTTAACGTCAATGAACGCTCTCGGCTTCGCAAATCATTCCATAATTTCAGTCTCGACGACTTTCCGGCTAATTTGCCCTGGGTTGTTTTCATGGTCCACAAGTTGCGACCATTAAAGCTGTAGATCGGTAGCAAATCGCCTCGCTTAGAAGCGGGTTTGATCTCACCAATCAGGTTATCCAAAATCAGAGGCTGTGAACGCGGTGTCTCGTAGTAGGCGAGTACCATGTGAAATTGGTTCAATTCGATGGCTTTGACGTACACAAGCCTCAGTTTTTTGTCTGAAATACCGAGCTCAAGCAGCGAGAAGTACTTAGCAATAGTAAAATCTTCACAATCCCCTGCATTACTGCCCAAAAATTCAAGTGGTGTGGCCCAATAGTCTTTCTTACCCCATAAATGTATGTCGTCGACAAAGTTGAGCTGATTGAAAAACTGATTCACTCCAGCAAGTTGCTCTTTCTCTGATTTACCCTGTAAATCTTCGATAACAGTGCGCCAAGTTTCGACTCGTTTACCGGCTCGAGGTCCATATGTTTTTGCTACGGTGCTTATCCAACGTTGCTCTTGCTTGGTATAGGCGTCACTATATCCAGCCAAAGAAATAGCTGTGATTACCCCGCATACCAACAGTGCGGTTTTGAACTTAGTTTGCAGACTTCCTGTCCGCTCAATCCGTAACACTACATTCCTTTATTCTTTCAGTGCGTTGTTTTGCGCACTTAGTATTGGCTTGAGTAGATAATCCAGAACCGTTCTCTTGCCTGTAATAATGTCCACGGACGCTGTCATACCAGGGATGATCGGTAACTGCTCATCGTGTCCAAAATTGGTTTTGTCGGTTCTTACTCTTACGATATAGAAGCTATTTCCTTCTTCGTCTTGGGTCGTATCAGCACTGATATGTTCCAAGGTGCCATCCAATCCACCGTATTTGGTGAAGTCATACGCACTGAACTTGACGATGGCATGAAGATCGGGTCTTAGGAAAGCAATATCCTGTGGTGCTATTTTGGCTTCCACTAACAAAGTGTCTTCCGTTGGAACTATCTCTACGATATCCATTCCAGGTTGAATAACGCCGCCTACAGTATTGACGTTCAGTGTCTTAACGGTGCCGTTAACAGGAGAGACCACAACAGTACGGTTCACACGATCTTCCAACCCTACGGCTGACTCAGTCATAGAAGAGAGCTTATCTTGAGCTTGATTGAGCTTTTCTTGCTGTTCTGAACGGAACTTCTGTGCAATATCAATGCGGCTTAGCATGGACTCTTGAATAGCAGATTTTAAAGCTGGGACTTTCAGTTCTGTGGAAGTTAACTCACGTCGAGTGTCATTGACCTGACGCTGAAGCTTTAATAATTCGACTTTAGGAACAACACCTTCATCGGCAAGAGGCTTGGTGATATTTAGTTCATCACGTGCAAGGTTATAGCCTTCTCTGAGGTTATGGACTCGCGCTTGGATTTCTATCAGATCTTGTTGTTTTTGATGAACTTGTTGATCAATAACGGAGAGCTCATTGCGTAGCTTGTTGAGGTCCTGACGGTATTCAGCGCGTTGTCTGGAAACGAGAGCTTTGTTTTCTTCTTCAAAAGTAGGTGGGAAAGCGAGTTTGTTGAAATCCAGGGTCACCGATTTTTTCCATTCTTTATCTTTGACATCTTCATTGATGACCACACTGGTTAAGGAGGCTGAGAGTTGTAACACGTTGGCGGTCAAATTGAGAACTTGTTGCTCTCGTTCGCGGTAATCTGAGCGGAAACGCGTATCGTCAATAAGCAGGAGCTGCTGACCTTTCTTGACCGTGTCACCTTCTCTCACCAAAATCTCTTTAACAAGGCCACCTTCGAGGTTCTGGATCACTTGTACTTGTGATGAAGGAATGACTTTGCCTTGCCCGACCGTCACTTTGTCTATTTCAGCCCAAGATGCCCACACTGCCGCACTAATAAAAAAGAGCACCATTACCCACAGCATAATCCGAGCACTGGTGGGGGTATTAAGGAGTAAGGCCGCGGTTTTGTCATCGATGTAGTCGAGTTCAGCGTCAGAGACCTTTTTGTATTCTTTTTTATCCATGTTCAACTCGGAATCCAGATGGCTAGGATTTATCTAATAATATGATTTTATTACCATCGTTAATGAAATGTAACCTTTTCAACAACAAAGAGTCGATCTGTCCTGCATATTTATCAACAATCTAATATTTCAAGAATTACATCTATCGGTATGTTTTCAACGTATTTAGAAGTTTAGCAGTGGATTCTTGTTTATAAAGTAATGAATTATCGAAAATTTGTCTGATATGGCTGCGTGTGTCATAAGCTCGAATACAAACTAGGAGATTGGATTCAAAAATCGATAATAAGATACCGTTAGCGGGTTGTTTTCTCGTAGTTTAGAGCGCAGAATTCAAGAAAAACGTGAGGAGTGGTTATGGGAATTGAAGATATCCGCCGAGAGTACTCTCAAGGGGGGTTGCGTCGAAAGGACTTGAATAGCGATCCTATTGTTCAATTTAATCTTTGGTTGCAACAAGCGGTCGACGCTAAATTGACCGATCCTACGGCAATGACAGTGGCGACGGTTGATGAACGCGGAATGCCGTTTCAACGCATCGTGTTACTGAAAAATGTGGACAGTGAAGGTTTCGTTTTTTACACCAATTTAGGTAGTCGTAAAGCTCAACACATTGAGCACAACAGTAAAGTAAGCTTACACTTTCCTTGGCATCCATTAGAACGACAAGTGCATATCACGGGTGTCGCTGAGAAATTGACGGCGATGGAAAACATGAAGTATTTCACCTCTCGCCCCAAAGAAAGCCAACTTGCTGCTATCGCTAGTAAGCAAAGTAGTCGTATTTCAACTCGTGGCGTACTTGAAGGTAAGTTCCTAGAGCTAAAGCAGAAATTTGCTAAAGGTGAAATTCCGGTACCTTCATTCTGGGGTGGCTATCGCATTCGCCCTGAATCGATTGAATTCTGGCAAGGTGGTGAACACCGACTTCATGATCGCTTCTTGTTTAGTAAAGACGGTCAAGGTCAATGGGATGCAGAACGACTCGCTCCGTAACCATTGGCGCAAATATTGTTTCTAAGCTGCGGTTTTCGCAGCTTTTTTATGTATCAATCATCGATATCGCACAAATTACAACCACCGTAACTTATCGCTTCATGATCATGGTTCCGGAAGCTTGATCAAGTAAGGATCCTTTTTCGCAGTTCTAAGCGGGATACAAAATCATCACTCCGTGCCCGTTATCACAAGCTTGGTGGCGATTACTTTTTCCAATTGCTATTGAAATGGGTATACTCGGCGGATCGAATCTCATTTTACAAGATGGCCGGAAACATGGTGACACGAAACAATGACATCCTTGATCATGCTTCCCCAAAACCAGCAGAAATCGTTCGGTTACCCTCTCATATGGACTCACACGAGCACCAATATACCCAAGTTGTGATTGGGTTGAAGGGGAAATCTGAGTTTGATGTAGGTGGTGTGGGTAACCTCGTCGGCCCGGGGCAAGGGTGCGTGGTGACGTCAGGCCTTGATCATGCTTTCGGAGGTGTGATTGATCAGCCTGATATTCTCGTGTTGAATATGCCTCTCCCTAACAATGACGATCCGATACTTCTTCAACGAATCAACGAGTTATCTCAATCCAAGACTTATTTTCAGTTGGATATCCAAATTCAAAAGCTGATACAAATGTTAGTGGCGGAAATGAAAAGCAGCCCTGATGATTTGCTGTTAAGTCGTGCATGCAATGACACGGTCGTAGCATTATTGCAACGCCATATCTCGGATCTTAAAACATCACTTCGTGACTCACGATTCGATCTTGAACAGATCGATCGTTACATTGAACAGCACCTGTGTCATAAGATCTCTGTGGCTCAATTAGCTGGAAGTGTATTTTTAGGCGAAAGCCAATTTCATATGCTATTTAAAGAGCAAATCGGTATTACTCCTCATCAATATGTATTGAACAAACGTGTCGATGCCGCAAAACGCTTAATTGAGCAAGGCAACTTAAACCTTGGTCAAGTCGCTGAGTTAACAGGCTTTTCAGGACAAAGCACTTTTACGCATGCCTTTTCACGTTTACAAGGTGTTTCTCCTTCGCAATATCGAAAGCGCTTCTCTTGATCATTGCGACTCGCTATCAATACAAATCATCATGGCATCTGGTCGCCAATACTCAAACTCACAATCCATTAATACCCCATATTGGTTAAAGTTCACGCGGCAAATTTTGACAACGGGTTGTCCCTCCACCAAGTTAAGGGCTTGTGCCACATGACTTGGAGCGGACGTAGGGATGACGTCGAAGTGTGAACGTTGGGTATGGAATTGGTATTTCTCTTGGTAGCACTTAGTGAGCGATAGTGTCAGGTTCTCTTCCAGTATCTTTGGGAACAGGGCAGCGATCAGGCAGTTCTCTACAAACAGCACGACCCGACCATCGATATACCTTAAGCGTTCAATAATATGGATGGGTGTAATGGTATCTACGGCCAATGCCTTGGCGTACATTCCGCTCGCCATTTCACTTCTTACACTGACTAGCTTAGTTTCGGCGATACGGTGCTGTTCGCGGATCATCTGATGAAAGTGACTGCGCGACAATGGGTTATAGCGAATACGTTCTGGAGAGACAAACCAACCTCGACGTTCCTCTCGATAAATCAATCCTTCAGTTTCTAGTGAAGTCAGCGCATCTTTAATGGTAATACGCGTAGTAGAAAACAGGTCGCTAAGGTCTCGTTCGGATGGCAGTTTCTGGCCTGCAATCATGATATTACTTTGGATTTGTTCTCGAATAGTCGTCTTTATTCTACTGAGCTGTGTTGTTTGGATTGGCATTGAGTGATCTAGTCCATGATTCATCGGCATGAACAAGATACGACAGGCGAGTAACAGTTTCATGACAACAGAAACTGACTTATCAGTCACTGGCTTTAATAAATTTGACGTATAACTGCCATCTAACCTCAATAAAAACGTCAAATACAGGCACATAAATTGTCACATTCCCCAAATAGCATAAAAAGTGAACTTACTGACCTAGTCCAGAAGGATAGAGATAATGAAAACTTTGCTTAACCGTGCAAGTATCACTGCAAAACTCAGTGCTGTGATACTTATTGCCACTGCGATTTCTTCCACTGCTTTTGCTAACGATAGCGTCACTGCTCTTACAGAAGCGGCGAAGCAGGAAGGTGCGGTTTACAGTGTGGGTATGCCTGATAGTTGGGCAAACTGGAAAGATACTTGGAATGACCTTAAGTCTGATTATGGACTTAAGCACCAAGATACGGATATGAGCTCGGCACAGGAAATTGCTAAGTTTGAAGCTGAAAAGAAAAATGCGACAGCAGATATTGGCGATGTCGGCTTTGCATTCGCTCGAGTGGCGGTTCAAAAGGGCGTAACGCAACCGTATAAGCCTACCACATGGGACGAGATTCCTGATTGGGCCAAAGATAAAGACGGCCACTGGGCACTGGCGTATACAGGGACTATCGCGTTTATCTCAAACAACAACTTGGTCAAAGATGCCCCAAAAACGTGGCAAGACCTTCTTGAGGGCGACTACAAAGTGACGGTCGGCGATGTGGGTGTGGCAGCGCAGGCTAATAATGCCGTATTGGCGGCGGCTTTCGCTAATGGTGGCGATGAGTCTAACCTTGGCCCAGCGATTGAGTTTTTCTCTAAGCTTGCCAAGCAAGGGCGTCTATCATTTACTGACCCTAGCATTGCCAACCTTGAGAAAGGTGAAGTAGAAGTGGCAATCCTTTGGGATTTCAATGCGCTTAATTATCGTGACCAAATTGACCGCTCACGCTTTAGCGTCAATATCCCGCAAGATGGCTCGGTTATCTCCGGTTACACCACGATTATCAACAAGTATGCGAAAAACCCTAACGCTGCAAAATTAGCTCGTGAACACATCTTTAGTGACCGAGGGCAGATCAACCTAGCTGAAGGTTATGCGCGTCCAATTCGTTCCAACGTTAAGTTGCCTGAATCAGTACAAGCTAAACTGATTGCCAACGACCAATACGGTAACGTTCATCCTGTCACAGACTTTAAAGCTTGGGAAAAGTCAGCGCGTCGCCTGCCTCGCCAGTGGCAAGAAAACGTACTGATTCACCAACAGTAATTTGAGACTTTTATACAGAGGTAAGTATGAGCAATAGGGTTATCCTTGTTGTCCTCGATGGTCTCAATTATCAAGTAGCCCGTGATTGCATGGGCTACTTGAATGGCTTAATCGAGCAACAAAAAGCGACGTTGTATCCCATTCAATGCGAACTCCCTTCTATGTCCAGACCACTCTATGAGTGCATTTTGACCGGAGTTCCTCCTGTCATAAGTGGCATCGTAAACAATGAAATCGTTCGCTTGTCGAATCAAGAATCGGTATTCAGCTTGGCGAAATCTCAGGGTAAAGTGACCGCGGCCGCGGCTTATCATTGGGTTAGTGAACTATACAACCGTGCGCCTTATGATGCAGTGCGCGATAGATTCACTGACGATGAATCGTTGAACATTCAATATGGTCGTTTCTATCATTGGGATCATTATCCTGATGAAGCCCTGTTCCTTGATGCCGAATCCTTGAGGCAGAAATATCACCCCGACTTTTTGCTGATACATCCTATGAATATCGACAATACTGGGCATAAGCATGGTCTCGACTCTAGGCAGTATCGAAACAGTGCGAGAGCCGCCGATATTTTCCTATCTAACTACCTTACGACGTGGGTGGAAGCGGGCTATCAAGTGATGATCACTAGTGACCACGGTATGAATAATGACTTGTCGCATGGTGGTATTTTGCCTGAAGAGCGCGAAGTGCCGTTGTTTGTTATTGGTGAGCAGTTTACCCATGCCGCAACGGATGTGAAGCAAACGGAGCTTTGTGGCATCTGTTGTCAGTTGCTTGGGCTGGAACATCGCAAGCCTTACTCACCGGAATTGATTGCATTATGAGTGGCGCAGCATTAACACCTGCTTGTCCAGATGAGCAGCGAATAAGCAGAAAACAATCACTGTGGAACAAGTTCAAGCCTGTACTTTGGCTGGCGCCATTTGTGCTGTTTTTCTACCTGTTTCAGCTTGCTCCTATGGCTTGGGTCTTCTTCAATAGTTTTCAATATGATGGCGTGTTTTCGTTTGAGAACTATTCAGAGGTCTTCGACTCGAGTTTTATGATGCAGGCTTTTAGCAACAGTATTTGGCTATCGATTTGGTCGAGTGTCATAGGGTTGGCTATCGCAGCATTGTTGGTGTCATCACTGCGCCGAGTGGACAGCAAGCTTCGTGATGGTGTGATTGCTTTTACCAATATGAGCAGCAACTTCGCCGGTGTGCCGTTGGCATTTGCGTTCATTATTATTTTAGGGGTTAACGGTGCCGTCACGCTACTGCTGAAGCAGTATGGGTTGATTGAAGGTTTCAACTTGTATGGCAAGTGGGGATTACTGGTTATTTATATCTATTTCCAGATCCCGCTTGGCGTGTTGTTGCTCTATCCTGCTTTTGATGCGCTGCAAGATGATTGGCAGTCGGCATCTGCGTTGCTCGGTGCCAAAACGCATCAATATTGGACTCAAATAGCCCTTCCGGTGTTATCACCAGCTCTACTTGGCACCTTCATTATTCTGATCGCCAATGCCATGGGCGCGTATGCGAGCGTCTATGCACTAACAACCGGTAACTACAACGTAATTACGGTACGAATTGCGAGTTTGGTGTCTGGAGACTTGTTCTTAGAACCGAACCTTGCTGCAGCAATCTCGGTGATTCTCATGGCCATTCTAGCCTTTATCACCATCATCAATCAGTGGCTATTGTCGAGGAGTTATCATGCATCGAAATAGCAATGTGAGCGTTTACTATCACAAAACCGTTGTCTACGGAATTGTTGGTATCATGCTGATTCCAATCGTCGCTACTTTAGTTTACTCGTTGTCGTCAAGTTGGGGGGCGACCATATTACCAGATGGATTTACCTTAAATTGGTATGTTCAGCTACTAACGGATTCTCGCTTTCTCGCCGCCTTTGGGCGTTCATTACTGGTGTGCTTTGCGGCACTTGCACTTAGCGTGGTATTAATCCTTCCAGCGATCTTTGTGGTGTTTTACTACTTTCCAAAGCTCGACAAACTAATGAATGTACTGATTTTGCTGCCATTTGCGGTACCTCCAGTAGTGTCATCGGTAGGTTTGCTTCAGATCTATGCCGATAGCGCTATTCCTTTGGTTGGAACTCCATGGATCCTTATCGGAACCTATTTCACCATCGCACTGCCTTTTATGTACAGAGCAATCTCGAACAGCTTTGAGGCCATTAACCTCAACGATTTGATGGACGCTGCGCATCTGCTTGGAGCGAGCACCACAAAAGCATTTCTCTTGATCATCGTTCCGAATTTGAAGAAAGGATTGCTGGCGTCGTTATTTCTATCGTTCTCGTTTTTACTCGGTGAGTTTGTGTTCGCCAATATTTTGGTGGGAACTCGCTACGAAACACTACAGATCTATCTTTACAACATGCGTCAAACCAGTGGTCACTTCACTTCGGCATTAGTGATGACTTACTTTTTCTTTATCTTCCTACTGACATGGCTTGCCAGCCGTTTTAGCAGTAATCAACAGAAGGGCAAATCATGAGTTACGTATCCGTCAATCATCTTACCAAACGATTTGGCAGCAACACGGTGTTTGAAGACATCGAATTTACCATCCAGAAAGGTGAGTTCATTACCCTACTTGGCCCCAGCGGTTGTGGTAAGTCGACATTGCTACGCAGTCTAGCAGGTCTGAATCCAGTCGAAGGTGGGCAGATCGTTGTCGATGGAGTAGATATTACCCATGCCGCGCCTCAGCAACGTGGTATCGGCATGGTGTTTCAGTCCTATGCCCTGTTTCCGAATATGACGGTGGCGGGCAATATCGCTTTTGGACTTAAGATGCAAAGTTTGGGTAAAGCCGAAATACAGCGTGAAGTTGCAAACGTCGTCGAGCTGGTGGAACTGCAGGGTAAAGAAAACCACTATCCACATCAGCTTTCAGGCGGTCAAAGACAGCGCGTGGCATTGGCTCGTGCTCTGGTGGTCAAACCAAGAATTCTCTTGTTGGATGAACCTCTGTCTGCGTTGGATGCCAAAATTCGTAAGAGCCTTAGGCAACAAATTCGTTCTATTCAAAAAGAGCTTAATCTGACCACTATCTTTGTCACTCATGATCAAGAGGAAGCGATGATTATGTCAGACCGGATTTTCTTGATGAATAAGGGCGAGATTGTTCAGCAAGGTGCACCCGAAGCCATCTATACCCATCCGGTAAATGAGTTCGTGGCAGGCTTTATGGGGCATTACAATTTGGTGGCAGCAGATAAAGCAAAATCGTTATTTGATATGGACGTGAACTCGAAAGTCGCAATTCGTCCGGAGTCGATTTATGTCAAAGAACAAGGACGCGAGTACGCTAGCCATATCTCTGCGCCGCGAACGGGCGTGATTAAAAACCATCAGTTACTTGGTAATGTTATTCGCTATCAAGTCGACATTGATGACTGTGAGTTGACGGTGGATCTTCTTAACCGTTCTTCGGAGCGATTACTCGCAACAGGCAGCCAATTAGAACTGCTATTTAACCTTAACGAAATTCAACCTGTGAGAGCCGAAAATGTCTAAACCTCTATATGTATTCGACATGGATGAAACCTTGTTTGATGCTGACTGCGCCGTGCTTTGGAATGAGTTTTTGGTAGAGCAAGGCATTGCCATGCAACCTGATTTCCTTGACCAAGATAAACGGCTAATGGCGTTGTATGCGGAAGGGAAGATGGATATGGAAGATTACCTCGAGTTTTCTATTGCACCGTTGACCCACGTTCCTACTGAGAGAGTACAGCAATGGGTAGAACAGTGCATCGATGAAAAAATCCTGTCCCGCCTCTTTCCACAAGCGCAGACTTTGCTTGCAGATCTAAAGCGTGACGATATCCAAACTATTATTATTTCGGCCTCCGTTAGCTTTTTAGTTGAAGCGATAGCTAAGCGTCTTGAGATTGATGTAGCGATGGGTATTGATTTAGAACTCAAACAGAACAGTTTCACCTCCAAGATAAAAGGCATTGCGACCTATCGAGAGGGCAAAGTGGCAAAACTCGCGCAATGGTTATCTGCGCAAGATAACAGCTATACCGAGATTCATTTTTATACCGACTCCATTAACGATCGACCTTTGTGCGAGTTTGCTGATTACGCTTATTTGGTTAATCCATGTCCAGCACTAAAAGCATTAGGTGAAAAGCAAGGATGGAAGCAACTCAAGTGGTCACTATAGTGCCCCTGCCTTGATACTAGAAATCCGCCGCTGCTATCTAAGCCAATAGCGGCGGCGTCTTTATTCTTAAGTGGCGATATTGTTTTTGCTCGAGCGTAAGTAGCGGTACAGCAAACCAACAATTGCTCCCGCCATTAGACATAAACTGACTATCACCAACGACTTAGAAAGTAGTTCTTGGTAGTCATTAAGTCTTGGATGAATCATCAACCATTTACCAGAGAGCATAAGGACCAAGCACCAAATAACAGAACTGCTCATGCTGATAAATAGAGTTCGCATGAAATTCAGCTTCGATAATCCCATAAGCATCGGTGTCAGGACTCTCACAAATGGGATAAATCTGGAGATGAATAAGGATAAGAACCCATAACGACTCAGCAAGCGTTTGGCCTTAGGGAGTGAATCATTCGGTAACACGCGGTGCAAAAAAGGCACAAGCCGAGTTTGGTTTAAAACTCGTCCTTGAATATAGGCATTAATGCTTCCCAATGACGCGGCTAAACAGAGTGCTCCAGCTGCGGGATAAAACTCCAAAATTCCTACTCCAACTAATCCGCCGACAAACAGTACTAGACTGTCTCCCGGCAGTGGTAAGAAAACGAAGCTGGATTCGAGTAATAAAATAAACGCAAGCAACAAGAGAAAGCTATTGAGTGAGCTTACTTGAGCCAGAGTGTCGAAATCATGGTGCCAAATAGCAACGAATATTTCTTGCATGATAAAAATCCTTAATAGTCAGTTAAGTACATCACTCAAACATCAAGATGATGTAAGCAAAGAACAAAATGAGGTGGGCCATGCCGTTTAAGGAGTTGGTTCTGCCACTACTAAAGCTGACGGCGGTCATCATAAGTGTGGTCGCGAGCAAGACCATTTCAGCGGGTGCCAAGCCCAGTTGAATTGGTTGCTGTATGACTTCAGATATTAGAAGGACAGCCGGTACGGTGAGTGCGATAGTTGCCAGTACGGAGCCAAAGAACAAGTTCATCGCGCGCTGCAGCTGATTGTTTAAAGCGGCTTTAACAGCCCCGACTGCTTCAGGCGCAAGAATCAAGATGGCTACTATCAAGCCTCCCAGTGCTGGTGGTGCACCAAGTAAGCTGACGGTGCCTTCGATAGGGATAGCCAGGCTTTTAGCTAGCAGAATCACCACGATTAAATAACCTACAAGTAACAGTGAATGGTAAAAGTTACTCTCTAGAGGGCCATGAAAATCGTGGTTATCCTGGTGGTCCTCATCCATGAAAAAATGGGTATGGCTGCGCGTCTGAATAAACAGAAACACGCTATACAACACCACTGAAGCTAAAACTAGCGTTATAGTGAGCGCCTTAGACATCGACCCTAATTCTGTAACGCTGGTGAAATTTGGTAACACCAAACACAACAACGACAGAGGAATGATGGCGACGAGGTAAGATTTCAGACCATCAAGGTTGTACTTCTGTGTGTGGTATTTCAGCCCGCCGATGAGTAATGTGATACCGACTAAACCATTGAGGACGGCCATCACAACTGCAAACATAGTATCTCTTGCCAAAACGGAGTTGGCTTCTCCCGTCAACATGACAGAAGAAATCATCACTACTTCCAAGAGGATGACTGAGAGGGTCAGAATTAATGTTCCATAAGGGTCACCTAACTTGATGGCTAAAGCATCAGAATGGCGAACCACGGCAAATATTGAAGCCATGACCACTGCGAACAGAGCCGTGGTAAGTACCATACCGATAGTTGAGCTCATTTGAGCCTGCAAGATAGTGTCACCAGCAAATTTAAACAATACAACGGTAATGATGCCAAGTAGCAGTACGAATTCCTGCTTCAAGAACTGCGTCATGGCATTGCCTCCTCTGGTTTCGGTGTTGCCACTCTGTAGTGTTCAGGTCGGACACCCATCATTTGAGGTAAGGTGATACCAAGTGAAATTGACGACCATGTCCCACAGGCAATACCCACACACAATGCAATCGCGAAGCCTTCTAACGCAGGCCCTCCTAGCAACCACAAACTAGAAACAGTTACCAATGTGGTGCCTGAGGTAATAAGAGTTCTCGAGAAAGTGGCACGTACCGAGTTATTGATAAGTGTATCCGCTGACTCGTTTGGCTTTGCTTTGAATAGCTCGCGGGCTCTATCAGCGATAATGATGGAGTCATTCAAAGAGTAACCAAGCACTGCAAGTACAGCGGCGAGTATGGTGAGATTGAACTCCATCTGGGTGACGGCAAACAGACCGAGCACAATAACAATGTCGTGAACCAGCGCCACTAATGCGCCTAGAGCGAGTCGCCATTCAAAGCGGTAGCTTAGATAAAGCATGGTCAACACAAAACAAGCTAGTATTGCCACGCCACCTTGCTCAACCATATCTTGGCCGACTTGAGGGCCTACCATGCTGCTATTTAGGATCTCTACGGATGTGCTGATGGACTCTAATGCTGGAGTTAAGGACAACACCACATCATCGAGTTGGTTATAGCGTAAGATCCAACGGCCGGGCTCTGTCGAGCTCACCACTTGGACATCTTGCATCAAGGCGTTATCAAGTGACGCTTTGAGCTCGGTTGCGACAATGGATGCGTCTAAGCGTACTTCAGCCACGAGACCGCCAGTAAAATCCAACCCCCAGTTAAAACCTTTAAAACTGATAAAAGCGACGGCTAAAGCAAAAAGCAGCGCAGAAATTGCCGACATGCTAAAGCGAACTCGGCTAAGAGAATGTTGTGAAAGAGTCATATCTAAATCCTCACTTCTCGGCGCTGATCACGCCCCCAAACAAGATTGATGATGGCGCGCGATAAGAACACGCCGGTAAACATACTGGTTAATAGACCAAGCCCTAGTGTGATGGCAAAGCCCTGAACGGGACCATTACCAATGGCATACAGTGCAATGGCGACAATCATGGTGGTGAGGTTGGCGTCGAAAATAGAACGAAAGGCACTGCTAAACCCTTTTTCAATGCTCTGAGCTAGCGTTCGCCCTTCGCGCATTTTATCTTTGATGCGTTCAAAAATGAGTACATTGGCATCCACTGCCATACCGACGGTCAGCACCATACCTGCAATACCAGGTAAGGTAAGTACAGCTCCGGGAAGCAGCGCAATTAACCCAAATAAGCTCATCATGTTGGCGAGCAAGGCAACATTTGCGACCCAGCCTAAGCGTCGATACCAAAGTGCAATGAAAGTTAGTGTTAGGCCTAATCCTAGCGCTAATGCAGCAAAGCCATTTTTGACGTTTTCAGCACCCAGTGAAGGACCGATGGTTCGTTCCTCAATAATGGTAACTGGGGCTGTGAGTGAACCAGCCCTTAGTAAAAGTGCTAGCTCTTGTGCGTCTTGCATGCTGCCAACACCGGTAATACGAAAACGGCTACCCAACTGTGACTGAATGGTGGCAACACTGATCACCTTACTGAGCTGTTCGCTATCGCCCGCAGCATTGCGGCTGTACTCGCTGTAGACCGTCGCCATCGGGTTACCAATATTGCTTCGGGTAAACTGAGACATTTTTCGGCCACCCGATGTATCGAGCGAAATGTTAACTTCAGCGGTTCCCATATCACCGACACCCGCGCGCGCATCGATAATATGCTCTCCGCCAAGAATGGCGCGGCGCTCCAAATTAACTGGGATTCCGTCATTGTCTGGTAGAACTTGGGTGCGGTTTCCTCGACCATCTGTGACGGCATGAAAGGCTAACGAAGCTGTTGCACCGATAACGTCTTTAGCCGCTGCAGGATCCTGAACTCCGGGTAATTCTATGCGAATGCGATTCTCACCTTGTCGTTGTACCGAGGCTTCGGTAATGCCAAGCTCGGCAATACGCTCTCGCATGATCTGCAAGTTTTGCTGAACCGTCAGGTTGCGCAGAGTGCTTTTCTCTTCATCTGTCAATGAGAGTCGAATCGTGTTGTCTTGGATTGACGTGTGCCAGTTAGGAAACTGCTGACGTAAAAAGGCTCGTGCTTCTGCGGTAGAAGTTCCACCAAACAAATTGAGCTGAACGCTATCGCCCGTGATTCGACCTCGGCTAGTTCGAAACTCCGAAGAGAACTCATCGATAACCATTTGTCGGTGTGCTTGATAGACGGGCTCCATATCGACTTCCAATAAAAATTGGACGCCGCCTCTCAAATCAAGGCCCAGAGCGATAGGCGAAAAACCTGATTTTAGTAACCATTGAGGCGCTGCTGGCTCCATCGCTAGTGCGACGGTTGTGGATTCATCTAAGTGCTGTTTTAGCAGTGTTTGCGCTGCAGCTTGTTGTTTGGGGCTATTTAGAATCACGATGGTTTTATCACCATCTTGCTCAATGCTAGTGGGGGTGATGTTGGCATGTTCAAGGCATTGAGCGATTTGACTCGCATCAGAAATTTGCCCTCGATGGTTAATATGAAGGGCGGCATTTTCACCATACAAAGAAGGTAGAACACTTAACAGCATGACGAGCAAGCTGAATATAAGTACCACGTACTTCCACTTGGCGTAGCGGTTGATTGGTTGACGTGATGGTTTTTTCACAATGAAACTCTCTAAAACGGATCAAAATGAGCGCATGGTCATCATGAAAGAGACGAAAGCCGTAACCAAATCAGTCTGTGAAGACATTTATTTCAGTCATTAGCAAGTCGCTACTCTTAATGTGCTGCGCATGTTGAAGCGTTCAGGCAGTCCTGAACTTGATCTTGAGAGTTAGTTTGAGTGAGGCTGTCTGTGGGCGTACAAAGTGTTGGCTTCTTTCCAGCCTGCCACTCTTGAGGGAGCGCTTTGTGTGCGACTCGTCCAATGACGTTGCGGTGGAATAAGTGAGGTGCTTCTTGTGGCGAGCGCCAGCAATGGAGGTGCTAAGAAGGCAATTAATAGGTGGTAATCAGGCGCTGCTTTTTGGTCGGCATCCCAACTATCACTGATGACACGTCTGGATGAAGAAAGAAACAGTGGACCCATGTAATCATTAAGAATCGACCCACTATCATCTGTTGGGGCATTAAAATCATCAGATGGCGTCGTTGAAAGATCGACGGTGATAAAAGTATTAGCGAGATTGGAAGTATTGAGAGTGAGATACTCGTCTGCGCTTACAGTATGTGTGCAAACTGCAATCATAAGCGCTAGAAATAGACGATACCAACGTTTAACCAATGAATAACCTTTACGTGTAAGCGATGACTTTCTGGTTCGCGGGCAGTATACCGGATGCTGGTCACAAAATGGGCAAAGGTTAGCGAGATAAGTGTTAGTATTTGTGTCTGCATAGGCCTGCTCACCATAATGAATAACAGTGAGCAGATATTAGAGAGGGAATTGACATACCAGCAATACTCATAAGCACATCAGCTGATTGGTCACCCAAATATACAACATGTTAATTAAGTAGTAACGGCATCAAAAATCTTTCCGTTTGCGACTCCCTCTAAAGCGCTTTGATAGCACAAAGCAACATCCGCTGCTGAAATTCCATTAGTACTGTCCATTCCCATTCGTTCCATCGTTTCTTTGACGAATGAAGGGCTTACCGCATTGATGCGGTGATTGCTTTTGAGCTCAAGAGATGCGGTTGTGACAAACGCATTAATGGCGGCCACACCCATCGCAATGGCTGCTGTTCTTTGGGTTGGAGCGTTGCTTGCCTGCCCAGAGGTTAGCGTTATCGAGCCTCCCGGAGTTAGGTAGTTTATTCCTAGTCGCGCGACGTTCACTTGTCCCATCACTTTATTATTGAGCGCTACCTGATACGCTTGGTCAGATGCGTCATCGAAGTTAGCCATCATTCCATTTCCAGCCATGCTGATGATGGCGTCAACAGCACCGACGCTTTCGTACATGGCTTTGATGGAGTCGTTATCTTCAATGTCTACTCGACGTTCACCTTTCGAGTACCCTACAGGGATGACGGTATACGTATCGTCTAAAAGTTCTATTACTGCTTGTCCAATGATCCCATTTGCCCCTATGGCGAGTATTTTTTTCATGCTGATTGTCCTGCTAGATTGAAATGAGTGTGGTCAAGCCAATCAATAACTTGGCTCGTAATTTCAAGATGTTGGTCTTCTTGGAGAAAGTGCGAAGCATCAGTAATTGTGCGGTGAGGCTGATGTGCGGCACCTGCAAAATTTGCTTGGAACTTTTTGTCGTAGCCGCGTCCTGCCAAGAAAGGGTCTTTGTCGCTAAATAGAGTCAAAACAGGCTTTTGCCACTGTTTGAGCTTCTGCCAGTCTTCATTGACTTGATTGAGGTCTGAAGCCACGATTTCCGGCATTTTTCTAGGGCCAGCGTAGTATCGCTCGTCGGGAAATGGCGCGTTATAGGCGTGAATTTCGCTCTTAGTTAATGGTTTTGTGGTTAGCGCCTGGATGACTTCTCCTATATCCAAATGACTAGCGGTTCGAAAGTAGCCGGCCCAATTTCCGTAGTTGATTTTGTTTGTGAGTTGGCTCAAGTCGGTTTGACCAGCTGAGGCAGCCATTAGCTTTAGTACACTAGGAACCAGCAACTTCTCTAAACCTTTCATCTCGGCGAGTGCGGTGTTAGAAACAATTAAGCGATCTAACCATTTGGGTTGATTTGCCAAAGCTCTAAGCCCAATCATACCTCCCCAATCTTGCATAAATGCGGCTGAGTGGTGGAGGTTGAGTTTATTAACGAACATCGTCATCCATTTGACATGGTTGGCATAGGTATGAGTATCGGTACTGACGGGTTTATCCGATTTCCCAAACCCGATAAGGTCGGGTGCTATTACTCGGTAGCCCGCATCGACCAAAATCGGAATCATATGACGATATAGGTAGCTCCACGAAGGTTGTCCATGAAGAAGGAAAACAGTATTTGAGTTCTGTGTCCCTTCATCAACGTAATGCATGCGATAACCATCTATCTCTATGTAATTAGCCGAGAATGGATAGTCTGCTAGGTTGTCGAACGCTGAATCTGGTGTTCTTAGAAATGTTGATGGCATGATGAATCTCCTGTGTCCCTGTTCGACTTACAGACTTTAGAGGAGTTTTATGGACTAAAAAAGCATAGCTTTTATATCAACTTGGTCATAAAATTAGACCATGATTGCCCTCGAACATTTACACGTTATCTACGTGATTCATCAAGAAGGGAGTTTTCGCAAAGCAAGTGAGAAACTCTTTAAAGCTCGTTCTGCGGTTTCCTATTCGGTGAAACAAGTGGAAGAGTATTATCAAGTCTCCATTTTTAACCGCGATACCTACAGACCAGAACTGACTCGTGATGGGCAACTGCTCATGCCAAAAATTCAACAGTTATTGAATGCAGCGGACGAGTTCGATGTGTTTGCCAAGCAAATGACGGGGGAAATTGAGCCAGAATTACGACTTAGCGTCGGCGCGATTTTCCCAATTGAAAAGGTGACGGGACTCTTGACGCAGCTTAAGCTGCATTTTCCAGAGACAATATTGCACCTTAATATCGAAACGGCATCTGGTGAACGTATGTTACTGGATGGGTTAGTGGACATTGGTATTTATGCGGGTCTCACACAAGACACTCAACGAGTTAGGTATCGACATATCGATCAGATCCGTTTGCCCGCTTATATTTCCAATCAATCTTCACTCACTCTTCAGGCTGATATGACCGTCCAAGACTTGCTGGGCATGCCTCAAGTTGTAGTTAAGTCGTCGTATAAGACTAGCCCTGATTCAGGCATTTTAGCGGATGCTGTTCACTGGTACGTCTCTGATCACCAGACTAAAAAATCTATTATTCGAAGCGGACTTGGCTGGGGACGATTATCAAGTGATGAAGTGCAAGCTGAAGGGCTCGATAATTTAATAGAGCTCAACTGCATTGATAAGCTTGAAGTGCCGATTTATATGGCGTGTGCTAAAAATAAAGCGTTGGGGCCTGTGGCTAAGATGATTTGGCACTACTTTGATGAAATATCGAAGACATAATGTGCGATGAAACGATGCAAACCTGACGGATTTGCATCGTTTTTCTTATTTTAAGCCATACTGACGTTGTTAAAAACGCTCTGTTCGAGTTTGTTGAGACGTTGATACAGATGCACTGTTTCGCGAGCACTTTCTATTGCTTGTATGGTGGTCATCAAATGGTCTTGAGCATGAACCATCACTAGTGTGACCGGGATTTTACCTTCACCTTCATCGGCGCCTATTAATTCCGTTTGAACTAAATGAGCTTGACGAATTGCTTCATCTGCTTGATCTAGGTAGCTTTGTGCTTGTTCAAACTGTCCGTTACGGGCACTTTTAATAGATTCCATGGATAGACTTCTCGCTTCACCTGCATTGCAGATTAAGCCCATGATGGTGATCTCAAGATCCATATTTGATACCCCTATTTAAGCTGTTTCACTGAGTGCTTCAATGGCTGTTGCCAGAACTTTCTCACCGCGCATTGCACCGTAATCCATAGGATTGATCGCTAGGACTTTCTTGCCTTGCTCTGCCGCCAAGGCTGCAAATTCTTGTTGGCGGAATTTCACTTGTGGACCGAGTAAGAACACATCCCAGTCGGCTAGCTTTGTTTCGAATTCAGCAATTGGCACAGCCAATATTTCAGCGTCAATAGATTGATTTTTAGCAGCTTCTTCCATTTTTTTTACTAGGATAGAGGTCGACATACCCGCTGAACATAGCAATAGAATTTTCATCGTTGTTTCTCCTGTTATTGACACTTATTTGTGCTTTTTGTTGTCTATAGTGTTACGGGTAACTATTAATTCGGCAATACGTGATCTATCAAAAGTGTTATCTAGCTCAAGTTTGATGAGTAATTAGGCTTTTTTTCGTGCTCAAGCTAACAATTATCCGGATTTTTCTTTGTTTTCTAGTTTTGTTACCCGTAATGTTACCCGTAACAAATATGAACGACACGAATGGAAGGGGATACCTCGTGCTTAATAATGCGTTTACAGAAAAGCTCAATTACTGGGCGGGCTGGTTTACCAGCTTGAAATACGTGATGGCTATCAAGCAAGCATTTGTCATGCTGATGCCAGTCATTATCGTTGGTGCGTTTGGCGTACTGATTTCTAACATGGTTATGGGTACTCAGTCAGGTCTTGCTGCCTTTGAAACCTTTGCCTTTTTGGCTGAATACCGTCCAATCATGGGACAAATAAACTATGCGACACTGAACTTCTTGACCATCGGGGCCATCTTTATGATTGGTCTTGAGCTTGGCAAGCTTAATGGTCAAGTTAACGCTTACTCAGGTTTGCTTGCTGTTATCTGTTTCGTAGCAGTCATTCCGACAACCTATGAAGTGGTTGTGGCGGGTGAAGCGTTTGAAGTGAGCAACGTTATTGCTCGCCAATATACGGACACTAAAGGCTTATTCTTGGGCATGTTTATCGCGATCCTATCGGTTGAGGTATACAGCAAGCTCCTGAAAGTCAACGCTTTACAAATCAAGATGCCTGATTCGGTGCCGCCAAATGTGGCGAACTCGTTCTCTGCATTGCTGCCGTCTATCATCACAGTTACTGCGATTGCTACGTTTGGTTTTGCGTTCTACGAGATTTCGGGAATGACGCTTTACGATGCAACGTACGCTGCGATTCAACGTCCGCTTGAAGGTGCTATCCAAAGTCTACCTGGCGTGCTTCTACTGATGTTCCTAGCTCAGGTCTTCTGGGTAGTGGGTATTCACGGTAACCAAATGATCAAGCCACTACGTGAGCCGCTGTTGCTTGGTGCGATTGCTGCGAACATGACAGCGTATGAAAACGGGGAAGAAATTCCGAACATCATCACGATGCCTTTCTGGGACATCTACATGAGTATCGGCGGTTCAGGTGTCACGATTGGTTTACTTGTCGCAGTCTTCTTAGTATGTAAGAAACGTAAAGATATGCGAGAGATTGCTAAGCTTTCTGTAGGTCCAGGCGCATTCAACATCAACGAGCCAGTGGTGTTTGGTATGCCTATCATGCTGAACCCGATTCTAGCGATTCCATTTATCATCACACCTTTGATTACTGGCATGATTGGCTACTACGCAACGGCGATTGGTTTTGCAGGTAAAGCCGTGGTTATGATTCCTTGGACATGTCCACCGATTCTGAGCTCATGGCTGGCAACGGGGGGGTCGCTTGGTGCAGTAGTGACTCAGATTGCTTGTATTGTTACCTCGATTCTCATCTACCTACCATTTGTGAAAGTGTGTGAGAACCAGTTCAAAGAGCAGCTCGATAATCTAGAAAGCGAGCAAAAAACGGAAGCGAAAGAAGCGGTGGCTTAAGGAAGCATAATGACTCAATACTCTATGAAGTTTCCTGAAGGTTTTATTCTTGGTGCCGCAGCCTCTGCATGGCAAACCGAAGGTTGGAGTGGCAAGAAAGACAGCCAAGATTCTTATATTGATGCTTGGTACAAGAATGACCGAAAAGTCTGGCACAACGGTTATGGGCCAGCAGTTGCGACCGATTTCTACAACCGTTATGTTGAAGATATTGACCTAATGCAGGTGGTGGGTTTAACCCACTACCGCAGCTCCATCAACTGGTCTCGTTTTATGCTTGATTATGAGCAAGGGATTGTAGATGAAGAGTATGCAGGTTACGTTGATAAGGTCATTGATACTATGCTTGCGAAGGGTATAGAACCAATGTTCTGCTTGGAGCATTATGAGCTGCCCGCTTATTTGCTCGAACACTACGGTGGCTGGAGCTCACCTAAAGTGGTTGATATGTTTGTGCACTACGCGGAGGAAGTGTTCAAGCGTTACGCTCATAAGGTGAAATACTGGTTTAGTTTCAATGAGCCTATCGTGGTGCAAACCCGAGTGTATCTTGATGCGATTCGATACCCGTACGAGCAAGATACCAATAAGTGGATGGTGTGGAATCATGCCAAAAACTTGGCGACGGCAAAAATAGTTAAAGCTTATCGTGACCAAGGCTACGACGGAAAAATCGGCGTAGTGCTTAACCCTGAAGTGACGTATCCACGCTCTAGTGCGGTGCACGACAAGCGCGCGGCTGAAATTTACGATTTGTTCTACAATCGCGTATTTTTAGACCCAGCTATCAAAGGGGAATATCCAGCGGAGTTGTTGACGTTATTAAAAGGCAATGGCATTGACTTTACGCCAACGGAAGAAGATCTTGCGATCATCAAACACAATACCGTGGACTTTATTGGAGCCAACCTCTATTACCCACACAGAGTGAAAGCTCCCGAAGCGGAATGGCCAAAGCACGTGCCGTTTCATCCGAAAAAGTACTTTAGCGGCTTTGACTTACCGGGTAGAGAAATGAACTTCTCACGAGGTTGGGAGATCGATCCGGCTATTGTTTATGATATGGCGATGCGCATTAAAAATGAGTACGGCAATATCGAGTGGATCTTGAGTGAAAACGGTATGGGCATTGAAAATGAAGCTCAGTTCAAAGATGAACAAGGCCAGGTTCAAGATGACTACCGTATTGATTTTATCTCAAGGCACTTGTTCCATTTGCTAAGAGCGATCGAAGACGGCGCAAACTGTAAAGGCTACATGCTTTGGGCGTTTACGGACAATGTCTCACCTATGAATGCTTTCAAGAACCGCTATGGCTTGGTAGAGATTGATCTGGAAGACAATCGCAACCGTCGGGTGAAAAAATCCGGCCAATGGTATAAAACCTTGTCTGAGACTCGATGTCTAGATATCGATCTGGATGATGAGTACCGCTAAACCCTAATATCGGCGAGTTTACATACTCGCCGTTCTTTTCTCCCAATTTTGTTTGCCCTGCCTGATATTACTAGCTATCTATCTGAATATGATATAAAAATCGTTATTCTTCAACTGTCCCTACCTAGAGACTTGGATAACCGTTAGTTCATTAACAGCAAAAATGTTACAGTAACATTCACTACTACTTGAGAATTCGTTGAATGACTATGGAAGCAAAACGTTCACGCCCAACTTTGCAAGATATTGCTGATAGAGTGGGTATCACTAAAATGACGGTAAGTCGCTATATGCGCAATCCAGATTCGGTCGCCCAAGCGACTCGCGATAAAATCGCTCAAGTGGTTGAAGAACTTGGATATATCCATAATAGAACACCCGCAATGCTGTCCAAGTCGTCGAGCAAAGCGATTGGTATACTACTGCCTTCATTGTCTAACCAAGTGTTTTCTAGTTTCGCGCAAGGTGTTGAGCATGTGACTAACCTCAATGGTTACGATACCTTGATCGCTCACTACAGCTACGATCGTGATGTGGAAGAGAAGAAAATCGAATCTTTTCTCTCTTATCAGGTAGATGGCCTAATTCTTACGGACACCAATCATACTGAGCGCACGCTGCAAATGATAAAAACCGCAGGTATTCCTGTAGTAGAAGCCATGGATTTACCGGTTAATCCGATTGATATGGCGGTCGGTTTGGACCATATGCAGGCAGCTTATGAAGTGGTGACGCAAATGATAGCCAAAGGTAAGCGCAATATCGCTTATTTTGGTGCTCGCCTAGATACCCGAACTCAGCTACGTATGCACGGCTATGATAAAGCGGTCACTGAGGCAGGGCTGGAACCTCTACACGTATTAACCAAAGAGCACTCTAGTTTTGCTTTGGGTAGTACTTTGCTCGACAAAGCTCTGCTGATTCAACCAGAGCTTGATGGCGTATTCTGCACCAACGATGATATTGCGATTGGTACTATTATGGCGTGTCGTGCTAAGCAACAACGAGTTCCTGAGGACATCAGCGTCGTTGGTTTTAACGCTCTGGATATGGGTAAAGTGATTAGCCCAACCTTGGCAAGTATTGATACACCACGATTTGAGATTGGAAAAAAGAGCGCCGAGTTATTACTATCGGCGCTATCAGGAGCCCCAAGCGAGCAAAAAGTTTTTGATATGGGCTTTACGATTACTGAGGGAGAGAGTCTCTAACTCAAAATCTCGCCTTAATGAAAACTCGGGGGTAGGCTCGCGGGGTCAACATGGTTTAGTCGGCAAAAAGGAAACTCGCTCCTCGGTCTGCTGCTGAGACGTTCTGGCGACAAGTTGCAAACAGATCTCTGCCCCAAGTCTGTTGATGGATTTCGGTATCATGAGCCTCTACAGGGCGACTCTCGATACCTTCGAACACTCTGAGTTCTCCACGGTGGCAATCTAATCGAATCCTATCGCCATCTTGAATACGTGCAATGTTCCCACCTCGTAGAGCTTCTGGCGATACATGAATCGCTGCGGGGATTTTCCCTGACGCGCCAGACAGCCGACCATCAGTCACCAAGGCGACGTTAAAACCTTTATTTTGGATATTGCCAAGCAACGGCATCAATTTATGCAGCTCAGGCATGCCGTTAGCCGCAGGGCCATTAAAACGCACGACGACCACGCAGTCGCACTCGAGTTCGCCTCGCCGATAGGCTGATTCCACTTGGTTTTGGTCGTTAAATACTTTGGCTGGTGCTTCGATAATCTTGTGCTCTGGCTTAACCGCCGACACTTTAACGATAGCTTGCCCTAAGTTACCGGATACTCGCTTTAGCCCGCCCGTTTTTTGGTAATACTGCTTGTCATGAGCGATGACCTCTGGTTTTTTCGTCCCATCAGAGCGTAACCAAGTCAGGGCATAATCATTAGATTGAGAGTCTAATTCTGGGTAGCAAAGCTGATCTTCAAAACGGCCAAATGCCGTCACGATATCGTGATGCAGTAACCCTTGCTGGTTTAGTCTGGTTAAGAGGGCAGGGACACCGCCCGCCGCGTGAAAGGCATTGATATCACTGGTGCCATTTGGGTAAATATTGACGACCAAAGGTACGATATCCGAAAGATCGTTGATGTCTTGCCAAGTTAGTAGTAAGCCCGCAGCTCGGGCGACAGCAATCATATGAATGCTATGATTCGTGCTACCGCCAGAAGCGAGTAGCGCTACCACACCGTTAATCAAGTTTTTTGCTGAGACCACGTCACACAGTGGGCGATAATTTGCTGAGCCTGCAATGCTACTGGCGATTCGCTTCGCGGCATCTTGTGTTAATGCTGTTCGCAGCGGGGAATCTGGTGGTACAAACGCGCTACCGGGTAGCATTAACCCCATGGCTTCAAACACTAACTGATTGGTATTGGCGGTGCCAAAGAAGGTACAGGTACCACTGCTGTGGTAAGCACGACATTCCATCTCTAGCAGCGAATCTTTACCAAGCTCTCCAGCGGCGTGCTGTTGGCGAATCATGACCTTCTCTTCATTAGAGATTCCCGTTGCCATTGGACCTGCGGGAATAAACGCAGTGGGAAGATGGCCATACGCCAGCGCGCCCATTAATTGACCGGGCGCTATCTTGTCGCAAATACCAAGCAGTAAGTTACCATCAAACATATTGTGGCTGAGTGAGAAGGCGGTGCTTTGGGCGATAAGATCGCGTGAAAACAGCGACATATCCATACCCGGCTGTCCTTGTGTGACTCCGTCGCACATTGCGGGAACACAGCCCGCGACTTGCGAGGTATGGCCTAACGGACTTAACGCTTGTTGGATGAGTTCCGGATAACTCTCATAGGGCTTATGAGCGCTCAACATGTCGTTGTATGACGAGATGATAGCCAAGTTGGCGCTGGTGTTGTTGAGTAAGGACTGTTTGTCCGCATCGCACGCTGCAGCCACGGCGTGTGCAAGGTTGCCGCACGAGAGTTGCGAGCGCCCTTTGCCTGCTTGTTTTTGCTTCGCAATATTCGCTAAATATTGTTCTCTTAATTTGGCACTGCGCTGCTCGATACGCTGCGTAACGGCCAGTAAGGTTGTATGAGTCATGATACAACCTCAAGCGTGGCATTAGATAATTGGCTGCGGATATCACGAACGGCGGTATGAATCACACGTTCTAGTGGCATGTCGATAGGTACAGTCACGACATCCAGTTCACAATCAGGGCGTTCTAGAGCTTCAAACTGACTTCGCAGGAGGGAGCCTTTCATAAAGTGCCCTCCTCGTTGTTCGACACGTTGTCGAATGAGTTCAAACTCTCCATCTAGGAACACAAAGATAAGGTTATTGTTGCCAAGTCTTAATGTATCGCGGTACCCTTTTTTAAGTGCAGAGCAAACAATAACACCATGCTCATTCTTGCATCCTAGGCTGTACGCGGCATCGTTAATACGCGTCAACCATGGCGCTCTGTCATCATCAGTCAGCGGCATGCCTGAGGCCATTTTGTCGATATTGCTTCTCGGGTGAAGATCATCGCCATCGATAAACTTTGCGCCTAATACATCGGCAATCCCTTTGCCTACTGTGCTCTTACCTGAGCCAGAAACTCCCATCACAATAATGCACTTCCCCAAGTTCCCTCCTCACGAATCAAAATTTGATCCAATCCGCACAATTCAATTAATTCACAAACTGGACTTCATATTATCGATGTTACTGGTAACATGATACCGGTAACTTTTAATGTTGTGAACAAGAGCACATCCAGTTAAAAAACTTAATTACAGCCGAAATGAGGCTGGCATAGTGTTGATAAAATGCTAGCTCATCGGTTCACGATGTACGATTTGAGGGGTAACAATGTCGGTATTTCCAGAGAACTTTTTATGGGGCGGAGCTATCGCTGCTAACCAAGCTGAGGGTGGGCACCTAGAGGGCGGTAAAGGCCTGACGACGGTCGATATGATTCCGTACGGTGACAATCGTATGCCAATTAAGCTGGGTCTACGTGAGCAAGTAGCGCTCGATGAATCGGAGTTTTATCCAAGTCATGGAGCTATCGATTTCTATCATCGCTACAAAGAAGACGTCGCACTATTAGCTGAAATGGGCTTCAAAGTGTTCCGGACTTCTATTGCTTGGGCAAGAATCTTCCCTAAAGGTGATGAACTAGAACCTAATCAAGAAGGGATTGCTTACTACCAAGATCTGTTCCGTGAATGTCAGAAGTATGGTATTGAACCTCTTGTTACCTTATGCCATTTCGACGTGCCTATGCACTTGGTGAACACCTATGGCTCGTGGCGCAGTCGTGAAATGATTGGCTTTTTTGAGCGCTATGCTCGCACTTGTTTTGAAGCTTTTGATGGTTTGGTTAAGTATTGGCTCACATTTAATGAAATCAACATCTTGCTAGCAAGTCCATTCTCTGGTGCTGGCCTGCTATTTAAAGAAGGTGAGAACAAAGAGCAGGTGAAATATCAAGCGGCGCACCATGAGCTTGTGGCAAGTGCTCTAGTGACCAAAATCGCCCATGAGATTAACCCTGATAACCAAGTGGGTTGCATGTTAGCGGGTGGCAACTTCTATCCGTACTCCTGCAAACCTGAAGATGTCAAAATGGCGCTTGATAAAGATCGAGAGAATCTATTCTTTATTGATGTCCAAGCCAGAGGCTATTACCCATCTTATGCTCAAAGAACGTTCCGCGATAAAGGTGTAGAACTTGAGATTCATGACGGCGACTTGGAAATTCTAAAGCACACTGTGGACTTTATTTCTTTTAGTTACTACGCCTCTCGTTGCGCTTCCGCTGATATGAATAAAGGCAACACCAGTGAAGCCAATGTCGTGAAGTCGGTTCGCAATCCACACCTTGAAGCCAGCGATTGGGGCTGGGTTATTGACCCTCTCGGCTTGCGTATCGCCATGAATACCCTTTATGACCGTTACCAGAAGCCGTTGTTCTTAGTAGAAAATGGCCTTGGAGCCAAAGATGTGGTGGAAGCGAATGGTGAGATTAACGATGACTATCGCATCGACTATCTGCGCGCTCATATCAAAGCGATGGGAGAAGCCATTGAAGATGGTGTGCCTTTGATGGGCTATACGCCTTGGGGGTGCATTGATTTGGTCGCCGCATCCACAGGAGAAATGAGTAAACGCTATGGCTTTATCTACGTTGACCGTGACAACAAAGGTAATGGTACGTTGAACCGTTCTCGTAAGAAGTCGTTCTTCTGGTACAAAAAAGTGATTGAATCCAACGGTGAAGATTTGTCATAACCTCCGTTTCTCATTGGTGATTATGAAGGGGTGCCTATGTGCATCCCTTTTTTGTGTTTTAAAACTGAGGGGAATGTTTAGCGAGAACGAAACAATATGTTAATTTGGTTGCAGATTGTAACGGCTCATTTTGTCTAACTCGATGTGACCTTGTATTAATTTTGTTAATAAGCGTAGAAAACAGCAAAAAGCTCGGAGTTTTTGACAAGTAATTCCTTAACACTCAAAATACACTGCCTGCCATTGTAGTAGTCCAGTCGTCTTTTGCGGCTGAGTAGAGATTGAGGAACACACATGTTTACAGCAACAGATGTGCTAAAAACGGAGTTTGTCGAGCAGCCGCTTGAACAGCTCTGGTCACTGATCTCTCCACTTTACATGGTGGATGAGTCTCAATGGTTGAAACAGCTTTTACCTCTGGCGACGCCGCAAGGCAATGAAGCCCAGCAAATCCCACAGAAAACCACCGAGCTTATCGAAGCCATCCGTGCCGATAAAAATGCCATTCAAATGATTGATGCTTTGCTGCTTGAGTACAGTTTAGATACTCAAGAAGGCATTTTGTTGATGTGTTTAGCAGAAGCGTTAATGCGTATTCCTGATTCTGCAACGGCGGATGCGCTTATTCGCGACAAACTGAGTGTCGCTGATTGGAAATCTCACCTGAAAAATTCTGACTCTGTGTTTGTCAATGCGTCAACATGGGGTCTTATGCTAACGGGCAAAGTTGTCGGGCTTGCTGAGTCTGAATCACAAAGCCCAGCAAAAGCGGTGAACCGTTTAGTCAACAAGTTCTCAGAGCCTGTGATTCGTAAAGCCATGTATCAGGCCATGAAGATCATGGGTCATCAGTTTGTTTTGGGCCGCAGCATTGGTGAAGCTCAGAAGAATGGTAAAAAGATGCGTGATCGCGGTTTTACCTACTCTTATGACATGCTAGGTGAAGCGGCGCTCACTAAATCTGATGCTGACAAGTATTTCAAAGACTACCTGATGGCGATCGAAGCAGTAGGCAGTGATAAATACGGCTTAGATACTAGTCCAGCACCATCAGTTTCAATCAAGCTGTCGGCACTTCACCCTCGTTACGAAGTCGCTAACGAAGAGCGCGTGCTGACTGAGCTTTGCGATACGTTAACTCAGCTTCTCACTCGAGCGCGAGAGCTGGATGTGGCGATTACGATTGATGCGGAAGAAGCTGACCGTCTTGAGCTATCACTTAAATTATTTGAGAAAGTGTATCGTAGCGACGTGGCAAAAGGATGGGGCAAGTTTGGTCTGGTGATCCAGGCTTATTCTAAGCGTGCACTTCCCGTTTTAGTTTGGGTTAACGGCTTAGCGAAGCAGCAAGGCGACCTGATTCCACTCCGCTTGGTGAAAGGTGCGTATTGGGACAGCGAAATCAAATGGTCTCAGCAAGCGGGCTATGATGCGTACCCTGTCTATACCCGCAAAGAAGCGACTGATGTTGCATACCTAGCGTGTGCTCGATTCTTATTGAGTGAAAACGTGCGTGGCAATATTTTCCCGCAGTTTGCGAGTCACAATGCACACACAGTGACGGCCATTGCGACAATGGCTCAGCACACCGATTACGAATTCCAGCGTTTACATGGTATGGGTGATTCACTTTATGACCATGTGATGGATACGCATAAACAGCCAGTACGAATCTACGCACCAGTGGGTAGTCACAAAGACTTGCTGCCATACCTAGTGCGTCGTCTGTTGGAAAACGGTGCAAACAGCAGCTTCGTCCACCGCCTTGTTGATGCGCGTTGTCCTGTTGACAGCTTAACTGTTCATCCGGTAGACGCATTGCTTGCCAATGACACCCTACACAACGCTAATATTGACCTACCTCCCGCTATTTTTGCCAATCGTAAAAACTCCGTGGGTGTGAACGTTGATATTGAGAGCGAAGTGAAAGACTACGAGCACAAAGTTGAAGTGTTCCGAGCTAAGCAGTGGCAAGGTGCTCCGATCATTAATGGTCAATCGCAATACGAAAGCATGATCAAGGAAGGTGCTAACGTTGATACGATCACTGCGCCTTATGATCGCCGTCTTGTCGTGGGGCAAGTGGCTATGGCTAACCTTGATCATGTTTCCGAAGCTATCCGAGTAGCAGAGCAAGGTTTCACTAGTTGGTCGCAGACGCCATATGTTGAGCGTGGTCAGTGCTTACTAACACTGGCAGACAAGCTAGAAGAAAATCTTCATGAGTTGGTGGCGATTTGCCATCAGGAAGCGGGTAAGACTATTCACGACAGTATTGATGAAGTGCGCGAAGCGGTCGATTTCTGTCGTTACTACGCGAAACAACCACATATTTTCGAAACGCAATCGGTACTTGGCTTTGACGGTCAGTCAAAAACATTGACACGCGGCGGACGAGGTGTGTTTGTTTGTATTAGTCCGTGGAACTTCCCACTGGCGATTTTCCTAGGTCAGGTCACGGCAGCATTGGTTGCGGGTAATACCGTTGTGGCTAAACCTGCGGAGCAAACTTCTCTTATCGCTGTACGTGCTGTTGAGTTAATGCTTGAAGCAGGCTTCCCTGCTGATGCGATTCAACTGATTACAGGACGCGGTGCTGATGTAGGTCAGGCGTTAACCTCGCACCCAGCGATTGCTGGTGTTGCCTTTACTGGCTCTACGCCAACGGCCCAGCGCATCAATGGCACGCTTGCAGCACGTCAAGTTGCGCCAGTACCATTTATTGCAGAGACCGGCGGTCAAAATGCGATGATTGTTGACTCGACCGCACTGCCTGAGCAAGTCGTTCGCGATGTTGTTCGCTCTGCCTTCGCTTCTGCCGGACAGCGCTGTTCTGCATTGCGTGTTCTGTTTATTCAAGAGGATATTGCGGAGCGTGTTATTAACCTGATTCAAGGCGCAATGGATGAGCTTAAAGTGGGCTTGCCATATCTGCATGCTACCGATGTGGGCCCAGTAATTGATGCCAATGCGAAGCAAAAACTACTGGCACATATTGATGCGATGGCAAAACAAGGCAACAAAGTGGCGCAACTGTCGCTTGATGCTGAGTGCCAAGAAGGGGATTTTGTACCGCCTTGTGCGTTTGAAATTTCTGATATCTCTGTGCTAACGGAAGAACATTTCGGTCCTATTCTCCATATCGTCCGCTTCAAAGCATCTGAACTACCAAAAGTGGTTGATAGCATCAACGCCACAGGTTTTGGCTTGACGCTAGGTGTCCACAGCCGTAATGAATCGACGTACGAGTGGGTGGAAAAACACGCTCGAGTGGGGAACTGCTACATCAACCGTGATCAAGTCGGTGCGGTGGTAGGGGTTCAACCATTTGGAGGACAGGGTCTCTCCGGAACTGGACCAAAAGCAGGTGGCCCACACTACCTATATCGCTTTACTGATGTCATTAACGCCAACGCTAATCAAGCAGCGAAATAAGGAGAAAAATCATGGTCAATAACGCAACTATTTTCTCCGATGTTTTGACAGCATGGGAAGGTTGGAATCTTAGTGATTTTGCTGAGCAACGTGAGTGCTTACTTTCTGCTCAGCGTAATATGAATGAACTGAACGCTACGCTCGCTAGCGTGATGGCTTTCCATATTCAACAAGCTAACGTGTTATTAGCTAACCCGCATGTGATGCCAGGGCCAACGGGTGAAACCAATGAGCTTTATGCGGCGGGGCGTGGTGTGGTTTTAGTGGTTCTAGAGAGCGAAGAAGCACAAGCTAAGATCGCGGCAATGGCGCAAATTACCGCAGCACTTATCGCTGGTAATGGTGTCATTGTTTGTTCTGGTAACGACAAGTTTAATCAAATTTTAAAATCGGCAGTCGAGCGTTCTCAACTGCCTACTAACCTAGTTCAATTTGTGGCTTTAGAAGAAGCTTCCACCTTTATCGAGTTCGATGTACGAGTGGTTGGTCTTGTTGGCTCTAAAGACACTGAATGGCAGGTTAACCATCAACTGGCTAATCGCGATGGAGCGATAGGTCTTTTGGTGTCTGAGACGGATTTGGCGCTGCTGCCTGTGGCGCACGATCCGAATCTCGTGTTGAGGTTCATAACAGAAAGAACAAGAACCATCAATATTACAGCAGTGGGGGGCAACGCTACTTTGCTTGAGCTTGGTAGCTAGTGACATAAGGTTACGGACCCCTACCAGCCTCCAATATCACCGTTATGTTGGAGGCTGTATTCTAGGATGAGGAAATAATAATGATTCAAAATAGCTTCGCTATTACAACTACTTTCATCGCTTATTTGGCGTTGATGCTCGCTATCGGTGTGATTGCTTACAAGCGCACGGCCAATTCTAGCGACTACTTTCTAGGTGGTCGTTCATTAGGACCATGGCCAGCGGCTTTGTCTGCAGGTGCATCGGATATGAGTGGCTGGTTACTGCTAGGTCTTCCTGGCTATGCGTATGCAGCAGGTATTGAAGCTTTCTGGCTTGCTGGCGGCTTGCTGGTAGGTACATGGCTAAACTGGCTAATCTGTGCAAAACGACTACGTACTTACAGTATTACTACTGACGCACTGACCCTGCCTGAATATTTGTCTCGTCGTTTTAACGACAATTCAAAAGTGATTCAGGTTGTATCTGCGTTCTTCATTTTGCTTTTCTTCCTTTTCTATACCAGTTCTGGTCTAGTGGCAGGTGGTAAACTGTTTGAAACAGTATTTGGCTTGGATTACACCATTGCCGTCATCATCGGTACGGTATGTGTTGTCTCGTACACGTTATTCGGTGGCTTCCTAGCAGTATCTTGGACTGACTTAGTTCAGGGCCTATTGATGGCAGCGGCACTGATGATTGTTCCTGTGATTGGTATGCAAGGTGGGTTCGGTCAGCTAACGTCTGATCTTGAAGCCATTAACCCAGAGCTTCTTACTCTATGGAATGACACGAAAGGCCAGCCGCTATCTGCAATCGCTATCATCTCTCTAGTGGCATGGGGTCTAGGTTACTTTGGTCAGCCACACATCCTCGCGCGTTTTAAAGCATCTCGTTCAAACAAAGACTTAACGACTGCTCGTCGTATTGCTGTAGTTTGGTCTGCGTTGTCTATGCTTGGTGCAATGCTAGTGGGTGTTGTAGGTCTGGTTTACACTACAGGCACTGGTGGCGATGTACTGGCAGATGGTGAGAAAATCTTCATGTTACTAGTTAATGCGCTATTCCACCCAGTAGTCGCTGGTATCCTTTTGGCTGCAATTCTCGCGGCTATTATGAGTACAGCGGATTCTCAGCTATTGGTGTCTTCGTCGGCGTTGGCAGAAGATTTCTACAAGCAAATCATCAACAAAGATGCGACATCTGAGCAAGTAGTGATGGTAGGTCGTGTCGGTGTTATCTTATTGTCAATTATCGCACTGGTTCTTGCGATGACTCCAGACAGCTCGGTACTTGGACTAGTGTCTTATGCGTGGGCTGGGTTCGGTGCTGCCTTTGGTCCTGCAATCCTACTAAGCCTATACTGGTCTGGTATGAACCGTAATGGCGCTATCGCGGGTATTTTAGTTGGTGGTGTGACTATCGTAGTTTGGAAACAGCTAACTGGCGGCATCTTCGATATCTACGAAATCGTTCCTGGGTTTATCCTATCTTGGATTGCGATTATGGTAGTTAGCTCAATGACTGGTGGCCCAGACAAAGCGGTTCAAGCTCAGCATGAAGCGTTTGAGAGGAACCTAGTTGAGTTAGATTAATACGCTTATCTGGAGACTTTTCGTCACCACATCTAACACTAGCCTCCCATACGGGAGGCTTTTTTTATCAGACCTTGATTAAGATTATGAGTCTAAATCTTTTTTTTCATGAGTTTGCTCTAACCACATTGCGTTGATGATCCCGAAGGAACATGCGAGCAACACACCTAGAACCCAACAGATATACCACATACGTTTTATCTCCCTAGTACAGCGATGTGCTGTTGCTTTCAATGAATTGCTTGTCGATTCGGCCGAACATCTTGTAATAACACCAAGTCGTGTATCCAAGGATTACAGGGACAACCACAACGGCGACCACTGAGATGATGCTGAGCGTTTTGTAGCTTGACGTGGCATCCCACAACGTCAAGCTGTGAGAAGGTACTAAACTTGATGGAATAATCATTGGAAACAGCGCAATGCCTGCGGTCAATATGATGGTTAGAATTGCCAAACTCGAGCACAAAAATGCCCAGCCAGCGTGCTTAGCCATGGACAGCAGTGCTGAACAAAGCAGCATAGCGCATGCCGTGAGAGGTACGATAAATAACGCAGGATAGTGAACAAAGTTATGCAGCATACTTCTAGCGACAACCGAGACCTCTTTGCCAACTGGGTTTGAAACGCCATTGGTATCGATAAGGCTTTGGATAATATAGCCATCTTGGCCATTAGCGATGACGCCACCGACAACGAACATAATCAGCGCGGTACACGCGGTCCACACTGCGATGGATCGCGCTCTTTCATTAAGCTCTCCCACCGTTTTTAGTTGCAGGAAGGTAGCTCCTTGAAGCAGAGTCATGGCCATCGCGACGACACCGCACACTATGGGGAGTGGAGTAAACAAGCTCCAAAATCCGCCCTTATAACTGATCATCAGCAATTCATTGAGCTCGAATGGCAGACCTACAAATAAATTACCAAAGCCAATACCAAATACTAAAGGTGGTACGAGACCACTGACCGTTAAAGCAATATCACAAGCGCGTCGCCATCTAGGGTCGTCAATTTTGTTTCGATAATCCATGCCAATAGGGCGTAACCATAGCGCGGCAAGAACCAGAACCAGCGCCAAGTAAAAACCAGAGAAAGCCGTAGCATAGACGGCAGGCCAGATGGCGAAAATCGCTCCCCCCGCAGTGATCAGCCAAACTTGGTTACCGTCCCAATGTGGCGCGATGCTATTGATCATAATCCTACGTTCAACATTACTTCTTCCGGCAATAGGCAGTAGTGCGGCGACGCCCATATCGAAGCCGTCCGCGATAGCAAAGCCGATGATCAGTATGCCGACGATCGCCCATGTGAAGAGGCGGAGTGTTTCATAGTCAAACATATGATCTCCTTATTTGTAGTTGTCTATAACATTGTCGAGTGAACGGTTTTGTTCGTGATAGTAACGCCCGGTTTTCAGTACACTTGGCCCGCGGCGGGAGAATTTCACCATCAAATACATCTCAGCGATAAGGAACAGGGTATAGAGCACGTAAACGGCTCCTAGCGAAATCCAAATATCACTGGCAGCCAAGTCTGAAGTGGCCATACTGACAGGCAGAACTTCACCAATGGCCCACGGTTGTCGGCCATACTCAGCGACAAACCATCCAGCTTCACAAGCTATCCATGGCAATGGAATCGCCCAAAGTACTGATTTAAGTAGCCATCGTTGGCTGCCGATTTTCTGACGGCAAACTTGAATAAACGAAAAGCCAATCAGCGCGAACATCAAGACGCCACACACCACCATAATTCTGAAGCTCCAGAACAGTGGTGCGACTTGCGGAATAGTGTCTTGTGTCGCCATTTTTATTTGTTGTTCGCTGGCATCAGAGACATTGGGTGCATATTTCTTCAGCAGAAGACCATAGCCAAGGTCAGACTTAACGTCATTGAACTGAGCGATGTTCTCGGCGGTTTTATCACCATTTCTTAAACGCTGGAGTAAACCATAAGCGATCATTCCGTTGCGTATTCTTTGTTCGTTGATTGCCATGAGATCGCTGATACCTAACACAGGTTTGTCCAAAGAGCGTGTTGCGATAATGCCCATGAGATAGGGGATCTTAAGCGCATAATCGGTTTCCATGGTTTCTTGATTGGGAAGTCCGAAGACGGTAAATGAGGCTGGAGCTTCTTCGGTGTGCCATTCCGCTTCAATCGCTGCGAGCTTAACCTTTTGAACATCGCCAAGTTCATAACCAGATTCATCGCCCAGCAGAAGTGTGGAAAAGATGGCAGCCATGCCAAACGAACAAGCGATAGCAAATGAACGTTTTGCAAATGCTACGTCCCGATTTTTCAGCAAGTAGTAAGCGCTGATACCCATGATAAATAGTGCACCAGTGGTGTAACCTGCGGCGACGGTATGAACGAATTTCACTTGTGTCACTGGGTTGAAAATCACGTCGGTGAAACTGGTCATTTCCATACGCATTGTTTCAAAATTGAACTCAGCACCGACGGGGTTTTGCATCCAGCCATTAGCCATCAAAATCCAAAGACCAGAGAAATTTGAACCCAGTGCAGTAAGCCAAGTAACTGTGAGGTGTTGACGCTTACTTAACCGATCCCAACCAAAGAAGAACATCCCGACCAATGTCGATTCAAGAAAAAAGGCGACTAGTGCTTCAATCGCAAGCGGGGCCCCAAAGATGTCACCAACGTAGTGAGAGTAATAGGACCAGTTGGTACCAAATTGAAACTCCATGGTTAAGCCTGTTGCAACCCCTACGGCAAAGTTGATCCCAAAGAGCTTGCCCCAGAACTTGGTCATATCCTTGTAAATGGTTTTGCCCGTCATTACATAGACCGATTCCATAATGGCTAGCAAGAATGATAGCCCTATGGTGAGAGGCACGAATATAAAATGATACAGCGCGGTACTAGCAAATTGCAGACGCGACAGATCAACGACATCTGTTAACATAGCATCCCCTTCCCGCTACGAGCGTAGCGGGTAGAAATAGTAGAAAGATTGGTTTTTATTTGGTGATTAAGCGTTTGCAGGCTTGTTTAGAAAGGGCTTTTTTAGCCAGTAATCGAGGCTTAGATAACGACCACCGCCGTAGACAAAAAGCACCATTAACATCACGAAGTAGGTGGCAGCGAATTCCATACCGTTGTTGAGCATAACCGGGTCACCAAGTTCGGTAATGTAGTTGTAGCGTCCCGGAAAGTTTTCCGCTAACCAAGTGATAAAGCCGTTTAGACGAATGGTTGATTCCATACCCCCTGTCGCAATCGCATCCCAGCCATGTTTCCAATGCACCATGGCACTGGCCACACTCATCATAAAAATCATTGGAATCGCGATAATGCGAGTAAACAAGCCTAGGGCAATACAGATACACCCGACGACTTCAGTTGCAGCAGCGAGGAACGCAAGAAGTTCTGGAAACGGGAGGTTAAGTCCACCGTCTGCTACGGGGGCGCCAAACCAGGCAACCGTGCCCGCGAATCCCAGTACTTTAGAGCGCGCTCCGACATAGATAACCGGAACCAAGAAAAGACGAATAGACAGTAGAACCAAAAAGTCGATTTTTCGGCACTTGTCGATAAGGTTGTCATACCAAGTTAAGACTGACTTAATCATTTTATTCTCCTAGGGTGTTGATGTTTAACAGCCCGAGATGGGTGAAATGTTGTATCCAAAGACGTACATCGAAATCGGCGAGTTGAGCTTCAGTTTGTTGTTGGAATGTCTGTAAGCTCGAACAATATGAGGGTTGAAGGGTCTGAATCAGTGCCACATCGATGGGCCGAAGTTTTTGTGAGACAACATGGTGTTGAGCGTTTCGAAATACCGCGTAGTAGTTTGATGGAGCGCTATCGGTTATTTGTATTGAGTGACTAGACACCTCAAAAGGCAACTCCACTAAGTGCAGAGTGGGATTGCAGCTCAAGGTGTATTGCTCAGGGTTCTGATACACAATGTCACTGCAAGACTCGATATTGATTCGAGCTTGGTCAATTTCTGCGCTGAAGGCGATCCACTCGTATTCAAGTACCATAAGGTCAAGTTGGTTGACCCAAGTACCATGCTGAATGAACTGCACGAACTCTGTCGCGATGTGATGAAACTCAGGTTCCATTGCACAATGCTGCAACAGAAAGTCTTCCACTAACTGAACCAAAGCTTGATGACCGACTCGCTCAACGAAAAAAGGAAAGGTGTTGTTTACGACACCAAAAACGTTGTCGCGAATAAACTCACCGTATTGGCATCCTTCAATACGACCTAATCGTATCTTCTGCGCAAGTGCTTCAGTTTGCTGAAGCATCAATCCTGGAGGGCTAAGCATAGAGGACCCCACTTTCAGACAGCTGGACTTGTCGTTCAGCAGCTTTGACAACTGCATGGATGTCTCGTAGCTCTTCAGTAAGGACGACCAGTGGTGGCACGTTGTGGTCTCTCTCTAACAGTAGTGGTTTGTTGCCGTGGAGGTTAAACACATAATGAGCCAATTCAATTACTGAGTCAGGGACGGGTTTGCCATGAGTATCGAGTAATGACTGATCGCTCTGCTGCAGATGTCCTGCAATGTGGTAATAGCGAATCGCGTCGCTCGGCAAGCTTTGCAGCATCTCATAAGCATCAAAACTGTGGTTGATGCTGTTGACGTAGACATTATTGATATCCAGCAGCATCTGACAGCCAGATTTCTCGATAAGCTCTGAAAAGAACTCGCCTTCAGGAATGTCGTTGTCATAATTGTGATAAAACGAGATGTTTTCGAGCACCAAAGGCCTAGCGACCACGTCTTGCACGCGTTGGATTCGAGAGGCTAGATAGTCGATATTCTCTCTGCTTCTTGGGATCGGTAGTAGGTCATAAAGATAGCCCTGACTGTCCCGAGAAAAACTCAAATGGTCGCTGTAAATCTCGATATCAAACTCATTAAGAAAACGGGCGACATCTTTCAGGTAGCTTTCGTTTAACGGCACGCAATCACCAATGGATAGACTGAGACCGTGAGCAACCAAGGGGTATTTGTCAGCGATTTGCTCCAAACGCTCCCGTTTTGCGCCACCAAGATTCATCCAGTTTTCAGGTGCGAGCTCGAGAAAGTCGATATCGGGATGCTTAGGCATGTCACTCAGCATATCCACATGCTCCATACGCAGACCCAATCCCTTGCTGGTGTTGGTTATTGTCCGCATACTCCACCTGTCACCTTACTGTTTGCTGATGTCACTGCGTCCGCAGGCGCATTGATACCTTGACCAGAGAGGCCGCACTTCCCGTCACGCGCGCGCACTAACTTATCTTGTGGATCGCTATCGAGCTCTTGTTTTTCAAAGCGTTTTTCGGTTCCACATTTACCTGCTGCACATTTACCGCCATGCTGTTCTGTTGGCTGAGCGGTAACAGGAGCTTCAGCAGATTCACTGATGGCAGCGAGTGCCGCGTTCATTGATACCAGTGAGCTGAGTGCGATTGATATAGCCATTTTATTGTTCATTTGAAGTCTCCTTGAAAGACGCCATTGGGAAGCTCGACAGATCACGAGCAGAGAATATTTTTCCTTTGTAGTACTTTTTCACGATCTCCACTGACTGTGCTTTACGCTTGAGGCCTAGCCCCATCCAGTGATTTAAAATCAGTAGCTTAGGATTAATTTCAGCGGCAATTTCCCCCACGGTCGAAGGTTTCGCATGCATAAACGATGAGATAGCATCGGCTTCTTCGTGAATGGCCATAGGCATTACTAGAATGTCAGCGCCTTTGGCAAAAGGAATGAAGGCGGGATTACTGCCATTTTGGTCTGCAGAAATAACAATGACGCCGTCCTCACTTTCAATTCGGTAGGCCAAAGTAGGTACATCTCCATGAGGGATGCCGAGTGCATAAACAGTAAGCCCATCTAATTCGTAGATTTTTTGTGGTGTGGTTTCTTGATAAGAAACATCGGTGAGGGTGATTGGGAACAGGCCATCTGAGCCATCATAAAGTCCATTAAGGTAAGCGTAAGCTCCGTGTTCCTGATTGAACATCGCATCCATATAGCCTGTTAAACTCGGAAATGCAGAACCAGCTTCTGGACCGGTGATATCTAGTGCGTCCTCACGTTCGAAAAAGTAAGCGCCTTTAAGCAGAGCTGGAAGATCGGCAACGTGATCGGTGTGGAAGTGAGTGATGGCTAAAAGATCGAGGTCTTCGAGTTTGCCTCCTGCTTGGCCAAATCGTAGGTAGTTACCGCCACCCGCGTCAATCATGATTCTTGATTTGCCTTTCCACCAAATCAATTCTCCCGATGAGGCGCGCATATCATCAGAGATGGGACCTCCAGAACCAAGGATTTGTAGGGTAAAGTCTTTATCTAGGGGTTCGAGATTGATTGCAAAAGATTGTGTCGCCCCAAGTGAGCAACTTAGCGCGACTGCCAGCGCTTTTATCGGCCATTTCATAACCATTTCCTATCGTTTTTGTCATCGACTACTTTTGGTCAAAGCGTGAAAGTGCAGACAGGGAATCATCAAGTTTGTTGATCTCTGTCAAAGCACGCCGATACGATAAGGAAAAATTAGGGTTAAGTATGTATGAATATATTTAATGTTATGTTTAGTTAATATGAACGAAAAATAGCAACGGACCTTCAGTTATCCTGTAAGGTCCGTTATGCTTAGAGGTTGTTTTGTTGAATCAAATTTAATTGTTTTTCAACAACTTTAGTAGAGAACGGCTTTCGCTTTGTTTGAGTCAATATTGTCTTTGGTTACATAAACAACACCAGTATCAATATAAGATGCGACTTTCTTTCCGCTCAGGATTTGAGAAACCGTTTCTACACCCATGTTACCCATGCCGTAAGAAGACTGGACAACGGCACCGTCTAACACACCATCACGAATAAATTGTTGAATATCTGAGTTACCATCAAAGGCGACCGCAACAATTTTTCCAGTATAGCCGCGTTGTTGAATAGCTCGTGCCATACCTACCGCTGTTGGTTCGTTAGAGCCAAAAATGCCTACTAAGTCATTATTCGAAGCTAAGACGTCAATAGTTTGGTTTAGAGCGGTAACCATATCCGCATTGGAGTAGTAAGGACCGATAACTTCGTAACCTGCGGCTTCAATGGTTTCTTTAAAGCCACCGTCACGCTCCATAGCAGAGCCAGATCCAGCAGTAAAGCTCATCATGGCCACTTTGCCTTTCTTGCCATTGAGTGACTTGATCATTTTTTCTGCGGCAAGTTTCCCTGCTGCACGGTTATCAGTAGATAGGAAAGCTTGGTGATACTTACCGTCGTCATTAAGGCCTGAGTCGATAAGAGCAACAGGAATTCCTTTCTCCCATGCTGCCTTAAGTGCAGGTACTAATGCGTTAGGGTCAGTAGGTGCAACTACAAGCCCTGATACTCCGCGGTTTAGTGCATTTTGTATCATGTTGACCTGCTCATCAACCGCAGTTTCTGCTGCTGGTCCTTGGAAAGTGATGTTGTATGCAGGAAGCTCTTTAGAGGCATCAACTGCACCGCCTTTAACATTTTGCCAAAAGTTGGAGTTTTCCGTTTTGACAACAACCGCAATCTCTTTCTGAGCGGCAGTAGCATCAGTGGAGTGGCCAGCAAAGGCAAATGCGAGTCCCATCGCAGCGACAGTAGCAATCTTATTAACTTTCATATCTTTAACATCCTTTTTGGATTTTGTAGTAGGGTTTTTCACTTTTGTGGTTTGTTGCATACGGTATTGGTCGTACGCCACGGTAGCGATGATGACGCCACCAATTACGATTTGTTGAACGAAGAAGCTGACGCCATTCATATTTAGGCCGTTTCGCAGGACACCGATAATAAATGACCCGACGACTGCACCAAATACAGTCCCGACTCCACCCATCAAAGAGGTTCCACCGACCACGGCAGAAGCAATGGCATCAAGCTCTGCCATGACCGAACCATTTGGCTGTGCGGTGACAAGTCGACTCGCAATAATGACGCCAGCAAGTCCTGCTAAGAAACCAGAGGCGACATAGGCAGCGGTTTTGACTTTTTGAGTATCGATACCGGAAAGACGAGCGGCTTCTTCGTTTGAGCCTATTGCATATAGGTAGCGGCCAAGGCGCATTTTCGTTAATAGGAAAGAGAATGCTGCGACTACCAGCAACATGACGAGCACTGGATAAGGTATGCCTGCAAATTTAATGATTGGGAAACCATTCTCACCAATCTCAACCATGCGGAATAGTGCACCATTACCTAAGTAAGAGAAGGACTCAGGCATCCCTGAAACTGGGGCTGCATTAGTGATGTAGAGTGCCACACCACGCGCCATCATCATCATACCTAGTGTTGCGATAAATGGTGGGAGGCGCAGTTTAGATACACATAGTCCGCTAATAAGACCGCAGAAGGCCCCTGTCAACACTCCTACAGCCATACCCACGGGAACTGGCATTCCAGCATTTACTGCCATGGCTGCGGTAACCCCCGAGAGCGCCATAACTGAGCCTATGGATAAGTCAATGCCCCCTGTTAGTATCGTCAACATTACACCGATACCTATAATGGTGATCGTTGATGTTTGCAGGCCTACGGTCATGGCATTGTCCATACTAAAAAAGTGTGGACTAGTGATGGAGAAAGCAATAATTAATACGAATAATCCGCCTAGCGATGCTAACTTCTGTAGCATATCCTTGTGTTTTTCGTTCATCACACTGCCTCCTCATATAGTGGGAACATGTTTTTAACTCCTGTTGCGTATTGCATAATTTCTTCTTGAGTCGTGGCTGCGGTTTCAAGCATTGCGGTCATCACACCCTCTTTCATGACAATGACTCGATCAGACATACCTAATACTTCCGGCAACTCAGATGAAATCATGATGACTCCAATCCCATGTGTTGCTAGCTCATCTAAAAGTTCGTAGATGGCGTATTTGGCACCAACATCGATACCTCGAGTAGGCTCATCGAAAATCATGACTTTCGCATCTCTAAACAACCACTTACCAATCACTACTTTTTGCTGGTTACCACCAGAGAGATTTCCAACCAACTGTTCGACGGTTGGGGTCTTTATTTGCATCTTGTCGATGTATTGATTCGCGGCGTCTACCTCAGCTTGATTGGATATTATTCCGAGATTCGAACTCACTTTGTCCATTGAGGCCATAGTTGTGTTCTCTCGTATGGACATTTTGACGGCAATGCCGTTTAGTTTTCGGTCTTCGGAGAGGTAGGCGACGCCGGCTTTGATCGCGTCAGAAGGGGTACGAATGACTTTCTTTTGTCCGTGGACGAAGAGTTCGCCGTCGGTGAGTTTGTCTGCCCCAAACAGCGCTCGAGCAAGCTCTGTACGTTTTGCACCAACTAAGCCTGTAATTGCTAAGATCTCGCCTTTACGAAGGTCGAAGTTTAATGGTTGGAAGACCCCTTCACGAGCTACATTCATTACGGAGAAAATGAGGTCATCTTGAATAACGGCTTGCTTTGGTGGGAAGTGATTGTCCAGAGTTCTGCCAACCATTTTGGCAATGATCTCATCCATCGAAATTTCACAAAAACGATGGTTTGATACATACTGACCATCTCGGAAGATAGTTATATGGTCACATATTCGACGTAGTTCATTCATTCGATGTGAAATGTAGACGATGGCGACACCTTTGGCCTTAAGCTTATCGACCAACTCAAAAAGCGCATCGATTTCTTTATCCGTTAGAGCTGATGTCGGTTCATCCATAATGAGAATTTCAACATCAAAGCTAAGAGACTTAGCAATCTCGACCATTTGTTGTTTTGCCACAGACAAAGTATTTACAATGTCTGTCGGCTCTACGTCTATGTCGAACATCTCAAGTAGCTTCTTGGCTTCTGACCTCATGGTTTTATAGTCAATTAAGCCGTTTTTAAGTGGTTCTCGAGCGAAGAAAATGTTCTCTGCCACGGACAGATGAGGAATAAGGTTCAGCTCTTGGAAAATCATGGATATGCCGGCTTTTTGGGCTTCCAGAACAGAATCAAATGCGACCGTTTGCCCTTTATACTGAATATACCCTTCGTCAGCTTTATGCACGCCTATCAACACTTTCATTAATGTTGACTTCCCTGCTCCGTTTTCACCCATTAGGGCGTGCACTTCGCCTGCCCGCAATTGAATGTTCACGTTTTGCAGAGCTTGAACGCCGGTGAAAGCTTTCGATATGCCACTCATCGTGAGTAATGGACTGCTCATATTGGTTCCTTGCAAATTGGAAAGTTATTCTTCTCAGCAGGTGTACCTTCTCTGCTGACGATTTCCTTATGAACAAATAATATACTCGAAACATTTCGAATGGTAACGAAGTCTTACGATTATAAGGGGTCGATCACATAATTGATTACTGTCTCAACAAAGTAAACTGGGATAGCACTAGGTTTTTGGATGTAGAGTTTTGATTTAAGCTTTTGATTTATAATATAAATTATTTGTTATTAGCA
>NZ_JPJA01000087.1:0-1054 GCF_000733315.1 Vibrio sp. ER1A
GCTTTGTTGCCGAATTCAGCTAAAGAGCGAACGCTAGCTAATTAGCTCGCATTTTAAACAACATACTGAGTTTCGGGCATACCTATCCCAGTTAGCTTGTTGAGTGCTTTGATCATGGCGTAAGTCTCACCCACTTGTGCGTTGTAATTTCGAAGCGTGAGTGAAGCACCGAGCAGTTGTTTTACTCGATACATAGCGGTCTCCGACAATGAGCGCTTATGGTAACCATATTTCTGTTTCCACTTTTTGTTCGAGCCATAGAGCTTTTGGCAGCCAACTGCCAGATTACGTGGATGCCCTTTTTCCCAGAAAGCTGCACCTTCACGCGGAGGAATTAAAGGTGTCGCTTTCTTAACCCTAATCGCTCTGTGGCACTCCCTTGTATCGTATGCACCATCTCCCGAGATTTCCTTGATGGTTCGGCGTGTTTGCTTGAGTAGGTTGGGGAGTACTTCCGCATCGGTCACACCTGATAGTGTAAGCTCTGCGGCGATAATTTCATGTGTGTCTGTATCAACCGCAAGATGGAGTTTACGCCAGACTCGACGCTTGCCATCAGTTCCATGCTTTTTCACTTTCCATTCCCCCTCACCGTATACTTTGAGCCCAGTTGCATCAATGGACAGGTGTTGGATGGCGCCTCGTGTTGAGGCTTTGAAATTTACTTCTACATCCTTGGCTCGTCGGCTGATACAGGTATAGTGAGGACAAACCAATGGGACATTCGCTAATTTAAATACTGAGTCTATAAAGCCTTGTAACGCCCTTAAGGGCAGGGAAAAGATGCGCTTCACCATGAGAGCGGTTGTGATAGCTAAGTCACTAAACAATCGCGGTCTACCACGTCTATGCTGTTTAGATTGTGTCCACTCCGATATTGCTTCTTCGTCAATCCAAAACGTGAGTGAACCTCGATTGACTAGGGAGTTGTTGTACTTGCGCCAGTTGGTGGTTTTATAGCGAGGCTTCGGCATGAAATCAAAGTCAGTAAATGAATGTCTCTGATCTGATCGTAAGATTGTGATTTAGTTCATTCGATTTCGGCAACAAAGCC
>NZ_JPJA01000087.1:1264-8170 GCF_000733315.1 Vibrio sp. ER1A
CACTAAACAATCGCGGTCGTCCTCGGCTATGCTGTTTAGAATGTGGCCACTCCGATAGTGCCTCGTCGTCAATCCGAAACGTGAGTGAACCTCGATTGACTAGGGAGCTGTTGTACTTGCGCCAGTTGGTGGTTTTATCGCGAAGCGTCGGCATGAAATCAAAGTCAGTAAATGAATGTCTCTGATCTGATCGTAACAGTGGGATTTACGTCACTCGAGTTCGGCAACAAAGCCACAGTAATGACTCAAGGTGTCGCTAATTTATTGGAAACGAATATTGGTGCAAATCTACATATTTATTTGATGCGTCATCAAAACGGTGATTGGGGCGATATGTCAATCGAAGATAAAATCACGAATGACGAATCAACAAAATCAGACGGTCGCATTATGTCGAGTTATAAATTTTGTGGTGAAAAAATCTGGATAATCACCGAGTGGAATAGAAGCGTAACCACAGTCTTACTTCCTAGTGAATATTGAAGAGATGAATTGATGTAACAAAATGGAGTCCAAACAAGGACTCCATTTTTTATGCCTATGAAAAATTAACGTTACTTTGTGGTTTGCTCCCCAGTGTTAGTATGGCTTTTTGTTTTGATGAAGCGGGAGCCTATTATAATGTGTCACCGGATTTATTTCGATCTATCTCGCAAGTTGAAATCAGTCTTAACCCTAACGCCTATAATGAAAATCGCGATCAATACGGAAAGCTAAATTTGCCAGTTATAATTGGAATAGTGTTGGTGCGTATACTGTGGGCTTCTCTAAGCGCACCGAAAACGCCAGAAAAATATATACCCAAAAAATACAAAACATGTATTTTTCGCAACACGTTAAATAAACAGGCGTGCACCATAATAGTGCAAATAGTTTTGTCCGCGACCCTCCCCATCTCTTCTTGCTCACCTCTAGAACTGCCCGATTCAAGCGCCAACGGTTAGGCTTTTCGTTCTGTTTGAGCTGATCTTGTCCCTTTGGAAAGGTAAGCCATCGAACGCACGACAGAGGCAAAGTGGTACTTTGGATTTTCCCCACACACCACGGCGCATTTTTCAAATGCGAATGGTTGTCTGTTGAAAAACATAAATCTATTAAAAACAACAAGATAAAACAGAACAAAGTGCACTAAAGCCCATCAAAAAAATTTTCAAAATCTCAACTAATTAGCCGAAAAAATCCGATGCACATTTACATCATAAGTGAATCAATTGTACTTAACGCCTTTTGCAGTAAGGGCTAAGCAAGGTGTTACAGTGAAAGTGATGTAATCATGATTCATATGTAATTAAGATGCTGTTTGTAAATGAGATTATCGGCATTTTTGTTGTTGGGGTGATTTACATGTGATGCATTTGTAATGTATATTTGAGGTTCTTTTTTATGGTTGGTTTAAGAGGGAGTGGTGGGATCATGGCGAAAGCTTTTTCTGTACAAAGCTACATTCGAGGTAAATTAGAGCAGGACTTCAAGACGTTCAGAGACGGAGAAAAGTTGGGGGATGCTGAAGCGGTTCGACAGCTTTTGACGTTGGCACTGCGGATCAAGTTGAACGACAAAGAAGATGATCGTCCCTCCAACCGAGAGTTGATGGAAGAAACGTTTCGCAGAGTCAGGCAGCTTCAAGGTGTGCTGAATTTAAATTTAGCTCACAGTTTCGACGGCGAGAATTATTATAAAAACAAAGCCGAATCGATAGAGCAGAGAAAATCGAACACAGCCTTGGTCGATAAAAGCGTGGATGCTTATCTGGCAGGCGAAAAAAAAGGGTAGCCTACAGGCTACCCTCCTTTTATCGTTCGAGTTCTCTATCAATTTCTCTATCTTCAATATGGTTCTGTCTTTCCTTATTATTGAAGTCCATCTCTCGTTGCGGTGAGCGGCCTTTGTTTTCAAAGTATTCCAGAGATTGATTGTCTCTCTCTTTTTTCTCGTCAAAGTCAAGTGAGTCAATATCATGTTCTGGGTGCGTGTTTATGCGCTCGTCTAATTCAAAGTGGTGTACGCTATTACCTTTCTCTAGTTTTTCAATGTAAGACGCAATGTCTTGTTTGAGATGGTTATCAGATATAAATTGAACGTCCCGACTATTGAAGTTTTCCATGATTTTCTCAACATTGTTTGGATTTAAATCCTGATTGCCTTGACTCAATACAATAACGACGTTTTGCCTCAGTTCATCCGTGGAAAGATTTTGAATGTCATTCTTGTGATTGACGTTAATAATATCAACCTGTCCTTGAGTTTGGTCTCGAATTAAGAATGAGTTTTCAATCGAAGTACTGATTATGGTGGTGTTTAAATCTGTTCCTTGGTGAAACTGCGTCATGTTTTTAGACTTTGTTCCTAGCGTTCTTGGGTTAATGTCTAGCGTGTTATCTTTATTTCCTTCTCCATCCAAATAGGTCACTTCAATCGCTTTGGTTTCTCCTTGTTTGTTATGGATATTCGTTAACATGGCCGGGTGAAAGGATTTGTCCTCGGATGAATACACGGCAGGATGGTATTTAACGTGGCTATTTTCGATATTGTTCACACCAAGTCGGTTTAAATATCTCTGTGCTAGTGTGCCATCAATGGGCAGACTTTGCTCTACGTATTCTTTGGCTCTTTCTTCAAACTGAGCAATATGCCTTGGGGTGGTGGCGAGGAGTTTGTCGTGCTTACTGCTTTCCTCCAGTTGATATTTGTCAGGTTCATTGAGCATTTTATGTGCTTCATTCATGGCGTCTTTGTAACTTATTTCCTTATGGCTCATCATTAGGTTAATCAGTGAGCCTTTTTCTCCGGTGGTGTAGTCTTTAAAATAACCCCGGTATTCTCCGGTTAAGGTCACTTTAATAGCAGATTGCCCCACACCAAAGATTAAGTAATCACGGTCAGATTTGGATTGATTGGGCTGACCTAATAACGCAGTGGCAAGACTTTCGGTGTATTTGGGAAGCTGTGTGTTGATGTGCTCCTTAAATTTATTGTAATCGAAGTCACCATTTTTATTTTGGAACCGGATATCCTCATGGGGCAGGGCGTTACGGTTAAAGTAGGTGGTGTCTTTCGGCGGAATGTGGCCGAGGGTTTCTATCGCACTGGCTTTATGGCTTTCTTTCGAGAGCCAGGTTTTGACCAATCGAGTTGGGTTGTCAGTGATAAGTTTAACGTGTTGACTGGCACGGCTGCTATCGATGTAAGCGTGTCTTAAGTCGGTCAGTGCTGCTTTACTTTTGACGCCAGCAATAATGATGGGACGAGTGGTTCCTTGTGACATATTGGCGGTGCGGGCGTAGGAATAATCCCAATGTCCGTCTTTGACTGCGTCGGGGTTAATGGTGAGAGAGTGTCCCGTTTTTGACTGTGCCACAATGGTATCTTCCTTGGCTTGTGTAACGACATATTCCACATTGGCTTTGATGCCGCGCTCTTTATCGGTAAAGCGAGTCATAATATTATCGCCCGTGGAAAGTGGCTTTTCGGACTTGGAGAACAAAGTGGTGAACTTATGGTCTTTGTTGCGGGGCAGGAAAGCCTTTTCGATGCCAGTGTCAGCATTTTTCACCATCACGACGCCATGCTCTGAATCTACGTGGGTAATTTCACCGTACTCACCAGGACGGGTGCTGAGAAATAACCCTTTTTGATAGGGCATCATGGTGGAAAGCTCTTCCATACTGTGACCGGTTGAGCGCAGTCTTGTGGTCATGATGTTCTCTTTTCCTAGCTCATTATTTTTCATCAATCCGACGCGAACGTAGTCCGTGGTTTGGTCGCGCTCTTGGTTGGTGTAGAGGATCATGAGTGCGTTTTCTCTGGTTTCTGGGGTGAGGGAAAGGTATTCCTTAGCGACGGCGTAAGGCAGGGCTTCGGTGGCGGCCAGTTGCGCCCGTGCTTTGTCTTTCGCATGTTCATCTAACGTAGAGACAACATGTAGCGTGCTGCCTAGTGTATCTGGGGCTTGCTGCTTAAGTTTATCTAACGCACTCTCAGGTTGCTTATCAAGGATGTTGTGTACAGCACCAAGCAACGTTGCGTTTTGCTGACGGACAATGTCGGTCATATAGGCGGTCTCGATACGTCCTTGATGGATGGCAAGTCCAAAGGGATTACCGGCACTGAGTGACAGCAGTTGCTCTGTATCACCAAGGAAGGTCGCTTTGGATTGACTGGCACTGACCAGTGCGGTGAATTCCTTAACTTGTTGGTTACCGACCATAGAACTTTCATCGAGGAAGAACAGAGTGTTTTGGTAATCGCTAGGGTGGCGTTGACCTTGGCGAAGGTCGCTCAATAAGCTTTCGAGGGTTTGTGCTTTGACGCCTTTATTTTCAAGCTCAGCAACTGCCGCATGAGTGGGCGCTAGACCGATGACTTGCGATGGCGCATCGCCCGTAGCAGCACAGGTGTGCTGAATGAGTTCAATATTGGATTCAAGCATAGTGGATTTCCCTGTGCCGGCTAACCCTTGTACGGCCACAAAGGTGTCTTTAGTGGTCGAGATAAGCGTAATGGCATCTTTTTGTCCTTGGGTTAAGCGAGGCTGAGTATCGAGAAAGGCCTGCACTTGTTTAGGGGTAGCAAAGGGCTGATGTTGGTCTTTGCCATCGGTGATGGTTTGTAAGATGCGTTTTTCTGTATCGAGCGCGGCTTGGGTGGTCCAGCGTGTGCCGTCGCTGTACTCAGCCGAGAGGGTGTCACTGCGTTTGGCCAGTTCCGTTTCAATTTGCGTTTTAGTGATGGCGCCGCCCGCTTCCTCAAAAGCGTAGCGCACCGCTTCGACCACTAACGCTTTTTGGCTAAATGCCGCTTCTCGCTCTGATAAGTGGTTAAGGGCAAAGCTGACCGCTTTCTCGATGAGCGGGGTGTGCTGCTCTTGGGTGAGGGTGGTCAGGGCCAGTTTGATGTCAGAGCGCAGCGTCAGTGCCGTGGCTTCTGACAGGTATCGGTCGGTAGTGGTGTGAGTATGGGTGACGCGTTCAATGGCAGAGGGTTTGACGTCACTTTTTTCCAATGCTCGCTGCGCTTTATCTGGGTGGTCAGTAAACACATCAATGCGCTCAGTCTTTTCCGTTAAATCATGAAAGAGGGCTTTAGAGAGCGTAAAGGCTTTACCAGAAACGAGGGTGCGCTGCGCCTCTCGCAGTTGGTTGGCGCTTTGCACGTAGTCGTATTGCAATGGGGCGTCTTTGAAGGCGTCAAGCGGCAGGGTTTGTCGTTCGCCTTGCGTATCTTTCAAGGTTATCCCATGTTTGCTGATTTCTGTGACCGTGTATCGGCTGTTGGCGTCCAGTCTAGCTGGGAAGTGTTTGCCTGTCGTGAGCAGTCGCTCTCCCTGAACAATGGTCAGGGCTTCAGGTTTAAACACCTGCATGTTCAGCGCTTTAAAATCTTGGCTGGAGGGATTAAAGGTCATGGCGCTGCCGTCCGTTTTGCTGAGTACGTGAATCAGGTTATCTTGTCGGTCGGTGCTGGCCACCACAACGTCGTGCGGCTTGCCGTCTTTCCAATGTCGTAGTGTCATACCGGCCTTGTAGTGCTGTGCGAGTGATTGCTGAGGTTTTGAGAGGTAATGGGGCTGCTGAGTGAAGAGCGTGACGCCTGTTCGAGCAAGCTGCCCAGCATTTTGCATCGAAGCGCGAATAGCGTCGGTTAACCGGCGCTGCTCCACACCAGAGGTGGCAATCACTTGCGTGTTGTCTTTATCGGTTAAGTAGGTATAGGCTTTCGCCAAGGCTTGTGTGTCTTGCGCGTGCAATGACACTTGCGTCTCTTTCGAGGTCTGGTTGACCCATGAATGGGACAGCACATTGCCTTTACGATACAGTTCAATGGCGTTATTGGCTTTAAAGCCTTGACGACTCGATACGCGGTTTAGCATGACCACCTTACTGTTCGATTGCTGGGCTTTTTCGGTTAAAGCGATGAGTTCATCCGCGCTTAGAGTCTGAGCATCATCGATAAGCAGGATGTCTTTGTTGGTTAGAGGCGTGTCTCCTTGCAGTAAACCAAAACGGGTATGGCGCTGCTCTGGGGTAAAGTGGTGTTTTACCCAGGTCGCAAACGTACGGCTTTCACGCTGCACTTGCTGGTCATGGCGCTGCTTGTCTTTGGTATGTTGCGAGACAAGGTGAACCCGTTTACCAGCATGGTTTCCCACATTGAGCAAGCTCTGTGCGATGGACGCATTGCTGCCATGCACGTTAACCACATGAAATTGCTTAGTGGACTGATAGATGTCTGCCACCTTTTGCTGTTGGTCTTGATGGATATCAAGAGTATTGAGAGTACGGCGACTCACAGGCGTGCGCATATGATGTGCTCGTCCTTGGGTCACCGTCATTAGGTGCTGCTCGGTATCGAGCATGGCTTGGGTGGTGTATTGCCCTTTTTCCGCCAGAGGGACGAGCGCGCCCTCTTTTATCCATTGGTCTGCGACCACTTTTAAGTCAATGACGTTGGCTTGTTCGCCCCCTTTGGTAAAGTCAGAGGCCGCCAGTTCAATGATTTTTTCTAGCTTTAATGCCGTGTTGTATTGTCCAAGGTGCTCGACAGCGCGATGAAATGCCTCTTTTGCCACCCGTTCAGGGTTGTGTTCGTGCTTGGTGACGTTTAACGCATTTTGAACCAATTCTTCAGGCTTGAACCCATTGTCTTTGACGGTTTGTTGCCAGCGAGCATTTAGGACGGAATCACTTTCGTAAGTTTTGGATTTGCGTGTGTCGAGGTTCGCTACGTCTTTTGCTGTACGAGAATCAAAGCCTAAGTCTAAGGTTTGCTGTTCGATTTGCTGCGTTCGAGTAGAGAAGGTGTCGATGAGTACTTGAGGTACACCCTCTATATCAAATTGCCCGTTGCCGAGGGGGCGCGTTGCATAACCTAGATTTTGAGCTTCTTTAGCCAATTGGCTTTGGTATA
>NZ_JPJA01000087.1:25995-44020 GCF_000733315.1 Vibrio sp. ER1A
AATTTGTAGACCCGCTGCGTCGTCTTTCGCACTGTTGATTTTATGACCTGAAGACAAACGCTCCATTGATGTTGCTTGCGCTTGACTTGCATTGTTTAAGTAACGCTGAGCCGTCATCGCTGATACGTTAGTATTTACATTCACTGCCATGTTGTTTCTCCAATTGATTTTCCGGTGTAGCGGTTTCCGACGTCTCGGAAAACCAAGTAGTTCTCTCAAAGTTACTATCTTTATCGTCTTCAAAAAGAAAGACTTGAGAAGTTTATTTATGGAAAACCACTTTTTTTATGGCGTTGGGCATGATTTGTGATAAGGAACATAAAAAGTGAAGTTTTGCAGGAAAAAGAGCTAAAGTTATCTGCCAAGCCGTCGTACGACCTATTTTGCGATTAGCTCTGCAAAAGAGTAAGTGCTAGGTTGGGTGTCTGTTTTGCTTGAGCCAAAATCGTAGTGCTAACCTGTTGAAGGATTTGTTGCTTTAACATTTCAGTCGTTTCTTTCGCGTAGTCAGTATCTTTAATGCGGCTGTTCGAAGACGATAAGTTCTCTTCCATATTTGCCAGATTATTAATGGTATGACCTAGCCTATTTTGATAAGCCCCTAGCTCAGCCCGATGACTATCCACATACTTTAAAGCTTGATCGATTACAGACACCGACATTTGCGCACCGCCTACTCCTTCGATAGACAAATTATCCACCGTCACAATACCCTGTGTCGCAATATCTAAAGCTTGAGCAAAGTTCCCTGAAAATATAACGCTACTGGTGACTTGCTGGGAGTCAGCGAACAATTGTAACTGCCCCTGCTCGTTTACTGAGGCTGACATCGTATCCGTTTGCCCGTTAATGTAAGTCGCAACCTGTTCAATATCATCGCCAACTTTAAGCTCTATCGTGTCAGTCTGAGTTCTACCTTGAGCATCTTGATAACTGAAACTCAAGCTGCGATTACTTGAATCCACCTGCCACGATTCAGAAACGCTATTATTGGCACGATAAGCAACTCCGCCCATTTCCAATTGGTCAGAACGCATATTTTTTAGTTCAACCTGAATGGCCTCTCCTGCCTGGGCACCTATTTGAAACGTGGTCTTACCAAAGCTTCCATTGAGCAATCTTTTACCACCGAACGAGGTGGTTTCTGCGATTCGATTTAGCTCATCATTGAGGGCAGAAAACTCTTCTTGTAGCGCCTTTCGCTCTTGAGCCGAGTTGGAACCATTGGCTGATTGCAGCGAGAGGTCTCGCATTCGTTGTAGGATTGCCGTGGTTTCATTCATCGCGCCTTCCGCGGTTTGCATGATGGAAATACCATCATTTGCATTACGCTGCGCTACACCTAGGCCACTGATTTGAGCTTCTAATCGATTAGAAATTTGCAGGCCCGCTGCATCGTCCTTAGCACTATTAATGCGATAGCCAGACGACAGACGCTCTAACGACTGATTCAACGCCTGAGACGCTTTATTCAGTTGATTTTGGGCCATCATTGCACTGACATTGGTATTAACAGTAATCGACATACAAGTTCCGAAAACAAAAGGGTTACTTTGATATCGACTAAATGAGAAAAAACTGAAGGGGAAATAGATAGTGAGAAGGTTCCTAGTACAAACGCCTAGGAACCAAGATATGGATTATGCTGCGATATTTAGTGAGGCAAGCATCTCTTGCGACGGCGCAAAGAAATACGCCCCTGTGACCGCTTTGGTAAAGCGTAACAACTGGTCAGTTTTACCATCAGTTGCACCGTACATACTTTCAAGCATCGCATCGAAGTTATGTACCGTATGACAATAAGCAATGAACAGTAAGCCATGAGCGCCACTTACCGTACCATACGGCAAGCTGTGACGAACAATTTTAAGTCCTTTGCCTTCCTCTTTGATGTCTACACGCCCTACGTGAGATGCAGCAGGAACATCATCCAGCTCTATAGAATCAGGCTTGGTACGACCGATTACTTTCTCTTGTGCTGCAACATTAAGGCGGTTCCACGCAGGCAGATTATGTTCAAAACGTTGCACCATCACGTAACTTCCAGAGGCAAACTCACCATCAGCAACTAATGCGACTTCACCACGCTGATCACCTTTCGGGTTTTCAGTGCCATCAATAAAGTCCGTCATATCACGAGCATCCATAAAGCGATAGCCGTAGGTCTCATCCACAACAGTTACGTCCTCAGCAATCTGACCCATGAGTTTACGCAACACATAAAAATGCAGATCATGACGCTTAGAGTGACAATGCACTAATACATCTACTTCAGTCGATGGGGCGTGAATATCACCTTCACCTAGTTCTGGGAACGCTTTCAGCTCTGGCGGCATCGCCTGTTCAAACTGTGTCCAGAATGAGTGAGAGAACGCCACTGATGACGTCAATTCAGCACCAGGTTGAGACTCATTAAGCTCTTTTACTAACTGTGGTAATGCTTGCAGTGCACTTAGCACTTGCTGAGGGTTTTGATTCACTTTTAACTGCATGTACAACGCAAATGGTTCAGCATCAGGCGTTATCGCACTTTGTGGTAATGACATTGATCTTTCCTCTGTTTTTGCACAGTGTATTTTTAACTAGTTACTCGTAGTATGACCTTGAACAGTAACTGTATTGATTTTTCTTGGCATCGCTAAGCAATCTATCACATAGCGACTATTTACCAAATAAATAGCAAACCAGCACAGCAATACCAGAGTCATCGCGTTGGTCCAGGTAAACTGCCAGTGCTGTAAGCTGACTAAGTAGACAGTATGTCCTAGCTGCATTAGCACCACGAGAATAGAAGTGCCTCTTAAATAGCTAACAGAGCGATTGATTTTGTCTGTATCCGCTTTACGCAATCCCATTAGCCACATTCCTACAACAATCGGTAGCCCCATGGCCAATCCGAGGTAAAGCATAGTGTGGTTTGGGTAAACATACTCGAGAATTTGACTTCCTTCTTGGCGACTCGCACCAGCAACAATAAATACCACCCAGGCACGTGTCAGGAACGCCCACCCTAACCAGAGCCAAACTGGCGCTTTGAGGATTCCGTGCTGGTCATATTGTTCTATGCCATAGCGCATAATACGTCTCAAATTCTAACTAATATCAAACTATATGGTGTTAATGGCGCAATGATTCAAGTTCAAACTCTAGGTTATGATAAAATGCAGCAAATTTTGAGTTAGGATGAGTATGAAAACCAACAAAAGTGCGCCTTCTGTAGAAACGCAGCAAGAAGCGATGCGCATAGCGAAATCAACCCAAAAGCCTGGTCAAACAAAAGAACAGACTAAATTGATCGCTCAAGGAATTGAAAAAGGCATCGCGCAATTTAAAAAACAGCAGAAAGAAAAAAAACGTCAGGCAGATAAAGCGTTAAAAAAACAGAAAAGAGATAAGCAGCAACGTGAGCACGTTGAAGCAGGCAATCAAACACAAGATGTTCAAGTTCAAGAAGTAGGCTCTACGCGTTTACCTTGGATGTTATTGGTATTCAGCTGGATAGGTTTTATCGCTTATGTTGCTCTTAACTAAACGCGGTCTCGGTGCTCTAACTGCACTGATTGTGTTGCAAGGCTGCTCAACACCAAGTAATCAACTTTCGTCAACACAAGCTGAGCGCGTTGAGGTAAGACTGGATGCCACTATGGATGTCTCATCTTGCGTTTGGAAAGGCGACATCACTGGTTCAGAAGGACGCTGGTATAGCTCGATTTTTTATGGCAATGATGCACTGGCCCGTGGCGCAATGAATGACATAAAGAATCATGCAAGTGAGTTGGAAGCAGATACTGTACTTTTGCTATCCCCTCTCGACTTTCAAACGTCGGTAACCTTGATAGGTAGCGCATACCGCTGTAAAAAATAAAGCCAGAGTCTTCACTCTGGCCTCATTTATCATCCATATGCACACGGCTGGTACTTAATTCACACTCAACAACGATCTGCTGTTTAAACGCCAAGAGTCGACTCGATGTCATTCTGGCGTTCAATCACCCATTGGCTGTCGAATGGTCCCCAGTCAGATAACTGGTAATAACCATCATTGTGTCTACGCCCATCTTGAACAAACATGAGCTCAATGCCGATACCAGGTAGCGCCTTGATTACATCTTGAATTGTTCGGCGAGGCCACCCCGTTTTTTCGATAAGTTTTGGCACATTCGGTCTCTCGATGCTCTCAACAAGCAATGCGAGATAGAGACGACGTGCAAAAACAGGACTCAGTTCCATTGACACCTCCTATTTATGTGCATTTCCAATATATTGGATTTCAACAAGATGGTGTTGCGCTTGATCAATTTCTCGATAATCCGCGTGATATCAACAATTCAGATTTTGTAACTTTTCATCAATATCGGTTAATTTAGCTGGCTTTTCTGTTGTTTTTGCGCCATCTGTTCAGAACAAACAGATCAGACCAAGTGTGATAAAGAACAAGTTTTTGTTTATAAGGAGAGTTCTTGATAGGATGCTTGAAAACAAAATTGCCGAGTCGGCAAGTCAAATATAGAAAGGAAGTCATTATGTCGATCACCATGTTTGGGATCCCTAACTGCGACACAATTAAAAAAGCTAAAAAGTGGCTCGAAGCTAATGACGTGGAGTACACATTTCACGACTATCGTAAGACTGGCATTTCAGAGCAAATGGTTCGCGAGTTTTGTGATGCTCTAGGTTGGGAACAAGTACTAAACAAACGCGGCACGACGTACCGCCAGCTTTCACAAGAGCAAAAAGACACACTTAATGAAGACTCAGCGATTTCACTTCTTGTTGAGCACCCAGCCATGATTAAACGTCCTATTGTCGATATTGACGGCAGCAAACACATTGGCTTCAAAGCTGATCAATACCAACAAATTTTCAACGCATAATTCGAATTAACGATAAGTACAAGGATCATCAAGGATGACAGACAGCCCCGTATTGGCACTCGCAAAAGATTTAATTAGTCGCGAATCAGTAACACCGGAAGATGCAGATTGCCAAAAGGTAATGATTGAACGCCTAGAAAAACTCGGCTTTGAGATCGAAGTGATGGTGTTTGAAGACACCACCAACTTTTGGGCTCGCAAAGGAAGTGAAGCGCCACTATTTGCCTTTGCAGGCCATACCGATGTTGTACCAGCCGGACCAAGAGAGCAATGGCATACCCCACCATTTGAACCAACGATCATTGATGGTCATCTTCATGGACGTGGTGCAGCAGATATGAAAGGCTCGCTAGCCTGTATGATTGTTGCGGTAGAACGATTTATTGAACAGAACCCAAACCACAAGGGCTCCATTGCTTTCTTGATCACCTCTGATGAAGAAGGCCCATTTATTAATGGAACTACCCGAGTGGTCGATACCTTGATGGAGCGTAACGAGCTGATCGACATGTGTATTGTAGGAGAACCTTCAAGTACGCTAGCGGTTGGCGATGTGGTTAAAAATGGCCGTCGTGGTTCTATCACTGGTGATTTGAAAGTAAAAGGCATACAAGGTCATGTTGCTTACCCTCACCTAGCAAACAACCCAGTCCATCAAGCGCTTCCTGCATTAGCAGAGCTTGCAGCAACAAAATGGGATGAAGGTAACGACTTCTTTCCCCCGACCAGCTTCCAGATCCCTAATCTACATTCTGGCACCGGTGCAACTAATGTGATTCCTGGTGAATTCGATGTGCAGTTCAACTTCCGTTTCAGTACTGAACTGACCGACGAAGACATCAAACAACGCGTACATTCGACACTAGACCTTCATGGGTTAGATTACGAGTTAAAATGGACGTTAAGCGGTCATCCGTTCTTGACGGATAAAGGTAATTTACTGGACGCGGTAGTTGATGCTGTGGAAGAGGTCAACCATAAGAAACCTGAGCTTCTAACGACAGGCGGTACATCCGACGGCCGCTTCATTGCACGCATGGGCACTCAAGTAGTAGAGCTTGGTCCTGTTAACGCAACCATTCACAAGGTAAACGAATGTGTAAACATTGCTGACCTTGAAAAGCTCACCGATATGTACGAGAAAACTCTGTTTAATCTTTTGGGTAAATAGATATGGATAGAAAGCAGCTTGTTGGTCAAAGTGAATGTGAGTTGGTTCCACTTCAAGTTGGAAACAAAGCGTTTCTTGTGCATCAGCAAGTTAGGCAAGATTTGCATGCTCTGATTCAAGCTGCTTCATCCGATGGATTTCAACTGTATATCGCCAGTGGATTTCGAAGTTTCGAGCGTCAACTTGGTATTTGGAACAACAAAATGTCAGGGGGTAAGCCAATTCTAGACGATGATAGCCACCCCATGGATACTGCCTCATTGTCTGATGAGCAAAAGGTTCGAGCAATTTTGCGTTGGAGTGCTTTGCCCGGTGCAAGTCGCCACCACTGGGGTACCGATTTTGATGTCTATGCCGGTAACTTGTTACCTGTTGACACTTCTCTCGCCTTAGAGCCTTGGGAATATACACAAGGTCATCAAGTACCCTTCTATCAATGGCTAAAAAACAATGCTGGTCAGTATGGTTTCCGTTTTCCTTATCAGCAAGATCGTGGCGGAGTAGCCTTTGAACCCTGGCATATAAGCCACCATGCCACGGCAGAACAATGTCTTAGCCAACTTTCCATCACATTGCTTCAAGAAACTTTAGAGCAATCAGAGATTTTGGGACAACGTGCCATACTTTCTCAACTTGATTACATCTACAATCAATATATAACAAATATACAACGTTGAGAGTGAAGTATGATTGAATGGCTATTTAACCCGTGGGTTATCATTATTGTTGTTGTAGCCGTTGTTATTGGCAACATTGCAGCACTGAAACACACCGCCAATATGAAGTTCAACCAAGAAGATAACGTCCGTTCACGTAAACATGAACTCGACCGCCTCAATGAGTTAGATAAACAAAAATATGGCGATGATGACAAAGACATAAAAAAAGGACCTTAACGGTCCTTTTTTGTTTTAGTCTTTCTTAATCACTGTCGATATTAACGGCTCTAGAGAGCGGAGTAAGTTCTCTGCTACTGGCTTACCGTCTTTATCCGTGACATTAATCGAAGTACGGTTCCCCAAGTCACCGAATAGGAAGGTGTAGTCGCCCGGCTCTAGATCGATTGGCTTCAAGCCAACGTCATTCCAAAACGCATCATCCGGTGCAGCGTATTTGGCTTTTGCAGTACCTTGAGACTGGTTGCGCTCTTCAATGGTGAAGCCCATCTTCGGCAGCAGCTCTGGGATCTCTTGCCACATTACATTATACGGTGTGCGTGCAATGATGACTGGCAAACCGCTTCTGTCCGTACCCATGCTAATCGGGATAGATTTGACCAACTCTTGAGCTCGAAGAGCAGCTTCTTCACGAAGGTCTCTGTCATAGCGAGCAGTGACCAGATTTGTCATCAATGTGTTGTAACGCTCTTCGTTAACACGAGTTACTGGCTTATCTTTTCCACCCTCACGCCAATCGATAAGCTTCATTTTGAAACCATAACGATTGTTTGCTTCGAAACGGCTTATCTCGTAACGGCTACCAATCTCAACGTCTTCATCTTCAGAGACCCAAGACACCCAGTCGGTTTCGATAAAGTCATCGGTTTCTTTTCGTGCCTTGACATTGATTTCAGCTAGCATGGTCTTGACCGTTGACCATACTTTATCCATCTCATCTTTTTGTAGCAGCCACAGTGTTACGTCGGAGCCTTGTCTTTCTACTCGAGCACCAGGGATAAGCTCTAAAACTTGTTGAGGTGGACGAATATCAACCTCGCGGCCAATGCCACCCGAGTAATCCCCTTTAGGAATTTCATAATTTGGATAGAACTGAGGCGTGGCATCTTCCGGTAGCGTCCAACTTTCTAGCGGTGGCGCATCTAGGTAGTTAAAGTCATCTTTTGCTTCGCGGCGAGTGTTAGGGTCACTCGAACAAGCGGCTAAAACAATAACAGCTAACGACGATACCGCTAGCTGACGAGAAAATTTCATTGATACTCCCTTAATAAGAGGAGCGATAGTTCACTCCTCTTAATGTTCTATTAGTAAATACAAGCTTCTGTTAGAGCTTGAGCAACAATAGGTTTTGCTTGCTCGGATAGTTCAACAAGAGGTAAACGTAAATCTCCGTTGTCAATCAAACCCATTTTATGCGCAGCCCACTTCACAGGAATTGGGCTAGATTCTACAAACAGATTTTTATGCAAAGGCATAAGGCGTTGATTGATGATTTCAGCTTCTTCGAATTTACCTTCTAGGGCCAGTTTCATCATTTTTGCCATGTCTGCCGCTGCAATGTTGTTCGTTACGGAAATCACACCAGTGCCGCCTTGCTTGATGAAATCAAGCCCTGTCGAATCATCACCACTTAGTAAGATAAAATCTTCGCCACAAAGTTCACGATGAATTTGAACTCGTGATAAATCACCTGTCGCATCTTTAAGTGCAACGATGTTTGAAATCTCGGATAGACGTGCAACCGTCTCTGGTAATAGATCAACACCAGTACGACCCGGTACGTTATACAAGATTTGTGGAATGTCTGTCTCTTCGGAAATGGCTTTATAGTGCTGATACATGCCCTCTTGCGTTGGCTTGTTGTAATATGGTGTCACACTCAGACAGCCTGCAATACCAACATTATTAAATAAGCGGCTAAATGTAATCGCTTCATGCGTCGCGTTTGCACCTGTACCAGCAATAATTGGTAGACGACCTTCAGCAAACTCAACCGTCTTCGCGACGACCTTGACATGTTCTTCAACAGTTAGTGTTGCAGACTCACCTGTTGTACCGACAGCAACAATACCGTCTGTACCAGCTTCAATATGATACTCAACTAGCTTTCGTAAGCTAACGAAGTCCACTTCGCCGTCTGGAGTGAATGGGGTTAATAAGGCAACAATACTTCCTGAAAACATGGTGATCTCCCTAAATTGATACTACTTGCATGGTACTGTAATGCTATTGATAAACACAAGAGATTAAAAACGATCCCCGCAAGAAGTGAATGAATAATTATCAGATTTCAGATATGAGGCACGTATAAGGTGCGCTATTACTATTTCGAGGTGTCATCAACAGGTCAATTTTCTGACTGATAAACTTATTCCCCTTAAATTTGTCGGTATTCGGTTACATCTATCACAAGAGCTTTACCGAGAGCTGTGCTACCATATCATTAAATAGGGACTTTAGAGTGACACCATGAATCAGTATTTAGTGATTACCGCCGTTGGTACTGACCGCCCAGGGATTTGTAATGAAGTCGTACATCTGGTCGCACAAGCCGGGTGTAACATCATCGATAGTCGTATTGCCATGTTTGGTAATGAGTTTACTCTCATCATGCTAATATCCGGCACCCCAAGTTACATCACAAGAGTTGAGACCACATTGCCACTTTTAGGGCAAGAACATGATCTCATTACGATGATGAAACGTACATCCAAACACGACGCCTTACCGAATCAATATACTGTTGAAGTGTTTATTGAATCAGAAGACCGCGTTGGACTAACTGAACAATTTACCCAGTTTTTCGCCGATAAACAGATCGGTCTAGCTTCATTAAGCGCGCAAACTATTGTCAAAGAGCGTGCGGGCACAGAAGTCGATCAATTCCAGATCGCTCTAACAGCTAATGTCGAAGAAAATTGTAATTTGATGCAGTTACAAGAAGAGTTCGACTCTTTATGTCACCGCTTATCAGTAAAAGGCTCGCTGAACTTCATCAGCGGTAGTAAATAAAATAATAACACCATTCAGCTTCAAAGGAATTTCAATGAACACGTTGACTGCGGGCGCACCAGCTCCAAACTTTTCTTTGCTCGACCAAGACGGCAACACCGTCACGCTACAAGATTTCAAAGGTAAGAAAGTCCTGTTTTACTTTTACCCTAAAGCTATGACACCGGGTTGCACCGTGCAAGCTCAGGGACTACGTGACGTTAAAGCCGAGCTTGACGCTCACAATGTTGTGGTATTGGGTGTCAGTATTGACCCAGTAAAACGTCTAGGTAAATTTATTGAACGTGATGAACTTAACTTTACGCTTCTCTCAGATGAAGACCATGCCGTTGCAGACCAATTCGGTGTTTGGGGCGAGAAGAAGTTTACCCTTAGAAAAAAAGCATGACAGAAAACCTTTATAAGTTTTTATGACAAGCCTATCTTTGATATGTGGGTAGCATATCGAGGATTGTTTTGTGATAGAAACGTATGAAGAAAAGTGTTCTGATGCTTATGATGATTACCGACTTCTTTCTATCGAAGTCGATACATTAGCAAAGTTAAGAATCTCTACAAATACCAATACTGAATCAGAGGAAGTGACGTACTCTCCCGACCTCTCTCCTTCCAATCTAAAGTCACGCATAAAGAAAACTGATATCATCATTGCCCCTGACGGTAGAGTAGTTTATCCACAGTCTCTTTATCTAGTATCTAAATTACGTGGTGAAGCAGCTGTAAAAGACACAAGTTCAATCGCAAAAGGTTTGCTAGCTTTCACTCGTTATTTGGATTCGACTCACCACTCTCAAGTTGATGAATATGGTAATGAGATACCATGTGAATATCTAACGTATAAAAGCCTAACGAAGTACGAAGAAGAAGGTGCTCCCTGGCGATTTGCTGAGTTCCTGCTTGCGAACTGCAATGATATTGAAGGCTCTTATGGCAGTGAGGCTTTTAGTTTATCTACCGCTCGCACCTATATGGGCGTGGTAATTGGATTCTATAAGTGGATGCAAAAAAACGGCTACATCAAAAATAACAATGAAAATATCGTTACGAACTACACCACGGAAACAGTGCATCAGAAGTTAAACCAACACGATATGCTAGCTCACACAAAATCTGGCTCTCAGCGTACTTATGAAACTTCCAATATTCTGAGGATGTTCCCTAGAAAACAAAATACGCCTGCTCACAAAAAGCTCAAGCCCATGCATCCTGAGCACAAAGCTTTATTTAATGAACATATAACGTCACTCCCAAAGACGACAAAACTCATCTTTCAGCTATGTGCAGAAGCAGGACTTAGAATAGATGAAGCTATTCACTTCCCCGCTCACGACATCGGAAACGCTAACTACAGTGATTTGGATGCTGTGCCAGTCAAAATTACTCACACTAAAGGCAGTAAAGAACGTACCGTAGGAATCCCTATAGAACTGTACGAAGAGCTAGAGATACACAAAGAAAGTCACACGCAACGTAAGAACCTAAACAAGCGCAATGAGCTTATTCAGGCAGGCAACGAAATGGATACCGTTGCGTACCTATTTCTCTCAAACAAAGGTGTGCCTTACTCTGCTAATACGTTAGAAACACACTTTTCAAACCTTAGAAAGCAGATTCGGGAAGTGGACTCTTCTTGGTATTACCGAATTCATGATTTACGTTCTACCTTTGCGACTCACTGGCTTTTGGATGAATCAAAAGAGCGTAATGTTAGCTATGACTATCTTATGGTTGAGTTAGCGGAACTGATGGGGCACGCCAGCACATCGACCACCGAAAAGTACATTCAGTACATGAATAAGCTAGACGACCAAATCAACACGGCCAAAGCCAAAAACCTCAAAATAAACGGAGGTTGGTCATAATGGCAAAAAGCAAAATCGCAAAACAGTCCAAAGCCGTCAAGCATACACGAAACAATCAAAATGTTGTTCCTTTGAATTTTGAGATTCCTTATAAAGGTAATAAATCGATCCAAGTACAGCAGTTCGATGTTTCTCACCTATTGCATTTAGGGGGGAGCAAAGAAAACGAAAAGATAAACAGTCGAGCTGTATTTATCCGATCTTTTTGCAAAAAAGCTAATCAATATGTCAGCAATGGCAATTCAGCACGCACCGTCAGCTCAAACTACGATAACTTGCGCAGCTACCTGGCTTTTTGTGACGCCATAAATGTTAACCCGTTCACCGAAAACGGCTATTTGAAGTATGCTGGCAACGATGGCGAATTAAGGCATCGTATCAAGATGTTTACCCCTTCAAAACGCCTGTGGGAATACAATCACGGTGATGAATTAGGCATGAAAGAATCAAGCGCTACTGGTTTGCTTTCAAGCCTTCGTACTGCGCTTGAATGGTGCGGCTTACCTATTTCAGATTGGGCGAGAAATCACCGAGGGTTTACAGGAGAAAATACGCCCTTTAAGGGTTACTCAGATGAGGAAGAAAAGCTTCTGGTCACACGATTAGAGGCATTGTTTTTCACTCTTGCACCGCAGCTCATTGCTGCTAAAGAAAACAACACGTCTTTACCCGAAACTCTGCCTCTTATCATTAGTCTTGGTTTGCATGAGGAAACAATTCAAATTCCTACATCATTGAAAGTGAATGTAGGAAGATATAGCAAAAATAACACTGCTGTTAATACTGCATCAGCCTTTAACCTTACAATGGCTGCCGCCTATCACTTAATGTGCTTTTTTACCTCACTGAACGACAGCAACATTCGAAACATTGCCCACCCAATTCATGTTCATACCGAAGAGCGAGACAAAAGCCTACAGATAGTCAAGATCTCAAGCTATAAGCCTCGCTCAAGCAGCGAAGTCGATGCCCTTTTGGTGGGGGAGCAATTTGACGTTGATAAGCGCGATGGCGTGAAGTTTATAAAGCTACTAGAAAGATTATCCAAACTCTATGGCAATGGTGAAGATGGCTCGGAGTTGATTTTTCCTCTCAATAACTACTCAGAAGTCAGTGATACCTTTAATTTGCATGAGCTAAATAAATACCTCGTTAACAAACTACACCTGTTATCTCCCCATCGGGCGGGTAATCTACCTTGGTTTAAAGAGCTGTTTTACACCTACCGAAATCAACAAGCCATCACGTTAAAAAAGGTCACGAATCATTTAGGTCGCACGGTTGCTCATAAAGAAGTGCAGGAAATTTCCAAGATTAAGGCAAGTCAAGGAGCGACCAACAGCGCCTACTGCATTTTATCTTGTTACACAGACCTACCTCTTAAGGGAATTTTACTTCCGCTCACCTATTCCGAAATTGATGGCAATGTTACCGTTTCTTTTAACTATAGAAGTGGCGAAACAGGATACTTCAAAGTCCCCGCTTGTGATTTAACGCTTATTAAAGATATAGAGCAATATGCGAAAGACAAAGCGAACAAACAAGCTAAGAAATATGAACGACTGCTTTTAGCAAGAACTTCCAGGTATATTCCTTATGATTGGGAAGGAATTAGCCCTATTTCAGCCAGTCTCATGAAACTATGGTCTGTTGAACCCAACCATTACTACCTCTCTCTTCAATCAAGTCGCTGGCGAGAAATGAGCAGTAATCAAGCCTATGCGGAGGGTGGGATTCAAGCCGTTCAAAGCTTGCTCCAAAACAAGCGAGACACAATAGAGAGAAGTTACATAAACGGGCTTCCATCACTTAATAAAGTCATTCTCTCTCAGGGTATCGAAGTCATCGAAAACCTCTTTGATAATGACTTAGAGCAAGCAAAAGATGCTGTTGCTAAAAGGCGCGGTATTCCGATGCTGACATACGAGGAAGGTGAGAAAAAGCGTAAAACCAACCCCAATGGGATCGCTTGCGACGGGAAGCAAGTCATGATTGATGGCAAGAATACACAACGTGAAACGAACTTTGCGCTAGGCGTAGACTTACCTTGCGCTGAGTTTGATATGTGCCACAAGTGCCAATCTGCCAAAGCGGCAAATGACGCTGATGCTATTTATAAGCTTATTTCATATATCGATGTGTTGAAGGAAGGGCTAGATATGTTCCCTGATTCGAAAGGGGGTGCTCTAGAAAAAATCGAAGCGTTTGAGTGTACGCTAGATGGAGCAAGTAACGATATATTCGATGAAGCTATGAAAAAATTTAATTCTCAAGGTCGTCACCCAAGAGTGTTCATCGATCATGCAATTCTATCTATGTAGTTACGGAGGCTCACATGATAAAACTCTCTGACCTAGAGCACCAAAACAAGCTTCTTAAAGCGCAACAAAACGTTGGCGCTCATACTAATTACTTAATAGATGTATTAAAGCCAGCGATTGAGCGCGGCGATTGGGATGAACTCGAAGCTCTTGATATAGGCTTTACGGTAACTAGTGAATCATTAGGTAAAATTGCCGATGATGAAGCTTGGAGAAACTTGCAGTCTCATATTGAGCCGCAAGCAAAGGCGCCCCGCACCCTAGAGTTTACTAGCGATGGCAAAGTGATTGAGCGCAACCTAAAAAATGAGCTTAGAGTGTTCATACTTAAAATGATGTGGCTTTCACCTCATGACCATTCCTTTACCACTCTTTATGATGCGCTAAATGATCTAAAAAAAGTCATTAACCCGCTTTTAAATGAGGGGTTTAATACGTTATCTGCGCTTGACTTTGACCGACTCGAAACCTGGGTTCTAACAGGCTTTACCGATATCGACTTTGAAAGAGCGCCAATATACAACGGGTTAAACCGCCTTTACATAGAAGCCAAAGGTTTGCCATTTGAGGTTAACCTAAACAAAAAACTTAACGCCTCGGATTTTGGTTTAACGATTAAAGACGCTGAGCAATTTACTGTCGTTCCACAAAGGCTCTACTATATGGGGCTTCAAAAGTCGGAAGAGGTGATAAATGAAGCTTACGCTCTTCGTCATGAGCTAGAGCAACTGGCAGATTACATTACCACCTATTTTGAAAAAGCCTATGTAGGTTATGCTAAGTATCTTATCAGTGATGAGGCTAGACAAAAAAACGGTGGTATTAAATGGCACTTAGCCAAGTTGAGTAAAGAAGGCAAAAAGCGCTCTATTGCCTTTCAACAAGCCTTCACTGCACTTCACTCCCCAAATGAAGAAGAGACACTGGCTCTCACACAACTTCATAAGCCACAGATAAGAAACGAATGTTTAGATAAATTCCACGCCGAGCGAGAGCTGACGATTGGGCAATGGTCAATCACCAACCTAAGAGAGGCTCAGTCACTTTTTAAAAAGCTTAATGGTAGCTGCTTATGGGGATTAATGGCTCGTACAGGAATGAGACGCGATGAAATATATAGTCTGAACACTGCTCAAGGCTGCACCGAAGATATCATTGACCGCCAGAATATATATATTATCCATGCCAACCTATCAAAGACAGTAAAAGGCTCTCAATCAATACAAGATGAGTTTGTTACGACTGAGATTGGAATGAAAGCTTATGAAGTCCTTCAAGCGCTGCATACACCACTTAGAAAAAGGCACCCTAGTTCACAATCATTCTTCCATAAAATAAAAGAAGATTTTAGTGAAGTAGGCAAAAATGCAATAGGAAGATACTCTGTCGCTTGGTTTGAAGACGCTATGGGTGAAGAGCTTACGCTAACCAATGAAGACATTGTTGACCTGAAAGTATCTGACCCCAATTTATCGTTTGAATTGGGTAGCAATTACGAGTTTACGCCACATCAACTTCGCCGCTCTTTTGCTTACTACTTAATTGGTTACGAGCTTTGCCACTTCCCACAACTCAAACAACAGTTCAGTCATGTGTCTATGGCAATGACGCGACACTACGCTAAAAATGCCAGTAAATTTCAAAAAATCAGACAAAAGAAAAAGACACTAGCGGATGAAATTGATGAAGAACGAATCGACCAAAAAGCCCGTGTCTATTTAAGCATATATGAGAAATTGGCAAACAAGGAGAGAGTTGCAGGTGGTAAAGGCAAAGAGTTTGCTAAAAGCATGACCAAAACCAACCGTAACTTATTCAAAGACAAGGTGGATAATGACATGCTTTCTCTTAATTATTGGAAAAAGCAAATTCGAAATCAAAACCGACACCTTCATGCGGTTGCGCCTGGGATATATTGCACCTCGACCACTTGTGGGCTAAGAACGCTCGTTAACCTAATAGAATGTGTTGATTGCAAGAATGACTACATCGTGGATGCCGTATTTGCTGAAGCAAAACGTAAAGAAGCCGAAATTCACATGCTTTATGATATTGAAAACAACGAACTCACTCCTCAAACAGCCTCTGAATCTTACATAAAAGTTCAAGCTGCTGAACGCATCATGGATGATTTAGGTATCGACTTTGAGCCTGTCATTTTCCCTGATGAAGTTAAGAACTTACTCATCCCATACGGAGTGATTTCATAATGTCACAGATAACCAAAAATAAGCTAATCAAAGCATTGGAAAGGCTGCTGGATGGTGATGTAGCCAAGTTAACATCGAAAGAGCTGCGTAATAAAGCACGAAAGGGCAAACTTAAAATCAACAATAGTAATGTTGAAAAAGAAGCGGGCCTTTCCGCTGGCGCACTCAGAAGGCATAACGACGTTGTTCTAATGGTAAAAAATAAATCATTAGAAGTACAAGTTGCTCAGGATGAAACCGCTAACTCCCCTATTGAAGTGCTTCAAAAAGAAATAAAGTCACTTAAAGGTGAAAGAGCACAAGCGAATAAAAAGAAAAAAGAGTATTACGACGAAGCTCAAAGCCATAAAGAGGCGTTAGCTGTTCAAGCTGCCACTCATGTAAAGGTAGTTCAAGAGCTGATGGAGATGTTACATGAGAGTCAGCGAGAAAAGGCGATGGATAGAATCGTATCGTCTCGTTCAGACAATGTTGTTACACCCCAATTTAGAAAACCAAAGTAGCGTAAAGCGCTACAACTAAAAAGATCGTCCTGTTTAGTATAATCACTAGACAGGACACTGAATTTTCGATAAAAATGTACACTCTAACGTAATAAAAATGCTCTAAAAAGGACGTAGTGAAAAACGCTACGCAAATACCATTAATTGAGAAAGTAAGGAAAAACAAATGGCAATCGAAGCTGGACAACCTGCACCAGATTTCACTCTGAATGACCAAGACAATAACCCAGTGACGCTCTCTGAGCTTCAAGGAAAAAAGGTACTACTCTACTTCTACCCACGCGCTTCGACTCCTGGCTGTACCGTTCAGGCTCAAGGATTGCGTGACACTAAAGCTGAGCTAGATGCCCACAACGTTGTTGTGCTTGGTTTAAGTCCAGACACACCGAAAAAGCTGACCAACTTTATCAACAAGCAAGAGCTGAACTTCACTCTACTAGCCGATGAAGAACATGAAGTGTGTGAGAAGTACGGTGTTTGGCAGCTCAAGAAGTTCATGGGTCGTGAAAACATGGGCGTTGTAAGAACAAGCTTCCTGATTGATGAGTCTGGCAACCTTGAGCATGTATTCAACAAGTTCAAAACCAAAGATCACCATGAAGTTGTACTGGACTACCTAAACAGCAAATAACCGTTCATGTTCAATTAACTTGGCAACTTGGGGGCAGGCATGATTGGCTACATTCGAGTATCAGATTCACAAAGAGCCGATGGCGAATCACAACGAGAAGCGATTAAGGCGTACGCTGCTAAACGTGGCATACAAATATCGGATTGGATCGAAGAGCATGTGTCTGCCACCAAAACAGAACTGCGTGAGCGAAAGTTATCTTCCCTCATCACCTCGCAACAAAGCATCATCGTATCGGATATCACTCGGCTGGGTCGCCACAAGGTGTTGGAGTTGGTCGGCGCTATAGGCCAGATAGCCTCCTACGGTGAACTGCATTTGGCATACAGTGACACCATCATCAACTCAGAAAACGTTGATAATGCAGAAATCATTTTTACCGTTATTGGGCAGTCCTTTGCCAGTGCCGTAGAGGCTCAGAAACGCTCTGAGCGAGCGAAAGCGGGTCATGCTAAACGCAAGGCCAAAGGACTATCATCTGGCCGCCAGAAGGGACAGAAGGTTAAATCCAAGCTTGATGAGCATACAGCGTTCATATTGAATATGCTTGATTCTGACAAGTCAAAGGCTGAGATTTTAAGAAAGCTTAGTGACAAAGGGATGCAAGTATCTCGAAGTCGTTTCTACTCTTGGCTGGAAGACCGTGGCCTGCATAACAAGAAGGCAGAGTTTCAGGCAGACATGTTCACTGAGTAGCCGACTCAGTGCTGATTATCCCTTAATCATACTTGGCTAGCTCATTTATGTCGAGTAGACGACACTTG
>NZ_JPJA01000087.1:55707-215263 GCF_000733315.1 Vibrio sp. ER1A
CGCGGGTGAATAGTTACCATTCTGGCACTTGCCGAACCTTCATCCATACCAATTCTCACTCCCAAGGATTTCTGGGAGAGTTTAGCTTTTTTACGCGCTTCTTTGAGTCGCGCTGGGATTGGGTTAGTAAATGACATTTTCGGTTCATGTGTGAAAACCTACAGTAACTAAGATTTTCTTAGTTTTATCGATTTCTGTATACTAAGCAATCCTTAGTTTTTTGTTCTACAAGAGTTGTAAATGAAACGTTCGACGAAAATCAGTGCGATTATGCACAAGTTATTGATTGAAAAAGGTATGGATGGTTTTTCGGTTATTGAACTACGCGACGCCTCTCTTTCTGTTTGTGATCATAGGAAGGTGCCTGATGAGGCAAGAAAAATACTCTACAGACAAATCCTTCGTTTTGTGAGTAACGGTTGGCTTGAAAGTGAGGGAGAAGGACGAGATAAAAGATACTTTCAAACGGATTTATTTCGCTCTCTTAATGTGAAACCCAAAGGAGAACGGAAGAATGCCTCCTCTCCAGCTAAACCCACTTCAGATTACTCGGTATTGCGCCATGAGCGAAACCAGTACAAAGCTGAGTTAGAGATTGTTCTGGGTGAGATCGACGAGTACCAATCGCTCAATCGTCGTTTCCCTGAACTGGAACAGAGGCTCTATCCAATGTTGCAGCAAGCGAGAGATCGCTCAGCACATCTATTTGGTAGAGTTAATGTACTAACCAACGTAATTAACACCATCTTTTCGGATGTTGCCGAATGTTGAGGAAATGGCAGCAAGAATGCTCTGAAAGAGCGTTACAAAACTACAAAAACATGCAACACCACTTTTTTTGCCAAGCCACTCCAGGAGCAGGGAAAACAGTATTGGCGGCACATATTGCTTCCAGATTGTTGAAGGATGACATGGTTGATCTTGTTTTGTGTTTTTCACCTTCGCTAACGGTATCAGATGGGATAAAAAGAACCTTTTCAGCAGTCCTCAATTGCACTTTTAATGGTGGGCTGGGTTCGATTGGGCAGTCGCTTACTTACCAATCTATTCAATTTCTCAGCGAAGAGTTTTGGCAGACAATACGTAACTATCGAGTATTTGTTGTGTTTGATGAGATACACCATTGCTCTGGCTCCGAGTATGAGAAAGCGAACGTTTGGGGACAACAGATCCTTACCAAGATTCAGGGACTGGCTACCTATACATTAGCGCTTTCAGGTACACCTTGGCGTTCAGATGCATTACCGATAGTGGTAGCGCGGTATAGCGACCCCGATGGGCAGATCTTGGTCGACTATCAATACACTCTCAAACAAGCCGTCGCTGACCATGTATGTAGAACACCACGAATTGTACTCGTAGACAATGAACACCTGTCGATAACTAGCGACGGAAAAGAAGAATCGTTTTCATCGATTCTAGAGATGTTAAAGCAGACTAAAGTTCCTTATCGGAGCGTAATTCAAAATGAAGAAGCTATGGAATATCTGCTTGGACTTGGTTGTAGAAAGCTAGCGGAGATACGTAATCAAAATCAGAATGCCGGAGGGCTAGTCGTTGCTTCTTCTGTTCAACATGCCCAAGAGATTAAAAAGATACTTTTGCATAAGTATCAACAAACTGTTTCTATCGTGACCTATCGTCATGAGGCTCCTTTAGCTGAGATTGAACGTTTTCGGAAGAATAGTACTCAGTGGATAGTCAGTGTGGGGATGATTAGTGAAGGTACGGATATACCAAGGCTTCAAGTTTGTTGCCATATCAGCTCGGTTAAGACAGAGCTCTACTTTAGGCAAGTGCTGGGGCGGATTCTACGAGTGAGTCATGCCTCGCACCAACAGGCTTGGTTATTCACGTTCGCAGAGCAAAGCTTGATAGATTTTGCCGAGAGGATAGAACAAGATATTCCAGAATCTTGTATGTTCACTAAGGCAGGCACTCCTGAAACTTTCGCAGCAAGTGAATCAGGACGAAAGGAAGTTGCTAAAGACCTCAATATTGGTCTCGTAAGCAGCAATGCTGACTTGAGATGGAATGGTGCTGCTGACCTCGGTAGTATGGTAAATGGTGCTGCTAGTCTTGCTTATGAGGTTCAGTTTAATGGGTTCAAACAGCGTATCATTTCAGCGTTTCAAACAGCTTAATAATGGATAAATGTGAGCTATTTAGTTTGCGATTTATCGTTGAGACTCAAATGCAACCCGCTAATCGTCTTGTTAATACAGTGTCCGAAAAGATATCACATCACGTGGTAGTAGTTTTCTTCCACCTTTGGGCGTAGTTAAAGTGTTGCTGATTCGAAGTTGTAAACAATATACCTCAACCAACAGTCAGCACACCAACCCTAATGATAAACCTGCTCCGTCTCCATCTTATGCACCCACCCGACGAAACGCACAGCCTCCTCCAAAACTGTAGTATCAAAGTTCACCGACAGATCCGTGTCAGCCATTGCAATCAAAAACAGAATGTCGAGATCAGAGAGCCCATTGACCAGGTGCCAATCTATTTCATCCGATTCGTACTTTTTGATAGCTTTTCGCAAAAGGGTAAATAGCGGGGGGAGTTGTTGGTTCGTAACCAACTCCGCCGTATTGACCAGCGACAGTAGTAATAGTTTCGTATACATGGGAACCAATCTATCAGACTATCTAACAAAATTAGTTTGGAAACAGTATGACCTTGTGTGACGTCGGCCAAGATTAGTAAACTGCTCCGCTCAGCATGGCTCTTCCGTGGCTATTTGATTATAATTAAACTGTATATATAACCAGTTATGAGTGTATGTATAAGTCAATTCACATAGTTAGATCCTATCGCGTCGACAGGATAAACGAACATGGACCGATTGGGCACAATCGACATAATGACGGAACGGTAGAAGCTTTGCTCAAGAACGGCAAAACGTTTGCCGTTCCCTTTGGTGGCTTTATTGAAGGTAGTAATTTAGTTGGCCTGAAAAGGGTAAAGCTACTCCATATCCGCTACCTCTGCGACGACGAACAGGCACTAATACCAAGTTATCAGATACCGAAAAATCATTACTTGGTTGGAGTTTTTCTTGAACGCAAGCTTTATGTCTTGCTTCTTGATGGTCAGCCAAAGCACTTTCCTGATAACAACGCTGATTTTGACGGAAAGAACAATGTGGTTAGGTTGATATAAGATGTCCGGTGTAGAACAGGCTTTCTCATGGTTGACTCGGTTTCTAGGGCAAACCTTACGTTATGGCTAGTAACTCAGTACGCCATAAATTTATTAATCCACCATGGTATGTGATCATTAACATGCAGAAGCACTTTCTAAATCAAATTATAAGGATTCAAACTTCAGTGAATTTGAAAAAGCTCGATAAGTTGGGGGTGGATTATAATAACTTTGATTCTGGTATAGAACGTTCTGTTAGGTGCACATGGGCCCTACATATGTATATGCAACATGTGTTTCGTGCAAAGCTTTCAGATTCACTTGTTCAAGAGTTCAACAGAGTTAATGAGACTTTGGGGGTCACAGTACAGAGCATTGATTTAAATGACTACAAACATGACTTTACGACATCAGAGACTCTCAATAAATTGATTGAGGAAAATGAATATCCTAAGTTCTTATGGATTTACGGTATGGGTGCTTTAAGAAACTCCCGTTTTTCAGGTTGGTTACGTTCTAAGTTAGCCGTGAGAGCCACCAAAAACCTGAGAGTGGTTTTTGTTGCTGATTCTCAAGAGGATTATCGGTTTTTTTTTTGTGACCAGAGAGCTCGCTTTTATCAATCTACGATGCCACTTCACATACATACTAGTGACTAACCCTGCACAGAAGCGACAAACCGGAGTTGGTTGTTCCGAAAACAAGGAAAGGTCTGACTCAGAGCCTTCACCGTCGATGATTTCTAACCAATCGTTGCCCCATTCCGTGCTGGCAACTAGGAAGAAATCCTTCTCGGTTGCCTAAATCACCTTTGCCCCATTCCTGTTTAGAGTTATTACACATAACATTTGTGATCGCGCCCATTTGAGCAAATAATACTTATGCCAACATATTGCGACTAACTACATATACAATGGCTGCAAACAGATCATAGGCAACAGAAGAATTGTTGATCAATGGTAGGTTATAAAATCAAAGGGCTATACAGCCTAGCCCTTTAGAGAGTGGTTATTCGTTAATGTTATCTGGTCTATCGTGATTAGGGTTGTTCCTAGCGTACTCAATACCATTACGTTTGTAGATGTGTGTATCAGGATGCTTACCTTGCTTGACCTCTCGGACTAGCTGCGCTCTACTGATCTCTCCTCGCCCAGTAATTGTATAGCTGTCGTTGCCACTACCATTACCACCGTTACCGTTAATACTCGAACCTTTCGCCATAAATGACTCCTATACTCAAATGAAATACGTTTGTCGTGCATCCAAGAACAGCAATGCAACTTGCTGTTTCACCTCCTAAAGCACTGATTATTATGTATGGGTATACAGTGTCTAATTCAAGGGGGGGGGGGGATTAAAAAAGAAGCAAATCTAATGGTGTGGGTTCAGTACCTAATTTTTACTCCCAGTGTTTTTATATCCCTATCTTGGCTTTCTCGCCCCAGTGACCGTAATAGTGCAATCGCCTGTTGCACAAACCTGTCTGAATCAAAATTGCCCCATTCCGTTTTGGCAACTAGGAAGGATTTCTTCTCAGTTGCTTTCCAATCCACAAGTATTCCTCGCAGTTGAACAGTTGTCTGAGTTGTGAAATCGTTCAGTTGTTGCAGATTATGCAACAACTTCCGCCTGCTCCAATTGTGCAACAGCTTGTTGCACAAATCAGCCTTAGGTACTTCCCAAAAACATGTTGAGATAGCAGTAGGTCTTCGTAAGACTAATTTGGTCAACAGGGTGTTGGACAAACTCTAGTGTTCAATTATGCAAGAGGGTCTTGCACAATTGCGAAACAAGTTGTTTCGTAAATCATCTCTGCCCCAAGACGTGTTTAGTGCGCATGAAACCAACATGAGATTTATTTGTGCAACAAGCTGCTGCACAATTAGGAAATTGGCTGCTTCATCGAATGTCCAACAGGCTGTTGGACAAACTCTAGTAACCAATTATGCAAGAGGGTCTTGCACAATTGCGAAACAGGTTGTTTCGTAAATCACCTCTGCTCCAACCCGGTTCTGATCTCGTCGCTTCGGCAATAGAACTAACTAATGTGCAAAATATGCACACTGCTTATCAAGCAACTATTGAGGATTCCTCGGTAGTTGAACTGTTGCAATTTTTGCAATAGTTGCCCGAGCAACGAGAAAGCTCAGTGATTGAAGATTCTGTAACAACTCATATCTGCCCCAAAACGCGTTTCGAGTATGTGTCCACGCACTTCAATAAGCTGAATTTGACTTAGTTTCTCTTATGCGAGTACAGTTTGTAAGCGGCTGAAGTTTTTAATAACCCAACAATAGAGGTAATGATGGAAAGCTCCGACTGGATAGCCTTACTAGCAGTATTTATCGCATTGTGTTCAGCATGGTTTACCTACAAAACTTGGAGAGAGTCCAAACGAGCAAACATTATTAATGAGATTGCTGTACATCAAAAAGACTATGACCATTTCGTTGAACGTTATCGTGATGAGTTCACTAATTTCGACAAAAATAAAGGCTTAGGTGAGAGCTATGCTGAGGCATGTCGAAAGTCAGCGGCTGATTACCAGCAAGGCTACCGCCATGCAGAAGATAAAATGAAAGAGCTTAGAGCCATGCTTTGAAGAACAAAGTTGCCCAAAGTGGGTATCTCTAATGTTTGTTACAAATCAAGGCAATGGGATGATGATACTTTTTATCATAATGGTGACGGCCAACTGTATAATGTAGTGCTCAGATAATCCACGTAGCAATAGTTAAAAAATGAGAATCTATAAAACACTCTTACTTGCACTCATACTTGCACTTACTGGTTGCGCTTCAGGGTCTGCAATATTAGTAGGTGAAGCAAGAGAGCCTATCGCGCCAGAAAAAGTACGTCTCTATCTCCAAACGCCAGAGTCATATGAGACAATCGCCTTGGTAAATGCTTCAAGTGACGCTGGTTTTACAAAGCAGGATTCAATTGACTATGCAATTGAGGAGCTGAAAAAACAGGCTGCGAAACTTGGAGCAAATGGGGTCTTACTAGGTGTGACTGGTAGCAATAACTCAGTAATGATAGGTGGACAAGGTACCGACTATCAGTACTTGATACCAATCTCTGAACAAACTGTTAGTGGTCAAGCGATTTACGTTGAAAAGCAATAAATCAACCCACTCAGAACCCCATAGCCAGCGTATTTTACGTTGGCCTTTTATCCTTTTTCGTGGTGAGGGGTAAATGTACCAGAGCTTATTGCTCTCTAACTCATAAGCATTATTTAATAGTTTCAACCTCGGGCGTCGTAACAAGCCTTTGCCCCTTTCCGTGCCAGCGACATTCAGCCCATCAACTATAGCGATGCGCTTTGCCTTATTAAATTTTATCTGAGCGAATGTTCAATAACGTCACGGCTACTGAGTAGTTTGCGACTCCAAGCGGACATCCAAGCCTCTGCATGTCCTTAACACGACTCCACAAATAGTAGATGCTTATCTCACGACAACGACAAAGGTAAATAATATGAAACGTGAGATTAGACAGTGGTACGAAAAACCGATAGGTATTATCTTGTTGAATGTGTTAGCAGGTCTCATTGTTGCCATATTGTGCGGTCTATTGATGTGAGGGTTAGATGGAATATAAGAACTTAGATTTGGATGATGAAACTGTAAAAGAACTTGAGGATATGTGGGATGAACAAAGATCTTCTTTCTTTTCATGGTGGGATAAAAGTACAGACAGTTCACCAATTGCTGAACATCCACTTGCCGCTTTAGCATATTGCTTAGAAGCCGGTGTTTATCCTCCTCCATCTGTCTTATTGCAAATAGCCGATACTTATAAAGGGTACGTCCACAAACAAGGAGAAATAGGCTTAGAAGAAGCTTATTTTGGTAAACCAATAAAAGGCATGGGAAATTATGCCGCTAGGAAAGCGAAATCCTCTGATGTGATGATGCTTCACATGGCAATTCAGCTAGAAACACTTACGACGGATGAAAAGAAACGGCGACCTCAGTTAGAGATAGCGGAAGAATACCTTGATAGAAAGGGCTCTGAGGAAGATCCCGAACACCTACTCAGAAAGCTTCGCCGCTTGAGACAAAAGATGAAGTAGCGCACATTAGTCTCAAAGTTAACGTTTCTCTCTAAAGTGTAGCTACTAGCACAGTTCTGCCCCTTTTTGCGTTAGACCTTTTACTCATTCACGGCCTGTTAATTTGTGTTTGCCTTACTACAAGTTATCCATTCAGATAGTGAATCTAGTCAGAGTTTACCGCCAGTATCCCGTTAAGCAATACGGGGTGAAGGTCTCTAGATGAATCTTACTACTTCCATATAAAAGCAATGGCTATATCACTGAGTGCATAAATTTACGATGTTTTTGATATCACATTCTGTTAAATTCTAACAAAAATGTTTAGGACAGTTATTTATGAGTGAAGATATTTTGGTATCAACTACCGAGTCAGAAACACCCCAAGAAAACCCAATTGAGACGTTACGTATATACGACTTAGAGCATGGGGTTGGCTATAAAAAAAGTGATATCGATTTATCTCAAAACGCCGACTTGCTATCGTTTCTTATCAAACTTTCTCAAGAGACGATGAATAGTAACTCTTCTAGATCTTACACTTTTAATGATGAATCTTATGTGGAGTCAGAACTTAGCTCACTCTTGGGTGACCCTGATTTACACTCAACTAATATTGCCGATCACCTTTATGAAGCAGAAGAGAAATCTCGTTTCAAAACATCGGATGGTTCATTCATCATCGCCAAACTAAAAACAGACCAACGGCATTGCTACCTGCTTACGAAACTTGACTTTAAGAAGTATTTTGAAGAGAAAACATACAGACTAAAATCAGGCTTGCCTGAAGATAAAGCGATTTTGAAATCTTGTTTGGTGAACATCAATCAGGATGAGTCTTTTCAAGACGCAATTTACTTAACGGACAAAAATGGTGCTATTTCGTTTTTTTGGCATACCGATTTCTTGGACGCTACACCGCAGCGCAACAACGAAACTAATACTAAAGAAGTTTTTGACTTAGTTGGTCGCTTGCTTCGGAGTAAAGTGAAAAAAGTATCTGAAGCCGACTTCTTTGGTTTAAAAGACTGTGTCAATTCTTACTTCAACACTAAGGAAGTCTTCAATTTTGATGAGTTCATCGATGAGACTATTGATGCATACACTCCTCTGACCGAAGGATTCACAGTTGAAGACTTTGTTTCGAACCTACGTGAAGCGAAAAGAACGAAAGAGTTTGACGGCTCATTTGAAATTGACAAAACGTATATTAAAAAGAAGATCAAAGAGACCATTTCTGTGAACGCAGGTGTCACTCTGATTATTCAAGGTAGCACCAACGATATCATCTATGAAGTCACTCATAATGATAAAGACTACATAATGATTGAAAACAATTCTCCACGCGGACGATTCAATAGAAAAGAACTCGATTAAGATGCCAGTTCAATTTTTTGAAGATGAGAACACTTTTTCTTGTACGTTAACATTAGATGAACAAGATTGGGTAAATCACTTTAATTGCTTTTCCGATACTGTGCTGGGTGCAAGCAATCACTCTGCCAGCTACAACGTGACGGTCTTTCATCTTGGTGAAGAAGAAGAGTCTTTCACGCTTGATGCTCATTCACTCACTAAAACTGAGGCTTGCACTTTGGAGATCTTTCAATTTGAAACCGATAGATCCAAAGTGGCGGTAAAACTTGTTGCAACAAAAGATAACCCAGACCGCGTCTTGCAAATCTACTCAAGTGAACATTTTCTAGCATACCTTGAGTCGAAAAAAATGACGCTTCAATTTAAGTTTATTCTAGCTACTTTGAAGAACAAGTATGACGGTATCAGGCATGTGAATTTTGACGCAGATATATCAGATATATCATTCACACGCGGTGACAGCCATATCCTATCAAACAAGACGCGTGCACTACATGACGTAATTGATATCGAAAGTTGCTACGTAGAGTACTTGAGTGACCTTAATAACAAGTTCTTCAGCGACACTTTATTATTTGACTACATACTTAAGCTTAGAACGTTGGCATCACTTGCTGTGTTATGTCGAAAATGTGCATTAGATAGGCTTAGTTTTGTATTCGATGGAGGCAAAACACTAGACTTAGCGAGCGAAGAAATTGAGTTTTATCATAGCTACGGGCAAGTTATTTACGACATGTACTTGTGGGGTTACTGCGACGAACGGCACCCAACGCGAGTTAGCATTATAAATCACGTAATCGCTCAGCATCAGCATGTTAGGGACTCGTTCAAACGCTATGTGTTTGATGTTTTGGAGTCCAACTATAAGGTCTATATAACTGATAATTTTGAGCAATATGTAGAAGTAACATCGAAACTATCTGACTTTCTTTACGAAACAACAGCTAAAATTGGCGATAAGATTTCTGACAGCATCTCTTCGGCGAGAAATGTACTAATACTTACACTCTCCTACTTTTTCACGATTATTGTCTTTACAGGTATAGACAAAGGAAAAGTAGAGAACGTGTTTAATTTTGAAATTGCCGTTTTATCTACCATTTTCATTCTGGGGGGATTATTAAATCTTCATTGGATACGCAAAGAAATAGTGTCAAACACTGAGCTGGCGCGAACTCAATTGAATGAAATGGTTGATAGATATACCTACTATATAGGTGATGGAGAGCTTGATGAAATAAGGGAATGTAATTCACTATCTCAGGTTGAATCTAAAGCTAAACAACGACGCGTTTATGTATCAACAGCAATAGTCCTACTAGCGTTATTGTTCTTTATTTGGGGAATGTACAGCCTAAAAAGTCCTTTATCGTTTTGGGACTCTATTGTTGCTGATACACAAAAGACAACCGAAGCTCTTACTAATACTGAAAACAAGCCAAAAGACGTTATCGTCACTGGTACAGAACGACAGGAAAAGAGTACTGGCAATGTTAACTCTGCTCACGTAAAGCAACCGGTTGAGTTAGTGAAAACCTTAGAATAAAGCTTCTTTCGGATCTTTTATTTTCATCCTAAACCACCGCCTTTGGCGGTGGTTGTTGTTCTTATGCGCTATTGCCCGAAACACGCCCATGTTAGAAGTAAGTGTAGTGGCTAACAAAAATTGGCCTCTCGATTAGAGGCTTTGCCATACTCCTGATAATTCGTCATAAGCTAAATTAGCAAGAACGGTAACTCAGAATTGTCCAAAAGTGAGTTGGGTGACAAGTGTATATGTGTGTGATCACCAAGCGATACCATCGAAATGACTATCAATTTATAGCAACACCTTAGCTTTTATGACAAGTTTACGCTTGGAAAAGCGTCAAAATCAGCCCGATTTACAAAAAATTATGACAACTGCTATAATTGAGGTTCAAAAAGAGAAATTATTAACCTAACTCACTATTAAAGATAGAGTTTGTTATAAATCGTCAGAAATTGAGTCTGAAAAAACTTCCAAGGGTACAAGCTCATGGGCAAAGTCTATGATGGCTTGCACCGCATTAGCTTCTTGATCAATGAAGAAGGTGTGATTGAGCACGTATTTAATAAGTTCAAGACGAAAACTCACCACGAAGTGGTACTTGATTACTTGAATGTCAAAACGTCTTAAGACACCTTGTTATCCCGAACATTCAATTTAAAAAAGCCTCGCATGTTTCGCGAGGCTTTTTTACTCTTTTCAGATAGCTAAGTGGCGTGCTGAGTGCCATCATCGTGACTTGGTAGTGCGTTCCAAACCGCTTTAACTAGCGTTGCCAATGGTATGGCAAAGAACACTCCCCAGAAGCCCCATAACCCTCCAAATACCAGAACCGCAACGATAATTGCCACGGGGTGTAAATTCACCGCTTCAGAGAAGAGTACTGGTACAAGAACGTTACCATCCAATGCTTGGATAATGCCGTATGCTACAAGTAACCAGTAAAATTGTGGTGCTAAGCCCCACTGGAATAGACCCACCATAGCAACTGGAACTGTAACGGCAGCTGCACCGATGTAAGGGATAAGTACAGAGAAACCAACCAACACGGCCAACAAGACCGAATAACGAAGATCTAGAATAGCAAAAGTGACATAACTTACTGTACCAACAATCAAGATCTCCAGTACCTTACCGCGAATGTAGTTAGAAATTTGCTGGTTCATCTCGATCCAAACTTTATTCGCTAGACGACGGTTACGAGGTAAAACGCCGCTCGCCATGCTGACCATCTCTTCTTTGTCTTTTAACAAGAAGAAAACCAGTAACGGTACTAAGATCAAATATACTGCTAGCGCCGCTAAACTAACAAGCGATGCCAGTGAACCTTTCACTACATTTTCACCCAAAACGAGAACTTTATCTTTCACGTTGCCCATTATGGTTTCAACTAAATGAATTTCAGCGAGATCAGGGTATCGTTCAGGTATCGTTGCGACAAACTGCTGCATGCCGTTATACATATTTGGAATATCATTCAGTAAGTTTCCAACCTGATTCCAAATTGTTGGCACTAATCCAAAAATTGCTAACAGCATTAAACTGATGAAGAGGAGGATGACCGCTACCACTGACAGTGTTCTCGGTAAACCAAGTGCGCATAGTTTGCTAACAGGCCACTCTAATAAGTACGCCAAAACAATCGCCACCAACAATGGAGCAATCAAATTACCGAAGAAGTAGATGGTAATAAATCCAAATAACAGAATTACTACCAAGCTCACTGCATCTGGGTCGGAAAAACGTCGCTTATACCAACGACGGACCATATCTAGCATCAATTAATCATCCTGTTTACGAATATTGATAACGCTCACTTCACCTTCAATCCTATGATTTATTGCTGCATTCTGGATAGATAAGTATTGAAGGACGTCCGAGACTGAGTGTTTGTCGACTAACCTCACCGACAATAGTTGCCCTATTTCAATCTGTTTAAAAGCGCGCTTGACCAAGAGTAATGACATCGGGCATCGCTCTTCCACTAAATCTAGATGCATATCGGTCATACACTTTCCATTTGAACAGCATTGAAACTTAACATATACGCTACGAATCTCTCAAAGTCATCCATTGTAAAGACTTTTGATAGCATACCCAACCAGTAAGTGTTAAAGAAACTATGAATAATGGATATTCACACAAACCAGAGATAACAAAATACAGCTAAGCCCGAGAATGAGAAAACCTTTCCTATCCCAGTTCCGTATGCAAAAATGAATGGCAAGAGGATAAGGTAGGAAACCAAGTTAGGATTTCATGGTCAAAACTACCACATTTTAAGGAGTCACCTCAGTCGTATGTTGAAACGCGCCCGTTCATTGATTTGCCTATGCGTCGCTACCGCATTAAGCGTCCCTCAAGTTGCCTATGCCGAACTCGATCTTCCCGATATCGGAACTGCGGCAGGGGCAACGTTGACCATAGATCAAGAACTCATTTATGGTGATGCGTATATGCGGATGATTCGCGCTAGCTCTCCAATTGTTAATGACCCAGTGCTCAATGAGTACGTTGATTCTATTGGCCATCGATTGGTTTCCAGTGCTAATGATGTAAAGACCCCTTTCACCTTCTTTATGATACGCGACCGCAACATAAACGCTTTCGCGTTCTTTGGTGGTTATGTCGCACTGCATACGGGGTTGTTCCTTCACGCCCATACTGAAAGTGAGCTGGCCTCAGTTATGGCGCACGAAATCGCCCACGTCACTCAACGCCACTTAGCTCGTAGAATGGAAGACGAAGCTCGCCGTTCACCCGCTACTGTTGCAGCACTTGTTGGTTCACTTTTATTAGCGATAGCTGCCCCTCAAGCGGGTATGGCAGCGCTTACAGCGACCACTGCTGGTTCGATGCAGGCTTCTATCAACTATACACGCAGTAACGAAAAAGAGGCCGACCGATTTGGCATTGCCACTCTTGCTCGCGCCAAGTTTGACGTCAACGACATGCCTCGTTTCTTCGGTCGTCTTGCGGACGAATATCGTTATGCAAGCAAGCCGCCACCAATGTTATTGACTCACCCACTTCCAGAAGATCGTATTACCGACACTCGTGAGCGAGCTCAGAGCTACCCACCGCTGCGAGTACAGCCATCAATCAATTATCATCTGGCTCGGGCTAGAATTGTAGCCCGCTATGCTGGAATTAAGTCTGCTTCGGCAATGGATTGGTTCGAGCGAACCGCTCGTAAAGCAGGACCGAAAATTCAAGACTCCTTCGAATATGGCAAAGCCCTGGTGTACCTAGACACTAATAAACTCGATGATGCTGAAGCAATACTCGACAAGCTTTTAAAGAAAGATCCAAACAACAATTTCTATCTAGATGCAGCATCCGACCTTTACATTGCTCAAAAGCAGCCTGAAAAGGCAGCCGAGTTGATGAAAGAAGTCTTAACCGTTAAGCCTAATAACCCGGTCATTACTATCAACTACGCCAACGCGCTACTTAAAGGCGAAAAATACAAAGACGCGATTCAAGTTCTCCAGCGTTACACCCACGAGCACCCTAATGATACTAATGGCTGGCACTTGCTGTCGGAAGCTAACATTAAACTAGGCAATAGCGCCGAAGATCTTGCTGCACGCGCAGAAATCTTGGCCTTGAATGCTCAGTGGGATAAATCTATTCAGCTTTACTCTCAGGCTAGTCAACTGGCCGAGTTAGGAAGCCTAAAACAGGCTCGCTATGACGCACGTATTGACCAATTGCTGGTACAACGTGACCGTTTCATGGCATTACAATAAAACCAAAAAGGAATAGCCATCTATGTCAGTCACCATTTTTCATAATCCGCGTTGCTCTAAAAGCCGCCAAACTCTTGCTCTTCTTGAAGAAAAAGGCATTCAACCAGAAGTAGTTAAATACCTAGATACACCACCAACAGTAGAAAAGCTCAAAGAGATTTTTGGTCAGCTAGAATTAGAAAGCGTTCGTGCGATGATGCGTACTAAAGAAAATATTTACAAGGAGCTTAATCTAGCAGATCCAGCACTGACCGATGATCAACTGTTTCAGGCTATGTTTGATAATCCAAAGCTAATCGAGCGTCCTATAGTGATCAACAACGGTAAAGCAAAGCACGGCCGCCCGCCTGAGCAAGTGCTAGACATCCTATAATGTCATGCCAAATTCTGGTGCTTTACTACAGTCGACATGGAAGCACCAAACAACTCGCTCGTGCGATAGCGCGAGGGGTTGAATCAGTCGAGCAATGCCAAGCTATTCTGCGTACAGTGGAAGAGTTGACGACAGAGTCAGACTCAAACAGTGGCGATCCGGTCGTCTCCATCAAGGAGCTAAAGCAATGCGACGGTTTAGCTATGGGTAGTCCAGTTTGGTTTGGCAACATGGCAGCTCCTTTGAAGCACTTTTGGGATCAAACCACCAGCTTATGGATCGCTGGAGACCTAATCGATAAACCCGCATGTGTGTTTACCTCATCATCCTCATTACATGGCGGTCAAGAAAGCACCGCCATGAGTATGCTACTTCCTCTGTTGCACCACGGGATGATGATTTTAGGTATTCCCTATAGTGAGCCGCAGTTACATACCACGACAACCGGTGGAACGCCTTACGGAGCATCACACGTAGCAAATTCAAGTACACAACTTAGTATTGAAGAGTCAGAGCTAGCTTTTGCGTTAGGAAAACGCTTGGCACAAACCGCCAGAAAATTGAAGTAATGGAATCATGATAGCAATCCCTTTTAAAACCAAAACCATGCGCATCTTTGCACTGGCAGCCAACTTAGCATTGCTAACTTGGGTCACTGTTTGGCACGGCTATTTGTCTCCACATCCTCACATTAGCCCCACTGCGATTACAATCGCTTGGATGATTCCGCTGCTATTACCGTTACCGGGTATTATCGCGGGAAAACCTTATACCCACGCTTGGGCGAACTTTGTGTTGATGTTGTATTTTCTGCATGCACTAACACTACTCTATGCCGATGAAGGAGAACGTTTGCTAGCATCAGTAGAACTTCTACTCACCTGTTTGGCCTTCGCAGGAAACATCCTCTACGCCAGATTAAAAGGAAAGGAGCTTGGTCTTAAGCTGCCAAGACTGTCTTCGGTAGAGAAAAAGGAAAAACAACGCTTCGAAGAGTAGGCTTTTGAAGAACAAGAAATTCTTGAAACAAGAAAAAAGGAGGCATTGCCTCCTTTTTCAACCTGCAAATTTACGCCTCAACTAGTATAGCCATTCAAAAGTCAGTTGTGGCTTAGCGATTAGGCCAGATGTAGACGCTGTAGACTCTGATGAGTCTGTAGCCACATTAACCTCATCAACCGACGACACTGTTGCTGGTTCAGCAGTATCGGGCTGAGCTGGAGTATTCGCCTCAGGATTTGCCGTTGAGCTATCGACCTCAGGTAAAGTCGCAGGTACAGCTGTAGGAGCAGGCTCAACCACAGCTTCTTCCGGCAGGACTTCAACCAGCTTTACTAAGCCAAGCTTAAGTACTTCTTGTTCAAATGACTCAATCGAACCAAGTAAGTAAGCTCTGATAATGACTTCATCACCTTTAACTTCAGCCACTTCCACTTTCGCCGTCGAAGCTAAGCGGCCTAATGCACGTTCCAGAGTAAAGAACGCATCTGCACTCTTCATACCGGTAAAAGACACAGTAACAGTGCCTGCACTTTCGCCGCTAATCACTGTTGCATTTTTAGAGGCGTAATAGTCACTGACTTGATCGATAAGGTTAGCCATTGCAACGCCACCTGACGCTGAACCAGTTATAGGCTCTAACTGGTTTCGACCTAAGGTTTCTGGTGCTTGGTCGTATAGTGTCCAGCGTAAACTACTACCTTCAGCTCTTACAACCATCACCGCATCTACAGGATAACGCTGAGTTGCTTGTGATATTGGGCCTACAAAGCCTCCCCACAAATCTGTTGGTTGAATTCCCGTCATGTCATCAAAATCACCAACAGGGAATGTCACTGGAAGCCCACGTCGTTTTGCTTCTTTTCTTAGCTGATTCGCCGCTTCAGAATTGGTATGTTCCCAAGTAATAGCGCGATCCCTACCGTCATCTTCGACCAACCACACCATGACATTGGCACGATCAATTGGCCAAGAAGACAGATCAGCTTGCTTCAATAGAGTATTAATTTGCTCACTATTGAATGTCATTCGTAATGCTTGCTCACCATTTAGCTGCGTATAACCCAACTGTGTAATGAACCTGGAGCTCTTGCCTAGTGCTTTCTTTACCACGGGATTAGCCGCCGCCTTCGAATCACCGCTGGCTTTAATGAGTACTTCCAGCATGCCTTGCTGGCGAGCTACTTCATCAGCATTCGGCTCTTCAGAATTCACCACCACTTCGGTCGAGTAAATATCAACCTTGGTCAATGCATAAGCTGGCAATACAAAGACTGTTGCCAACAACCAAGCTAAATAACGCATAAGCATCCTAAATTACAAAGATATAAGTCGAAATGATAAGCAAGTATGAGTTCAGGAGCAAGCTAAGTGCTTCAAGGTTTGGTTAATATTTTTTGCCACAGCCCCTATCCATCAAGATCTAAAGCACGATATCGGGCCTTGTATCGAAGTTTTACTAACAAATAATCCAGATTTTTTACCAAGATCATTAAGTAATCGATTGCAAAGTGATATTATCGCGCCAATTTGCCCAAAGCCCTTGGGTGAAAACTTCTATTTGCTTGGATATCAAACTATGAAAACTATCTTACAAGGTTCGCAAATGCTATTCGTCGCGTTTGGTTCCTTAGTCCTAGTACCGCTGCTTACTGGGTTAGATCCTAACGTTGCTCTGTTTGGAGCTGGTGTGGGCACACTGCTGTTCCAATTAATCACCCGTCGTAGCGTTCCTATTTTTCTAGCGTCTTCTTTTGCTTTCATCGCTCCGATCATGTTCGGTGTTCAAACTTGGGGCGTGGGTGCCACTATGGGTGGCTTGATGGCAGCAGGTGTTGTTTACGTCATAATGGGTGCCGTTATCAAAGCAAAAGGCGTGGAGATCATTCACAAGCTATTACCACCTGTTGTAGTAGGCCCGGTTATTATGGTGATTGGTCTTGGCCTAGCGCCAGTTGCTGTAAACATGGCATTGGGTAAAACTGGCGATGGCGCCATTGAACTCGTCAACGGTAATGCCGCACTATGGATTTCGTCAATTTCGCTATTAGTGACGATTGCAGTCAGTGTCTTTGCAAAAGGTTTCCTTAAGCTTCTGCCTATTTTCAGCGGAATCGTGGCGGGATATGTCACTAGCTTAGCATTTGGTGTCGTTGACTTTACTCCTGTTATTCAAGCGTCTTGGCTGTCGATGCCAAACTTCACTACTCCCGAATTTAACATCAATGCAATTCTGTTTATGTTGCCTGTTGCGATTGCACCAGCGGTTGAACACGTTGGTGATATGCTAGCCATCTCGAACGTTACTGGTAAAGATTATTTGAAGAAACCGGGGCTTCATCGCACTATCACAGGTGACGGCGTAGCAACAATCGCAGCCTCTATGGTAGGTGCTCCACCAAACACCACCTACAGTGAAGTAACTGGTGCTGTGATGCTAACCAAAGCATTCAACCCGGTTATCATGACCTGGGCGGCAGTGACTGCGATCGTCTTAGCATTGGTAGGTAAGCTTGGTGCTATTTTACAAACCATCCCTGTTCCTGTGATGGGCGGTATCATGATCTTGTTGTTTGGATCTATCGCTACTGTAGGTCTGAATACACTGATTAAGAACAATGTTGATTTGCATAAATCCCGCAACTTAGTGATTGTCGCTATCACATTAGTATTCGGTATTGGCGGCATGGCATTTGGTATTGGCGACTTCAGCCTTCAAGGTGTGAGTTTGTGCGGTATTGTGGCGATTGTTCTTAACCAGATTCTTCCTCATGACCTAGGTGAGAATAAAATGGTTGATAACGCTCAAATGGAAGATTAATTGCTCCGAACGAAAAAAAGGCTGACATTTGTCAGCCTTTTTCTTTTTAAATCATCAGACTCTTAATTATTGAGTACCGAAAATCTTATCACCAGCATCACCTAGACCTGGAACGATGTAGCCTTTGTCATTCAGACACTCATCGATAGCAGCGGTATATAGCTCAACGTCTGGGTGAGCTTTTTCTAGTGCTTCGATGCCTTCTGGAGCAGCAACAAGAACTAATACTTTAATTGCTTTACAGCCTTTTTCTTTCAGCAGGTCGATGGTTGCAATCATAGAACCACCCGTTGCTAGCATTGGGTCAACAACTAGCGCAATACGCTCGTCGATGTTTGACGCAAGCTTGTTGAAGTAAGGTACCGGTTCCAGTGTTTCTTCATCACGGTAGATACCAACAACACTGATACGTGCACTTGGCATGTGCTCAAGCACGCCATCCATCATACCTAGACCAGCACGAAGAATTGGCACTACGGTCACTTTCTTACCTTTGATTTGGTCTACTTCAACAGGACCATTCCAACCTTCAATAGTTACTTTCTCAGTTTCAAAGTCTGCGGTCGCTTCATACGTCAACAGGCTACCTACTTCTGTAGCAAGTTCACGGAAACGCTTTGTGCTGATGTCCCCTTCACGCATCAAACCCAGTTTGTGCTTCACAAGAGGGTGTTTAACTTCAACAACTTTCATGTCCTACTCCGGCAATTTTTAACAAAACCTGCAAATTATACATGGTTTCTTTCGCTATTTCAGTCAAGATTATAGGTTAATGGTGTTTTTTCCGCATATTTACTCGCTTAAACCGGCCTATATCAACAGATTACCCTCGCTCAAAAATAGTTTGTAATTTCTTACGCAAACGTTTTCCTTTTTGTTTAAACCCCTGTTAGAATAGCGCCGCTTTTCACATCCATTTATTTATCGAGGACTGTCCCGTGAGCGGAAACAACACTTCCCTAAGCTATAAAGACGCTGGTGTAGATATTGATGCTGGTAACGCATTAGTTGACCGTATTAAAGGCGCGGTTAAGCGCACTCGTCGCCCTGAAGTTATGGGAGGCATCGGTGGATTTGGTGCTTTATGTGAGCTGCCAACTAAATACAAAGAGCCTGTACTCGTATCTGGAACAGACGGTGTCGGTACCAAACTGCGCCTAGCTCTAGATATGAACAAACACGACACTATCGGTATCGATCTGGTTGCGATGTGTGTGAATGACTTGATTGTTCAAGGTGCAGAGCCATTGTTCTTCCTCGACTATTACGCAACAGGCAAACTGGACGTAGACACTGCAGCTGATGTGGTATCTGGTATCGCTGAAGGTTGTATCCAAGCTGGTTGTTCGCTTATTGGTGGCGAAACGGCTGAAATGCCTGGTATGTATGAAGGTGAAGACTACGACGTTGCTGGTTTCTGTGTAGGCGTCGTTGAAAAATCAGAAGTTATCGACGGTACAAAAGTCGCTGCCGGTGACGCACTTATCGCGGTTGGTTCAAGTGGCCCACATTCAAATGGCTACTCTCTTGTACGCAAGATCTTAGAAGTATCTGGCGCAGATAAAAACGAGATGCTAGGCGAACGCACAATTGGTGAACACTTACTAGAACCGACGAAAATTTATATCAAATCAGCTCTGAAAATGATCGCTGAACACGATATCCATGCAATCTCACACATCACAGGTGGTGGTTTCTGGGAAAATATCCCTCGCGTACTTCCTGAAGGAACAAAAGCTGTGATTGATGGCAACAGCTGGGAATGGCCAGCAATCTTCAACTGGCTACAAGAGAAAGGTAATGTTGATACATTTGAGATGTACCGTACCTTCAACTGTGGCGTAGGCCTAATTGTTGCTCTGCCAAAAGATCAGGCAGAGGCAGCAGTTGAACTATTAAAAGCTGAAGGCGAAAACGCATGGGTAATTGGTGAGATCGCGACTGCACAAGCTGGTGAAGAGCAAGTAGAGATCAATTAGTTTCATGAAGAATATTGTTGTTTTAGTTTCAGGGAATGGTACCAACTTACAGGCGATTATTGACGCTTGTGAGTCCACCATCGAAAACGCCAAGGTTCGAGCGGTATTCTCAAACAAAGAGTCCGCTTTCGCCTTAGAACGTGCACGTAAGGCAGGAGCGGAGGCTGAGTTCCTTGACCCGAAATTAAGTGAAACACGTGAAGCGTTTGATGCTGAACTGATGCGTCGCATTGACGTGCACAAACCTGACTTATTGGTACTAGCAGGCTACATGCGTATCTTAAGTGGCGAGTTTGTACGCCACTACATGGGACGAATGATCAACATTCACCCTTCGCTGTTACCAAAATATCCAGGTTTGCACACACATCAACGTGCGATTGATAACTGTGATGAACACCATGGCACCAGTATCCATTTTGTTACTGAGAAGCTAGATGGTGGTCCAATTATCTTGCAAGCTAAAGTTCCAGTATTCGATGATGATACGATTGAAACACTAGAACAGCGTGTTCAAAGTCAGGAACATAAGATCTATCCGCTGGTTGTAAAATGGTTTGTCGAAGGCCGCTTATCTATGGATGGCAGTAAAGCGATGTTGGATGGTTTAGAACTTGGCCCTCAAGGCTACGCAGACAAATAACCCTGTAAATCAAAACGAGTAAATATCAAAAAAGCGAGTGATGTAATCACTCGCTTTTTTCTTATGTCCCAGTTTGATGTGGGCTTATAATGGCTCAGTAGGCGCTTGGCTTGCAGGCTTTGCTTCCGCAAACTCCACGTCTTTTAACTCATCAACATTGCTGGCGACTAACTCCCCAAAATGAAACAGGTTAAATTCACCCGGCTTCATTCGATGCCAACTCTCATTGCTAGTCAGCGGTTGAGTCGCAACAACCGTCACCACATCGTTAGGTGTCGTCTCTTCGTGGAAGTTAATCGTCACATCTTCATCGAGCAAAGTAGCTTTACCAAATGGGGCTTTACGCGTGATCCAGTACAAATGGTTAGTGCAATAGGTCATCACAAACTCACCATCACTCAACAACATGTTGTAGACACCGTATTCTCGTAATTCATCACAACATTCGGAAATGTACGCGAACATCGCCATCATATCTTGCGGTGGTTCAGGAAAGCGCTCATCCAATTTTCGCAGCAGCCAACAAAACGACAATTCACTGTCAGTTTCGCCCACTGGACGAAAGTGACCAGTCTCCAGTCCTTGATAGTCACTGAGCTGACCATTGTGTGCGAATGTCCAATAGCGTCCCCATAGCTCACGCGTGAATGGGTGCGTATTTTCTAGATTAACCTGACCACGGTTCGCTTGTCGTATATGACTAACAACGGCACGACTCTTTATCGGATAGTTTTGAACCAACTCCGCTATTTTCGAATCACAACTCGGCTGAGGATCTTTAAAGGTTCTAAAACCTTTCCCTTCATAAAAGGTTATACCCCAGCCATCTTTGTGAGGGCCGGTGTTGCCACCCCGTTGAATCAAACCGGTAAAGCTGAAACAGATATCTGTTGGCACATTTGCACTCATGCCAAGCAATTCACACATTGAGTTCCCTACTCTTTTTCTTCCACAATAATGTCACTAGTAAGCTGAGATTATTCCATCTCTTTTTCAATCAATTGGATCACAATATGAATGATCTTGATGTGTACTTCTTGAATTCGATCCGCATAACCAAAGTGCGGTACGCGAATCTCAATATCAGCAACACCTGCCATTTGACCACCATCTTTACCTGTAAGGGCAATTGTCTTCATGCCCTTTGCCTTGGCAGCTTCAATAGCTTTCAAAATGTTGCCAGAGTTGCCCGATGTAGAAAGACCAAACAAAACATCACCAGAACGGCCTACTGCTTCCACATAACGTGAAAATACATAATCGTAACCAAAGTCATTGCTCACGCATGAAAGGTGGCTTGGATCAGAAATAGCGATACCAGCGTAACCCGGACGGTTCTCACGATAGCGACCCGTTAGCTCTTCAGCAAAGTGCATCGCATCACAATGCGATCCACCGTTACCACAGGACAATACCTTGCCGTCTTGCTTGAATGATTCCGCAATCATTTTCGCTGCTGCTTCGATCTGCGCAATGTTGTGATCGTCGCTTAGGAATTTATTTAGTACGTCTGCCGCTTCTGTTAGCTCGTTTCTAATTAGATCTTGGTACATAGGTTTATTCTCTTTATTTTCCGACATCAACGCGTCGTTGCGATTACCTGAGTTTAACTATAAACCCCCAATTCTGTCGATAGGCACAGGCTCATCTAACCCCTTCCTGATTGGTTTTTCATAGCTTCGCATTCGAAACTGGTGGGAAATTATACAAAGCTCTCATTTTTGAATCGAATTAGAGTAATTACTTTTGAAAATTTACATTTATGCAATAATTGAGTTACAATTATTACTGGTACGACCTCTTACCTTACATGTTACTAAAACGGTCAACCCCTACAACAACGATAAGTACCCAGATAAAGGAACAATCATGGACATCTTGCTCTCTCTCGTCGCCTTGCTCGGCGCAGTTGGATTCAGTTTCTACCAACGAGCATCGCTGGCAAAATCTTTATTACTCGTGACCACTGCTATGGTCTTAGGTTCACTACTCGGTGTATTTGGCGCCATCATATGGGCGTTATACGTTGCTACGGTAGCGGTATTGTGTGTTCCTTCTATCCGACAATCACTGATTTCTGCTAAAGCGCTTAAACTATTTAGGAAAGTGCTTCCTGCCATGTCTCAGACAGAAAAAGAAGCATTGGATGCGGGTACGGTTTGGTGGGAAGCAGAGCTTTTCAAAGGCAAGCCAAACTGGCAAAAGCTACAGAATATTAGTCAGCCAAAACTTAGCGCAGAAGAGCAAGCCTTCTTAGATGGTCCTGTTAACGAAGTCTGTGCGATGGTGAGCGATTATCAAGTCACTCACGAGTTAGCTGACCTTCCACCAGAAGTTTGGCAGTACCTAAAAGATCACAAATTCTTTGCCATGATCATTAAGAAAAAATACGGCGGCCTTGAATTTTCTGCGTATGCACAGTCTCTCGTTCTACAAAAACTAACCGGCGTGTCGGGTGTGCTTTCATCTACAGTTGGTGTCCCTAATTCCTTAGGCCCAGGTGAACTCCTTCAGCACTATGGTACAGAAGATCAAAAAGACTACTACTTACCTCGCCTAGCAGTCGGTAAAGAGATTCCGTGTTTTGCTCTAACTAGCCCGGAAGCCGGCTCTGATGCAGGCTCAATCCCTGATTTTGGTGTCGTATGTAAAGGCAAATGGGAAGGCAAAGAAGTCTTGGGCATGAAGCTCACTTGGAACAAACGTTACATTACCCTTGCGCCAGTCGCTACCGTACTTGGTCTTGCTTTCAAACTTCGAGATCCAGATGGCCTGCTAGGTGACAAAGAAGACTTGGGCATTACTTGTGCGCTTATTCCAACACACCTTAAAGGTGTAGAGATTGGTAACCGTCATTTCCCTCTGAACGTTCCGTTTCAAAACGGCCCTACAACAGCGAACGAGTTGTTCGTGCCACTGGATTTCATTATCGGCGGTCAAAAAATGGCTGGTCAAGGCTGGCGTATGTTGGTTGAGTGCCTCTCAGTTGGACGTGGCATCACACTACCATCAAATTCAACAGGTGGTATCAAAACAGCAGCTTTGGCAACAGGTGCTTACGCTCGTATCCGTCGTCAGTTCAAACAACCAATCGGCCATATGGAAGGTATTGAAGAACCATTAGCACGTATTGGCGGTAATGCTTACGTAATGGATGCAGCCAGCCATCTTACGGTTACAGGGATCGACTTGGGCGAGAAGCCATCAGTGATCTCTGCCATCGTCAAATATCATTGTACTCATCGCGGTCAACAAAGCATTATCGATGCCATGGATATTGTTGGCGGTAAAGGCATTTGCCTTGGCCCATCAAACTTCTTAGCACGCGGCTATCAAGGTTCACCTATCGCTGTAACGGTAGAGGGTGCCAATATTCTCACTCGTTCAATGATCATCTTTGGTCAAGGCGCGATTCGTTGCCATCCATATGTTTTAACGGAAATGGATGCCGCGCACTCTACCGCCAATGATGCTGTTGATAAATTCGACAAAGCCCTTGCAGGCCACGTTTCATTTACGATCAGTAACTTAGTACGCAGTTTCTGGCTCGGTCTTACGGATGGTCGTGGCTCATCAACACCACAGAAAGATGCAACCAAACGTTATTACCAACAGTTGAACCGTTACAGTGCCAACCTAGCATTGCTGTCAGATGTGTCTATGGCAGTCCTTGGTGGCTCACTAAAACGTAAAGAACGCCTATCGGCGCGCCTTGGTGATATTTTGAGTCAGTTGTATCTCAGCAGTGCAGCATTAAAACGTTATGATGTAGAAGGCCGTAACAGCGAAGATTTACCGCTTCTTCACTGGGGTCTGCAAGACAGTCTAATGCAAACTGAAAAAGCGTTAGATGATTTCTTAGCCAACTTCCCTAACAAAGCTATTGGCCGTTTGATGCGCTTTATCGTATTACCACTAGGCACAGTTCGCAAAGCGCCTTCAGATAAGCTTGATAGTCAAGTGGCTCGTATCTTACAAACCCCTTGTGGCGCACGAAGCCGTTTGGGTCGCGGTCAATACCTAGAACCAACCGAGTTCAATGCTGCAGGTCGTATTGAGCAAGCACTGGATGTCATTTTACGTGCTGAGCCTGTATTTACTAAAGTTTGTAAAGCGCTTGAGCAGCGTCGTCCATTTACGCAGCTTGATAAAGTCGCGGCACTAGGTTTAGAGAAAGGATTAATTACTCAAGATGAGGCGACACTGCTTGTTACTGCAGAAGCACATCGTCTGTACACTATAAACGTTGATGACTTTGCTCCAGAGGAGCTCGCAGCAAAGCCTGTCTACCCGACAATGGAAGAAGTCGCGTAATTGATCACTCCAGATAATTGATCATTCCAAATAGCTAAAAGGGTCAGCAATTGCTGACCCTTTTTTATGTCATTACCGTTACTAAACTAACGCGGCATATTTAACTGCATTTCTGGTAGTGAAGCCTTAATGGCTCGCTTACGTCGAACCAACCACCAGATGATTCCACCCACCACGATAAGCACTAGATTACCGATCACGATGGCCAGTATTGCTCGAGTTCTCACTTGTTCTCTGTGTGCAAGGATTTGCGCTTCTTGTTCTGCTTTTTTCTTCGCTTCTCGTGCCGCCGCTTGCATTTCCTCGGCTTTTTCTAAATCCAAAGCCCCGACAACACTGAAGGTACGCATTGGAAGATCAAACACTAACGAACGCCCCGTGGAAGCCTCATTGGCATATACATGGCCAGTCCAATGATAGGTCCCCATTTGATGTAAGTCGTTAAAATACGAGGTGACATCGTTTTTACCTGCGTCCGCTTGGTGTTGCACGACCTGCTCTGACTCATCAGGGGACTGCAGTTCAATTGAGGTGGCCAAACTACCAGCTTCTATCGTCGCGACTTCACCGCGAACTACAATTTGATGTGGTTTCTTATCATCACCTTGGATAAATTTGCTAGAAAATGGCGTCGGGTAAATCAGCACTTCTTGCTCTAGAGCGCGTAAAAACACCCCATTGCCTGTAGTAATTCGAACATTGTATTTCCCGGGCTCAAGTTCAATAGGTAGCTCAACGGTGAACACACCATCTCCAGCGCGCTCATCCAACCCTTCACCGTTATCATAAAACTCACCAATAACAATAGGTACCGGGCGCACCTTGTTATCCGTTTGTTCTTGAGATTCTAAATAGCGCGTCATCACCACTTTAAGGTTCACACGGTCGAGGATGTTCTCAACAATTAACGGCTTGCCATCGGTCATGAGTCGGGCCGTAAACTTTAACTTCTCACCTTGATAAATACGCTGTGGCAAGGTGTCAGCTTTTAAAGACAGCTGAGAAATGATTTGAATGTTATTCTTGGGCGTGACTTTGCCAATGGCTTGCCAAGGGCCTGGCATTGGCTTTTCGATTGAAATGACATCGACACTGGGCTCTTCAATCCAGTGAACATTTTCAGGATGACGCCAAGCGTAGTATTTTTTACCGTCAGGGCGAACTAGCGTAACCGGCTTAGAGTTATCCTGTCGATAAACCAAAAAAGTGATTCGCTCCACCGTTTGGTCAACTCGAAACCGGTTATCAAGAAATGACATTGAGGACTCAGTCGCGAAGGCACCAACTGTCAGCGATAACCATAACGCCATCGCAAAAATAATCCTCTGCATGTTTCTCTCCTACAGGCGCCAGAGACAACTGCCACCTTTTTCAACAATATCTAAGCGCGAATTGTGCGCTTCTATTTCATCGGCAGAAGCATGCAAGATCTTTAGCGATTTTCTTCCCGTTGTGAGCCTCTTAATGGTTTCACCACCGCTTTCGTCCCCATCGGACTGTCCCGCATTAAATTGCATCGAAGTTTGGCCGCCCGTCATTGCCAAATACACATCCGCCAAGATCTCCGCATCGAGCAAAGCGCCGTGGAGAATACGAGCAGACGTATCTATCGTGTAGTGTTTTGCTAACGAGTCGAGGTTCTTTCTTGCCGGCATGTTCGCCATGCGTTTTGCCATCGCAAGCGTATCGGTAACCTTACAATACTGTTCGGTTTTACCAATCGAAGCGTCTAACTTCTCAAACTCGTAGTCCATAAAGCCCACATCGAAGGGCGCGTTGTGGGCAACTAGTTCTGCGCCTTTAATAAAATCTAAGAACTCTTCGTGAACTTGATGATAGAGCGGTTTATCTAATAGAAACTCATCAGTGATACCGTGAACGTCGATAGCGTCAGGTTGAATTTCACGATCAGGCTTTAAATAGACATGAAAATGGCGACCAGTCAGTTTACGGTTGATGATTTCCACCGCACCGATTTCAATGATTCGATGCCCCATGTAGTGAGGACCACCTTCGCGGTTCATACCTGTGGTTTCGGTATCGAGTACCACGATTCTGCGTTGTTCTGAATTGAGACTGGTATTCATGATGTTTTGTATGTCAGACTATATAGATAAACTTACTGAGCTATATAGTATCAAATCATGACGAAGCAGGTTGAAATTTTCACAGATGGTTCTTGTTTGGGTAATCCTGGTCCCGGCGGCTATGGAATCGTCCTAAGGTACAAACAGAACGAAAAGACGTTAGCCAAAGGCTATACGTTGACAACAAACAATCGCATGGAAATGATGGCAACCATTGTTGCACTTCAGACACTTAAAGAGCCTTGCAACGTTATCTTAACCACAGATAGTCAGTATGTTCGACAAGGGATTACCCAGTGGATACACAACTGGAAAAAACGTGGTTGGAAAACCGCAGATAAGAAGCCAGTTAAGAATGCGGACCTATGGAAAGCACTCGACTCAGAGACTGCACGGCACGATATTGACTGGCGCTGGGTGAAAGGTCATGCAGGTCATAGAGAAAATGAAATGTGTGATGAACTAGCAAGAGCTGCTGCAGAAAACCCAACAGAAGAAGACACTGGCTATCAACCAAGCTAAGGTTTCTCCCGCTTATAGCTTTCCCTTGCTTACGAGCTTTGCTTTTTATCTGCAGTACGATAGCTAACACTAGCCGGTGTTAGCTTTTTCTTTAGACGCCAATGCGGCTTTATCGGTTTAAGCGGGTAGGTTCGCTTTCTCGCTACGATAAAATACAAGCTTCCCATGGGCGACGCCCAGTCACCAATACTGCTTTCTAACCACGTCCACATCGTCCGATATCGTTTCATAGGAAACAGCGCATAAGTATCCGCATAGACGACCTGATAATTGAGTACCCCTAACCAGTCTTTTATCCGATTTGGCGTGAACATGCGGCCACTCCAAGGGAAATTGTTCTTTCTCCAAGGCATCAAGCTAGCAAGACCGGTGAAGCTCATAGGGTTGAAGCCAGTAATGATAAGGTAACCATCATCGATCATCACTCGATCCACTTCGCGCAGTAGACGATGGGGGTCTTCGGCATACTCAAGTTGATGCGACATTACAACAGCATCAAAACTCTTCTCTAAGAATGGTAATTCGTAGCGGTCAGCGATAACATTGTGCAGAGGGTTCTTAGAATCAAGGTTCACTTGATGCTGAATGTTGCAATTACAGCTTGTGAGTTCACAACTCAGTCCTCCAAGTTTTAGCATATGATAGCCAAAGAACTTGGGGCACCACTCATCAAGCCTCGTTTGAATAGATTCAGAGACCCATTGACCGTTGGCAAGCTCTTCCCAAGAATGGGGATGATCAACTTTTTTCTTGCTGCGTGCTGGCTTCATTTACGCGCTCTCTCCCATACTGAACTGGAGAAACAACAATGTTACATATCAAAAGCATACCTGCATTTAACGATAATTACATCTGGCTGATTCAAAATAACCAGAACTTGTGCGCCGTTGTCGATCCAGGAGATGCTGAACCTGTGATCGAGTATTTAGAAGCCAACCAACTTGAGTTAGTAACGATATTGATTACTCATCACCACTGGGACCATACTGGTGGCATAGAGAAACTGGTAGAAAAGTACCCGACGATCACCGTGCTTGGTCCTGAGAATTCCAATATAGGACAGCTTACTCATCATGTCAGTGAAGGACATCGTATCAACTTGTTCAATGAAGAGTTTTTGGTGCTCAATTTACCTGGCCACACGCTCGATCATATTGGCTATGTAGGCGACGGTAAGCTATTTTGTGGCGATGTCCTATTTTCTGCGGGCTGTGGACGCATTTTTGAAGGCACTCCGGAGCAAATGTACAATTCGCTACAAAAACTCACTCTACTACCTGAAGAGACGGAAGTGTACTGTACTCACGAATACACACTTAGTAACCTCGCCTTTGCCATGGCCGTAGAGCCCCATAATGAGTTCCTTCATGAATACAGAGATGGTGCCAATCAGAAACGCGCTAAAGGTTTCCCAACCTTGCCAACCACGATTTCCATAGAGAAGCGCATCAATCCATTTTTACGAACTACTCAACCAGAAGTTGTGAGCTCGGTAGCAAACCGAACTGTCAATAATGATCCCCTATCAACTTTTACAGCATTACGTGAGTGGAAAAACGAATTTTAACGTTTTGCTGCTTGTTTGGCCCAATCCGTATTAGTATTATGCACAACCGTTCAAATTAGAGGTTGTAGCAAACAAAATGCATAAGAAATACAGTTGGGCCTTAGCCCTGTTGCTGGCCGGTTGTCAGATGACACAGCCAGATTCAAGCAACACCACAACAGAGCCCACCAACTCTCCTGCAGAAACAGCAACCACTAATACAACAAAGCCCGTTTCCGTTGATACTCCAACTCCAGCAAAAGCACTAACGCCACAAGAGCAAGAAGATGTATGGCAGCGCATTGCTATGCAGCTAAAAATGGAGATTCCAGACAACGCTAAAGTGGACTATTACCGCGAATGGTATATTAAACATCCTAGCCACTTAAGAACGGTCTCACAGCGCGCTCAACCTTTCCTATATTTGATTACTGAAGAAATAGAAGCACGTAACCTACCATTAGAGCTTGCGTTACTGCCTATTGTCGAGAGCTCCTTTGATGCCTTCGCTTATTCTCATGGCAGCGCGGCAGGATTATGGCAGTTTGTCCCAGCAACAGGAAAAGCGTTCGGTCTAGACCAAACCTATTGGTATGACGGTCGTCGTGACGTTACCGCATCAACTCAAGCCGCTTTAGATTACCTGACTCAGTTGAACAAACGTTTTGATGGCAACTGGAATCACGCGATCGCGGCCTATAACAGTGGCGGTGGTCGAGTAAACAGTGCGATTCGAAAAAATCGTAACTTAGGCAAGCCAACGGACTTTTTCTCTCTTGATTTACCGAAAGAAACTAGCAGCTATGTCCCTAAATTGCTGGCTCTAGCTGATGTTCTGGCTAACAAAGAAAAGTATGGTGTCGACATTCCACCAATTGCAAATAAGCCTGTGTTGGAATTGGTCGACCCGAATGAACAGCTCGATCTCGCAATCGCAGCCAAATATGCCGGCATTTCGATTAAGGAACTGCAAAGTTATAACCCTGCATACAACCAATGGGCAACTGCACCAGATGGCCCTCAGACGCTACTACTGCCCATCGAGAGTTTAGATAAATTCCGCTTCGAACTGGAACAGAATCGTGGTAAAGGGATGCGCCTTGTGCGTTATAAAGTAAAGTCAGGTGATTCCTTGAGTGTTATAGCACGAAACCACCAGACAACGACGCAAGTAATTCGCAGTGCTAATGGGTTAAAAGGCCATAATATTCGCGCAGGCCAGTATCTTCTGGTTCCGACATCAACCAAAGATGAATCAACCTATTCACTGAGCGCTGCAAACCGCCTAGCAAAAACACAATCGACATCTCGTGGTAACTATAAAGTGACCCACAAAGTCGCTAGTGGTGACAGTTTGTGGTCGATTGCCAAAGCAAATAAAGTTTCTCACCAATCGTTGGCAAAATGGAACGGTATGGGCCCTCGTGACACTCTGAGAGTGGGACAAGAGCTTGTTATCTGGAAAAACGCGAGCGATGGCGCGATTATCCGCACGGTCTTCTACTCTGTGAGAAGTGGGGATACCATCAGCGGTATTGCACAGAAATTCAAAGTACGTACCAACGATGTTGTTAAATGGAACGATCTTCAGAAACAGAAATATCTTAAGCCGGGCCAAAAACTGAAACTCTACGTTGATGTCACCAAAACCAGTGCTTAGTTCTCGTTAAAAAAGCGGCGTTTACGCCGCTTTTTCTATGTCTGACCGCCTCATTGGTTCAATTACTTGAAGGCAATCCTAAACTCAGCAAGTAGAGGATTATGATCAGAGGCATCAGATTCAGGAACGCGCTGTCCTGTCAGTTCCATTCCACGATAAAAAATGTGATCCAAAGGTAAACCAGTGATAAATCGCTTACGGTTATCACGTTGAAATTCGACCTCTTTAATATGGTATTTATGTAGGGCTTGTTTTAACGCGGAGAGTCGTGATTCACTCCAACTATTGAAGTCCCCTGCTATTAGTAGCGGTCCTTGATGCTTCTCGAGTACTTGCTTAAAGGAATCAAGTTGTTGCTTATACTCTTCTGTTCCTATCGTAAAGTTTACAGAGTGCAGATTTACACTGATTAGAGTTTGTCCATTCGTCAGTGCGTATTCCGCATACAAGCCTGATTTAGGTAATCTTAGCCAAGGTTCGGTTTGCAGATTCGCGCAAGCGATTGAAGGCATGGTACGGCTTAAATTGAGTACGCCAGAAGAGACATCAAATGCTTTGAATGCACTAACTTGATTACTCCCCCAGTCCGAGCGTTGTAGCCAATCTAAAAATGTATCATCTAGGCTGGCTTCTTGAAGTAGGACCAATTGTCGGTCTTCAGACAAGCGAGTAAGTTCGGGCAATAAGTTTTCGCGATTTTGTTTGTAAATATTCCAAACCAAAATATTCAATTGTCCGGATTCGTCCAACGCAACTGGATGGTCATTGCGGTAACACTTTAGCTCCGTTTGAACTTGGCTATCCTTAATACTGGTTATCTCTGGTGTTTCTCGCACGGTAAATACCGTTTGAAAACCACCTACTGTCATTCCCATAATAGCGACACCAGTAAGCAGTACCCATTTTAACTTCATAGCACCTCTTCTCTAAAACGAAAAAGGAGCAGTTACCTACTCCTTTATGATTCTTTGAGATTCGACTTAGATAGCGTCTTCATCTTCTTCGCCAGTACGAATTCGTACTACACGTTCGATATCAGTGATGAAAATCTTACCATCACCAATCTTACCCGTTTGAGCGGTCTCAATGATGGTTTCCACACATTGATCAGCCACGTCACTTGATACGACAATTTCCAATTTTACTTTTGGTAAAAAGTCGACCATGTATTCAGCACCACGGTAAAGCTCTGTATGACCTTTCTGGCGACCAAAACCTTTTACTTCAGATACGGTCATACCTGTAATGCCCACTTCTGCCAATGCTTCACGGACGTCATCAAGTTTGAATGGTTTGATAATCGCTTCAATCTTTTTCATGTTCTTCCCTTAAACCTCATTGATTGACACCATTATCTGGTAGGCTGCGCCAACAATCAACGAAAACAAAAAACCCGAAGTCAATCTTCGGGTCTCTTAATAGTATATCGATAATGTGATTATTTCAGACTAGCGTAATAAGCAGCGACGTTTGCAATATCTTCGTCGCTCAGCATTGATGCCTGTGCTTGCATGACAGCAGCTAAACCGCCTGTACGTTCTTTGTTCTTGTACGCTTTGATAGAAGTTGCTAAGTATTGCTCGTTTTGTCCCTTGAGGTTTGGGTAACCAGGAATAACTGCGATGCCATCAGTACCATGACAAGCGGCACAAATTGCGGCTTTCGCCTTACCAGCTTCAATGTCAGCGGCCATCGCCGTACCACTCAATAGGCCTGCAGCCAATACTGCACCAATTACCATATTTTTCATTGCTTTACCTTCTGTGTATTTCCATATAAGCCAGATAATAGCGTGTACTCTAGTTTGCGCTTTGCCATTTCTGGCGCTTTATTATTGTATACGATTGTGACATGAAATGTGGTCACTTGTCCCATACAAGTTCACAATCTGAACCATAAAATGCTTTATCTACAAATAAGTTACCAACAGCAACAACCTTATCATCCCGCATTAGAATAGGGATTCTACGTCGCTGCCAGCTAGGTATTTTCAGCTCTTGGAACAGTTTTTTTAACTTACGAGATCCTGCTCGTCCATGGGGGTGAGCACTCAAACCTTCAGGGTTGAAAATAACTTTTAACGACCCATTCAACGTTTGGCGATCTAGTGTCATCTTTGCGTCTTTGCTCGGCGATACCAACTTTAATACGCCTAAGTTATCTGGCAACACTAACGTGTCTTTATCTGACCATGATTGTTGCCAATCGCTGACATCTTTATAAGCTTCAACCCAATATAAATGCCCCTGAGCACGTCTAATGGCTCCACCAGCCAAATTCATTTCCGGGTTAGCATCTTGCTTAGCCAGTGCCACTTCTTGCCAAATTTTGCACAACTGCACCTCAGTAGGCATCAACGAAGTATTGGCTTCTAACCACAGTCTAAGTAGTTGTTCTCTCTTTAAAATAGAGTGTGATGACATCGTGGAAATACTCAGCCCTTGGAACTCATTCATACATACTTCAAGTTCAGGCAATAATAACTCTTTAATTAACCTTTCTTGTTTCGCACATAAGCGCGCACTGCGACTTGCAGCTTGAGCAAAATTAGGCCAGCGCTGATTCAATACGGGTAAGACTGATTGACGAAGAAAATTACGGTCGAATCGGGTATCTGAATTACTTTCATCCTCGACCCACTGTAATTGCTCATGCTGCGCATAGCGCTCAATATCATGTCGTGCAGTATTTAAAAGTGGACGAACTAACTTACCCGAGCCAAAGTTCATTGAAGAGGCCATCGAAGAGAGCCCTTTGGGTCCGCTACCACGTTTTAAGGCCAGCAACATGGTCTCAGCTTGATCATCAAGGTGCTGACCCGTAAGCAAAATATCGCCGCTCTGCATATGTTGACGCAGCGCTTGATACCGAGCTTGACGCGCCAACTGCTCAAGGCTTTCTCCCGAGTCTTGCGACAATGTTACGCGCTCGCAGGTAAACTCAACGGCCTCCTCTTGAGCCCAACGCTCACACTGAACTTGCCATTCATTTGCGTTATCGCTTAATCCATGATGCACGTGTACCGCTAAACAGGTTATTGAATGCTGTTTGCTATACCTTGCTGCTAATCGCAGCAATACACGTGAATCCACCCCGCCACTAAATCCAACAATGATCTTGCCATGCATCAATTGCTGTTCATCAAGCACTTGAGAAAATTGCTGGTACAGAGTCATGGTTTCTTCCTAGGTTAAATAAAAAAGGCGAGCATCTCGCTCGCCTTATTATATAAACAGTTTCTACTTAGCAGTAGCCATAACTCATCAAACGTTGATAGCGACGCTCAAGTAAGTTGTCATCATCCAACTGATCGAGTTCTTCTAATTGGCGTAGCAATGTCGCTTTCATATTAGCAGCCATTTGCACCGCATCACGATGAGCGCCACCTAGTGGCTCTTCAATGATTTCATCAATAAGCTCAAGCTCTTTTAATCGAGGAGCAACTAGTCCCATTGCTTCCGCTGCTTGCGGCGCTTTATCAGAGTCACGCCATAAAATCGATGCACAGCCTTCAGGAGAAATTACTGAGTACGTTGAGTATTGCAGCATGTTCACGTAATCGCCTACACCGATCGCTAAAGCACCACCTGAACCGCCTTCACCGACAACGTTACAGATGACTGGCACTTTTAGACCAGCCATGACTTTAAGGTTCATCGCAATCGCTTCTGATTGACCACGCTCTTCTGCGCCAACCCCTGGGTAAGCACCCGCAGTATCGATAAAAGTGATGATTGGCATGTTAAAACGCTCTGCCATTCTCATCAAACGAAGTGCTTTACGGTAACCTTCTGGTTTTGGCATACCAAAGTTACGCTTCACTTTCTCTTTTGTTTCACGGCCTTTTTGGTGGCCAATGATCATAACCGGACGACCATCTAGGCGAGCCATACCACCAACAATAGCTTTATCGTCCGCAAACGCGCGATCGCCAGCCAGTTCATCAAACTCCGTAAATACATGCTCTACATAATCAAGCGTGTATGGACGCTGTGGGTGACGCGCAAGCTGTGCCACTTGCCATGCCCCAAGATCACTAAAGATTTTTTTCTTAAGCTCTAAGCTCTTTTTCTCTAGTTGTTCAATTTCTTTATCTAAGTCAATTGCACTATCACCACCGTGACGAGAAACGTCACGCAATGCTTCGATTTTTGCTTCTAGTTCGGCAATTGGCTTTTCAAATTCAAGAAAGTTCAAGCTCATCTGTGAATCCTTTTCGATTCAGCCCCAAGTCTTTTGGCTGTGGGACTCAATTAGTTAAATTCGAGTTCAACCTGGTCTTTACCAAGTAACTGCTGTAATTCTTCTAGTAACGCATCATTCGGCGTTACACGCCATTCTGTTCCTAGCGTAAGTTTTGCGCGTGCATCGGCACGCTGGTAGTAAATATTAACAGGTACTGTCCCAGCTTTGTGTGGGGTTAATATTTCTGTGAAGCGCTGGTAAAAACGCTCATCTATTTGTTGCTCTAACAACGAAATGGATACGCCTCGTGTAAATTTCTCACGAGCGCTACCTAAATCTAAAACTTCGCGGCCAGACATTTTAAGGCCACCGTTGAAGTCATCAAAGCTGACCTGTCCAGAAACGACCACTATTTTATCTTTTTCTAACAATTCAGCATATTTATCTAGCGCATCTGAGAACAACATCACTTCCATACGACCGCTTCGGTCATCCAAAGTCATCAGTCCGATACGTGTTCCACGCTTGGTTGTCATTACCCGAGCAGCAATCACCAAACCTGCGACCGTCAACGATTGATCGCGTCTTGTTGGTGTTGCGTCTTTTAATCGACAACTGGTGTATTTGGTAAGTTCCTTAAGATAGGCGTTTATTGGGTGCCCCGTCAAATAAAGCCCCAAAGTTTCTCTCTCACCTTCTAACCATACCTTTTCTGGCCATGGTGGAACTTGAGTATATTTATGCTCCACATCTTCTGGCGCATCAGTCAATACACCAAACATGTCAGCCTGACCAAAGGCTTCAGCCTGATGGTGTTGGCTCGCCGCTTTAACCGCATCGTTCAGTGATGCCATCATCGCCGCTCGATGTGGCCCTAGTCGGTCAAGAGCACCCGACATAATAAGCTTCTCAATGACTCGCTTGTTGACTTTCTTGATATCAATACGAGCACAAAAATCGAATAAATCTCGGAAATGACCACCTTTATTACGAGCCTCAATAATGACATCAATAGGACCTTCACCAACCCCTTTGATCGCGCCAATACCATAAACGATCGCGCCCTCTTCGTTAACATTGAAGCGGAACAGACCAGCATTAATATCAGGAGGTAGTACCTTGAGCTTCATGCGGAAGCATTCATCTACAAGACCAACAACTTTCTCTGTATTATCCATATCGGCGGTCATAACCGCCGCCATAAACTCAGCAGGGTAATGGGTTTTCAGCCAAAGCGTTTGATAAGAGACCAGTGCATATGCCGCTGAGTGAGATTTGTTAAAGCCATAACCCGCGAACTTTTCTACCAGGTCAAAGATCTTCATGGCAAGTTCGCCATCAACGCCGTTGTTTATCGCCCCTTCTTCAAAGACGGCACGCTGCTTAGCCATCTCTTCCGGCTTTTTCTTACCCATTGCACGACGCAGCATATCCGCACCACCCAGCGTATAGCCCGCTAGGATCTGTGCAATTTGCATAACCTGTTCTTGATAAAGAATGATGCCGTACGTAGGCTCTAGAGTCTCTTTTAGAGATTCATGTTGCCATGTTTCATCTGGGTACGAGACCGCCTCTCGCCCGTGCTTACGGTCGATGAAGTTATCAACCATGCCTGATTGCAATGGTCCTGGACGGAATAGCGCCACCAATGCAATGATATCTTCAAAACAGTCCGGCTGTAGACGCTTGATAAGCTCTTTCATACCTCGCGATTCCAACTGGAATACCGCAGTGGTTTCAGAATTCTGTAACAGCTGGAATGAAGCCGAGTCATCAAGTGGTATCGATTCAATTCGAACTGGGTCTTTACCCTCTCTTTCGAGTCGAGGGTTAATCAGTCCAAGCGCCCAATCGATAATCGTTAATGTTCTCAGACCCAAGAAGTCGAATTTAACCAAGCCTGCCGTTTCAACATCGTTCTTATCAAACTGAGTAACAGGGAAATGTCCCTCAGAGTCGGCATAAATCGGTGCAAAATCAGTAATCGTAGTCGGTGAAATTACTACCCCACCCGCGTGTTTACCGGCATTTCGAGTACACCCTTCCAATATGCGGCACATATCGATGAGGTCTCGAACTTCTTCATCGCCATCATAAAGCTGTGGCAATGCAGGCTCCGCCTTGAAGGCTTTTTCTAACGTCATGCCAGGGTCAGCTGGAATCAGTTTTGATATGCGGTCAACAAAGCCAAACGGGTGACCCAATACACGCCCCACATCACGAATAACCGCCTTCGCAGCCATAGTACCGAAGGTAATGATCTGCGATACCGCATCCCGACCGTACATCTCGGCTACGTGATCAATAACTTGGTCACGTTTATCCATACAGAAATCGACATCAAAATCGGGCATGGAGACACGTTCAGGGTTCAAGAATCGCTCAAAAAGAAGATCGTATTCAAGCGGATCAAGGTCGGTGATTTTAAGAGCATAGGCCACCAATGAACCAGCACCTGAACCACGTCCAGGTCCTACTGGAATCGCATTATCTTTTGACCACTGGATGAACTCCATAACGATCAAGAAGTAACCTGGGAATCCCATTTGGTTGATAACATCAAGCTCAATTTGTAGTCGGTCATCATACTCAGGACGACGCTCTGCTCGCACCGCTTCATCTGGGAACAAAAACTCCAAACGCTCCTCAAGACCTTCTCTTGATTTCATCACCAAGAAATCAGTCTCTTTCATACCTTCAGTTGGGAACGCAGGTAAGAAGTATTCACCGAGGCGCACGGTCACGTTACAGCGCTTAGCAATTTCTACTGAGTTCTGAAGTGCTTCTGGGATGTCCGCAAACAGCTCACACATGTCTTCTTCACTACGAAGATATTGTTGAGCACTGTACTTTTTGGGACGTTTGGGGTCATCAAGCGTGTAACCATCATGGATAGCAACACGAATTTCATGAGCATCAAATAGTTCTTTGTCGACAAACACGACCTCATTGGTCGCGACAACCGGAAGATCGAGCTCCTCGGCCAACTCTACGGCAAAATGCAGGTAACTTTCTTCGTCGGGTCGTCCGGTACGAATCAGTTCTAAATAGTAGCGATCTGGAAAATGCGTCTGATAAAACTGAGCGCACTGCTTAGCAAGTGTTGTATTGCCTTTTAATAGCGCTTTACCTACGTCACCCTCTTTTGCTCCAGAAAGAACGATAAGCCCTTCAGATAACTCGACTAACCACGCCTTGTCAATCACAGGTTGATGTTGGATATGGCCTCGAAGGTATGCTTTTGAGATAAGCAAAGTCAGATTGTTGTAACCAGTATTATCCGTTGCCAATACTGTAATGCGAGTTAACTCATCTCCAAATTCGTCAGACTGAACGGCAAAGTCAGCACCAATCAGCGGTTTAATCCCTGAGGAGTGCGCGTTACCATAAAATTTCACTAACCCACATAGGTTAGTAAAATCAGTCAGTGCCATTGCAGGCATACCCATCTCTGCCACTTTTTTAACTAATGGTGGCACCTTCGACAGGCCATCGATCATAGAAAAGTCACTGTGAACTCGAAGGTGTATAAACTTGGGGTCTGACATAATAAATCCTAAATTGCCATGACGAATATTTGGCGAATCATACTCTAACGAATCGTAGTATCACGATCCTTAAAACGACTAATGCGTGCTAGTTTTCAATACCTAATGCGCGTTTGACTGGCTTGAAACTTTTGCGATGCTCTGCAATGACGCCATGCTGTTCAATGGCTTCAAAATGCGCTTTCGTTGGATAGCCTTTATGTTTAGCAAAACCAAATTGTGGATGTTGCTGATCAAGCTCTTCCATCTCTTGGTCGCGAACGACTTTAGCGATAATCGATGCGGCACTGATTTCTGCGACACGCAAGTCTCCCTTAACAACCGCTTGAGCATCCATTGGTAACGTTGGCGTTCGGTTGCCATCAATAAGCACCATATCAGGTTGCATTTGCAGTCCAGCGACCGCACGCTGCATTGCTACCATGGTCGCTTGTAGGATGTTTAACTCATCGATTTCTGTTGGAGAACAACGCCCAACTGCCCATGCCAGCGCTTTTTCTTTTATCTCAGGATAAAGGGCGAGTCGTTTTTTCTCGGAAAGTTTCTTTGAGTCGTTCAATCCTTCAATCGGATTGTTGGGATCCAAGATAACCGCGGCTGTGACGACATCACCCACTAAAGGGCCTCGACCTACCTCATCCACACCCGCGACTAGTGAGTAACCTTGCGGATAATCAAAGGGGGGAAGCTCAGCACTTTTTTTCTTCGTTGTCATAACTTTCCAATTAGATTTAACACTGCATTTGCCGCTTGTTTGTCGGCATCTTTACGAATCCAGTGGTGCATTTCCGTGAATTTGGCAATCACCGCACTGTTGTCACTATTAAGAAGCTTGGTGAGCTCATTGTACAAGTTTTCCGGCGTACAAGCTTCTAACAGAAACTCTTTTACTATCTCATCATCGGCGAGAATATTCGGTAAGGAAACGTATTTGGTTTTCACTAAACGCTTGGCCAGAAATGCGGTTATTGCATTCATTTTATAACCAACGACCATTGGTCTTTTAAGTAGCATGCACTCTAAAGCTACGGTGCCAGACGCCAATAATACTGCATCTGCAGCAGTTATAACGTTGCGTGCAGTATCTTGAACAATGTGAAATTCAAGCTGAGGTGCAATTTGCTGCCAAGCTCCAATAAACTGCTGTTTACGCTTTTCGTTGACCGCTGCTACCACAAAGCCGAGGTTTGGGTTGTCTTGATGAAGTTTCACACAGGTTTCAATAAACGGTTGTGAAAGCATCTTCAATTCGTTGCCACGACTACCAGGCAAGACCGCTAGCCACTTTTTATCAGGCGCTAATCCTAAAAGCTCGCGAGCTTGTTGTGCATCCGATTCTAGAGGGATGGCATCAGCCAAAGTATGGCCGACAAACTCACAAGGAACTTGGAATTTGTCATAGAAGGCTTTTTCAAATGGCAAGAAAGCAAGTACGAGGTTAGTCGCCTCGGCAATCTTATGAATGCGCTTTTGTCTCCACGCCCAAACAGAAGGACTGACATAGTGTACCGTTTTTGTTCCAGCTTGTTTAAGGTCTAATTCGAGACGCAGGTTGAAGTCAGGGGCATCTATACCGACAAACACATCTACTGGGTTTTGAGTAAAGTATTTCACCAACTCTGCTTTAACATGTAACAACCTTCTTAAGCGCCCAAGAACTTCTACCAATCCCATGACCGCAAGCTCTTCCATATCGAAAAGAGACTCGCAACCTTGAGCAATCATTTTAGGGCCACCGATACCAACAAACTCGGCATCTGGATATTGTTGCTTTATTGCTTTGATGAAGCCCTCTCCCAGAGTATCTCCGGAAAGTTCGCCAGCTACGATACCAATTCGCAATGGTCGTTCCATTACCAGTCCTTATTTTCGCCAAATTTCTCGAATACCATAAAACAGAAAAAGACCGCTAACTGATTAGCGATCTTTTTCTACTTGCGTCACCAACGTTAGCGGATGATGCCACGCTCAGAGCTTTCCAAAATATCCACAAAACGCTGAACTGATGTCCACTCTTGCGCCATTTCCTCAAGCACAGGCTTTACCTCTGCCAGTGTCTTGCCTGAACGGTAAATCTCTTTGTACGCTTTTTGCAAAGCACGCAGCTCTGGCTTCTCGAAACCGTTACGCTTTAATCCAACTAAGTTAAGACCAAACGGTGTTGCATGATTGCCTTGCGCTAGAACGTAAGGTGGCACATCTTGTACCACTGCCGAACAACCGCCAACATAAGCGTATGCACCAACTGTGCAGAATGGGTGGATCGCCGACAACGCCATAACCCCAGCATGATCACCAACCGTTACATGACCACCGAGAATGGCATTGTTACCAATGTGCGTGTGGTTGCCCACAATCACATCATGCGCAATATGAGCGTTCACACAAAGAAGGTTGTCATTACCGACCACTGTTTGGGTCTTATCTTGAACAGTACCACGATGAATTTGTACGCTCTCGCGGATGACATTTCGGTCGCCAACCACAACTCGCGTATCTTCACCACCGTATTTCTTATCTTGGTTCTCTTCACCAATGATCGCTTGAGGGAATACTCGGTTGTCGTTACCGATTGTCGTATGACCCTTAATAACAACATGCGACATAATCTCATTGTTCTCACCAATTGTGATATCACCTGAGATATAGGTAAAAGGACCTACTGTGGTATTTGCACCAATAGTGACGTTCCCTTCTATAACGGCACTAGGGTGAATCTTAGCGGTTTCATGAATCATATTAAAACTCTCGACGAGCACACTTTAGCTCAGCAGAACAAACAACCTCTCCATCAACCTTTGCCACGCCGTTAAAGGCAGCGATACCGCGACGTTCCTTGATGAATTCTACGTCGATAATCAATTGGTCACCTGGTACAACTGGCTTGCGGAACTTCGCTTTATCGACACTAGCAAAGTAGTACAGCTCATTGCCTTTTGGCGCACCAAACGATTTAAATGCTAGTAGACCCGTTGCTTGAGCCATAGCTTCTAAAATCAACACACCAGGAAATACAGGTAACTGCGGAAAGTGCCCTGTAAATTGTGGTTCATTCACAGACACATTTTTAATAGCGGTTAGATACTTTTCTTCTTGATAATCGGTAACGCGATCGATCAACAGAAACGGATAGCGATGAGGAAGCAGTTCCTGGATCTCAGTGATTGTCATTGTTTTTGTATCAGTGCTCAAAGTAAAAATCCTATTATCAATTCTTTTTCTAACTAGAGGCATTATATACCCAAATGCCACTTAGTGTCAGTTCGGGGGAGCATTGCTCAACCTAGCGTTATCTGACACACATAAAAAGACTCGCCTAAGCGAGCCTTCATTTTTAAGCCACAGAAGTTAGTCTTCTGTTTGCTCTAGCAGTTTCTCAACTGCTTTGAGGCGCTTGTTCATCTCATCAATGCGATGAACTCGAGTAGCCGTTTTTCGCCACTCTTTGTTGGTTTGTAGTGGAATGCCTGATGAGTAGATGCCTTTCTCTGGCAAGCTACGCATAACCATTCCCATACCAGTAACAATAACACCATCGGCAATCTCGATATGTCCATTGAGAACACTCGCACCGCCAATTTGGCAGTATTTGCCAATTTTGGTGCTACCAGCAACGATAGTACCACCAGCCATTGCTGTGCCATATCCGATGTGCACGTTATGAGCAATTTGCATTTGGTTATCGATGATCACATTGTCTTCGATAATAGTGTCATCCAGCGCACCGCGGTCGATAGTGGTACAAGCACCAATTTCGACACGGTTTCCAATTCGCACGGTACCCACTTGAGGAATTTTGACCCACTCGCCTTTTTCATTAGCGTAGCCAAAACCATCAGAACCAATGACAGTACTTGACTGCACTAAACAATCATCACCAAGCACTACATCATGATAAATCGATACATTAGCCCAAAGCTTAGTATTGCGACCTAGCTTAGCGCCTTTTCCGATAAAGCAACCCGCGCCAACAATTACGTTGTCGCCAAGTTCTGCTCCGGCTTCAATCACAGCATTGGCGCCTACAGATACATTTTCACCCAAGCTAGCTTCTGAAGAGACTACCGCACTTGGCGCAATACCAGGTGCAGCTGGAGCTGGAGTCGTATCTAGCGCTTGGGCTACTTTAGCATATGCCACATAAGGATCAGCAACCACTAGAGCATTGGTTTTGCAATGCTCCAACTCACTGCTTTTCACCATGATTGCCGATGCTTGGCATTCACCAAGATGCTTCGCGTATTTCACATTAGTAAGGAAAGTAATTTGTCCCTCACCAGCGCTATTCATAGGCGCTACCGCACTTATTAACGTGTTCTCATCACCATGGATTTCTCCACCAGTAATCTCCGCTAATTGTGCTAACGTCAATGCTGTCATGTCTAACCTACTGCAATACTGTTACTTAAGTGAGTCGATAACTTTCTTCGAGATGTTGAACTCTTCTTTTGCATAACCAACCGCTTGAATATCGATGATCATGTCGTAGCCTTCTTTTTTCGCTACTTTTTCAACTGCCTCTTGGATAGTCTTAAACAGCTTCTGTTTTTCTTCTGCTTCACGGCGCTGGCTCTCTTTCTCTAGAGCTTGGCCTTTGATCTTGTATTTGCTATCTAGCTGACCAATCTCGATACGTAGTTTCTCGATTTCATCTTTACCTAGTAGCTCACCATCACGCTGAAGTTTTTCCATCTTCTTAGCTGCATCCGCTTGAATCGCTTGTAGTTCAGCAGCTTTGTCTTTGAACTCATTCTGTAATTTTTGCAGTGTCGCTTCACGCTGTGGAAGTGCTTGGAAAACTTGAAGCGTATTCACATAGCCAATTTTCTGCGCCGCTTCTGCTGCGTTTGCAAACAGTGAAGACGTAAGGATAACTAGGCCAAGTCCAGCCGCTTTCATTAATTTTTTCAAGGTCGATTCCTCTGTTCGTATAGAAACTATTTTCGTTACAAAATATATAGTTAGAAAGTATTACCAATTGTGAAGGTAAAGGCTTCGGTTTTATCGCCTTCAAACTTCTTAACTGGCGTTGCGAGTGAGAATACCAGAGGTCCCATTGGAGACATCCACTGTACTGCTACACCTACCGACGCTCGGTAATTCGACGGATCCGAGTAATCGTAATAATACTGGCTTCCAGGCATGTTAGGGTCTGGTGAAACATAAGTAAACTCTGTGTCCCAAAGGCTTGCTGCATCCATAAACAAGCTAGTACGAATTTGATTGCGGAACTCATCCGAGGCAAATGGCGTCGGGACAATCAACTCAACACTAGCAAGCGCTACTGCGTTACCACCCACTGACTGGTCAGTCGCGGAGTAACACGGGTTATTCCCACCTACATTACCGCAACCACCACCATTTGGATCGTTATAGACTGCTTTAGGGCCTACCGAGTTCTGACGGAAACCTCGAAGTGTGGAGAAACCACCCACATAGAAGTTCTCGTAAAACGGCAGCAAGTTATCATTACCATTGGTTTGACCATAACCGTTACCGTAACCTAAGCGACCTTTCAACAATAACGTAAAATTGTGACTTTCAGTAATAGGAAAATACTGTCTTATGTCATATTGAGTCTTGAAGTATTGAACATCCGATCCAGGAACCGTCACTTTACCATAGAGTTTTTGATGGTTACCTGCGGTCGGGAAACGTCCACGGTTTAAATTATTTCGAGTCCATGCTGCCGTTAAGTGGAAATCATCCGTAATCAAGTTACCTTCTGAATCACGGTTCTTCTCTTGAGCTTGCAGGAACTTCTCAATTTGAACGTACTCTTTGATATTACCTAATCGGCTATGTGTATAACCACCACCAAACTCTAGGTAGTTAAGTTCATCGACCGGGAAACCCCAAGTCAACGTACCACCATAACTTTGATCGGTATAGTCAACGATACCAGCTTTCGATGCTTCAAACTCATTGTAGAAAATCTGACCACCAAGGCTGACACCATCTAGGTTCCAGTATGGGTCGCGATAATCCAACGTTACGTTTTTCTGATACTTGTTGGTCATCGCACTGATACCAACTCGGTCCCCAGAACCTGCAAAGTTATCTTGCTGAAGACCAACCTGGAAGCTAATACCTGATTCAGTACCATAACCGACACCAAAGTTAATGCTTCCTGAGTTTGCCTCTTTGACATCGTATACCAAGTCTACTTGATCATCAGTGCCAGGAACACGTACGGTTTGAACATCAACCGTTTCAAAGAAACCTAACCGGTTCAGACGGTTTTTACCGGTTTCAATAGACTTCGAGTTCAACCAGCTCGATTCCATCTGACGCATTTCACGACGTAACACTTCATCTTTGGTGGAGTTGTTACCTGTGAATCGAATATCGCGAACATAAATACGGTTTCCAGCTTCAACATTAATGACCAAAGAAACTTGGTTATTCTCATCATCAAACTCTGGAATGGTGCGTACTTGCGGGTAAGCATAGCCAGCTTCACCCAAGACGCGCTTAATGTTCTCTTCTAATGCAGTAACACTAGAGCCGTTATAAGTATCACCATCCTTAAATGGAACCATACTTTCGAACTCAGCTTGTTTACCAATTAGCTGACCACGGAACTTCACATCTTTTACTTGATAAGGTTCACCCTCATCAATACCTAGTGTGATGTAAACGCCTTTCTTGTCAGGAGAAATCGATACTTGAGTCGTATCGACTTTGAACTTTAAGTAGCCTCGATCGAGGTAGAACGACTTGAGGGCTTCAATATCGCCTGCGAGAACTTGCTTTTGGTATTTATCATCCGCAAGGAAATTCCACCATGCGACATCTACATTCAGGTTAAAACGTGATAGTAATTCCTGATCGCTAAAGACAGTATTACCAATGAAGTTAATCTGTTTGATCTTTGCCGAAACACCTTCAGAGAATACAAACTTCAAGTCAGCACGATTACGTGGCAACGGTGTAACCACCGCTTGAACCTTCGCGTTATATTTACCGACACTGTAATAGAAATCTTCTAGACCTTTTTCGATATTACTTAACGTTGTGCGGTCTAGAGCTTCACCGACAATAACACCTGACGCATCAAGGTTTTGCTGTAGTTGCTCTTCCTTTATCGCGCTGTTACCTGAGAAAGAGATGCTCGCAATAGTTGGGCGCTCTTTGACACGTATCACCAGTGCGTCTTTATCACGAAGTACCTTAATATCCTCAAAGTTACCCGATTGATAGAGGGCATTAATGATCTCTGAGATATCTTTACTGTCTACCGAATCACCAATACGTACAGGCATTTTCAAAAGAGCGGCACCTAGTGCTACCCTTTGCAAACCTTCGATTCGAATGTCCTGTACAACAAAATCCTCAGCCCCATTCGCCGACACACTGGTCGCTAGTAGAGATGCGAATAGAATATGCTTAATCGCCATACCTGCTCTAATTAATCCTTGCTAATACCGCTGCCTAAATTCTGATATCAAAGGCGTGTAAAATCATTAAAAATTGCTATCAGCATCAATGAGAAGATAATAGCCCCTCCCACTCGATACCCCATTTCTTGTACTTTTTCTGGTACAGGTCTTCTAATTACTGCTTCAATTGCAAAGAACAATAAATGTCCTCCATCAAGCATTGGCAATGGTACTAAGTTGATAATACCCAAGTTGACACTAATCAGCGCCAAGAAGCCTAAGAAATAAACCAGTCCATAATCTGCGGTTGTACCTGCCCCTTTCGCAATCGAAATAGGTCCGCTTAGATTGTTTAGGCCAACATCACCCACGATCAGCTTTTTCAGCATAGAGATCGTAAGCTCGATAATTTGTCCCGTTTTCGCGATAGCTTTACCTACCGCTTCAACCGGCCCGTATTGAAGGTCAAAGCGATAACTCGCAGGCCACTCACCAATCTCTGGAGCGATACCCGCAAAGCCAATAACCGTGCCATCTCTTAGCTCACGTGACCCAGGAGTCAATGTTGTTGTTAATCGCTCACCGTCTCTCAGCACTTGTATAGTCACTGGACTATTTGGGTTCGCTTGAATCACATCCACAACTTGTTGCCATTGAGAGATGTCTTGCTCTCCCGCCGAGATAATAGTATCACCAACCTGAAGGCCAGCTGCCGCACCGGCTCCGTCTTCACTTACATTTGTCAGCGTTGTTTTAATCTCTGGGGTATACGGTTTAAAACCAAGCGTCCCCATAGCAGACTCTGTTTCTGGATTAAAGTTCCAGTCCGACAAATCAATTGTTAATTTTTTGTCCGTTCCTATTTGGCTATCTGATGAAACTGTGACCGTCATTTGATTATCGCCAATATGCGACACTAGCCCCAAATTAACCGATTCCCAGTCCAACGTTGGCGTACCATCAATGGATTTGAACTCCATTCCGGAAGTCAGTCCAGCTTGGGCAGCAATCGAGTGTGGGGTAACTTCGCCAATAACAGGCTTAACCGCAGGCACACCAATCAAAAACACCAGCCAGTAAGCAAATACCGCAAAAAAGAAGTTAAAAGCTGGCCCTGCACCTACAATAGCGGTTCTTTTCCAGAGAGGCTTTTTATCAAAGGCATACTTGTGATCGGCTTCAGAGACTTCATCGACTCGACTATCGAGCATCTTGACATAGCCGCCTAAAGGAATGACAGAGATACTATATTCAGTTCCATCTTTACCGATTTTCGACCAAATCGATTTACCGAAACCAATCGAGAACTTTTCGACATACACACCACACTTTCGCGCTACCCAAAAGTGACCGTATTCATGTACGGCGACTAGAATCCCTAGCGCAACAATAAAGGACGCGAAGTTCCAAAGGATGTCCGTCATATCAAAAATTCTCTCACTAAATCGAACGCACGATTTCTCGTGCATAGTTTCGAGCCATTCTATCTAGCTCAAGAATAGTTTCCAAGTTATCTAATTGTATAAATTCATTTGCTGAACAGACTTTCGACATAACGCGCTCATTTACCACGCTAATATCAGTAAAACGGATTTTTTCCGACAAGAAGGCTTCAACCGCAATTTCATTCGCGGCATTGATAGCCGTCGTTGCATGTTGTCCTTCAAAACAGGCATCCATTGCTAACGCTAAGCAAGGATACTTGGCATAGTCTGGAGCCATAAAACTCAGTTCACCGATTGTCGTAAAATCAAGAGGAGCTACTCCGGAAGGGATTCGGTCGGGATAAGACATCGAATAAGCAATCGGCGTTGCCATATCTGGCTGTCCCATCTGTGCTATGACCGAACCATCATTGTATTGCACCATAGAGTGAATCACCGACTGAGGATGAATGACTACTTTTAGCTGCTCTCGATTGGTATTGAATAGCCAGCGAGCCTCAATAAATTCCAAACCCTTGTTCATCATTGTTGCTGAATCAACAGAAATTTTTGGCCCCATTGACCAATTTGGATGAGCGATTGCCTGCGCAGGTGTTACTGAAGAAAGCGTTGAAACGTCTGTATATCTAAAAGGACCACCCGAACCGGTTAAAAGGATATGATTGATACCCGCTTCAGCTAACTGGCAGTTCCCAAGATTGGTTTGAATATTTGCAGGTAAACATTGGAATATGGCGTTATGTTCACTATCAACAGGCAGCAACTGAGCGCCAGATTCATACACGGCGTCCATAAATAGCTTACCAGACATGACCAGCGCTTCTTTATTAGCTAACAGGACGCGTTTGCCCGCTTTCACAGCGGCAAGCGTAGGTAACAAGCCCGCTGCACCGACGATAGCAGCCATTACAACATCGACATCACTGGATTCCGATACCATGCACATCGCTTGTTGACCAAACAGTACTTCGGTTATCGTATCGCGAGGAAGCAGTCGCTTTAGCTCTGATGCACCTGCCTCCTCATTTAAGACCGCAAACTTGGGTTTCCAAATGGAGCAAAGCTCAGCCATCTTGGCTACGTTTTTACCACCAACAAGAGCATAGATGGCGAAAGATGAAGGGTTTTCTGAAACGACTTTTAGAGTGCTTGCTCCAATAGAACCAGTAGCGCCTAGAATGGTTAGATTTTGCATGCTATTACAACCGCTTATAAGCAACCAGAGAATAAGAACTTATTCTCTGGTTGGGAAGATTAGAAAATGAGATAAAGAAGAGCAAATACAGGAAACGCTGCGGTTAGACTGTCCACACGATCGAGGACACCACCATGACCCGGAATAATGTTACTACTGTCTTTTATCTTCGACACTCGTTTAAACATACTTTCCACTAAGTCGCCAAGCACTGAAATAACAACTGTGGCAAGAGTAATGATAGTCATACTGACATAGCTCGTAAACTGAATATCAAAGAGTAATGAGCTTCCCCATGCGACAACCAAAGCTGCAGCAATGCCGCCAATCAAACCTTCAATCGTCTTATTAGGGCTTACATGAGGCGCCATCTTACGTTTACCTAAACTTTTTCCAGCAAAGTAAGCGCCGCTATCGGCAGCCCAAACGATCAAACAGACAAACAGAACCAGTTTTGAGCCGTAATAAGGGTCTAGGTAGTAATGCTGTCCTCTCAGGATAACAATGCTCCACAAAAATGGCAGCAAGGTTAGCAGACCAAATAGATGTCGGAGTACATTAGAGTGCTCCCATAGTCCAGCAGACTTAGGATAGGACATCGCTAAACCACTGGCGATAAGCCACCAGCCAAAACCAATACCTAGCAATAAAAGGTGTAATGAATCTACCTGGTTCAAAGAGACAATGTCAGACGGGACAATAAATAAAGAGAGTCCAACTGCAAGGCCAGAAGGAATTAAAGCGAGTAGCCGAGAACGGGTAAGAGTAAATTGAGTCCATTCCCATGCGCCAACAAGCGTGACTGCCGCAACAAAACCTATAAACCACGTCAATGGCAGTGAAAAAATACCCCAAACCACCAGCGGAGCTAGTATTAGGGCGGTAATAATTCGTTGTTTCAAATTAAATCGTCCTTAATTGGCTTCCATTAACGCTTTGACTTGTTCTCCGGTACAACCGAAGCGCCTTTCGCGATTCACAAACCAAGTGATTGCCTGAATGAGGCTGTCCTCGTCAAATTCTGGCCAGTACTCTTCCGTGAAGTACATTTCGGCATACGCCATTTGCCAAAGCATAAAGTTGCTAATGCGACATTCACCACTAGTACGAATCAAAAGGTCGACATCTGGGAGATCGGACATAGTGACACAACGACCAATCATATCTTCAGTAATGTCATCCGCAGAGAGCTCTCCTTGTTCTACAAGTCCAGCTAACCTTTTGGTTGCTTGTAAAATATCCCACTTACCGCCGTAGTTTGCTGCGACGTTGATAACCGTACCAGTGTTGTTTTCTGTCAATTTCTCCGCTTCAGCGATTTTTCTTTGTAATCTGTCATTAAAGCGTGATTTGTCGCCGATGATGCGAAGACGTAAGTTATTTTTATGAAGCTTTTTGATTTCACTCGACAGAACCGTAATAAACAGCTCCATCAGCAGACCGACTTCATCTTCAGGTCTACGCCAATTCTCACTACTGAAGGCAAACAGTGTCACTGCTTGAATATTCAGTTTTGCAGCGGCAGAAATGGTCTTACGTACCGCAGAAACCCCTTTTTTATGCCCGAAAACGCGTGGTTTTCCCTTAGATTTTGCCCAACGTCCATTACCATCCATGATGATAGCAATATGTTTTGGAAGGGAATCATTGAAGATGTGTGAGTTTTGCATAAAAGAGTATAGTTATAATTCGGGTCGGACAGAGTAGCATAAAAAAACGCTGTGCTGTCAGCACAGCGTTCAAACTAGAACTGATTGGTGAAATATTAGACTTCCATCAACTCTTTTTCTTTTGCTGCAAGAAGTTCATCAACATTTTTCACTGCTGCATCAGTAAGCTTTTGAATCTCGTCCTGTGCTTTACGATCTTCATCTTCAGAAATTTCTTTATCTTTCAGTAGCGCTTTCAAGTCACCGTTAGCATCACGACGAATATTACGGATAGCAACACGACCACCTTCCGCTTCACCACGAACGATCTTCACTAGGTCTTTACGACGCTCTTCTGTTAGCGGTGGAAGTGGTACGCGGATAACCGTACCCGCAGACATTGGGTTTAAACCAAGGTCAGAAGTCAGAATCGCTTTTTCAACTTTAGGCGCAAGCTCTTTATCGAATACTGTAATAGCAAGTGTACGCGCGTCTTCAGCAATAACGTTTGCTACTTGGTTTAGAGGTGTTGGCGCACCGTAATATTCAACAGAGATACCTTGAAGAAGGCTTGGGTGTGCACGACCTGTGCGAATTTTAGTTAGGTTATTCTTAAGTGCTTCAACACTTTTTGCCATGCGCTCTTGAGCGTCTTGTTGGATTTCGTTAATCACAATATCACCTTAAATAATAGTAACCTGAAAGCCGGTCTGCTTTCAGGCTATGTCCTTCGATAATTCTGGTTAAGAGTGTACTCTTATTCTGCGTCGCTGATAAGTGTGCCTTCTGCTTCACCCATCACAACACGACGCAATGCACCTGGCTTATTCATGTTGAATACGCGGATTGGCATCTTATGGTCACGAGCCAATGTGAATGCCGCCAAGTCCATTACTTTCAGCTCTTTCTCTAGAACTGCGCTGTAAGAAAGCTTATCACATAAAACTGCATCAGGGTTAGCCACTGGATCAGCCGTGAAAACACCATCTACTTTTGTTGCTTTAAGCACAACATCAGCTTCGATTTCGATACCACGAAGACATGCAGCAGAGTCCGTTGTGAAGAATGGGTTACCAGTACCTGCTGAGAAAATCACCACGCGGCCTTGACGTAATTCACGAATAGCATCAGCCCAGTTGTAATCGTCGCAAACACCTTTAAGAGGGATAGCAGACATAACACGTGCATTCACATACGCGCGGTGAAGAGCATCACGCATAGCTAGGCCATTCATAACCGTTGCTAGCATACCCATGTGATCACCAACTACACGGTTCATACCTGCTTCAGCAAGGCCTGCGCCACGGAACAAGTTACCACCACCAATGACTACACCAACTTGAACACCCAGTTCAACCAGTTCTTTAACCTCTTGTGCCATACGGTCAAGGATTTTTGGATCGATACCAAAGCCTTCCTCGCCTTGTAGCGCTTCACCACTAAGTTTTAACAGAATACGTTGATAAGCTGGTTTAGGGTTCGTTGTCATGAAGTATACCTTCCAAAGAGTTATCGATTAACGGTCATGGCTTGAGACTAGTATAGACTCAACTCATGACGGCTAAAAAATGACAGATAGCCTAGTCGTAAAAAGACCGTAGCCAAGGCCACGGTCTTTTCATCAACAAATCATCAAGGATTAACCTTTCTGAGCTGCTGCTACTTCGTCAGCGAAGCTCATTTGCTCGCCCTTGTCGATGCCTTCACCAACTTCTAGACGTACAAAAGTAGCTACTGATGCGCCACGCTCTTTAAGGATTTCGCCAACAGTTTTCTTTGGCTCCATTACGAACGCTTGACCAGTTAGAGAGATTTCGCCAGTGAATTTCTTCATGCGGCCAACAACCATCTTCTCAGCGATCTCAGCAGGCTTGCCTTCGTTCATAGCGATTTCAACTTGAACAGCTTTCTCTTTTTCTACTACGTCTGCAGGTACGTCTTCTGGGTTAACGAACTCTGGACGAGAAGCAGCAACGTGCATAGCAACGTGCTTAAGAGTTTCTGCGTCGCCTTCACCAGCAACAACAACACCGATCTTCTCACCGTGACGGTAAGTAGCGATAGCAGCGCCTTCAACGTACTGTACGCGACGGATGTTGATGTTTTCACCGATCTTAGCAACAAGAGTAACACGCTCGTCTTCGAACTTAGCTACTAGCTCTTCAGCAGTTGCTTTAGTTGCTAGAGCTTCGTCAGCTACTTTCTCAGCAAATGCTGTGAAGTTTGCATCTTTAGCAACGAAGTCAGTTTGGCAGTTAACTTCAAGAAGAGCAGCAACGCCGTTCTCTTCTTTAATGATGATCGCGCCTTCAGCAGCGATGTTACCTGCTTTTTTAGCAGCTTTAGCAGCGCCAGACTTACGCATGTTTTCGATTGCTAGTTCGATGTCGCCGTTAGTTTCAACAAGCGCTTTCTTACATTCCATCATGCCTGCGCCAGTGCGGTCGCGCAGTTCTTTAACTAGAGCAGCAGTAACAGCCATTCTCTATTCCTCAGTTGATTCTGATTAGGGTAAAAATCAGGGGCTCTCATTCGGCCCCTGATGCTAACTATAACTCAGTTTATATGAAGACTAGATGTCTTCGAAACTAAGTGTGACTTCGAGCCGCTATTATTCAGCTTCTTCTACGAAACCGTCTTTGTCAGCTACAGCTGCAACGTCTTTGTTGCGACCTTCTTTAACCGCGTCTGCAGCAGCGTTTAGGTAAAGCTGTACTGCACGGATTGCGTCGTCGTTACCTGGGATAACGTAGTCAACGCCGTCTGGGTTAGAGTTAGTATCAACAACAGCAAATACTGGGATACCTAGGTTGTTTGCTTCTTTAACAGCGATGTGCTCGTGATCAGCGTCGATTACGAATAGAGCGTCTGGTAGGCCGCCCATGTTCTTGATACCACCAAGAGACTTCTCTAGCTTCTCCATTTCGCGAGTGCGCATTAGAGCTTCTTTCTTAGTTAGTTTCTCGAAAGTACCGTCTTGAGCTTGTGCTTCGAAATCTTTTAGACGCTTGATAGACTGACGAACAGTTTTGTAGTTCGTTAGCATACCGCCCAACCAACGGTTGTTCACGTAGAACTGGTCAGCGTTGATTGCAGCTTCTTTAACAGCTTCAGATGCAGCGCGCTTAGTACCAACGAAAAGAACTTTACCTTTCTTCTCACCGATTTTAGCTAGCTCAGCTAGTGCATCGTTGAACATTGGTACAGTTTTTTCTAGGTTGATGATATGTACGCGGTTACGAGCACCAAAGATGAATGGCTTCATTTTTGGGTTCCAGTAACGAGTCTGGTGACCGAAGTGAACACCAGCTTTTAGCATATCGCGCATTGATACAGTTGCCATTTTAAATTCCTCTATGGGGTTAGGCCTCCACATTCCCCATGAATCCGACTTGGTATGAATGATTACTCAAGCACCCCGGAACATGTGACGAAATGTGTGTGATTTAAATTAAAGTTAATGGGAACAAAACCGAGCTCGCCGATTCGAAGAAACTAAGTCCTGTTTCCGGCGCGCTTTATACCATAATTTGGCCACTGATTTCTACAAAAATCGCAATAAATGTACAAAGTACAATCATCACAGCAGTGAGTTTTTAACTAAACCCAACTAAAATGAATCACGTACATAACTACAAACGAGTTTTATTCTTGTTGCGCTTAATCTCGCCACTGATAGAATAACCCGTCAATTTAGAAAGCAGAGAACACAGATGTCTATCAAAATCAAAACTGAAGCTGAAATCGAAAGAATGCGTATCGCAGGTAAGCTTGCAGCAGAGCTTTTAGAAATGATCGAACCTCACGTGAAAGAAGGGGTAACGACGGAAGAGCTCGATAGAATTTGTGCGGATTACACTCGTGAGCGTGGCGCTTACTCGGCCCCACTTGATTATCACGGTTATCCAAAATCAATCTGCACATCGATCAACCACATTGTTTGTCACGGTATCCCAGCAGAACAAGACGCAATGGGTACTACAGGTAAACTAAAACCGGCTGTTCTAAAAAATGGCGATATCGTCAACGTGGACGTGACAGTTATTATTCCTAACGATGAAAATGCCTCACTAGACACTCGTCCAGAAGGTTATCACGGCGATACATCAAAAATGTTTTTAGTCGGTGATGTTTCACCTGCTGATAAGCGCCTATGTATGGTTGCTCAAGAAGCACTGTATCTGGGCATGAAGACCGTCAAACCAGGTTCCACAGTTGGTGCTATCGGTACTGAGATTGAAAAATTCATTAAAACGAATAACAAGAACAACCCACGTAATAAGTTCTCTATCGTGAAGGATTTTTGTGGCCACGGTATCGGTTCTGAGTTCCATGAGGAGCCACAAGTGGTTCACTACAAAAACAACGACCGCCGTGTACTAAAAGAAGGTATGGTGTTCACTATTGAACCAATGATCAATGCTGGTAAATTTGGCTGTAGCATTGACGCAGAAGACGACTGGACAGTCTACACTGGCGACGGCAAAAACTCCGCGCAATGGGAACATACGATTGTGGTAACCAAAACAGGTTGCGAAGTATTGACCTTACGTAGCGGCGAATCAATTCCTCGTCACATGAACAATATCTAGCCATTCCGCTTCGATTCAAAAATATCCCCAAACACTGGGGATATTTTTTTATCTGAATCATTTTGGTATAACCGTAGTTAGAAACTTTTTTGCTTGCACGGATCGCACTCATGACTTTTCAGAGCCCAACCACACTAAGCGACGAACAACTCACGATCAGCGAGTTAAAGTCACAATTAGAAACCTTTTCTGAACATCAGAAACAGGAGTTCTTAAATCACCACCCTATTACCGATTTGGTCCTAGGTCGTTCAGATTACATTGACCAGCTACTTAACCGGTTATGGCAGTTCACTGGTCTAGCTAACCAAACCAGCCTAGCGTTAGTGGCTGTAGGTGGATATGGTCGCGGCGAGCTGCACCCGCTATCGGATATCGATATTCTGGTGGTCTCGCGCAAAAAGCTTCCAGCGAACCTTGAAAGCACCATCAGTGAATTCATTACCCTACTTTGGGATCTGAGATTAGAAGTCGGCCACGCGGTAAGAACCGTTCAAGAATGCCTTGAAATCGGCCAGTCGGACTTAACCGTTGCGACGAATCTTCAAGAGGCGCGTTTGCTATGTGGCAGCGAAGACACCTTTTCCTTACTTAAGAGCCAGATTGATTCCGAAGAATTTTGGCCCTCAGAAACCTTTTATCACGCAAAAATCGAAGAACAACGCACTCGTCACGCCAAGTACCACGACACCACCTACAATCTAGAACCCGATATTAAATCCACCCCGGGCGGATTGCGTGATATCCATACTCTAAGTTGGGTAGCGCGCAGCCACTTTGGGGCTACTTCCTTGTACGAGATGAGCCGATTTGGTTTCCTCACCGATGCAGAATACCGAGAACTCGTCGAGTGCCAGAACTTTCTCTGGCGCGTGCGCTTTGCACTACACATCGAACTACGACGCTACGACAATCGGCTAACCTTCGCTCATCAAGCTCAAGTGGCCGAGAACTTAGGCTTTGTTGGTGAAGGCAACGTAGCGGTCGAGATGATGATGAAAGAGTTCTATCGAACACTACGACGTGTCGCTGAACTGAATAAGATGTTGTTGAAACTGTTTGATCAAGCCATCGTCAATAAAGGTAAGATTCAAGACGCTATCGTCATTAACGATGATTTCCAGCGCAGGGGCAAACTCATAGAAGCAAGAAAGCCTGCGCTGTTTCAAGCTAGGCCAGAAACCATCTTAGATATGTTTATTCATATCGCTAATGACTCGAGTATTGAAGGCGTCAGCCCAGCAACATTGCGTCAATTACGTACTGCTCGACGTCGATTAAACAAGTTTTTGCACACCATTCCCGCAGCAAGAGAGAAGTTTATGGATCTGGTTCGCCACCCGAACGCGCTGCACCGAGCGTTTCGCTTGATGCACAAGCTAGGGGTTTTATCGGCCTACCTGCCCCAGTGGAGTCAGATCGTCGGACAAATGCAATTTGACCTGTTTCATGTCTACACCGTTGACGAACACAGTGTCCGCCTGCTGAATCATATCCACACCTTTAGTATCGAGGAAAACTACTCCAAGCACCCCATTTGCTGCGAGGTCTATCCTCGTATGCAGAAAAAAGAACTGCTTATCCTCGCTGCCATTTTTCATGACATCGGTAAAGGTCGAGGGGGCGATCACTCTGAGATCGGCGCTATCGAAGCGTATGATTTCTGCATGGAACACGGCTTGTCTAAACCGGAAGCCAAACTGGTCTCTTGGTTGGTTCAAAATCACCTTTTGATGTCGGTTACCGCTCAACGTCGTGATATTTACGACCCAGATGTAATTATCGAATTTGCTAAAAAAGTTCGCGATGAAGAATACCTCGAGTATCTAGTCTGCCTCACTGTTGCCGATATCTGTGCCACGAACCCAGAGCTATGGAACAGTTGGAAGCGAACCTTGCTTGCTGAGCTCTTCTACTCCACACAGCGAGCACTTAGAAGAGGCCTAGAGAATCCCGTCGATGTTCGTGACCGTATTCGACACAATCAACAACTCTCTTCAGCGCTTCTACGTAAGCAAGGCTTTAACGCTCGAGAGATCGAAGTACTTTGGCAACGATTCAAGGCTGACTATTTCCTAAGACACACTCATAAGCAGATTGCCTGGCACAGTGAACATATTCTTAATGCCGATGATCCTACTAAGCCGCTAGTGCTGATGAGTAAGAATGCGACACGTGGCGGCACTGAAGTCTTTGTATATTGCCAAGATCAGCCTGCATTGTTTGCCACAGTGGTTGCAGAACTCGATCGCCGCAATTTTAACGTGCATGACGCGCAGATCATGACCAGTAAGGACGGTTTCGTCCTTGATACCTTTATGGTGCTTGATCAACATGGTGATGCCATTGATGTAGAGCGACACTCTGCGGTAATCAAACATTTGGTTCATGTCTTGGAGGATGGACGCCCTACCCGCGTGAAAACGCGTCGCGCACCAAGAAACCTAAAGCATTTCAATGTAAAAACTCAGGTCGACTTTTTGCCCACTAAGGGGAAAAAGCGCACGCTGATGGAACTGGTCGCTTTGGATGCCCCAGGCTTACTAGCAAAAGTGGGAGCGACGTTTGCCCAGCTTGGCGTTAATCTACATGCGGCGAAAATCACCACAATTGGTGAACGTGCAGAAGACTTATTTATCTTAACAAGCGCAACGGGTGGCAGACTGTCTGAAGAGGAACAGAGCCAGCTAAAACAAAAACTACATGACACAATTTCAGAACAAATTGCTAGTTAGCAAATAGTTGTTAGTAATAATGACTGGCCACACCGTCGTGGCCAGTTGTCTAAATTAAAATTGCGCATCATTTAAGCGATCTCGTCCACATTTCTCTCTTATTTGTCTAATTATCAGCTATCTACCACATTAATTGCCTGCTACAGTTGTAGAGAAAACACACTGCAATAAGAGGTAACTTATGTATCCAAACCTCACAGGTTTAGGCATTCACGATCCTAAACAAATTGAGCGTTACTCACTACGACAAGAAGCGCACAAGGATGTGTTGAAGATATACTTTCATAAACAAAAGGGCGAGCTCTTCGCCAAAAGCGTTAAGTTTAAGTATCCAAGACAAGTAAAGAATGTTCGCGTTAACAGCAGCAGTGGCAATTACAAAGAAGTCACCGAAATTAACCGCAATCTCACGCTTGTGATTGATGAATTAAATAAACTAACCAAACCTGTAGAAGTCGCAGAAGTCGATGTTAAGCAGAAAATCCTCACCGATCTTCGCCACTTAGAAAAAGTCGTTTCTAGCAAAATTGCTGAGATTGAAGCGGATTTAGAAAAGTTAAAATAATCAAAAAAAATGCTCCCCTAAGGGAGCATTTTTTATAGGCGTATCTATTAAGGCGTATAGAACGTTGCTGCACCTGGACCTACTGGTAGACCTAGTAAGAATACCCAGATGTAGAACAGTAAACTCCAACCTACCAAGAAACAGATAGAGTACGGCAACATAGTTGCGATTAGCGTACCAATACCTAGATTCTTCATATAGCGTGTTGCCACTGCCAGAATCAGTCCAAAGTAGCTCATCATAGGTGTGATGATGTTGGTAGTTGAATCACCAATACGGTATGCCGCCTGAATGGTTTCAGGAGCATAACCAACCAACATAAGCATTGGAACAAAGATAGGTGCTGTTACTGCCCACTGTGCAGACGCTGAACCAATCATTAGGTTGATAAAGCCACACATTAGGATAAATGCAAAAAACAGAGCAGGACCTGTTAGACCGATAGTCTGTAGGAAGTCAGCACCCGCTACAGCAAATACCTGACCAAAGTTTGTCCACTTAAAGAAAGCAACAAATTGCGCAGCAAAGAACACCAATACAATGTACATACCCATCGAAGACATAGACTTCGACATCGCATCGATCACGTCACGGTCATTCTTCATAGAGCCAGTCACTTTACCGTAGACAAAGCCCGGAATCGCGAAGAAGACAAAGATGAATGCTACGATACTCTTCAAGAACGGAGAACCTGCAACCTGACCATCAGCAGTACGAAGCACGCCATTTTCAGGAACAACAGTTGATGCAATGATTGCACTTACAACCAGTACTGCAATACCTGCCATTTTCAGGCCTTTCTTTTCTACTGCAGTCAGTGAACCCATGCTGTCATTAGAAAGATCTTCTGCTGCTTCTTCTTCATTGTATTTACCCAGTTTAGGCTCAACGATTTTTTCGGTAACAAAGGCACCTGTAATCGCAATGAAGAAGGTCGACACAAACATAAAGTACCAGTTAACCTCAGGGCCAACGGTATAGTTTGGATCGATCATTTGAGCGGCAGTTTCAGTAATACCTGATAGTAGTGGATCCACAGTACCAATTAATAGGTTTGCTGAATAACCACCAGATACACCAGCAAACGCTGCTGCAAGACCTGCTAGAGGGTGACGTCCTAGAGAGTGGAACAGCATCGCTGCCAATGGAATAAGTACGACGTAACCAAGCTCTGAAGCAGTGTTAGAAATAATACCTGCAAATACAACGGTTACTGTTACCATGCGCTGAGACGCACCCATAACAAGACCACGCATTGCGGCAGATAGCATGCCAGAGTGTTCAGCAATTGCCACACCCAGCATAGCGACAAGAACGGTTCCTAATGGCGCAAAACCTGTGAAGTTTTTCACTAAGTTTGTCACGATTAGCTGTAAGCCTTCTGCGTTCAATAAGCTCACTACTTTAATCATACCGTCTGCTGCACGACCAGCAGCGCCTTCAGGGCGCGGATCGGCAACCGCTACGTCAAAGTAGCCGGCAATGCCTGACATAACTAAGATAGCAACACAGAAAATAGCAAACAGTGTGATTGGGTGGGGTAATAGATTCCCCAAGTACTCTACCGCGTCAAGAAAACGGGTAAATAGAGGCTTTTTTGGCTTGTTGTGTTTCATTGTGGCAGATGAACTCATCTGTCCCCTCCTTTTTTATTTGTCCTAGCATTCTTTACAAAGCCATGGTCGATTCCTGACAACTTTGTAAAAAAGCAGCCGCAGGGTACGTGAGGGAGCTCAACATTAAAAGCCGAAAATGTTGCTAATTGTAAATATTTCGCAATTTACATCCAGCTATTCAGCAAAAACACAACAACTTATAATGACAAAAATATAAAACAAAAAATAACAATCTCGTGACATATTTACCTTTTAGTAATATCGACAACCGATTAGGGCTAAAAAAAGCTCAACTAAATCATCATTGAAAACACACTCAGCTTCTGAAATGATGGATTGTGATTTATGTGAACTAGGACTCAATTCGTGACTTACTCATTGGAGCCAATTGGCATCATTCATTCTCCTTACAAAGAGAAGTTTGCTGTACCGAGACAACCTCGGTTAGTCTCAAGCGCCACCGCAACAATTGCATTACAGGGTGACATCAATTGTCTGGAAGCCGTTCGCGGCCTTGAACAATTTTCTCACCTTTGGTTGCTGTTTCTCTTTGACCAAAACCTTGCCGCAGGCTGGAAACCTACAGTGAGACCACCTCGATTAGGAGGCAATGAACGAGTCGGAGTATTAGCCAGCCGCGCGACATTTCGTCCCAATGGTATCGGAATGTCTTCAGTTGAACTGAAAGGTATTCGTCAGCAAGGTTCCCTAGTCTTTATTGATGTGGGCAGTGTTGATCTTGTAGATGGCACCCCAATCGTCGATATCAAACCTTATATCCCTTATTCAGACTCAATCCCTGATGCCATCGGTGGCTATGCGGAATCTGAACCTGAATCGATTGAAGTCGCGTTTTCAGACATCGCATTAGAGGTACTTGCTAAGGACAAGGAGGTTGCCTATAAAACGCAAGTCATCAAAGAGGTACTCGCTCAAGATCCCCGACCTGCTTACAAAAAAAGTAAGGTTGATGATAAGGAATACGGAGTCAGACTCTTCGATTGGAACGTAAAATTCAAAATAATCGCGCAACTAGCCTTGGTAACTTCCATTGACTCTTTGTAGAAAGCGAATTGGCTGATATCATAAGCGGCTTAACTCGATTTGGGTCTTCTGCCCAAATTCTCTATTAACATAATGAACGGATACCCATAAATGCGTACCAGTAACTATCTTCTTTCTACTCTGAAGGAGACACCAAACGACGCAGAAGTTGTAAGTCACCAGCTAATGCTGCGTGCAGGTATGATTCGTAAACTAGCTTCAGGTTTATACACTTGGCTACCTACGGGTCTACGTGTTCTGCGTAAAGTCGAAAACATCGTTCGCCAAGAGATCGATAATGCAGGTGCAGTTGAGACTTTGATGCCCGTAGTGCAGCCGTTTGAACTATGGGAAGAAACAGGCCGATCTGAAAAGATGGGTGCGGAACTACTTCGCTTCACTGATCGCCACACGCGTCCGTTTGTTCTTAGCCCAACGGCTGAAGAAGTTATCACTAGCCTTGTTCGCAACGAAGTAAGCTCTTATAAGCAACTTCCGCTGAACCTATATCAGATTCAAACTAAATTCCGTGATGAACGTCGCCCTCGTTTCGGTGTTATGCGTGCACGTGAATTCTCGATGATGGATGCATACAGCTTCGATATCGATAAAGAAGGTCTAGAAAAATCTTACCAAGCGATGCACGAGGCGTACTGCAAAGCCTTCGATCGCATGGGTCTAGATTACCGTCCAGTACTAGCAGACACTGGCGCTATCGGTGGTAACGGTTCACATGAATTCCATGTATTGGCAGAGAGCGGTGAAGATCTCATCGCCTTCTCTTCTGAATCTGACTACGCAGCTAACATCGAAAAAGCGGAAGCAGTAGCGCCAGCAATGGATCTAGCAGCACCGACTCAAGAGATGACATTGGTTGATACACCAAATGCCAAAACTATTGCTGAACTTGTAGAACAGTTCGATCTACCAATCGAAAAGACCGTCAAAACACTGTTTGTAAAAGCCTCTGAAGAGATCGATGCTCCACTTGTTGGATTGATCATTCGTGGCGACCACGAGCTTAACGAGATCAAAGCAGAGAAACTGGCTGAAATCGCTTCACCGCTAGAAATGGCGACTGAAGAAGAGATTCGCGCTGCTATCGGCGCTGGTCCTGGTTCTCTTGGTCCAGTTGGCCTTGAACTGCCATTTATCGTAGACCGCTCTGTTGCAGTAATGAGTGACTTCGGTGCGGGCGCAAACATTGATGACAAACACTACTTTGGCATCAACTGGGGCCGCGATGTAGAGTTAGGCAAAGTTGAAGATCTACGTAATGTTGTTGAAGGTGACCCTAGCCCATGTGGTCAAGGTACTATCCAGCTTAAGCGTGGTATCGAAGTTGGTCACATCTTCCAGCTTGGCAAAAACTACTCAGAGAAAATGAACTGTGGTGTACTTGGTCCAGATGGTAAGAATACTATTCTAGAGATGGGTTGCTACGGTATCGGTGTTTCTCGTGTAGTTGCTTCTGCAATTGAGCAAAACAACGACAAATACGGCATTATTTGGCCAGATGCGATTGCTCCATTCCAAGTAGCTATAGTTCCTATGAACATGCACAAATCTGAGCGCGTTAAAGAAGCAGCTGAAAAGCTATACGCTGAACTAACTGCTGCTGGTATCGAAGTTCTGTTCGATGACCGAAAAGAACGTCCAGGCGTAATGTTCTCTGACATCGAACTTATCGGTATTCCTCATACGATCGTTATTGGCGACCGTAGCATGGATGAAGGTAACTTCGAATATAAGAACCGTCGCACTGGTGATAAGACTCCAGTTGCCATGGAACAAATCGTAGCGCACGTTACTTCGCAGCTAGCGTAATACTGCGTTATCGCGACTGGCCCTCTACGCCAGACGAGCTAAATTTTATCTTTAAGGCCGCTTACGCGGCCTTTTTTATTACCTTCATATTCTGTTCATCTTCCCTCTTTTACTATGACTTATATCGGTAAGTATCAGGAGAACAAGATGGACTTGAAAGCACTTCTTAATCAAGCTCTCAGCTCAGATATAGCAAAACAGGCCACTCAAAAAGCAAGCCAATCTTCATCCAGTTTAAGTAACGCACTTGGTGACAAAAAAACTCTGGGGGCGTTAGGAGCTGGAGCCGTGGGCGGTGGTATTCTTGGCATGCTGATGGGCTCTAAGAAAACAAAGAAAATGGGTAAGAAAGCCCTAGGTGTTGGCGGTGCAGCAGCGCTTGGAGCTCTAGCCTATAAACTCTACAACGACTACAGCAATAATAACGGAGGAAACTCCGATGCTACTACAGTTACACATTCATCAACACCGGCCAATTTTACTCAGACTAACCAGCACGATGAGTCAGTACTCAAAGCCATGATAGCCGCAGCTAAAGCAGATGGTCATATTGATGAGCAAGAAATGGCGAAGATTGAACAAGCTCTGACAGGATTAGATGCAGACGCATCAGTACATCGACTTGTTCAAACTGAAATGGCAAAACCTCTCGATCCAAGCGAAATTGCTAAGCTAGCCGTCTCTCCCGAGCATGGTACTGAAATCTATTTGGCGAGCCTATTGGTCGCGGATGAACAAAACTTTATGGAAAAAGCGTATTTGAAAGAACTGGCGAACCAGTTAGGTTTAGAAGAGGGGTTAGTGGCGCAACTGAATACGCAAATCACTCAATAAAGTAACAAGGTACCTAAGGCCTAAAACCGACCTTAGGTACATAAATTCTTATTCTTCGCTTACAACAGCCGCAGCAGCTTTAGCAGCGCGTGCTTCCGCTTTGCGCTCATTGCGCTTTGCTTGGTTTTCAATGAAACCAGCTAGCTCTTTATCCGCCCAAGCTTGAGCCAACTCTTGACTCTCAAAACCCATCTCACGCTTTGAAACAACAGTGCGACGAGACGTTACTTGACGAATGATCTCTGCAGACCAACCGTTACGCTTTTCCGTTAGACGGATAGTAAATTTTTTATTTTCAGACATTTATGTAGTTCCTAAAGACTTTGTTAAGGGATATTCCAGCAATGTAATGCTAGCCATCCCTAAGCCAGCGCGGTATTAGAACACAAATCGAGCGCTGACGCTCAGAGTTTTTATAAGAAAAAGTCCCCAGTGTTTCCACTGAGGACTTCATTAACTATTTGGCTGTAACGTTTGAGGTAGTTGCCTCGGTTCGATTACTTACCTACGTTCACGCGAGCGTTGCGGAACATGCGCATCCAAGCACTGTCTTCACCCCAAGATTCAGGCGCCCAAGAGTTAGCAACCGTACGGAATACACGCTCTGGGTGCGGCATCATGATAGTCACACGACCGTCACGAGTCGTTAGACCTGTGATTGCGTTTGGTGAACCGTTCGGGTTGTTTGGATACTGCTGCGTTGGGTTACCGTGGTTATCAACGTAACGCACCGCTACCGTACCTGATGCTTCAATCGCATTTAGGTGGTCAGTGTCGCGAACTTCTACGCGGCCTTCGCCGTGAGAAACTGCGATTGGCATACGAGAACCTTCCATGCCATCGAAGAAGATAGAGTCAGACTTCTGAACTTCTACTAGGCTAAAGCGAGCTTCAAAGCGCTCAGATTCGTTACGAACGAAGCGTGGCCATAGGTCTGCACCTGGAATCAGCTCTTTTAGGTTCGATAGCATCTGACAACCGTTACACACACCTAGTGAGAAGGTGTCTTCACGGTGGAAGAAGTTCTGGAACTGGTCACGCGCTTGGTCGTTGAACAGAATAGACTTCGCCCAACCTTCACCCGCACCTAGAACATCACCGTAAGAGAAGCCACCACAAGCCACTAGACCTTGGTACTCTTCTAGAACTGCTTGACCCGTCAGGATGTCGCTCATGTGGATGTCTGTTGCTTCAAAGCCAGCGCGGTCAAACGCTGCTGCCATTTCAACGTGAGAGTTAACACCCTGCTCACGAAGAATTGCCATCTTAGGCTTAGCGCCTGTTGCGATGTATGGCGCTGCAACGTCTTCTTTAACGTCGAAGCTCAGTTTCACGTTTAGACCTGGGTCAGAGTTGTCTTTCTTCGCTTCGTGTTCTTGGTCTGCACACGCAGAGTTGTCACGTAGAGACTGCATCTTGTGCGTAGTTTCAGCCCAGATAGTACGTAGCTCAGTACGAGAGCGCTCGATAACAACCGCATCACCAGAAGTAATAATGAAGTCGTCAGACGCTTCAACGCTACCGATTACGTGAGAGCATGCTTCTAGGCCGTTAGCCGCTAGTACGGCTTTCACCGCTTCAAGGTCGTCATTCTTAACCTGAACAACCGCACCTAGCTCTTCGTTAAATAGCGCCGCTAGTGCATCTTCGCCTAGGCTTGCAATGTGTGCTTTCACACCACAGTGACCCGCAAATGCCATCTCAGCAAGCGTTACGAATAGACCGCCATCGCCTTTATCGTGGTAAGCCACTAGCTTGTCATCACGAACAAGGGTTTGCATCGCATCGAAGAAGCCTTTTAGCTGCTCTGCGTTGTCAACGTCTGCTGGCTTATCACCAAGCTGCTTGTAAACCTGTGCCAATGCCGTTGCACCTAGACGGTTTCTACCGTTACCAAGATCAACAAGAACCAGTGACGACTCACCTTTGTCAGTGCGAAGCTGCGGCGTGACCGTCTTACGAACATCTTCTACACGACCAAATGCAGTGATAACTAGTGAAAGTGGAGACGTGACTTCTTTGTCTTCACCATTCTCATTCCACTTAGTCTTCATCGACATTGAGTCTTTACCTACTGGAATCGTTAGACCCAGTGCTGGACATAGCTCTTCACCTACCGCTTTCACCGCTTCGTAAAGACCTGCGTCTTCACCTGGGTGACCCGCTGGAGACATCCAGTTAGCTGACAGCTTGATACGCTTGATATCGCCGATGTCTGTCGCTGCAATGTTAGTCAGAGACTCACCTACCGCTAGACGAGCAGAAGCGCCAAAGTCTAGTAGAGCAACTGGAGTGCGCTCACCCATAGACATTGCTTCACCGTGGTAAGTGTCGTAGCTTGCTGCTGTTACTGCGCAGTTTGCTACCGGCACCTGCCAAGGACCAACCATCTGATCACGAGCAACAAGACCTGTAACCGTGCGGTCACCGATGGTGATTAGGAATGTTTTCTCTGCAACCGTTGGTAGACGAAGAACGCGATCAACCGCATCGTTCATTTCAATGCCTTCGCGAGAGATCGCAGGGCTGTCTACTTTCAGTGTTTTCGCATCACGGTGCATCTTCGGCGTTTTGCCTAAAAGGATGTCCATCGGCATGTCGATTGGCGTGTTGTCGAAGTGTGAATCTTCAAGTTTCAGTTCACGCTCTTCAGTTGCCACACCCACTACCGCGTATGGTGCGCGCTCACGCTTACAGATAGCATCGAATGCTTCCATGTTCTCTGGCGCTACCGCCATTACATAGCGCTCTTGAGATTCGTTACACCAGATCTCAAGTGGGCTCATGCCTGGCTCATCGTTTGGTACGTCACGAAGCTGGAAGATACCGCCGCGCTCACCATCATCAACAAGCTCAGGAAGTGCGTTTGAGATACCGCCCGCACCCACATCGTGGATAAATGCGATTGGGTTGTCTTCACCTAGCTGCCAGCAGCGGTCGATCACTTCTTGACAGCGACGTTCCATCTCTGGGTTTTCACGTTGAACAGAGGCAAAGTCTAGGTCTTCAGCAGACTGGCCAGACGCCATAGAAGACGCTGCACCACCACCAAGACCGATGTTCATTGCAGGACCACCAAGTACGATTAGGCTTGCACCTACTGGGATCTCTTTCTTCTGAACGTGCTCGTCACGGATGTTACCCATACCACCAGCAATCATGATTGGCTTGTGGTAACCACGCACCTCTTCACCTGCATGTGATGTGACTTTTTCTTCGTAAGTACGGAAGTAACCCAGTAGGTTTGGACGTCCAAATTCGTTGTTAAACGCCGCGCCACCTAGTGGACCTTCTAGCATGATATCCAATGCGTTAACGATACGACCTGGCTTACCAAAATCCGTTTCCCAAGGCTGTTCGAAGCCAGGAATGCGAAGGTTAGAAGTCGTAAAGCCTACAAGACCTGCTTTTGGCTTACCGCCAATACCTGTTGCGCCTTCGTCACGGATTTCACCGCCGCTACCTGTAGAGGCACCTGGCCACGGAGAAATCGCTGTTGGGTGGTTGTGTGTTTCCACCTTCATCAAGATGTGTGCTTTCTCGTGGTTGTAACCGTACTGACGTGTTTTTGGATCTGGGAAGAAACGACCCACTTCAGAGCCTTCCATTACTGCTGCATTATCTTTGTAAGCAGATAGAACGTGGTCTGGTGTCGTTTCAAATGTGTTTTTGATCATCTTGAACAGCGACTTGTCTTGCTTCACGCCGTCGATAGTCCAATCTGCGTTGAAGATCTTATGACGACAGTGCTCAGAGTTCGCCTGCGCAAACATCATCAGCTCGATGTCTGTTGGGTTGCGCTCTAGCTTAGTCACAAAGCTTTCAAGTAGGTAATCAATTTCATCTTCTGCAAGTGCAAGACCTAGCGTCACGTTCGCTTCTTCTAGTGCTTTGCGGCCACCTGTTAGTAGATCAACATCAGCTACCGGTGCTGGCTCTGCTACTTGGAACAGTGCTGCCGCTGATTCGAAGTCAGAGAAAACCACTTCCATCATACGGTCGTGGATCACCGCTTTAAGCTCAACAAGTTGAAGCTCAGTCAATTCGCTTGATGTCTCTACATAGTATGCCGTACCGCGCTCTAGACGAGTCACTTTGTCTAGGCCACAGTTATTGGCGATATCCGTAGATTTAGAAGACCATGGCGAGATTGTGCCAGGGCGAGGTGTCACTAGAAGCAGTGTGCCTGTTGGCTCGTGCTCTTCGATAGTTGGACCGTAAGTCAGCAACTTCTCTAATTTTTCAACTTCAGACGCATCCAGGTCTGCCGTTAGGTCGGCAAAGTGGGCAAACTCAGCGTAAATACCTGTTACTGGTAGGTTTAGTTCACGACAAAGCTCTAGTAGCTTGTTAACACGAAACTCAGAAAGAGCTGGGGAACCACGCAAAATTCTCATGTGCTTAGGTCTCTTATGCAGTTGATTGAGGTGAAATTAGTATAAATTCAAATAGTTAGCTTGTATTTCTGAACTTATAACAATTTATCCTGCTCTAATGCGGCGCTATTATAGAGGATTTTTTTTTGTGACGTAACCGCTAACGCAAACGTTTTCGTCATTTTTTTTCGATTTGCAGCAAACGATATCGTCATGGTGATAAAGTGACCACTCTCGGGTGTTTATGCCTTCTTGCTTTGCCAAGCTCGCTAGCTTTGGTATAAAGGCAGCACTATCGTTGTGAGATAAATGAATTAATGCAAAATCCATCTGCTGTTTATTGGTTAAATTTACGCTGGCTCAAATTACTATCCGTTTGTCTGTTAACGCTTGGAATGGCAGGCTGCCAAATCGACTCTGATCCCAAAAGTGAACTAGAGAACATTAAAGAGCGCGGTGTCCTTCGTGTCGGTACACTCAATAATCAACTCTCTTATTACATTGGCCCTGATGGTCCAACTGGCTTGGACTACGAGCTTGCAAGACAGCTTGCCGACGAACTGGGGGTGCGGTTGGAAATGAAACCCGCTTACCGCCAAGCAAGTCTATTTCCAGCTTTGCAAAAAGGTGAAATCGATATTATCGCCGCTGGACTAAGCCAATCTCCAGAGCGCATCAACCACTTCCGTGCAGGTCCTGCCTACTACTACGTGAGCCAACAGGTGGTTTATAAGAAAGGTCAATGGCGACCAAGAAACTTAGAGCAATTATTAAACAACCAGCAAGAGTTAATCGATAAAGCCGATGGTGAAGAGGTCTTTGCGATAGTAAAAGACTCTCACTTTGAGCAAACGCTGGCGAATGTCGCTAACCAAAACCCTGACTTCCGCTACTACATTGATGCTAATGCTGACGTCAATGACCTATTAAAGCAGGTTTCTGAAGGCCAACTTAAGTTCACCATGGCAGACTCTGTGGAACTGTCACTTTCTCAACGGATTTATCCTGATCTCGCATTGGCGTTTGAAATGACCGAAGATCAACCGATCTCTTGGTATATGCGAAAGTCAGAAGACGAGAGTTTGTACGCGTTATTGATCGAATTCTTTGGCCGCTTGAAACAGACAGGTGAACTGGCGAATTTAGAAGAGAAATATATCGGACACATTGGTGTCTTCGACTATGTCGATACTCGCGCGTTTATCCGTGCTTTAGATGGCAAATTGCCTAAGTGGTCGCCTCTCTTCAAGAAATATTCGAACGAATTTGATTGGCGCTTAATCGCGGCTCTTGCCTATCAAGAGTCTCACTGGAATCCTGTGGCTAAATCGCCAACAGGTGTTCGTGGTATGATGATGCTTACATTACCGACGGCGAAAAGTGTTGGTGTGACCAACCGCTTGGATCCAGAACAGTCTGTTCGTGGCGGTGTGGAGTACTTAAGACGAATTGTTGATCGTGTTCCAGATTCTATCGCGGAACATGAGAAAATCTGGTTTGCCCTCGCCTCTTATAACGTCGGCTTCGGTCATATGATGGACGCAAGACGCCTGACAAAACGACAAGGTGGTGATCCTGATGCTTGGGCGGATGTGAAAGATCGTTTACCGTTATTACGTCAAAAGAAATATTACAGCCAGACACGTTACGGCTATGCTCGCGGTGATGAGGCAAGAAATTATGTCGAGAATATTCGCCGCTACTATCAAAGCATTATTGGTCATATCGACAAACAGATAGCCGTTGAGGCTGATAAAGAAATCAGTACTGAAGACTTAATCGTCATCCCAGCCCTGCCTCCAGTATCCGGCGCTGTCGCGTCAGAGCAAGGGGCGGTTAGCTCAGCCTCAGACTCTACGTCAGCACAGAAAACTGGACACTCAGGACGTTAACTATCTGGAATCTTCAAGTATGCGAATGTGATCGTATATCGCATACTTGAAATCTTATTCTCAAGCCCTTACATTAAACTTTGAGATTGATCATTCGCCAACGCTTCGCTTGGCGAGATAATCTCTTCTATCGCAAGGTACTGTCGTGCCCTCTGCAAATACTCAGCATAATCGAAATCACCCTACGACAAGGTTGGGCGGTGGATTGTGTTTCGTACTCCGGCATCGATCCATTGATAAGGAAATCTATTACGCAATGATTGTGTCTAGATACAGATCGGAGAGGTTTATCTTTCGTGATAGGAGGTAGTTTTATGCTTGCAAGGAAAAGAATGCAATCTAAACACCTTAATAAGACGGTGGCAGCAAACCGCCGCAAAAGAAAAATGGCCAATAATAAAAAGAAAGTTATTTGGCGTCACCGAGCTTTTATGCAGTTACTTACTCCATAAAGCACAGACAGCAAACATCTGCCCAGCAGATGTTTGCTAAAAATTACTCTTCACCCTTCATCTGTTCATCACGCTTCTCTTGCTTCTTTTGTTTTATTTCTTTGCGTCTGCGTTTGAAAAATGCCTGCAATTGATGACGACATTCCGCTTCTAATAACCCAGATTCAACATCGGCGTAGTGATACGATGCTTGGCTCTCAAACAAGTTTAATACCGTCCCTGCTGCGCCAGCTTTTAAATCAGGTGCACCGAATACAATCCGCTTTACACGACTATGCAGCAGAGCTCCAGCGCACATTGGACATGGCTCTAGCGTTACATACAATGTCGTATCCAGCAGTCGATAGTTTTCTAGGCTCTGGCCTGCTTTACGAATCACTTGCATCTCAGCATGCGCCGTCGCGTCGTGATTACCGATAGATTGATTCCATCCTTCAGCGATAATCTCCCCACCTCTGACTAATACCGCTCCAACAGGCACTTCACCTTCAGATTCAGCATGATTCGCCAACTCCATCGCGCGTTGCATAAAATGACGGTCTTCATCATTAAACTCAAAGGTCATTTGTTCATCAGTCATGTTTTTCTCGGCTTAATGCTTCTGATAAGTAATCAATTAACGTTCGAACTTTCGAAGTGAGCATTCGGTTCTGTGGATACAATGCCCAAATACCCTCACGATCACCTCGATATGGAGTCAGCACTTCCACCAGCTCCCCAGCTTCCAAATACGGCTGCACATAGTAATCAGGAAGTTGCACTATGCCTAATCCTTTTAAAGCCGCATCAACGAGCGCATAACCACTGTTGCATTGAACTCGACCTTCAACGTGAATAAGACGCTCAGACCCTTTTTCATCGAAACGCCAGTACTTTGTTGAACCTCGTAAACAGCTATGCCTTTTCAATTCCGACAGTGTGTGAGGCTCACCATGGTTTTCAAGGTAGGTTGGACTTGCACACACAAACATATGTCGGTCGAGTAGTTTTCTGGCCATCATAGAAGAGTCTTCTAGTCGACCAAGACGAACGGCTAGGTCAAACCCTTCTTCTACCAAGTTCATTTTCTGGTTAGAAAGAATCAAGTCCAATTCAATTTGTGGGTGTATCAACAGAAACTCGTGCATCAACGGAGCAAGAACTTGTTCACCAAAGGTGACTGGCGCCGTCATCTTTATTTTACCCTTAGGCGTCGATTGCAACTGAGTAATCGCTAATTCTGCCAACGCTAGTCCATCAACAAGAGGTTTACAGTGTTGATAGTAAGTCGCCCCCACTTCCGTTACTGAAACCTTGCGAGTAGTTCTAACAAATAGCTTTACGCCGAGCTTTTCCTCCAACGCATTCACTCTGCGACTAATATTGGCTACTGATGTTGCCAACCTGTCTGCTGCACCAGTAAAACTCTGCGTTTCTACCACTGCTACAAACTCATTGATCCCTTCCCAATTTGCCATTTTAACCCTCACTATTACTTTCATGTAATAGTGTATTTCAATTTATGCTAATTATCATTATTTAAGAAATAAATATACTAGCCCCATCTGATGCAAACGGCGTGAAGTGAACTAGTCTTACTCAAGTTAGCCGTTAGTTAATTTTGTGACCTTGTAATAATAAGGAATAACCATGACTGAACAATTTATCAAATCACGTGCTGCTGTTGCTTGGGGCCCTAACCAACCACTTAAAATGGAAGAAGTGGATGTAATGCTTCCAAAAGCTGGTGAAGTACTCGTAAAAATCGTTGCTACCGGCGTATGTCACACCGATGCATTCACTCTATCTGGCGATGATCCAGAAGGTATTTTCCCAAGCATTCTTGGCCACGAAGGTGGCGGCATTGTAGAAATGGTTGGTGAAGGTGTAACAAGTGTTGAAGTTGGCGACCATGTTATTCCACTTTACACAGCAGAATGTGGCGAATGTAAGTTCTGTAAATCAGGTAAAACTAACCTTTGCCAAGCAGTTCGTGAGACTCAAGGTAAAGGTCTGATGCCAGATGGTACGACTCGTTTCTACAAAGACGGTCAACCGATTTACCACTACATGGGTTGTTCAACTTTCTCTGAATACACCGTACTACCAGAAATTTCTCTGGCTAAAGTAAACAAAGAAGCGCCTCTAGAGGAAGTATGTTTACTTGGTTGTGGTGTTACTACCGGTATGGGTGCGGTACTGAACACAGCGAAAGTGGAGAAAGGCGACACTGTTGCTATCTTCGGTCTTGGGGGTATCGGGCTATCAGCTATCATTGGTGCTCGTATGGCTGGCGCTAGCAAAATCATTGGTGTTGACATCAATGAAAGCAAGTTCGAGCTTGCTCAGCAACTTGGCGCGACTGACGTGATCAATCCACAAAAATTCGATAAGCCAATTCAAGAAGTGATTATTGAGATGACAGATGGTGGTGTTGATTACTCTTTCGAATGTATCGGTAACGTAAACGTGATGCGTCAAGCACTTGAGTGCTGCCACAAAGGTTGGGGTGAATCCGTTATCATCGGCGTAGCGGGTGCAGGTCAAGAGATCTCAACTCGTCCGTTCCAACTCGTGACTGGTCGCGTATGGCGTGGTAGTGCTTTCGGTGGTGTTAAAGGCCGTAGTGAACTACCAGAAATCGTTAACCGTTATATGGCAGGTGAGTTCGGGTTACAAGAGTTCATCACTCATACCATGCCACTGGAAGACATTAACGAAGCATTCGAATTAATGCACAAAGGCGAAAGTATTCGTACCGTTATTCACTATTAATGATTCAGGGCTCTAGTGTACTAGAGCCCTTGCTTTTAAATTGGATTGATAGAATGACCATAGAAAATGTAAGCCAAGCCAAAGTATTTGGTGGGTGGCACAAACAGTACCATCACCAATCTTCGGCATTGAGCTGCCAGATGAGATTTGCCATCTATTTACCACCAGAAGCGAGCGCTGATAATCCAGTCCCCGTCCTCTACTGGCTTTCAGGTTTAACCTGCACCGACGAAAACTTCATGCAAAAAGCAGGCGCTTTCCGCATGGCGGCAAAACTCGGTATTGCCATCGTCGCACCTGATACTAGCCCTCGCGGTGAAGATGTACCTGATGATGCCGAGGGTGCATACGACTTCGGTCTAGGCGCTGGGTTCTATGTAAATGCCACACAAGCACCTTGGAATCAACACTATCAAATGTACAACTATGTCGTCGATGAGTTGCCATCACTTATCGAACAGCACTTCCCTGTCACGCAGGTTCGATCCATTTCTGGACACAGCATGGGCGGACATGGCGCGCTAACGATTGGATTAAAGAACAGTGATAGATATCGCTCTATTTCGGCATTTAGCCCAATCAGTAATCCAATGAACTGCCCTTGGGGCCAAAAAGCACTGAGTCAGTACCTTGGTAACAATACGGATGACTGGAAACAGTATGACAGTGCTGAGTTGCTTAAAGCTAAGATGGCAACGCTGCCAATTTTAGTAGACCAAGGGGAAGACGACGGATTCCTACAAGAGCAGCTAAAGCCAGAGCTGTTGTTAGCTGCGGCAGAAATTTCTGGTAGTGATATAAAGCTTCGTATGCAGCCTGGTTATGACCACAGCTATTTCTTCATTCAGAGTTTTATTGAAGATCACTTACGCTTTCATGCTGGATTCTTGAAAGACTAAGTTTTAGCTATTACTTAAACTAAAAAGCCCGCCCTTTATAGAAAGGGTGGGCTTTGTTCTAACTGTCTACCAACTTACATTGTATAAGTGTATGGCGCTTGGATACCTAGAGGGATACCTAGTGCCCAGTAAGCTAGCAAGAAGATTGTCCAACCAATTAGCATTGCAATAGAGAACGGCATCATTAGTGACGCAAGCGTACCGATACCCGTCGACTTAACGTAGCGTTGGCAGTAAACCACAACTAGAGGGAAGAATACCATTAGTGGTGAAATGATGTTAGAAACAGAATCACCTACACGGTATGCCGCTTGAGATAGCTCAGGAGAGATACCTACTGCCATTAGCATTGGAACAAGGATAGGACCAATCAGTGCCCATTTCGCAGATGCAGAACCAACAAGCAGGTTTACACACGCTGTTAGCAGAATCATACCAACAATCGTCGCTTCACCAGGAAGGTTCATCGCTTTCAGACCTTCTGCACCATAAAGCGCTAGCATAGTACCAATGTTTGATTGACCAAACGCAGCTAGGAACTGTGCACAGAAGAATGACATTACGATGTACGCACCCATTGTCGCCATTGTGTCAGACATCGCTTTGATTACATCATTGCTGTTCTTGAATGTGCCAGAAACACGTCCATATACGTAACCAGGGATGATAAATAGAATGAAGATTAGAGGAACAATCGACTTCATTAATGGCGCAGAGAACGCAGTGATCTCACCTTCAGGTGAACGCAGTGCCGATGTCTCAGGAATGATCGCTGCGATTAATAGCGCGATACCAGCAACCATTGACCAACCAGCAGCGCGGAACGCTTTAGATTCTGTCTCAGTAAATGTACCTAGGTCAGGTGCTTCTTCTGCATCTTCATCTACAGGTGTATTCGCAAGACGCGGTTCGATGATTTTCTCTGTAACGTACCAACCGATAGCAACAATAATCACTGAAGATAGACCAGTGAAGAAAATGTTTGCTAGAGGGTTAACGATGTACTCAGGATCAAGAACTTGAGCAGATGTCTGCGTGAAACCAGCAAGTAGTGGGTCGATACCAGAAGGGATAAAGTTCGCAGAGAAACCACCAGATACACCAGCAAATGCTGCTGCAATACCCGCTAATGGGTGACGGCCGGCTGCGTGGAAGATGATACCTCCTAGAGGAATAACCAGTACATAACCTGCATCTGCTGCTGTGTGCGATACAATAGCAACAAGAATTAGCATTGGTGTTAGTAACTTAGCTGGTGTGAAGTTAAGCATCTTCTTAAGGCCTGTAGTAATAAAGCCTGAAGAGTCTGCAACACCAACACCTAGCATCGCAACAAGAACGATACCTAACGGCGCAAAGCCAGTGAAGGTTGTCACCATATTAGCTAAAAAGCTAGCCAGTGCTTCACCAGTAAGTAGGTTATTAACTTCTAGTGCAGTACCTGTACGTGGGTTAATCAGATCAAAACTGACGTTAGATAAAAGTGCTGACGCAACCCAAACAATAACCAGTGCCCAGAAGAAAAGGATAGCAGGATCTGGGATCTTGTTACCTGCTTTCTCAATAAAGTTTAAAAAGCGATCCATTCCACTCGGCTTTGGAGCTGGCGCTTGATTAATCGATTGGTTACTCATGGTAACTCCGTGTGTGATGTTGTTATTTGTTGGTCTCATCGCGCGAGGCGAGAAGATTATATTTGCGTGACCATTTTATTTAAAAAAGATGAAAAGAGTAGATAATTTGGAACTTTTTCCATATTTGTAGACTTATTTTGCAAAAAACACCGACTAACATAACATTTAACCAACATGTTAATGCACAAATGCAAAACAATTATCTAACTAGCACGCAAAAGACCCGATTATATAAACATAGCTTATATTTTCACCATCATCTAAGCGCCTAATGCTTGCGACAATAACACAAACCTTGGCTATGACTCTCAGTTCATTTACTTAATGGAAAAATGACACGATAGAGGCAAGAGAATTAGTCAAACTCACTAAAGCGGGAAATCTGAGTAACCAGAGCAACATTGCGTTTCACTCCCAATCGATCAACCCAAAATACTTCAACCTCAACCGTCTTGATGCTTCCATTCAGAGCTACTTTCGAGACAGTCCACTTAACATCAAACACTGGATGTGAGTGATCCTGTCCGTCAACAATATCCGTCATATAATCTGCAACAACTCGATTGGAAACTGAGGAGTCAGCCCCGCGAGTTCGAAACCACTCTAGCTTTGATTCCGCTAATGCTAGCGCTTGAGTACTTCGATAAGCAAAATCTGAGCGCTGCTCCATGTCGACTTGCATTTTCGCCAGACCTAACGCACTAATTCCAAAAAGGCACAATGCGACTAACACTTCAATGATGCTGATGCCACTCTGTTTAAAAATCACGCCACGCCCCTTTCTTCCATAGGTAACTGGAGGATGAAGAACTAGAATGAGTGATGACATCATGATTGTATTGAAAGCTTAAGGAATCTCGGAATAATGCAAGATGTTCTACATTGGAGTAATCAAAAAATGCGCCTCCAGTAATCATAAAACTGCCGTCTTGGTAATAAGCCGCAAGTGATTGATCTTCAGGAAAGTGTGTCGTAATACTGTCGCTTATTCCTAACTGTTGCCATTGCTCAATTGAAGGTTCAAAGTCTTGATTGAAATGAAACAAAACACCTTTAATGCTTGCTGCGCCTTGCATCGCAAATATACCTTCATGAACTAGTAACGTAATGCCGTCACTCGCTTCCGATAGCACTTTAATATCTGCTAAGTAATCATCCGATATGACACATGAGCCATTTATCCAAAGATGTAAGTTATTCTGTCGGAGCTGCTGGAGTATCTCTTCTCCACAGTTTTTCCGTTCCCAAAGGCCTTCTGCCGTTTGAGTTTCTAGGTTTATCTCTCTAAACATGCCGTTAGTTCTCACCGCATCATGTTGATGACGAGGAACACCAAAAAAATCTTCAAATACGCTAAGCAGGTCGTCTTGAACAAAATCGTTAGCAAAACATTTGGGATCTGAAGAAGAGCTGCAATCACCAACGACAGTAGTTAAGTGCTCCTGCAAACACTTCTTATGACTCATAAACTCTTCACTAGGCACTGGACCATCACTCAATCCGCGATTAATTAATGAACCTTTTACTGAAAGGTGACCTTTGAAGCGAAATGCCGCACATTCCCAGCCTTCATCCACTTCCATACCAGGATCTGGCGTATTGATCACCAAGGACGATTGGATTTTAATACTCGCAGAAGTTTGTATTGCTCCTGACTTTAATTTGGAAGTTGCTAAAGCAAAACGCCGGCTGATAGTCTGGTTTCCTGATGTCGCTGAAGCCACTACATCACCAGTTATGCTGTCTGACCACAATTTTGTTGTCACTGATAATGTGTCATCGCAAACCTGAATGCTTGCAGGGATTTTCTGCGAAGGGAAATACTGAGCGATCGCGCATTCCACACCACCTTCAGCGAGCCAGAAAGACTTTCGAGAGGTAATTTCGTTTTGTGCACGCTTGATCTCGTAAAATGTCGTCTTATACATACCAATAAACAACATCAAAGCCAAACTCAGCAATATTGAAGTCATCATTAAAGTGATCGCTCCTAACTGATGTCCGACTCTCATTGACCATTCCTCACCATGAAGTCTCGATAAATGGATGCGGTGACAGAAGGTTTTGCTCTTAAGTGTCCTTCCATCTCCAATTTAAGGTACTGATTGGTGCTACTCGAAGAGCCCACTTCATCGCTTATTAGCTCAAAGCGTGAAATCGCCACCAAGTTTGGTTCGAATACGGACGTACATCCTGAGACGAAGGAAAAACTAATGTCTCTTGCACCCGATGCCAAACTTGAAACTGAACGGCAAATCTTCAGTTTTTGGTTATCAGCATCAAATTGCCACACTACATTTTCAATTGGTTTGGTCACACTAGGGTCTCTGTCGTCCCAATAAGCATATTGAACCGACATGCCATTGTTGGATATGTATACAGTCTGTGTTGAACCTTGAGGATTCAGCGTCGCATTATTAATGCCATTTGCACCAGAGCGTATAAGGTCATTTTGAACTCGCCGTGCTGTTGTTGACAGCGCTTGCTGAAGAATAAGTAACTGCGAGCGCTCGATAACATGACGTTGGATAGACATATAGAAGGTAACAAGTGCCGATAGCACTAACGTACTCAGAGCCATTGCAATGACAAGCTCTATCAACATGACTCCACGTACGAGATTAGGGGCACTTCTCATTTAGGACAGGCTCCAAAGCCAAACTGGATCTCGCCAACATCACATACAATCACTCGACCAGAAACACTGTGAGTCCGAATATTGATATAAGACTCCTCATCACTGTAGGGTTGTAATTTGATAGTGCCATTAGACAGGGCCATTCCCGTCAAATTATCAAACTTAATCCGATGGTTAGAATGATTGAGTGACAACCCAATGCCTTTAAACACCTCGCCTTTTATTTGCCGCAACAACCTGGCATCGGGATCATTAATATCAACACGATTAGTAACTTCAACACTCCAGTGCTCAGTTTCTGGATGCTCTGAGAGCCCCGAAAAATGAACCCATAGCGGCGTATTCTGTGCAATCGACTCGGCCTTTGTTTGCATTAACAGAGCATATAGCTCATTAGCGGCTCGCGTTGCTTTGAGTTTCCTAGAAGCGTCTTGAAAGGTAGGAGCTACAGCAGAAAGCAGAGCACCAAGAACCGCTATCGCAATAACCAACTCAAAGAGTGAGAAGCCGCGAGATCTTTCCCAAAAAAGAATGAAACCACCTACAAATGACGACTAAGACTTGCGTTAAATTTAGCAGCCACGAAAACTATTAAAGTAAATGAAATGAGTTATTTAGGGCTAGGGAGAAAAATGAAATGCAATAAAAGTAACAGGCTTCAATGTGGTTTAACCTTGGTCGAGGTTGCTATTACTTTAGCCATACTTGCAGTGATCACAGGTATTGCTTACCCAAGTTACCTGCAACAAGTTAGGAAGAGTCATCGTATGGTAGCGCTGAGTGATATGCTCGCTATTCAACACGAACTAGAGCGCGGCTATGATAACGGCTATCATTTCGAACAAATCGTTTCTGCCGGCACTTGTTCGATCTGTGACTCACAAACGACGCGATATCGGTTTGAAATAACTGCTGGCAGCACCGTTACCTACATCATTAAGGCAACGGCTCAATCATCACAACAACAAACGAAAGATAGCTGTCTGGATGATGATAAGTCGATGACATTAAACGCCTTAGGTGTGACCACCCCTGCAGCGTGTTGGGGGCAATAAAAAAGCTCGCGACTGATCGCGAGCTTTAGCAATAGTTTGAATAATCTTAACTTGTTAGATCATCAAAGAACTTTTTAACGCCATTGAAGAAACCTTCTGATTTAGGCTTATGCTTATTAGCAGCATCACCACCGCATGACTCTTCAAATTCACGTAGTAGCTCTTTTTGACGGGAACTTAGCTTAACTGGTGTTTCAACTACAAGCTTCACGATAAGGTCACCCACACCGCCGCCACGAACACCTTTCACGCCTTTACCGCGCATACGGAACATGCGTCCTGTTTGGGTTTCTTCTGGTACTTTAAGGCTTACACGACCATCAAGGGTAGGAACTTCCACTTCGCCGCCTAATGCCGCTTGAGCAAAGCTCACAGGTACTTCACAGTATAGGTTGTTGCCTTCACGTTCAAAGATGTGATGCTCTTTCACGTGCACTTGAACGTACAAATCACCTGCTGGGGCGCCATGCTCTCCCGCTTCACCTTCGCCAGATAGACGAATGCGATCGCCGGTATCTACGCCAGCTGGAATCTTAACATTAAGTGTCTTAGTCTTCTGAATACGACCTTGGCCATGACAGCTATTACAAGGGTCTTTGATGATCTTACCTTGGCCATGACAGGTCGGACAGGTTTGCTGAACCGCAAAGAAGCCTTGACGCATTTGAACTTGACCGTGTCCATGACAGGTGCCACAAGTTTGTGGCGAAGAGCCTTTCTTCGCGCCGCTACCATCACAAGTCTCACACTCAACGAGCGTTGGAACTTCAATCTCCTTAGAGATACCACGAACCGCTTCTTCCAGTGACAGTTCCATGTTGTAACGTAGATCAGCACCACGTTGTGCACGGCTACCACCACCACGGCGACCGCCGCCAAAGATATCACCGAATACATCACCGAAGATATCACCAAAATCAGCACCAGCGCCACCAAAGCCGCCACCGCCCATACCACCCTGTTCAAAGGCTGCATGACCATACTGATCGTAAGCCGCTTTCTTTTGCGGCTCGGTAAGAATTTCGTACGCTTCTTTTACTTCTTTAAATTTCTCAGCAGCGGTTTCATCACCCTGGTTTCTATCTGGGTGATACTTCATCGCAAGACGCTTGTACGCCTTCTTGATGTCGCGCTCTGATGCGTCACGATCAACGCCTAATACTTCGTAAAAATCACGTTTTGACATATTGCTTGTTACCAATTACTTCGACAAACAGCCCGACGCTGTTTGGGGATTGTATCGTTCTAGATAAAGATTGGTGTCCTTATCTAGAGCGACATGACTCTCGTAAACTCACTGTTTACAAATTTGCGGGCGTAAAGGTTACCCCAAACGCCCGCATAAATCACTTTTCGAGAATCCAGTTCACTGAATTCTCTAAGCTATAAAGTTCAAGCTCAAGGAGGAAACGCGCAATTTGCTTAGTCTTCATAGAGAAAGTGCAAATGAGCATTTCCGACGCCGAGATTGGGCTTTATAGCGACGAGAAATTATTTTTTCTCGTCTTTTACTTCTTCGAACTCAGCATCAACAACATCGTCGTCTTGCTTAGGCTGTTCACCAGCTTCAGCGCCCGCACCTTGTGCTTGAGCTTGCTGTTGTGCGATTTCCATTAGCTTCTGAGCCGCTGCCATTAGCGCTTGAACTTTCGCGTCAATCGCTTCTTTGTCTTCACCTTTACGAGCTTCTTCTAGCTCAGTGATTGCTGCTTCGATCTTCTCTTTCTCTTCTGCAGGTAGCGCTTCACCAGCTTCTTCTACTTGCTTACGAGTACCGTGAATCATTTGGTCTGCTTGGTTACGTGCAGCTGCTAGCTCTTCGAACTTCTTGTCCGCTTCTTTGTTAGCTTCTGCTTCTTGAACCATTTTCTCGATGTCTTCATCGCTCAGACCACCAGACGCTTGGATAGTGATCTTCTGCTCTTTACCAGTCGACTTGTCTTTCGCAGATACGTGTAGGATACCGTCCGCATCTAGGTCGAAAGTTACTTCGATTTGAGGCATACCACGAGGTGCAGCTTGAATGCCTTCTAGGTTGAATTGACCTAGAGACTTGTTGTACATCGCTTGCTTACGCTCACCTTGAAGAACGTGGATAGTTACCGCGTTCTGGTTGTCTTCTGCTGTAGAGAAAACTTGGTTCGCTTTCGTTGGGATAGTTGTGTTCTTCTCAACTAGCTTAGTCATTACGCCGCCCATAGTCTCGATACCTAGAGACAGAGGAGTAACGTCTAGTAGAAGTACGTCTTTCACATCACCAGCTAGTACACCACCTTGAACTGCAGCACCCATTGCTACTGCTTCATCTGGGTTCACGTCACGGCGAGCTTCTTTACCGAAGAACTCAGCCACTTTCGCTTGAACCATAGGCATACGAGTTTGACCACCAACTAGGATTACGTCGTTGATGTCGCTTACTGATAGGTCTGCATCAGCTAGAGCAACTTTTAGTGGCTCAAGAGAACGTTGTACTAGGTCTTCAACTAGAGATTCTAGTTTCGCACGAGTCACTTTTACGTTCATGTGCTTAGGACCAGTTGCATCTGCAGTAACGTAAGGTAGGTTTACGTCAGTTTGAGAAGTAGAAGAAAGCTCGATTTTCGCTTTTTCTGCTGCTTCTTTAACACGCTGCATTGCTAGAGGGTCGTTCTTAAGATCGATGCCTTGCTCTTTCTTGAACTCTTCAACTAGGTAGTTGATCATGCGGTTATCGAAGTCTTCACCACCAAGGTGCGTGTCACCGTTAGTTGCTAGAACTTCAAATGTCTTCTCGCCTTCAACTTCGTCAATCTCGATGATAGAGATATCGAATGTACCACCACCAAGGTCGTAAACTGCGATAGTGCGGTCACCGCCTTTCTTGTCTAGACCGTAAGCAAGTGCTGCTGCTGTTGGTTCGTTGATGATACGTTTAACTTCTAGACCTGCGATACGACCAGCATCTTTAGTTGCTTGACGCTGTGCATCGTTAAAGTAAGCAGGAACTGTGATAACTGCACCAGTTACTTCCTCACCTAGGAAGTCTTCAGCAGTTTTCTTCATCTTCTTAAGTACTTCAGCAGATACTTGAGGAGCAGCCATTTGTTGGCCTTTCGCTTCTACCCATGCATCACCGTTGTCAGCCTTAACGATTTTGTAAGGCATGATTTCGATATCGCGCTGAACTTCTTCGTCTTCAAAACGACGACCGATAAGACGCTTAATTGCAAATAGCGTGTTCTCTGGGTTTGTAACTGCTTGACGTTTCGCAGGTTGACCTACTAGCGTTTCGCCGTCTGTGTAAGCGATAACCGATGCGGTTGTGCGCTCACCTTCAGCATTTTCGATTACGCGTGGTTTGTCGCCATCTAGAACAGCAACACAAGAGTTAGTAGTACCTAAGTCAATACCAATGATTTTACCCATCAGGCTATCTCCGAATAAATTCTATTGTTTCGTTTGCAAGCTCCAGTATGGAGCATTGAGCCGGCAATACACCCGCTCGCAATAGGTTTGTTTTATGTATGAACCTTAAATAAGGGCTGCAAAATGCTTTTCAAGGGAGGAAGGTAAAAAAAATTAAGTTTTTTACCGAAGAAATTAGAAACTGTCTATAAAAGGGACAACTAACTCTTTGAAAGCATGGATATCCATAAAAAAAGCGGAACCTTTGAGGCTCCGCTTTGCAAATCGTTAAATAAGGTGATTAGGCACGGCTTTCAGTAAGTTGAGCTTCTGAACCTTGCTCAACATCAAGCTCATTTTCGCTGCCCGCTACAATCGTATTGACTGCAGTATCACCAACAACGTTAGAACTTGTACAGAACATATCATTAATACGGTCAACTGCGGCAACAATAGCTAAACCTTCTGGCGGCAAACCTAGTTGGTGCAGGATAACGCCGATCATGACAACGCCGCCACCAGGAACACCACCAGCACCAATAGAAAGTAGTAGAACTGTGAAACCTAGTGTAAATAGGTCGCTCATTTGAATTGGCTGGCCAAACGCATTAGCGATAAAAATAGTTGCGATAGCAATATAAATAGACGCCCCTGCCATGTTCATCGTTGCACCTAGTGGAACACCAAAACCAGCAACCGATTTAGACACACCAATTTTGTCAGTCAAAGTACGCATCGTTACTGGAATCGTAGCGTTCGAACTTGCTGTTGATAGTGAGAACAGTACCTGCTCACGAGTCGCACGAATAAACTGTGAAGGAGTCATCTTGGTTGTTGCGCCCACCATTAATGGATACACAACAAAAATCCAAAGCACAAGGATACCAACAACCAGTGCCACATAACCTGCCACTGAAGCTAGCGTACCAGCATCTAGAGTTGCACCTAGTTGAATCATAAGAGCAAACACACCATAAGGAGCAAGACTCATGACTAGACCAATGAGCTTCATCATGATGTCGTTCGCTACTTTGAACGCATTCACAGCAGGACCGCCCTTCTTATCCAATGCTTGAATGGCAAGACCTGTCAAAATTGCCATGAAGATGATTTGCAGCATATCGCCATTTGCAAACGCCTGAATTGGATTGCTTGGAACGATATTAGTGATCATTGAGAAGATATCTGGGGTTGTGGTTGACGTAATCTCAACGGCTTGAGCTACTGTACCACCAAGGTTTGCACCCGCCCCCGGCTGAACGATCATACCGATTGTTAACGCAAAAGTGATAGCGACTACAGTATTAAGAATATAAAGCGCAAAAGTTTTACCGCCTAGACGGCCAAAAGAGTTGATGTCTTTAAGTTCTACGATACCGCAGACAATAGAAACGTATACGAGTGGAACAACAAGCAGTTTGATAAGCGAGACGAACATGCCGCCCACACCTTCAGCAAAACCAAGTAGGTATTGGTCAAAAATGCTGACACCTGCGAATAAGTATTGAATCGCTGTACCAATTAGCAGGCCAGCAAATAGACCTATAAAGATCTTTTGGGATAGTGATTTATTCATTCATAAACTCCAGAATGTTGTGTTTAGTCCCTGTGTTTTTATAGTTATTTACTTTCTTATTAGTAGAAAGCTCAGGGCATCTTACAGATCTGAAGCTCAAAATAAAGCATTAATTTTACATTTTGTTATCCAAAATTTAAAATACTATCACCTGTTTTTTCAAAGGTCATTAGAATAAATAACTAAAAAAAATGAAGCCCATAAGGCTTCATTTCTCTATAAATCAAAAACAAGCGGGATAAACCTCTAGTGTCAATCCCTAACTGTTTGCTTGTTATTTAGACACCATTACCATAGCTGGTCTGATCACGCGGCCATTTAGCTCGTAACCCTTTTGCATAACAAACATTACGGTATTAGGTTCATGATCAGCACTTTCCTGAATAGACATCGCTTGGTGCAGCTCTGGATTGAACGCTTCACCTTCAGGGTTAATTTCTTTCAAGCCAAATTTAGCTACCACATCAACGAACGTTTTGTGAGTTAGCTCTACGCCTTCAACAATCGGTTTTACCGCTTCATTCTCTGTGTCAGCAGCAGCGATAGCGCGCTCAAGGTTATCAATTACCGGAAGCAACTCTTCAGCAAACTTATTCAGTGCATATTTACGTGCTTTATCGATCTCTTGTTCTGTGCGGCGACGCATGTTCTCAACGTCTGCTTTTGCACGAAGCACAGCATCTTGCTGCTCTTTTACTTTCGATTCACTCGCTAGCAAAGCTGCTTCTAGTTGAGCAATTTTCGATTCTTGAATATCTTGCTCGGATTCTTCGTTCCACTCAACATCAGCGTCAGAACCAACTACATCAGCGTCAGCTTGCTTCGCTTCCGCTTCTTGCGTGTGCAGCTCTTCTTGGTTTACCTTATTTTCTTCGTTGCTCATGGTTTCTCCGGAATACTCAATTCAAGGCAATGTAGAATATGACTTGCCCATAAAACTTGGATCAAAATCATACCAAACACTGCATATATACATACTTTGGGTATATTATGGGGATGAAGATTTGTGATTCAAGCACTATTAGTTTGGAAGTGATATGAAAAAACCCTTTGAGGTGATCGCCATCATAGGCAAACCAAGAGCACAGAAAGCCGTTCAGACCCATAAAGAACTGTTTCACTGGCTCACCTCTAAAGGCTACAAAGTATTGGTGGACGACCGGCTTATCGACATTCTCGTCGATATCCCACGACAACACTTTTTTAGCCTAGTCCGTATTGGACGTGAAGCTGATCTAGCCATTGTGGTTGGAGGTGACGGTAACATGCTCGGAGCAGCACGAGTTCTCTCGCGCTTCGATGTTGCGGTTATTGGCGTCAATAGAGGTAGCTTAGGGTTTTTGACCGATTTAAATCCAGAAGGGTTTGAAACCTCTCTTGAGGCCGTACTTCAAGGGGAATTTCGTGAAGAAGAGCGCTTTCTTCTTGAAGCCGAAATTCATCGTCATGGCCAGATAAAGAGTCATAATGCCGCTCTCAATGAAGCAGTCCTTCACCCAGGACAAGTCGCACATATGATCGAGTTTGAAGTATACATAGATGATACCTTTGCATTTAGCCAACGCTCTGATGGGCTAATCGTTTCTACACCAACGGGTTCAACAGCCTATTCGCTTTCAGGAGGCGGCCCTATTCTGTCTGCGAACCTAAATGCGATTTCACTGGTGCCGATGTTTCCTCATACCCTCTCTAGTCGCCCTTTGGTTGTCGATGCAAACTGTCGCATTAAGCTGATTGTCTCCCCCGATAACCGAGGCACTCAAGAAGTCAGTTGTGACGGGCAAATCTCCTTACCCGTCTCACCAGGTGACGAGATTCATATTTACCAAAGCCCGAATCGTCTGAAACTGATTCACCCTAAAGACTATAGCTATTACCACGTCCTAAGAAACAAGCTTGGCTGGTCAAGCAAATTGTTTTAAAAATCATATTGATGAACCCCAGCACATAATGCTGGGGTTTTCGTATCTAGCGTTAACATTGACGACAATTTCAACAACAGTGCGTTCAATCACATAAAAAACACCTGTACAACTTTACTGTATAAAGAAACAGTATATACTGAATTTACATACAGTAGTGTTCATTTAAACAGGTAACTAAAAATGCTGTCTCATCTAAGTGTTAATAATTTTGCCATTGTAAAATCTCTGCAGTTAGAACTCAGTACAGGTATGACAACCATCACCGGTGAAACTGGCGCAGGTAAATCGATTGCGATTGATGCACTAGGACTATGCTTAGGTGGCAGAGCGGAAGCAGGAGCCGTTCGCGCTGGTGAAGATAAAACCGAAGTCACCGCGGCTTTTGTTATCGAAAACAACCAACAAGCAACACGTTGGCTGGAAGATAATGACTTGTTTGATGGCACTGAATGTATTTTAAGACGCACCATTACCAAAGAAGGTCGTTCGCGTGCCTTCATCAACGGCAGCCCTGTTCCGTTATCGCAATTAAAATCTCTAGGGCAGCTTCTAATCAACATACATGGTCAGCACGCTCATCACCAGTTGATGAAAAGCGATTACCAATTGTCACTGCTAGATCAATACGCTGGTCACACTAATTTATTGCAACAAGTTCGCAATAAATACCAAGCATGGCGCAGTGCCGATATTGCACTCTCCCAATTAAAAGAAAACAGTGCTAATAACCTCGCTCAGCTTCAACTTTTAGAGTACCAAATAAAAGAACTTAATGAGCTAGCGATTGGCGAACAAGAGTTTCCCGAATTAGAACAAGAACATAAACGTCTATCAAATAGCGGAGAGCTGGCAATCACCTGTCAGCAAGCCATTGATATCATCTATGAAGGTGAAGAAGTCAATGCATTAGGTATGCTTCAAACTGTGAGCAGTAAACTGGTTCAACTTGCCGAGTTAGACACCGAATTGACTGCCCTACCCAATATGATTGAAGAAGCCATGATTCAGTTAGAGGAGGCCAATACCGAGCTGCGCAGTTACCTTGATAAGATTGATGTTGACCCTGAACGTATGGCCTATGTAGAAGAACGCTTTTCAAAGATTATGTCTCTGGCTCGAAAACACCATGTGATGCCCGAAGAGCTGTACCAACATCATCAAGATCTTCTGGGGCAAATTGAAGCACTGGACTGCTCCGATGAAAAGTTAGCGGCAATGGAGGAAGAAGTCTCTGCACATTTCGACGCTTACGTCCGCTCTTGTGAAAAGCTAAGCAAATCTCGTGGACGCTACGCGAAAGAGCTCAACAAATTGATCTCACAAAGCATGCATGAATTGAGCATGGAGAAGGCCAAGTTCGCCATTACCGTTGATTTCCAGCAAGAGCATCCTTCACCAACAGGTATGGATAACGTGGTATTCGTTGTTTCCACCAACCCTGGTCAACCAATGCAACCAATCGCAAAAGTAGCCTCTGGCGGTGAGCTATCTCGAATCTCACTCGCGATTCAAGTCATTACCGCACAAAAAGTTGACACACCTAGCCTAATCTTTGACGAAGTAGATGTAGGTATCAGTGGTCCAACAGCAGCAGTCGTAGGCAAAATGTTACGTAAGCTCGGAGAATCAACTCAGGTACTGTGCGTTACCCACTTACCTCAAGTTGCGGGCCATGGCCATCAACAGCTATTTGTTACGAAAACTACCAAAGCCAACAAAACTGAGACCAGTATGTTGACGCTAAACGAACAACAACGCATCAGTGAATTAGCACGGTTACTGGGCGGTAGCCAGATTACAGATAGCACACTGGCCAATGCGAAAGAGCTATTAATTGCGGCGTGATTGCGGGACTTCACGATAGTTCCATCGGATTGTTTTTTTAAACAAGGATTGTAAGCTAACTCATAAAATAGCGTCTCTAGTTACAATCTAAGACAGACAAGTTTTTACTTCTGCTTCATCCTTGTTTATTATCTTTGCAGTCTCAAAAATCAAAGTCGTAAATTAAAGCTATGCAATTAAAAAAGTGGTTGATCGCATTACCACTCGCGCTCACAATGCTGACAGGATGTTCAGTGATCGAAAAAATCGTTTATCGTATCGATATCAACCAAGGTAACTTTGTTGAGCAAACGGCTGTTGAACAGCTACGCTTCGGCATGACAAAAGAACAAGTTCGTTTCGTACTTGGCTCACCTATGCTGATTGAAAATGGCTACCCAAATACTTGGTATTACATTTACCATGCAACGAAAGGTCACGATGATCCAGTGCAACGTAATCTAGTTGCCAACTTCGATGCAACAGGCACTCTCACCAGTATCTCTGGCGATTATGAAGCCAGTGACCAGTTCTACGAAAGCCTAAATTAGACATCAAAAAAGCTCGCATTTAGCGAGCTTTTTTATTTGAGTCATTTAAACGTCACCACTAACTGGATGTAGATTCAGACTTTCTCTGCGCAGCAGGTTTTCCACCAGTAACTGGGTCAGCGGTTCCAGCCATTTTGGCCTGCTCTGCTCTCTTACGTCGAATTTCTTTCGGGTCAGCTAGCAACGCACGATAGATTTCAATACGGTCTTTATCTCGTACTGTCGCGTCCAGCTTAACATTACGACTAAACACACCCACTTTATTGCTTTCAAGATCAATTTCAGGATAAACCGCTAAAACGCCTGACTTTTGAATGATCTCTTCGACCGTTGACTCGTGATTTACAACCAGTTGAAACACGCGCTGCTCGTGAGGTAGTGCATACACCACTTCGACATGGATAAGCTGACTATCAGCACTCATAGGTGTACACCTCTTTGGCACGCTTGGTAAATGCATTGACCATATTACTGGTCACATCGTGGAAAATCTTACCAAACGCCAATTCAATCATTTTGCTCGAAAATTCAAACTCTAGCTTCAGCTCCACTTTACAAGCCTGATCATCAAGAGGAATAAAGGACCAAACGCCTTTTAACATCTTAAATGGACCATCGACCAATTCCATGAAAATTTCGCTGCCATGCACCAAGGTATTCGCTGTCGTAAAGGTTTTACTGATCCCGGCCTTTGATACATCGACCGACGCCACCATACCTGAGTTCGATAACTCCAAAACTCGAGAGCCAGAACAACCAGGCAAAAACTCATGGTAACTGTCAACATCATTGACCAAGTTAAACATTTGATCAGCACTAAACATCACCAATGCTGAACGCGTCACTTGTTGCATAAAATTTCCTCAAAATAAAAGGCTGCCTCCGATTCTACTGTTTACCTTGAGTTAGCTCAAGTTACTCGACCTTACGTTTCGTCATAATCAAGCACACACCCTTGTTGCTAATTTATCAATCAAGCACATAAAAGCCTTTCCTTAATCCAAAAACAGACCTTATAATGACTCCATTATGGTAAAGAAGAATTCAAAGAAAAAAGCGGGTAGCAATACCATCGCTCAGAACAAAAAAGTTCGCCACGAATATCACATCGAAGACGAAATTGAATCTGGAATTGAGCTGCAAGGATGGGAAGTAAAATCACTTCGCCAAGGCAAAGCTAATATCGCAGAAAGTTACGTCTATATCCGTGATGGTCAGGCGTACATCAGTGGCATGTCTATCATTCCGCTTAACCAAGCATCTACACACATCGTGGCTGAACCGACTCGCGTTCGTAAACTACTGATGCACCGTCGTGAACTAGACAAACTTATTGGTTTGGTTAACCGTGATGGTATGACATTAGTAGCTACTGCACTTTATTGGTCTCGCTCTTGGGCGAAGCTCAAAGTCGGTGTTGCGAAAGGCAAAAAGCTTCACGACAAACGCGCTGATCTTAAAGAAAAAGATTGGGCTCGCGATAAAGCACGAATTATGAAGAGTAATTTGCGTTAATAGTGACCACTTAAACTTGCAAAGCTAGACAGTGTAAGCTTTTCTGGTACTATGCAAGGAACACTTTGGGGCTGATTTAGGATTCGACAGGAATTTTGCAGTCTGAGGTGCATGCCGTGGGGCGGTTGGCCACGTAAAAAGCCGCAAAAAAATAGTCGCAAACGACGAAAACTACGCACTAGCAGCTTAATAACCTGCTCAGAGCTCTCTCGCCCTAGCTTCCGCACGTAAGACGGGGAATAACGAGAGATCAAACCCAAACGCGCTAGCCCGGATTTTCCCACCTGAGAGATGAACGGCGAATTATAATTCAGGTTAGCCATTAACTAGCGTGTCGGTTCGCAGGTTGGTGGTGAAATTAAAGATCGACTAAGCATGTAGTACCAATGATGAATGGTTTCTGGACGCGGGTTCAACTCCCGCCAGCTCCACCAAACGTTTGGAAAGGGCGATAACTCCTAGAGTTATCGCCCTTTTTGTTTCTTATGACCTTCCCCAGACGAAGCCAATTCACTTTGCGGTCAAATGAGCCTTCTCAGCTCGACAATTTAGTAATCTGTAGTTGATACCGAAACAACTGTAACAATTCGAGTTACACTGAATGGATAACAATAAGTGTCGAGGGTTTATGACCATTTCTCCTGCCATTTTACGTAAGGTTTGGTACTCACCATCCATCAACTTAGGGCTACGAGCCACCAGCGCCATTGTGATTTTTATTAGCTTAGGTGTGTTATTCCATCAAGTTAATATTGCGATGACCGCTTTGATGACAATGCCCGCAGCATTGATCAGCGGATTAGACACTGCGGGGCCTAGACGTTGGACTCGGTTTGCTATTACTGCAATGACGTGGAGTCTTACTCTCGTTGCTAGCTACGTATTGCTTTTGACTGAATTACCCTTGTGGCTTACTTACGGTGCTATTGGTGCCGTGATGGCAAGTTTTGCCGTTAATGGACCATTCTGGGGGCGACTGGGTATGTCGAGTTTGCTTATCGCCGTGGTGACTTTGTCGCTTTATCATTCACACTCCGGCACCCTTTTGTATCCAATGTTAGTCCTTGGACCGCTCACTTTTGCGCTCTTCAGCTGGCTATGGTTTGCCTTATGGAAACATTATGCGTTGCGAGTCTGCCTTTCGGCGATCTACGAGAAATTGGCAGACTATATTCAATATCGACAATCTTTTTTGTTAGGGAATGAAAGTGAAGCTCCTAAGCGTCTTATCAAATACCAGCTTATTGAGCTTTTTCAACAAGCCCTTCAATCTGAGTCCTTTCGCTCAAAACATGAGGATGTTAACGATCTTAGACAGGCGTTATTTCTCGCTCTGGATACTTTTGAGGTTATTCTGAGCAGTCATACTAATAACCCAGATCTGTTATCACAGTTCCAATCCAGTAAGTCGAAACGTGACCTACTATTGGTATGGAGCCAACACTGTCAGCAAAGGCTCAGACACAAAGCGAGACAGTTGCTGTACAACACGCATGAGAAGGCTGCCCATTTAAGTTCACTCGAGCAAGAGGCTCACGATCTCATCGAAGCGGTAAAGCTTGAAGATCAACCGCGTTTCCGCTACTGGGCCTATGCGATTAAACACATATCTCATCGCATTGAGTTAAACGAGCCCGCCTACGAACGCTCTTTTGAAGTACAGCCCTTCGAGCTTTCCTTGCGCTGGCCAAGTAAAGACAATCCAATTTGGCGGCACGTCGCTCGTGTGGGGCTGATGTTTGCTCTTGGTGCTGGCATTGCTGAGTATTTCGAATTGATTCGTCCTGATTGGGTGCTTATTTCCATGTTAATGGTGATCCAACCTAGCTTCTTAGCCACACGCAGTAAGACATGGCAGCGCTGTTTAGGCACCGCTTTGGGCGTCTTATTTGCAACAACTGTCATTAAAATTGGAGTGCCGCCCGCAGCTATATACACATTGATAATTGTATTACTGCCCGTCGCTATGCTTAATATCATGCGCCGTTATTCGCTTGCTATTGGATGTATCACCGCTTTATTAATTCTGGTTTACCATGCTATGGCTCATCAAGGGCTTAACTTTGCAGCACCACGTTTGATCGATAATCTTATTGGTGGTGCGATAGTGTTGTTAGGCTACAGCGCTTTATGGCCACAGTGGCGCGGTAAAGAAATTCACTCTCAAGCACTAAAGGCATTGGACAGCTCAAAAAGCCTTTTTGTGTATTGCTACACTCAACTGCAAGCGGAGCCGGCTGAAAGAAGCCACATAGATCTCACTAAGCAAAGAGCCGCAATGCTTACTGCCGAGAGTGACCTTGAGTTGGTATATAGTGAGATGCAACAAGAACCACGCCACACTCGCAGTGACCCACATTATTATGACGATATGCTAAGCCATTACCGACTGCTCAATCATTACCTCTGTTTGCTTTTGCCTTTGGTGCGAGCTGGCGTCTCGTATCAAGGTTCCAAGCAGGTAGAGTATTTAATCAACAGCGCAATGGATGCCTTAATATTTAGTCTGCGCGACCAACAAGTTCACGAACTACCTGTTTTGAGTAATAAAACCGCAGACAAAGCACTCAGCTCTACATCAGGTCAACGCTCGGTAGAAGAGATCATATGGTTAGCATTAATGACCATTAAACAGATGCACGATTTAGTCAGGCGCAACCTTAATAGCTAACTGTACGAGAGATATAAGAAAAAAGAGCGACAACTACGCTAGTTATCGCTCTTCCAGTCTCAGTAAACTACTTATTCTTAATGTCGGTTATTTGCTTTTGACCACCCATAGCCCAAAAGCTTACTGGTGGTCAAAAGGTTGCAGGTTTTACTCGTACTACTGGCAACCTTGCTCAATGAGCTCGAGATATCCTTTCAACTCATCGTCTGGCATCTGCAGCAATGTGTCACCAACATACCACTCAATATAGCTCTGCTGTGCGAGTGGCCCTTGTTGGGGATTGCCAATCCAAACACTGTGCTGCTGCGCTAAGGTATCGCGAAGGGCAATGGCTTTCTTCTGACTAATTGGCAAATGGATATGTAGCATATTAGCTTGCGGAGCTTCTGGATTCGGAGTGAGAGAGGGGTAATCTGCCAATATTTGATAGAGCTCAAGTGTGCGCTCGAATAAGGAAGGAAGTGCTTGAATACGTGATTCAAATTGCATCGCCGCTGCAACAACATATGGAGAACGCTGATAAACACTACCACCTTGTCTGTGCATCCAAACACTCGCTTTATCAATGAAGGTTTTATCACCAAGCAGCATCGCGCCACCTAATCCTCCGATACCTTTATAAAGAGAGACATAAACTGAATCAAAGCCATTAGCGATCTCTTGATAAGATTTCTGGTAGTATGCAGCACACTCCCAAAGCCGAGCTCCATCCATGTGTAAGTGAATGTTGTTGGTTTGACAGTGGTTTTTAATCGCCTCTAGTTCACCAAAACTAGGTAACTGCCCACCAATTTCTCGCATTGGTAACTCATAAACAGCCGCCCCAAGCGTGTCTGGAATTTGCAAAAGCGATGACACATTCCAAGGCTCATAAGGTTTGCCAACGGGCAATGCATTAAAACGATTTTGTAACTGATAGCCTTGGTTTTCATGTATATAGATATGACAGGAAGGATGCATTGCCACATTGTTACTGCCTCGCTGTTCACAGGCAATTTGCAGCGCAGTGGGCTGTGTCATGGTGCCAGTAATTACAAATAGTCCGGCTTCAAATCCAAGGAGTTCCGCAACTTGGCGCTCAAAGGATTGTATCAATTCCCCCTCACCATATTTGTCGTGCTTTACACCATTTTGCTCACACCAGGCTGCCATTTGCGAAAACATCTCTGCGGGTGTAATCGCCCGATTTCCAGGCAATACAACTTGACACTTATCCTGCATCTTATCTTCCTTTCTCATATACAACGTGCGTCAACCATGTCACCTGTCAGTTGTTTAGTAAAGAGAAGATTGTTAATCGATTGCTCAGCAGTGAGGTGTAGGTTTTGTCGGGACTTTGATTGACGAACAGGAATAACAGGAGTATCTATCAATAGATCTTCATTATTTGGATACCGCGCTTGCAACATATCAACGACCTTTTGCTCGCAATGAAACCGTTACTTGAGCAGTACGGCTACTTCGCTCTTATTGTCAGTATCTTTTTAGAAGGTATTGGTATTCCCATGCCAGGACAATCTTTGATGATTGCTGCTTCAATACTCTCTTCACAGCAGGTTATGAATCTAAGCTTGGTCCTGTCAATATCCTGGTTAAGCTGCTTTTTGGGTAATACTTGTGGCTATATGATTGGCTACTATTTTGAGGGGTGGCTAGATAAGAAAGGTTATGTATCAGGCCCTAAAATGCAAAAGCTTCAATCAATGATAAAACGCTATGGCCCTGCATGCTTAGTCATCAGCCGTTTCGTTGAAGGAATGAAGCAGTTTATGCCACTGGCGTGTGGCGTAGCAAAAATGCCGCGCAATGAGTTCTTATTAGGGAACGCTCTTGCGACCACGATTTGGGTTGCTGTATTTGGTTTACTCACTCATTTTGCTTTTGACCACCTACAGTTATTCCAGCAGTTTTATCATCAACACCGAGCGATCGTTTGGTTGGTGTCAGCCGGCTTATTTGTCGCTCTCATCGTCGCGCTTATGACGAGAAAGCGACGCACAAGTTAGTCTACTGTCACCGCTAACTCTAGTCGTAAGATATCCATATCATCGATTGGACTGGCTTCTGCTATGGACGGTTTGAGTCCTAAACGGCGACAAACGGCAATGGCAGCCTTATTCCCTGCTTTAGTTTCAGCAAATATGGTTGTCGGAGCAAATTGACCAATACCAAACTCAATTAAAGCAGACATGGCTTCGACCGCGATGCCTCGTCCTTGCCTATCAACCGCTAAACCGAAGCCAATAGATGCTTGATTATCAGCTTCTAAGCGAAAGCCAACAGTGCCAATAACTTGATGGCTCTCTTTTCCTTCAATCACAAGCTGGAATTTGGTGCGTGGAAGCTGCTCTGATTGCTCGACAAACATTTCCAGTAAATGCGCATTAAACTCCGGCGAGCACTCTTCTTTTGGATAGAAGGTTTGATACTTGGGATGAGACGTTATGGTGAGCCATGCCTCGATATCACCCAGTTGAAAGTCACGTAAAATAAGTCGTTCTGTTTCTAGCGTTAATTGCATTTTGTTCTCTTTTTAAATCGGGCACACATATCTGCCGCCTAATTTTGGCAAGGCTGCATGTTTATCACACTCATCAACTCAATAGAGTGACGAAGGTAGCTATTTGGCTACCGAAAAGGTTCAGTGTAGAACAAGCGGTGATATTTGGAGTCGTAATTGTAATTAATGCGACCCTTGCTGCTTTTCAAGTTGTAAAAAAATCGCTACCATTTACAAGTCGTTAAGACATTAACTTTTATTCTCAGGGCGGGGCGAAATTCCCCACCGGCGGTAAATCAATGTTTGATAAGCCCGCGAGCGCTTAACTTTATGAAGTTAAGGTCAGCAGATCTGGTGAGAATCCAGAGCCGACGGTTAAAGTCCGGATGGGAGAGGATAATGATATTTACAGATACTGTAGTGAGTGCTCACTACAGTTTGCTGTGCGTATTGTTGCGCACGTTGTAAATATAGAATGATACCTCCTTGCTTTACGGCGATGCGGGTGTCGTTCATCTATCTTTTGGATCTGTGTATTTTCATACAGGGTCCCCATACCTATGCCCTGATTCTGGTATTTTTATTTAGGAGTATTACCATGAATCAGAACCAAACTTCATTGCTATCTGAATTTGGCAACCCACTAGAGCGCGTTGAAATCGCATTACAAGCCCTTCGAGAAGGTCGCGGTGTATTGCTACTCGATGACGAAGATCGTGAAAACGAAGGCGATATCATCTATTCCGTTGATCACTTAACTAACCAGCAAATGGCGCTTATGATTCGTGAGTGCAGTGGTATTGTATGCTTGTGTATTACTGATGAACAAGCCAAGCAACTTGACTTACCGCCTATGGTTGAGAACAACAACAGCGCTAACCAAACTGCATTTACCGTCTCTATCGAAGCAAAAGTGGGAGTGACAACTGGCGTTTCTGCCGCTGATCGTGTCACAACTATCAAGACAGCATGTCAAACTGGTGCTCGACCAGAAGATCTTGCTCGTCCAGGGCACGTTTTCCCGCTACGTGCGAAGCAAGGTGGAGTACTAACTCGTCGTGGTCACACTGAAGGAACCATTGACCTGATGCAAATGGCTGGCCTATCACCATTTGGTGTACTTTGTGAAGTCACTAACCCAGACGGAACAATGGCGAAAGCTCCAGAAATCGTTGCATTTGGTAAGCTTCACAACATGCCAGTACTGACAATTGAAGATATGGTTCAATATCGCCTAGCAACGGCAGAGCAATCAGCTTAAGCCCCTGCTTCAATGAAAATCGCCACCTAATATTAGGTGGCGATTTTGGTTCTAGCACTTAGCTAACGAGTTCTTGCCTTTCTTATTGGCATGCGCCGGTATTTTCCCAGACACCCCACTCGCCTGTTTTCGTAGGGTCTTCACCCTGCGTCCACCATTTGGCTTTGTAGTTCTGGCCTTGGTAAATCACTTGATCACCACCAGTGTACACCGCTGCCGCATCCCAATTATCTTCACAAGTACCACCAATTGGTCCATCGGCACTCACCGTAACCGTATGAGTCTGACTGGTACTTAGTGAGCCATCACTAACGGTCACAGTGAAGATATAACTCGTATCGACAGAAACACTAGGTGCAGAAAAGCTCACTGAACTGCCTAGAACAGATACATCTAGATCATTGGGTGTCTGCCAACTGAAACTCAACATATCGTTTTCTGCATCTGTTGATGCACTGGCATCCAACACCACAGCTTCATTAGCGCTAGCAGTAGTCGGTCCAGCAATGACCGCGTTCGGCGCAGTATTATCTGGAGTCGTCACTTTTGGAGTGACATTAATCATTACCACGTCTGTGGCCGTTGCACCTTCATTATCCGTTACCGTCACCGTAAACTGATAAGTCTGTGTCGCAGTGACCTCTTGAGCATCAAAACTCGCTTGAACCGTATCGGATCCAACAAGAACTACCGCGTCACCACCAGTTTGCACCCAGCTATAGCTTACGATAGAGCCATCACTATCACGTGATGCACTAGCATCTAATATTACTGTCGCAGGGCCTTGAACTGATTGGTCTGCACCAGCACTGGCAAAGGGTGCACGATTGCTTGGTGTTCCGCCAGCTAAACTCTCATGCATTGCATTAAGAATGTCACCATTGTCAGCATCAATCTCCCATGAAAATAAGCCTGCAAGTCCAAGGCTTTGAACATAAGCACCTTTCGCTTTCACTGAACGGCCATCGTCGAAAGTAATCAAATCGCCAGTTGTTTGATTCCAGACATAGGCCGCTTCAGCCATCGCATCGTAACCGTACTCAAAACCGTTGACTCCAGTGTTGTCTGGACCAAGCATATACTCTTTTATGCCTTTGTAATCAATGACACCATCTTCCCATACTCCTTGAGCTGTTGAACCCTTCAGTTTGCCGGTCGCAACGCCAGTCATAGGATCTGTGGAGTCAGTTAAAGTATCAGGTGTTACCCCAGCCCAACCTCGGCCATACATGGCGGCACCCAATACCAACTTGTTCGCAGGTACACCTTGAGCCAACAATAACTGAATACCGTTGTCCGCAGTATAGGCAGGCCCTTTGTATGGAACCCCTTCGGCATCAACACCTGTTCCATCACATTGCCCAGGACGCATAAAGTTGCCACAATACAACGCGGCTTGGTGTCCAGGAACATTATTCCAGCCGCCATAGAAGTCATATGTCATGGCAAAGATGTAATCCATATATGGAATCGCTTTGCCATAATCCACGTCTTCAATCTTGTCATGACCAACGCCAATCGCGGAAGTCAGCTCGTACTCTCTGCCTGTTTCTGCTTCAAGCTCATCCAACATAGCTCGCAGTTCGCTCATCAAATCGATGTAAGCCGGACCATCGTTTACTGGGTCACCTAAGTCTGATGCAGCGCCATCCCCACCCGGATACTCCCAATCGATATCCACGCCATCATAGAACTTCCACGTATTGAGGAAGCGTTTCACAGACGCGACAAATATGTCTCGATTGGCTTTATCGGTAAAGCTGTAAAATGGGTCTGAAAGAGTCCAACCACCAATGGAAGGGAGAATTTTAAGATCGGGATTACGCTGCTTTAGGGCCATTAACATGGCATAGTTGCCTTTAATTGGCGTGTTGTAGTCATGACCAGCTTGAGTGAAGCTTTTCTGGTACGCTGCCCAAGGGTCGTGAATAACCACTTCAAAGTCTTGCATGCCCTTACAGGCGGTTTGCAGAGCATTAAAGCTGTTGCCCCCCACAGATTTCACCGATTCATTAGGACCACAAATCGGGATAAAACCATAGATAATATGGGTTAGGTTGTCTGCCGGAATGTTGTCTACTGTGTAGTCACGCCCATAAATTCCCCATTCCACAAAGTAGGTGCCGACGACCATATTAGGGTCGGTATTATAAGACTTGTTGTTGGGGTCAATATTCATTGTCAAAGGGGCTAGATGAGAGCCATCAGTATCAGCAACCACCAGCTCCATTGGCGCACTTTTGCTACATCCCGTTGCATCACACGCTTCCACTTGCATTTGATACAAACCACCCTGACCATAACCAAACGTAGCGGTTGTTTGGCTACCAGTTATTGGCCCTGTCGCCACCTTGTTACCATCGAAGTAGATGTTATAAGTATCTCCAGTGGTACCACTCCACTGATTAAATGTGATTTTGATCTCTGCTAGATCGTTGTATTGAACCATCTGGTCGTAGCCAGAGGTGGTCTCCATAGCCAATTGGATTTTCGAAAACTGCAGATTATTCGAGCCCCAGACGTCAATTGAGGGTTTTGCTGGCGCGGCATTGACACTTTGGCTTACCGCCAAAGCAACCGCCGATACCCCTAATAATAGATTTTTCATTATTTGTTCTCTTTCCCTGAAAGGTCTAATGACGCTGCTCACACCTGTTATAAAAGTGTGAACATCGAGAACAATTAATAGAACTTGGGGTTTATTTTGTGTTCAAAAAATAAACTCACTTCGAGTCACCACTCAAAAATACTCAATATGTAACAAGAATTTTCATTCACATTTTTACTTTGTGCCCAGAATTTTATTCTTGTGATGGCACCTCCTTCCTTAAAAAACACCAAACCCATTCACCAAGAGAATAAGCGCACTCGGAGGTATTTTCCGTTTAAGTCGATGAGCTCACGTTTTAATTCTGGAAAAAAACCAGCGCTTGTATAACAATGTCCTTTCTCATTAGTCGGGGAGCGTTTTCGCTGAGATCACTAAAGTGGTGAGACCCGTTGAACCTGATTCAGTTAGCACTGGCGTAGGGAACTGATAGACACCGCACTAAGACTCTGCGTCCGCAGTGGATCTTTGCCCTGCCTATTTTGTGTTCCTACCCTGAAAAGGAACATGATATGACATCATCAACCTCTAAAACTCCTATTGTATTGACGATCGCTGGCTCCGATTCTGGCGGTGGCGCTGGAATTCAGGCTGACATTAAAGCCATCTCAGCAACAGGTTCTTATGCGTGCTCAGTCATTACTGCATTGACCGCCCAAAACACGCAAGGTGTATCTGGTATTCTCGGCATCGATCCTCAATTTGTTCAGGCGCAATTAGACGCGGTATTCAGCGACTTAGATGTAGTGGCGGTAAAGATCGGTATGCTTGCTGACGCCAATATTATTCGCGCTGTGGCTGAAAAGATTCGTCAATATCAGCCAAAGCATGTGGTTCTAGACCCTGTCATGGTCGCTACCAGTGGCGACCTGCTATTAGAACCTTCCGCTATTGATGCGTTAAAAACGGAATTACTACCTTTAGCGACAGTGATCACACCTAATTTACCTGAAGGTGCAGCCCTACTTGGCACCCAAGTTCCGCAATCCCAAAATGACATGGAAGCGTTGATTGACCAGTTACGCGAACTCAATACGTCAGCGATTTTGCTTAAAGGTGGTCACCTTGAGTCAGACTCCAGCAGTAATGACTTACTGATTACTCAAAATGATGTGTCTATCTTTGAAACAACGCGTATCAATACCAAGAATACTCATGGTACAGGTTGCACATTAAGCTCTGCCATCGCGTCTTACTTGGCTCAAAATAATTCCTTACATCAAGCGGTCTCCAACGGTAAAAGCTACATTACTCAAGCGATTGCCCACGCCGATGAGCTCGACATCGGTAAGGGGCACGGTCCTGTTCACCACTTTTACGCGCTGAACCGATGAACGATATTCGTATTGAAAACGCCACGCTCACCTATTTAGGTGACGCTCAACCGATATTCTCAGACTTGAGCGTACAGTTTGAAGCGGGAAGCTGGACCGCTTTGTTAGGACCTAGTGGCTGCGGGAAGTCGACATTGCTGCGCTATATCGCTGGGCTACTAACGGAAAAAGTCACCTTTACCGCCAAAACTGTAGTTCCTAGCCTTACTCAGCTGTCGAGCAACGTAGCCTACATGGCGCAGCAAGACTTACTTATGCCTTGGTTAACCGTTGTTGATAATGTGTGTTTAGCTACACGTTTAAATGGTCAGCGTGTCGAAGCCAATACGAAAGCCAAAGCCTTGGCGTTATTGGAACAGGTTGGACTCGATAGCAAAGCGAATGTTCTGCCCAACGAACTATCTGGCGGACAAAAACAGCGCGTTGCATTAGCTCGAACTTTAATGCAAGACAAATCGATAGTGTTGATGGACGAGCCATTTTCTGCGCTTGATGCCGTCACTAGACATAAATTGCAAAATCTTGCCGCTCAGTTGTTGTGTGATAAAACAGTGTTATTGATCACCCACGATCCTCAAGAAGCCTTGAGGCTCGGCGAGCAAATATTGGTCATGAACGGGAAACCCGCTCAGCTCAATAAAGTCGTCCCTCCACAATCGGCTATTCCTAGAGATATCGATGGCGAATTCGCAACCATCCAACAATCCATCCTAGAACATTTAGGGGGACACTCGTGACAGTCTTAACACAAGTCGCTGAACAAAGCCGTCGACAGGCGGCTGCTCAGAAAAAACAAGGGATAAGCACACTATTGCGAGTACTGGTTAGCTTCCTGATTATCTTAGGGCTTTGGAAAGCTATCGTGGTGCTGTTTGAGCTCCCCAGTTTTATCTTACCAGCACCCGAGGCCGTACTCGTTAAGCTGGTCGAGCGTCAAGATGTACTTCTTAAACACACTTGGGTTACGACACAAGAGATCCTGCTCGGGCTCCTACTTGGCTTATCAATGGGGCTGTTCTTTGCACTGCAGATGCTGTTGTTTCAGCCCGTCAAACGTTGGCTCCTGCCGATTTTAATAACCAGCCAGGCTATCCCAGTGTTCGCTCTCGCTCCAATTCTGATGCTGTGGCTGGGCTACGGTATTGCTTCCAAAGTGGTCATGGCAGCACTAATTATCTTCTTTCCCGTTACCACTTGTTGCTATGACGGACTGCGTAATACGCCTGTGGGCTATTTGGATTTGTCACAGACTATGGGGGCTAGCCGCTTCCGACAACTATGGCACATACGTTTACCAGCCTCGCTACCTGTCCTTGCCTCTGGTATACGAGTCGCCGTCGTAGTTGCTCCTATCGGTGCTGTCGCTGGCGAATGGGTTGGTTCAAGTGAGGGCTTGGGGTATCTCATGTTGCAAGCCAATGCTCGCATGTTAATTGATGAAATGTTTGCGGCGCTGTTTATTTTAGCCAGCGTCTCAGTCGCGCTTTACTTTTTTACCGATTGGGGGCTCAAGCGCCTAATCCCTTGGGAAAATAAATAACAATCAAAAGGAAAAACCATGAAATCCATGCTCAAACTCTCTGCCGCTTTGCTGCTAGCTGCAGCCAGTATCATGCCAGTTCACGCTGCAGAAAAAAAACTCACGCTAATGCTCGACTGGTTTGTTAACCCAAATCATGGCCCTATCGTCATTGCTCAAGAGAAAGGTTACTTCAAGGAGCAAGGGCTTAATGTTGATATTCAAGAACCAGCCGACCCAAGCACACCAGCCAAACTGGTTGCTGCGGGGAAAGTCGACCTTGCGGTTTCGTATCAAACTAGCCTTACTATCGACGTAGCTGCCGGACTGCCACTGATCCGCAGTGCAACTCTGATCGCAACGCCGCTTAATACCATGATGGTATTGGACAATGGCAAGATAAACACACTAGCAGACCTAAAAGGTAAGAAAATTGGTATTGCTATCGCAGGTAACGAAGAAGCGACCATAGGTACCATGCTCAGTACCGAGGGAGTGGCATTTGACGAAGTACAGATCATTAATGTTGGTTGGGCTCTCTCCTCTTCCCTTGCTTCAGGAAAAGTAGACGCGATTTGGGGTGGTTTGAGAAACTTTGAAACCAACCAGCTAGAACTTGAAGGTTATAAACCAAAAGCCTTTTTCCCAGAAGAACACGGTGTTCCAACTTATGAGGAACTAGTGTTTGTTGCCAATGCCAACAGTTATGACAAAGATGCCATCGTAAAATTCAACCGTGCGATTGAAAAGGCCACCACTTACATAGTGAATCACCCAACAGCTTCTTGGAATGAGTTTGTTGCTTACGCACCAGACACGTTAAACAACGAACTCAATAAAAGAGCGTGGCGTGACACATTGACTCGATTTGCGCTTAGACCATCTGCGGTTGATGCGACCAAATATGACGCGTTTACCGAATTCATGTATCAACACAAAATTATCAGTGCTAAGCCAAAAGCAGAGACCATCGTACCTGTACTTTAGGAGTGACCATGAACCATCAAGACTTAATTAACGCTTGCCAACAAGAGTGGTTGGCTTACACCGAACATGATTTCGTCAAGCAATTAGCCGTGGGGACTCTCGCTCAGCAGGCGTATTTACACTATTTAAAGCAGGATTTTCTATTCTTAAAACAGTACGCTCGAGCCTATGCACTAGCCATCTACAAAGCCAAAACACTTGCTCAAATGCGCGAAGCGGTACCAAGTGTTGAGGCATTATTAAATTCTGAGATTGGCCACCATGTCACTTATTGCCAGCAGTGGGGAATCACAGAAGCAGATATGGAAGCGGAAGTCGAAGATTTTGGTACCGTGGCGTACACACGTTATGTTCTAGATGCAGGAATGACGGGCGAATTAGTTGATCTTTATGCTGCACTAGCACCCTGTGCCATCGGCTATGCCGTTATCGGTGACAACTTACTCAAAAGCGCCGATACCATGCTAGAAAATAACCCCTATCGTAGTTGGATAGAACTGTATGGCAGCGAAGAATTCCAGTCAGGAGTGCAAACCAGTATCAAACGATTAGACGTGCTACTAAAAGACATTGACCTGCAAAGCCAGAGAGCACAAGAGATCATACATGTGTTTAAAACGGCAACTCGCATGGAAATTGCCTTTTGGCAACAAGGCTTAGATGCCGCCTAATCTAAAGCCGACTATTTAGGTCGGCTTTTTTTATCTCTTCAAAGAAAGCAATTAACAAACAAATATCACACAAACAACCCGCATTTAAAATTTTGTGCCTGTCATCACGTGTTAACACAATATTTACATCCAACCTTAACATTTGCAACAAACTTAGGTAGGATGCGCGAAGTGTTTTATAAATTCAAACACTTCGCGCTCAGCTTTCTCATGCTTTTCGTGCAAGCAAGGACGATTGGGAAACGGTGGGTATCAACAATAGCTTTCGAACAATCAGAACATCAGTCGCTGAGTTTCAAAAGCTACCCCAGCTTTACAGGGAAGAACTATGCAGTCTTTGGTTGATTTTTTAAACGGGATAATCTGGAGTCCCGCTCTAATTTACTTGTGTCTTGGTGCTGGCCTTTTTTATTCAGTGCTCACTCGTTTTGTACAGGTGCGTCATTTCTTCGAAATGTGGCGTCTATTACTTTCCGGTAAAAGCTCAGAAAAAGGGATCTCCTCATTTCAAGCTTTAGCGGTTTCACTTTCTGGTCGCGTTGGTACGGGTAATATTGCCGGTGTCGCTGCGGCTATTGGTTTTGGTGGTCCAGGCGCAGTTTTCTGGATGTGGATGGTTGCGTTTTTTGGCGCAGCAACAGCCTATATCGAATCCACGCTCGCTCAAATCTATAAAGAAGAAGATGAAGGGCAATTTCGTGGCGGCCCAGCTTATTACATAGAAAAAGCGATGGGACAAAAATGGTACGCATGGATCTTTGCTATTGCGACTATTTTCGCTTGTGGTGTTCTTCTACCAGGTGTTCAATCGAACAGCATTGGTAATGCAGTAGAAACCGCATTCGGCACAGGCGCTATGATTGACACTGCTATCGGTACCATCAGTTTTGCTAAAATTTTCACTGGTGCAGTTATTTCCGTCATTCTTGCCTTCATCATTTTTGGTGGCGTAAAACGAATCGCAAACTTCACACAAATCGTTGTGCCATTTATGGCGCTAGCGTACATCATCATCGCCTTCGTGATTATTCTGCTTAACATCGGTGAAGTACCGGGGATTGTTAGTATGATTATTGGCGATGCATTTACTCCAATGGCAGGCTTCGGCGCGGCAATTGGCTGGGGTGTGAAACGTGGCGTCTACTCTAACGAAGCAGGCCAAGGTACTGGTCCACATGCAGCTGCAGCAGCAAACGTTGATCACCCAGCACAACAAGGTTTAGTGCAATCTTTCTCTATCTATATTGATACGCTTCTAGTGTGTTCTGCGACAGCATTTATGATTCTTATCACAGGTGCGTACAACGTTCATGGTCCTGAGAGTACGTTCTTGGTACAAAACCTTGCCGAAACCGTTGGAGCTAATGGTCCTGCGTTTACTCAGTTAGCTATCGAAAGCACAATGCCTGGTGTTGGTAAGCTATTTATCGCATTTGCACTATTCTTCTTCGCATTTACGACCATTCTGGCGTACTACTATATTGCAGAGACAAATATCGCTTACATTCGCCGTACTTTTAAAGTCAACGGCTTGATGTTCATCTTGAAACTTGTGCTAATCACATCTGTGTTTTATGGAACAGTGAAAGCGGCTAACCTTGCTTGGGCAATGGGTGATGTGGGTGTTGGTCTGATGGCATGGCTAAACATCGTGGGCATTTTGATCATCTTCTTTATTGCCAAACCAGCAATCATTGCGCTCAAAGATTATGAGAAACAGCAAGAGCAAGGTGTAGAAGAGTACACATTCAACCCTGTCGCACTTGGTATTAAAGGTGCAGACTACTGGGAAGGTCGCTACGAGCGTAAAACAGGTAAAAAGCCTGAAGCGCCTCAAGAGGCGGGTTCCGCATCCACTCAGACACAGACATCTTAATTAAGAATTGATGTTCACTTTGGGTAGGTCTCTGCTTGTGCAGGGATGATATGAAACATGCTCGTCGCATAAAAAAAGGGGTAGCTTAGCTACCCCTTTTATCATTCATTGTTCCCGAATGAATGAAACTTAAATTATGCAGCCACTTCTTGAGTGTTCATTGCTGGCGCTTTTTTCTCACCGATAGGGAGAATCGTACGACCATATTCGTTGTTAAGTACTTGAGCCATAGCGAAGTAAATCGCGCTCGCGCCGCAGAAGATACCTTCAAAGCCGGCAATAGTGCCAATCAATTCGCTGCCGAAGAAATCACGCGCAGCTAACAAGAAAAATAGGATAGTCAGAGAACCAAAGACCACTTGCTTAGCCACTGGGTAGCAAAGTGAACCAATGAACATGAAGCCAGTGAACACACCCCATAGCAGTAAATACCAACCCATAAATTTCGCAGGGCTAGCAGGAAGACCCATGTAAGGCATTACGATAATACCCACTAGCGTTAACCAGAATAAGCCGTACGACGTGAATGCCGTAGTGCCAAAAGTGTCACCACGCTTAAAGCACATCATGCCAACAAACACTTGGCTAAGACCGCCATAAAAAATACCCATAGCAAGAATCATTGAATCAATCGGAAAGAAACCTGCATTGTGGATGTTAAGCAGAATGGTAGTCATACCAAAACCCATTAGGCCAAGTGGCGCAGGGTTTGCGAGTTTGTTCGACATGTAAAAGAGCCTTCGATTAAAAATTAGTGGTAAAAGTTATAGAAAAATTTTAATCGATATTTGTGACATTGAGCAGATCCGTTATTTGCAATCTAAGATTGATAATTTGCAGATATTAATTAGCATGCATAAAAAAACCGGCTTGCGCCGGTTTCATAATTTAATAACAACAATCGGAGATTATTCCCACTCGATGGTCGCTGGTGGCTTACCAGAAATGTCGTAAACCACACGTGAAATGCCTTCAACTTCGTTGATAATGCGGTTCGAGACCTTACCTAGGAAGTCATATGGTAAATGTGCCCAATGAGCCGTCATAAAGTCGATGGTTTCAACAGCACGCAGTGATACTACCCAGTCATACTTACGGCCATCACCCATAACACCTACCGAACGAACTGGTAGGAACACGGTAAATGCTTGAGAAACTTTGTTATACAGATCTGCAGCGTGCAGTTCTTCAATAAAGATAGCATCAGCACGGCGCAGCAAGTCACAGTACTCTTTTTTGATTTCACCAAGAACACGAACACCGAGGCCTGGTCCTGGGAATGGGTGACGATAAAGCATGTTATATGGTAGACCTAGTTCTAGACCGATCTTACGCACTTCATCTTTAAACAATTCACGTAGTGGCTCAACAAGCCCCATTTCCATATCATCAGGAAGACCACCCACATTGTGGTGTGATTTAATAACGTGAGCTTTACCTGTTTTAGAAGCAGCTGACTCAATGACATCTGGGTAGATTGTACCCTGTGCTAGCCATTTCGCATTTTTAAGCTTCTTAGACTCTTCATCGAATACGTCAACAAACACGTGACCGATTGTTTTACGTTTCTCTTCTGGGTCAGATTTGCCTTCAAGTGCAATCAAGAAGCGCTCTTCTGCGTCAACTTTGATGATGTTTAGGCCGAACTTATCGCCAAACATTTCCATCACTTGCTGGCCTTCGTTAAGACGAAGTAGGCCGTTGTCAACGAACACACAGGTCAGCTTGTCGCCAATGGCGCGGTGAACAAGCATTGCAACTACCGATGAATCAACACCACCAGATAGACCTAGAATAACCTCATCATCGCCTACTTGCTCTTTAATACGAGCAACAGCATCTTCGATGATGGATTCTGATGTCCATAAACGCTCACAGCCACATGCACCAAGAACAAAGTTCTCTAGCATTTGCAGGCCTTGTTTAGTGTGCGTTACTTCTGGGTGGAACTGAACGCCATAGTATTTCTTCTCTTCATTCGCCATAGCAGCGTACGGGCAAGTGTCCGTTTCACCAACTTTTACGAAGTCTGCTGGAATTTCTACAACTTTATCGCCGTGGCTCATCCAGACGTCTTGAGTCGCTTCAAGATCTTTGAAAATCGCTGAGTCACCAGATACTTTAACTTGTGCGTAGCCAAATTCACGTTCGTTTGAACCAGCTACTCGGCCACCAAGCTGCTCAGCCATTGTCTGCATGCCGTAACAAACGCCAAGAACAGGAACGCCTGAATCAAATACGTATTGAGGAGCACGAGGAGAATTTTCCTCTGTTACACTCTCAGGGCCGCCAGATAGAATAATACCGTCTGGGTTGAATTCACGAATATCCGCTTCTTCTACATCCCAGCTCCATAGTTCACAGTAAACGCCGATTTCACGTACACGACGTGCTACTAATTGTGTGTACTGCGAGCCGAAGTCTAAAATCAGAATTCGTTGGTCATGAATATTTTTCGTCATTTTGGGCAATCTTATAAGCTAAGTATTGAGAACGGAGGCGAGTTTACCCGCCTCACATCTATGCATCAAGGAAAAAAGCAAACGTTTACGTAAGATTTAGACTTACCAGGGTCAATTGTGACCCTCAACGTTATCACTACAGTCTATGGGTAATTAACCTAGACGGTAGTTTGGTGCTTCCTTAGTGATTTGAACGTCGTGTACGTGTGACTCGTTTAAGCCAGCACCAGAGATACGTACGAACTCTGCTTTAGTGCGCATATCTTCGATAGTCGCAGAGCCTGTTAGACCCATGCTTGAACGAAGACCACCCATTTGTTGGTGAACGATTTCTTTTAGGCGACCTTTGTAGGCGATGCGACCTTCGATACCTTCTGGAACAAGCTTGTCCGCAGCATTATCTGATTGGAAATAACGGTCCGATGAACCTTGAGACATCGCGCCAAGAGAACCCATTCCACGGTAAGCCTTATAAGAACGGCCTTGATAAAGAATAACTTCACCAGGTGCTTCTTCAGTACCAGCAAACATAGAGCCAACCATCACGCATGATGCACCAGCAACGATTGCTTTACAGATATCACCAGAGAAGCGGATACCACCGTCTGCGATGACTGGAATACCGTATTCGTTGGCAACACCAGCAGCATCAGCAATCGCTGTAACTTGAGGAACACCAACACCTGTAACGATACGAGTTGTACAAATAGAACCAGGGCCAATACCAACTTTAACGGCACTAACACCCGCTTCAATCAATGCTTTCGCGCCAGCAGCCGTAGCTACGTTGCCACCAATGATATCGAGATCTGGGTACGCTTCACGTGTTTCGCGAATGCGAGTTAAAACGCCTTCTGAATGACCGTGTGAAGAGTCAATCAAAAGCACATCAACACCAGCTTCAACTAGAGCTTTTACGCGCTCTTCGTTACCCGCGCCCGCACCGACAGCAGCACCTACGCGCAGACGACCTTGCGCATCTTTACATGCGTTTGGTTTACGTTCTGCTTTGTGGAAGTCTTTTGCAGTGATCATACCGGTAAGTTGGAACTCATCGTTTACGACCAACACTTTTTCAACACGAGCACGGTGCATCTCTTCTTGCACTTCTTCACGAGAAGCGCCTTCTTTTACTGATGCTAGACGCGCTTTTGGCGTCATTACTACTTCTACTTTCTTACTTAAATCAGTAACAAAGCGAACATCACGGCCAGTGATGATGCCTACAAGCTCATTCGTTTCTGTAACAACAGGGAAACCTGCAAAGCCATGCTTTTCAGTTAGCGCCATTACATCAGCAATCGTTGCTTCTGGACGAACAGTAACAGGGTTTGTTACTACACCAGCTTCAAAGATCTTAACAAGACGTACTTGCTCAGCTTGTTGCTCAATAGACATGTTTTTGTGGATAAAGCCAATGCCACCTTCTTGGGCAAGCGCGATCGCTAGACGCGCTTCCGTCACTGTGTCCATAGACGCAGAGATCATTGGAATATTCAGACTGATATTCTTCGTCAACCGAGTGCGAAGATCGGCTGTGTTTGGGAGAACGGTGGAGTGAGCTGGAACGAGTAGTACATCATCGAACGTCAGCGCTTCTTTGGCAATTCTTAGCATTTGCAATATCTCACAATAGAGGAGTTGAAGGAATAATCCGCCCTTATCGTTTCGCATAATAAGGTCATTTGGATTAGATATTGCGGTGGGATTATACGCCCGACGAAATCGCTTGGCTACACATTTTTATATTTTTTATTTGCATTTACCCCCTTGATATGTATTATATTGCCGCTAATTTCCATACCCACGTCTTTGAGATTAGCTGTGCCCCTATCCTCGCGATCAAGCTCTAATTCTACGTCTAGTAATCAAAACATTTACACGGTGTCACGCCTGAACTCTGAAGTTCGTTTGTTGCTAGAAAATGAAATGGGGATAGTGTGGTTAGTCGGCGAAATTTCTAACTTTTCTGCACCTGTCTCTGGTCACTGGTACCTCACTCTTAAGGACTCTCGCGCTCAAGTGAAATGCGCGATGTTTCGTGGTAATAATCGCCGTGTAACGTTCAAACCTGCTAATGGAAATCAAGTACTAGTTAAAGCAAGACTCTCACTCTATGAGCCGCGAGGTGACTATCAGCTCATCATTGAGTCAATGCAACCCGAGGGGGATGGTCGACTTCAGCAAGAGTTTGAGAAGCTGAAAATGTCACTTGCTGCAGAAGGTTTGTTTGCTCAAACACTAAAACAACCATTGCCCAGCCACCCAAAACGTGTAGGTATCATTACCTCCAAAACGGGCGCTGCTTTATTTGATATTTTAGATGTTTTGAAAAGGCGTGATCCTTCCTTACCTGTGGTTATTTATCCGACGACGGTTCAAGGAGATAACGCTGCGATTGAGATTGCTCAAGCGATTGGCAGAGCAAACAGCCGAAACGAGTGTGATGTGTTAATCGTCGGACGAGGCGGAGGCTCCCTTGAAGATTTATGGTGCTTCAACCACGAAATCGTCGCCAGAACCATTGCCGCCAGCCAAATACCAATTATCAGTGCAGTCGGACATGAAATTGACGTCACTATCGCTGATTACGTCGCTGATGTGCGCGCCCCGACACCAAGTGCAGCCGCAGAACTAGTCAGCAATGATACCTCTCATAAACATGAGTCACTGATCACTAGAGAGCAGCGCCTGAGAAACGTCATTCGACTTTATCTGTCAGAGCAAAAGCAGCGCTTGTCCTCGTTGATGCAAGACCTAAGCAATCAACACCCTAAACATCATTTGCAGCGCCAAAGTCAACGCTTGGATGAATTTGAGTACCGCCTTAATGCCGCAATGAAGCAAAGGTTATCTCAAGAGACTCTCAGGTTAACCAACAAGCTGCATCGACTGAAGTTACAGTCACCTGTTACTCGTCTGGCGCAACAATCGCACCGATTAAGTCAATTAGAAAGTCGACTAGAACAAGCGATGCAACGTCAACTCTCTTCAACTAAGCATAAATTTGCATTAACAGTTGGTAAGCTTGACACGGTGAGTCCACTTGCCACATTGAAGCGTGGTTACTCTATTACTCAAGACGAGGATGGGAAAGTCATTTCTCATGCAGATTCGGTAGAAATAGGCTCGACAATGACGACTCAGTTAGAGCATGGCACTCTTGTCTCGACCGTTACCGATATCAAACCTAGCTAGCCAAGCTCACTAAGCTTCTATTGGTTGGAATTCAAACCTTGCTCGAGATTTAGACTTCAGTTCATTACATGAGTTACAAAAATAGTTAGCTGCACCACACGCCTGAAGCTTTTCCATTTCAGCTTGGCAATCTGGGCAATAACCAATTTTGACAAAATGTTTAGTGCATTGTTTACAGAAATACTGCCCGTCCCAATCTAAAGCGATCTTGCAATCTGGGCACTCGTTGTCTGCGAAGTTCATATCTCACCTAAATATTAGTAGATGTTAATATTGATATTCTATCTCGAACACCACGAGGATACTAGGCAACTGCCATAAGACGTACTGCTAGGAAAGCAATTAGCCACGAGATAGGAATAAACTCTCCAACTTAGCTTTACGTTTGACTTTATACATCTCGGTATCCGCTAAACGGATCAATTGGTCAATCGTCATGTCTGAACAACACTCTTTGGTTGCAAACCCAACGCTAACCCCGATGTTAGTCTCTTCTAAAGTGACAGGCCGATTCAATTCTGACTGCAATGTCTCGTAAAAAGTTCTGGAATCTTCCTGACTAGGAAAGCAACTAAACGCAAGAAACTAATCGCCACCATATCGACCTAACACAGCTTGGTCAGGTAATAGTAAACGTAATTTTTGCGCGACAGCAACCAACACCTTATCGCCGAATTGATGCCCATACACATCATTTACTTGTTTGAACTTATCGATATCAATAAAGAAGCAGCCAAGAAAATTACCTTGAAAGCAATGACTTTGTTCGACACGTTCCAATAGAGCTCGACGATTCAGGCATTGAGTCAGAGAATCAAACTTAGCTTGGTAGTTGAGTTTATCTTCTAAAGCATATTTCTCTAGCGCCACAGAATAAACTGCGGCAATAGACTCGAGTATCTCCAGTTCAATAGCATGGGGATCAGAGGGCAATGAGCTATAGAGTGCAAACGTACCCAATACGTGCTCTTGTGTCGAGATCACTGGCACAGACCAGCATGCTCTAATATTTGCTTGTGTCGCAAGTTCAACAAAAGGCTGCCAATTACTATGGCTTTTGACATCAGAGATGATTACAGAACGTTTTAAATAGGCAGCCGCACCGCAGGAACCTACTCCTTCTCCTATTTCGATCCCATCAATAGCATCGTTGTAAAAGTCAGGCAAGTTAGGTGCTGAAGTGCTGTAAAGTCGATGTGTCTCTTGATCTAACGTTAATATTGACGCGCGTTTATCCTTAAACAGGCGCTCTGTTAACTTAATGATTCGCTCCTCCAATTGGGGTTTTGGCAACCCCAGAGCAAGTTCTTTCAAGAGTAAGTTCATGCCCTTATGGGCATCTATCAGCAAATCTTTCGTCATAAATCCGCAGAATTGTCGTTCTTATTGAGTATGCGTAACCGACACATAATAACACAACGTACGGATAGATGATCTATTGACCAGTTTAATATTTAGTCGTATGGTCAAAGGGACGAACAACAATACGATGCTGTTCTAGATCTTCCCTAGATCTTCCCCTTAATCTAATCTGATCAGCGATCTGCTCTTAAAAGAACATTTATATAACCACATACCGAAAGCATAAGTTACATATTCTGCATTTGGATTTAAGTTAGATTATTATTCCACGCAAGGCTTATCAAATGACACTATACAGAATTTAATAAAACGATCATTTCTCAAATTAGTCACTTACATGGGTATGCATTTCGATATAAGACGAATCTACGGCTTTTAGCTCGACTCTAAGGTTAATCAGTTCATCCATATGATTGATATGCGTTCCACCGCAAGGCATCACGACGTCGACGCCATCAAGAGTGCAGTGCCAATATCTTGAACTGGTCAAAAATGGACCTTCAAGTTGCATTGAAACTTCAGAGGGTTCTTGTGACCACTCAGCTAACTGTTGATTAGTCATATCTTCAATTCTCTGTAAGTCTGTCACCACCTCTACGGTATTTAGTCCACGTTTCTTTAACGTTTTCCCAAGGCGATATCGGTCAAAACATCGGTTTGGCGATACCACACTCTGTTCCTGAGCATAACTATTAAAATCATAGTGGGCCAAACCATCTTTTCGGTCTGCTTCTTTTCTCCAGTATGACGCAGCTAGCACTTTGTTAAGTGCAAGAGAGGCGATATGTCCGGCACTATGTCCTCTGCTCAAACTTTGTTGATAGGCTTTGTCTACTTCCAATGTAATGACCTGACCAACACAAAGTTCTGTTCCTTTCGCGATTCGATGCACAACAACAAATACCCATCCATCACAGTCTCGTTTTACGGGAATCGCGCTGCCGACATACAGTGTTTTGGTATCCAGTTCGATAGCACCAACAAGACAATCTATGACTTCAAGTTGTTGACCTTTCGCTAACAGATAACCTTTGTCTGCGGGATGATCTGGCCATATATGACTTACTGGGTGAAATGGCGTACTGTCTACAACAATATCGGTGTAATTAGAATGCTCATCGATCAATTGAATTGCGCTGTCTAGCTGCCAAGTTTGATGACAAAAGTGAATTTTACTAGCGGTAAACACGGTATGATTATTCCTTGCAACAAAAAACGCCCGCTGTATTCAGAGGGCGTTGTTTAATTTCGACTTATTTTTTAGGACGACCTTTCATCATCGTCATTAAGCGTTTACGTTTACGCTCTTGTGAAAGGGTCATCTTGTTAGACTTACCTTCAAATGGGTTATCGCTGCTTTGGAAGTTAATACGAATTGGCGTACCCATAATTTCCAAAGAACGACGATAATAGTTCATTAAATAACGCTTATACGAATCTGGTAGTTCATTGACTAGGTTACCATGAACCACAACGATTGGTGGGTTGTAGCCACCAGCGTGCGCATATTTCAACTTAACACGACGTCCACGAACCATAGGTGGCTGGTGATCTTCCGTCGCCATTTTCATGATACGGGTCAGTACCGAAGTACCCACACGGGTAGTCGCAGACTTGTAAGCTTCTTGAACAGATTCAAACAAGTGGCCAACACCAGTACCATGAAGCGCTGAAATAAAGTGGATACGAGCAAAGTCAACGAAACCAAGACGACGATCAAGCTCTTTCTTAACGTGCTCTTTCACGTCAGTATCTAAACCATCCCATTTGTTCACAGCGATCACAATAGAGCGACCAGAGTTTAACGCAAAACCAAGGAGGCTTAAGTCTTGATCTGAGATGTTTTCACGAGCATCGATAACGAGTAATACAACGTTTGCATCTTCTACTGCTTTCAGTGTTTTTACCACTGAGAACTTCTCAACCGTTTCGTTGATGCGACGACGACGACGTACACCAGCAGTATCAATTAGTACATACTCACGATCATCACGCTGCATAGGAATATAAATAGAATCGCGAGTGGTACCCGGCATGTCATAAACTACTACACGCTCTTCACCAAGAATACGGTTGGTCAGCGTTGATTTACCCACATTAGGTCGACCAATGATAGCCAACTTAATTGGTTGATCTTGAAGACGCTTAAACTCTTCTTCCGCTTCTTCTTCGGTATAATCGAGTTTCTCTTCTTCTTCGTCTTCAAACTCAGTCAGATCTTCAATTTCACCTTGTTCAACAAAGCTTTCTGCAAATGGGTTAAGTGCGCGTTCGATAAGTGCAGTAACGCCACGACCGTGTGCCGCTGCGATGTGGTACATGTCTTCTACACCAAGTTGCCAAAACTCAGCACTGGCAGCATCAGCATCAATACCATCAACTTTGTTGATCACTAGGAATGACGGCTTCTCAATTTTACGCAGGTGTTGAGCAATCGCTTCATCAGCCGACGTTAAACCTGCACGGCCATCCACTAGGAAAAGCACGACATCCGCTTCATCAATCGCAGCTAGCGATTGTTCCGCCATTTTTGTTTCAACACCTTCTTCAGTACCATCAATACCACCGGTATCAATAACAATGAATTCATGCTCACCCAGTTTCGCCTGACCGTATTTACGGTCACGTGTTAGCCCCGGAAAATCCGCAACAAGAGCATCACGCGTACGCGTCAATCGATTGAACAGGGTCGACTTACCCACATTCGGGCGTCCAACTAGGGCAACAACAGGTACCATATAAACCTCTACACTTATCTTCTAATTGTAGTTATAGGTAAAATTCTCACGTTTTCCTATAACCACAAATTAATCCATCTATCCGAGCTCGAAAAGATCCTTTTGCTTCGCAGCAATAAAACGGCTCCTAACTGAGATCAGCCAGGAGCCGTTTGTGAATTATATCACGCTTTCTAGTTGATAGTGAGTTTCTTTATTTCACCATCACGAGTCACTAAAACATAACCTTCAGGTACCTTAGTTGGTCCAACAGAAAGGCCACTTTCGTTGATGAGTTGCTGTGCTACAAACTCACCTGACTCTCGATCAATCCAGTGTAGGTAACCTAAGCTATCACCTACTACGATGTAACCATCAACAATAACAGGTGCAGTTAGCAGTCGGTTTTCCAACTGGTTATTTTCCCACAGCTCAGTACCACTGCGAGCATCTACAGCTACTACATGATCATTATCTGTCACCAAGAATAAACTACGGTTATCCGTCGCCATATCTGTCGCTGATGAGTAGTTACGTTTCCAAATAGGGTTACCAGAACGTAGATCAATAGAAATTAACTGCCCATTGAAACCCACCGTAAACAGTGTGCCACCTAAAATGATTGGAGATGAATCCACATCAACCAAGCGATCGATCTCGGTAGCGCCTTTTGGCGTGCCTACAGGTTGCTGCCAAATCAACTGTCCACGCTCGACGATAGCGGCAGCTAAACGTCCATTGGCCGTGCCCCAGAAAACACCACCTGATACGGTAGCTGGTGCACTGTCACCACGTAAAGTTAGGTTTGGAACATCAGTACTGATCGCCCAGCGCTCTTCGCCCGACGTTTGTTCCAATGCAACCAACAAGCCTTGACTGGTATGAACCATGATTAAACTTGCATCCGCTACCGGATTCGCAAGCACCTCACCATTCACCTTGGCGCGCCAAACTTCTTCGCCCGTTTTGACGTCAAGCGCAATAACTTCGCCGTTTTCGCTACCGATATATAGCTTTTGATACGCCGCGGCAATACCACCAGAAAGTCGAGCTGATGTCTCACCAGCGACATTAACTTCCCAAAGCGTTTTACCCGTTTCTGGATCAAGCGCTTTTACCACTCCGTCTCGGCTAGCGACAAACAAGTTGTCATAGGCGTAAATTGGAGAGAGCTTCGAGAAGAACTGACCAACACCATCACCAATACTTGCAGACCATACCGACTGAGGCGTGAACTCACTTTGTACTTTTGGCAGTGGTGCCATAATGACGGTATCTTCTTCACTAGAACACCCTGCAAGAATTCCCAGTACCGAAATAGAAAGCAGTACTTTCTTTACGACTCTATTCATCGGCTATGGCCCTTACTTGGCAAGATCGTCCAGTTTAATTTGTAGCCCTTGGCTTGCGTCTTGCGCTTGCTGTGCTTCAGTATAAGCAGTGTAAGCTGCATCACGGTCACCGTCACGAATTGCGATATCACCACGCAGCTCGGCCACTCGGCCTGCCCATGCGTCATCGGTAATTTTCGCAAGTTCAGCACGCGCACCATCAACGTTACCTGTTTCCGCCATTAGACGAGCAATACGGTAAGTCACTAGCGGAGTGATCGCCGCATCTTTAGTTTTGCTTTGTGCCCATTGCAGTTGCTCAAGAGCCTTTTCAAGCTCACCAGCTTCTACTTGAACTTTCGCTAGTTGTAGTGAAGCCAAAACACTGTATTCAGTGTCTTTGCTACCATCGATAAATGCTTGTACGTCACCACTTGCGTCAGTGCCTTTAGCGGCAATAGCTTCTACCGCTTTGGTATACTGTTCAGAAGCAGCTTCTTGCGCAGACGTTACTGAGTCTTGATAGTAACGCCAGCCAAATAAACCACCCAAACCAACAACAACACCAAGAACCACTGCTTTGCCGTTCTCTTTCCACCAATCTTTGATTGCTTCTACTTGTTGTTCTTCAGAATCGTAGAGTTCCACTTCCTGTCCTCTTAAAAGAATTCGTCACTAACGTTGATTGATTCATCTATCGAATACGTTCAATCAACGTCAGTCTATAAACTAGATAATATCTGCTAATTTAGCGGCTAACTCAGTTTGAGCAATAGTTTCTTGCTCACCACCCTGCAAATCTTTGACCACGACCGTATTCTCGGCCACTTCATTCTCGCCTAACACTAGAGCGTATACTGCGCCAACTTTATCTGCACGCTTAAATTGTTTCTTGAAGTTGCCACCACCAAAGTGGTTCATGACACGAATACCAGGGATAGCTTCACGCAAAGACTCGGCTAGCTTCATACCTGCCATCATGGTGCCTTCACCCGCAGTCACTACGTAGGCGTCAACACTACGACGAACATCAGTCAGCTCAAGCGTTTCCATCATTAGTACCAAACGCTCTAAACCCATAGCAAATCCGACAGCTGGCGTCGCTTTGCCACCTAGTTGTTCAACCAGTCCGTCATAACGACCACCGCCACAAACCGTACCTTGAGCACCTAAACTTTCGGTGATCCACTCAAATACCGTGCGGTTGTAGTAATCCAACCCACGGACAAGACGTTGATTTACCGTATATTCGATTCCTGCTGCGTCAAGAAGTTCACAAAGACCTGCAAAATGTTGTTTTGAGTCTGCATCGAGGTAATCTGACAGCTCAGGAGCATCAACCAAAATCGCTTGTACATCTGGGTTCTTGCTATCTAGAACACGTAGCGGATTGGTGTACATACGACGCTTGCTATCTTCATCAAGAACATCAATATGCTGCTCTAGGTGAGCAATCAATGCCGTACGGTAATCAGCGCGAGCTTCTAGAGAGCCGATAGAGTTCAGTTCCAAACGTACATGTTCAGCAATGCCCAACTCACGCCATAGACGCGCAGTCATCATGATAAGTTCAGCATCAACGTCAGGGCCATTTAGACCAAAGACTTCCACACCACATTGATGGAATTGACGGTAACGACCCTTTTGTGGGCGCTCATGGCGGAACATTGGGCCCATATACCAAAGACGTTGTTCTTGGTTATATAACAAGCCATTTTCAATACCAGAACGCACACAACCGGCCGTGCCTTCAGGACGAAGCGTTAGGCTATCGCCATTACGGTCTTCGAAGGTGTACATTTCCTTTTCGACCACATCCGTCACTTCACCGATAGCGCGGCTAAATAGATGGGTCATTTCAACGATTGGCATACGTACTTCGTTGTAGCCATATGCGCTAACAACATGCTTAACTGTATTCTCAACTTTTTGCCAAAGTGGAGATTGTGTTGGGAGGCAGTCGTTCATGCCTCGTATTGCTTGAATAGTTTTTGCCACAGTTTAATACCGTTATATCGTTGAAATTATTTATCTTCTACTTGATTCACTTCGATGCGATTTGACTCATCTAACATCGACGCCTTAGCACGAATTTTTGCTTCGAGCTTGTTCACTAGGTCATCATTATCGAAGCGCTCTTTCTGACGTTTACCGTCCTCGTAGAATGCACTTTTCTTGTTACTACCAGCTAAGCCTAAATGTGAAACTTCTGCTTCACCTGGTCCATTCACCACACAGCCGATAATCGACACATCCATTGGTGTAATCACATCTTCTAAGCGCTGCTCTAGCGCATTTACTGTACCGATCACATCGAATTCTTGACGTGAACAACTTGGGCAAGCAATAAAGTTGATACCACGAGAGCGAATACGCAATGACTTCAAAATATCAAAGCCCACTTTGATCTCTTCAACTGGGTCTGCCGCTAAAGAAATACGCAAAGTGTCACCAATACCTTCTGCCAACAGCATTCCAAGACCCACTGACGACTTCACAGCACCCGCACGAGCACCGCCAGCTTCAGTGATACCTAAGTGTAGTGGCTGATCAATCTTTTGAGCCAACAATCGGTAAGAATCTACGGCAAGGAACACATCCGATGCTTTAACACTGACTTTAAATTGGTCGAAGTTTAGACGATCCAAAATATCCACGTGACGCATCGCCGACTCAACCAAAGCAGCTGGTGTAGGCTCGCCATATTTCATCTGAATGTCTTTTTCTAAAGACCCGCCATTTACGCCAATACGAATTGGAATGTTTTTATCACGCGCACAATCTACAACAGAGCGAATGCGAGCTTCGTTACCGATATTGCCCGGGTTGATACGTAAACAATCTACGCCATACTCCGCAACCTTTAGTGCAATTCGATAGTCGAAGTGAATATCAGCCACTAGAGGAATCGAAACTTGCTGTTTGATTTCTCGGAAGGCTTCTGCGGCATCCATAGTAGGAACAGAAACACGAACAATGTCTGCACCGACATTTTCTAACGCTTTAATCTGAGCAACGGTCGCAGCAACGTCCGTCGTGCGAGTGTTTGTCATTGACTGAACAGCAATGGGCGCGCCATCGCCGATAGGTACATCGCCCACATAAATACGCGTAGATGGGCGACGTTTAATTGGTGATTCGTGATGCATATTGATTATCTAAGGTAAGGTGAATCGAGCTACTTTGCCTGAAGTATACCCAGAAAGGTCGACAGGTTCACTTGCTAATGTCATAGAAACTTTCTCAGGAGCACCTAAAATCACTTTAAATGGTGCTTTTCCGTTTACATTGACATTATCGCCCTGCTTTTTAATACCGGTAGTGATGGTCTTTCCGTCCGCGTCTTTTACCTGGATCCAGCAGTCACCTGTGAAAGCCATCGTTAAATTAGTCAGACCATCAATTGATTTTGGTTGCTCGTTTGCGGTTTGAGGTTGTTCCTCAATTACTGCGACGTCTGCCGAAACCGATTCAACATTATTATTGGCAGTCTCTGATACCGATTCTGTTGCTGCTTCCTCTGGCTGCTCCGGCGTTTCGATAATAGCAGACACATCAATAGTTTTTACTTCATCTTCTGCTGTTGCTAATTCAGGCTCAGCGGTAAGTTGTGGCGAAGCGGGTTCTTCTACTTGAAAGGCAGGATCGCTAGTATCTGCGATTTCCGATAGAGTATCTTTTTGCTGGCTTTGCAACCACCAAACCGAAGAGATACCAATAATTACCACGAAAATACCCCAAGTAAGCTTCATTATGCGGCTATCGTGTTTTTCTTTATTGGTTTTCTGAGAGAAGCTCTGCATTGGCTGTTCTGAAGGTTGAGCTTCACTGTGGTGTTCAATAGCACCAAGGATCTCTTTTTCATCAATACCAACTGCCTTAGCGTAAGAACGTAGATAGCCTCGAGTGAAGGTTGCAACTTGCTCACCATCAAAATCGTTGGCTTCAATCTTTTGAATGATGGCGACACGCAAGCGTAAGCGGTCTGCGATCTGTTTCTGGGTGAGGCCTAGCGCTTCACGCTTCTCTTTTAATATGGTTCCGGCAAGAACGGACTCTTGTGGTTGCTGTTCAACTTTATCTACTGCGGTATTTTGTTCAGTACTCATTTATCATGTACTTCTTTTGGTTGTGACTATGACGCTACACGCTTAGTTCGTTTTTTAATTGGTGTGATATCGTCATTAGTGTGGTAAATCGTACGTACTAACTGTATTACAGCATAGTCCCAAATTGCCTACTTCTGCACCTCAATCTAGTGCAAAGTGCTCGATTTCATTATGATTTTCGCGCAAGATCTCCCCACATTGGGTCAAGACAGCGGCTGAATGTGACCATCATAGTCGATTCTAACCACGAGTTAAAATCGACAAACGTAAAACGACGTAAATAGAGCCATTTTTGATAAAAAATTGACACTATCTATAAAGTTCAAGCGACGTTTTGAAATATTTGATTAACAAAACCGATATTTGTTCCATTAATACTGAATTTTTTATCAGTAAATTGTGGCAAGGATCAGATATTTTCAATTGCAGCGCTATAGATACAAAAAAACCAAGCAAATACTTGGTTTTTCTTTATTTATTTGTGGATTATACCGATTTTACCGGAATAGCTTCACCTTTTTGCTCAGCCAGTTGCTTGGTACGTTTAGTACGGTCAATCACATCACCAACTAACTGGCCACACGCCGCATCAATATCGTCGCCGCGAGTCTTACGAACTGTCACTGTATAGTCGTACTGCATTAGCGTCTTCATGAAACGATCGATGCGCGAGTTACTCGGTTTCTTGTACGGTGACCCTGGATAAGGGTTAAATGGAATCAAGTTGATTTTCGCAGGCGTGTCTTTCAACAGCTCTGCAAGCTCACGCGCATGATCCATATCGTCGTTAACATGGTCTAAAAGTACATATTCAACGGTAACTTTACCGCGATTAGCATTAGATGACGCAATATAACGACGAACTGATGCTAAGAAATCTTCGATATCCCAACGATCATTAATCGGCATGATTTCACTACGCAACTTGTCATTTGGAGCGTGAAGAGAAATAGCCAATGCAACATCAATTTCACCCGTCATTTGATCAAGACCGGACACCACACCAGAAGTCGATACTGTTACGCGGCGTTTGGACAAACCAAAGCCAAGATCGTCTAGCATAATTTCTAACGCAGGCATCAGATTCTTCATGTTGAGTAGAGGTTCACCCATACCCATCATCACCACGTTGGTTATTGGACGACGACCTGTCTCTTTTTCAAGGCCGACTTCACGCGCAGCGCGCCAAACCTGACCGATAATTTCCGAGACTTTAAGGTTACGGTTAAAGCCCTGCTGTGCCGTTGAACAGAATTTACACTCCAACGCACAACCTACTTGAGATGAAACACACAACGTTGCGCGGTCATCATCTGGGATATAGACCGTTTCGACATCTTGATCACCTACACGCATCGCCCATTTAATGGTGCCATCAGATGAGTGTTGCGCTTCAGAGACTGTCGGAGCTTTAATTTCAGCCAAACGAATCAGCTTTTCACGAAGCTTCTTGTTGATGTTGGTCATCTTCTCAAAGTCATCACAACCAAAATGATAGATCCACTTCATAACCTGATCAGCACGGAAGGCTTTTTCGCCAAGTTCCTCTTGGAAGAATTTACGCATACCTTTGCGATCAAAATCGAGTAGATTGACTTTTTGTGCGGTCATGTTGCCTCTTCGATGACGGTGATTCTACTTAAGGGCGCGAATTGTACAGCCTTTAGGCGACTACAACAAGCGCTACAAAACCTTAAAATAATAAGGTATTCATTTATAAGTGAACATTTTTTGAACAGCAAACACACTCAATATTAAAAAAGGAGGCCTAAGCCTCCTTGTGTTGAGCGGAATCAATCATTAACGCGGACAAATTTCCGACGTAGGGAAGAAAAATTCAATTTCACGCGCTGCCGACTCTGGACTGTCTGAGCCGTGCACCGAGTTATGGCGCATGCTTAACGCGTAATCTGCACGAATGGTTCCACATGCAGCTTCTTCAGGGTTAGTCTTCCCCATCAGCTCACGATAACGAGAGATAGCATCTTCGCCTTCAAGTACTTGAACCATGATAGGACCAGAGGTCATAAACTCACGCAGTGCATCAAAGAATGGCTTACCCTCGTGTTCAGCGTAAAACCCTTTCGCTTGCTCATCGGTCAAGTGAACCATCTTAGCTGCGATAATTTTTAGACCAGCTTTCTCAATACGATGATAGATCTCACCAATAAGATTACGTTCTACAGCATCAGGCTTAACGATTGAAAATGTTCTTTCTAGGGCCATTATTGTTCCTTATCTTTCTGTTTATATTGTTGTTATTTGGTTTGAGCTTGCTCAGTAAGCAGCCGAGCTAAAGTACGAATACCCATGCCAGTTGCCCCCGCAGACCACTTATCAGTCGCCGCTTTGCGATATGTACCAGCACAATCGAAATGCAACCAACCTTTTTTATAATCGGTAACAAAGTAAGACAAAAATGCCGCTGCAGTGCTTGCACCTGGTGAGTAATCACCACTGCTGATATTTGAAAGGTCAGCAAAGTTTGACGGCAGCATACCTCGATGGAAATCTGCTAACGGCAGTGGCCATAAACCTTCTTTTTCTTGGTTTGCATTGGTTAATGCTTGATGAGTGAGTTCGTCATCAAAAGACATGATAGCGTGGTAATCATTACCTAGAGCATTCTTAGCTGCACCGGTGAGCGTAGCACAGTCAATAATCAGCTCAGGGTTTTGTTCGCTCGCGTAAATAAGACCATCAGCCAGAACTAAGCGTCCCTCGGCATCGGTATTCATGATTTCAACCGTCTTACCGTTTTTATAAGTGATCACGTCACCCAACTTAAGCGCTCGGCCAGAAACCATGTTTTCCGCACAGCAGAGAATCAACTTCACACGTTTATTCAAACCACGCATGATCGCTAATCCCAAACCGCCAGTGATAGTACCAGCACCACCCATGTCTGCTTTCATCGCCGACATAAAGTTAGAAGGCTTCAGGCTGTAGCCACCAGAATCGAATGTGATGCCTTTACCAACTAGGCACGCAAATACTGGGGCATTTTCGTCACCTGTTGGGTTGTAATCGAGTTGCAGCATTGCCGATGTGCGTTCAGAACCGCGACCTACTGCGAAAATACCTTCCCAGCCTTCAGTCAGCAGATCTTTATCTTTTACAATGCGGTAAGTAACATGCTCAGGTGCCGTTGATTTAATGAACTCAGCCGCCATAGTCGCAAGTTGACGAGGTGCAACTTCTTCCGCGCTCTTGTTGATGATGTCACGAGTCCAGTTGGAGGCTTTGATACGTGCATTCAGCTCGTTTTCATCTTGCTCACTGAGTGGCGGCAACGTCACTTGTGTGCTTTTCTTAGAATTACGGTAGCCTTGATAGAATGCCCAGGTTGATTCTAGATCCCAGCCTTCGCCAGCCAGTGTTGCATTAGAAATACCTTGCGAGTCTAATTTACGAGCCGCGCGCTGAATAGCGCCTAAATCGTGGCCCTCGCCTAAGTGGACTGTCGCGCCAGTTTCTGTGAAAGAGATGATTGCTTTGTCGCCCCATTGAGGAGCAGCCGCTTCTTGGCTAAGAAATACCGACATTGTGTTAGACATGGTCTCTCCTTGTCTTAATTCTGTTTTGTGTTGTCGTATCTTATGATTCAAATGATGTTATCACTATGTAGAGACAATACCAATGACCCGCCCAAGGGAATTAATAACAATGTAACATGTAGCGACAAAAAAACGGACCAAAGGTCCGTTTTTAGAAGTAAAGTTAGAGCGATTTATCAATCGTACTCATCCATCCAGCATAAGATGACTGCTTCAAGGATTTTCTCATTAGAACGATTTGGATCATCGTCAAAATCTTCTAGTTCCGTTATCCATTGATGTAAGTCGGTAAAACGAACCGTTTTAGGGTCCATATCTGGAAATTGATCGCACAACTCAATAGCGATATCACGAGAGTCAGTCCATTTTAAGCTCATGTATCCTCCACTTATTAGTGATCTTCAGATGCGTGGTTTAACGTGTATTTTGGAATTTCTACCACTAAGTCTTCATCAGCAACAACGGCTTGGCAACCCAAACGTGATTCTGGTTCTAAGCCCCACGCTTTATCTAGCATGTCATCTTCAAGCTCTTCACTCTCTTCAAGTGAATCGAAACCTTCACGAATAATCACGTGACAAGTTGTGCAAGCGCACGATTTCTCACAAGCGTGCTCAATCCCAATACCGTTTTTTAGTGCCACATCTAATACGGTTTCGCCTTCGTTAGCCTCTAACACTGCGCCTTCTGGGCACAGATCTTCATGGGGCAGAACAACTATTTTTGGCATGACTACTTAGTCCTCGAATTTAAATGTTATCTACTGATTGACCGGCAAGAGCTTCGCGAATGGACTTGTCCATACGACGAGAAGCAAATTCTTGGCTCGCTTTATCAGTATCTTTTATACCTTGTTCAATGGCGTCGGCATCGTCACCATTGCGCAATTTAATTAGTGCTTCAATGGCTTCTACTAGTGTTTGTTTTTCTTGTTCATCTAGTAAAGCATCGCCATCAGCTTGCATCGCTGCAATTAACCCTTCGATAACGCGATCGGCTTCCACACGTTGTTCAGCCAAGGCACGAGCCAACATGTCGTCTTTAGCGTAGGTCATCGAATCTTTGAGCATATTAGTCACTTCATCATCGCTTAGTCCGTATGATGGTTTGACTTGAATATCAGATTGAATACCAGTGCTCTTTTCCATCGCAGTGACAGACAATAGACCATCTGCATCAACCTGATAGGTGACACGAATATGCGCAGCACCCGCCGCCATTGGAGGAATACCTTTAAGTGAAAAACGAGCAAGAGAACGACAATCATCAACCATTTCACGTTCACCTTGAACAATATGAACCGACATAGCCGTTTGACCGTCTTTAAAAGTGGTAAACTCTTGAGCACGAGCAACTGGGATGGTTGTATTTCGAGGAACAATTTTCTCGACCAAGCCACCCATGGTTTCAATACCTAGAGACAAAGGCAGTACGTCGAGTAGCAGCATTTCAGAGTCAGGTTTGTTTCCTGCAAGAATATCCGCTTGAATGGCAGCACCAATCGCAACGACTTCATCAGGGTTAATGCTAGTCAGAGGCGTTTTCCCAAAGAACTCGCCTACCATGTCGCGAACCAAAGGTGTACGGGTTGAACCACCCACCATGACGACTTCAAGTACCTCCTCAGCGTCCACTTCCGCATCTTTTAGAGCACGGCGACAAGAAAGAAGGGTTTTCTTAACCAAGGCACGAATGAGATCTTCAAATTGAGCTTTCTCTAATTCGCCTTGCCAACCTAGCACATCCACACTTGCGACATCAGATTGACTCAAGTCGATCTTAGCTTGCGTTGCTGCGTCCAGTAATTCACGCTGCTCTTGAACCGTTAGTTCAGCCTTACCAATTTGCTGCTGCAAATGTTCTGCAACCAAATGGTCAAAGTCATCGCCACCCAGCGCTGAATCGCCGCCCGTTGCGAGTACTTCAAACACGCCACGAGATAATCGCAGAATAGATATATCAAAGGTGCCGCCACCAAGATCATAAACAGCAATCACACCTTCTTGACCACTATCCAAACCATAAGCAATCGCGGCTGCAGTAGGTTCATTGAGTAGTCGTAAGACATGTAAACCAGCTAAGCTCGCTGCGTCCTTTGTGCCTTGACGCTGAGCATCATCAAAGTAGGCAGGAACCGTGATAACCACCCCTGCTAATTCGCCACCTAATGATTCTTCTGCACGTTGAGAAAGTGCTTTTAAGATATCAGAGGACACTTGAATAGGATTCTTCGCCCCACCACGCGTTTGTAATACTGGCAGACCATTATCACTTTCTGTCAAAGAGTAAGGCATAGATGGGTAACGGCTTTGAACATCCGCAAGTGAACGACCTAATAAGCGTTTTACCGAAATAATAGTATTCACTGGATCAGAAGCTGCGTTATCACGAGCCTCAACACCGACCGTGGTCGACTCTTCTGTATAATGCACGGCCGAAGGCAAGATATTTCTGCCATTCGAATCTGGTAGCGTGGCTGCTTCTCCACTTCTTACCGTTGCAACTAGAGAGTTTGTAGTCCCTAGATCAATACCTGCAGCCAACTTATGTTCGTGTGGCGCAGAGCTTTGACCGGGTTCTGCGATTTGAAGTAATGCCATTCAAATATCCTTGGGAGCTTCCATTAACCAAGCAGCTTATCTTCGAGCTGTTCTATTTCACTTTGCAACTTGGCGATAAATTTTAGTTTTCTGACGCTATCCGCAGCTTGTGGCCACTGATTCTGTTCGAGCAGCTGTTGTAACTCAAGCAGTTGTGATTTGAACATTTTGCTGACCTTCGCCTCAAAGTCAAAGAGTTCTGACTCAACATCACTTGAGGTCTCTATTTCTTCGAGGGTCTCACGCAGTTCCATCTGTTCCATTAAGAACATAGGGTCTTGCAAGGTTTGCTGTTCAGCTCGAATATCTACGCCATTCTCAGCCAGCAGATACTCTGCTCGAGAAATTGGCTTACGAAGTACTTCGTATGCGTCATTGATTTGCGCTGCTTTCTGAACCGCAAGCATGCGGTCACGCTCGGAAGCGGTAGCAAAGTTATCGGGATGAAAGCGTCGCTGTAATTCTCTGAATTGAGAAGAAAGAAGGCTACCGTCCAGCTGAAACTGAATAGGTAGCCCAAATAGTTCGAAATGGTTCATAACATAGACTCGCAAACAAGAATCGTGGAGCAACTGGCTAAACCAACTGCACCACGACTATTAAAGGTTAAACATTAAAGCTCTCACCACAACCGCACTCGCCTTTTGCGTTTGGGTTGTTGAATTCGAACCCTTCGTTCAAGCCCTCTTTCACGTAATCAAGCTCTGTTCCATCGAGATAAACCAAGCTCTTTGCATCGATGATGACTTTCACACCTTCATGCTCAAAGACTTCATCACCATCATCAAGTTCATCAACAAACTCAAGAACATAGGCCATACCAGAACACCCAGTGGTCTTTACACCTAAACGTAATCCAATACCTTTACCGCGGTTTTCTAAAAACGTCCTTACTCGGCTTGCTGCTGCTTCTGTCATTGAGATGGCCATACTACAACCTTTGTTTGCTTCTCTTGATGATATATTAAGGCTTGGTTATCCAAGCGATTTAGTCGTGCTTTTTCTTATAATCGGCTACGGCGGCTTTAATTGCGTCTTCCGCAAGAATTGAGCAGTGAACTTTCACTGGCGGCAACTCTAGTTCTTCAGCAATTTCAGCATTTTTGATAGCCGCAGCTTCTTCAATTGATTTACCTTTTACCCACTCTGTAACCAGTGAGCTTGATGCGATAGCTGAACCGCAACCGTAGGTTTTGAATTTCGCGTCTTCGATAATACCTTCTGGTGTTACCTTAATCTGAAGCTTCATTACGTCGCCACAAGCTGGCGCGCCCACCATACCACTTCCCACAGCTGGATCATTTTTATCAAACGACCCTACATTACGTGGGTTTTCATAGTGGTCAATAACCTTTTCACTATATGCCATAATAAATTCCTCGAATCCTCTACTATCGTGAGATTAGTGGTGTGCCCACTCGACCGTATCTAGGTCAATCCCTTCTTTATACATATCCCATAGAGGAGACATGTCACGTAACTTGTTCACTGCTGTTGTAATTTGCTCAATCGCGTAGTCGATATCTTCTTCTGTCGTGAAGCGACCAAACGAGAAACGTACAGAGCTGTGTGCCAGTTCATCGTTCAAGCCTAATGCACGAAGTACATAAGACGGTTCTAGACTCGCTGAAGTACATGCTGAACCAGATGATACTGCAAGATCTTTCAATGACATCAGTAGTGATTCACCTTCAACAAATGCGAAGCTCACGTTTAGGTTGTGAGGTACACGCTGCTCTAGGTCACCATTGATCGTAACGGCTTCAAGATCTTTAACACCGTTTAACAGGCGATCACGCAGAGATTTTGCATGGTCATAATCTTTTTGCATATCTTGCTTAGCAATAGCAAATGCCTCGCCCATACCAACAATTTGGTGAGTCGGTAGCGTACCAGAACGGAAACCACGCTCATGACCACCACCGTGCATTTGTGCTTCTAAACGGATACGTGGTTTACGACGAACGTAAAGTGCACCGATACCTTTAGGGCCATAAATCTTGTGAGCTGACATTGAAATTAAGTCAACTTTCATTTCTTGAACATCAATTGGCAATTTGCCAGCCGATTGCGCAGCATCAACGTGGAAAACGATTTTCTTGCTGCGGCATAGCTCACCAATAGCGGCGATATCTTGAACAACACCAATTTCGTTGTTTACGTGCATGATAGAAACAAGCACAGTATCGTCACGCATTGCAGCTTCTAACTTTGCTAAATCGATAAGACCATTGGCTTCCGGCTCAAGATACGTTACCTCAAAGCCTTCACGCTCTAATTGACGACATGGGTCAAGTACTGCTTTATGCTCTGTTTTACAGGTAATAACATGCTTACCTTTTTTAGCGTAAAAATGAGCAGCACCCTTGATAGCAAGGTTGTCTGATTCTGTCGCGCCCGAAGTGAAAATAATTTCGCGAGGATCTGCGTTCAACAGATCGGCGATTTGCTCACGCGCGTTGTCTACTGCTTCTTCTGCTTGCCAACCAAAACGGTGTGATCGTGACGCTGGGTTACCAAAGGTACCGTCCATCGTCATAAATTGAACCATCTTTTCTGCAACCCTCGGGTCAACAGGACATGTGGCAGAGTAGTCTAGATAAATAGGCAGTTTCATTCTTTACTCCAATGTAAAAGCAACACTACTTACGAGCGAACATTAATTCCGATGGGTGCGGTGCTTGTACTTTTTCTTGAGAACCCATGATTTACCGCAAGATCTACGTCTTGTCGGTCTGAAATTTCTAATACTTCATTATCTACCATCAGCTCACCAAGAGTGATGTTATTTAAGAAGTCACTAATGCGAGAGCTTAAATCTCTCCAAAGCGTATGAGTGAGGCAACGTGTACCACCTTGGCAATCGCCTTTGCCAGCACATTTGGTTGCATCAACAGACTCATCAACAGCAGCTATCACCGTTCCAATTGCAATATCAGACGCTTCTGCGCCGAGTCGGTAACCACCACCTGGACCGCGTACACTGGCTACAAGTCCAGCTTTGCGCAATTTTGAGAACAGTTGCTCTAAATATGACAGTGAGATCCCTTGACGTTCAGAGATATCTGCCAGAGGTACTGGGCTTTGCTGTGAGTGCAGTGCGACATCTAGCATCGCCGTTACTGCATATCTTCCTTTTGATGTTAGTCTCATATCACACGTTTCCACATTGATTATGTGGTTTCGATTTTTCCATACCTGACTATTTTAATCAAGTATTTATTTGACTAAAATAGTCAGGTATTTAACCCAACAGAAAAAGCGGTTATTTTTTAACCCCTAGCCCTTTTTCTATTGACGTTAAAATACCACGCAACGTGTTGATTTCCTGTGACTCAGGGCGAGCTCTGCTGAACATTCTTCGTAATTTGTTCATTACTAACCCTGGTTTATCCTTAGAGATAAACTGGGTATCGGTGATGACTTTTTCAAGGTGTTGGTAGAATAATTCTAGCTCTTTGTGACGTGGATACTCAGCTTGCTCTTGTTCAGGAAATTGGTTGGCCACACGCTGCAAATGTGCAACACGTACTTCATAACTTAATGTCTGAACCGCCATCGCTAAGTTAAGAGAGCTGTATTCCGGGTTTGCAGGAATACAAGTATGAAAATGGCAAAGCTGCAATTCTTCGTTGGTCAAGCCAGTGCGTTCACGACCAAAAACCAAAGCAACAGGGTGTTGCTCACCTTCTATGGCAAACTTCTCGCCACACTCTCTTGGTTCAATCATAGGCCAATCCAGTGTACGAGAGCGCGCACTTGAGCCAACAACCAAACCACAATCTTCAATAGCATCTTGCAATGAACCAACAATTTGAGCGCCAAGCGCAATATCACTAGCACCCGCTGCAAGCGCAATCGCTTGAGCATCTACCTCACATTGTGGGTCAACCAAGACCATCTGGCTTAAACCCATCACCTTCATCGCTCTTGCAGCTGAGCCGATATTACCGGAGTGAGAGGTTCCGACGAGGACGATTTTCACGTTGTCTAGCATTGTCAAATTGCACCGAGATTACAAAACCGACGAATAATAACATAAACCCGACTAAAATAGTCAGGGTCTTTTTATTCACCCCAATGACAGAACAAAAAATAACCACTTCCTTTTTGCCAAAACTTTGGTATACTCGCCGCCGCTTTTTGTTCTTTAACATCCGTTGGGAAAATTCGTATGCATCCAATGCTAAATATCGCTATACGCGCTGCGCGTAAAGCGGGCAACCATATTGCTAAATCACTAGAAAACACTGACAAGATCGAGTCGGTACAGAAAGGCACTAATGACTTTGTTACTAACGTAGACAAAGAAGCTGAAGCACTCATTATCCATACTATTCAAACATCTTACCCTGACCACAGCATCATCGCTGAAGAAGGTGGCATGATTGAAGGTAAAGATAGCGACGTACAATGGATCATCGACCCACTGGATGGCACTAATAACTTCGTTAAAGGTATTCCACATTTCTCAGTATCTATTGCGGTTCGCATTAAAGGTAAAACTGAAGTTGCGTGCGTATACGATCCAATGCTAAACGAGCTATTCACTGCACAACGCGGTGCTGGCGCTCAATTAAACAACGCTCGAATCCGTGTTAACACACTAAAAGACCTAAAAGGTACTGTCATCGGTACAGGTTTCCCTTCGAAGCAGAAACAGCACTCTGAAAGCTATTTTAAGATCATGTCAGCAATGTTTGTTGAATGTGCAGACTTCCGCCGCGCAGGTTCTGCTGCTCTTGACCTTTGCTACGTAGGTGCAGGTCGTCTAGACGGCTTCTTCGAACTAGGCCTAAAACCATGGGACATGGCTGCAGGTGAGCTTATCGCACGTGAAGCTGGCGCTATCGTAACTGATTTTTCAGGCGGTACTGAGTACATGAAGTCTGGTAACGTTGTTGCTGCAAGTGCACGTGGTGCTAAGAGCATGCTTAAAATCATTCGCGAGAATGGTAACGAAGCTATCCTTAAGTAATTAGCTTAAGACTCACAGCCCGTCACAGCTGAATTTGAAATCCCGGCCATTGGTCGGGATTTTTTTTAGCGTTTTCGACGCAGTGAGAAAGTTACTGTCATCCATTTATGACAGACAAAAAAAGCCACTCGATAGAGTGGCTTTTGCGATTTAGGACGATGCTTTCGTCATCCGTGAGTCACGCCTGTGTGGGGATGACGACGCACTTGAAGTCTAATTCGATGCCTTAAGGCATCTCATCAAACTCTGCACCTTCTTTCTCAATCTGCGGTGGCATTAAGTGCTCTTTCTGGATACCCAGTTTCAGAGCCAGAGCCGATGCAACATAGATTGAAGAATAAGTACCAACGGTAATACCTAATAGCAAGGCTGTTGCGAACCCGTGAATCATCGCACCACCTTGAGTAAAGAGTGCGATAACTACGAATAATGTAGTACCAGACGTAATCAAAGTACGGCTTAACGTTTGAGTAATTGAGCTGTTCATAATGTCAGCTGGCTCACCATTACGCATCTTACGGAAGTTTTCTCGAATACGGTCGAAAACAACGATCGTATCATTGAGCGAGTAACCGACTACGGTAAGCAGTGCCGCAACAATAGTAAGGTCGACTTCGATTTGCATCAAAGAGAAAATACCCAACGTAATTATAACGTCGTGCGCGAGTGCTAGTACCGCACCTGCCGCTAAGCGCCATTCGAATCGTACAGATACATAGATCAAGATACAGATTAACGATACTAGGATCGCCAAACCGCCGGCTTCGGTCAGCTCATCACCCACGTTCGGACCAACAAACTCGATACGGCGCATTTCAACGCTTTCGCCCGTACCTTGTTTAATCGCGTCCAAAATCTGGTTACCTAGTGCTTCCGCTTGTACATCTTCACGCGGACGGAGACGAACCATGACATCACGAGATGAACCAAAGTTCTGAACCGTTGCATCACCAAAGCCTTTCGCATCTAGAGCCGAACGAACTTGCTCAAGATTAGCCGGCTGCTCAAAGCCAACTTCAATCAACGTACCGCCAGTAAAGTCTAGACCCCAGTTCAACCATTTGGTTGACAGAGTAAAGATGGCAGCACCTATCATCACGAGCGACAAGGCAAATGCCGCTTTAGACCAACGCATAAAGTCGATCGTTTTGTCTGCTTTCAATATCTGAAACATAACTAACCCTTAGATCGACAACTTGTTGATACGCTTACCACCATACACTAGGTTCACGAGGCATCGTGTACCAATGATGGCAGTAAACATTGAAGTGATAATACCAATCGACAGCGTTACCGCGAAGCCTTTGATTGCTCCGGTACCTACTGCGAATAGAATAATCGCGGTAATTAGCGTGGTAATGTTCGCATCAGCGATGGTACTAAATGCATTGGCATAACCTTGGTGAATCGCTTGTTGAGGATTACGCCCCTCTTTTAGCTCTTCACGTATCCGCTCAAATATCAGAACGTTTGCATCAACCGCCATACCTACGGTAAGTACGATACCTGCAATACCTGGCAACGTCATCGTTGCACCAGGAATCATCGACATCACACCAACGATCAATACGATGTTAGCCATTAGTGCCATATTGGCAAATAGGCCAAATCGACGGTAATAGACCAAGGTGAATAGCATTACGGCGATCATACCTGTAATACATGCCTTAATGCCCATATCGATGTTTTGCTGACCCATTGATGGACCGATGGTACGCTCTTCAACGATCGAAATAGGTGCAATCAGAGCACCGGCACGCAATAGCAGAGCTAAGTTGTGAGCTTCGGCGGCAGAATCGATACCAGTGATGCGGAAGTTGCGACCAAGTGCCGATTGAATCGTCGCTTGGTTAATGACTTCTTCATGCTTATCAAGAATAACTTTGCCTTCAGGTGTGCGCTTGCCGCTGTCTTTATACTCAGCGAAAACCGTTGCCATCAGCTTACCAATATTCTGACGTGAGAACGCCGCCATTTTGTTACCACCTTCGCTATCTAGCGAGATGTTAACTTGTGGGCGACCATATTCATCAGCACTTGAACTTGCATCGGTAATGCTCGCACCGCCGAGAATAACGCGCTTCTTCAACACCACAGGACGACCGTCACGGTCTTGCTTGATTTCACTACCCGCTGGCGCTCGACCATTCGCAGCCGCTGCAAGATCAGCTGAGCTGTCTACTTCACGGAATTCTAGCGTTGCCGTTGCACCAAGAATCTCTTTAGCTCGAGCAGTATCTTGTACACCTGGAAGTTCAACTACGATACGGCTAGCACCTTGACGTTGAACCAGAGGTTCAGCCACACCCAGTTCGTTTACACGGTTACGTAAAATGGTGATGTTCTGCTCAACAGCATAGTTACGAATCTCTTGTAGACGAGTTTCTTTAAAACGCGCTACGAGTGCGAAACGACCATTTGAGTCAGAATCAAAGAAGTCCATGTCTGGGTGTTTCGTGGTTAGCACCGCTTTTGCTTCCGCGAGTTGTTCAGCGTCACGAAGTAGTACTTCAACACCATCTTTGCCCGATGGACGAATGGAGCGGTAGCGAATTCGGTCTTCACGAAGCTCACTACGAAATGCTTCTTCTTGCTGACCCACCAGCTTTTCCATCGCAGCGTCCATATCCACTTCCATCAAGAAGTGAACACCACCACGAAGGTCCAAGCCTAATTTCATTGGGTTTGCACCGATCGACTCTAGCCAGTTTGGCGTAGCTGGCGCTAGGTTCAATGCAACAATGGAATCTTTACCTAAAGCTTGGCTGATTACGTCACGCGCACTGATTTGAGTATCAGTATCGTTGAAACGAACAAGAATGGAGCCATTTTCTAAAGCAATGGACTTACGAGAAAGTTGCTCTTCTTCAAGAGCTTTGGTGACAGTATCCAGCGTCGACATATCAACAGAGGCGCCACGCGCCCCTGTAATTTGAATAGCCGGATCTTCACCGTATAGATTGGGAAGTGCATACAAAGCTGCAATGGCGATGGCAAACACCACCATCAGGTACTTCCACAAAGGATAACGGTTTAGCACAGCGAGGATCCTTTAGCTGTTTTTATAGAGACTTTAGCGTACCTTTTGGTAGCACTGCAGTAACGAAGTCTTTCTTGATAACTACTTCATTGTTGTCGTTAAGAGCGATAGCAATGTAGTCGTTGTCTTCAGCAATTTTCGTGATCTTACCAATTAGACCGCCATTAGTTAGGACTTCATCACCCTTACCCATAGAAGCCATTAGGTTTTTATGCTCTTTAGCACGCTTAGCTTGTGGGCGGTAAATCATGAAATAGAAAATTACCGCAAACATGCCAAGCATAATTAGCATTTCAAAACCGCCACCTTGTGGTGCCGCTTCAGCTGCGTGAGCTGCAGAAATCAAACTCATCGGAAAACATCCTCTTTAATGTAAATACATATCCAAAATTGGGCTATCCCCCTATCTTTTCAAGAAGCAAACGGTAACTCAATGTTTCATAGCGACTTAAACACATAAAAAATGTGACCGAGAGCTAGGATTTGGTACCAATTGCAGGGATAGCCGTTTATTTAGCCAACTATTTCATATCTAGTGGCGGCACTTCGCGATTGCGTCGTGCATAAAACTCTTCTACAAACTCATCAAAACGGTCTTCATCAATCGCAGTGCGGATGCTTTCCATCAGACGTTGGTAGTAGCGTAGGTTGTGAATCGTGTTTAAGCGAGCGCCTAAGATCTCATTACAGCGATCTAAATGATGCAGATACGCTTTAGAGTAATTTTTACAGGTGTAGCAATCACAATGCTCATCCAATGGACCTGTATCCGTCTTGTTCGTTGCATTACGGATCTTAACAATGCCACCGGTTACAAATAGATGTCCATTACGTGCATTTCGAGTCGGCATTACGCAATCGAACATATCGATACCACGGCGAACACCTTCAACTAAATCTTCAGGTTTACCTACACCCATTAGATAGCGAGGTTTGTCTTCAGGTAGTTTAGGCGTTGTATGTTCTAATACACGGTGCATGTCTTCTTTTGGCTCACCAACAGCAAGACCACCAACCGCATAACCGTCGAAGCCAATATTAGTTAAGCCTTCAACAGACACATCACGTAGATCTTCGTACACACTACCTTGGACAATACCAAACAACGAGTTAGGGTTCTCAAGCTTGTCGAAATGATCGCGAGAACGTTGTGCCCAGCGCAATGACATTTCCATCGATTTTTTCGCTTCAGCATGGGTCGCTGGGTATGGCGTACATTCGTCAAAAATCATCACCACATCAGAGCCAAGATCTTTCTGGATTTCCATCGATTTTTCAGCATCCATGAAAATCTTGTCACCGTTTACTGGGTTACGGAAATGCACACCTTCTTCAGTGATTTTGCGAATATCCCCAAGGCTAAATACTTGGAAGCCGCCTGAATCGGTAAGGATTGGGCCATGCCAGTTCATGAAGTCATGCAAGTCGCCGTGCATCTTCATGATTTCTTGACCTGGGCGCAACCAAAGGTGGAAAGTGTTACCTAGAAGAATTTCAGCTCCAGTACCTTTTACTTCTTCTGGTGTCATACCTTTCACAGTACCGTAAGTACCAACAGGCATAAACGCTGGCGTTTGTACCGTCCCGCGTTCAAACGTCAATTGACCACGACGAGCGTGGCCATTTTTCTTTTTTAGTTCGTATTGTAATTTCACGAAGCCTCCACATTGCCAGAGACACAGTCTGACTCAATCTTAAAACGCACTAACAAGCGTAGCTTGTCGCACTTGAATGCACTAGCCAAGCGACTAGTGAAGTTGGTAATCCTTACCGTATTCCACTGGCTCCTTGAGTGAAATAAAAATATTAAGCGGTCTTTTTGGTAATGAACATCGCATCACCGTAGCTAAAGAAACGGTACTTCTGTTCTACAGCGTGGTGGTATGCGCTCATCACATTATCGTAACCCGCAAAGGCACTGACGAGCATGATGAGTGTGGACTCAGGGAGATGGAAATTGGTTACTAAGCAATCCACCAGCTGATACTCATATCCCGGGAAAATAAAGATCTCTGTGTCACCAAAAAATGGCACTAGCTCTGTGCCGTTTTTCAGCGCATCTTGCGCAGCGCTTTCTAGAGAACGAACGGATGTTGTACCGACCGCAATAATTCGGCCACCGTTTGCTTTGGTTTCATTGATCGCGTCTACGACCTCTTGCGGCACTTCAACGTATTCCGCATGCATATGATGGTCGTTGATATTTTCAACTCGCACAGGTTGGAAAGTACCTGCACCAACATGCAGAGTCACATAGGCAAAGTTTACGCCCTTGGCTTTGATTTTCTCAAGTACAGCATCATCAAAGTGCAGACCAGCGGTAGGAGCAGCAACCGCACCGGGTTTCTCGTTGTAAACGGTCTGGTAACGTTCTTTATCGGCATCCTCATCTGGACGATCGATATAAGGAGGTAATGGCATGTGGCCAATATCATTAAGAATATCAAGAACCGTCTTCTCAGACTGCATTTCAATCTCAAAAAGTGCGTCGTGACGAGCAACCATCAACGCTTGGTATTCATCATTCTCTCCAAGGAACAGTTCTGTACCTGGTTTTGGAGCTTTAGAAGATCGAACATGAGCTAAGACACGCTTGTCATCAAGCATACGTTCGACAAGTACTTCAATTTTACCGCCTGACGCTTTACGTCCAAACATTCGTGCTGGAATCACGCGAGTATTATTGAACACGAGCAAATCGCCCGGCTGTACTTGGTCAACAATATCAGTGAAGCTTCCATCTACGACTTCACCAGTATTTCCGGTTAGCTGAAGCAGTCGGCTTGAGCTTCTTTCGGCTTTAGGGTAGCGAGCGATAAGCTCATCTGGTAAATCAAAATGAAAATCTGAAACTTGCATAACACCAATCTTCTATATTAAGCGACAAAAACGGCGAAAAAATTCGCAGCCGCATAGTATAAAGTGACCCGTTGGAATAGCAAGCTGAACCGTCATTACCCAACGTAAATGCTGTGTTTTTAGGGTACACAATTTAACCTTAGTATCAGTAAGTTTATTTTGTGACTGGCGCTACAAAAAACGACGCCTGTCTCAGACTTAATCCATGAAAAATTCTATAGTTAAAGTACACAATCAGAACGAGTTGGAGGCCCTATGATTAAGGTCGAAGATATGATGACTCGCAACCCTCACACCCTATTGCGGTCTCACTCCCTAGCCGATGCTAAACATACGATGGAAGCACTCGATATCAGGCATATACCTATCGTTGATGCAGAACGTCATTTGCTCGGCATTGTTTCTCAACGTGATGTTTTGGCGGCACAAGAATCCATCCTACAAAAAATCCCAAGCGACCAGTCTTACACATTATCCACCCCATTGAGTGAACTCATGCACAGTAATATTATGACGGTGGAACCAAGAGCCGGATTAAAAGAAAGTGCACTCTACATGCAAAAACACAAAGTGGGATGCCTACCTGTTGTGAAAAATAAACAACTAGTTGGCATTATTACTGACAGTGATTTTGTCGCGATTGCGATTAACTTGCTAGAACTTCAAGAAGAAGTCGAGCCGGACGAAGTTGAAGAGAGTAGCGATTCGGAAGCACTAGACGCGTAACAGTCAAAAAAAGGGAGCGGCTTGCGCCGCTCAAACTTACCGACATTCAGTAGCCATTACTGAACTACTGAGGCAGTGCTCAAAACCAGTCGAAGCGTTAAGCTTCTGTTTTTCAATGATGTGATAACTCATTATGAGAACGCTTAAACACTACGAGAGACAATCAAACGATCACAGCTGGGGCTCTTTATCACTAAGATAAGCCACTGACTGCACTTACTCTCATCTCACTTGAAAGTTTAAAACGAAAGTAGTTACAGAAACGGTCAACAAACTTTATGTTCATTGTGGCAAAATGAGTCAAATAAATGATTCATTACCAAGTCTTATCTTCCAATGAAAACATACAAATACGATACCTAAGCCAACTTAGAGTATCAACTCTAAATATGTCTTTTTCGAAAATTCGACACTTTGTACTCTTAATAACAATCATTGATAAAGTGCAAATAATGTGGCTTATTACGTAATTTAATTACATAAAATGGCAACCATTGTTTCTTACATGGTTATAGCGAAAGTAGGAACATTGCTAGGTACACCTCGTTATCATTAAGATGTCTAGATAACGACCGCACACCTCTTTAATTTGACAGTGTGAAATTGACACTGTGAAGCGCAGGATTTGATTGAAAGATTTTGTGAAAATTAAACTGTGTTTTTTTACACACTAACCTAGGCATTTAGAGTAATTTAACAAAAAAGACACCAAAAGTGGTGTCTTTCACTAGCAGTTCTCTTTTATGCAGAATAGTTTGAAAACTAAAGTAATTCTGAAACCACATCCGCCAATTGAAGAAATGAGTCACGTCGAGATGAACTTGGTCGCCAAACTAAACCAATATCACGATAAGCTTGCTGCCCCGGAGGCTCAACGACAATAAGGTTTTGATTCTCCAATAGACCATGCTCGATCGCCATCTGAGGAATAAATGTAGTCCCCAATCCATTAGCAACCATTTGAACTAAAGTATGTAAGCTTGTTGCGCTAAATGGATTGATTTTCTCTTTCTCAGTCAGCTTGCACGCAGAAACCGCATGCTCTGTTAAACAGTGTTCATTTTCTAACAAGAAAACCGATTCATCCGGTAGATCATCATATTTGATAGGGACACGAATTCTGTCCGCTTGATTACGGCTGATGACCATCTTGAACGGGTCATGTCCAACAATGCAGCTGTCCATATTGCCGATGTCCATCGGGAGCGCCAAAATGAGAACGTCCAGTTCACCATGTCTCAGCGCGGCGAGTAAGTTCGCGGTAGTATCTTCTCTGAGTAAAAGATTAAGCTGAGGGTAACGCGCGTTCACTTCCTGAACTAAATCACACAGTAAAAATGGCGCTATTGTAGGGATACAACCAAGCTTCAACTGCCCTTGCATCGCATCACCTTGACACAAGTTGCCTAACTCAATCAGGTCTTGTCCCTTTGCTAGGAGCTCTCGTCCTTGTGAAACCACCATTTCACCGGCTTGAGTAAAGACCAACGGACTTTTCTTATCTTTCTTTTCATAGAGAGGACAGCCTATCAGTTCTTCTAGGTTCTGAATCCCCTTGCTTAACGTAGACTGACTGACGAAACAGCGCTCTGCGGCTTCACTAAAGTGTCGCGTCTCATGCAGAGTAACCAAGTAATGAAGCTGCTTTAAACTGGGCCATTTATTCATGGTAACTGCCTGTTTTTGGACCAATATCAAAAAAGGAATCGGCATTACTGCTTCATCGCTTTTTTCGATGGAATTAATCTATTAATTTCGCTTTTTTCAATACTACAATGTGTACTATAGTTTGTCTCGCACAAACACGGACCAAACCAAAAATGGTTTGAATTAAACTCTATTTAGGAGCAAAAAAATGGTACTAGTTGGTCGTCAAGCCCCAGACTTTACTGCAGCAGCTGTTCTAGGTAACGGTGATATCGTTGAGAACTTTAACTTTGCTGAGTTCACTAAAGGTAAAAAAGCAGTTGTATTCTTCTACCCACTAGACTTCACTTTCGTTTGCCCATCTGAACTGATCGCATTCGACAACCGTCTTGCTGATTTCCAAGCTAAAGGTTGTGAAGTTATCGGTGTTTCTATCGATTCTCAGTTCTCTCACAACGCATGGCGTAACACTGCTATCGAAGATGGCGGTATTGGTCAAGTTAAGTACCCTCTAGTTGCAGACGTTAAACACGAAATCTGCCAAGCGTACGACGTAGAGCACCCAGAAGCAGGCGTAGCTTTCCGTGGTTCTTTCCTAATCGACGAAGACGGTCTTGTACGTCACCAAGTAGTTAACGACCTACCTCTAGGCCGTAACATCGACGAAATGCTACGTATGGTTGACGCTCTAAACTTCCACCAGAAGCACGGCGAAGTATGCCCTGCACAATGGGAAGAAGGTAAAGCTGGTATGGACGCGTCTCCAAAAGGTGTTGCTGCGTTCCTATCTGAGCACGCAGACGACCTGTCTAAATAATTCGATACCTTCACCCTGCGCTCAATCAGGGTTGATGGTTGGATAAATATAAAGCGAAAAACGCAGCCAATCATTGAAGAAGAAACGAGTTAGCCAAAAAATTAAAGCCCGAGTCACGACTCGGGCTTTTTCTATTTTCAGAATTCAAAAGCAGAGATATATTGATACCCAGTATAGTTACTGAGAGACCTTATGAACTACCAACTTGAAGTCTGTATCGACAATATCGAGTCCCTGCCACTGGCTATTGCAGGTGGTGCTACGCGGATTGAGCTATGCTCATCTTTGGCGTTAGGGGGACTAACCCCGAACGCAGGCCTCATTAAACAAGCTGTCCAATCTTCTTCTATTCCTATCTATGTCATGATACGTCCTAGACAAGGTGATTTCCTCTATGATTGTGACGATGTTGAAATCATGGCAGAAGACGTGCGCACCGCCGCTAAATATGGTGCTCAAGGCATCGTTTTAGGTCTACTTGATAAAGATGGCAACATCGATATGCCTCGTTCTATCCGCTTAGTAAAACTGGCTCATGAGTTACAGCTGGGCGTAACTTTCCATCGAGCGTTCGACCAATGCAAGCATCCCGAACAGGCTTTGGAGGATGTAATCGCATTAGGGTGTGAGCGAATACTCACATCCGGACTGGCCTCAAATGCACTAGACGGTAGCGATATGCTCGCCAAGCTGTCTGCTTTGGCAAATGGACGCATAGAATTGATGGCCGGAGCTGGAGTCAATGCTGATAATATCGCTAAGATCATCGCCACCAGTCACGTTACGGAAGTCCACCTTTCAGGCAAATCAACTAGAAAAAGCAAGATGCATTTCATTGCTGACGATGCAAGAATGGGCAGTGATGATGTGGATGACTTTGCCATTCCTGTGACAAGCAGTGATAAAATTCGAGCAGTAGCGAAAGTGCTAAACTCCTTATAAAGCTTGTGCTTTTAACCAAAGTTCCAAAGAAGAAGCCGACTGTTTGTAGGCTTCTTTCAATCTCGCACTACTTTCTCTTAGGGATTTATGAAAACGTCAGCGAATTTATTCCAAAAGCTCGATTTGAACCTACTCAGAACGTTTCGAGTTCTGTTGCAGGAGCGCAATACCCGAAAAACCGCCGAGCGCTTATTTGTGACTCAGCCTGCAATCAGTCAAGCTCTGCAAAAGCTGCGATTTCACTTAGATGATGAACTCTTCGTCAAAGTACAGGGCGGGCTAGAGCCAACACCATTTGCTCTTCAAGTAGAGGAAAAGATTGCCCCTTATTTAGATGGACTCGAAGCCTCTTTAGAACAGCTTTCCGACTTTTCGCCAAGTGAGCTTGAAGGAACAATAAAAATTGCTTTGGCGCCGATAGTATTATCTTGTTTGGCGGGCTCTCTGTTTATAGAACTTAGAAAGCAAGCACCAAACCTAAACTTAGAACTCACCAGTTGGACCCAGCAAACCCCAGAGCAACTTCGTAATGGTGATGTGTTCCTCGGGATGCACTATGACTTAGAAAGTATCTCGAAAGAGATCGCTAGAGACAAGTTAGCCGACATGGAAGCTCGAGTTTATGTACGCCAAGACCATCCCCTCAAGAGCAATATCATAACTCCTCATGAGGCTGCCAATTACGAGATTGCATCTCTCATTTCTCCAGGATGGAATGACAACTTTAGTTTTGCCGCTCAAATACTGGAACAACACGGATATGAGGCAAACGTCGGCTTTCGTTCTGAGGTCGTATTAGCAATTATTGATGTGGTATCGTCAACAGATATGCTTTTGCCTCATTCAAACTTGTTACCAAGTAAACACAGTAAGCAGCTTAGAGCCTTAAAAGTAGAACTTAACGATCAGCCTTATACCAAAGGTTTATATGCCTACGTTCATAATAAAAATCGCCACTCACCAAAAGCTCAGTGGATAGAAGGGATCCTACGCGAGAAAATACAGCAACATATTAATAATCAGGACTAATGATAGCTATAAGCGTCACTTCTTAGCCTTACGGTATGACGACAGCTAACATCAGCGCACTTTTACTGTTCTATAAAGGTGCTTGATGAAAAAGCTATTGTTACCTCTAATCGCTACTCTTTCCTTTACAACATCAGCTCAAACGTTCCACGTATCACCTGACGTCAAAATCGGTATATACAATGGTGCTGGTATTCAGTTAGGTGTAGCAGACACACTAGGTATGGATGCTGTATTTTTTAGCTATGGACGCAAGACCTATAACACTAACCGTTACGACGAACGTATTGACTCATATCGCCTAGGTTTACAACACATGTTTGGACACCAGCAGGACCATGGCCTACAAGCTGAATTTGGTCTTGCAGACTATTACGGTCGTGATAGTCGTGATAGTGAATCGAGCAGTCGCAGCTCTCTAGGATTAAGCATTGGAGCAAGTTACGTTTACATGCTCAATTCAAGCTTTGGTTTAAAGACAGGCTTCGATTATGACGTATTTAACTCACAAGACACCTATATCCCTGTAGGCTCGAATATGACTTTGAACTTCGGTGTCATTGGGCGTTTCTAAACTGGCCAACTAAAGAATGTCGTTAATGGCTTTCTCGTCCAGATGACGAACATCTTTACCCTTCACGAAGTAAATGATGTATTCACAAATATTCTGGCAACGATCACCTACTCGCTCAATGGCTCGAGCTGACCACATGACCTGAAGAATGTTAGGAATGTTCTTCGGGTCTTCCATCATATATGTCATCAACTGACGAACCACGGCTTCATACTCTGCATCCAGTTTGTCATCTAATTTATAGACTTCGGCAGCAGCATCGACATCCATACGAGCAAATGCATCAAGCACTTGATGCAACATAGTGATGGCTTGTCGGCATAGCGGCTCTAAAGAGACATGAAATTTCTGTTGTTTCGTTGATGGTTGCTCTATAGCCACGCGAGCAATTCGAGTCGCTACATCGCCGATACGTTCAAGATCCGTTATCGTTTTGATGATTGCCATCACTAAGCGGAGATCTTTAGCCGTAGGCTGGCGTTTAGCAATAATTCGCGTACATGCCTCGTCGATGGATACTTCCATCGCATTCACTTTGTGATCGTCCCTTACCACTTTTTTGGCTAACTCTAGATCGTCTTTGTGCAACGCCTGCATCGCAAAGGATAACTGCTGCTCGACCAGTCCTCCCATTGTTAACACGTGAGTACGTATCGATTCTAATTCGGCATTAAATTGACCAGATATATGACGACCAAAATGCATGTCCAACAACTTCCTTAATTAACCATAGCGACCGGTAATATAGTCTTCGGTTTGTTTTTCAATCGGTGAGGTAAATATAGTATCAGTATCCGCATACTCTACCAATTTTCCGAGGTGAATAAAGGCAGTGTGATCACTAACTCGCGCTGCCTGCTGCATGTTATGCGTTACGATCACAACCGTGTACTTGGTTTTAAGATCATTAATAAGTTCTTCGATGGTTAATGTTGAAATAGGATCAAGCGCCGACGTTGGCTCATCCAGCAGCAATACTTCAGGCTCGATGGCGATGGCTCGAGCAATCACCAGTCGCTGTTGTTGTCCACCAGAAAGCCCAAATGCATTCTCGTGTAACCTGTCTTTCACTTCATCCCAAAGCGCCGCTGAGCGCAATGCTCGCTCTACCGCATCATCCAGATTACGGCTGTTCTTAATTCCTTGAAGTCGCAATCCATACACCACATTCTCATATATAGACTTTGGAAATGGATTCGGACGCTGAAACACCATCCCAACTCGTCTTCGCAAAGTCGCGACGTCAACATCCGGATGATAAACATTACCTCCATGTAATTTCACTTTGCCTGACACCGTACAACCTTCAATTAGATCATTCATTCGGTTGATACAGCGAAGCAGAGTCGATTTACCACAGCCAGACGGTCCGATAAATGCGGTCACTTGCCCTTTTGGAATCCGCATAGATACGTCGTCTAGAGCTTGTTTATCGCGATAAAACAGATTCAAGTTTTCTATCGCAATGGCAGTTTGCTCATCACTTAGATTGTTAACATCTAAAGGCGTGGGATAGCCTAACGTTTGATTAATAGAAAACATGATTAATCTTGTCCTAATGTTCGATATTTTTCGCGCAGGTTATTTCGTATGGCGATTGCTGTTAAGTTTAGCCCAACGACCACCGTTACCAACAAGAAAGAAGTGGCATAGACTAACGGTCGTGCGGCTTCAATATTCGAGGTTTGAAAGCCCACGTCATAGATATGAAAACCAAGGTGCATAAATTTACGCTCTAGATGCAAAAACGGAAACTGCGAATCGATAGGCAAGCTTGATGCTAGTTTTACCACCCCAACCAACATTAGAGGCGCAACCTCTCCCGCGGCTCTCGCGACTGCAAGGATCAGCCCAGTGATAATTGCAGGGCTCGCCATAGGCAACACAATACGCCAAAGCGTTTCGGATTGCGTTGCTCCTAAAGCTAGTGACCCATGTCTGGCGGATACTGGAATTCTATTCAGCCCTTCCTCCGTTGCGACGATCACTACTGGCAATGTAAGAATCGCAAGAGTTAATGCCGACCACAATAGCCCCGGAGTACCAAACGTTGGTGCAGGTAATCGCTCAGCATAAAACAGCGAATCAATTGAGCCACCAATGGTATAAACGAAAAAGCCTAAACCAAACACACCGTATACAATGGAAGGTACCCCCGCTAGGTTAATCACTCCTACCCGTATCATTCGTGTGAGAGCATTATTTTCAGCATATTCATGTAGATAAACCGCAACTAGCACCCCTAACGGCATCACCATTATCGACATAATGATAACCAACAGAACAGTGCCGAAAATGGCTGGGAACACCCCGCCTTCAGAATTTGACTCTCGTGGATCATCAGAGAGGAACTTCCAGACTTGTCCACTCCAATGTACTAACTTATCGGCAAAAGACATGTTGTTCGGATACCAGAAATCAAGGATCCGATTTAGCCCAATCTCAACTTTCTCACCACGCATATCTTCAACAATGAGCGTTTTGCTGCTCAACTCGTTACGCAGTGCATCCAGCTCCCCTTCACTTTGGTTTAGCTGCTGGTGAATAATACTGACTTGCTGCTCATAACGGTGAGTAAGCTCCTCTGACAGCTCTCCATTAAGTGAGTCTCGGCGCTGCTTTAGCCGTAATGCTTCCAATTGATGATTCAAGCCACGTATTTTACGCTGAATCGTGTCATCTATTTGCTCTCGAGTCAGTTTCACCTGCTGAATTTCGAGCTTCAGCAGAGTGTTAAGATCCGTCGTAATTGCGCCATCGGGCGTCTTTAGAGCGATAATTCTCCCAAAGAAATCACCACCACGTGTTCTCTCTAAAACGACAAGATCGGCTGGTGTCGTTTGCAACTTAAGTTGTGGTGCGAGCAAAGAAACAAAATCGACACCATATAAGTCTCGATTCGCGACTTTAATACTCAGACGCTCTACTTTCCCCGCAGCCAGCACCTCAGTCGGTAACAACTTATCGGCATCAGGAATGTTATGGGTAGGAACCCAACTCTTCGAGTAAATCTGCCCAATTAAAGCTTTGCCGTTGTCATCTTGCCATTGGTAAAGCGGCGCGGGCCAAAAATAAGTGAGCCCTTTCCAACCAATCAATAACAAAAGACCGAGGACGGATATTAAGCTGATGCTAACGGCACCACCTGTTAGCCAAACCCAAGGTGCGCCAGATTTGAGCCACTTAAACATGGTAAGGCTCCTTCCAGATTCTACAGCGCACTGTATTTCTCCCGCAGTCTTTGTCTAACCCACTCAGCCAGTGAATTCACAACAAAAGTAAAACTAAACAAAATCAACGCGATTAAAAACAACAAACGATAGTGGCTGCTTCCAACCTCAGATTCAGGGAGCTCCACAGCCATGGTGGCAGAGAGTGTTCTCATGCCCTCAAAAATATTCCAATCCAATATTGGTGTGTTGCCCGTCGCCATCAAAACGATCATTGTCTCGCCTACTGCTCGACCCAATCCCATCATTACTGCCGAGAAAATCCCTGGACTTGCGGTTAGTAGCACAACGTACACTAAGGTTTGCCACTGAGTTGCACCTAGTGCCAATGAACCATCGGAAAGGTGCTTCGGCACAGAAAAGATCGCATCTTCAGCAATCGTAAAGATGGTAGGAATCACAGCAAATCCCATTGCAAAGCCCACAACTAGAGCATTTCTTTGGTCAAAATCAATGCCATGTTGAGCAAGAAAAACTCGAGCATCACCATTAAAAAACAATACCTCCATGTCAGTGGAATACGTCATGGCAAGGTACATCGCAACAATAATGACAGGAATTAGCGTAAACGGATGTAATCCACTGGGTAGTTTGCTGGTGTATTGACGCGGCAAGATGTACCAAACAACGCCAGCCAATAGACAAATTGTTGGTAGAGTTAGCAGCAGCAGAAGTACCGCTGGTAAATGTGTTTCTACTATCGGCGCAAACCAAAGACCCGCAAGAAAACCAATGATAACGGTAGGCAACGCCTCCATCAGTTCAATAGTTGGCTTAACGACTTTACGCATACTAGATGACATAAAATACGCCGTATAGATCGCACCCAGCACCGCAATCGGTACCGCAAATAACATAGCGAACATCGCAGCTTTAATAGTACCAAAGGCAATAGGCACAAGACTGTACTTACCTTCAAACTCATCAGAAGCAGCAGTAGTTTGCCAAACGAATTCAGGCTCTGGGTAACTCTCATACCACACTTTGCCAAACAGTGCCGACAACGAAATTTCTGGATGCGGATTATCAATATGCCCTAAATAAGTCATACCGCCGGACAATACCAATGCATACTGATTGTTATAAGAAAGCGCGGAGACGCTTACCGGATTCTTACTTGGCAGGCTACTGGTGAATACAACACGTTCACTAGTGGTGTAATTACTTTGCAGACTTCCGTCTGCTAGGACGGTTATGAACCCTTTCGTTAAATTCTCTGGAAGTAAAGCTGTTAAAGGTGCGTCAAAATTAAAGGAACGAATAGCAGTTAAGTGCCTAGCGTCTTGTTTCACCACATCAAACCACTGCCAAACTTGCTGATTATCATACTCCACCAGTAAGGAGTGAGCGCCAGACAACAATTTGAGTCCAGTGACTTTGGCGTTATCCACTACTGTTAAGTCCACCAGCTCACGAACCACGAGATGCTCGGCCCCTCTGTTGATCACAGCAAGTTCATTACCACTTCGCACGTAAACCGTTTGCGCATCTGGAGTTAGCAATATTTCATCGGCAGAGTCTAAAGGAGCAAGAGTAGAGATAGTCTGCACTGTTTTCGAATCGGAAGAATCCAAGGTATCTGAACTCGTTGGCTGCCAAATCAAATGGACTAAGCCACTACTATCTACCATAGCAAAGGCTGTTCCATAAGCATTGCTGGTTGCTGTTACCAATGATATGACGCTGCCATGAGTGGGCATCCAATCAGCACGACCTGGCAACTCAAGTTCTAGATCACTTTGTCCTTTTTCTGATTGCCATTTGAATTTAGGCTGGACTAAAGCGAGTCTCTGATCCGAATCAACAATGAGTAACTGGTCATTATTGACCGTCTTAAGCATTGAAATACTAATAGGAAGTTGACGTATGGTTTGTTGACCCGAGACTAGAGATTGCTCAACCACCTCTCCGTCCGATGTCACAAAAGCAGCTCGAGTACCGTGGTCGTCTACCACGCTATAGACGATAGGTTTATCTATACTTAACTCAATCCCTTGTGACCATGATACCTTGGCATCAGAGAACAGTGGGAACGTCACATAAGCCAAATAGACAAAGATAAAGATCAAACTCGCCAATACACTCAAACCGCCAAAAGACACGATCCAGCGAACCAAACGGTCCTTTATCAGTCTTTTACGATCTTTGGTTTGTAACGAAAAATTGGCTGTTGCCATAATCTACATTTGTCTCTTTGGTGGCGGTTAGAATCTTACGAGATATTGCCCATTAAGGGTTCTGGGACGAGTTACTAGAATGCATGACGTGCCCCAACATTTTATGTCGTTTAGATGACAGTTATATTACATGCCATCTAACGTGCTGAAAATAATGAAATGTGTCAAGACGCACGCTATTTGAAATAAAAATGTCATATAAAATCAATAAGGTTCACGATCAGGTTAGTCTTATATGTCACTCATTGACAACAATGAGTCCAAAATGTTGGTGGTTAGGTAAATGAGCGCGGAAAAACTCTATATCGAAAAAGAACTTAGTTGGCTCTCTTTTAACGAGCGAGTGCTGCAAGAAGCCGCAGACAAGACCGTCCCATTGATTGAACGCATCCGCTTTTTAGGGATTTTCTCCAACAACCTCGATGAGTTTTACAAAGTTCGCTTCTCTGACGTAAAACGCCGCATCCTCATTAACCAAGAAAGTGGTATTAACGACAACTCCAAGCATCTACTGGGTAAGATGCAAAGTAAGGCACTCAAGCTTAATTTACGATTTGATGAACTCTACAACGAGCTGATTTTAGAGATGGCTCGTCGTCGAATCTTCCTAGTTAATGAAACTCAGTTAAGTGACACACAACAAAAGTGGGTAAAGAAATACTTTAGAAATGAAGTACTGCCTCACTTAACGCCTTTTATGCTTGGTGAAGACATCAACGTACTGCAATTTCTTAAAGATGAGTACGCTTATATCGTTGTAGATATGCAAAAAGAGCAGAGTTCTCAGTATGCGATCTTAGAGATCCCGACTGATCATTTACCCCGTTTTGTCATGGTTCCGGAACAGAAAGGTAAACGCCGTAAAACCATCATTCTGCTCGACAACATCATTCGTTATTGTCTTGATGATATATTCCGCGGGTTCTTTGATTACGACGAGCTTAATGGCTATGCGATGAAAATGACGAGGGATGCGGAGTACGACTTGAGTCTCGAAGTAGAACACAGCCTGCTCGAGCAAATGTCGGAAAGTGTCAATCAACGACTGACCGCCATGCCCGTACGCTTTGTTTACGAGCGTGATATGCCCGAAGAAATGCTAAATACCTTGTGCAGCAAACTAGGCATTTCTAACTACGATAGCCTCATTCCCGGTGGTCGCTACCATAACTTTAAAGACTTTATCGGCTTTCCAAATGTTGGACGTGAATACCTAGAAAACAAACCACTACCTCCAATGCGTTGTGCCGATTTCGATGGCTACGACAACCAGTTTGAGGCCATACGCGCTCAAGATATTTTGCTCCATTTCCCCTATCACACCTTCGATCATATTACTGAGTTAGTGCGTCAAGCCTCGTTTGACCCTAAGGTCATTGGTATCAAAATCAATGTATATAGAGTGGCGAAAGACTCCCGTTTGATGAACTCATTGATTGACGCCGTACACAACGGTAAAAATGTCACGGTAGTGGTTGAGCTACAAGCTCGGTTTGACGAAGAAGCCAACATTGAATGGTCTAGAGTGCTCACCGAAAACGGGGTACAAGTGATCTTTGGTGCTCCGGGGTTAAAAATACACGCTAAATTACTGCTGATAAGTCGCCGAGAAGAGGGCGAGATTACCCGCTATGCTCACATTGGCACTGGGAACTTTCATGAGAAGAATGCTCGTATCTATACCGACTTTTCTTTGCTAACTGCCGATCAAGAGATCGCGAATGAAGTTCGTAACGTTTTCGGCTATATCGAAAACCCTTATCGCCCAGTGAAGTTTAACTATCTCATCGTCTCCCCACGTAACTCGCGTAAGCAACTCTACCGACTCATTGATACTGAAATCGCCAATACTAAGGCGGGCAAGAAAGGTAAACTCACTTTAAAAATTAACAACTTAGTCGATAAGGGGCTGATCAACAAGCTCTACGGCGCGAGCAATGCAGGGGTTAAAATCCAAATGATTATCCGCGGCATGTGCTCTCTAGTTCCTGGTGTTGAAGGAGTGAGCGATAACATAAAAATTATCAGCATTGTTGATCGCTTCTTAGAGCACCCTCGCGTCATCATTGCGCATAACAATGGCGACCCTCAAGTCTATATCTCATCTGCCGACTGGATGACTCGCAACATAGACCATCGTATTGAAGTCGCCGCTCCAGTGCGTGACACTCGTTTAAAACAGCGAATTATCGACATTATTAACCTTCACTTTACTGATACCATGAAGGCACGTTGGATAGACAAAGAAATGAGCAACAGCTACGTACCGCGCGGTAACCGTAAGAAAGTACGCTCACAAATGGCTATTTACGACTATCTTAAAAAGGTAGAGAAACAAACAAGAAAAACCAAAGAGCAACTGATCAATAATGAGCCAGACCAAAGACAGTAGTATAAAAAATGTCGCCGCTATCGATTTAGGTTCGAACAGCTTTCATATGGTTGTCGCTAAGGTAGTGGATCAAGATCTACAGTTAGTAAGTCGCCACAAACAGCGAGTGAGATTAGCCTCCGGGTTGGACGCTCAACAGAATCTCGACAACGCTGCGATTGAACGAGGATTAGAATGCCTTGCCATGTTTGCAGAACGCCTACAAGGCTTTGAGCCAGAAAACGTTCGTATTGCCGCAACCCACACGCTGCGTATCGCCAATAATACCCATATCTTTTTGCAACGCGCTCGCGACGTTCTTCCCTTTCCTATTGAAGTCATCCCTGGTGAAGAAGAAGCACGCCTAATCTATACCGGCGTTGCGCATACTCAAACCGAGTCAAATTCAAAACTGGTGATTGATATTGGTGGTGGTAGTACCGAGCTCATCATAGGTAAGGCTTTCGAACCTGTACTACTAAATAGCACTCAGATGGGCTGCGTGAGTTATACCACTAAATTTTTTGCCAACGGAAAACTCTCCACTAAAAATTTCTCCAAAGCTATTTTATCTGCTCAGCAAAGACTTGAAGCATTGTCGGTTCGATATAAAAAGAAAGGTTGGGAAGTTGCATTAGGCTCCTCTGGAACGATTAAGGCAATAAGGGAAGTCTTAATCGGTTTAGGACATGAAGATGGTTTAGTCACCCATAAACGTTTGTATAAACTTATCGATACCTTGTGTGAATTTAACACTATTGATGACATCAACTTAGCTGGACTAACAGACGAAAGGAAGCCAGTGTTTGCTGCAGGCGTGGCGATATTAACTGCGCTCTTTGAAAGTTTGAAAATTCGTGAAATGCACTTTTCAGCAGGGGCTCTTCGTGAAGGTTTGCTCTATGAAATGGAGGAACGCTTCCAACGCTCTGATATCCGAATGCGAACTACTGAAAATTTGGCCGCCAAACATTTTGTCGATCTTGAACATGCCGCCAAAGTTCGCGGCCAGGCAGTCGAGTTTTTAAATCAAACTCATGAGCAGCTCAACCTAAAAAAGAAAAGTGATTTGTTTAGTTTGCTTGAGTGGAGTGCTCTACTTCACGAGGTTGGGCTCAGTATTAGTTATCAGGCCTTCCATAAACATTCAAGCTACATACTCACGCACACCAATATGCCGGGTTTTAACAGTGAGCAGCAGCGCATCTTAGCCACACTGGCTCGCTTTCAAAGAAAATCGCTCAAGTTACAAGAGCTCCCAGAGTTTAGCCTGTTTAAGAAAAAACATATTCTCGGTTTAATACGAATCCTACGACTCGCCATTATCGTTAATGGGCAACGTAATGATGAGTTATTGCCTCTCAAGCTGACTATTGTCGACGATACTTGGACTGTGAGTTGTGAGCAAATAGATTGGTTAGAACAAAACCGACTTCTCTCCGCTGATTTACAAACGGAGCAAAGCTACTGGCAAGCGGTAGGGTGGCAACTTGAATTCGATTAGTTGTCGCAGCCGCATGTTCGGTTCACCAGTTAAGGTTAATCGATAAAACTCAGTCCAACCTTAGCGAGCTCTTGTTCTGCAAATTCTCGACTTAACGGTACATAGCCATCTTTCACCACGATTCGCTGACCTTCTCGAGAATAGATATAGCGAATGTAGGCTTCCTCTATAGGATCAAGTTTTCGTTGTGGGTCTTTATTGACGTAGACATACAAGAACCGAGACAGTGGGTAGTGACCCGACTGTACATTATCTTGAGTTGGTAAAATGTAATCCTCGCCTTGTTTAGCGATAGGCACCAATTTCGCCCCCGACACTTGATAACCAATGCCGGAGTAACCAATAGTATTCACGGATGACGCTACTGACTGCACCACAGATGCCGAGCCAGGTTGTTCATTCACATTGCGTTTGAAATCGCCTCCACACAATGCATTGTTCTTGAAATAACCATAGGTCCCCGACACTGAGTTACGGCCGAACATCTGAATAGCACGTTGACTCCAAGGTGCTTTAACGCCAAGCTGCTCCCACTTACTAATGTAGCGGTTGCTTCCACAGCGTAAGGTTGAGGAAAAAATGCTGTCTATTTGCTGGAAATTCAACCCTTTGATGGGGTTGTCGGTATGAACAAATATCCCGATCGCATCGATTGCAACTCGAAGCTCGGTCGGTTTGTAACCATAATGCCGCTCAAAAGATTCCACCTCTTTTAAACGCATCTTCCTGCTCATAGGGCCGAATTGTGCCGTACCTTCGGCCAAAGCAGGAGGCGCCGTCGACGAGCCTGAAGCTTGAATTTGGGCATTAACATTAGGATAAATGTTCTTAAACTCTTCAAGCCATAAGGTGGTCATCCCTGATAAAGTATCTGAACCTACTGAGGATAAGTTGCCTGCAACCCCAGGTTGCTTCGTATATTTTGGCAACTCTGAAGCCAGCGTAGAGAAGGATATCACGCCAAAAAGCAATACTGACCAACTTAACCTTCCGCTCATCGCCATTAGTTCACTACCAAACGTTCTGGAAGAATGAATGAGAATTTACTACCAACGCCCACTTCCGAGTGAATTTCCAGATGAGAATCATGGTGAGATAGCGCATGTTTTACGATAGCTAACCCTAAACCACTTCCGCCGGTATCACGAGAGCGAGCCTTATCGACACGATAAAAACGCTCAGTTAGTCGGTGCAAATGCTGGGGCTCAATACCATCCCCAGTATCTTCCACATCTAAACATGCACCTTGAGCAGATTGATACCAGCGTACTTTTACGTTTGCACCCGGTGGCGTATATTTAATCGCGTTGTAAACCAGATTAGAAATAGCACTTCTTAACTGATCATCATCGCCAAATACTCTCAGGCTATTATCGACATCAAACTCAACCTTGTGCCCATCCTCACCACTTAGGCTAACAGCCTCTTTTTCGAGAACTTCGAGCATAGCAGGCACATTGACGACTTCGTCTAACTCGTGCATTGGTGCAGCTTCAATTTTGGAGAGCGTGAGTAACTGATTCACAAGGCTGTTCATTCGATTGAGCTGCTCGGTCATTACACCATGAGCTTTAGTCCACATAGGACCTACAACCATGTCTGGATCTTCTGTCATCTCAAGGTAACCCTGAAGAACAGTCATTGGTGTACGTAGTTCATGAGAAACGTTAGCAAAGAAATTGCGACGCATACCTTCTAATTGCTTAAGTTGGCTGACGTCACGCACGACCATCAAATGCTCACCTTCGGTATACGGTACAATTCGAAGCTCCAGCATTCTTTCCACATTCAAAGGCGAACGCATTTCTAAAGGTTCAGAGAAATCCTGCTTATTTAGATACTTAATGAAATCTGGGGTGCGAATAAGATTAGAAATCGGCTGTCCTGAATCATCAGGCCAGCGAAAGCCAAGAAGGTGTTGTGCGAGTTTGTTACACCACACGATATTACCTTCACTACGAAACACCACAACCGCATCGGGAAGCGATTCCGCACCGTTTTTAAAACGGCGAATTAGGTTGGTCAACTCTTTTCGTTTACGTCTTTGGCGCTGTTGAAGTCGATAGATGCCATTAAATAACGACTCCCAGTTGCCTGTGCCTGATGGCGGCGTCAGACGCTTTTCATCCCACAACCATGCAGACAAACGCAGCTGATTATGTAGGTGCCATATCAACTGCAAAACCGTGGCAACGAGCAGTAACCACGGCATGTATCCAAATATCCACCCAACAACAATCCAAGGGGTGTAAAAAAAAGCCAGCTCCCAGGCCAGCTTTTTCCAGGTTAACCTTTCAACCATCTATCTCTCCAGTTCGATGCTAGCCTTTGGTAGAGAAACGGTAGCCAGCGCCTCGAACGGTCTGAATCAACTTATCATGTCCTGCGGACTCTAATGCCTTACGCAAACGACGAATGTGCACATCCACCGTGCGGTCTTCAACATAAACGTTAGTACCCCAAACGTTATTAAGCAGTTGTTCGCGGCTGTATACGCGCTCTTGATGCGTCATAAAGAAATGCAGCATTTTAAATTCCGTTGGTCCCATATCTAGCGGTGCATCATTCGCAGTAACACGATGCGATACTGGGTCCAGCTTCAGCCCTTGAACATCGATAACATCTTCCAACGCAGTTGGTGTGACACGGCGAATAACTGCTTTTAGTCGAGCAACCAATTCCTTTGGAGAGAAAGGTTTAGTGATATAGTCATCAGCCCCGACTTCTAAGCCGCGCACTTTATCTTCTTCTTCACCACGAGCCGTCAACATCACTACTGGAATGTTTCGAGTAAGCTCTTCACGCTTCATGTGCTTTATGAAATTGATACCTGAACCACCAGGCAACATCCAATCTAGCAGAACAAGGTCTGGGTAAGGTTCAGCCAGTTTGTTTACTGCGGTATCGTAATCTTCTGCTTCAACAGCTTGGTAGCCTTTCTGCTCTAACACGAAACACAGCATTTCACGAATTGGTGCTTCATCCTCAACAACCAGGATTCTTCTAGACATATCTGAATAACCTTATGGAATCTAATCAACTGCATGCATTATCAAGAATTATTATGACACTTTTGTGACCATTGAAAACAATTTTTAATATAACTTTCGCACAATCTGGGTTGTCATATTGAAGATTTAAGCTAGGACAATTGTTTGAAAATTGCCTATCATGTGCAGCTATCTATTCTAAAGGTGAGAGTAATATGTGGTTTAAAAACTGTTTGGTCTATCGATTCAACAAGGATCTTGAATTTAACGCCGATAAACTCGAGCAGCAGCTTGAAGAGTTTCGTTTTACACCTTGTGGTAGTCAAGATAAGCAAAAATTTGGTTGGGTGACAGCGCTTGGTAAACATGGCGACATGATGACCCACGTTTCTGAAAACCGCATTTTGCTTTGTGCAAAGAAAGAAGAAAAAATGCTGCCAGCGTCTGTGATCAAAGAGTCACTAAACAGCAAAGTAGAAGCGTTGGAAACGCAAGAAGGTCGACCACTTAAGAAAAAAGAAAAAGATGACCTTAAAGATGAAATCATCATTGATTTGCTTCCACGAGCTTTCAGCCGTAGCAACCTCACTCATCTGCTTATCCTTCCAAAAGAAGGCTTCATCATTGTAGATGCAAGTAGCTTTAAGAAATCAGAAGATGTCATCGCCCTCTTGAGAAAAACAATGGGAAGCCTGCCTGTTGTTCCTGCCTTCCCAGAGCAGCCTATTGAAAATACATTAACCGAATGGGTGAAAGGCGGTGAAGTACCTACAGGCTTCAATCTTCTAGATGAGGCTGAGCTTAAGTCAGTGCTAGAAGACGGTGGTGTTATCCGTTGTAAGAAACAAGAACTGTCAAGCGATGAGATTCTTGGTCATATTGAGGCAAACAAGTTTGTAACGAAACTCGCGCTGAACTGGCAAGAGCGTATTGAATTTATTCTGGCTGATGATGGCAGTATTAAACGCCTTAAATTCAGCGATGAACTAAAAGATGAGAATGACGACATTCCAAGAGAAGATGCTGCGGCTCGAATGGATGCCGACTTCTCATTGCTTTGCGGTGAGTTTGGCGCATTCCTACCAAATCTTTATGACGCCTTAGGCGGCTTACCAAAGCAATAGCCATTACTTATCTGAGCTCGCGTTCTGCGAGCTCAATACAAAACTTGGAAACCTCTCCATATTAGCGTAAAATTTGCGCCCCTTAGTGCCATTAGGTGGCACAACACTGACTTGAAATCAGATTAGAGATATAAAGCAATGTTTACTCCAGAACTTCTGTCACCTGCTGGCAGCCTTAAGAACATGCGTTATGCATTCGCCTACGGTGCGGACGCGGTTTACGCAGGTCAACCTCGTTACAGCCTTCGTGTTCGTAACAACGAATTCAACCACGAAAACCTTCAGATAGGTATCAATGAAGCGCACGCCCTAGGTAAAAAGCTTTATGTGGTTTGTAACATTCAACCACATAACTCGAAGCTAAAAACCTTCATCCGTGATCTAAAACCTGTTGTTGAAATGGGTCCAGACGCACTGATCATGTCTGATCCAGGTCTTATTATGATGGTTCGTGAAGCATTCCCTGAAATGCCGATTCACCTATCAGTACAGGCAAACGCCGTAAACTGGGCGACTGTTAAGTTCTGGGCAGCTAATGGTGTTGAGCGCGTTATCGTGTCTCGTGAGTTATCGTTAGAAGAGATTGAGGAAATCCGTGAACATTGCCCTGAAACTGAGCTAGAAGTATTCGTACACGGCGCACTTTGCATGGCTTATTCAGGTCGCTGCCTACTATCCGGCTACATCAACAAACGCGATCCAAACCAGGGTACATGCACCAATGCATGCCGCTGGGAATACAAAGTTGAAAAAGCGACTGAAAACGACGCAGGTCAAATTGTCGAAGAATTTGTTCCTGAAGCACAAGCAGTTGAAGTCGTTGATGAGCGTCCAGAGACCACTATTGGTCGTGGTAAACCAACGGATGAAGTCGTACTGCTTTCTGAAAGCCATCGTCCAGAAGATAAAATGGCGGCATTTGAAGATGAGCATGGTACGTACATCATGAACTCCAAAGATCTTCGTGCGGTGCAGCATGTTGAGCGTTTGACTAAGATGGGTGTCCACTCACTTAAGATTGAAGGTCGTACTAAATCTTTCTACTACTGTGCTCGTACTGCTCAAGTTTACCGTAAAGCTATTGATGACGCTGTTGCTGGCAAACCGTTTGATGAATCACTATTAGGCACGCTAGAGAGCCTAGCTCACCGTGGTTATACAGAAGGCTTCCTGCGTCGTCATACTCATGACAGCTATCAAAACTATGACTACGGTTATTCCGTTTCCGATTCTCAGCAATTTGTAGGTGAGTTTACCGGTAAACGTCGCGGTCACTTGGCTGAAGTTGAAGTGAAAAACAAATTTGTGGTTGGCGATAGCCTTGAGTTAATGACACCAAAAGGCAATGTGGTATTCAGCCTAGAAGTGATGGAAAACCGTAAGTCAGAAAGCATCGACGACGCTAAAGGTAACGGTCACTTCGTCTTCATTCCAGTACCAGAGGAGTTGGATCTGGACTACGCACTACTTATGCGTAACCTAAATTCAGGACAAGATACACGTAACCCAACTGGTAAGTAACCATGGCACTATTAATCACTGACAAGTGCATCAACTGTGATATGTGTGACCCTGAATGTCCTAATGGGGCAATTAGTATGGGCAGCGAGATCTTTGAGATCGACCCCCATTTATGCACAGAGTGCAAAGGGCACTACGACAAACCAACTTGTCAGTCCGTCTGCCCAATCACAAAATGTATCATCGCCGATCCAAACCATGTGGAAACCGATGATGAGCTACTTGAGAAGTTTGTGATTATTCAAGGTATGGCCTAGTCAGCAAAAAGCCTCCAAGTGGAGGCTTTTTTATTACCCAGACTTTTCGATCGGAAAAACATTGCAGTAAAGCTCTTTCTCATACTGCATCTCCAGTTTTTTGCGCCAGTTTTCTGCAGAGTTAATAGGAATTAAATAGAACTTCTCTCTGCTGGTGTCGGTCACAAAGGCAATACCGTGCTGCATCAACTCATAGTGAATATCATTGATGAAACCGAGTGTGAAACTTTGCCTACCGGATAGTTGATTAATGTCCTCTCTAGTTAGAATCACTCCATCTTTTTCTGAAGCGAATCTCTCCCTAAGCCATCGGGCAAACTGCCTTGATGAGATCATAGTCATAACAGTCTTCCTTACCCAAAACTTAATGGGGAAATCCCCCAAAAATACAGTAGATAAGCCTTAACTCAATAACAATAACACCAAGAAACAAAAAAGACTAATCTACCGAAGTATTGATAACCATAGTCAACATACTTCGACTTCTCCAGTCCCAATTGTGAGAGTCACCTTATTCAAATACTAACCGTAGTGTTGTCCATTATCGTAGTAATTCGAGGGCTCAAGCGTACTAAAGATTACCGCCACATCAAGCTCTTTCCCTAGGGCTGAGCGTACCTGAGTCGTGATAACTGTAGCCACTGAATTTTTGACCTCCTGCCCCCGATCAAACCATAGCACTTCAATAAATGGATAAGCATGACTGACCTTATTATCAAAGTAAAAAGTGGAGGCAATATGTTCAACCGTAAAGTCCTCTTTGGGACAGTCCATTAACGGTTGCAGTTCATCAACTAGTGGACCAGAAAGAGTTTTAACAAGCTCAGGTTCAATCGCTCTAAATCGTAAATGAGGCATAATCATATCCATGTATTTGATAACGATTACGAGTATATCAGTGAACAATGAGATTAGAGAACTTAGGAAAGGAAAAACGAAAAAGGCTCCGACCTAAGTCAGAGCCTTTGAATATGGCAGGGGTGGAGAGATTCGAACTCCCAACACGCGGATTTGGAATCCGCTGCTCTGCCAATTGGAGCTACACCCCTATCTTCGTGTTTATTGAGACGACTCTCAAATAAGTGGCGGAGTGGACGGGACTCG
>NZ_JPJA01000088.1:0-19700 GCF_000733315.1 Vibrio sp. ER1A
ATATAAAGTCGATACATTAGAGAACAGTAGTACCTTTGTTAGATATAATAAGGCATTAAAAGATATACTAAAGTTATCTTCCTCTATAAAAAGAGAGTTTGGTTCTATCAATGATGCTTCGTTACGAAAGCTATCATCGGCACAAAAACTTCTTTCCAAAAGGGTGGTTCTTTCAGAACAGATTATACTGCTAGCAGAAAATGTGAACATAGCTCGACAAGCAGATCGAGACTTCTCTCTTTCTAATGACAGTACTTTACGTGATGATTACTCGTTTCTCGTTATGGATGTACTTACGAATATTGATAGTGATATTAATAATATTAAGGAACTAGTTATTGAGCAGGATGAAAAAGAGTTATTATTAGAGTTACAGCCAGTTATTAGAAAATACAATCGTGACTTCAGATACGTTTACGATATATCCAATGAAATTTCTACTATCTCAAAAAGAATGGTCTCAAGTGCAATTAGAATCGATTCTATATTGCTCTCCATGAGAGACGCTAGAGCTAAAGAAATGAAAGAGGCACGAGACCTAGCTAGTTTCATATCATTTGGTGGAGCAGTGTTCGTATTTTCAATCGCTCTTCTAGGTTACTTAGTTCGTAAAAGTGGCAATGAGTTACAGTCCTTAACAGAAGGTCTGAAGCGCTCTAATGATCGAGTGAGTAAAGCTGCTGAGGCAAAAACAAACTTCCTAGCTATGATGAGTCATGAAATTCGTACGCCTATGAATGCAATTATAGGGATGAGCTACCTTGCATTAGAAGGAAAACTGTCGATTAAAGAACGTGGTTACGTCGAAAAGGTACATAATTCGGCTAATCTACTTTTAGGGATTATAAATGATGTCCTTGACTTTTCTAAAATTGAAGCAGGGAAGGTTGTTATAGAGTCAATAGAGTTTTCTCTTTACAAAATGATAGATAGCTTTTCATCTATTATTCAGGAACGAGCGAAAGAGAAGAATCTTGAACTTTCAATAAATATAGATCATAAAGTTCCAAGAATGTTAGTTGGAGATCCTTTGCGTATCCATCAAATATTAATGAACCTGGGTTCGAATGCTATAAAGTTCACAGATACTGGCTCTGTATCTATCGATATAGATACTCTTGAAGGAAGTGGGGGTGATATCTTTCTGAAGATCTCTGTTAAAGACCAAGGGATTGGAATGAGTCAAAGTCAGATCGAGAATTTATATACTTCATTCACTCAAGCAGACAGCACTACGACTAGGAAATATGGTGGAACAGGGTTAGGCTTGGCGATTACAAAAAATCTCGTTGAGCTAATGAATGGAACAATTTCGGTAACTAGTGAGTTAGGAAATGGCTCGCAGTTTAACGTAATCTTGCCATTATCTTCCATGAATATGAATGAGAGTAAAGCTAAAACGTACGAAAAGTTAGTTTTAGTATCTGATGGTGAGTTGGATGTAGGCGGACTAGAAGCTGAGTTAAAGAAAGGTTTTTTCCGAACAGTCGAGAGTTTGAGTGACTACCGTAATATAAGTGACTATTCAAAGCTAGCTGATATCGAACCGATATTGTTCGTGTTTGTTGCTAACTCTGTTAATGACGCTTTTCTCGATTCATTAACGAGATGTTTGGAGAATTTGCAAAGTTCAAAGTCAAGCGTTTCAATTTTCGTCAATAACCTAAGTGAAATAGATCTAATTCTTAACTTCGATCATAGTGGTGAATTGTTTCATTATAATGAAACTTCAGTTAAAAAAGGTAATCTACTACCACTGCTATACAATTCGTTTGAAAAGAATCGATTCAATGTTTTTCAGTTTAAGAATGAGACATTCGAATCAGGAACCATATTTGGAGGCAGGGTTCTTGTAGTAGAAGATAATGCTATAAACCAGGAGTTGGTGATTGAAATACTTTCGAGACATAGCGTCGAGACGGTTTTAGCCGTAAATGGCATAGAAGCTATTGATATTCTTGAGTCTGACACGGAATTTGATGTTATTCTGATGGATTGTCAAATGCCACTATTAGATGGCTATGAAGCAACTAGGATTATAAAAAAAGAAATGGCTATTGATATTCCTGTGTTGGCTTTGACGGCTAATGTTTTACAATCTGACAGATTAAAGGCAAAGGCTAGTGGTATGGATGGTTTCATCAACAAGCCTATTGTTGTTGATGAAATGATTCATACATTAAGTGAGTGGATTGGTTCTTCGAAGTTTAGACACGTTGTAGATGAAGGTGCAGACAGTACCAATAGTACAGTTACAGAATCTAATGAATTTGGATTTTTGAAAGTTGAAGGCGTGAATCTAGAAAAAGGACTCTCGATATCAGGGAATAAACCAGAATTGTTCATGCGTTTGTTGACCAATTTTGCGAATCAATATGAAGATAAAGAAATTTTCTCTGATGATACTGAAGTATTTCAAATCAACGTTCATACGCTTAAAGGAGTGGCTGGAAATTTAGGATTTGAATCTATCTATGAGCTATGTTCTAAGATCGAAGACGATATGCCAAATACAAACCAGTTTCAAGTTGAATGTTTGAAATCAGAACTCGTTAGTCTTTGTGACTTAATAAATTCACAAAGTGTTATAGGAAAATCAAATCACTACCTTAAATTTGGTGACAACGAGATAACGGAAATCATCGATAATGCAAAGAGTTACAATATTGAAGCCATTGTTACATTAAATGGTACTTTAGGCGAGGCCATTATGTCAGAACTAAGTGATGAAGTTTCCAATGAGCTAAAAGCTGCTATAAAAACCTATGACTTTGATAAAATTTAGCAGATTCTCTCTGCTAGGTTTTTATAAGTACTAAAGAGTGTTTATGAAAGAAAATAAGAAAAAAATAGTAGTTGTAGACGATCACCCAGTTGTTGCAAAGGCAGTTGTCGATTGTATAAAGACTATATCGATAGACTTTGAAGTAATTAGCTTTACTAAAGCTGAACAAGCTCTCGTATACATTCGTTCTTCGATGGTTGACTTGGTCATTCTTGACGTGCAATTAGATGAAGGCGACGGATTTTCATTTTATCGTAGAATAAAATCTTCAGGATTTTCAGGAAAGCTTATTTTCTTCACTACGTTAGAGAATGAGTCTTATATTGAAACAGCAAGACGACTAGGCGCAGATGGATATTGTACAAAGTCAATGCCATTGGAGTCGTTACAGAATACGGTTATAAAAGTTCTTTATCAGAAGCATAGTATTGAAAAGCTAGGTGCACAAAAAATACACGAAATTAAACTATCTCAACGAGAAATGCTGGTTTTATCGTTCCTAATGGAAGGTTATAGCAATAAAGATGTCGCAGAAAAGCTCTTTTTGAGTCCGAAAACCATCAGTACGTATAAGCATCGTTTGCTTAAAAAACATGGAGTTTCCAACATAATAGACCTGATTAGGCTTAAAGATAATTTTTCATACAGCAGAAAGTGAGCTAACAACCTACAAATTGAAGACTTTGATAAGCTAACTGATGAATTTTCCTTCTCACTAGTAGTAACGTCGCTCTACAGACACTGTACTAGCTTGTTCGAGGTTAGAGTCTGCTCCAGATTGACCCTATTTATCTCCATTGGGGAGTCAATGTCTTGCGTGGCTTCAGACAAAAAAGCTCCCAACGGGAGCTTTCCAATTCTCAATTCAAACCACTAAGCCTAAAGCTCAGCAACCTGCTTATTTCGAATAACTCGGCGTTCTTGCCACGCGGCGTTTAGTTGCTGCCTTTTTACCAGCTGGCTTCGCCATTTTCTTCTCAATTTCAGCTTTTGCTTTTACAAAGCGCTCTGGAAGAATTTGCGTTGCGAATACATCTTCAACCGTTTCAGCGCGTTTGATGAGTTCCGCTTCGCCGTCTTTCACTAGCACCGTTGCTGGGCGTGGTAGTGAGTTGAACTGGCTCGCTTGAGACTCTGCGTAGTGACCGACATCCATAATCGCTAGCACGTCTTTTGGTTGTAGAGCTGGCATGCGCGCGCCGCTTTCCCAGATAGATGGGATACAGATTGGGCCTGCGATTTCAGTGGTTCTCTCTACCAATGGTTGGGTCATTTTGTTTGCTGGAAGAACTGGGTTCTTCGACTCTTGAGACTCGACTAATGTAGCTAGGTAAGTCGATGCATCAACCATGGTGTAGGTGTAATCCATCTCTTGATCGTCTTTCACAACGTATACCGACGTAAGTAGCGTGCCGATGTTACCTGCGATATAACGGCCAGGTTCTAGCCATAATTGTGGTACTTCGAAGCCTTCTTTAGTGAACTCTTCTAGCATGCCCGCACACACTACTTTTGCGTAGTCTTCGATGGTGTTTGGGTTCATCATGTGTTCTTTGCTACGACACTCAGGCTCACGCTCACGTGGCCAGCCGCCGCCTAGGTCAACTTGGAAAGGTTGAACGCCACACTCACGAGAGATTTCGATAATGTTGCGAGCGTATTCGCGGTATAGCGCATCCCAACCTTCAGGCTGTTTAGAGAAGCGGCCTAGGTGAGTGTGGAAACCGTAGAATTCGAAGGTGTCGATTTCTTTTACGCGGTTGACGATCTTTTTCGCTTCTTCTTTCAGCAAGCCGAATTTGATCCACTTCATCGCGCCGATAAAGTTAGGGAACGGGTAAGCATCTGGTTCGAAGTCATTGAAGAAATCTTCAGGGATTACTTTTAGACGAACCGCGATACGTACTTTTTCCGCTGGTTTCACTTCGCGAGCGATGCGCTCAACGATTTCAATCTCTTCGTAAGAATCTAGGTGAATCGCGTAGCCATATTCAATTGCTTTACGGATAGCAAGTTCAGGCTTAACGGTACCGTTTAGTGCGATGGTTTTTGGATCTGCGCCAGCAATGTATGTTGCTTCAACTTCACCTGGACCAAAGCAATCACCGCCGACGCCTTCTTCGTTACAGATAGCTCGAACCGCGAAGTTGGTATTTGACTTGATAGCAAACATAACGTTGACTGGTTTTGGCCAGTAGTTGCCAAACGCGTTTTTCACGCGGCGCAGATTGTTACGAAGCGTGTCTTCGCTCAACACGAACAGCGGGCTACCGTATTGCTCGATAAGATCTGTGGCTTTGCAACCACCAATCAATAAGTCGTCACCTTGAGTGGTTAGCTCGTCGGTTGGAGTCAGAATGTTCTCAAGACGCTCAGCATAGTTCTGGTTAGCTTTGTGCTCTGCTAGAAGCTGTTGCTGTGTCTCTAAAATAGTGCTCAGTTGCTTTACAGACTCTTCTAAAAGCGCTTGATTTTTCATATTCATTCCTCACGAAGTGTTCGTAATTGGGTATCGATTTGATGAACGCTAGTCTAGCTGGAGGTCAAAAATGCAGCATGTCACTGAGGGTCAATTTATTTTACACCTAGTGTTAACGTATTGAATTAATGTTGCTTTTGTCAGAAAGCAGATGTTGGGATTGGGCTGATAGGTTAACAAACTACGGTTGTGGGTGAACTAACGTATTGTTTGCTAAGAGGTGAAAGGTGATGAGGGGTTACGTAATGAGTCAAGTTATCGCTGTGGGTTATTTGCGTTAATGGGTCAAATAAGCTGACACCCAGTGACATCGTGTTGATGAGTGTCTGGGTTAAATTATAGCCATATTCGGTGAGGAATTAGCCTTACTAAACATGTCGAAAAGAACTGGCATAACGCCTAGCTCTTCACAATACCCAATTTTACGAGGTAATCACTATGTCTTTTGATATTAACAACGCTAAAGGTGTATTCGCGACAGTGGACGCTGCGATTGAAGCTACTCATAAAGCTCAACGAGAGTTCTACGTAAACTGTACCAAAGAAGGTCGTGAAGCCATCCTAACTGCTATTCGTGAAGCAGTATTAGCGCGTGCAGAAGACTTCGCAAAAATGGTTCGTGAAGAGACAAAACTGGGCCGTGTGGAAGACAAAATCGCTAAGCACCACCTTACGGCAATGAAAACGCCGGGTACGGAAGTACTAGATACTAAAGTATGGTCTGGTGACAATGGCATTTCTCTTGGTGAGCGCGCTCCTTATGGTGTTATCGGCGCGGTAACGCCTGTGACTAACCCAACAGAAACCATAGTGAACAATGCAATTTCGATGCTTGCTGGTGGTAACGCGGTTACGTTTAACGTTCACCCATCGTCTAAAGTGGTTTCTGCGGTGATGATTGACTTGCTAAACAAAACCATCGTAGAAGCAGGCGGTCCAGAAAACCTAGTGACTATGGTAAAAGAGCCAACTCTAGAAACACTAAACGAAATTGCTCAGTCACCACTGATCAATATGCTTGTGGGTACAGGTGGCCCTGGTCTTGTTAAGGCTATCCTACAATCTGGTAAGAAAGGTGTGGGTGCAGGCGCTGGTAACCCACCAGTAATCGTAGACGCTTCTGCTAACCTAGATCTAGCAGCGGCGGGCGTGTACGGCGGTGCCTCTTTCGATAACAACCTACTGTGTATTGGCGAGAAGGAAGTCTTCGTTGAAGAGGCCGTAGCAGATGCATTCCTTGATAAGCTAGAAGAAGTTGGCGCTTACGTGCTAACAGCAGAAGAAGCTGAGCAATTAACCGAGCAAATTCTGACGCTAGATGAGTTTGAAGGCGCGAAGCCGTGCACAGCCCATGAAATTGCTCGTGTTTGGCACCCAGTGAAAAAACACGTCGGTCAAGATGCAGGTGAAATCCTAAAGTCAATCGGTGTTGAGTCTGATACTCGCCTAGCAGTAATGCTGGTAGAAAACGACCACCCATTGGTTCACGTAGAGCAAATGATGCCAGTGCTTCCTGTGGTTATCTGTAAAGATATCGATGAAGCCATCGACCGCGCAGTGGCGGCTGAGCGTGCCAATAAGCACTCGGCATGTATCTACTCGGGTAACATCGAGAACGTGACTAAGTTTGGTGCTCGCATCAACACCACTATCTTTGCGCACAACGGCCCAACGCTATCTGGTGTGGGTTATAACGCAGAAGGAACGTCTACATTCACTATCGCGGGTCCAACGGGTGAGGGTATTACTAACGCATTGTCGTTTACTCGTGCTCGTCGTTTTGCTATCGCTCAAGGTGGTCTGCGTATCGTTTAATCGATGGTGTGATGACCCGTCCTGAGATGAGTTGAAAGCCGGAGCGTTAGCTTCGGCTTTTTTGTTTGATTGCCGCAGGAACGTTTCCTCTGAGAGACACGCGGGCAGTAGACATCGACGGCTTTAACCAGAATAACGCTGTCATTTTAGTAGGTTAACGATTTTATGAAGTCAATTTGAATACTGATTATGCCCATATTCCAATTAAGTACCACAATGTAACAGTGCTTGTAGCACGTTGATATTGCTAAATTTGTTCTAAGAAGGCGTGTTGATACGAAGATCAAATTTAACGACTGATCTATCAAATAAGCAGTTCCTTCCATTTATTTCTTTGATACTGATATTTTTATCTAGTAGACCTGCCTAATTCACACCTTCATTCGAGATGAGATTAATTTTTGTACAAATCGCAACATTTCGTAATCCCTCTTTATGTCTGAAAAACAAAGGATAAATCACACTTTCTAAAATTAAATGTTGCTCAGTTGTTAATCAAAACTAGGTTTTTGAATAGCGCTCAGTTTTTAAGGTTGAGCTTGAAGCAGAGGGATAGGCAGTAGAAATGGACAGTCGTTACGTACAATTCAAGAATGTAAAAAAGAGTTATGACAGACACAACTTTGTGGTGAAAGACTTTAGCCTCGACATCGCTAAAGGGGAGTTTGTGACACTGTTGGGGCCTTCTGGCTCTGGCAAAACTACATGCTTAATGATGCTCGCTGGGTTTGAAGATGTGACCAGCGGTGGGATAGAAGTCAACGGAGAACTCATCACTAACGTTGCGCCTTATCATCGCAACATCGGCATGGTATTTCAGCACTACGCATTATTCCCTCATATGACGGTGGCAGAAAACCTAGCTTATCCCCTTAATGTTCGCAAACTACCCAAAGAGCAAATCAAACAGAAGGTTCAAGAGTTTTTAAAGCTGGTGGAGCTCGAACACTTTGGTGACCGCTATCCGGGCCAGCTCTCTGGCGGTCAAAAGCAGCGTGTGGCACTGGCGCGTTCGCTGATTTTTGAGCCTTCGATTGTTCTTATGGATGAACCTTTAGGTGCATTGGATAAAAACCTTCGCGAGCAGATGCAATTTGAAATTAAGCGCTTGCACGAACAGTTAGGTTTTACCGCCATCTATGTTACCCATGATCAGACCGAAGCACTTACTATGTCTGACCGTATTGCAGTGTTTGAGGACGGTGTAGTTCAGCAGTGTGCGGATCCTTCTACGCTGTACGAGCGTCCAGCCAACGCGTTCGTCGCCGATTTTCTCGGCGAGAATAACCATCTTCCGGGGACTTTAACTAAAATTGACGGCGACCACGCTCATGTTGAATTGAGCGATGGGACTCAAGTCGTGGCGACCGCGATCAATGTTCCTGAAATTGGAGAGCGCTGTATGTTGGCAGTGCGCCCAGAAAACTTCTTTATCGGAGACAAGGACGAAGTGAACAGTAACCAAGTCTCCGCTACCTTTGTCACCCGATTGTACGTTGGTGACTTCATTCGTTACTTCTTTAAGTTGCAAGACGGCAGAGACGTGATGGTGAAGCTCCTCAATGACCAACAAGCACCGACCTTCAAGGCCGGTGATGTAGCCAGCCTAACGTGGTCCATTTCTGATGGGTTAGCGCTTGATCACCCTTAGTCAAGGAAAGAAAGGATATATGATGACGAAAATGAAAAAGTGGCTTCCTATTGCTCTTGCGCTTGGACTGAGCAACGCAGCAATGGCCGACCAACTAACGGCAGTGTCGTTTGGTGGTGCTTACGGCGATGCCCAAAAGAAACACATGCTTGATCCATTTACTGAGAGTACCGGACACAAGGTGCTGTCTGAAAACTATTCAGGCGGTATCGCAGAGCTTAAAGCCCAAGTAGAGAGTGGCAACGTGCTTTGGGATGTGATTGACGTTGAGGTTATCGACCTTGAGCGAGCTTGTTCAGAAGGATTGCTAGAAGTATTCCCAATGGATACCTTGCCTCCGGGTGATGATGGTACGCCAGCCAAAGATGACTTCAGCAAAGAGGCGCTCGCTAATGAGTGTGGGGTAGGTAACATCGTTTGGACTGTCCTTTTCGCTTACAACCACGACACCATTCAGGGTGGCAAACCAAACTCGATTCAAGATCTTTTCGACACCAAAACGTACCCTGGTAAACGTGCTTTTCGTAAGCGTCCTCAAGTGAACTTAGAGTGGGCATTACTGGCTGATGGCGTTGCTAAAGAAGATGTGTATGACGTGCTAAGTACCGATGAAGGCCAAAAACGCGCGTTCGCTAAACTCGATACCATCAAAGATGACATTGTCTGGTTCGACAGCTGGTCGCAAGCGCCTCAACTGCTTAACGACGGTGGCGCGGTCATGGTTCAGTCGGCGAATGGTCGCTTCTTCGATGCTATTCAACGTGAAGGCAAGCCGTTTGAAATGGTTTGGGATTCGCACGTTTACGATCTCGATGTTTGGGCGATTGTAAAAGGCACTAAAAAGAAAGCGTTAGCGGAAGAGTTCATTCGCTTTGCAACGGGCTCAAAACCACTGAGTGGTATGCCTGAAGTGGCGTATGGTCCAACTCGTAAATCCGCTTACCAGTATGTGGATCCTGCGGTTATTCCAAAACTGCCATCTTCTCACCTAGATGAAGGGGTGAAAGCATCGGGTGATTTCTGGGCTGATTATGGTGAAACACTGGGGGAGAAGTTCAACGAGTGGTTACTTCAATAGCCTCAATCCTATAAGCAAAAGTTGGGCTATCTAAAAGAATTAGATAGCCCATTTAATCGAGTTTTTAAGTGTTTAGATTCAAGGATGAAAACAGAATGGCGAGTGAAAATACGCTAACACTGACAGAGCTTTCTGAGAGTAAAAAGAAGCATCGCAGCAAACAGTTAATGCTGTTTTTGTTTACTTTGCCACTGCTGCTGTTTGTGTTTCTTTCCTTTTTAGCGCCGATCACCACCATGCTTTATCGCAGTGTTTATCATCCGACGGTTGCTCAATTGGTACCAAACACCTTAGAGGCGATGGCATCTTGGGATGAGTCAACCGGAGCCATGCCGCCTGATGATGTTATTCAGGTATTCACGTTAGAGCTTCATGGACTGGCACAGGAACGCCGTTCCGGAAAGTTGGCCGAGGAAATCAATCGCTCACTGCCGGGCTCTTCAAGTCTTATCAAATCCACGGCACGAAAAATCAAAAGAATGCCGATCGAAGAACTGCGTCTCGAAGGCACCGATATTCTATTAGATAAACATAAAAAGTGGCGCTCCCCCGATGTGTGGGTAGCGATTAAAGTATCGGGTAACAAATGGACAGAGCGTTACTATTTAACGGCGCTGGATCTGAAAAAGTCATTGCAAGGCGACATCGAAGCCAGAGACACAAAAATCTATATCAAACTGTACTGGAAAAGCTTGAAAATCGCCCTGTACATTACTTTGCTTACCGCGATTATTGCGTTTCCCTTGTCTTACTATTTATCTACAGCCTCTCCGAGCAAAGCCAATAAACTACTGGTGTTTGTGTTGTTGCCGTTTTGGACCTCATTATTGGTTCGAACCACATCATGGATTGCGCTTTTGCAAACCAACGGGGTAGTGAACAGCACCTTAAAGACGATAGGCATTATTGATGAGCCTCTTGACCTGTTATACACCGAGTTTTCGACCATCATTTCGATGACTCACATTTTGCTGCCTTTTATGATTTTGCCGCTCTACAGCGTAATGAAGAACATAGACCCAAGCTATTATCGTGCAGCGCTGTCTCTGGGTTCTAAACCCATGCCTGCGTTCTTTAAAATCTATTTCCCAATGACATTACCTGGCTTAAGTGCAGGGGCGCTACTGGTGTTTATTATTTCCATTGGTTACTACATTACACCTGCGCTGGTCGGGGGCACGGACGGGCAAATGATCAGTAATATCATTGCGTTCCATATGCAGTCATCCAATAACTGGGAGTTAGCAGCAGCACTAGGCAGCTTGCTACTGGTTCTGATTCTAGCGCTCTATTGGTTATATGACCGCTGGGTAGGCGTGAACAACATTAAGTTAGGTTAACAGTATGAAGAGATTTCCAAGCTATTTTACGCCTCTGCAAAAACTGGGCTCACTGTCTCTTTCTGCTAGTGCGTATTTGACTCTGTTTTTTTTGATGATGCCGATTTTGGTGATCATCCCACTATCATTTAACGCCGAGCCCTATTTCAGCTTTACACCAGGGATGCTGGCATTTGAAAAAGAGGCCTATTCGCTCGAGTGGTACGCTGAGATTTGGCACGACGATAACTGGCTGCTCGCCATCAAAAACAGTTTTTTGATAGGTATTTGCGCCACGATTATCGCCACAGTATTAGGGACATTGGCCGCAATAGGGCTAAGTAATTCAGCGATGCCAATGCAGCGCATCATAATGGCGATCTTGTTGTCTCCGATGATTGTGCCTTTGATTATTACCGCTGCGGGTATGTTTTTCTTCTATACCCAACTCAACTTGGCGGGTACGTTCTGGGGGGTGGTGATTGCACACGCAGCTCTAGGGACGCCATTCGTGATCATCACGGTGAACGCGGCATTAGCTGGCTTTGATTATTCGCTTGTGCAAGCCTCGCTGGGAATGGGCGCAAGACCGGTTTATACCTTCGTTAAGATCATTATGCCGCTAATCAGGCCAGGAGTGATTTCGGGGGCGTTGTTTGCTTTTGTGACCTCGTTTGATGAAGTAGTAGTCGCGCTATTTTTGGCAGGACCGGAGCAAAAAACAATTCCGAGACAGATGTTCTCGGGACTAAGAGAGCAAATCAATCCAACCATACTGGCCGTTGCTACCTTATTGGTCGTCTTATCGGCTATCTTGTTGTTTACCATTGAATATTTGCGCGCCAGATCGGAGCGCATCAAGGTCAATAGTTGGTAATCCATTTCTATCGCAGTCTATCTTTGAACGATAGGCTGTTGTCTCTTTACCTTGCTTTCTTAATCTTGTTTTGTGTGTTGATTTTGGGTCTGTACTTGCTTGAAAATTGTGAATTATCTTTAACTTTCAGAACGATAGCGGCGGGTGTACCGTAGTTGGGTTTTTCGTTTGTTTAATCCAAGTATCAAGGACCCTAAGATGAACATTAAAAGTTCGCTGAAGCTTATTACTCTCTCTGTACTTCTTGCCTCTCCACTGTCATTCGCTAAAGTCTACACCACCACCGATATGCAGGCTGTCAGCCATCAAGCGCCACAAATGGAAGTCTATAAAGACATCAATTGGGTGTCAGTATCTGACATTCAGAAGCAGCTTCCTGACCATCCAATTACTGTCGGTTTGGATATCGACGACACCATGCTGTTCTCTTCACCGGTGTTCTATCGCGGCCAGCAAAAATACTCTCCGGGCTCGAATGCGTATCTTAAGAGCCAAGACTTCTGGAACGAAGCAAGCACAGGCTGGGATGATTTCTCACTACCTAAGCATTCAGCGCTTGCCCTAGTAAACATGCACCTAGCACACGGTGACACTATTTACTTCATCACGGGTCGTAACGCTCCAGAAGGTAAAGAGACATTAACCAGCACCATTCGCCATCTGTTCCCTAAAGATCGCCGTGACCAAATTAAACCTGTGGTCTTCGCTGGTGGCTTAGAAAAAGAGAAACAACTCAAACAAGCTGGTGTTGAGCAATACTACGGTGACTCAGATTCCGATATCACTAGCTCAATGCATGTGGGCATCAAAGCAATCCGTTTCCTTCGCAACGAACAGTCAACCTATGTCCCTATGCCTCAAGCAGGCAAATACGGAGAGCCTGTTTTGATTGGCTCTAACTACTAGTTAGTCACACTCAAACAAAAGGGCGCAGCCAATAGCCGCGCCCTCAAACACTTAGTCTTCTTGTATATCGTCCTCAAAGGCGCCCGTCCTGCCCCCGAGCAGGAATCTACTCAAAGCGCCTACCGCCCTCAAGTGTGGCACTCAATCCCAATCTCAATGACAATTAAAAAAGTTACGAATGTACTTTTCACCAGAGAGATTCTCCTTATCCGACGATAAGGAAATCAACTCCAACACAATATCAATCAGCTCTTCCTTTGAATAACCAATACTTGGGAATTGGTAAGAGCCAAAATGAGAGAAGAAAGTATTATCAAACCCAATGATTACTGGGCGGTCATCTTGGTTACCAAAGCTGTCCACCGCTGCCATCGCCATGGCATCAGAGGTACAAATCACACCGTTGTTTGGTTGAACAATGTCGTTTGAATTGCCGATGAGGTACTGCTTCGCCTCATTGTACTTGTAATTGCAATAGGCGATGTTTTTCAAAGAGATATCGTGGCGTTCGAGGTTGTCTTGGTAGAGAGCAAGTCGGCGTTCTTCAACGGCAGAGCTTTGTCGTCCGGCAAGTAAATGAACTTCTTTAACGCCGGATTGAACTGCATAATTCACCGCATCCTGAATGGCCTGTTCTTCGTCGAGTAACACCGACCATGTATTGTCCCAGTTTTGCCCGTTAAGGTTAATCACTCGCGGAGTAAGAAACAGCTTTGGCATGTCTTTAGGTTCAATGAGATCCGAGAAAATGATCGCCGCGTCTACGCGATGAACGAACGCGTTGTCGGTAATTGATGCAATATCCTGCTCGGTTTTGATGCGAATGAAGATTGGCAGCTTGCCTATTGATTGCAGTCCTCGTAGTAAATGATCAAATAGTTCAAGGTCGCTCAAATCACTAATGTGGTTGACCACAATGGCGACGAGTCCAGTGGTATTACTATTCAAACTTTGCGCGAAGGGATTCATGACGTAACCGAGCTCTTCGGCGGCTTGCAACACGCGCTGCTTTTTTACTTCAGATATGGGTTTTTTCTCTTTCGAAAAAGCTCGAGAAGCAACCGCTTTTGATACGCCTGCTCGGTCTGCTACATCCTGCAATGTAGGTAGCGTCTTAGTACTCATTCACAAATAACCTCACGATTTTCTTCACTTTATCATAGTCTGTTACCGAGACCCAATCATCGCAACTTTCTGTTCCCATGGAGATTTGTGAGGACTGTTGAATCATATTACTAGGGCGCTGACCTTTACCAGAAAGGTGCAGCTCGGTGATGCCTGTGTCAGCCAGTGAAAGCGCATTGCTGTCGTTTACACCAGAGCCCGCCATAATGGATAGGCGACCCTGAGCGGTGTCGACTAACTGTTTAATCATCGCTTTACCTTCTGGCGCAGTCGGCTGGAGACCTGAAGTCAAAATTCTTTCAATCGGGTAATGGCAGAGGAGCTCTAAACTCTCTATCGGGTTGGAAACTAAATCAAATGCGCGATGAAAAGTGATTCCGATACCTTGAGCTGCGTTTGTCCATCTACGCAGGGCATCTTCGTTGATGGTAGCGTCGGGATTCAGTGCACCAATAACGACGCCATCAACGCCAAGCAACTTGTAGCTGAGTATTTCCTGCTCCATAAAGTGGATTTCTTCTTCACTGAAGACAAAGTCACCATCACGAGGGCGAATCATCACGTAAATAGGAATGGAGGAAACCGCGACAGCCTGAGTTATTAATCCTAATGAAGGCGTTAGACCACCCAGTGACAGAGCGCTACACAATTCGATTCGGTCGGCGCCTGCCTCGACGGCAGTGTGCAGTGATTCAATATTATCGATACAGACTTCAATTTTCATACAGCTCGCTCATTGAAACTTATGGAAAGATAGAGAGGAAAAAAGGCCCGGGGGAAAGGGCCTTTGAGTTATCGGTTTACCAAGTACCCGCTAGTTTAGGTGGGTTAGCATCCGCACCCCACCATTTGTGGTAAGACGCTTCATAAGCACCAGAGTTAATGTAGTCAGAGACAAACATATCCATCCAGCGTAAGTACTCGGCGTCGCCTTTTCTAACACCAATAGCGATAGGGTCATTAGAGTGTAAGCCTGGCAGAGTCACAAGATTTGGGTTGTTAGTGGCTAGGTAATCAATTAGAGAGCTGTCTTCGATACCCGCATCTACACGGCCTTGACGAAGTAACAATACACCGTCTGGCGCGAAGTTATCGGTATAAACCAATTCAGCTTCTGGTACTTCACGTTTCAAAAAGGCTTCACCTGTAGAACCGCGGCCTACAACAACGCGTTTGCCTGCAAGATCCTGCAGTGAATTAATATCTTGGTCTTTTTGATGAACAATACGAAGACCAGCACGTGCGTAAGGAATGGAGAAATTCACCGATTTAGCACGTTCCAATGTCGCTGACATGTTACCAATGACCGCATCTAGTTGGTCAGAAAACAGCATTGAAACACGAGCGTCACCATGTACATCAGTGAAGCGTGCCTCAACGCCAAGTTTTTCTGCTAGGCGTTTCGCTAGATCAACGTCATAACCTGCTGGGTTATTCTTTTGATCACGGAATCCGATAGGTTCGCCACCAAGTGATACACCGATTTTGATGTAGCCGCGCTCTCGAATGTCTTCGAGTTTGCCAGCAAACGCTGAGGTGGAGCTGATTGCGAGTGCACTTGCCAATATAGTGGCAACCAATGCCTTAAATTTCATTGTGGTTCTCCATTTCATTTCGTTTATCCATATAGCGTCTTTCCGCTATTCTTTGTTCAGGTTTACTCATTCCAGATTTGTAAACCCAGTATTTGATGTCCTCTTCACATCCAAAATTGATTACTCGGTAGTTGTCATCTTTGTCGATCGCATGAATGACAACGCCAGACAAAAAGCCTGTTCTAAGCGAATTTAATTCTTCAATGGCCATATCCACCGCTTGATCGAGCGAAAAGCCAAGACGCATCGCCATTACAATGGAGTAGGAGGTATTGGCTCTGATGGTCATTTCGCCAGTATGAGTACAGGCCGCCGCGCCATATCGGCTATCGGCATAAAAGCCAGCGCCGACAATAGGTGAGTCGCCAAGGCGCCCTGGGTATTTCCATGCCCATCCTGAGGTGCTAGTGGCTGCATAAATGCTGTCTGTACTGTCTTTGGTGAGAAAGACGGTGGTATCACGGACTTTCTCTGGGTCGGTGATCATTGAGTTGAGATGAGCAAGCGGACGAGTCGACATATCAGGGTTATCTTCGCCAGTGATTTCTTGAAGCTTCTTAAACCACACCTCTTTAGAGTCTTCTAGAAGAGGGTTAGGGCACTCAAAACCCATTTCATAGGCAAAGCGTGTCGCACCTTCACCTACGAGGATCTCGTGGTTCAGCTCTTCCATCACCTTTTTGGCAATGCGCGTGACATGAAAATGATCTTTGACGGCCCCAACGGCACCGGTTCGAAGCGTGTTGCCGTCCATTACCGCACCGTCAAATTCCATATCACCCAATAGGTTAGGCCAGCCACCGTAACCAACACTGCGAATTCTTGGTTCTGCTTCGACTTTTTCAATACCACAAATGATCGCATCGAGACCATTGTCGCCGTTATTAAGCATACTTACCGTGTCGTCGATTCCCGGCCAGGCTTCTGAATTTGATAATACAATCATTACTTGCTATCCATTTTCTCTAAAAATCGTCTAATTCTTTCGTCTTGCTTACCGCCCTCATCGGAGAAGAAAGCCTCTTTGTCCATATCAGCTCTTACGACCCCTTCGTCGAGGAAAACAATGCGATTGGAGATCTTTTTCGCGAAGGCAATTTCGTGAGTGACAAAGATTAATGTTGTGCCTGATTTGGCAAGGTCAGCGAGCACGTCAAGCACCTCTGAGGTCATCTCTGGATCAAGTGCACTGGTTACTTCGTCTAGTAGCAAACACTCCGGCTTCATCGCTAGAGCGCGACAAATACCGATACGCTGTTTTTGTCCGCCAGAGAGTTGAGCTGGGAAGCTGGTCTCTTTGTCCGCTAAATCAACAAGCTGCAACAGTTCTCGCGCGGTGCTTTCAGCTTGCTCTTTGCTTTGCCCTAGCACTTCAATAGGTGCGAGGGTGATGTTGTCTAAAATGCTCAAATGCGGGTAAAGGTTAAAGTGCTGGAACACCGTCGACACTGACGTGCGGATCTTTTGTAATTCCGCTTTGTTGGAGACAGAGAGGTCGCGGAAAGTGATGTCACCGTCATTAATCGCTTCTAGCCCGTTGATACAGCGCAGCAGGGTAGATTTTCCAGAGCCACTTGCACCTAAAATAGAGACCACATCGCCTTGCTCAATATTTAGGCTGACCCCTTTTAATATGTCGTTGCTTCCAAACGACTTCTTTACGTTGTTAATTGAAATCATGGGGTTCACCTTATGCTAAAGACCAAGTTTGATGTTTTCGTAAGTAGAGCTCGAGCTTTCTGCCCAGCTTGGAGATGGCCATCGACATGGCGAAGTAGGTCAGCCCGATGACAGGCCAAACAATAAATGGCTGCCACGTACGTTGGTTCAAAATGGCGCCGACTTTGGTAATGTCCATCACCCCGATAACGGAGACCAGTGACGTTACCTGAAGTTGGTTCACCGCAAGACCGACGAGTGGCGCAATGGCAACTAGCAGTGCTTGAGGCGTGATGATTTTCTTCAAAATTACCATCTCAGAGATGCCAAACGAGCGTGCAGCTTCAATCTGACCTTTATCAACCGCTGCCATTGCGGTAACAATAATGACGGAGACAAATGCAGCCGTATTGCCTGTCAGCGTGATTGTGGCGGCTAGTTCCGCCGACATGTCCATGGAGAGGAAAATCGGCAGGCCGAAGTAGATCAAGAACAGCTGAACCAAAACTGGGGAGTTTTTAAGAAACTCGCTCACAAAAACAGAAAGCTGGCTCAAGAGAGGGAATCGATAGTGACGAAAGAGCGCGAGCCCTAAACCTAACAAACCGCCAAACAAGCTAGAAACCAAGAACACCTTTAACGACACGCTGATGCCACTAAGCAGAACAATAAGGTCATAGGGGACAAATTCATTACTAGACATTGCTATGCTCCCGCTTCAGAAAATCGATTTAGTCGCTTATGCGCTAAAGTGATAAGAATGGATAAGATGTACGTCAGCACGCAGTAGAACAGTAATAAGAAGAAGTAGACTTCAAACGGTCTAAACGTTTCCGCCGCAATGATTTTTGCGGTTCCTGTGAGTTCGTTAAGTGTTACTGTCGATAAAATAGAGGTGGTCAAAATTAGGTTCACGAAGATCGAACCTAACGGTTTGATCGAGTTACGCAACGCGATAGGAAGAATGATCTTTCTATAGATAGTTAAGCGTTTTAAGCCGAAAGATTGGGCGGCTTCGATCACGTCTCGATCGACCTGTTGAACTGCTGCGCGCAGAACGTCAGCACAATAAGCACCAACTGCAATAGAAAGCGCCAACACTCCCGTGGTGTAGGGATCAATGAAAATGCGTAATTCAGGTAAGCCATAAAAAATAAAGAACACCTGCACAATAAAAGGAATGTTCCTAAATATATTTATGTAGGTATAGCCTGTCTTAGACAGTACTTTTGACTGACTAATACACGCAAACATCACCAGCAAACCAATACAAAAACTACCAATAATAGAAGCGACGCTAATACTAGCGGTTATCGCAAATCCTTCTATAAACGAGTCTAAGTATCGATACATTATCGAGATATCAAACACGGAAGCTCCTTCTAATTGAAACTAGTTTCAATTTACGTGCTGATTCTTTTTTAAGCAATGCAATTTAGTTAAAATTGAAACCGGTATCACATTGTTAATAACAACATGCTTAATTAGAGATTTTCTGGTCTAGAAGGCATAAATGAGGATGTTTTTCATACTAGAAATTGCTTCAAGTGCACGTCATTCCTGCCGTCGAGCAGGGTCTAATTACCATGTCTCGCTTATGCTAGAGAGCCCTGTTCTTAAATCTTCCACAATTAAATATTCCGTCAGTAGACACCCCGTCATTCCTGCCTCCGAGCAGGAATCTACTCCCAACGCACATCGAACTCACTGTTTTACTCCATTCAAACAGTTTCAACACTGCTCAAACACTCGTAGAACAAGGCAGGGGAGTCACTTGTAGCAGGAGATTTCCTTTTTCAAGGAAATGACGGGTTACTTGAACTTTCGAGCACTCTCCGCCCTCAAACACACCGTCATTCCTGCCTCCGAGCAGGAATCTACTCACAACGCACACCGAACTCACTGTTGTAGTCCATTCAAACAGTTTCAACACAGCTCAAACATTCGTTTTCTTTTTGAGAACAAGGTAGGGGAGTCACTTGTGGCAGAAGGTTTCCTTTTTCAAGGAAATGACGGGTTATTTGAATTTCTTAGCACTCTCCGTCCTCAACCACCCCGTCATTCCTGCCTCCGAGCAGGAATCTACTCCCAGCGCACACCGACGTCACCGTTATACTCCACTCAAACAGTTTCAACACTGCTCAAACATTCGTTTTCTTTATGAGAACAAGGTAGGGTAGTCACTTGTGGCAGGAGATTCCCTTTTTCGAGGAAATGACGGGTTATTTGAATTTTTGAGCACTTTCCGTCCTCAAACACACCGTCATTCCTGCCTCCGAGCAGGAATCTACTCTCAGCGCGCACCAAGCCTTAATGTGAGGTCATTCAGACACTTTCAATACAGCTCAATTGCTCGATTTCCTCTCGAGAAGAAGCAGGGGTAGTCACTAGTGGCAGGAGATTTCCTTTTT
>NZ_JPJA01000088.1:19728-38500 GCF_000733315.1 Vibrio sp. ER1A
TTTTCAAGGAAATGACGGGTTGTATTAAGACGAACAACAGTAGAGCACCTATTGCTCACCTGCCTTACGAAACTCCTTCGGCGAACACCCGCTCCATTTCCTAAATGCGTGCCGAAAATTGGCACTGTCAGAAAAACCAATTCGCTCTGAAATCTCTTCCATGGTGATTTGTGTAGTAAGCAGGTAGTGGCGGGCCAGTCGATAGCGCACATTATCAAGCACCTGTTGATAGCTGGTCCCTTCTGCTTTCAAATGACGGCGCAGCGTACGTGATGACATGCCCAACTCGGAAGACAAGGCTTCAATGGATGGATAGTTGCCTAGACGTTCGATAAATATCTGACTGATTTTTTCTTGCAAACTGGTACCGCCTTCGGCTTTTTCCAGCATTTCATCACAAGATTTCAAACACATTTTCAGCGTCATTGCATTGGCAGCAGGCAGAGGCTCGTAAAGTACCGTAGCGTCAAACTGCCATTCCAAACAATCACTATCGAACTCAATGGGGCAATGAAAAACTTGCTCGTATAAGTGACCATATTCTGGCTCAGGGAAGGGGAATTTAATCAATGTCGACGGGAATGGCTGCTGCATCACCTCTTCACACAAATTTTGAATGGCAGTGAACCAGTACTCGGAGCAAAACGGCAGCAGTTCGTCCAAATCGATAAGTTGCTCGGCGCGAAAATAACCGACATTACCTTCGACCCACATCTTCTTTTTAAGCACCGGGCCGGCCAGACGAAGGTATTTAAACCCCATCATAAGAGCATCAAGCATGGTGTTGCTGCTGAACACCGCATAGCCCAACACTCCAAAATCACTGAACCTTGCTTGCTTACCCACTTGGAGCCCTAAACCCGCTTCATTTGTCTGAGTGAGTGCGTTGCTGAAGATAGCCATCTTTTGAGCAAAAGTGAGCTGTGTATCTGGCTGATAGAGTTGGGAAGAAGTGACGGTCGTACCCTCAAATAATGATTCGGTGGCAAAGCGACTGTCGAGATAACGCGCCATAAGCTGAAGATCTAAAATCCCGCAAGCTTGAGTATCTGGCTCATAAACTGCCGTGTATTGCATCCAACTTCTCCAAAAAGGTTAATAGGCGACTTTCAATAAATTAGCGTGATTGTGGGATCTCAATGTCTGAACAATGTCCGAATTTCACCGCTTTTTGTCTCAATGTAACCTGTGCTCAATGTTATCAGAATGTTGTAATGAGGCAAATTTCAATGCGAGATTAATAAATGAGCGAAATGATTGATTGGGTAAAAGATGTAGGTTCTGAATGCGAAAGTGTCGAAGTGAGCGAGCTTAATACTTGGTTTTCTGAGCTTCAAACCGCATACCAACAAGAGACCAACCCTTCACTTGCTGTGCGAAAACAGCGATTGCAGGCTCTCAAAACACAGCTAACGCGATATCAATCGGTATTAGCGGAGGCAATGAGTGATGACTTTGGCGGGCGCAGCCATACCGAGTCATTAATGGCTGACGTGTTAGCACCTATTCTCGATATCAACCATGTTAATCGCCACTTGAAAAGCTGGATGAAATCGAAAAGTCGCCCAACGGAATGGTTGTTTAAAGGCAATAAGTTACAGGTTCGCTATCAACCAAAAGGTGTGGTGGGGATTATCTGTCCTTGGAACTTTCCGCTTTATCTTTCTATTGGCCCGATGATTACCGCGTTGGCAGCAGGTAATCGCTGCATGATTAAGATGCCGCCTAACTGTCCGGCAACCACAAAGGCTCTGCGAACAATGTTGGCTGAGATATACGCGCCAGATCTCGTCAGAATTGTTGATGGTACGCATTCAGAAGCGATGGAAATCTCTCACTTGCCGTTTGACCATCTGGTCTTTACCGGGTCACCAAATAGCGGCAAAACCATAATGGCCAATGCGGCGGCTAACCTAACGCCTGTGACGTTGGAGCTGGGCGGAAAGTCTCCGGTGGTGGTTTTTGATGACTACGATATTGAGAAAGCAGCAAGCCGCATTGCTCATGGCAAAGGCTTTAATTCAGGACAGATTTGTATCGCTCCGGATTATGCGTTTGTTCCAGAAGGCAAGGTCGATGCATTTGTAGAAGCGCTCAAAAAAGCTCACATCAAGATGTACGGGGAGATCGAGGGTAACGCTGATTATACATCTCTAGTGGATGATGCACAGTATCAAAGGTTTGCTGCTCTAGTCGAAGATGCGCGAATTAAAGGGGCGACGATCACTCAATGTTTGTCTCAAGGCGAAGGTCGAAAAATGCCGCTCTTTATCGCCACTAATCTAAAACCGAGTATGCGAATTTGCCAGGAAGAAATCTTTGGGCCATTACTGCCAGTTCATAGTTACCAGTCAATTGACGATGTGGTGCAATACATTATTGAGCGCCCCAGACCGTTAGCTTGTTACCTATTTAGCCATAACACGCAGCAACGAGAAGCGCTGTTAAATCAAACCCATAGTGGCGGTGTCACCATAAACGATTGGGGCTGGCATGTACTTAACCATTCGGTGCCATTTGGTGGTGTGGGTAACTCTGGTATTGGTAACTACCACGGCGAAGAAGGTTTTCGTGAGTTGAGCCATGCACGCACAGTGTTGCAAATGAGAGAGTGGTTTCCGATTCAGCTCTTTTCTCCGCCTTACGGCAATCTTGTTCAGAAGTTGGTGCTGCGCGTGTTTGTTGGTAAGCCAGACCCAGACCTCAAAACCCATTCCTCAAAATAACACGAATAATCTAATCCACTAACAACGGGCCATTTTAAGAATCTTCGGCGCGCCAGTATTTACTGGCGTGGTACACCTACAAGGAGACCTCGGATGCATAACCTTGCTGTTAATCTTGAGCGCAGTGCTGCGCTCTTCCCGGACAAAACTGCTCTCAGAATGGGCGCAGAGGAGATCAGCTATCAACAACTGGAGAGTGCGGCTAGTACTGTTGCTCACAACCTCAAGCAACTTGGCTTGGAACAAGGGGACAAAGTGGCGCTTTCGTGTCCTAATGTTACCTACTTCCCCATCGCTTATTACGGAATTTTAAAGGCAGGCTGCGTGGTCGTACCGCTCAACACGCTGTTTAAGAACCGGGAGATCGCCTACCATCTGCAAGACTCTGATGCTAAAGCGTATTTCTGTTTTGAAAATCAAGACATGGATCCAAGTGAGCAATACGGACGTTTGGGCTTTTCTCAAGTGGACAGCTGTGAACACTTCATACCCATGATGACAGTTGATGAGAGTGAACACTCATTAGAGCAGTGGTTGCAACAACCGCCGCAAGTGTTTGAATCTGCAGCAATGCAAGGGGACGATACTGCAGTCATTCTTTATACGTCAGGTACTACAGGACAACCGAAAGGCGCAGAGCTTTCTCACTCTAATATGTTGGCAAACGCAATGTCGTCTCAGTATTTAATGCGACTAGAGTACAGCGATACCACGATGGCGACCCTACCTTTATTTCACAGTTTTGGTCAAACCGTCATGATGAACGCCAGTGTGCTTACGGGCTCGTCGATTGTGCTCATTCCTCGCTTTGACCCTAAGTTGGTTATTCAACAAATCATCGACCACAAAGTCAGTGTTTTTGCGGGTGTACCCACCATGTATATCGCTCTGTTGACGGTGGGTGAGCAATTACCAGAGCATTCTGAACAGGTTAAACATAGCTTGAGACTGGGTGTTTCTGGTGGGGCGTCCATGCCAGTAGAGGTGATTCGTCAGTTCGAATCGCGCTTTGAGTTACCCGTCTTGGAAGGCTATGGTTTATCGGAAACGGCTCCCGTAGCTACTTTCAACCATATCGACGGTGACCGTTTACCAGGTAGTGTAGGTCAGCCGTTATGCGGTCATATGATTAAGATATCTGATGTTCAAGGTAATGCGCTGCCTATTGGAGAGTTAGGAGAAGTGTGCATTAAGAGCCCAAGTGTAATGAAAGGCTATTACGGTAGAGCCGAAGCCAGTGCAGAAGCGTTACGTGATGGCTGGTTCTGGAGTGGTGATATTGGACGACTTGATGAGCATGGCAATTTATTCATTGTCGATAGAGTGAAAGATATGATCATTCGCGGTGGCTATAACGTCTACCCACGTGAGATTGAAGAAGTACTGATGTGTCATCCGGATGTAGAAATGGTGGCCGTTGTCGGTGAGCATGATGAGCGACTTGGTGAGGAAATTCATGCTCACGTTGTGTTGCATGAAAACTGCACCAGTGATGGCGAAACCTTAGTAGCGTGGTGCCGTAGTCAACTTGCTGATTACAAATATCCACGCCGTGTATTTATTCGAGCATCACTGCCAATGACGGCAACAGGAAAGATCTTGAAACGCGAACTGCATCCATTGGATGTGATGGAGGTAGTCGATGGACAGCTATGATTTCATTATTGTCGGTGGTGGTTCAGCAGGTTGCGTGCTTGCTTCAAGGCTATCGGAAGATCCTACTGTGAATGTTTGTTTGCTAGAAGCCGGAGGTAAAGATACCAGTCCGTTTATTCACACGCCCGTTGGCTGTGTTGTGATGATGCCAACCAAAATCAACAACTGGGGGTTTGAAACCGTTCCTCAGCCGGGACTCAATGGTCGTAAGGGTTATCAACCCAGAGGGAAGACCTTGGGTGGTTCGAGCTCAATCAATGCCATGATGTACGCACGTGGTCACCGTTATGATTATGATCGTTGGGCATCATTAGGGAATGAAGGCTGGAGCTACGATGAGTGTCTACCGTATTTCAAAAAAGCAGAAAATAATGAAGTTCATCATGATGACTTTCATGGCCAAGGTGGGCCGCTTAACGTCGCCGATTTGCGGTCACCCAGCCCAATGGTGGAAAGATATCTATCAGCGTGCGAGTCAATTGGCGTGCCGACCAACCATGACGTGAATGGCGCTGAGCAGTTTGGTGCTATGCAAACGCAGGTGACGCAATTAAACGGTGAGAGGTGCAGTGCGGCAAAAGCTTACTTAACGCCAAACCTTAATCGTCCGAACTTAACCGTGCTCACCAAAGCCACCACGCATAAGGTGTTGTTCGATGGAAAGCGAGCGATTGGTGTGGAGTATGGAATGAAAGGGCAGCGTTTCCAAATTTACTGCAACAAGGAAGTCATTCTAAGCGCTGGTGCGTTTGGTACTCCGCAAGTGCTGCTGCTATCTGGAGTTGGTCCTAAACAAGAGCTAGACAAACATGGTATCGACCAAGTGCATGAGTTGGCGGGAGTAGGTAAGAACCTGCAAGACCATATCGACTTGGTGCACTCATACCGAACTACGGCCAAACGTGACACCTTTGGTGTATCACTAAAAATGGCGTCGGAGGCCAGTAAAGCAGTGCCTCAATGGTTCAAACAGCGTCAAGGCAAGCTGAGTAGTAATTTCGCCGAAGGTATCGGGTTTTTGTACTCTGATGATGACGTCGATGTGCCTGACTTAGAGTTTGTCTTCGTCGTAGCGGTGGTGGACGATCATGCTCGAAAAATCCACATGAGCCATGGATTCAGTTCTCACGTAACGCTACTCAGACCGAAAAGTACCGGCACGGTAACCCTAAATAGCGCCGACCCTTACGACGTTCCAAGCATTGACCCTGCTTTCTTCCAAGATCCTGATGACATGAGAGTGATGATCAAAGGTTGGAAAAAACAGTATCAGATGCTGCAAAGTGAGGCGTTTGATGACGTTCGCGGAGCGAGTTTCTATCCGGTTGACCCGGACGACGACGCCGCGATTGAGCAAGATATACGCAATCGCGCCGATACTCAGTATCATCCGATTGGTACCTGTAAGATGGGGATTTCGGATGACCCTGAAGCGGTCGTAAATAGTGAACTGTCCGTATACGGGATGGATAATCTACGGGTGATTGACGCATCTGTGATGCCGACGTTGGTGGGTGGCAATACCAATGCACCGACTATCATGATCGCCGAGAAAATTGCTGACGTGATCAAAGCAAAATACTCGATTTGTCATCCTGCTGATGCTTCAAAAGTCAGTTAACCACTGAACACAGACCAAGCCGTCATGGCTTGGTCTATGTATCAAATCGCTCTTTCCCTTGACCTCCTTCGTTGTTGTTCCCTCACTAGAGTCAAATGAGTCCTAAGAACGCGATTTTGCAACCTGACGACCTATTTCTCACCACCATAGTCTCTACACTCAAGCTTCTAGAATGGAAAGTGCAGTATGTAGGGAGAGGGAAATATGAATTGGAATGTGGCACCAATGATGGCGTTGGTCATGTTGCTGCAAGGATGTGGCGCACAAAATGGCTCACAAGCCATTGAACAGAAATACACAAATCACGCCTCGAAATTTGCCACTGTTGAAGGTAAACGAGTGCATTACCGAGATGAAGGACAGGGTGAGGTGGTGATTTTACTGCATGGCACTTCATCGTCACTTCACGCGTGGGAACAATGGACGCAAATCCTCAAACAGGACTATCGCGTCGTACGTATGGACTTACCGGGTTTTGGCTTGACCGGGCATCTGCCTCAGAACCAGTACGAAATCGCTGACGATATTGCTTTTTTGAGCGCTTTTATTAGAGAACTCGACATCGAACAGGCACATTTTGTTGGTAGCTCTTTAGGAGGGCGCATCGCGTGGGAGTACAGTTTGCAACATCCAGAGCAGGTTAAAACCCTTACGTTGATAAACGCGTTAGGGTATCCGCAACAATCGTGGCCGCCAGGCATTGAGATGGCCCAGTGGCCAGTCATCGATAAGATAATGGAACACATAACTCCAAGATTTATGTTCGAGGATGGGCTTAAAGAGGTTTACTTCGACCCGCTGCTCGTGGATGCGGCGTTGATTGATCGATACTACGAACTGACCACCTACCAACAAAATCGACAGGGATTCACACGTCGGGTCAAGGCATCGCTGGATGAGGACTCGGATAAGATAACGCAAGTTGCTAAACCGACTCTTATTCTGTGGGGGAAGGAAGACCGTTACTTTCCAGCTGAAAATGCGCGAAAGTTTGAGCGTGATATTCGGGGCTCTTATGCTGTGGTGTATGACGATGTGGGACACTTACCGATGGAAGAGGTCCCAGAACGATCAGCACAGGCATTTAAACAGTTTATCTCGAAAGGTAAGCCTTAGGACTAACCTGATACCAGCGCTTGAACGCTTTATAGAAGCTGCTGGTATCTTTAAAACCAAGACGATAGCTCAACTCAGTCACGCTTGGAGGCGGGGTTTGAGTTAGCCAACGAACTGCAAACTGCTTTCTAGTATCATCAAGAATACTCTGGAAGGAGGTATGCTCTTTTTCCAGTTTGCGGTAAAGGGTTTGTCGGCTGGTGTGTAATTGCTGTGCAACCTTGTCTACGCTGAGTAGTTCTCCATTTTCTAGTCCGTTTACTACTATGGTCCTGACTTGCTGCTGGACAGGTTGAGTTTTCGTTAGGGTCTCAAGATGACTTTGTGCGGTTTTTGCCATCATCGTTTTTAGATACTCACTACTTGTCACAATGGAAAGGTTGAGCCATTTCGATTCAAATATCAGCTGGTGATCAGCACAGTTAAATTCAATGACTTCTCCAAAGGTTAGTTGATATTTATCCACATAGTTCGGAGCCAAATACCCAAACTTAGCTTTGGTTAGCGGGAAGGATTGGGTACTCAGCATTCTCGCCCACGTCACCATCGCACTCATACTACGTTCGATGGCGGCTCTAGGGTAGTTATGCAGTGATTCAATGGAGAGGGTTAAGCGGCACTGCTGCCCATCGTCTTCTACTTGCCAACTCTCCGAAGCATTCATCAGCAAAATATTACTTTGAAACGTGTTAAAGGCATCTCTTAACGTCGCGCATTGACTCACCCAACTTGCTAGTACACCTTTTGATTCAGGGGAAATGGTTCGCCCAATGATGAGTCCAATGTCGGGCGATGGATGGTGCTGTTCGAGCAGTGACCACAAGGCAACCATTTGGCTTTCTGGAAGCCGGTCCGATGGCGATAGCTTGGCGCTATTTTGAATAGCCTTTAGCGTAATAGCGTCAAGGTGATTGGATGTTTCTACCTGTTCGCGCAAAGCGGCTGGCAACAGTGGATAGGCATTTACCAAATCAATGACAGAGGCGAGTGAAACGGATTTTTCGATAGAGTTATCTGCCATGAGTGTTACCAAAATTTTAAGTTATAGCTAACTAATATCGCAATTTTCCTCGTCTATCAATCTAGAGTGCTTGTAAAAAATGGTTAGTTCATAAGATGTTAGCTAATTGTGCCTATCAACCATTCTCTCAAAAAGCGGACTATGTCCTTTATTTAATTATTGTTATGGTGTTTTATATGGCTTGTTAATGATCTGGTGGTGTAGAGGGCAAATCAGTCAATGGAAATGATACGTGAGTTACGTGAACACTCTAACCAAAGCGTGGCGGCGAGATTTCGTCGTGTGGTTTCTTTGATGCGCCAACAACGCTGGATGAGATTGCGAGGTATAGAACTACGCCTGATTCTGGCACTCGCTATGCTCGCGTTCACTACATTAATCCTATCTGTGGTTACCACTTATACGTTCAATGACCTTAACCAACGTCTTATTGTTCTGAAAGAGAACAAGATCCCAGCCTTGGAGCAGGCCGCTCTGCTCAATGACAAAGTTCGATCGATCATTACCACCTCTTCTCAGCTTAGTGAAGCGGACTCGAATTTAGAGCGAAAGCAGGCCATGCAGAAGATAGAGCGTGCCATTGATGAGATGGATCAGATTATGATCCAGTTTCCGGATTATCACTCGTATTACAAAGAAATGATTGCTCAGGTCAGTAATAGCTTGAGCTTATTGCATCAAAGCGAAAACGAATCACAACAACTCAATCTAGAGCTGCGAGATTTGCTGGAAGGCTTCTACCCGCTATTGAAACAAGCCACTCAGTCACTGGACCAGTTGCCAACTGCGGCCAAAGCTCAAATTCAATACACACAGATGAAGTCGTTGCTCTACTACCAACTTGGGCTGGTGGAAAAGCTCTATAGCGATGCCAGCTTTAACGAGCTTGATTACACCACTTACCGAATTGAGCAAATTGGTCAAGAGTGGTGGACGTTATGGCAACAAAGTGGCGTCAAGTTACAGTTTCCTGAGATCGACCAAAAACTCTCGATTATTTACGACTTGTCTTCTAGCTCGAGCCGCCTGTATACCCTAAAAAACAAAGCACTGGATCACCGATATCAAGAGCAGTATTTCTTGCAGAACAGCCGCGACCATTTGAACCAGTTAACGGTGCAAATTGAATCTAATACCAATAAGGTTAATCGTAACATCGACAACTCCATTGCTGTAGTTCAACAGTCATTGCTTTCAAACCAACAATTATCGTTAGCGCTGTCTCTGTTTAGTGTGTTAGCGGCAGTGGGTATCTCATGGTTTTATGTACGTAAAAACATTCTTGAACGACTTACGCAACTGAAACACAACATGTTTGCTATCTCGACGGGCCATTTAGATACTGAAGTGGCGATTCGTGGAAATGATGAAGTGACCCAAATGGCTAAATACCTCAAAGTGTTTCAGTCAACAGCGAAAGTGGTGAAGCAGACCAACCGACGCTTGGAAGCGGAAGTGGTGGAGCGTACGGCCGCAGAGGAAAAATTACGTATTACCCAAAACGAATTGATTCAAGCAGGGAAACTCGCGGCGTTGGGGCAGCTCAGTGTCGGGATTACTCATGAAATCAATCAGCCACTTACTGCGGTTAATAGTCATGTCCGTAGCGCACAGCGTTGGCTTGAAAAAGAGCGCCCCGATAAAGCCATAACCAACCTTCAAAAAATCGAAGTGCTATTGGAGAAAGTGGCAGCAATCACCAGACACCTTAAAGCATTTGCTGGAAAAAGTGACGGTAGGCTTGAAAACGTACCGTTAAACAATGTGGTGGAAGATGCTCTTGAACTCTTTGATAACCGAAGAGAGGGGGTATCGATTGTGTTCAAACAGCAGCCGGACTGTTTGGTTCGAGCCAACAGCATTAGATTGGAACAAGTTTTGGTGAATTTGGTCAGCAACGCCTTAGACGCTGTGGAAGGGAGCGCCGAACCACTATTGGTGGTTTCCATTTGGAGCGACACCAAAACAGTTTCAGTTTCCGTCCAAGACAATGGGAAAGGCATACCTGCCGATGAGTTACCCTATCTTTTTGACCCATTTTACTCCACTAAGCGTTCAGGTAAGGGGCTCGGGCTTGGGCTCTCTATTGCATACAACATTATTCAAGATTTTGGAGGGACGATTCACGTCCAATCCGAGATTGATCAGGGCACTGAGTTTATTGTGACTCTGCAACAAGGCAATCCATCATGACACAACAAAAACACATCGTCCTCATTGACGACGAACACGACGTAGTAGAAGCAGTAAGTGAAATGCTAGAACTTGAAGGTTTCGCAGTTACGGCGTTCACTGACCCAAAAAAAGCGCTACGATCACTTACCAATAACAGTCGCTCGGTTGTGTTGTGTGATGTCAGGATGCCCTCGGTTGACGGCCTAACATTGTTAAGCTCAATTCAACATCGCGCGCCACAAGTTCCGGTTTTATTGATGAGTGGTCATGGGGATATTCCGATGGCTATCGAAGCAATGAAGTTGGGGGCGTTCGACTTTATCGAAAAGCCGCTTAATGCCGATGAGGTGATCGCCAAGCTCGATTTAGCTCAGTTACAAGCGCAACAAACTCTCGCTAGTACCCCATCTCTGGAGTCGACCGACAGCGAAGCGATTGAATCCGTGATTATTGGTCAATCTAAAGCGATGGAAACCATACGTAAGCAAGTGCTCGCGCTCGCTAACACAGGGGTGGATACCATCATTAATGGCGAGACAGGAACAGGAAAAGAAGTCGTAGCAAGAGCGCTTCACCAGTTTAGTCGCCGACAAGCCAAACCATTTGTCGCTATCAACTGTGGTGGAATGACCGAGAGTATTATTGAAAGTGAGCTGTTTGGTCATGAAGCGGGGTCGTTTACCAGTGCCAATAAAAAGCGCATTGGCAAAATTGAGCAGGCTAATGGAGGTACGTTGTTTCTTGATGAAATAGAGAGTATGCCCATAGCGGTACAGATAAAACTACTGCGCGTTATTCAAGAGCGAGTCATTGAGCGTGTGGGCGGGAATGAGTTAATACCAGTGGACATTGTTGTCGTAGCGGCCAGTAAGGCAGATCTTGCAGCATTAAGTGATACTGGCGAGTTCCGCTCGGATCTTTTCTATCGCCTTAATATCGCCAGTCTTAATCTGCCGCCATTGCGTCAACGTAAAGAAGATATCCAGAGTCTATTTAGGCATTTTGTTGGCCAGGCGAGTCAGAAATACAAGACTCGACCTTCCACGATTTATTCGGAACAGATTCAACAGCTATCGCGTCATGAGTGGCCGGGTAACGTGAGGGAACTACGTAACGTTGCGGACCGTTTTGTATTAGGCATCGTTGGTGATGGCTTTGATTTGCAAACGCCAATACAAGACGCCAGTGAGACTGAGTTTGCATTTGAAAAACAGATGGAACAATACGAACGCAATGTATTGACTGAGGCGTTAATTGAATCGGCTGGCAACATAAATGATGTCTCTAGCAAATTGAACTTACCGCGTAAGACGCTCTATCGGAAAATGAAAAAGCACCACTTGGATAAGGACGATTTTAAAGTGACCTAAGGCTTGAAGAGTGATGGAGATAATGGCAAGTCGCTTAGTGAGTGGTGAAGGACAATTGTGACCCAATAGCCAGTGATCTTTGTAAGTGGAAGTTCTAATTAACTGAAATTAAATAGTTTTATTGTTTTGGCATGAAGGGTGCAAATCACGTGCTTGTGATAATTTTGTCACATCCTTCACGGTAAAATAGGGTGTAGAAAACCAACGTTTTCGTTCCTATAAACGATAAACCGTGACCACTAACAAGGATTGATTCTCGTAGAGTAACGAGATGAAAGGAGAACTAAATGAAGCACATACTCACAGCAGTGGCAGGCGTCCTGATGGCGGTAAGCTCAACAAGTGTTTGGGCTGATGAACCCGCCAACTTGGGGCCAAGACCGGCGTATCTGGTGAATAGCATGGATGATAGCCCTCTTAAAGATAAGCTACTGAGTTGCAGTAATGGCGCGTTTGAGCGCAGTGATTTCTCTATCGGACACCGTGGTGCTGCGATGCAGTTTCCTGAACATACTAAAGAGTCTTATCTAGCGGCGATTGAGATGGGAGCGGGTGTACTGGAGTGTGATGTTACCTTCACCAAAGACAAGCAACTGGTTTGTCGTCACTCTCAAAGTGATTTGCACACAACAACCGATGTATTGGCACACCCAGATCTTGCAAAAAAATGCACCATACCGTTCCAGCCAGCTGATCCATCTACCGGTAAAGACGCACAAGTTGAGTGCCGCACATCAGACTTTACTCTGGCGGAGTTTAAGCGTTTGAAAGGCAAAATGGATGGCGCTAACCCGAAAGCGACCACTATCGAAGAATACATGCAGGGAACGCCAAGTTGGAGAACGGATCTGTATGCACAAAGTGGTACGTTAATGACCCATGCAGAGAGCGCTGCTCTGTTTAAGAAGCATGGGGTCAAAGTGACGCCGGAGCTAAAATCTGCAGCGGTTGAAATGCCGTTTGATGGCTTTAGCCAAGAAATGTACGCGCAAAAATTGATTGATGAACTCAAAGCCGCGGGTTTTGCGCCTTCCGATACCTACGTTCAGTCATTTAACCTAGATGACGTGAAATATTGGATTGCCGAGACTCCGGAGTTTGGCGAGCAAGCAGTGTATCTTGATGACCGTGTCTATGAGCAGAAAGACTTTGTTGCTTCTCTAGAGAACATGAAAGATCTGCATAAGCAGGGCGTCAATATTATCGCCCCACCGTTGTTCGCGTTAGTGCAACTTGATGACAAAGGACAAATAGTGGCATCTGATTATGCGAAACTGGCCAAGCAAGCTGATTTAGACATTATCGCTTGGACGCTGGAACGTTCTGGACCATTGAACAATGGCGGTGGATGGTACTATCAATCAGTCAAACCAGCTATCACAAAAGATGGTGACATGATGGTCATGCTAGATGTACTAGCCAAAGATGTAGGTGTGTTGGGTGTGTTTAGTGATTGGCCGGCAACAGTGACCTATTACGCTAACTGTATGGACATCGAATCGTAGATTTTTGAAGGTATAGTAAGGGCCTTCGGGCCCTTTTTTAGTGGCGTTAATCTTTGCAAAAAAAAGTTGGGACAAAACTGACTCAAATGACGGTTTGTTTAATGGACACTTTTGACCCATTTAGCTAACGTGTTTGAGTGGTGTAATTTAAATAATTGAATAATAAGAATAAAATTGTTGGCACGTCGCATGCAATATGTGACGTGATTACAACAACAACGTGAAAATAAGGTTTGAATATGAAAATCAGTGTTAAAGGACTGTTAATCGCTACCTCGCTGCTTGCACCTTCCCTCGCTCTAGCAAATGAATGCTCTAGCCGCGGCGTACTTGACGATAGATACTGTGATGAAAACAACGATTTGGTCGCTGACTCTCCGAAAAATGCCGATGAGTGGATTGATCCAAGTACCTTAGTATTTACCTACACACCAGTAGAAGATCCTGCATTGTACAAAGATGCGTTTGCTGACTTCCAAGCACATTTGAGCAAGATTACTGGTAAACGCGTAATTTACTACACGGTGCACTCAAACTCTGCTCAGGTTGAAGCGATGCGTTCTGGCCGACTTCACGTCGCAGGCTTTTCGACGGGTCCTACAGGTTATGCGGTAAACTTGGCAGGCTATGTCCCGATTGCAGTAAAAGGTGACGAAGCTGGCTTCCAAGGCTACAACCTGATTACTATCGTTCGCAAAGACAGCGGTATTAACGACATGTCTGACTTAAAGGGTAAAAAGGTTGCTCATACTTCTGCTTCATCCAACTCTGGTAACTTAGCACCACGCGCACTTTTCCCTGCTGAAGGACTTGTACCTGACCAAGACTACAAAGTGCTTTATTCAGGTAAACATGACCAATCTATTCTTGGCGTCTACAACGGCGACTATGACGCCGCGCCAGTCGCGTCAGACGTCTATGACCGCATGGTTGCAGCGGGTCGTGTTGACGATTCAGAACTAAAAATCATCTATCGCAGTCCTCGCTTCCCAACTTCAGCATTTGGTTACTCTTATAACCTGAAACCAGAACTGGTTGAGAAAATCAAAGAGGCATTCTTTAGTTACCGCTTTACCCCAGAAATGAGCGCTTCGTTTAAAGGCGCTGACCGTTTCTCACCAATCACTTATCAAGAGGAGTGGGGCGTGATTCGTGATATCGCACATGCCACGGGTACGGCTTACACCAAGGCGGGTCTGAAGAAGTTGGCTGAGAAAGATGCGGCGAAGCGTGCTAAGAAGAAAGCTGCGGAACTAGCAAAGCAAGCTAGCACTCAATAACTCCCCCCCTAATTTAAACCATTAGATCTTTGTTAACTATGCCCTCAAGGGTAGGGCATAGTTCATTCAAAATTTGCCTAATACGCTGAACAATCAAGAGCGAATTAGGGTAAGCACAAGGAAAGCAGTATGGCTGTAGCAAGCTACGACGGAATCAAAATCAATAACCTATTCCATGAATATGTCGCAGGTAAGCCAATCCTAAAAGGGATCGATATCGATATCGATGAACCGGGGATTATCGCGATCATTGGCCCATCTGGTACTGGTAAAAGTACCTTACTTCGATGTATCAATCGTCTCAACGACCCAACATCAGGTGAAATCCTGTTTGAAGGAGAAGACCTAACCAAGCTAAAGGGTCAAGAGTTGAGAAAGCAGCGCCGACACATAGGTATGGTGTTCCAAGAGTACAATTTAGTTGAACGTTTAACGGTTATTGAGAACGTACTAAGCGGCCGTTTGGGGTACATGAGTGCTTGGAATGCGTGGCGACGTAAATACTCTTCAGAAGATCTTGCTAAAGCATTTGAACTGCTCAATTTTGTTGGTTTACAAGATTTTGCTAACCAGCGAGCTGATAGCCTGTCTGGTGGTCAGCGTCAACGCGTTGGTATCGCAAGAGCCGTGATGCAAGACCCTTATATTCTGCTTGCCGATGAACCGACTTCGTCCTTGGATCCAAAAACCGCTGTGGAAATCATGGAGCTGATGGAGACCTTTGCTGAGCAGAAGAATATTCCGGTGCTGGTTAATATCCACGATGTGAACCTAGCGAAGCGATTTGCAAAACGCATTATCGGCATGTGTAACGGCAAGGTACATTATGACGGCAGCCCTGAGGGAATTACCGAAGAAGATCTGAAGATCATTTACGGAGGTGAGTCATGGCTGGACTAACTCCGAATGCAAAAATCAATGTTGAAAACCCATTCAAACCGTCGTGGACAAGTCGCGCGATTGTTGTTGCGGTTGTGGCGTATCTGTTTTACAGCGTCTCGACGTTGGGTCTGACATTTGACCGATTAATCATAGGTTTTGGTGAGAGTGAACGACTGATCTCTCGTATGATTCCACCTGATTTTTCTCGCACTAACTTGTTATTGAGTGGTTTAGCGGAGAGCTTGCAGATAGCTATCATTTCGAGCTTTTTCGGCATCGTTATTTCGCTCTTTTTGGGTCTACTAGCTGCACGAAACCTGATGCCTTTAATTGTGTCCACTCCGGTGCGAGGCTTTATCGCATTATGCCGTTCGTTCCACCCAGTCATCATTGCCATCTTGTTTGTTAAAGCGGTTGGGTTTGGCGCATTGGCGGGTATTTTGACGCTGGTGTTCGCGTCAATAGGGTTCATTGCCAAGCTATTTGCTGAGGCGATTGAAGAGATTTCCTTTAAGCCTGTAGAGGCGATTAGAGCAACCGGAGCAAGTTTTGCCAGCGTGATTCTATACGCGGTAATGCCACAAGTGTTTACTCGCTTCATCGGCTTTGCCAGTTATCAGCTTGACTCCAATTTACGTAACTCAACCATGGTCGGGATCGTTGGTGCTGGTGGACTTGGTGGTACCTTGTTCTCTGCATTCCAACGCTTTGATTATGATTTCGTTGCCGCCATTCTCATCACCATTATTGCACTCATTTTGGTTGGCGAGTTCTTGTCTAATATCGTGAGGAGAATCTTCTAATGACCACAGCAGCTATTGATAAAGAGTGGCAACGCTTTACTCCCAATGAGCGAATTGCGCGTTTCGCCGTGTATTTGTGCCTCGTATCTGCCATCGTTTGGTCATGGCAAACGGTGGAAGTGATTCCAGAGTTTTTGTATGACGCGCCAGCGCAATTTGCCGACATGTTTCAGCGTATGGTGCCTTTGGATTACGCTTTCTACCCGCAAACCATTCATGCGGCGATGATAGAAACGCTGCATATCGCAACACTGGGTACACTATTTACTTTGATTTTTGCAATACCTCTCGCGCTGCTTAATGCACCGAATATTACACCAAGCAAAACCTTAAACTGGATTGCCCAGTTCTTCTTGGTATCTTCGCGCTCAGTGAACTCATTGGTTTGGGCGCTATTGTTTATTGCGTTGTTTGGCCCCGGTGTTCTGGCTGGCATTATGGCGATTGCGATCCGCAGCGTCGGTTTTGTAGGGAAACTGCTGTCGGAAGCCATTGCTGAAGTGAACATGGGGCCTATCGAGGCATTACGAGCGACGGGGGCGTCTTGGATGAGCGTGATTGTCAAAGGCTATTGGCCTCAAGTAATGCCCGCTTTTTATTCGATTGTGTTGTTCCGCTGGGACATCAACGTACGTGAATCTGCGGTGCTTGGTTTAGTTGGGGCAGGGGGGATCGGCGTAGTTCTTAACGATGCTCAAAACCTATTCGAATGGCAGAAAGTCTCAATGGTGTTAGTGACGATTTTCGCAGTCGTTATTATTGCTGAAGCTTTAGTCATTCACATTCGAAACAAGTTAATCTAGTTGATTTATACCCAATAAAAAACGGCCATTATGGCCGTTTTTTATTGCTATTAACTTTTTACTGCTACTAGTTTTTATTGCTATTAACTTTGCTTGAGCGCAATCAGTTTCTCGGCAAACTCTGCAAATCCGAAGCCACCCGGCTTAGTCATCACAAGGCTAGGCTTATGTTCTAGCTTATCCCAATAGTGCGTAATGTTGGCCACACCCACGGTGAGAAGTAAGCGCTCAAACATCAATTGATCATTAAGAGAGTCCCCTACGTAGCAGCACTGCTCATCAACCTTATGGCCCTCAATGCCTTTGCCTTTCAAGAAGCTGAGAGATGAGTGGCGTTTAGAGTGGTCACCATACCAAGCATTAATATGAATAGAACTTGCAGTAGCATGCGCACCCAAAGCATGGATTCGAGTCAGTACCTGTTGAACAATGTTCGGATCTACAGGCTCACGGTTCTGACCAATATCAATGGCAACTTCGCATAATCGATAGGATTGGTCGAGAGTTAACGCTAAATCAGGAAAATCGCTCAATATATCCAGTACTTGCTGCTTGAGTTTGGCTTGATCTGCGCGAATCTGCTCCAAAGGTTGCTCGGTGGTTATTTGTAACGCGCCATCTTTCTTTTCCAACAAGAATGCACCATTTTCTCCGAGTACCGCATCCACTGGCCACAACTGAGCAATATGGTCACACCATCCTGCACAAGCACCAGTCACCGCCACCACTTTGATGCCATTATCTCGCAGAGACTGTAGGGCGATGAGAGTGTCAGGAGGCAAGGAGCCATCCCACGTTAAGGTGTCATCAACATCGGTCAGGACCCAGTTGATCTGCTTCCATTCTGAAGAGAGTGGATTGGTCATACTTTCTATTCTCAATTGTACTTTTTATCGTGTTTTCAATAGTACCAAAACGGCAAAATTATGCAGTGACGTAGGTAGATTTAGCTATGCCTATATGACGTTTGAAGCGTTGGAACACACTCAAATGTCACAATGTATGTCTGGTTTCCGCCGCTTATGCCCGTTTCCCACAGTCAATGCCCGTTTTTTTGTGTGGTAAACCAAACAATCGGGCAAAAGTGGTCACTGAAAAATCTAGTGTGAGCTGGGTCGTAGTTTTTTTGGCCTTTTCGATTAATCTGTTAATAACAGCAAAGCAGTTGGTAGTAGGAAACGATGCAAGCAATTACCAGAGCGAATTTTATCTTGGGTTTAATTTCAAAGGTTGGTCAAGTTTCAGTTCAAGACTTGGCATCGGAATTAAATGTGTCGGTGGAAACAATTCGTCGAGACCTTAAAACGCTAGATAAAAAAGGTGAATTAATTCGTACTCATGGTGGCGCTATAAGTAAGCGTTATATTGATGAAGGAACCTCGTTTACTAATCGAGCCTCAAGCAATATGCAAGACAAACAAGATTTGGCTAAACAAGTTATTGAACATATTTATGAAGGTGCCGTTATCGGTTTAGACGCTAGCTCTTCAAGTTGGCTAGTTGCTCAAGCATTACCTGATATTCGTTGTACGATTGTAACCAACTCGTTGAATAATATTAGTGTCCTATCTGGGAAAAAGAATATAACGATTATTAGCTTAGGTGGACACTATTCAGAAAAATACAAATCATTCTATGGTTTGATTGCCAAAAATACTTTGCAGGAAATGGCGCTTGACCTGAGTGTAATCTCGTGTGTGGGCTTTGATGAACATAGTGGTGTGTGGGATTCGAATGAATACAATTACGAGATAAAAAAGACGCTCATCCAAGTGTCGAGCAAGAATATTCTTATTGCGGATAAGAATAAATAC
>NZ_JPJA01000088.1:38632-188116 GCF_000733315.1 Vibrio sp. ER1A
ATATAAAATAATTAGTTTAATCCAATAACGTGAAACAGTATCCAACATTAATTTGGAGGGTACAGTATATCTAAAGGAAAAGAAAATGACCGACGTACTAATATCCACCACGGACCGTGGATCAAAGAAAGGAAACTCTGAAGTCATACCTAAGAGTATTTTAATACCGTTTATCTTGCTTACCTCATGTTTTGCTTTATGGGGACTGGCAAACAATATGACCGACGTATTGATCGCTCAATTTAGAAAGGTCTTTACATTAACCGATATGCAATCAGGATTGGTACAAACCGCCTTTTACGGAGCCTATTTTGTACTGGCTCTTCCTGCTGCTCTTTTTATTCAACGTTATAGTTATAAAGCGGGAGTGCTACTGGGATTAGGTCTATTCGCCTGTGGAGCCATCCTGTTCTACCCGGCAGCACAAGCAATGCAATACCTACCATTTTTAATGGCGCTGTTTGTGCTTGCGGGTGGTCTATCCATCCTTGAGACCAGTGCCAATCCTTACATTATCGCGATGGGACCGGAAGAGACGGCAACACGACGTTTAAACATTGCTCAGGCCTTTAACCCTGTGGGCTCTATTACTGGGGTAGTGATCGGTAAGGTGTATATCTTATCTCAATTGAACCCAGCAACGGATGTAGAACGCGCCGCCATGAGCTCAGCTGAGTTGTCTGCGATTCAAACATCTGAACTGAACGCAGTAATGATGCCATATCTCATGGTGGCGGCGGTGATTGTCTTTGTTTGGTTAGCGATTGCGTTCACTAAGATGCCGGCAGCAAAAGACACGGTTGCTGAGAGCGACATAGACATGTCTATCCGCGCCACATTTGGTCGCCTGATGCAGAAAAAACACTTTGTCAAAGGCGTGATCGGTCAGTTCTTTTATGTTGGTTGTCAGATTGGCTGTTGGTCGTGGACGATTCGTTATGTGATGACTCAAGTTGGCGGCACTGAAGCGGAAGCATCCACTTACCTGTTGGTATCAATCATTACTTTTAGTGTCTTTAGATTCGTATGCGTTGGTTTAATGAAGTACATCGCACCGGAGAAACTATTAGCGGCACTCGCCTTGGTAGCCTCTGTTCTCGTGCTAATGCTGATGACTGTTGGTGGCGTGGTTGGTGCTTACGCCTTAGTTGGTATCTCAGCATGTATGTCATTGATGTTCCCCACCATCTTCGGTCTATCACTTCGTGACCTTGGCAGTGATTCAAAATTTGGAGGTAGCTGTCTGATTATGGCTATCTTAGGTGGCGCAGTACTCACCGCCATTATGGGACAAATCTCAGATTCGATGGGTATTCAAGCTGCCTTCATTATCCCTCTAATTGGCTTTGCATACCTTATCTACTTCGGCCTTAACGGCTACAAAATTAAGCAGTAATTCAATTTAACGGAAACGAGAACAAAATTATGACTACAACCCTAACAAGAATTGGTATTCGTCCAACCATTGATGGTCGCCAAATGGGCGTTCGCGAGTCTCTAGAAGTTCAAACTATGAATATGGCGAAGAACCTCGCTGCTTTCATTGAAGAAAACATTAAGCATGTATGTGGCACTGCGGTTGAATGTGTTATCGCTGACAGCACGATAGGCGGTGTTGCGGAAGCAGCGGCGTGTGCAGATAAGTTTCGTCGCGAGAATGTAGGGGTCTCAATTACTGTTACACCTTGCTGGTGCTATGGTACAGAGACCATCGATATGGATCCACATATGCCAAAAGCGATTTGGGGCTTTAATGGCACAGAACGCCCAGGAGCGGTGTACTTAGCCGCGGCCATGGCTGGACATTCTCAGCTTGGTTTACCCGCTTTTTCTATCTATGGGCAAGAGGTGCAAGATGCTGATGACACATCTATTCCTCAAGATGTTCAGGATAAGATTTTACGTTTCTGCCGTGCTGGCTTAACAGTAGCAGCCATCAAAGGCAAGTCATACCTGTCCATGGGCTCGGTCTCGATGGGTATTGCAGGTTCGGTGGTCGATCCAGATTTCTTCCAACGTTATTTGGGAATGAGAAATGAATATGTCGACATGACTGAAATTAAGCGACGCTTGGATCGTGAAGTCTACGATAAAGATGAGTTTGAGTTGGCATTAGCATGGACAAAAGAAAACTGTAAAGAAGGCAAAGACTATAACGGCGAAGCGTTGCTTGAAGAGCAAAAGCAGCAAGATTGGGAAACAGTCGTTAAGATGACGATGATCATGCGCGATCTCATGATAGGTAACCCTAAACTAGCGCAGTTAGGCTTTGGCGAAGAAGCAATGGGACACAACGCCGTAGTGGGCGGCTTCCAAGGTCAACGCCACTGGACTGATCATTTGCCAAACGGTGACTTTAGCGAAGCGATCCTTAACTCGTCTTTTGACTGGAATGGACTCCGTGAACCGTTTGCCCTAGCTACAGAGAATGATAGTTTGAACGGCGTAAACATGCTGTTTGGCAAGATGCTTACCGGTCAAGCTCAGGTTTTTTGCGATGTTCGAACCTATTGGTCTGATAGTGCGGTAGAACGAGTGAGTGGCTACAAACCAGAATCTGGTTTCATTCACCTTGTTAACTCCGGTTCCGCTGCGTTAGATGGCAGTGGCGAAGCAAAAGATGAGCAAGGCAAACCTGTTATCAAGCCTCATTGGGATATGACGGTTGAAGATGCGCAACAATGCCTAGATGCTACTCAATGGCCACCTGCAATAAGTGAATACTTCCGTGGGGGCGGTTTCTCTTCGAACTTCCTAACACATGGTGACATGCCATTCACTATGCACAGAATCAATCTCATTAAGGGTGTTGGCCCAGTGCTACAAATTGCGGAAGGGCATTCCATCACGCTTCCTGGCAATGTTCACAATACGTTGAATGAGCGTACCAACCCAACATGGCCAACGACGTGGTTTGTTCCAAGACTCACTGGCACTGGCGCATTTAGAGACGTGTACTCGGTCATGGCTAATTGGGGTGCGAACCACTGCGTTATCACTCATGGTCATATCGGGGCGGATCTCATTACCTTAGCTTCCATGCTACGTATTCCGGTGTCTATGCATAACGTTGAGTCGAGCGAGATTTTCCGCCCGCATACTTGGAGCGCATTTGGTCAGGATGCGGAAGGTCAAGACTACCGAGCTTGTGCCAACTTTGGCCCTCTATATAAGTAACTAGGTAAGGCGGGGAAACCCGCCTATAGGATCGCGTTATGTCAGTAGTAATAGTTTTGGATTGTGGCGCTACCAATATTAGAGCCATTGCCGTCTCCGATAACGGACAAATACTCGCTTCGCACTACATCAAAAACAACACTCAGTTATCGGGTTCTGAAAACCAATACCATGTGTGGGATTTTGCAGAGATATGGAGCAAGCTGGTCAGGTGCTGCACCGCGGTTACTAGCCAACTGAATGCAGAGCAGATAGTGGCGGTGACAGTAACCACGTTCGGGGTTGATGGTGCACCGTATTCGAAAAGCGCTCAACAAATCTATCCAATTATTTCTTGGAAATGTCCGAGAACGGTACCTGTGATGTCGCAAGTAGAGACAGAGACCGACAGACTAGCTCTCTACCAAAGTAATGGGGTTGGCGACTACAGCTTCAATACGCTCTACAAGCTTCGTTGGCTTAAAGATAACGAGCCGAAGATCTATCAATCGATGGACAAGTTTGTGTTCATTTCCTCGATGCTAACTCACAAGTTAACCGGAGAACTGACCACAGATCGAACCATGGCTGGTACCTCAATGCTAACAAGTCTAGGTGATGGTAATTGGGATGATAAGACATTGTCATACCTAGATTTAAGTGCTGAGCACTTTCCGAACCTAATAGATGCCGGTTGTCAGGCTGGGTTGGTACTCGATGAGGTGGCTGAGCTGTTGGGATTACCAAAGTCGACTCCAGTCGTTTCTACCGGACATGATACTCAGTTTGCGTTAATTGGTTCTGGTGCTGAACAAGACCAAGCGTTTTTAAGTTCAGGTACATGGGAAATTCTCATGGCTCGTTCGTCGAAGCCCAAGGTGGATAGAGACTCTCTTGAAAAAGGACTAACAGTCGAATTGGATGCGGTTCAAGGGGTATACAACCCGGCTATCCAATGGTTGTCCAGCGCTGTTATTGAGTGGGTTGTTAACCACTTTTATCAAGCGGAAAAAGACAGCAGCGAACTTTATCAGATCATGATTTCAGAAGCTGAGTCCGCCGGCCCTGGAGCAGGGAATGTTCGCTTTAATCCAGATTTTTCTGTCGACGCTGGAGGACAAGGTAACGGTGCTATTGAAGGTTTGTCTATTCACACCACGAGAGGACAGGTTACCCGAGCTGTTTTTGAAGGGTTAAGTCTGCAGTTCAAACGTAACTTTGATTACCTTGCAGAGCGTTGCCATTTAGGAAGTTTACCCGTTATTGCCGTAGGTGGAGGGACAAAGAATACGCTCTGGAACCAACTGCGTGCCGATGCCATTCAAAAGCCACTATTAATCGTCGACCAAGCAGAGGCGACGGTAACTGGAGCTGCAATGGTGGCGTTTTACGGTGTTGGTCATTTTAACTCGTTATCTGAGGCTCAAAATGCCATGAAATCGCCGACAACGAGAGTCGAACCACGTAATCACCTAATGAGCACAAAGAAGGAGCCAGAATATGCTTAAAGGAATTCATCCGGCGCTATCTCCGCAGTTAATTGCAACATTAGCAGGCATGGGACACGGAGACGAAATCTTACTTGCAGACGCACATTTTCCGGCTGCGAGCTTTAATTCCAACGTTATTAGGGCTGATGGTATTCGAGTTAGCACGCTACTAAGCGGCATCATCCCACTATTTGAATTGGACCAATATGTTCAGCAGCCCTTGGCGATGATGCAGGCTGTTGAAGGCGATACGCTAGATCCTTCGGTTGAGGATCGCTATCTAACCGCAATAAACACTAACAACATTGATGCAACCATGATTGAGCGTATCGAACGATTTGCTTTTTATGAACGCGTGAGAAGTTGCACCGCCGTTGTCGTTACAGGCGAAACGGCAAAATACGGCAACATCATTCTCAAGAAAGGCGTAACAGAATTTAAGGAACTATAAGCATGAACAGACAACAACTTTCGCAACAAATCATCGACACTTGCCTTGAAATGACAAGACTTGGGTTGAACCAAGGCACTGCTGGAAATGTCAGTGTTCGTTTTGATAACGGTATGTTGATCACACCAACGGGCATCGCATACGACAAACTCACACCCGATCATATTGTGTATGTCACTCATGATGGGTTCTTTGAGGAAGGAAAGTTACCGTCCTCAGAGTGGCACTTCCATCTGACTTGTTATCAAACTCGTGAAGACGTTAACGCGGTAGTTCACAATCACGCCATTAATTGTGCGGCGGTATCCATTCTGAACAAACCAATCCCAGCGATTCATTATATGGTTGCTGCGTCGGGTGCGACAGAGATCCCTTGTGTCCCTTACGCTACTTTTGGCAGTCACGAACTAGCCGAGTATGTCAAAGAAGGGATGGCAAACAGCAAAGCCATTTTGCTGCAACACCATGGACTTATTGCGGGTGAGGCTAATTTAGAAAAAGCACTGTGGCTAGCACATGAAGTCGAAGTATTGGCTGACCTCTATCTGAAAACAATGGCGATTACACCAGATGTCCCTGTGCTTGACGATGCTGAAATGCAAAAGGTCTTGGGCAAGTTCAAGTCATATGGACTGAGAGTCGAGCAGTAGTTACCAATAACCTAATTGAAGATGTAGAGGGAAATGACCATGGCTTTTTCTTTAAATTTGCCCAAGTTGAGTTTAGCTGGGGCTGGCGCTATTAATGATGCGGTACAAGAGATCCAAGCTCAATCGATTAACACTGCGCTTATCGTGACAGATGCGAATCTGGTTAAACTGGGAATTCTTGATTCATTACTGGCTCAATTGGAGCAGCTCAGCATTGATTATGTGTTGTTCGATAAAGTGACACCAAACCCGACGGCTGCACTAGTAAGAGAAGGGGTAGATCTGTACCAAAAGGAACAGTGTGACTGTTTCATTGCTGTAGGTGGAGGTAGCCCTGTAGATTGTGCTAAAGCTATACGCATAGTGACCTCAAATGGCGGTGACATCTGTGATTATGAAGGTGTAGGCAAAGTGCGAGTTGTAGGTGACTACTTTGTCGCGGTTAATACGACAGCAGGGACAGCGGCAGAAATGACCTCTAATTCGGTTATTACTGACGAAGAACGGCAAGTAAAAATGGTGATTATCGATGCCAAACAGATCCCTGATTTGGCGGTTAATGACCCTGAGCTTATGTTGGGATTACCAAGCAGCGTAACCGCTAGCACGGGTATGGATGCGCTCACCCATGCCATTGAAGCTTATGTTACACCCGGTGCACATACACTAACTAAACCGACGGCTTTAGAAGCAATTCGCCTCATCAATAAATGGTTACCTGTTGCGGTAGATGATGGCCAGAATCTAGAGGCGCGTGAACAATTAGCTTGTGCTCAGTTTCTTGCGGGTATGGCGTTTAACAGCGCTGGTTTAGGTTTGGTTCACGCCATGGCTCATCAACCAGGTGCTACACATAACCTTCCTCATGGTGTTTGTAATGCTATCTTGTTACCGGAAGTGTGTGAGTTCAATGCTCAGACACGTCCGCAACCGTTTAGAGCGATTGCCGAAGCCATGGGTTCGAGTACTGCGGACTTAGATGATGAATCTGCGGCGAAAGCTGCAATAGCGAGAATTCGTCAGCTTTCACAGCGCGTGCAAATTCCAAATGGCTTAGCAGAGCTAGGCATTCAAGAAAGTGATTTTGCTCTTTGGTTAGATAAGACTCTGGCTGACCCATGTCTTGGAGGCAACCCTAGAGTTCCTACACGAGAAGAAATCCTTAAGCTATTTGCTCAAGCTATGTAACGTAATGAAAAACCTAGCGCAATGCTAGGTTTTTCTGAACATCCTTTTGAGTGTTGTGTAGGTGCTTGATGTCCGCTAATTGTCATAATTCAAATAAGTCACACATAAGTCATGGAATGCTTGTGCTTGAGGGGAAATCGTTCGCTCAGTAAGGCGAAATATCCCGATTTGCCTTTGTAAAGGTGGGTCGATCAGAGGAAGCCAGACTAAGCGAGTTTCATTAGTGGGAAAGGCAAGTTTTGGCAGTGTGGTAATGCCAATACCAAGCTCCAATACAGAGAAAAGAGAGGTGATATTTTCGACGGAATACAAAGCCTGCTCGCTGAGAGCTCTGGCTGGTGTTGGGTCTAGGAGCTTACAAGTACCATTTCTGATAAACGGCTGTTGTAACAGAGTTTGCCATTCGATGCCTTCGTTTTGAGAAGCAATAGGGTTGTCTTTCAAACAGACGACACCAATAGGATCTGAGATAAGCGGTGTAAACTCGATAGCGCCATCCTCAAGGTGTGAGCTATTACCTAGGGCCAAGTCGACTTCCCCTGACAATAGTCGTGCTTCGACACCAGCGGCGTTATCATCAATCAGACTTACCTCCACATTGGGAAATTGTTCGCAAAAAGTACCCAATACACTGGGAATCAGCTTAGCAGCGACAGAGGGGACACTGGCGATTCTGACTCGTCCCTGTTGTCCCGCGGCAGCGGCTCGTAAATCATTATCTAATGCACTATAGACGTTAAGGAACTGGATTACTTTGGGCAGACATATCTCGCCAAATGGTGTGAGTTTAGATTTGTTCCCGGATTCAAACAGCGCCTGACCTAAGTTCTTTTCAAGTTCTTTTATTGATGTGGATAATGCTGCTTGCGAGCGGTTGGCTCTATTTGAGGCGGCTCTGAATCCACCTTCTTCGACCACCATCACAAAATGCCGCAATTGTTGAAGTTTGATACTCATTAGACCACTTCCTTAAGCCCTTTTGTCACCGTACTTTTTGTAAAGTGATAGATTTTACTTATCAAATGTAAAAAATTTACCGTTAGATTTATCAAATATCAAGTAGCATTATTTAACCATCAAGAAACATAGTTGTTACAAATGGTGGATTGCTCGTGAATTTTCAAACCCAAAAGTCTCCAGTTAAAACTTCTCTATTTGCTTCAAAGGCGCCACTTGAATGGGCGATCGTCAACAATGGCACATTATATACCGCGCAGATCCCTATCGATGATACTGGAGCTGTTGTTGATGGTGGCATTGAAGCACAAACCCGTCAGACATTTAACAACCTTTCTCACACACTAGAATGTGCAGGTTCGTCTCTAGATTCAGTTCTGCAAGTGTTGATCTACGTGACAGACCGAGAGTACCTCAAAACCGTCAATGAAGTTTATGCAGAGTACTTTGAAGCACCTTATCCAAATCGCGCAGCTATGGTCGTGGCGGGGTTAGCGAGAGAAGAAATGCTGGTGGAGTTTGTTGTGTACGCAGCCGCGCCGCAACCAGAGTAACGACAGTTTACTAATCAGCTAAGCAGAATATTGGCGGCTAGATCCCATCTAGCGCGCTACAGAACAAGGAAAGCACAAATGACTCAACAACTTACTATTCCAACTGAAAATGCCTTGTACATCGCAGGGGAGTGGCAGTCTGGTGTGAGCACCATCGCCAACATTAACCCATCAGATATTTCTGAAAATCTAGGTCACTTTGCTCAGGCAAGCCAAGTGCAGGTTCAGCAAGCCATATCCGCAGCTAAACATGCACAGCCAGAGTGGGAAAAAACGCCTATTGAACGCAAGCAAGCGGTACTTCAAGCAATTGGAGACGAACTGATAGCGCGCTGCGATGAACTTGGTACCTTGCTTTCTCGCGAGGAGGGCAAGCCATTTTTAGAAGGTCGTGGTGAAATCTATCGAGCTGGTCAATTCTTCCAATACTTCGCGGCTGAGGTGTTACGTCAGATAGGTGACAGTGCTGATTCAGTGCGTCCGGGCGTTTCGGTGGAAGTGACTCGTGAAGCTGTTGGTGTGGTTGCGATTATTTCCCCTTGGAACTTCCCAACAGCAACGGCGGCTTGGAAGATTGCACCTGCATTGGCTTTTGGTAACAGCGTTATTTGGAAACCTGCGAATCTTACTCCAGCGAGTGCGGTGGCTTTAACGGAAATTATCCATCGTCAAGGCATACCTGCTGGCACGTTTAACTTGGTGTTAGGTAGTGGTTCTGAAGTGGGTAACACTTTGATCAATTCAACAGATGTGAACGGCGTCAGCTTCACGGGTTCTGTTGAAACGGGACGTAAAGTGGCCGCCGCAACCGCCCCGAATTTTGTTCGTTGCCAGTTGGAAATGGGTAGCAAAAATGCTCTGGTCATTGCAGACGATGCTGATATTCAGATTGCAGTAGAGGCGACGATTGCTGGTTCTTTCTCTGGCGCAGGCCAAAAGTGTACTGCGTCTTCTCGTCTTGTGGTGATGGATGGCATTCATGACCAATATGTTGAAGCACTCATTAAGCGCATGAGCGAACTAAAAGTAGGCCACGCACTTGAAGAAGGCATCTTTATGGGACCTGTCGTCGATGGCAACCAGTTAGAGGCAAACTTTGGGTGGATTGAAAAAGCTCGTCAAAGTGGAGCAGAGCTAGCATTTGGCGGAGAACGTCTGAATCTTGCGCATGAGGGTTACTACATGTCACCAACACTGTTCTTGAACACTAAGAATGAGTGGGAAGTGAACCAAGAAGAGGTGTTTGCGCCTATGGCGAGCGTTATTCGAGTTGCCGACCTTGACGAAGCAATCACAACAGCGAACGACACACGATTTGGATTAACGGGTGGCATCATCACACAAAGCCTGCGAAACAGTGCCATCTTCAAACAACAGATCCAAACCGGTTGTGCCATGGTGAACTTGCCAACAGCAGGCACAGATTACCACGTACCGTTTGGTGGTCGTAAAGAGTCTAGCTTTGGTCCTCGTGAGCAAGGTCAATATGCAAAAGAGTTCTATACCGTAGTAAAAACAGCGTACCAACGCCCTTACTAATCATCACACGACGCCGAGAGAGTGACGTTGTGACGTCACTCATTTTGAACACCAATTCAATGAGTACAGCAAGAGGTGGGGTATGTACCAGCAAGGGATTGTCATAGACGGATTGCAATACTGCAATTGGGACAGAGAGTATTTTCAAACGCTCAAAGCCAGCGGCATTACCGCTGTTCACGTTACTATCGCTTATCACGAGAATGCACGTGAGACACTGACTCGATTTGCCGAATGGAACCTTCGTTTCGAGCAAAACGACGACCTCATTATGCCGGTTTATTCCATGGCAGATGTCGAGCTTGCAAAGGCATCGGGCAAGGTTGGCATTTTTATGGGGGCGCAGAACTGTTCTCCGATTGATGACGAAATTGGCTTAATTGAAGTCATGCGCCGTCAAGGGCTGCTCATCATGCAACTGACCTACAACAACCAAAGCCTATTAGCGACAGGGTGTTACGAAAAGCACGACACAGGCATCACCCGTTTTGGTAAGCAAGTCATCGAAGAGATGAACCGTGTCGGCATGATCATCGATATGTCACACAGCGCCGAACGTTCAACGCTGGAGGCGATAGACCTTTCTGCTCGTCCAATTTGTATCAGTCATGCCAATCCAACGTTCGCTCATGATGCACTGCGAAACAAGTCGAACACGGTGATCAAATCCCTTACCGAGCGTGGCGGCCTGATTGGATTTAGCCTTTATCCATTTCATCTACCCAATGGCAGTGAGTGTTCATTAGAGGATTTCTGCCAAATGGTAGAGAAAACGGCGGATATTGCAGGTATCGACCACATTGGTATCGGTAGCGACCTTTGCCTGAATCAACCTCAACAAGTTTTGGAGTGGATGCGCAACGGACGCTGGTCAAAAACCATGGATTATGGCGAAGGCTCGGCTGCTAACTCAGGTTGGCCTGATGCTCTTCCTTGGTTCAGCGGCAGCAAAGGAATGGAAAACATCTACAACGGATTAGTCCGTCATGGCTTTAGTGAAGTCGAGGCGGGGAAAATTATGGGTGTTAATTGGTTTGACTTCTTACAACAAGGATTGGAGCCAAATCTATAGCGTAAACCCGAACATGGAAGAGCTCGCCAATACAAAAACAATAGGTGAGCGTTAAACACAACATAGGTTGCTTTCCCCAAGGCGAGCAACACAAACTTCTGGAGTCAGAGTATGTCTGATCTAACCAATGGCATGAACACAGCACCACCGTCTTCTGCAAGCGCGGAGATAGAACATCAAAGTAAACTCTCTTCATCGGATAAGTTGGGGTTGAGTAACCCTGCATTTTGGTACAGTGGCGGCTTTATCGCTCTGTTTGTTGCACTTGCGCTTTATGATGGCGAGCTGCTTTCTTCCCTAGTCAACGCTGGTTTTAGCTGGTCAGTAAAAGTTTTTGGTCCTTACTGGCAAATATTACTACTACTCACTTTTCTTATTGGTCTTGGTCTCGCAGCAGGGCGAACAGGCAAGGTGATTTTGGGTGGTAACGTGAAACCAGAGCTAGACTCATTTCGCTGGATGGCCATTCTATTCTGTACCTTACTGGCAGGGGGCGGTGTATTTTGGGCAGCAGCTGAGCCTATTGCGCACTATGTGAGTCCTCCTCCTCTGTACGGTCCCCAAGACAGCGTTATGCAAACTGCGATTAATGCTTTATCGCAGTCATTTATGCACTGGAGCTTCTTGTCATGGGCAATTGTTGGCAGCTTAACCTCTATTGTTATGATGCATTTGCACTATGACAAAGGCTTACCTTTAAAACCTCGAACCTTACTGTATCCAGTGTTGGGAGAGCGTGCGCTGAAAGGTCATACCGGTGCTCTGATTGACGCATGTTGTATTGTTGCAGTTGCCGCAGGAACCATCGGACCTATTGGTTTTCTGGGGCTGCAAGTGAGCTATGCATTGAACGCACTGTTTGATATTCCAGATGGCTTTACCACTCAGCTGATCATTATTCTGTTCGCGATAGTGCTATACACGCTATCAGCACTCAGCGGGCTTAATCGCGGAATGCAGATGTTGAGCCGTTATAACGTCATCTTAGCTATTGCGCTGATGGTTTACATCCTACTGTTTGGTCCAACTAACTTTATCTTCAATGGCTATATCCAGGGTATGGGTACCATGTTGGATAACTTTATTCCAATGGCGACATATCGAGGCGATGAAGGGTGGCTGAGCTGGTGGACGGTATTCTTCTGGGGCTGGTTCTTAGGTTATGGACCACTAATGGCGATTTTTATTGCTCGTATCTCACGTGGTCGAAGCATTCGCCAAATCATTTCTATCATTAGTATTGCGGCGCCATTCGCGACTTGTTTCTGGTTCACCATCGTTGGTGGGACTGGACTTGCGTTCGAGATTGCCGACCCTGGTAGTGTTAGTAAAGCATTCGAAGGGTTTAACCTTCCGGGAGCGTTACTCGCAGTAACACAACAGCTACCTATGCCAATGCTAGTTTCCATTTTGTTCTTAGTGCTTACCACCATATTCATCGTCACTACGGGAGATTCGATGACTTATACCATCAGTGTTGTCATCAGTGGCGAAACGGAGCCAAATGCCATCGTCCGTACCTTCTGGGGAGTAATGATGGGGGTGACGGCAATCATCTTAATATCACTGGGGTCGGGCGGCATTTCGGCACTGCAGTCCTTTATCGTGATAACCGCGGTACCAGTATCCTTAGTGCTGTTGCCCTCACTATGGAATGCTCCGCAAATCGCGATGAAACTGGCGAAAGAACAAGGCTTATAAACACAACAATAGTTCTTCAATAACGTGAATGCTGTGTGGGCTTAGGTTCACACCCCACACAGCTCCAATCATTCTTATAATTAAAACAGGTGAGCAAAATGGATGTACATCGTTCAACTTACACTGAGACTCCGCTTCGTAGCGTTGATGTGGTAATGAATCCACAACGACTTGGCGCTATGCATCAAAATCGAATCAGTTTTGTGCGCAGCTTAATCCGCAAAATGGCACAGCAAAATTGGCAGGTGAGTAAGCATGAATGGCAGTTGTCGCCGCAAGGGTATGGACACGTCATTTACCGTCTCGCAACACCTAAGCACGTATATCATCTAGTGGTATTTTGTGACCAGATTGCTGATGAAGAGCGCAATGATCGCGTGATCGCGGAGAAATGGGATGTGACATTCGCCCTAGTGTATGGAGATGTTGATGTGTCTCTGTTGGAAAAGCTGCGTGCCAATGTGCCGCTTCAAGAAGCAGGGCGCAATACCAACGATGTTCTTGTATTAGCTCGCGCCAATAAGAGTGTTCGAGTCTTCGAACATATTGTTTCTCACCTTGCCAAGGGCACTCAACCAGACGCGAAAGAGCTTGCTGAGGTTGGTTATATTCTGCGTACAACGGCAGTTTACGGTAATGGTAAGTTCGGCATTGCTGACTTTAAGTTACTGGAAGATAACGATGACTTTAGTCAGTCATTCAGCGCCCAAATGTGCGCGGTGTATCTGCTACGCGAATTCAGTTTGGATTGGGTGCATTACTTGGCGACGCAACAAGGCGGTGATAAAGCGATATCATTAGATCGCGGTTTGCAGCGATACTTGGGCGTTGGAAATGCGACTGGGCTTGGTATGGCGCCATATTTGATTAATCACCCATGCATCGTTGACCAGTGGATGACGTCACGAGAAAAAGCACTCGCGATGGTGTTGGCGCAGCAAACTAATAAAGATAAGTTGCCGCAACTTAAAGTTCTGCTTAGCAAAGCGACTATGCACTTGGAGCAAGTAATAACGATTAATGAGGTGCAAAACAGCTTAAATCAGCAGGCGCTTGATGAATTGTCTTTACTAGTAGACGACCTAGCTACACATCTTGAAAATGCCTCAACTTGGGGTGATTTGCTCAAACAAAATCAGTTAATGAATATGGAAGCCCAAGAAATCCTTATTGCGTGTCTGATGGAGCTCTACCCAGAACAAGTTGATGTATTTGCAGATCAGATGAATACGGATGAAACGCTGTACTTGCCAACGGGTAAAAAAGTCAGTGATTTGATTTGGTTATTGGAAACTCGTTATCAGTGGGCAGTTAGTACTGACTTTTCGATGCCAGAAAACAACTATTGGTTCTGGTATCGGTCACAGGACAAAGAAGAGCCACGCTTAGGTGTTCGTGAGGAAGAACAAGGTGCAGATAAAGAACTACCGCTTGATATTGGTAGACAAGCGTATTACCTGTACAGAGCGTTAGAGCAACAATCTCAAGAGATGTCGATTGCGCAATTTCTGCTGCATTCTCCTCAATATCGAGCTATTGCAAGAAGGGTATGGACGCTAGGTAATCGCGTGATGGGAGACATTCAAATGAATGTTCTCCATAAACAGTCACTACCTATGCATTTATTGCGTTGCAAACTCGCCATCTTTGGGGCGACGAAGTTTGATCCTCGATCTGACCGCTGGGTCCGAGTCACCTTTTTCCAAGGTGCCCCATTGCTAGACGAAATCGGCGATGAGAATTACCAAGATAATTGGATCTTTCCATTGTTGCCTAGTGAGCAATCTATGACTTCCATTAACTCTATTACGCCATAAGGACGTTGGTATGATCGTATCTCACAATGAATTAGTCGCTGCGGTAAACAAAGCTTTTTTGGGAATGAAACGCTCCTGTGGCGAAGCGGACGTGATTGCTAATATGGTTGCAGACCTGCAAATGGTTGGACTTAATGGGATTCGCCATTTTAACAATGCATGTAACTACCTAGGTCTTGAACAAGACTGCGCAGTTCAAATCAATAAGGTTGAACCAGGTTTACTGGAGGTGGACCTCCACCAAAATAGCGTAGCGTGCCATCTGCCTGTGATCTTAGATTTCGCACTTGAGTCGATGGTTGGGCAGAAGCAGCTCAAAATGACATTATTGAACTGTCACAATCGCTGGTTGGCGTATAGTGAATTGGTAAAACTGGCAGCGAAGGGTATTGCTTGTAGAGCATATTGGAGCAATGGTAGTCAGCCCAAACGCACTCTTTATGTACTCAACCGAGGATGTGTTGCACCTGAGCTCTATTTTTCTGACACCGACCTTGTTGAAGACGACCTTCACTCGATGACGATTGAACTGTCGATTGAGGACTTTAACCAGACAGCATTAGCGGGCCAATACAACACCCATATCGATAGCACTGAACTTTCTAGCTCACAGCAAGCCGCTTGGGTAGAAGGCATTTTTGTTGATGATGCCGAGTGGGCAATGTTAAAGCAGACGGCAACGATATTCTTAGTAGAAAACAGTCAGCGCTCACTGCAAGGAGCGGGTGAATTGGTGGAGTGATAATCAAGCCCACACTGTTCTTGTAAGGTTAGCAATAGATGAAAGTGTCGAGTAATCCGGCACTTTTTTCGTTTTTGGTGACTGGCAATCCAGTTTTAATGCTTTTTGTCAGTAGTTAATAAGAGTGTGACGCGCTTTGCTTTTTTTATTGTTCTGATATGGTTAAATTAAATCCTCAAAAAAATGAAGAATAAAAAATGAGTAGTCAAAACTATATAAAGAAAAACGGAGCGGCCATTATTCATATCGCCCGTTATTTGTTAACGACTGAGGCTGGAGATAGACTCAAGACGATTGATGAGCTGTCGATTGACATCGGTTGTTCCGTTGGATATGTCGCAAACGCGATTAAATTTATCGAAAAGGAAGAAGCAGTCTACCTAAGCCGTCAAGGGCGTAATGGCACCATTATCTCTTCACTAAATTTCAATAAGCTGGTGGGTATATCCGAGATTGGTAATATCGTTTGTGCGATGCCGCTGCCGTATACAAAGCATTACGAGGGATTGGCCTCTGGTCTTAAGCAACAGATAGACAACGTGCCCCTGTATTTTGCTCATATGAGAGGCGCAGGGGTTAGGGCGGAATGTCTTAGTGACGGTATCTACGATATCGCTATCATGTCCAAACTGGCGTCAGAAAAGTATGTTGCAGAGGGCGACTTAGAGATTGCAGTAGAGTTGGATGCACACAGTTATGTACCAGAACATCGATTGATTTACAGGCAGTCGGAGCGTAATAACATTAAACGAATCGGTGTTGATGCTGAATCGCCAGACCAAAAACTGCTTACTGAAATCTACTTTAAAGATCAAGAAATTGAAGTGGTTCCAGTACCTTATAACGAATGTCTCAAACAGATTGTCAAAGGGGAGATCGATGCTGCAATCTGGTATGCCTCACGAGAAGATTCTATTGAGGCGATGGGCCTTAGCGAAGAGCCGCTAACGTCTATTCCGGATTTTGAAAAGGCGTCGATCGCAGTATTGATGGTTAGAAAAGGTTCGGACTATCTAAAGGCTATGCTAAAGAAATTCGTCGATAACGAGAAGCTACTAGCGCATCAAACGGATGTGATATCCGGTAAAGTGATTCCAACTTATTAGGTTCTAGCTAACAAGGAGAAAATGAGATGTCATTCGACACAACCGGTTTTACCTATTGCCATGAGCATCTGCATATCGATTTATCTCCTCAGAAGGGAGATATTGATTGCAAACTTGATCAATTTGAATTGATTAAACAGGAGCTTATCTCGCTTAGGAAACTTGGAGTACGGAATATCGTTGAGGTGACTAATCGTTTTATGGGTAGAAATCCTCAATTTATTGAGGATTTAATTAAGGCGTCAGAGATGAATGTTGTTTTGTCGACTGGCTATTACATCGAGGGTTTCTTTCCGGATTTCTTAGCGAATCTGTCGATTCGAGATATTGCCCAAACCATGATTGACGAAATTGAACAGCCTCTGGATGGCACCTCTCTAAAAGCGTCTGTGATTGGTGAGATTGGGAGCAGCGAAAACCAATTCTCCCCACTAGAAAAGAACGTCTTCTTAGCTGCGGCCATTGCTCACAAAGAAACAGGCGCGCCTATTTCAACTCACACCTCATTTAGCACGATGGCGAAGCAACAGATCCAGTTACTTGGTGGTGAAGGTATCGACCTTAGGAAGGTGACGATAGGACACTGCGACCTTCGAGATAACCTTGATGACTTGCTTTACTTGTTGGATCACGGGTGTTACGTGCAGCTCGATACAATTGGTAAGAACAGTTACTACCCAGATGAAAAGAGAATTGAAGTGATTAATACCCTGATCGCTAGGGGATACGTCGAGCAACTTATGTTGTCGATGGATATAACTCGACGTTCGCATTTAAAAGCGAATGGTGGGTTAGGTTTTAGCTACTTAATGGAGGAGTTTGTTCCTCGACTGTTCGCTTCTGGTGTAAGCGAAAGTGATGTCGAAATTATGCTCAAACACAATCCAAACCGAATTTTCAATAACGGATAAACATAAAAGGAAAGCAGAATGAAAACAATCGCAATCGCGGGCTTACAACGCGAACAAATCAAAGCGCAGATAGAAGAGGCGGCACCAGGAAAGTTTGAGTGCCACATTCTCAACGACATGGATGCCGCGATGAAAGTAAAAGCTGGAGAACTTGATTACTACGTCGGGGCTTGCAATACAGGTGCGGGCGCAGCACTTAGCATGGCTATTGCTATTATCGGCTTCAATGAGTCGTGCACGATTGCAAAGCCTGCTATTCAAGCGAAGGAAGAGCAAATTGCTCAATTTATTACCGAAGGCAAAAAGGCATTTGGATTATCAATTGAGCACGTAGACCACGCCGTTCCTATGTTAGCGACATTGCTAGCGAGAGAGGTGTAGTTATGGATATCACCAACATTGCTCTAATTGCGACCTTGTGTGCAATGACTGCTTTAGTCGCACATATGTCGGCCGCCGTATTTCACGACGGGATACGACCCATATTGCCGCAGTTGATTGAAGGCAACATGACACGCCGAGATGCTGGTTCCGTTGCTTTTGGTTTGTCTATCGGTTTTGTCGCGTCTGTGGGTATTTCTTTTACCTTATCGACTGGCCTTCTTAACCCGTGGCTGCTTTTCTTACCGACGGACATCATAGGTGTTATGGCAACGAGCCGCATTATGGCGGTGCTTGGGGGCGGCATTTGGGGCGTATTAGTGGTTACCAGTCTGGCTGGTGTTAATGCGGTTCTGACAGGTCTTCCAATTGATGCGCTGGGTGCTTTGGGTGAGTTGGGTACACCTGTCATGTCGGCGTTTGCGTTATTCCCACTGTTAGCTATTTTCTACCAGTTTGGATGGAAAGCAGGGGCTGTTGCAGGTGTTGTGATACTTCTATCACGACTGTTTGTGATGAAGTTTACGGGTATCTATCCTGAGTCGATTCAGATCTTTGTTGGTATGGTGATGCTTGTGGCTATAGCGATTCGTAAAGATGTTCAAGATAAAGCGAACGGTATTACCCCTCCAGATATGAGTGGTATGCGAAGCTTGTTTGAAGAGCGAACTAAGCGAATTTTCAAGAACATGCCTTACTTAGCTGTTGTCGGTGCACTGATAGCCGCCGCCGCTGCGTCGGGAATCTTTGCGGGTTCAGAAGTCTCTATTTACTCGTTAGCAGATGCCTACAAAATAGAAGATCCTGTTGCTCAAAAAGAAGCATTAAACCAAGTCGCTTTGTCTGAAATGATGCGTGGTTTAGGTTTTATTCCACTGATTGCCACTACGGCACTTGCTACTGGGGTCTATGGCGTTGTTGGCTTTACGTTTGTGTTTGTAGTGGGATATCTCTCACCAAATGTACCTGTGGCGGCAGTACTTGGCGCGATTACAATTTGCATCGAGATCTTCTTGCTTCGTGGTATTGGTCGCTTCTTAGAGCAGTTCCCTTCAATTCGAAATGCTTCGGACAATATTCGTAATAGCATGAACACGCTAATGGAATTTGCTTTGCTTATTGGGGGTGTGCTTGCAGTGATGAAAATGGGTAGCACGACCGGGTTTACGATCTTTGCAATGTTGTACTACTTGAACGAAGTAATGGGTCGTCCAATTTTGAAAATTGCAGCGCCTGCAGTAGCGGCAATACTTACTGGGGTGGTGTTAAACCTACTTTACGTCTTTGGGCTTTTTGTTCCTGCATAAATACGTGTACAGCTTTTTTCATACCTATCTGTACAGAGATTTGGAGAAATTATGAAACAACGAATGTCTCTTCTTTTGGAGCATAATGTAATCAGTCAAATCGCGTTTGATGCGACCATGAGGGCTGTCGGAATCTTGATGATTGAATGGAATGTGAAAGAGGATTCAGAACAATTTCAGATGGCGATGACTCATTTTGCACGTGCTATTGACCGAGTACTACAAAGCAATCCTATTGTAGAAGGCTTGGACTCTGAGATTCTAAAAGAAATGCAAGATGACGACGTATTTTCAGACATTGTCAGTATGAACAATCAGTTATGTTCGGCGTCTGGCGTACCAGAGATGCCTGAGACGGAAATCAGTTTTCTTTTGAGCAATCTGTATGCAATCAAACTGAGTGTGTCGTAACTGGATTTTTTTGGAAATTAATCTTCAAAAAAATGAAAATAAATGAGTGGATTGAAAAGTATATGTATTTAAATGCTTTGCAACATCAAAACGACGCACTGATTCAGGCTACCCTTGCTCTTCATGAGCAGGGGAACCTGTTACCGGATTCGTACGTCATTGATGTCGAACAATTTACAGCAAACGCCAAAGTCATAAGGCAGCGTGCTAACGACCTTGGGTTAAAGTTGTATGGCATGACCAAACAGTTTGGGCGTAACCCATATTTAGCACAGCTACTTCTTGATTTAGGCTATGACGGAATTGTTGCCGTGGATTTCAAGGAAGCGCGAGCTTTGCATTTAGCGGGAGTCCAAGTTCAACACGTAGGTCATTTAGTCCAGCCTCCGACGGCTATGGTGGAACAAATCGTGGGAGAGATGAAGCCAGAAGTTATGACCGTCTATTCGCTAGATAAAGCACGTCAAATCTCAGACGCAGCCTCAAAGTGCGGCAGAGTGCAACCTGTGCTAGTGAAGTTTTATGGTGACGAGGACAGGCTTTATGTTAACCAAGAGGCAGGATTTCCGATTGCTGAAGTCGACGCTGTGTTAGAGACACTTGGTCAAATGAAGGGGATTCGCCTAGAAGGAGTGACTCATTTCCCTTGCTTTTTGTTTGATGGTGAGCAGCTTACGGCAACAGAGAATGTCGACACGCTGCATCAAGTCATCGAACATTGGCCAGAGGGTGGGGTGCCTCACCAAGTTAACATGCCTTCAGCGACATGTTGTAACACTTTAACCATGATTAAACGGCTAGGTGGAACGCATGGTGAGCCGGGGCATGCTTTGACTGGTACATTCCCAGCTAACATTGATGGCAGTCAGCCTGAAAAAGTTGCGATGCTGTATTTATCAGAGATTTCTCATCAGTTTCAAGGTGCGTCGTATTGTTATGGCGGTGGTTACTACCGTCGTGGTCAACTTGAACATGCATTGATTGATGGTTCGGTATTCCCTGTTAGCAATGAGGATGTGAACGCTATCGATTATCACCTAAAAGTATCTGGGATCCATAAAATAGGTACACCGATAATCATGGCATTTCGAACTCAGGTCTTTGTCACTCGTTCCGATGTGGTTTTAGTTGATGGTATTCAATCTGGGAACCCAAGGGTTATCGGGCGCTATGATTCACTGGGAGGGGCGATAGATGGGTAGATTTATCGTTATTGTCTTGGATGGATTCGGTGTTGGTGCCATGGATGATGTCTATGAAAGCCGAACCAAAGATATTGGAGCGAATACCGCATACAAACTACTGGCCTCTTACCCCAATGGAGATTTACCCGCTCTAGCGTTATTGGGACTTAATAATGTTGTTGATTGCAACGTATCGCGCCTTAAACAAAACCCTAACGCCAACACCGGTACCATCAACCTAAAACACCAAGGATGCGACACATTTGCTGGACATCAAGAGCTTATGGGAACGCTACCTAAATTACCAAGGGTCAATCCATTTCATAACTCCATTGATACGATTCAAGAGTCCCTTGAAGAGGCGGGGTATTTCGTTGAGCGAGTAAAGAGAGGAGAGCTTGCTGTACTGTTGGTCGAGCAATCCGTAGTGATTGGCGACAATCTGGAAGCTGAATTAGGTGAGGTGTATAACGTTGCTGCGGATTTAAATCGTATCGAATTTGATAGTTTATTGAATATCGGTCGAATTATTCGTGCAAATAATGATGTAGCAAGAAACATTGTATTTGGAGGGCGACTTGATGCGACCGAACAGCTTATTGATTCGATAGAAGTCCGTGGAGAGTGCATTGGAGTTAATGCACCTAAATCTAGAGTTTATGAAAGGGGGTTTCAAGTCGCACACCTAGGGTACGGGGTTAACCATTTAGTGCAAGTACCCCATTTACTCGCCAATATTGATTGTGAAACTGTTTTGGTTGGTAAGGTGGCCGACATTGTAGAAAACGACCTTGGTGTGAGTTTCAAAGGATTAGTGGATACCGAACAGATCTTATCTATTGCTTATCAGGAAATTGATAAGCGAAAACATGGGTTTATTTGTATCAATGTGCAGGAAACCGATTTATCTGGGCATCGACAAGATCCAGATTTATATTGGCAGGTGTTGGAAAAAAGCGACGTTGGAATCGCTAAAATCATGCAATTGATGAACGATGAGGATATTTTAGTGGTTACAGCCGACCATGGGAATGACCCCTATATTGGTCATGGGCAACACACTAGGGAAAAAGTACCACTATTGGTCCATAAACTTGGTCTAGAGAATGTTTATTTGGGTGAACGAAACACTCTTGCTGATATTGGTGCAAGTGTTGCTGAATACTTTGGTGCAGGCTTACCTGAAAGTGGGCAATCGTTTATCGAACAACTTACTTGATGTGATACGGTGGTACGGAGAGCATGCCGGTTGGGATGCTCTCTGCTTCTTAAGAACGATTAAAACCTGAAACCAGCTAAAAAGCTAACCGTTGTTTTGTCAAAGCCTGAAGGTTCAGATTTACCATCAACAACGATTGTATCGATTCCGTCGAACGTAGCGTGCACACTCAACACGATATTATCCGATACCGGATAACCCAACCCAACGAACGGCGCGTATTTAGTCTTAGTCATGTCATACAGCACTTCAGATGTTGCATTGCCATTTTCTGTACCGTAAACATCGGCATTGAAATTGGCTCTTATCTGAGAAACACCAGCTTTAAACGCTAGACCTTTTAGCATAGTCGTATCTAATTGGTAGCCAGCATAGAGACTGTAGCTTTGCAATGAGCGTTTTTGGGTATAGGTGGCATTGGAAATATCTGGGTGATTGTAAGGGCCTGAATTGTACTCATCAGTAGAGCCTAAGTTTGCTTGCGCTCCTAGCAGAAAATTGTTGTAAACCAACCCTTCAATGCCAAAGGCAAATGATTTATTGGTATCTACGCCCGCGTTAAATTGAAAACTATGAGCGCTAGCAGTTGTACTTGCTAACAACAAGGTTAGAGGGAGGGCGACAGCAAAGGGCTTCACACTAAGATCCTTAAATTTTTATCCATTTATTCATAGGCTAAGTTGATATTTATTGAGTTGCAATACAAAAATCTTAGTTTTGTATCCACTGCCATGAAAGTGGGCAAATGGTGGCTAATTCACCACCACTTTAGTAATGACAATAGGTTCACAAGGGACATCATCATGCCCTTTGTAGGAATGCGTTGTTACTTTTCCAATGGCGTTGACCACATCCATGCCTACGGTCACTTTGCCGAAAACCGAATAGCCCCAGCCACGGTTTGTGGTGGCAGTGTGATTAAGGAAGTCGTTGTCGGCTAAATTAATGAAAAATTCCGATGTTGCAGAATGAGGAGCTTCAGTACGAGCCATCGCTATAGATCCTGTCACATTTTTAAGTCCTCGATTGGCCTCGTTGACGATAGGTGCGCGCCCCGGCTTTTCTTCAAGATTTTGGTTGTAACCGCCAGCTTGTATCATGAACCCGTCAATGACACGATGAAATACTGTTCCTTGGTAAAAACCTTCTTGGCAATATTTAAGAAAATTTTTGGCACTAACAGGGGCTTTTTCTATATTGAGCTCAATGTCGATATTGCCGACGTTCGTTTCCAAAGTGATAGTAGTCATGGTTAAGTCCTGAGTTTTCATTCTAAAAAGTAAGAAGTTTGCTATTGATAATGTAACTGTAATACTGAGTGTAGTAGTGACATAAGACGATGTATTGAAAGACAACAGCAAATGCGATTGCTTTCTGGCTAGAGCCTATGATGAAATAGCGCCGCATTCCACCCACACACTATTTTGGAACTTTTAATGAGCACTGAACAACCAAACAACCCACTACATGGTCTAAAGCTGGAGAAAATTCTTACTCAATTGGTGGAACATTATGGGTGGTCTGGGCTACACGATATCATTCGAGTGAACTGTTTTTCGAATGATCCTTCTATTAAATCATCGCTCAAGTTTCTACGTAGAACGCAATGGGCGAGGGATAAAGTAGAGCGTCTGTATATTGAAACGTTTTGCTAGAAAATGTTAAGGCCAGTCTTAGACTGGCCTTATTGGTCTTAGTGACCTGCAAATTAGTGACCTGCAAATTTGACGCGAATCTTGCTGCCATTGAACATGGTAAGGTTCAGTTCTTTGATCGCCACTTTCGCTTCATCTTCGTTTGGCATATCTACGAACGCAAAGCCTTTGGACTTACCCGTTTCCTTATCCAACACCAGTGTACACTCAACAACGCGGCCGTAGCCTAGAAACAGTTTTCGTACGTCGTGTTCTATTGTGTCACGGTCAAGGTTTCGAACTAAGATTTTCATAATGAGCCATTTGATATAAGAATTACCGGCGGATTGTCTCAGGTTATGCGGCGTAAACCAAGTGATTCTGTGGAAATATCAGTCCCGCAAAAATCTGATAATTGTGAAATCTCATTAATCAGGTATAACTAGACCACTATTAAAAGAAAAGATTCTGATTAATCTGTTAGTTAGATGTTGAAGGGAGACTTGTGGTGTTCACTCTAAAAGTTGATAACGAAATTGAGCTTGCGTTGGTACAGCCTTCTTTTGCAGAACAGTATCTGGAGATTGTTAACGATCAACGTGACTACTTAGCGCAATGGTTAGCGTGGCCACCTCATGCCGACTCAGAAGCTTTTTTCCAGCGATTTATTACCCAGTCACTGCACGATTACGCGGATGGTAAATCTTTGGTGTGTGCCATGATCTATCGTGGCGAGTTGGTAGGAAACATTAGTTTTAACGCTATCAACCTGTCGCTGAAGAAGGTGGAGTTAGGTTACTGGCTGTCATCAAAGGCACAAGGTAACGGGATTGTAACGCGCAGCGTCGGTAGGCTTATCGATTATGCATTTAATGAGCTTGGTATGGAGAAGGTTCAGCTGTGTGCTGCTACGGAAAATACGGCTAGTAGAAATGTGGCGGAGCGTTTGGGCTTCTCGCTGGAAGGGATAATTACTCGCAATGAGAACTTAAATGGCAGGGTTGTTGACCACGCTGTCTACGGATTGCTGCGCTCTTGAGTAGCGCAGCACCGATCTAACTCCAGTTATCTTCTGCTTACTGAAGAGCGTTTTACTAATATTGGCGCAAATAGGTTTTGTGCTCTTTCAACGTCTTTCCCGCTGGCTCTTTGCAATGCTTCTAATACAGCTTGTTTAGCCATCACCTGAATTGGGTAACGAATAGTTGTTAGTCGAGGGTAGATAAAACGAGCGATCAATCCATCATCGAATCCAATAACAGACATATCTTCCGGAATTCGAATACCATTTTCTTGGATTAATGCTAAGCAGCCTGCCGCCATATCATCGTTATAAGTAGCAACGGCAGTAATCGATAGATTCTTGGCGAGTAGGTTCACCATGGCTTGTTCACCGCCAATCTCATCCGGCTCACCATACTCTATAAATTCTTCATTGGGTTCGATGTTGTGATCTTTGAGTGCCGCTAGGTAACCATCTCTACGATCATGAGCATCATCGATGTCGTGGCTGGAGGCGATATAACCTATTTTCTCGTGGCCGTTTTTAATCAAAAACTCAGTGGCCAAATACGAACCTTTGAAATTATCGAGTGCAATGCAGCGATCTGCGATTGCCGGAACAGAGCGATTAATGAGCATCATTCCAGGTATTTCGTCGGCAAGTTCAGTGAGCTCTTCATCTGACAGTCCTTTACTGTGGATGACAAGTGACTCACAGCGACTGCTAATGAGCAGGTTGATGGCATTTCGCTCTTTGACGGGGTCGTGGTATCCGCTACCAATGAGAATTTGTTTGCCTTGTTCTGCAGCAATGGTATCTATGGCTTTAACCATAGCCCCAAAGAACGGAGCAGATACGTCGTGTACCAGAATCCCTACAGTGTTGGACGATTTGCTAACCAGCGCACGTGCGTTTGCATTTGGTCGATAGCCAAGCTTTTTCATGGCAGCTTGAACTGCAACAATAGCGGCCTCACTGGTGTGGGGCGCATTGTTTATAACTCGGGATGTGGTCGCGATTGAAACGCCAGCTTCTTTTGCGACTTCTTTGATTGTGGCCATGACGCTCTCTACATCTTATTAATCATTTTATTAAACAATGCTTAAGCAAATATGACAAACGCTATTAGTGTGCGTGAACCCCCATTTTTAACGATTAGAGTAATCGTTTCCAAAAATGTCACTGTGAATAAAGTTTAACTCTATTTGACCGTCTTGTTTGAACACAACTTTACGTTCCGTCGCTTTATCTTCCTATGTTCAGAAAACACGCTTTGAATAGATCATAATTGTAAACGTTTCCATGATTATGCAGTGCCTCACAGAATTTCTATGATTTGAAGCTATTATGTAGAGCAAATCGTTTCTGAGGTTAGAGTGAATGACAAATAAAACGCTGATTGAACTTAAGGGCACCAACACACAGATGCTTCTTGAAGTCGGGGAGTTAGCTGAGATTTTGCACTGGGGTAAGAACATCGATGTGTCTGACCCTCAATCACGGTTGGCGTTGCATCGCCCAGTTCCTTATGGGCGCTTGGATGATGATATCGCTATGTCTTTAACTCCGGAGTTAGCTCGCGGGTTATTTAGCAGTCCGGCCATAGAGGGACACCGCAACGGCCTAGATTGGGCGCCGGCTTTTACCATTTCAGAGACTCTCCACAAGGATGGTCAGCTTACCTTAATCAGTGAAGATGCTACTGCGGGGCTAACGTTAACCACTGAACTGCATCTGGATCAGTACGATGTGGTTAAGGTTCGCCATTCACTCACGAATACCAAGTCGGGTGCGTATCAAGTAAACCGATTAGCCAATACTCTGATGTTGCCAGAACGAGCCAAAGAGTTGATGAGCTTCTTCGGGCGCTGGGTCCATGAATTCCAAACGGTACGCCAGCCATTATTGCAAGGAGGCTTCCAACAAGAGAACCGCCGTGGGCGGACCTCTCATGAGCATTATCCAGCAATTATTGCGGGTACCAGCCATTTTGATGAAATGTCTGGTGATGTGTGGGGTTTCCATTTTGCGTGGAGTGGGAACCACAGGTTAAGAGTTGATGTGAAAGCTGATGGCCGCCGTTATGCTCAGGCTGAAGTTATCTATCTGCCCGGAGAAGTGACTCTTGAACAAGGTGAAAGTCTAACTACTCCTTGGCTGTATGCCAGTTACAGCGATAAAGGGTTGAATGGCATGAGCCAGCAATTCCATGAACACGTCCGCCACTCAATTTTACCTTCTGAGTTTGTGAATAAACCTCGTCCAATTCACCTAAATACATGGGAAGGTATCTATTTCGATCACGATCCTGACTACATTATGTCTATGGCGACACAAGCATCACAGATGGGCGTTGAGCGCTTTATTATAGACGACGGGTGGTTTAAGGGCCGCGATGGCGACAAAGCTGCGTTGGGGGATTGGTTTCTAGATGAAACGAAATATCCAAACGGTTTGCAGCCTGTTGTTGAGCATGTAAATAGTCTCGGAATGGAATTTGGCCTATGGTTTGAGCCGGAAATGATCAACAAAAATTCCGATCTTTATCGTAGTCACCCTGATTGGCTGCTGGCAGTTGATGGCTATCAACAACCTACTGGGCGAAACCAATATGTCATCGATCTTCAAAATGATGCAGCGTTTGAGTTCTTGTTTGAGCGCTTGGATTATTTCCTATCCACATACAATATCGGCTATATCAAGTGGGATATGAATCGTGAAGTGGTGCAACCTGGACACAAAGGTAGAGCGGCTGGGTATCAACAAGTGGTTCGCTATTATCAGCTGGTTGATAAAGTGCGAGAAAAACATCCTAACGTAGAAATTGAATCGTGTGCAGCAGGCGGTGGGAGAATCGATTTTGAAGTGTTGAAGCGTACCCATCGCTTCTGGGCATCAGATAATAATGGTGCGCTCGAGCGACAGTCTATACAACGAGGTATGAGCTATTTCTTCCCACCGGAAGTCATGGGGAGCCATATCGGCGCGAGTCATTGCCATAGTACCAGACGCCGTCACTCTATCGAATTTAGGGGCCTCACCGCCTTGTTCGGTCATATGGGAATCGAACTTGATCCAGTCAAAGAAAGTGACATTGAAAAGCAAGGATTTGAGCGCTACATCAAGTTGCATAAATCATTGCGATCGTTGCTACACAGCGGGAATTCATGGCGTCTTGAAACCGATGATAACGCTCATCAGATCTCGGCTGTTATTGCCAAGGACCAGTCTCAAGCGGTTATCCAGATCGCTCAGTTGGCCATGCCAACGAATTCGTTGAGTGGGCATCTACGGATACCAGGATTGGATCCTAAAGCAAGGTACAAAGTTTCCGTGATTGATAAACCTGCTTTGTTTGATGACATCGTTAACTACCAACCGCCTTGGATGGAAGAGGGATGTGAGTTAACCGGAGAATGGTGCGAAGAGATTGGGTTGACGATGCCGATACTAGACTCAGAATCTGCGGTTCTAGTGGTGTTACAGAGACTCTAAACTGTACTGATTGCAAAAAGGCTGCATGACTTTGTCTTGCAGCCTTTTTTATTGGTCTATTTGTAATCGTTTCCTGTTTGTTTTTACTCCTTAAAGCTAATATTAGATGTATTCGATCACATTTAATTTACATATTGTTATGTTTTGTTGTTTTAGATCTCATTTCTAAATATGTCCGTGTAAACGTTTCCAGTTGTGGTCATGGATCACAGAAAGGTGACTCTTCTGTCAGTAGGATTGCGCTCAGACCAATAAATCAAAGAAACTAAGTGTAACCTATGTCTGATCAACTGACTCTAAAAACCAAACTCTCATATGGCCTAGGTGCTTTAGGCAAAGACTTTGCTTGTGCGCCTATCTACATCTTCCTAATGTTCTACTTTACAGACGTCGCAGGGTTGTCCGCTGCGTTTGTCGGTTCAATCTTCCTTGTGGCCCGAATTTTCGATGCTGTGACTGACCCACTTATGGGCGTGATCGTTGACAACACTCGTTCAAAAATGGGTAAGTTCCGTCCGTGGATTGTTGTTGGGACGATTCTAAATGCGGTTGTTCTGATTGCGTTGTTTAGTACTCATATGTTTGAGGGTACAACCTTATATGTATATGCTGCGGCAGCGTACATCTTATGGGGGCTGACCTATACCATTATGGACATTCCTTATTGGTCAATGATTCCAGCGCTGTCTAGCTCTAGACAAGAACGCGAGAAGTTAGTCGTATGGCCTCGTCTATTCGCTAGCTTGGCATGGTTTATCATCGGTACTTACGGCTTGCATATTGTTGGTACGTTAGGAGATGGCAATCAAGGAGACGGTTTCTTCAATCTATCAATCCTAATCGCGATTCTATTTGTGTTAAGTGCTTTCTTGGTAGCTCGTAACGTAAAAGAAGATACCAACATCAAAGCAAACGCAGCGGAGAAGTTTAATTTCAAAGATGTCATGGTAATTATTGGTCAAAATGACCAACTAAAAGCACTGATTGGTACGGTATTATCTTTCCAAATCGCTAACTTGCTAGTGGGCGGATTTGCTATCTATTACTTTTCTTATGCGTTAGGAAATCCTGAACTTTTCCCTATCTATATGATGGTTGCTGGTGCTGCGGAAGTCGCGGGTGTTTTCTTATTCCCACGCATTGCTGCTAAGTTGCCTAGAAAGAACTTGTGGTTTATCGCTTGTGGTTTCCCGATACTCTCATGTGGCCTGTTACTTGCGATGAGTGGCTTGGCTCCGGGTAACGTGGTGCTTATCGGTCTCTCAGGTGCAGCTATCAAATTTGGTATCGGTATTGCGAATGCACTACAAACAGTGATGCTTGCTGATGTTGTGGACTATGGTGAATATAAAACTGGTCGTCGCAGCGAGAGTGTTATTTTCTCAGTTCAAACCATGTTGGTAAAATTCGCGGGTGCAGCCGGTGGCTTCATCGTTGGTGTGGGACTGTCATTAGTCGGCTATGTGCCGAACGTAGAACAAACTGCGGATACTATTTTTGGCATTGAGTTCATGATGGTGGGCTTACCTGCAATCTTAATGGCAATTAGTGGCATTGTTTACAAACGCTATTATCACTTGCACGATGGGTTTTCTGAGAGTGCGGTTCAACACATCGAACAGGTGGAATCTCAAACGGCTAACGCGCAATAATTCAACATCTCTCTAATTATTATGAATCACACGGTTTAATGCAGTTTGTACAGAATGTATTGAATGGTGTGATTCATAAATAGAATCAGTCACTTCTCGTTTTACTCTTCCGATCTGAAGGTACTCTTCTGTCCCTTCGATGCTGACATTTCATTACAGCTCTTGACTATCTATCCATATAGACTATTCATATTATAAGTGTCATTAATTTATGTAACTTATTAATAAATAAGATATTTACAGAAAAATGACTTGAAGCCATTTTGTGATGCACTTCAAGTGAGTAAAGTCTATCGCCAAAACCTTCTATTTTGACTTTTTAGGGGAGCCCTTTTTAGCCAATGTTTTCAACTATTCTCAGTTTTGACCGAGCATCCATGAGTTCAACAGATGTGCAGCGTTCGCATCGCTTTGCATTCATGTGGTGTTTTTTCTATGCCGTCGCTTGGTCTTTGGTGTCTTATCACCTAGATCCAACCGTACCTTATGACGCAGTGGAAGCGTTGAACTGGGCCAGTAATGGGGAATGGGGAAGTCCGAACAATCCGTGGTTTGTAGGCTTCTTTGCCCGTATTTTACTTGTCTCAGATACCACAGAGTTTGCATCAGCATTTTGGTATGTAGGACACTTCTCTGTTATCGCATTGGGTATGCTGGGTTGCTACAGACTCGCTTACAAACTTACAGATTCAACGGCCTTAGCTTGGTTGGGGCTACTGACTCTAAACTTATCAGGTGTTATCAATTTTGAAGCCATCCCATATAACGACAACTATTTGTTGTTTGGTTCTTGGTCATGGATTTTGCTGTTTTTTGTTAAAGCGGTTTATGAAAACGCGAAGTGGTGGTTACCGTTTGGTGTGTTAGCCGGTTGCTCTGCAATGGCTAAATACACGACCTTCGCACCAGTTGCGATGGTATTTGTACTTAGCCTTACAGTGCCAAGCGTGCGTCGCTTTTGGAAAGAACCGTATTTCTATGCCGGCATTGTTGCGTTTCTAGCTTTAGTAACACCAAACTTCTTTTGGATGTTTGCTAACAACTTCTCGTCGGTGAAGTGGGTGAGTGGTCAAGTATCGGCACAGTTGAGTCCTGGTAGTTGGTTAGCGCTGTTATCGGTATTCTATCCGTTTGTTTTGTTAGCGGCGTTGCTGGGCAAACGGGCGCTGAAACTAACTAAAGATGTGCCTGAAAAAGTATGGTTAACAACGTTCGTTTTACTCGCTCCGCTGGTGCTTATCATGGCTTGGTTTACCTTCCATAAAGGTAATCGCCTTGTGGAATGGCTACACCCGTTCTTTATGCCTGCGCCGGCAGTATTGGTTGCTTATCTGGCAAAAGATGTTGTAGGTAAACTATCGAGACCATTTAAAGTGTTGTCCGTGATGGCATTGGTTATGATTGTTGGTTATGCCTCGGTGATGATCTTTAACGTTCGCAATGCGGGGCAGAGCTTTAGTGGCATTAAGACGTTAAGCAGTGAAGCAGAACAGTTTTGGTATCAACACAATGATAAGCCACTGACATTAGTTGGTGGTACAGAGCTTTCTCAATGGTTTACCTTCTATATCGCACCTCATCCAAAAATGACAAACCAGTGGAGCAATGAGACGCTACCTAATGTTTACAATCGTCATATCACAGCAGAGGCAATTGAGCAGCAAGGTGTGTTGTTAATGGGCAATATGGGGGCAGGATGTAAAGAAGGAGTATTCGCTCGCTTTACTAATGAATGGCCGCAGTTTGTACCTGATATTCAGCAAGAAGTGATTTATCAAGATTCTCCGCAGGACAAACAACAAGCAGTATGTTTGGGAATCGTGAGTCCACGTTCTTAACCAGTACTGCGTTATAATGAATTAAGCCCTCCATTATGGAGGGCTCACTTTTTGAATCCACTTCTGCAATAGAACTTAAGCGATCTTGATACCTTCCAGATGCTGCTGACATTGCGTTCTTGCGGTGCCGAAAAAGGCTTGTAGATAGTGTTTATCCTTCTCCCCATTTCTCACCGCGGCAAAGAGCCTTCGCCAAAGCCCTTGTCCCAGTGGCTTGCTGGTAATTAATCCTTGACGAGAAAACTCACTCACTGCCCAGTTGGGTAAAGCCGCGACCCCTAAACCCGCCGATACCATTTGTACCAACATTAAGGTGTTGTCAGCTTGTTTCCATTTATTTGGTTCTATCCCTGCTGGGGTTAAGAAATGTTTGACTACATCGAGTCGTTGCTTTTGAACCGGATACGTCAATAAGGTCTGCTCTGATAGATCTTCGGGCTCAATTACAGGTTTTTCTGCTAGTGGGTGAGAGATGGACGTGACTAAACGCATCTCAAAATCGAATAGGGGTTCATAATGTATTTCAGAGCGCGGTTGGATATCGGAGGTAATCACCAAATCTAGCTCTCCAGCAACTAAAGCAGGAATAGGCTCAAAGCCAAAACCAGAGGAAAAATCGAGCTCTACATGTGGCCAAGCGAGTTGGTACTCTTTCAAAGCAGGCATCAGCCACTGAAAGCAAGAATGACAGTCTATGGCCATGTGTAAACGACCGTTGATGTCTTCCTTGAGACCCGCTAAATCACCCTCTGCTTGCGCGATGCGTGGAAGAATTTCGTTCGCGAGGTTGAGCAGTATCTCACCTTCTGAGGTAAATCGAACTGGACGTGTCTTGCGAATAAACAACGGTGAGCCGATACGCGCTTCTAAGTCCTTTAGTTGATGAGAGAGGGCGGACTGAGTTAGGTGTAGCGATGTGGCAGTCGCAGTTAGTGATCCTGTATCTCGTAGCGATGCCAATGTTTTTAAGTGCTTTAGCTCTATCATGAATATCCCTCATCCTGTTCCCTTAACTATTAACTTAACGTGATTCATAGGATGTGTAAACATCTAGACGTCCAAAATTGTTTTCTATCTGTTGTTGAATTAATTTCATATTCAATGTGAATAATTTGAGATTGTTCATATTTGTTGGCTGGGAGATAGTTTAGCCATCCAGACTGCTTCAGATAAAGGACATCAACATGACAGTAACGCACATTCTTGGCTATCCACGCATCGGTGAAAAACGCGAACTCAAATTTGCTCTAGAAAAATACTGGAAAGGGGAGAGCGACCAAGCTGCTCTCAAGCAAGCTGCAAGTGACATCAAAGAGAACAACTGGGCTCTGCAGCGCGATAATGAACTGTCTTTCGTGACAGCGGGTGATTTTGCTTGGTATGACCATGTACTTGGTACCAGCTTACTATTAGGTCATGTGCCAAAGCGACATGCTAAAGGCTTTCCTGACCTTGATACTCTTTTTCGTGTAGGGCGAGGTCAGTCACAAGCTCAGTGCGGCTGCAGTGGCGAAGCAGCGTCAGACATGACGAAGTGGTTTAACACAAATTATCACTACATTGTTCCTGAGTTTTCCTCTCAAGATAGTTTTCAAGTCAGTTGGACCCAGTTATTCGATGAGATAAATGAAGCTCAGCAAAATAACCGCAATGTGAAACCTGTGCTTCTAGGTCCCTTGAGTTACCTTTACCTTGGTAAAGAAGTCGAAGACGGTTTTGATAGACTCACACTGTTGCCACGTCTTTTGACAGCCTACCAAGCTATCTTAGCGAAGCTAGAAAAGCTGGGTGTAGAGTGGGTGCAAATTGACGAGCCAATATTGTCTCTTGAGCTTCCAAAGCCATGGCTAAGTAGTTTTAAGCTGGCTTATCAGGTAATAAGAAGTGATGTGAAGGTGCTACTGACAACCTATTTTGACTCGGTTGTTGAATCGTTAGATGTGATTAAGCAACTAAGTGTTGATGGCCTGCACATTGATGTGGCTGCGGCTCCTGAACAGCTAGATATCGTGGTTGATCAATTACCAGAAGATTGGGTGTTATCGGTCGGTACTATCAATGGTCGAAATGTATGGCGCGCAAATTTACACAGTAAGCTCCAACAATTGCAGCCAGTAAAAGAAAAGCTTGGTGAACGCTTGTGGGTGGCCACCTCATGCTCTTTGCTACACAGCCCGGTTGATTTAGAACTGGAAACCAAACTTCCAGAGGGGACAAAAAATTGGTTCTCTTTTGCCAAACAGAAGGTTAGTGAAGTGCAATGGTTGGCTAAGGCATTAGATGGCGATGAAGATGCAAAACAGTATTGTGCTCAATACAGTCAACCCATTATAGAGCGTGAGCTATCGAATTGGGTAAATAAGCCTGAGGTTCAAAAGCGTGTTGCCGCTTTGGGCCAAACCAACGGTGATCGCTGCGCACCTTATGATGAGCGAGCCCATCACCAGAAAGAAGTATTGAAGCTTCCTTTATTGCCAACTACGACGATAGGTTCGTTCCCGCAAACCTCTGAAGTTCGACAAACACGTGCGGCGTACAAACGTAATGACATTGATTTCTCAAGTTATCAAACTGCTATGCATGCGTTTATCAAAGATACGGTAGAGCGACAGGAAGCCACCGGATTAGATGTTTTGGTGCACGGTGAAGCTGAACGTAATGATATGGTGGAGTATTTTGCAGAGAATCTTTCAGGCTTTCAAACTACTCAATTTGGTTGGGTACAGAGTTATGGATCGCGCTGTGTGAAACCCGCCATCGTGGTTGCTGATATAGAACGTGACAAGCCAATGACAGTCGAGTGGTCAACCTATGCTCAGTCGTTAACCTCAAAACCAATGAAAGGTATGTTAACGGGGCCTGTGACCATCTTATGCTGGACGTTCCCTCGTGAGGATGTGACGCGACAAACGATAGCCAATCAGCTTGCATTAGCACTTCAAGATGAAGTTAATGATTTGCAGAACGCTGGAATTAACATCATTCAGATTGACGAACCTGCAATTCGCGAAGGCTTACCGTTAAAACAGCGTGACCATAAAGCGTATTTAGAGTGGGCGGTGAAAGCGTTCAAGGTGTCTGCTGCAAGTGCTAAACCAGAAACCCAAATACACACTCATATGTGTTACAGCGAGTTTAATGAAATCATTGAATCTGTGGCTGCGTTAGATGCAGACGTGATTACTATTGAAACTTCTCGTTCAAATATGGAACTGCTAAATGCGTTTGAAGAGTTTAACTATCCAAATGAGATTGGACCGGGGGTTTACGATATCCACTCTCCAAACATTCCGACCGTTGAATGGATTGAGCAGTTGATTGAGAAGGCAGCTGAGCGCATTCCTGTAGAGAGACTGTGGGTGAACCCGGACTGCGGCTTAAAAACACGTAACTGGGAAGAAACGGAAGTATCATTAAACAACTTGGTGAAAGCAGCGAGTAACTTACGTAGAAAGCTAAGTTAATCGGTGGAAAAATAAAAAAGGCTTGCAGATGCAAGCCTTTTTTGATGATTCGAATTAGTTCGCAGGCGGCTTGTCGCAATAGTCTTTTGTGACAAGCTGGTCTACCATAAGTTGGCCGCGCGAGTTGCGAATTTTGATCCGGTAGGCCAAGCCCATATCCAGATTTGACTTCACTTCACGGTCGGTACAGTAATAGTTCATGCTATTACGTAATACCGTATCAAGCGGTTTAGCGCCTTTAGCATCGGTATTATAGATCATCATAATCTCAACCGTGCCTTTGTTGGCAGAGGCCTTCATGATGGACAACGGGCCCTGTTCGATCGGCAAACCAGAAGACAACACGCTAGCGCGGCTTTGAGCTAGCATTTCTATCTGACGTTGTTGGTCATCATTGGTACTAGAACAGCCCGCTAACACGGTCACTGCCGTGATAGCCATCCAAAGAGATTTTTTCATCGTTCGCCTTTAGAATACTTTCTTAAATGGTTTAACGATAACGTTAGCATAAACACCAGCTTCAATGTACGGGTCGGCATCTGCCCATTGTTGCGCTGCTGCTAACGACTCGAACTCAGCAATAACGGTTGAGCCTGTAAACCCAGCATCTCCCGGATTATCACTGTCAATGGCTGGCATTGGGCCTGCGGTGAGCAATCGACCTTCATCTTGGAGTGTTTGAAGTCTTTCCAGATGTTGTGGGCGAACGCTGAGACGTTTTTCTAGTGAGTTCTCAACGTCTTGTGAAAAAATAACGTACCACATATTTGTTTCCTTCAAATAGTCATGTCCTCTTAAGATGTCATTTTTTCACGGAAAAGTCATCGCTAGAACTGCTTTAATTTGGATTAATTGGACGGGGGCGTCCATTTGCATCAATGGCAACGTAATGGAAGGTAGCTTCACATACTTGGTAACGCTCACCGACACCCTCTAGACTTACTGGTTTAACCCATACTTCTAGATTGATAGTCATTGAGGTGTTACCAATTTTGGTGCATTCACCGTAGCAGCAAACTACATCACCAACTTTTACGGGGTGCTTGAACGTGATTCCTGAAACTGAAACCGTCACGATACGGCCATGAGAGATCTCTTTAGCCAGGATACCGCCAGCTAAGTCTAATTGAGACATAATCCAACCACCAAATATATCGCCATTCGCGTTGGTATTCTCCGGCATAGCCAGCGTGCGAATTATAGGTTGGCCTTTAGGTGTGTTTGATGTTGTATTGGTCATGGTTATAGTCTTCCTGAAACAAGACAGCGACCCGTAGGTCGCTGTTTTCAATTATCTGCGGAGTATACAAAACTTCCGCCTTGAATCAAGATGTATGATCTTGGTTCTCATTTTTGGCAGGTTTGCCTTCTTCATCTTTCGGAATGTGTTTGTAGATATACACACCAGTGAGAATGGTGAAGAGCAGGGTAGCGGCCAATAGACCGAAGACTTTAAAGTTTACCCAAACGTCGAGTGGAAGGGAGTAAGCGACGTAAATGTTCAAACCCGCGCAGAAAGAAAAGAAGCCGACCCATGCATAGTTTACTTTGGCCCAAACCGCGTCAGGTAAGGTGATTTCTTTACCCAGCATACCTTTAATAGCACTTCGTCCCATCGCATGACTAACCGCTAGACCTATCGCAAATATCACGTAAACAATAGTTACTTTCCATTTTATGAAGTTGTCATCATGCAAGAATATTGTCATGCCCCCAAACACAGCGACCATTAAGAATGTAATGACCTGCATTTTTTCGACTTTCTTATATAGGAAATAGGTGACGACGATTTGAACAGCGGTTGCGACGATCAATGCGCCCGTAGCCACGTAGATATCTTGCATCTTATATAGAACGAAAAAGATAATCAGTGGAATAAAATCAAGTAGTTGCTTCATGTTTCTCGCAAACCTTTTAGTGATGATTCACGACAGTGTAACCAAAACGTTGCCAATACAAAACAATTTGAACAAATTCGTGGTGAAGATGCTCGGGACAAGGGAGGTGTGCCAGTGACGAGACGAGCTAGAAAGACCCGAAAAGTCGGGCCTTTGTTAATCTTCTATTCCTAATACACTATTCGGTGATAGGTTTTTTTAAACCAGAGATCGATGCGTACTGAGGGGGGTTAAGATCCTGCGGTTTTATTTGCACTCTGGCATCACTGGCTCGGCAGACACCATCGGTGAAATTGCCGCCACGGATGTACTTGTGTATGCCATCAAATCCGTTTTTATAGTAGGAGTCTAGCTTTCCTCTGTAACCGTAGTAAGTACATTTATCGTAGCCCCAGCCATACATATAATCCGCAAGAGCTTGAGCGAAGCTTCGCTGACCATTTACCCAAGAGGCACTGTTACAGTTATAGCATTTGATTTTGCCTGTAAAAGTCTTTGGAAGGCCATTTTCTTTTAGTCGGTCGACGACATACCTGTGACCCACGACAGTGCCCCAGCATTTAGCCATGGTGATATGTTCTTTCCCCGGGAATCCATGTCCACGGATATATATTTGGTCATCATTAGAAATATTGACCAGTTCGTTAATGGTAACGCCTTTTTGATACCAGATCTGAATGGCTTCTTTATCTTTGGTCGTAGCAAGATGTTGTATCCACCGATGGTTTTTGCGATGCATAATGTTGTCGGAGAAATTGCCATCTTCGTCGGTCATTTCACCATATTCCATCCAAGCTCGAGCGTCAGAGGTTGGTGTTGGCATATAAAAGATTATCTTTCCCATGGGTACGTCAAACTCCTTTTGTTTGTAACCATAGATAACCTAGTAGAAAAGTCGTATTAAAACAGTTTTATATAAAAAAGGGCTGTCACTATAAAGTGACAGCCCGTGAAACCGGTTTTTTGACCTAAGTTACGCTTGCTGTTTTTGTAACTCAGCCTCTTGTGCTTCTTCTTCAACCAGAGCATCAACGATGACCGCACAAGCTGCATCACCAGTGATGTTTAGAGCAGTACGAATCATGTCGAAGATACGGTCTAGAGCGAATAGAAGAGGTAGGCCTTCAATAGGAATGCCTGCCGCCAGTAGTACCGCTACGACAAGGAATGACGGGCCAGGAACACCGGCTTGACCAACCGCACCCAATGTCGATGTCACGATGATAGCAATGTATGCGCCCATTGAAAGATCGATATTGAATAACTGTGCAAAGAAGATAGCTACCAGACCATAGTAAATTGCATTACCAGACATATTGATGGTCGCACCAAGTGGCAGTACGAACGATGCGGTCGAGTTCTTAACGCCTAATTCTTTTTCTACTGTGTCCATAGTTACAGGCAGTGTAGCCATTGAAGAAGCCGTCGAAAGCGCAACTGCTTGAGGCTTTTTCATGGCACTAATGAACTTCTTCGCTGAGGTCTTTGTAAACACTTGAATCATCAGAGGGTATACAACAAAGCCGAAGATAAGAATGGCTGCGATGTAGACGACGAACAGCTTGAATACCACCATTAGCGCACCAAAGCCAAAGGTGCCAACGGCTTCTGCCATTAGGCCGAATACGCCGATAGGAGCAATGATCATCACTTTGTTGATCATCCACACCATAACATCAACGATTGCGTTTACGCCATTAAGAAGAGGGTTACGACGAGTTTCTTCTAGTTTAGAAAGGCCGATACCAAAGAATAGGCAGAACACCAAGATCTGTAGGATGTTTGCTTCATTTAAGGACTGAAAAACGTTGGTCGGGATCATACCTGTAATGGTTGCCCAGAAAGAAGGTAGGTCGCCCTTAGAAGCGTATTCAGCAGAGAACATGCCTTCGATGCCTGCTGTATCGATATTAATACCTGGTTGGAACACTTCACCCATAACAAGCGCTAACGCCACTGCTAGAGCTGAAGTTAGACCAAAATAAGCTAGTGTGGTGACACCAACTTTACCTGCGTTACTACTGTTACCAAGACCTGCAGCACCTGAAATCAGAGCTACAGCAACCAAAGGAATGACTAACATCTTAATTAGATTAATAAAGATAGTACCCAATGGGGCAAACATAGACGCAGATTCACCCATCATGGCACCGATTAGGGTACCTAGGATCATTGCAATCACGACTTGGACGCCAATATTGTTTAGCATCAACTTTTCTTTTAACACTTCCTTAACTCCTGTGCTAATAAATTATAAAATCCTAGCATAGTCTTCCAGATGAACGGCAAATGTTAGACTAATGTTCGTTGGAGTTTTTACACTTTATTAGCACTGTTAGCAATAGATAGAAATCAATTAGAGGTGATTTAGATAAGAATATTAGAAGGAATGCTGTTCTATTGACCGATAGCAAACGTTTGCTTTGAATTTGGTTAATAATTACTTACGGATTGAAAGATATTGATAATAGTTGTGAAAGTTAAGATGTAAAAAAAAAGTTGCGCAATTGACGCAACTTTTCTGTTATGAAAGGGCGAAATGAACTGTCTAAAAAAACGTCTACCTTTGTGTCGCGGCTTTCATCGCTTTAACAAATTCAGAAAGTTTGTTTAGCATTTTTTCTGGCTCTGCTAAGTTGTTTTCGATGATTTTAACGACCGCAGAGCCAGAAATAGCTCCTGCCGCACCAGCAGCCAATGCCTCAGAGACTTGTTTCGGCTCAGAAATACCAAAACCAAGTAATGATGGCGGAGCATCATGTTTAGTGAGCTTATCTAGCTGAGTATTCATAGGCATATTAGCTTTAGTTTCAGTACCAGTTACTCCGGCTCTCGAAAGCAGGTAGGTATAGCCGCCGCCTAGTTTTGCCACTTGCTGAATGGTTTCTTCACTCGCTGTTGGTGGCGCAATAAAGATAGGGTGAATACCGTGTTTATGAGCCGCTTCAACAAACTCTTTGCTTTCGTTAGTTGGGACGTCAGCGATAAGTACTGAGTCGACGCCCACTTCCGCGCATTTCTTATAGAAAGTGTCAACGCCACCTGAGTAGACGAGGTTTGCGTACATGAGCAATCCAATTGGAAGCTCTGGGTATTTTGAGCGTATTTGTGCCAGTAGCTCAAAACAGATAGTCGGTGTGGTTTTTGAGTCCAAAGCACGAATGTTTGCGCCTTGAATAGTAGGACCGTCCGCTTGAGGGTCTGAAAACGGCATGCCAAGCTCTAGCGCATCAGCCCCAGACTCAACTAAGGTTTCGATGATTTTCAGAGACAGCTCTGGGGTTGGGTCTCCCATTGTCACGAAAGGAACGAAAGCGCCTTGATTCTTCTCGCCTAGGCGTTGAAACATTTCTTTGTAGCGATCTTGATTCAGGCTCATTACATAACTCCTTTTTCTTTTAAGATATCGTGAACGGTGAATATATCTTTGTCTCCGCGTCCTGATAGGTTAACAACAAGAAGTTGTTCCTTCTCTGGGTTTTCGCGTGCCATCTTTAACGCGTAAGCCAGTGCGTGTGAAGACTCAAGAGCTGGGATAATACCTTCTCCGCGTGCTAGTTCTTGGAATGATTCGAGCGCTTCGTCGTCAGAAATAGACTCGTATTCTGCTCGACCAATACTATTGAGATAAGCGTGCTGTGGTCCAACAGATGGGAAATCGAGACCTGCAGAGACGGAATAAGACTCCTCTATTTGGCCATTTGGATCTTGCATAAGTGGTGCTTTCATGCCGAAGAAGATACCTGTAGTACCATGCTTCAATGGTGCGCCGTGTTGGTCTGTATCAATCCCTAGTCCAGCTGGCTCAACACCGATTAAGCGAACGCTCTCTTCTTCAATAAAGTCTGCAAACATGCCAATGGCATTTGAGCCACCGCCGACACAGGCAATAACAGCGTCAGGAAGAACCCCTTCACGTGCTAGGATTTGATTTTTGGTTTCTTCACCAATCATACGTTGGAATTCACGTACAATGGTTGGGAACGGGTGAGGGCCTGCGGCTGTACCTAGCAAATAGTGCGCATCTTCGTAGCTGGCTGACCAGTCACGTAGTGCTTCATTACAGGCATCTTTTAGTGTTGCTGAACCCGAATGAACTGGAATTACCTCAGCACCCATTAGACGCATGCGGAAAACGTTAGGGCTTTGACGTTCTACGTCTTTTGCACCCATATATACTCGGCATTTAAGTCCAAGCAACGCACAAGCAAGTGCTGTTGCTACCCCATGCTGACCAGCACCTGTTTCGGCAATAATTTCATTTTTACCCATACGTTTGGCAAGCAAAGCTTGGCCAAGTACTTGGTTGGTTTTGTGAGCACCACCGTGAAGTAAATCTTCACGTTTAAGGTAAAGCTTCGTTTTGGTGCCTTTGGTGAGGTTGCGAGTTAGTGTGAGTGCCGTTGGACGTCCCGCGTATTCTTGTAGTAGGGACATAAACTCTGAACGAAATTCAGGGTCATCCTGAGCATCGATAAAGGCTTGCTCTAGTTGATCCAGTGCAGGGACAAGGATCTGTGGAACAAATTGTCCACCGTATTCGCCAAAATAGGCATCTAATTTAGACATGGTAAATTCCTTTAGTTGAAACTTGTTACTCGTACTAGAGCAAGTTTTAGTAATCTCGAATTAATGCGAAGGCTTGGTTGAGTTTTTCGGCATCTTTCTTACCCGGTGCGGACTCAACGCCCGAATTGAGATCTAAGCCGATGCATCCAAGCTCACTAGCTTGCTTAACATTCTCAGGAGACAGTCCTCCAGCTAGCATAATGTCAGTGGTGTTATTTAATAATTGCCAGTCAAAGCTTTTCCCGGTACCGCCTGATTGCTCACCCACCTTGGCATCCAATAAGTGGCGGTCAACATTGATTCTGTTTAGGTCTGGCAGCTCATCGGTGACACCGTGTGCTTTCCACACTTTGATATCATCATTAAGAAGAGGTTTGAGTGTATCTACGTAGGCTTGGTCTTCGTTACCGTGCAGCTGTACCGCAGACAGTTTCAGTTGATTTGCTGTATCTGCGACAAACTCCGGGTTATGGTTTTGAAACACGCCAACAAACTCGAGTGGAGCGCCACTCATGACCATGCGAGCTGATTCTAAATCGACGTAGCGAGGAGACTTTTCTACGAAAATCAACCCACCTTTTACTGCGCCAGCCTGGTAAGCTTTTGCCGCATCGTCTGCTTGGGTCAGGCCACACACTTTGTTTTCTCCGAACAGCACTTTACGAACGGCAAGTTCTAAGTTGTCTTCTGCCATGAGCGAACTACCGATTAGGAAGCCATTAGCAAACGGACAAAGATCTCGAACTTGCTGGTGGTTATAAATACCAGATTCAGAGATGATGATGGTTCCTTCAGGAAGTTTTGGAGCAAGCTCCTTAGTGCGTTCAAGATTCACCGACAGGTCACGAAGGTTGCGGTTGTTGATGCCGACAACTTTCGCCTTAAGCGCAATAGCTCGCTCTAGTTCTTCTTCGTTACTTACTTCGGTGAGAATACCAAGGTCGAGAGACTCTGCAACGGCTGCAAGCTCACGATATTCGTCATCATTAAGTACTGAAAGCATCAAAAGAATAGCGTCAGCATTGTAGTGGCGAGCAAGATAGACCTGATAAGTGTCAATCATAAAGTCTTTACATAGCACTGGCTGTTTAACCTGACGACGAACTTGGGGTAGGAAGTCAAAGTTACCTTGGAAATACTTCTCATCGGTCAAAACAGAGATCGCGCTTGCGTGGTTGTTGTACACCGAGGCTATGTAGTCCAAGTCGAAATCGTCGCGGATTAACCCTTTAGATGGGGACGCTTTTTTGCACTCAAGAATGAAGGCAGCTTTTCCTGTCGACAGCGCTCCATAAAAGCTGCGATCTGATGGCACTAGATCGGCCTTAAAGCTTTCTAGCGGTTGAGACTCTTTACGAGCCGCAACCCAGATTTTTTTGTCTTCGACGATTTTTGCTAATACCGTTTCCATTTTCTTTTCCTATGTTGTCGTCGATGGTTTATCCGCGCTCAGCGAGTTGCTGGACGAGCTGATACGCTTTACCTGAATTCATTGCGTCTATCGCTTGTTGAGCATTGGACTTAAGGTCGTCATGCCCAAACAGTTTCATCAATAGTGCAACGTTGACAGCAACAGCGCCAAGTTGAGCGTCAGTCCCTTTTCCGGTCAGCATATTGGTGATGATTGCACGGTTTTCTTCTGGCTCACCACCTTTGATAGCCTCAAGTGGATGAGCATCTAAGCCGAAATCTTCTGGTGTTAACGTGTACTCGGTAATTTTCCCGTCTTTGATTTCTGCTACTAGCGTTTCGCCATGAATTGCTACTTCGTCTAGACCGCTACCGTGTACTACAGCTGCACGTTTCATCCCCATTTGTAGCATGGTTTCTGCGATAGGACGAACCAGTTTCGCGTCATAAACGCCCATCAATTCGATGTTTGGTCTTGCAGGGTTAATCAGTGGACCTAAAATATTGAAGATAGTACGAGTTTTCATGGTTTGGCGAACAGGCATCGCATGACGAACACCACCGTGATATTGCGGCGCAAATAGGAAGGCAACACCAATATCATCAACGGCTTTGCGTGTGTCCTCGGCAGACATCGCTAGGTTGATACCAAAAGAGTCGAGTAGGTCAGAAGAACCAGATTTGCTCGACACACCGCGGTTACCATGCTTCGCTACTTTTAGACCACAAGCAGCGGCAACAAATGCTGCGGTTGTGGAAATGTTGATAGTGTTGGCTCCATCGCCGCCAGTACCCACGATATCTGCGAAGTCATAGTCAGGACGAGGGAAGGGATTGGCATTGGCTAATAGCGCTTTGGCTGCACCAGCGATCTCCTCTGGGGTTTCACCTTTGATTTTCAGAGCGGTCAACGCGGCAGACATCAAAATAGGGTCAAGTTCCCCTTTAATGATAGTGTCAAACAACTGCTGGCTCTCTTGTTGAGACAGGTCTTGTTGGTCGTAAAGTTTATTAATAATAGTTTCCATGATTACGATTCCTTGAATTTGGTTCAGTTGTTTGAATGATTAAAGCTGTTTCGTTGCCCACGCAATAGCGTTACTTAGCAACGTTGCGCCATACGTCGTCATGATCGACTCTGGGTGATACTGAAAACCGCAGACGCGGTCTTGTTCATGCGCTACAGACATAACCAAACCATCGACTTCTGCAGTGATATTTAAGCTGTCAGGCACTGTTGTTGCGACCAAAGAGTGATAACGTGCGATAGCCATTGGTGATGGCAGTCCTTGATAAATGCTGTGGTTATCATGAGCCATCATCGAGACTTTGCCGTGAATGATTTCTCCAGCACCAGCTACCACACCACCGTAAGCTTCTACAATCGCTTGGTGACCTAGACAAATACCGATCATAGGGACTTTGCCACGCAGTTTTTTGATGAGTTCTGGCATGCATCCGGCATCTGCTGGCGCGCCTGGGCCTGGAGAAAGTACAACCACCGGATTGTCCAATTCAAGCACCGCGTTGGCTATGACGTCTGCGGCAATATGATTACGATAGATTTTTACGTTGTGGCCTAAGCTACGGAATTGGTCGACAAGGTTGTAGGTAAATGAATCGAAGTTGTCGACAAACACAATGTTGGCTTTGCTGGAAATAGTAGTAGACATCGTGATTACCCCTTGTGCGCCGTTTTGATAGCAGAAATAACAGCTTGTGCTTTGCCTCGTGTTTCGTCTGCCTCAGACTGCGGGTCGGAATCAAATACAACACCTGCGCCGGCTTGAACCTGAGCAACACCATCCTCCACATAGGCGGAGCGGATTACGATACACGTATCAAGATCACCAGCACCATTCATGTAACCAACTGCTCCACCATAGCTACCGCGTGTTTGTCCTTCAAATTGACGAATGAGCTGCATCGCACGAATCTTTGGTGCGCCTGTAAGTGTTCCCATGTTCATACATGCTTGATAGCCATGAAGGGCATCAAGATCACCACGGAGCTGACCAACAACACGGGACACTAAATGCATGACGTGGCTATAACGGTCGGTTTGAAGCAGATCGGCGACATGCCTAGTGCCGGGTTCTGCGATACGCGCAACATCGTTACGAGCTAAGTCGACCAGCATCATGTGCTCAGCGTTCTCTTTCATATCACTACGCAGTTCCAGTTCAATGCGGCTGTCTAGATCTTTGTTGATGGAGCCATCGGTATTTTTACCGCGACGTCGTGTGCCAGCAATAGGGTAAATTTCAATTTGATTGGAGTCAGAACCGTACTTAAGTGCGCTTTCTGGTGATGCTCCGAATAGGGTGAATAATTCGTCCTGCATGTAGAACATGTATGGACTTGGGTTGCTTTGCTTCAGCTCTTTGTATGCTGCAAGCGGAGAAGGGCATGGCAGAGTGAAACGGCGTGATGGAACGACTTGGAAAATGTCTCCACGAACGACGTACTCTTTTAAATCTCTTACTATCTGGCAGAAATCTTCATCAGAGATACTGACGCTCTCTTCGATACCTTCAACTTTCTTCGCCTCTGGAACAAGTTTTAGGTCATCGCATTGCTGACTGATTTGTAGAATCCTTCCTCGGATACGAGCTAATTCATCTTCATCATGATTGAACAACGTTGTATGCAAGTCGCAGGATTCTTTTTGGTGGTCAACAACAAGTAGACTCTCTGCAACGTAAAATACGAAGTCTGGACATTGGTTTGATTGTTTAGCATCACCTAGTGGTTCGAAGTTGGCAACGATGTCATAAGCGAAAAGCCCACCCATAAATAATGCATTTTTATCTTGGTCTGTCAGGTCGAAACTGTGTTGTACAAGACGAAGTGCATCAAAAGAAGAGGCTTCACGAAGTCTAGAATCTTCGTCAAGCGTATCATCAGGCATCTCAAACTGAACGACCAACTCACGTTCTTGTAGGGTAAATTCAATGCCTTCAGCAAGATTCTGAGCAATGATATTGAGCAAGTTAACGCCGTTTGTGGTTAAGGCTTCGTAGCGAACTTTGTGACCCTCACAAACAATTCTTACCGCTGAATCAACGATAAGCAGACTTTGGAGATCTTGTTTAGAGTCAATCTCAGCAGACTCAAGCAACAGACTGTCTGTTTTGTTTTCACATAGCGTATGAAACAGTCGAGTCGGATCTTGGGTATAAGGTACTTGCAATGACAGTACTTCCAAACGACCTTGCTTTTTGATGGTAATGGCTTTGTTCACAAAACCTCCTCTAAATTCTTTGAATCTGCTTTTGCAACAATCTTGATACATACTCGCATAATTAAAACGTTTGCCCAACGTTGAATAGGTTCAATTTGTTGCTTAATTAATCAGTTAAATCGAAAAACAAAAAAGCCCACTCGTTTGAGTGGGCTTTAATCAAATTAGGTTTTGATTATGCACGCAAAAAAGCCCACTCGGATTGTGTCCAAGTGCGCCACCAACCTTGTAGAGAATTAACCATACGGTTTAAAGGTTTTTTGATTGTATGAATATCTAGTAACATACGTGCTTAACTCAAATAATGTATCTGCGTACTAGTTAACTAGTTCGTGGTGCGAAAGTCAACCGAAATTGTGAAAAAATGAAGATAGATTTACATAGCCATACCACAGCCTCAGATGGCCGACTATCGGTTGCCGAACTTTTAGACAGAGCAATTGGTTTTGATGTCAAGGTTCTTGCCATTACTGACCATGATACTTTGGATGCGATTCCCGAAGCGCTTGAATTTATTGAGCAACAATCACTGCCGATTGAGTTGGTTAATGGCATTGAAATCTCGACCGTCTGGCAGAACAAAGACATTCATATTGTGGGGCTAGGCGTGTCACTTGATTCTCCTGAACTGTTAGCGCTTATTGAAGCTCAGCAAGCAAGACGTGTTGAGCGCTCTGAACTCATTGCACATAGGTTGGAGAAGGCTACTCGTGAAGGCGTTCTAGAAGAAGTGAAGCTTATCGCGGGAGATGCACCAATCACTCGAGCACACTTTGCAAAGTGGTTGGTGGACAACGGCTATGCTAAAACCATGCAACAAGTGTTTAAGAAATATATGACGCGCAATAATACCGGTTATGTGCCGCCCAACTGGTGTTCAATGCAAGAAGCTGTTGCGGCGATTCATAGTGCGGGAGGAGTGGCAGTTCTCGCTCATCCAGGGCGCTACCAATTAACCGCAAAGTGGCTCAAGCGACTGATCGCTGCATTTTGTGAGGCTAACGGTGATGCAATGGAAGTAGCACAGCCACAACAAAGTCTTCAAGAAAGACGCAACCTTGCCGATTATGCGATACAATACAATCTATTAGCTTCACAAGGGTCGGATTTCCATTACCCGTCACCTTGGATGGAGTTAGGCAGGAATTTATGGCTTCCATCTGGAGTAGAACCAGTATGGGACCAATTATCATTAAAGACAGCAACCTCTCTGGACAACGCTACACTAGATAGTGGGGATGCTGCACGCAGTAGTTAAGAGATCGCTCTTGAAGTCGAACAACATGGAAGGTTGTACCGAGAGCATCCTAAAAGCTTGAAGGAATAACAATGAGTCAATTTTTTTATGTACACCCAGAAAACCCACAAGCACGCTTGATCAATCAGGCTGTTGCCATTGTTCGAAATGGTGGTGTGATTATTTATCCAACCGATTCTGGTTATGCATTGGGGTGTCAGCTTGAGAACAAACAGGCGCTAGAGCGTATCTGTCAAATTCGTCGTTTAGATGACAAACACAACTTCACGTTACTATGTCGAGATTTGTCTGAGCTATCTCTCTATGCTCGAGTAGACAACACCGCTTTCCGTTTGTTGAAGAACAATACTCCTGGCCCTTATACTTTTATTTTTAAAGGGACTAAAGAAGTTCCTCGTCGTTTGATGAATCCTAAACGTAAGACAATAGGTATTCGTGTTCCTGACAACCAAATCGCTTTGGATCTGTTAGAAGCTTTAGGCGAGCCTTTAATGTCAACGTCATTGATTTTACCGGGCAACGAAGTGACAGAATCGGATCCAGAAGAGATTCGCGACCAACTGGAACATGCTGTTGACTGTATATTGAATGGTGGTTATTTGGGTGAGCAACCAACCACAGTTATCGACTTCAGCGATGATGAAGCGAAGGTCCTAAGAACCGGGGCTGGTGACCCAACGCCATTCCAATAATAGGTCAATGTTTTCTTACTAATAAAGGTAAGAAACTTGGTGCGTCTAACAGAATTCTTTGCGATAATGTGCGACCGCGATTTTTAAGGTCGCATTATCTGGTTTCGACGTCTGTGAAGACGACATTATAGGTAGGTAAATGAGCGAAAAATTACAAAAGGTGCTTGCTCGCGCAGGCCATGGTTCACGCCGTGAACTTGAAGCCCTAATTAAATCTGGGCGCGTGAGTGTTAATGGTCAGGTAGCAAGACTGGGTGAACGTCTAGAAGACGAAAATGCGGTTATCCGTATTGATGGTCATACTGTTTCCGCCAAAGCACAAGAAGAAGTGGTTTGTCGAGTGCTGGCCTATTATAAGCCGGAAGGTGAGCTGTGTACTCGTCACGATCCTGAGGGTCGTCGCACAGTATTTGATCGCCTACCTAAGATCCGTGGTTCGCGCTGGATTTCAGTTGGTCGTCTTGATGCCAACACATCAGGTCTACTTCTTTTCACTACTGATGGTGAGCTAGCAAACCGTCTAATGCACCCAAGCCGTCAGGTTGAACGTGAGTACTTGGTACGTGTATTTGGTGAAATTAACGAGAAGAAAGTTCGCAATGTGGTGAACGGCGTAGAACTTGAAGACGGTATGGCTCGTTTCGAAGATGTAGTTTATGCCGGTGGTGAAGGTATGAACCATACTTTCTACGTAGTTATCAACGAAGGTCGTAACCGTGAAGTTCGCCGCCTTTGGGAATCACAAGAAACGACAGTTAGCCGCCTGAAACGTGTTCGCTATGGTGACATCTATCTAGATAAGAAACTGCCACGTGGCGGATGGATGGAGCTGACACTGAAAGAAGTGAACTATCTTCGTGAGCTTGTTGAATTACGTCCTGAAAAAGAAACCATGCTAGACCTTAGCCAGAACACGTCACGTCAACGTGAACGTTCTCGTAGCCAGAAAATTCGTCGTGCGGTACGCCGTCATGAAGAGCGTGCTAACGCACCTAAAGGTCGCAGCAACCAGCAACGTCGCAACAAAAAGTCTGCTGGCGAGCAAAGCGCTCGTTCTAAGACTCGACGCTAAGCGTTCCAGTTAGCAAAAAGCCAGCTCAAACAGCTGGCTTTTTTTCGTCTTAAGAACGCGTATCTTATAACGGTGCAAAGTCTTACCTACACAACTTCTACCTGTGCATTGGGGTTTTACGGAAATGGCTTTCCACCATACGCTGAGTCACAATATGTTGTGGGTTGGTCATGATCTCGTTCGTGTTGCCATATTCCACTACATCGCCTTCGTGCATCACCATGACCTTGTCGGTAATATGTTTGATGATGCCTAAGTGTTGTGACACGTAAACGAAGGCAACCCCCATCTCTTCTTGAAGCTCTAAGAATAGGTTAATAATTTGCGAGCGCATCGCCATATCAAGCCCGTTAAGTGCTTCATCTGCGACAATAATGGAAGGTTGAAGAATCAAAGCACGAGCAAGGCAGACACGCTGTTTTTGACCGGTTGCCAGCATCTGAGGGTAGAAGTAGGCGTGCTCTGGAAGTAAACCGACGCGAACCAAAGTATCTTTTACTCGTCGCATACGCGCTTCTGGAGGCATATTGGTATTCCGTTTTAGCGGGCCTTCCAAAATACGACCAATCTGGATTCTTGGATTCAAAGACGTGTTTGGGTCTTGAAAGATCATGCGAATCAGTTTGCAACGGGTGGAGTAATCTTCGTGTTCAAGTAAATCGCCATTGACTCGAATTTCTCCCGCGGTTGGTTCAACTACACCCGCAAGCATACGAGCTAGTGTGGATTTACCAGAGCCATTCTTGCCAATAAAACCGATAGTTTGCCCAGCCTCTAGGTCAAAACTCACCGGTTTGACTGCGTGCTGAACTTTCTTCTTAAATAGCTTAGATCGAGTTACAAAGTCTTTTTTTAATCCGGAGACTTCTAACAACGCGCTCATGCTTTTTTCTCCGTATTAAGAGGGAAGTGACAACTGTATTTATGATTCTTAATGCGTTTAGCGCTAGGGATTTCCACACATTGTCTTTGCGCATAGGGGCAACGAGGCCCAAGGCGACAGCCAATCGGTAAGTGCTGCAATGGTGGAATAGAACCTGGTAAAGATTGCAGTTTCTCTTTGTGTGGAATCCAATCGCCAAAATCCGGCATTGCCTTGAGCAGCGCCACTGTATAGGGATGCTTGGGTTTTGCGAGTAGTTTTGCAGTATCAGCCGATTCGACCGATTGACCACAGTACATCACTGTAATTCGAGTCGCCCACTGAGTAATGGTCGTTAAGTCATGACCAATCAGAATGATGGTGGTGTTATTTAACTGATTCATACGACTTAAAAGACGCAATATTTGCGATTGAGTAATTGGATCCAAGTCGTTGGTTGGTTCATCGGCAATTAGCAGCTTTGGCTTGGTTGCAATTGCCATAGCGATCATGATTTTCTGACATTCGCCATCAGTGAGCTCGTAGGGGTAGCTGTTCATGATACGGGTATGGTCTTTAATGCCAACCTTATGAAGTAACGCGATAGCTTGCTTTTTACGCCACTTAAATCGCTCCCACCATTTACCTTCAAAGGAACGAGAAGGGATCGACTCTATAAGCTGCTTGCCCACTTCGTCAGACGGGTCTAGACAGGTTGAAGGTTCCTGGAAGATCATTGCCACATCGCGAGCAATAACACGTCTGCGCTCACGAGGCGTGAGTTGTAGTAGATCGATATTACCTAACCGCATTCTATCGGCAGTCACGCGCCAGTTGTCCTTACAGACACCAACAATGGCTTTGGCAACAAGACTTTTTCCTGAACCGGATTCGCCAACCAAACCTCGAATTTCACCTTCATTAATGGTGAAGCTCATGCGATCCACCGCTTTGACGAGACCTTGTGGTGTCTCGATTTCGATGGTTAAGTGTCGAATATCTAAAACTGGCATTATTCGATCCCCGCGTTTAGTGCGCTGCGCACACCTTCACCAACAATATTCACCACGACAACGGTAAACAGAATAGCTAAACCTGGAAGGATAACGGTCCATGGTGCTAAATAGAGCAACTCGGCGGCATCACCTAACACTGCTCCCCATTCGCTGCTTGGGGCTTGTGCGCCAAGGCCAAGGAAACCAAGTGCGGTAATGTCTAAAATGGCGATGGATAATGCAAATGTTACTTCGGCTGCAATGACCGTTAGTATATTAGGCAATATAGAGTTCCACAGCAGATAAAAGTCGTTCGCACCGTCTAAACGAGCAGCCATGATGTAGTCTTTTTCAACTTCGGTATGAACCGCAACATAGATTGAGCGAATGAATCTAGGAATGAGCGCTAAACATATTGCTAGTAGAATGTTGAACTCACCGGGACCTAAAAAAGCTACGAAAATGATCGCTAGTAGTAGCGATGGGATAGACATTACGGTATCGAGAAGGTGGTTCAGCGTACTCGAGAGCAGGCCACGTGTCATTCCTGCTAATATACCAATCAAGCATCCTACTGCTGCTGCAATCGCGGTAATGATAATTGCTGCGCCAAAAGATAGGCGAGAGCCATCGATAATGCGTGACAAAATATCGCGACCTAAGTCGTCAGTTCCAAAGAAGAAATCGACGGTACCTTGAGGATCCCAAGATGGTGGGATCAACAAATAGGAGCTCTGCGCCATTGGGTCGTAGGGAGTGATAAATGGCGATGCAATAGTGATGATAATGACAAAGACCAAACACCAAAGGCCAAACATTGATAGGCTATTCGAGCGGTAACTACGCCAGAATCGCTCAAGCTGAGTAGGAATGCGCTCTTCTTGGTAGACGTTATCTGACAGCATACCATTCCTTCCTTACTAGAGGGTTGACCATCGCACCCAACAAATCTGACAAAATGCTTGCTGCTAAGACGATAGAAGCCACGACCAAGACGCCTGCTTGAATTGATGCGTAATCCTGATTGGAGAGCGCATCCAGCAGCCAACGTCCAATACCCGGCCAGTTAAAAATAGACTCGGTCATAATGGCAAGTGTGATCATACTTGAGAGCTGAACTCCAAGTTTAGGAATAATAGGTGGAATGGCATTACGTAGCACATGCTCAATGACGATTTCATAATTCGACAAACCTTTAATTCGAGCAGCTCGAATGTAGTTTTGTCCCATTACTTCGGTTACTGAAGTACGCATCATACGGATAACTTGCATTGTTGGTGAGAGTGCGAGCACTAAACACGGCAAAATCATATGTTCAATAACGCTTTGTAACGCCTCTTTGCGATAAGGTGCGTCCGACAGCAGAGCATCAATGAGTGCAAACCCTGTGACATGATCAATTTCATAAAGTAGGTCATAGCGTCCTGCAACAGGGAACCATTGATAATTCAGCGAGAAGTACATAATCATCAATAACGCAATCCAGAATAAGGGGGCGGCATAACCCACCATGGATGAGAACGAAATGATGTTATCCAACCATTTACCCTGTCTCATACCCGCGATGGTGCCAGCTGGAATACCTACAAACACAGATATCATAAACGCGGCAAAACACAGCTCTAGAGTTGCAGGAAGTACAGCTGAAAGCTCTTGGGTAATGGGTACACCAGCTTTAGTCAGTCCAAAATCTAGACGAGACAATTGAGCGACATAATCAAGCCAGCCAGGGAAAAACGCTTGAGTAGTCCAGAAAGAATCAGGGTCAAGTCTGACTAAGCTATAGCCGACGAAAGTCAGGATCAATAACGTAATGACAAATAGATTTAGTCTGCGGACAGAATACCAAAACATCTACTTCAACCTCACAACTTGATCAAACGGTTGGGCGTTGAATGGACTGGTTCTAAAACCTGTCAGGCTATCGCTATGTGCTTGATATTTTTGACCGTGTGCAATAGGCAACACAGGAACTTCCTCATTCAAAATGTTTTGTGCTTGTCGATATAGATTGAGTCGATATCTTGGTTGACTCACTTCAAGCGCCAGATCTAACAGAAAGTCGAAGTCATCATTACACCACATAGATAGATTCAAACCTTCACGTTTTGACGTGCAAGATAACAAAGGACGTAAGTAGTTATCTGGGTCGCCAGTATTTCCCACCCAACCTGTGAGCAGTAGATCAACGGACTCAATATTCGATAGCTCTTGGCGATCGACTCGATCATCGGTGAGTAGGTTAAGGGTAATCCCTACATCGGCTAAGTTAGCTTGGATAAGTTCTGCCGTTTTACGTGGACTCGGGTTGTAGACTCGTGGCTCAAGAGGTACCGCCATAGTGAGCTCCAGACCTTTCTCATAGCCAGCCTCTTTTAGCAGCGCCATTGAATAATTACGGTCGTAGCGAATTTGAGTAGCATCTTTCTGGTGTGCCCAAGAACTTGGTGGAAGAAGGCTATAAGCTTTCTCTCCGGTGCCAAAATAAACCGCTTCGAGAATGTTGTCGCGGTTGATCGCGAGATTCAGGGCTTTACGAACTCTGGGGTCACTAAGTGCTTTATGCTGAGTATTGATAGCCACAAAAGCCACGTTCATGGCTGGTTTGGCTTGTAGAACGATGGACTCTTCATTCAATATCACAGGGATTTGACTCGAAATAGGCGAGTTCAGGACATCGCACTCATTTCTTAATAGTTTAGCTAAGGCGCCAGCTCCGCGATGAGAGATATCAAATACGACTTGTTCCATATCTACTTTGCTACGCCAGTAGTTTTCGTGACGCTTTAGGCGAACTAAATCTGCGACTTGGTATTCGTCTAGGTAGAAAGGCCCGGTACCAACAGGGTAAATATCAATATCGAGTTTATGATCGGAAAAGACGAGTTGATCAGCATATTCAGCAGAATAGATTGGTGCGTGTGCCGTCGAAATGTTGGAAAGGAACGAGTTGTCTGGCCTCGATAGAGTAAACTTGACCGTATTGTCATCCAATGCTTCAACTTTCTCGACCAAATTTGCGAAGTCAATGCCTGCGAACCACGGATAGACACTGCCGCCTACGTCGTGGAACGGATTGTTAGGGTCGATAATACGCGTGAAGCTAAATACAACATCGTCCGCATTCATTGGACGTGTGGGAGTAAACCATTCAGTGGTTTGGAACTCTACACCTTTGCGCAGAGTGAACGTGTACTCTGTGCCTTCCTCGTTAACTTGCCAAGATTTTGCTAAGTTTGGAACGGGTTGGTGAGTGCCTGGGTTTAGCGTCAGTAGCGTATCGAATAACTGCGGCGCAATGGATTCGACAGTGATGCCACCGTCTACTAATTGCGGGTTAAAAGTACTAGGACGACCTTGGTCGCAATAGACGAATCCGTCTTGTCTAACTTTCGAGTGATCGACTTTTTCTTCGCAACCTGTCAATAGGATGAGACCGCAAAGTCCAAGCGATAAATTGATTAATGCCTTCATAAACACGCTACATTCATTTTAGCGAACGTAATATCTGTATTGAGATCAGGGTAATTTACCACTAAATCGTCAGCTAAACCAATAATCACAAGTACTTATCGTGCAATTGGTTAAAAAGTGTGGCAACTGTCTGACCCTGCTCAAACCAGTTTATACTTTCGCACTAAACCTCTTAGCTGATCATAGCTCAAGCTTAGCAGCTTAGCAGCACCGCGTTGATTGTATTGAGCTTGCTTAAGTGCTTCATTAATCAACTTTATATTTTGTTCATCCTGCCATGTTTTAAAATCGAGTGGAAAGGTAAACGCTTCTTCAGTTGAAGGTTGAGAGGACTGAGACTCTTGTTCAGAAGGCTTCTCACTATGTTCCGCTCTCATTGATGGGAGTGCACCGAATTGACCTTCAAATGGATTGAATATTAATGACTCAATGGGCTGTTCATTGGTCCGTTGTTGATACACAGCACGCTCAACTACGTTTTTTAATTCACGAATGTTACCTGGCCAAGGGTAGTCAGCCATGCTTTGCCAAGCTTGTTCGGTGAACCCAACAAAGAACGGTAGACCCAACTCTCGACACATTTTTATCGCAAAGAACTCGGCTAATAGTGGAATATCTTCGGGACGATGGCGCAGAGGCGGCAGATGGATCACGTCAAATGCCAGCCTATCAAGAAGGTCAGGACGGAACTTTCCTTGCTCTGCGAGTTTTGGTAAATCTTCGTTGGTGGCACAAACCAGTCGAACGTCTGCTTCCAACGCTTTTGCTCCGCCTACACGCTCATACTGCCCGTATTCAATCACTCTAAGGAGCTTCTCTTGCACAGATAAAGGGGTAGTAGCGAGCTCATCTAAGAACAGTGTGCCATTTTCTGCTCGCTCGAATCGTCCTTGGTGACGACCTTTTGCGCCGGTAAAAGCGCCAGATTCATGCCCGAACAGCTCAGAGTCGATTAGCCCTTCACTCAAGGTTGAACAATTAAGAGAAACCAAAGGTTGATCCCAACGTTTAGACAAGTAGTGTAAACGCTGAGCAATCAGTTCTTTACCTGTACCACGCTCACCGATAACCAGTACAGGACGGTCAATGGGAGCGAGCCGAGATACTTTATCGAGTACAGCTAGAAAAGCTGGAGATTCGCCAATTAAGTTTTGCGCCATAGTGAGTCCTCTAGGTTGGTAAATATTACCAATAGTTGGCTAGAGTCATCATAGCATGTCAATCTGATTAAGCGAGTGTAATATCTATCTTATTGAATATTATGGGTTTAACAAATTGGCACGTTAATTGGATTAGCTGTAGCAACGATTCAGAGTTCATTGGCGAGCTCATCCAATTAGGAGAAGTAGTATGGGTATTTTTTCTCGTTTTGCAGATATTGTAAATTCAAACGTGAGCGCTTTACTTGATAAGGCAGAAGATCCAGAGAAAATGATTCGTCTGATCATTCAAGAAATGGAAGATACATTAGTTGAAGTTCGCACTAACTCAGCAAAAGCGATTGCCGACAAAAAAGAGTTAGCTCGCAAAGTGAAAGTGATTGAAGAGCAAATTATAGAGTGGCAGCAAAAAGCGACACTTGCGTTAACAAAAAAGCGTGAAGATTTAGCGCGAGCAGCACTGATTGAAAAGCAGAAGCTTGAAAATGTGGTGAAAGGGCTGCACGATGAGCAAATTTTGGTGGAAGAAACCATCGACAAGCTCACTAATGAAATTGCTAAATTAGAAGCCAAAATTACCGAGACACGTGCGAAGCAGCAGGCACTGATCATCCGTTCGGAAGCAGCAAGTAATCGTCGTGATGTGCAGAAGCACTTGCATACCAGCCGCACTCATGAAGCGATGGCGAAGTTTGAACAATACTCTCGCAAAATTGATGAACTAGAAGCGGAAGCGGATCTGTATTCGAAAACAGGTAACGCGAAGTCTTTAGATCAAGAGTTTGCTGAGCTGCAAGCACAGGACGAAATTGATAAAGAGCTCGCTAAGCTTAAAGAGCAAATGAATAACGAAAAATAATGCGGATTAGGAGAAAAGTATGTCGTCATTTTTAATTGCGGGTCCACTAATTGTCTTTTTGATTTTTGTTGCACCGCTGTGGCTTTTTCTCCACTACCGCAGCAAGCGTAAATCAGAGAGTGGTCTGTCGCAGCAAAACTTCCAAAAGCTGCAATCGCTGTCTCAACGTGCAGAGAAAATGCAGCTACGTGTGGATAACCTAGAGCGAATTCTGGATGCGGAATCCCCAAACTGGAGGCAAACCTATGACTCATAGAGAGCTGTATAAAGATCCGGTCAATGGTAAGCTGACAGGGGTGTGCGCAGGTTTAGCCAATTATTTCGGTATTGAAGTTTGGCTGATACGAATTCTTGTAATTTCGGCGGCGCTGTTAGGGGGGAGCTTTTTAGTCTTGTTGGCGTACGTAGCAATGAGCTTGATGCTAGAAAAGCAGCCTGACAACTTTGTTGAAGCCATGAAAACCAAGAAAGAACACTCATTGAAGAGTAAACCTTGGCAACAAGGGCAAAACGCGAAAGACTTGCTGAATACGCTAGAGCGCGATTTTGACTCGATGGAGCATAAAGTGAGAGATATGGAAGCGTATGTCACGTCAGAGGCATACAAAGTAAATCGAGAGTTCAGTAAGCTTTAATATCTTATAGCGTAATGAATAAAGAGGTGCAGTGGCACCTCTTTTTTATATTTGCTGGAGAATAGATGAGAAACAGTTGTTGTTAATGCTTGTCGCGCAGTTGTTCTGTTAACCAGTTTGACAACGCTTGAAATTTTACCCGCTGTTCCATTCCTTTTGGGCAGACTAAATCATAGCCTTTACCTGATTCCACGCTGGCAAATGGAGCCACTAACTTTCCCTGCTTAATTAACGGTGCAATAAACTCCTTTCTGCCGAGAGCGACTCCCAAAGAGAGCTGGGCCGCATCTATGGCAATCCTGTTATCGCTATAATAGTCACACTTAACCTGGCAGTTGATGTTGAGCTGCATCTCATTGAGCCAGTGCTGCCAAGCAATGCTGTCGCTGTTGTGAATAAAACGCACGTCTTTTAGTTGAGAATCATCAAGATGCAGTTGGTGTTTTTCAGCGTACTCCGGGCTGCAAACCGGTATACGCTGACCAGCAAAGAGTCGCCGGCTGAAGTGGTTAGGATAAATACCTTCACTGTAAAAAATAGCAGCATCGTATGGTTCGAACTGAAAATCACTTTGATTCTGTTTGGTGTCCAGTTTGATGCTTAGATTCGGATATTGATGACGAAAATCCGGCAGTCTTGGCATTAACCACGATGATGCGAAATAGGGGGAGGTCGCGATGTATAGCTCACCCGTTAACTCACCTGTTTGGATGTCTGACAGTTCAGAAAATATAGATTCAAATGAGGTATTCAGAATACTGAAAACCCGCTGTCCTTCTGGGGTAAGTTCGAGTTTCCTCGTTTTCCTAATGAACAAGTTAAAGTTAAGCAGCGTTTCAAGCTTTTTAATGCGTTGGCTTACGCCTCCTTGAGTAAGAAATAATTCTTGTGCGGCGTGAGTGAAACTAAGATGTCGAGCCGCCACATTAAACGTATGCAAGAGTGATAACAACTGCTGTCGATTGTGGTTTAGATTCATGGATTACTCCGGCTAATGTATTGGTTCGATTTATTGGTTTGTTTAACGTTTTTCTTGATTATAAATTACATCACGTAATCTTAAATCGGAAGGGTAAACGTGATGAAGCAGACTAAAAAGCTAAAAGTAGTCGTAATTGGTGGTGGTTCGAGCTATACGCCAGAGTTGGTAGAAGGATTGTTGACTCGACACCAAGAGCTACCAATATCGGATCTTTGGTTAGTAGATATTGACGAAGGAATGGAGAAAGCAACGGTGATTGCTGATCTGACCAAAAGAATGATCGCCAAAGCCGAGTGCGACATTACCGTACACCTGACGACAAATCGTCAACAAGCTCTAGTTGATGCAGATTTCGTTTGTTCTCAATTTCGGGCGGGCCGGATTGAAGCCCGACTACGTGATGAGAGAATAGCGTTAAAATATCGAGTTATTGGGCAAGAGACTAATGGCCTTGGGGGATTCTCCAATGCGTGTCGAACGATCCCTATAGCGTTGGAAATTGCGAAGGAGATGGAAGCGCTATGTCCTAATGCATGGTTGCTTAATTTCACCAACCCTTCGGGTATGGTTACTGAAGCGCTGACTAAGTACTCGAAAATAAAAACCGTCGGACTGTGTAACGTCCCTGTGAATATGGAGCGAGGTGCTGCTGAAATGCTGGGTGTTGATCGTAAAGACATCACTATGCAAATCGCTGGACTGAATCACTTGGTGTGGGCTCGAAAAATTCTTCATGATGGCAAAGATAAGTGTGAAGAGGTCATCAATGAACTACTTGCTGGTAACGACCGAATGACGCCGAAGAACATCCCTCCGTTTAAATGGGATGAAGGTATCATTAAGAGTTTAGGTATGGTGCCTTGCGCATACCTTCGCTACTACTATCAATCGCGTGACATTCTCGATAAAGAGTATGCTGCTTCAGCGAGTAAGAGTAATCGAGCTGATCTAGTGGCAAAAGTAGAAGCTGAGCTGTTGGAAATCTATAAAGATCCTACGTTGGATACCAAGCCTAAACTGCTTGAAGAACGTGGTGGTGCTTACTACTCTGAAGCAGCCTGTGAACTGATGAGCAGCATTCACAACAACAAGCGTTCAATCATGCATGTGAATACTCGTAATAATGGTGCGATTCAAGGCTTGCCTGATGACTGTACGGTTGAGGTGAGCTCTATTATTACCAGTAGTGAGATTATTCCGTTAAACGTCGCGCCATTTGAAACCGGAACATTACGGCTAATTCAACTGATGAAAGAGTTCGAAACGTTAACGGTGGAAGCAGCAATCACGGGCGATATTAATCTTGCCAAACGTGCGCTCATGCTTAACCCAATTGTTGATAGTGGCCAACACATTGACGAAGCGCTAAGAGAAACGATTCGAGAGAATATAGGCTTTATGCCAGCGTTTACGCACTTCTTATAAGAATAATCTAGGTTAGTAGTTATGAAACTCATTTTGAACGCAGATGACTTTGGGCTGACTGAATCGGTGAACTTAGCGATAGCAGATTGCTTCCATGCTGGAATGGTGAAGTCGACGACGATTATGATGAATCAGCCTGCTGTAGAGCATGCCGCTGAATTGTATCGACGAGGGCTCATATCGGAGGTTGGCTTACACTTTACCGTTACCGCAGGTAGACCGATCTCAGATCCTGATCTTATCCCTAGCTTGGTGAATGATGACGGAGAATTCTTTGATAAGACGATACTGTTTAACAAATCAGATGTTTCGAGTGACGAGGTAGAAGTTGAGCTGAAGGCTCAGTACCGCGCTGCGTTAGATATGGGATTCAATATTAATCACATCGATAGTCATCATTTTGGAGGCGTCTATCGACCCCTAAAACAAGGTTTTACTCAAGCGGTGAACAAGGTTGGACTTCCTGTGCGGAGAATCGATAACATCATCCAAGGGCAAGAGTTGTTAGCTGTCCCTACACCGGATGTATTTGATATGGGGTTCTATGCTGAGGGAGCGACGATCGAACACTTAAAAGCGATGCTTCTTGCTTACCAAGAGCAAAAGCCGAGTGGTACGATAGAGCTCATGTGCCATCCCGCTCGAAAGGTTAGTGAGGAGCTTGCCGCACTCTCAAGTTACACCGACTCAAGGGTTGAAGAATGGCGAATTCTCACCAACTTAGAGATGTCATTGTGGTTGCAGCAACAAGGAATTGAGTGTGTCGGCTTTGATGCATTGAACGTATAAAATCATTTACGAAAATTCAATAGAGCAAGGTGAGGATATTCACCTTGCTCATTAGCTTGTGAAATTTAAGAAAATTAGCATAAATCTATTATTAATTAATGAGTTGCTGGCAAGGCACGATTCTCTCGACTATGTTTTAAAGTACATTAAGAACAAGGCAGTTGAGAATGAAGAGCAAGCTTTCCTTTTTGGTGATAGTCGCCAGTCTAATAAGTGGCTGTGGACAAGAACCACCGCCAATTCCTGAACCGGACTCTCGTCCAGCCAAACTGTTTAACGTCGCTGTTGGCAATAGTAAATTTGAGCGCACATTCCCTGCTACTTCAGAAGCGGGTGATAAAGCCGTTCTCGCTTTCCGTGTTCCCGGGCAATTAGAGCAAATAGTAGTGCGCGCAGGCCAGCCCGTTTCTAAGGGACAATTACTTGCTCAGCTCAATCCCGACGAATATCAATTATTAGAGAAGCAAGCCAAGGCGAACTTCCAATTGGCGGATGTTCAATATCAAAGGGCTCTTAAGTTACGCAAGGATAAAGTCGTGTCCGAACAAGACTTTGACCAAGCAAAGGCAAACATGAATTCCGCTCAAGCCAATTGGTCTCAAGCTAAGGCCAATTTACGCTATACCAAACTGCTTGCCCCGTATGACGGTACTATTTCCATAATCCCTGCAGACAATTACGAGTACATTCAAGCCAAAGAAGGGGTTATGAATATCCAATCGAATCAACTTATTAAGGTTATCTTTCAGCTGCCTGATCTATTGTTGAATCGATTCCAATCGAAAAATCAAGTAGATGCTTCCATGGTATTTGATGCTTATCCATCACGTGCATTCGAACTAACTTTTCAAGAAATTGATACTGAGGCTGACCCAAAGACGGGCAGTTACAAAGTGACCATGATCATGGAGAGACCGACAGACGTGGGGATCCTACCTGGAATGGCTGGTCAGGTAAGCGTAGTCACTCGCAGCACTGGCGCTACGGTAATCCCTCAATCGGCACTGTTTATGGAAGGGGATACTAAGTGCGTTTGGCGGGTTAGTGAACAAGGAATTGTCGAGAAAGTAGCAGTAGAGCTTAACGACAAGCGACAGGTTATTAGTGGACTAAACGATGGCGATCAAATAGTAGTTTCTGGGGTGCAAGGGATTGAACCAGGTATTAAGGTCCGTGAGTGGGTCAAGGAAAGAGGGCTTTGATATGCATAGTCGCTTAGTAAGTATTTTAGTTCTTGCTGCAATAATATCAGGCTGTAGCAAACCCGAAGTGGGAACGAGAGAGGAAGTTCCTAAAGTGAGAGTCACTGAAATTGGTAAAACCGAGCTGAAAAATAGTCTTTATTTTCCTGCTCTTGCTATGGCAGCGGATCGCTCTCACCTCAGCTTTAGAGTCGCTGGAGAAATCAGCTCTATCGATCTTAAAGAAGGTGATTTTGTGAAAAAAGGTGATGTGCTGGCAGTGCTTGAACCCACAGATTACCAATTGGCGGTAGACAATGCGCAAGCACGGTTTGGCGTCATTGACAGTCAATTTCGCCGCTCAAGTCCTTTGGTTAAAAAGGGACTATTAGCGCAATCACAATTCGATGAAATTGCAGCGCAAAGAGCCTATGCCAAAGCAGAACTTGAACTCGCTAAGTTGCGACTATCTTTTACAGAGCTTCTTGCTCCGGTAGATGGCGTAATATCGCGAGTGTCAGCAGAACAATTTGAGAACGTTCAAATCGGTCAGCAAGTGGTCAATATCCATAGCGTCGATGAAGTAGAGGTGATTGTTCAACTCCCTGACAGCTTTTCACTAAACCAACCTACGAACCGCGATTTGGCTAGCATTGAAACTCTCGTCCGCGTGCCTTCAGGTAATGAATATACCGCACGGCTTAAAGAGTTTACCACCGAGCCCGACCCTTCCCTGGGTACTTTTACAGCTACATTAGTGCTGCCGATGCCGAAAAACGAATACATTCTAGATGGTATGGCGGTGGACGTGACATCCAAAGCTAAAGATGTTGGTCTGAATCTGACTCGAGGGGTGAGTGTTCCAATAGAGGCTGTCTTTAATCAAGATGGCGATTCGCTCAATGACAATGAGAAATTCGTTTGGCTGCTAAATGAAGACAGTACGGTAACTAAACAGAAAGTGACGACGGGTAAAGTTTCTCAAACCACAATTCAAATAGTCGATGGCTTAGAGCAAACGCAACAGATAGTGATTGCTGGTATTGCAAGGCTCAGAGACGGCATTAAAGTGGAAGTACTCTCGCAGGAGGCGAAGTGATGAACCAAGAAAAACAACAATCATTGCCTCAATCGGATGACGAGGTTACGGGCGTTGCCGCGTATTTTATTCGCAATAAAGTCATCAGTTGGATGGTGTCGTTAATATTCCTGATAGGTGGGGTTTCTGCATTCTTTGGACTGGGTCGATTGGAAGACCCGGCATTTACGATAAAAGATGCGATGGTTGTGACCTCGTACCCTGGTGCGACGCCTCAACAAGTGGAAGAGGAAGTTACGTATCCGATAGAGAAAGCTATTCAGCAGCTCACTTATGTGGATGAGATCAACTCCATATCGAGTCGTGGTCTGTCTCAGATAACTGTGACTATGAAGAACAACTATGGCCCTGATGACTTACCTCAAATATGGGACGAACTTCGTCGTAAAGTAAATGACGTGAAAGGCTCGTTGCCTCCGGGGGTGAATGAGCCATCGGTAATTGATGACTTTGGTGATGTATATGGCGTGTTGTTTGCCTTAACGGGAGAAGGATACAACTACAAAGAACTTCTAGATTATGTCGACTATCTGCGACGTGAATTAGAACTGGTAGACGGAGTCAGTAAGGTCTCGGTAACAGGTGACCAACAAGAACAAGTATTTATTGAGATTTCGATAAAACGGATCAGCGCTCTTGGTATCGCACCAAGCACGATTTTCAATTTGCTTCAAACTCAGAACATTGTTTCCAACGCAGGTGCAACCCGAATTGGTGATGAATACATTCGTATTCAACCAACCGGAGAGTTTACTGATGTGTCGGAGCTCGGTGACCTCATCCTTACGGAAGGTGGAGCTCAAGGTCTGATCTTCTTGAAAGATGTCGCAGAGATAAAGCGAGGGTTTATCGAAGTCCCATCGAACATCATTACTTATAATGGCGATACTGCACTCAATGTAGGAATCTCGTTTGCTAGTGGAGTCAATGTAGTCGAAGTCGGTGACAGGTTATACAGACGATTGGCGGAGCTAAAATATCAACAGCCAGTTGGTATCGAAATCAACGAAGTTTACAGTCAACCAAAGGAAGTGGATAAATCAGTTCGTGGATTCGTAGTTAGCTTAGGGCAAGCCGTTGCCATTGTAATAGTGGTGTTGCTGTTCTTCATGGGGCTACGCTCGGGCTTATTGATTGGACTGATTTTACTGCTTACGGTCCTCGGGACTTTCATTTTCATGCAGTACATGGCTATTGATCTTCAAAGGATTTCTCTGGGAGCCCTAGTCATAGCGCTGGGTATGCTGGTGGATAATGCCATCGTGGTCGTCGAAGGGATATTAATAGGAACACAAAAAGGGAGGACTCGGCTTCAAGCCGCAACCGATATTGTGACGCAAACGAAATGGCCGTTGCTGGGAGCGACTGTGATTGCGGTTACTGCTTTTGCACCTATTGGCTTGTCAGAAGACTCAACAGGCGAATATTGCGGCACATTATTCTCCGTACTATTAATTTCACTCATGCTAAGTTGGTTCACTGCTATATCTCTTACGCCTTTCTTCGCCGATCTGTTTTTCCGAGGTATGAAGGTGAAGGAGGGAGAGGAAGGCAATGATCCTTATAACGGATTTGTTTTTGTTGCTTACCGAAAGTTCCTTGAGTTTTGTATGCATCGAGCTTGGTCGACGGTGATAGTATTAATTATGGCACTAGTGGCGGCCTTATATGGATTTACTCAAGTTAAACAGTCATTCTTTCCAGCCTCTACAACGCCTATGTTCCAAGTGGATGTTTGGTTGCCAGAAGGAACCGATATTAGAGCAACCAATACCAAGCTTAAAGCAATTGAAACTTGGATCTCTGAGCAACCAGAAGCTGACCATATCACGACAACGGCGGGTAAGGGGTTGCAGCGATTTATGCTGACTTATGCACCGGAAAAGAGTTATGCCGCTTATGGAGAAATTACCACTAGGGTCACTAGCTATGAGGCATTGCAGCCACTAATGGCTCGGTTCCGAGATTATCTAGACGCAACTTTTCCGGAGATAAACTACAAGCTTAAGCAAATTGAACTCGGCCCTGGAGGTGGTGCAAAGATTGAAGCGAGAATCATTGGCTCTGACCCGACGGTACTTAGGAGCATAGCGTCGCAAGTTATGGATATTTTGTATGCCGACCCGGGGGCTTACAACATTCGACACGATTGGCGCGAACGCACTAAAGTTCTTGAGCCAGTGTTTAATGAGAGTCAGGCTAGACGTTACGGCATTACAAAATCTGATGTAGATGATGTGCTAATGATGTCCTTCTCCGGTAAGTCTGTTGGTTTGTACCGAGATGGAACAACCTTGATGCCTATTGTGGCAAGGCTACCAGACGAAGAGCGAGTGGATATTCGTAACATTGAAGGGATGATGATTTGGAGTCCCGCACTGAGTGAGTTTATTCCATTCCAACAGGTCACACAGGGATATGATACTCGCTGGGAAGACCCGATCATTGTCCGCAAGAATCGCAAACGGATGCTGACGGTGATGGCAGATCCAGATCTACTGGGCGAAGAAACTGCTGCTACGCTCCAAAAGCGTATCCAGTCTAAAATTGAGGCGATAGACCTACCGCCAGGTTATTCATTAGAGTGGGGGGGAGAATATGAGTCTTCTGGGGACGCGCAAGAGTCTCTGTTCCAAACAATGCCTATGGGCTATCTGTTCATGTTCTTAATTACGATCTTCTTGTTTAATGCTGTGAAGGAAGCACTTATCGTCTGGCTAACTGTGCCTCTGGCCGTCATTGGTGTTACTACCGGACTACTTGCCTTAAATACCCCATTTGGTTTTATGGCATTATTGGGTTTTCTAAGTCTGTCCGGGATGTTATTAAAAAACGGTATCGTTTTACTTGACCAGATTGAGATAGAAATTAAAACCGGAAAAGAGCCGTATTTAGCGGTCGTTGATGCGGCGTTAAGTCGAGTGAGACCAGTGTGTATGGCAGCGATCACTACTATCTTGGGGATGATTCCGTTATTACCGGATATCTTTTTCAAGCCGATGGCGGTAACAATTATGTTTGGTTTAGGATTTGCGACTGTATTGACGTTAATTGTCGTTCCAGTGCTGTATCGTATCTTCCACAGAGTTATGGGAGCAGCGTAATGCTCCCAAATACCTCTATCCATTAAGGAGAAATGAATTCGATGTGCAAACGATGCCCATGGCTTGATGAAACCAAGCCAGATTATGTGGAATATCACGATAAGGAGTGGGGTGTCCCCGTACTAGACGACCAAACTATGTTTGAGTATCTAGTGTTGGAATCCGCTCAAGCAGGATTGAGTTGGTATACCATCTTAAAACGTCGCGAAGGGTATCGAAACGCATTTGCTAACTTTGATGTAGAGAAAGTAGCCCGTTTTACCCAAGAAGATGAACGTCGTTTACGGGAGGATAGTGGGATTATTCGCAATAAATTGAAAATCAGCTCAACTATCACCAACGCTCAGCATTTCATTGAGATACAAGAAGAATTTGGTAGCTTTTGTGATTATATCTGGTCGTTTGTCGACAATAAGGTATTAGTAACTAGTCCTAAGACGCTAGAAGATTATCCAGCCACGTCTGAGGTCTCGGATCGGTTAAGTAAAGACCTTAAGAAGCGTGGCTTTAAGTTTGTTGGGTCGACCATTATCTACGCTCACCTTCAAGCGGCGGGACTAATCAATGATCACAGTGTTTCTTGCTATCGACGCCAAGAGGTTATCGATAGCTATCAGAAGCTTGGCCTAGAATACCAGTTAGTTTAGAGACTACTCTATGGTGTTGGAAACCTGTCCGATCCCTTCAATTGAGACCGACACGTTATCACCCGACCTAAGTGCTCTTGTTCGACCTGGTGTACCAGCAAAAATCATATCACCAGGTCGTAGTGTAATGTATTTACTGATATAACTAACGATTGTTGGGACATTGTGAATCATGTTTGCCAGTGTTTCTTGTTGCATGATTTTGCCATTAAGACGCGTAACGATTTCTTGGTTGCCGATATCGACATTAGTTGTAATGAAGTTAGATACAGGACCAAAACCTGTTGCACCTTTAGCACGCCACCACTGCAGATCTTGACCTTGCCAACTGCGTTCCGTCAAATCGTTGCCCGCTAAGTACCCAAACACGCAACTCAACGCATTTTGATTGCTTGTGTCGTGACATGTCTTGCCGATCACAATGACAAGCTCTCCCTCAAAATGAACATTATTTGCCTCATCGGGAAATGACAATGCACCGCTCAACCTAACAGCGTCGATAGACTTGAAGAAAATCTCCGGCTTTGCAGCTCCAGAGTTGCCTGCATGACTGCGAAAATTGAGGCCGACAGCGTATACGCTACCGTGAGTAATAGGGGCTAGTAACGTTGCTTCATCGGCTGTGATGACTTTTACGGTAGAAGGATTATCAAATGGTCTTGAAGACAACAGATCATAGTGGTTTGGGTTTTGTTGTGAGACGCGTATCCAGTGTTGTTTGTTTTGATACTCGACGAGTCCATATTGCGCCGCTAGCGATTGAAATGGTAGAAAAATCAGTAACAGTAAGAGTCTCATTGCCGCCGTCCTAGAATAGGTTCCTGAATACATCTATGAAAGTGTGCTCAACAGAGTATAGTGTTGAGTTATTAATTACGTGAAAATAGATGTCTGGTTCAATAGAACTTAGTAGGTAGTGGAAAGATATGGAAAAATTCGATTCGATTTACGCCAGAGCGGCAGATAGAAAAGGTGGTGAGCAAGGACTTGAGTCGATCGTCTCCAAACCACTGAGCCAAGATGAGGTGGCAGCTATTCCTGAAGATCGTTGGTTGTCTGCGTTTTCAATGAAAGTGTTCCAAAGTGGAATATCGTGGAAAGTGGTAAGAAACAAATGGCCAAACTTCGAGGAACATTTTTTCCAATTCAGAATCGACCCGCTACTAATGCTGTCTGAAGAACAGTGGGAACAAAAAGCCCAAGACCCAAAAATCATTCGTCATATGACTAAAGTCATGTCGATACCAGTTAATGCTTCGATGATCCAAGCTGCTCGCTACGAGCACGAGTCTTTTGCGCAAATGGTAGCCGATTGGCCGAAAGAATCGATCGTCGAACTGTGGGCACACCTTAAAAAACATGGTGCAAGACTCGGTGGAAATACTGGGCCTTATGCGCTGAGGCAATTGGGTGTAGACACCTTTATTTTATCAAATGATGTAGAAGGCTATTTACGTAATACTAATATCATTGACTCGGGTAGAGGAACAAAACGTGCGATGAATGCTGCAAACAAAGCATTTATGGAATGGCACCAAGAGTCGGGTCGGTCACTTTCAGAAATCAGTCAAATCATTGCTTATGGTTTTGGCGATAATCGAGTTTAGCTAGGTAAGGGAGACTTTCTCTTCCAATATTTTTGAGACATAAGTTCCCCCTGCTGCGCAGGGGGAAGATTAAGTAGGGCAAACTCTTAAGCAAACCTATTTATGATTCCAGAATCACTCGCGTATCTTCACTCAACGATTCTAACTCACTTGCCACATCTTTAATTTTCATTGCTGCGGGTATTTTGAGTGCCATTGTTGCTGTAAATAGGCTTGAACCAATACCCCCGCCCCCCGCGATAAATACACGCTGGCAGTCCATATCTAGAATACGGATATCTTGCCCATCTAAGAACTGGGTGATTTCGTTAACGATACCGGCTCGGTCGTTAGCATCTAATCGTAACTGGAATACCTCTTCTTGGTCATGACGATGCTCAGCGGTATCGGTGATTTGAACTAATAACCCTTGCTGTTCACTGAAAGCGCTTTTGACTGCTTGAACATTGTCCGTAGGAAGTTCGACTTTTATGACGGCGGCCACATGGTCTTCGATAAAATTCACTTTACTCACCAGCCATTTACCGCCGTTTTCGTGGGTAACTGATGCAAGGTTTTTAATGGTGGCTGGGCTAGCTTGGCCAACAAAGTTGACAATGAAAGTACTGCTGCTCATACGATTCCCTCCACAGGTTTAAAACCAACAACTATTTGAATAGTTAACTCCAGTTTAGATCTAAAACAGGTCGGTCGCATGATGAACGTCAAGTATTCACTCTAAAAACAAAACAAGATTATTGAACTGTAATTAGGCGCACAATTTTTATGGTTTTTATTTGGTCAACAAAGAGTTAGCCATAATACCTCTCCCTTTCGCAGATCTAATTTACAGTTCTCTGACATTTAACTACTAGACCGACCGGTTTGTTTTGATTATTGTGTGATCACTTTCTTAGGAGGACAACCATGCAAAATACGACTTTTGATGATTTGAAACTCATTCACAAGCGATTAAAAAAGCACTATCAAAGCGAACCAATGCCCAGCTATGAGGCTCGTATTGCCGTGCTTACGTCGTTAAAAGTGTCGTTGCAACAATTCAGTGACGCACTTTGTGATGCTCTGGATAAAGACTACGGAAAGAGAAGCCGACAGGACACATTAGTTGCCGACGTCTTGCCATGCATTGGCAATATTGACCACACCTTATCCCAGTTAGCGCAATGGATGAGTCCATGTCCGAGAGACGCGGGTCCATTACTTTCAAGCTCCACTGTAGAGGTGGTGTATCAACCTAAAGGAGTTGTCGGCATCGTTACTCCTTGGAACTTCCCTGTCATGCTTTCTATTGGTCCTTTGATATCTGCGATTGCTGCGGGTAACAGGGCGATGATCAAACTGAGTGAGTTTACCCCTGCCACCAATTCGGTCATTCGTGAAATGCTTGCATGCTGCTTTAGCGATACCGAGGTTGTCGTCATTGAAGGTGAGGCCGATATTGCTGCTCAGTTCACCTCTTTACCATTCGATCATTTGCTTTTTACTGGCTCGACAGAAGTTGGTCGTAAGGTCATGAAAGCTGCGTCAGAAAACCTAACGCCAGTCACCTTAGAACTTGGCGGCAAGTCGCCAGTTCTTGTCGCGGATGACGCTGATATTGAGATGGCTGTGGAACGCATTATTTATGGCAAGAGTTTGAATAATGGTCAGGTGTGTGTAGCTCCTGATTATGTATTGATTCCCGAAGGCAAGCAGCACGCTTTTGTTAAGGCATATGTCGAGCATTATCAAAAACTGTTTCCCCAAGGGGTAAACAGCGACTCGATGACTAGTCTGATTAATCAGCGTCAATTCCAACGTCTTCATGATTTACTCTCCAATGAAGTGGCAGCAGAGTCTCAGGTTACGGCTTGTCATAAAGAAGCGCTCGATGTGGAACGACAACTGATGGCGACACACTTAATTGTTAATCCATCTCTGCAATCACCGGTTATGACCCAAGAAATTTTTGGTCCCTTATTGCCGATCATCACCTATTCCAACATTGATAGTGCAATTAACTTTATTACCGAGAGACCGAGGCCCCTAGCGCTCTACCTGATGAGCGAAGATGACTCATTGCAACGCAAAGTTGCTAATCAGGTGCACTCTGGTGGTATGTGCATTAATGACTGCGTTTTCCACCTAGCGGTCGATGATGCGCCATTTGGAGGTATTGGTGAGTCTGGAAAAGGGGCTTACCACGGTAAAGAAGGCTTCCTAACTTTCTCTCACGCTAAGACGGTGATGACGACCGATGCAGAGCAACACAATGTCAGCTTATTACTTGGTCCTGAAGATAACGAATTCAAACGTGCAGTACTAAAAACACTGTGCGCATAACTGACTAATTGGAGATTCAACTATGAATAACTTTACTTTCAACCTTAGAACCGTCGTTCACTCTGGTGCATCATCCATAGAAGCGATCCCAACCCTGTTTAAAGCGAAAGGGGCGCAGCGAGTGTTGTTGGTCAGCGATAAAGGCCTTGAGTCATTGGGTTTCGTAGAGCGTTTGGCATCGCTGTTTTCGACAGAAGAGAAGGTGAAGCTTGCGGGGATTTACACCGATATTGAAGCGGACGCGAGCTGTTTGGATATTAATCGCGCTCTGGAATTTGCAAAACAGGTGAATGCAGACAGTATTTTGGCGCTCGGCGGGGGGAGCGTTATCGATGCATCAAAAGGTATCAAATATGGTTTAGAACATAAGCTTGATGATATCCGTGATGCGATTCAAGGTGGTGGGCGTCTTGAAGTTGGTCCCGATGTAAAACCGTTTTCAATTCCTCATATAGGCGTACCGACTACGGCAGGTACAGGTGCAGAAGCATCGCCTATCGCTGTTTTTTATAATGACAGAGAGCAGGTTAAAGCGAGTTTAGTCGTCTCTGGACTTGAGTGCGATATTGCTGTTTTAGACCCTGAGCTGACAGTGAATTTGCCAGCAGCGTTAACAGTATCGACAGGTATGGACGCATTAACTCATGCTATTGAAGCGTTGGCATCGCCGTTAAGTAATACCTTCACTGATGCTTATGCGACTCAGGCGTGTCGCTTGATATTGAATAACCTACCGCAAGTACTTCAGTCTCCGCAAAATGTAGCGGCTCGTAGTGAGCTCCTACAAGCAAGTACCATGGCTATTTCTGCGTTCTATTCGTCTTTAGGTGGTATACCGATCCATAACTGCGCGCACGCATTTGGCGCGATAGCGCATATCCCACATGGTGATGCCAATAGTGTCTTATTACCAGTGGTGATTGAAGTACTTCCAGAGTTTTACCTCCCAAGCATTAACAAATTAGCAGCGGTGTTTGGTATATCACCTAGCTTAACAGATGCCGAAAAACACCAAGAGGTTGTACATTCATTACGTGCCTTCCAGACGTTAGTGAATGCGACCCAGAGCTTTGCCAAATGGAACCTAGATGACAACAAAAAAGCGCAGATTGTCTCTGGGATAGAAAAAGACATCAGTTTCCAGTTCTACCCGATTGCTCAAGAAAAAGTCACCGCAATACTCGAGACTACTTGTTAATTTTCCAACTTACTCATTGCGGCATAGGGATGTGCCTCACTTTTTGATTACTAGGAGTCAACTATGTTTTTTACTCAACACGTCAACAAGATGCTATTGGTTACCGGTATTGGAACCGCGGCGGCTTTCGCTTATGCATTTTTTCCGCAATGGGCCATTACTCACATCGGGCAATTACCATATTTGGAGCAGGATTTTGTGTTCTATCAACACTGGGGTGTCATGGTAGGCATGATGGGGGTGATGATGGTGGGTGCGGCTTTCAAACCTCAGTGGAGAGAAAGCATCATGCTTTATTCTGCGGTGGAGAAAGGGTTTATGGTGATTCTTCTTCTGCTTAACTACAACAGCCCTCACATTACCGGTTTTTTACTTGCAGGAGCCATGGATACGTTCGTTGTGATTTGGACGTTAGCATACTGGAAAGAGCAGAAAACCATACGTTTACAAGCCTCAACCTCGCAACACTAGCGTCAGACTATGACTAAACGCATTCAAAATTGGTCGCTTAGCTTTCTCTGTTTGCTTTTTATTGGGACGGCATGCCTGGGGTACGTAACAGACACACCAAATACCTTATCTAGTGATGTTGGTACTACGTTTCAAAACGGTTATGCGGGTGACGCTGCGGCGCAGTACGAGATTGGTATGTTTTATCTGCAAGGTGTCGAATCTGAGGGTGAATATCTTGAATCTACTCAAGAAAAAGCACGCAAATGGATATTACGAGCAGCGACTCAAGGGAATGCAGACGCTCAATTACAGCTTGGTCTTATGTACGCAGCAGGGACTGGTGGCGAGAAAGATCATTCTCTAGCGGTTAGCTGGATAGGCAAAGCCGCTGAACAGAATCATCCTAGAGCACTGGATATGCTCCATTGGATGTCACAAAGTGCTCACTAAACAAGGGTGAACCATGAATAATTCCAAAACTATCCTATGCACGGCCATAGCAGCCTCTTGTGCACCAAATGCATTTGCTACGCAGGAAAAACCTAATATTTTACTCATCGTTGGTGATGATGTCGGATTTGCTGATACGCAACCTTATGGCTCTGAAGTGTCAACACCAAACCTGATGCAACTGGCTGAAGAGGGGGTGAAATTTACCAACTTCCACGCTTCACCCACGTCATCTGTCACTCGCTCTATGATGTTAACGGGTGCCAACAGTCATGAGGTTGGGCTAGGTACGTTCGACTATGCCGCCTATCCGCCAGCTATTGGCAAGCCAGGTTATGAAGGCTACCTCACTAAAGATGGCGTAACCGTAGCGACGTTACTTCGTGATAATGGCTATCATACTTACCTTTCTGGGAAATGGCACTTGGGTCATGATGATGGTTTCCTGCCGGATGATCGTGGCTTTGAACAGAGCTACGGGATTTTGGCTGGCGGTTCGAATCATTTCAATAGAGATATGATGTTCCCGGCGAAAAATGAAGCAACAGCAAAAGCGTTGCAAAAAGGTGAAATGCCCGGCGTAGAGGTCGAGCCGACTTATCAAAATGGTCAACAAGTAAAAGATAAGTATCCGGGAGAGTATTCAGACCAAGGTTATACCGAAGAGTTAATCAGCATGATTGATAGTAATAAGGACTCCGGAAAACCTTTTTTTGCCTATTTACCATTCACAGCGATTCACTTGCCACTACAAGCACCTAAAGCATCGTTTGAAGATAAGATTGCTTATTACGTAGAGCACGGATGGGACTCTGTTCGAGAAGACCGCTTTAAACGAATGCAACAGATGGGCGTAATTCCAAAGAGCGCTACGATGTCCGATAGAAATTCACTGAGTAGACCATGGGATGATCTGTCAGATGAACAAAAGCAATGGTATGGCAAAAAAATGGCCATTGCTATGGGAATGATGGAGCTTCAAGACCAGCAGATAGGTCAGGTAACTGATTATTTGAAGAAGATAGGTGAGTACGACAATACGTATATTATCTATCTCGCAGACAACGGTCCGGAAGCGACGGATATTACGGGGAAAAATGTAAGTGATCTGATTCGTACTTGGACCGATTATCACTTTGACAATAGTACCGAAAATCTGGGTAACGCAGACTCAAGTGTCTCATTGGGCCCAGAATGGGCAAGTGCATCCACTGGTGGATTGTCTTGGTTTAAAGCGTATACAGCAGAAGGGGGAGTACGTGTTCCTCTGATCATCAAACCTGCCAAAGGTGTGCTTGGAGAGAAGGAGTCACTGGAGGCCGGAACTCAAACTAATGAATTGGCTCAAGTAAAAGACCTCGCTGCCACAATATTGGATGTGGCCGATGTTGAACCCGCTGGCGGTAAATATAAAGGCAGAAAAGTGGCCCCAATGAGCGGTCAAAGCATTATGCCTTATCTACAAGGTGAGCAAGAGACTGTCCATAGCGAAGACAATGCTATCGCGTTCGAGTTATTCGGCAGCGGCATTCTTCTTCAAGGGGACTTTAAGATCATTCGAATTTCGAAGGGGATGGGAGGGGACAGTGACTGGCATATGTACAACACCAAGTTAGACCCTGCTGAAATGATAGACCTGAAACACCAACGTCCTGAGCAGTTCCAACAAATGTTAGCTGCTTACAAAGAGTACGAAAAAACAATGGGTATCGTACCAGTGGATGAACAATGGAATCCATTTGAAAACGTGAAGTAAAAAATTTCGCCTCAATGCAAACTGACCGGTTTGTATTGAGGCGAGTTCATCCATTTAAAAATGTTGAACAGTTTGGATACTTTCTTAAGAGGAATACACCATGTCCCACTATCATCTTAATGTACCTCAGTACCAAGGTCAGCCTCATGCTAAGTTTCAGGCGTTGGCGAAACCTATTGGAGCGGTGTGTAATATTAACTGTGACTATTGCTATTATCTGGATAAACAACAGCTACTAGAGTATCCCAAGAATCGCTCGTACAAGATGAGTGATGAGATGCTAGAGCGTTATATTCGCCAGTACATTCAAGGTCAAAACACGCCAGCGATCGTCTTCTCTTGGCATGGTGGCGAGCCAATGATGCTAGGTCTTAGTTATTTTGAACGAATAGTAGAGCTTCAAACGAAATACGCCAAACCCTATGTGAAGATAGTGAATGATATTCAGACCAATGGGCTGTTAATCAATGACAAATGGTGTCAATTTTTGGCGAAACACGCGTTTAGTGTAGGTTTGAGTATTGATGGCCCAGAACAGCTTCACAATACATATCGCAAGAACCGCTGCGGGCAGGGGACGTTTAGCAAGGTGATTGAAGCCGCAGAACGTCTAAAGCGTCATGGTATACACTTTGCGACGCTGACTTGTGTCAACAACGTCAATGGAAATTACCCTTTAGAGGTGTATCGCTTCTTAAGAGATGAGATTCAACCATCACAAATTCAATTTATCCCAGTTGTTGACCGAGATGAAGAGATAAAATGGGCTCAGTGTTCTGAAGCTGCAATCATCCCTGTATCCGCTCAAACAACAAGTTGGAGTGTCGCTCCGACTCAATGGGGAGACTTCTTAACGACCATTTTTGATGAATGGATGAAGCAAGATTTTGGCAAAGTTCATATTCCTTACTTTGAAAACTTTTTCGGAATTTGGATGGGTAAACCGAGTTCGATGTGTACGCTAAGCGATATATGCGGCAAGGGCATTGCTGTCGAACCTAATGGCGATGTTTACGCCTGCGATCACTATGTTCATCCTGAACACAAAATTGGCAATATTGAGCAGACGCCATTGGCGGCAATCGCTTTATCAAAACAGCAAATGACCTTTGGTTTTGCGAAACAAAGAGCGTTGCCCAAACAATGTTTGGAGTGCAAGGTGAGGTTTGCTTGTCATGGTGAGTGTCCAAAGAACCGAATCATAAAAGATAAGTACGGTAACCCTGGACTTAATTACTTATGCCAAGGTTGGCAACAAATATTTCATCATGTTGACCCCGTGATTACGCATATACTTGAGCTAAATGGAATTGCGAAAACAACATGTACAGCTACTGGGTGAGAATATGGATAGTTATTTACTACTCGGCTTGGTCATGGCGCTGCTTAGTATTTGGAAAACCTATTCCGGTCCGGCATTAGCAGGTTTTGTTGGTTTTAGTTATCCAGAAATGTTGCTGTTTAATGTGGTTCCAGCATTAATGGCAGGCTATTTTGGCTGGTTTATAGGACGATATTCCTTTTACCTTTATGCGAGAAAGAATTTTCAGCCCTACAAGCCAAAGTTGAGGAGATTCGTAACCGCGTGGAAAAGGTATGGTAATAAGACTATGGCCACACTTGCTCCTGTTCTAGTTGGCATCCCTCTCTACACCTTGGTCGCTAGGCGTCTCAGGCAAAGTCACATTACTACCTTTATTTTACTTTCATTGTCTATTTTGTGTTGGAGCGGTTTGAGTTATAGCCTAGTCAATGCATTAAATCTTAGTACACATCTCAATTTACAAGGCTTACTTAGTCAGATAGGGCTTTGAGCTAACTTACTCTATTAAATCTGAAAATTTGCTTTATAGATACCAGCAGCTAGTCTGTAAGAATAAACAGGAGAAGCAACATGACGCATACACAAAAGTTCTTGTTATTGGCGGTCCTTGGATTAATCCCTATTGCCTTAATGTATGGCTTGGTTCCTAGCATTACCTTACCTTTCCTGTTTGATATTGATGCATCACCGATTAATGTGAGTCATATCTTTCGCGCTGTAATGGGGCTTTATCTTGCATTGGCGGTTTATTGGCTTATGGGGGCTTTCGGGACGCAGCAAATGGCGCGTTCTGCACTACAAAGTCTGATTGTGTTTATGTGGGGGCTGGGTTTAGGTCGTGCTATCAGCATGGTCGTCGATGGGATACCAAATGGGCTGTTAGTCGTTTATCTTCTCCTCGAAATAGGATTTGGAGTAGTAGGGATTGTGCTTCTCAAAAAAGATGATTTTGAAACCAAGCGAGTCTCGTGAATATATTAGGAGGCAGGATGCACCGTATATTAATGAAATGGTTAGTGCTGAGTTTATTAGGCTTGAGTTCACTTGCGAATGCGAATGAAAAGCCACCAAACATTTTTGTTATTTTTACTGATGATATCGGTATCTCTAACCTAAGTGCTTACCATCGAGGGTTAATGAGTAGTGAGACGCCCAATATTGATAGTATTGCTGAAAAAGGAATGTTGCTGACGGACTATTATGCTCAGCCTTCTTGCACAGCAGGGCGCTCTGCGTTTATTACCGGACAGTTCCCCGTTCGTACCGGCATGCATACTGTTGGTCTTCCAGGTAGTCCAGTAGGACTGAATGCTGAAACACCGACACTGCCGGAAATACTGAAAACCTTAGGTTATACAACTGGTCAGTTTGGTAAGAACCATTTAGGTGACCGAGATGAAGTGCTACCGACAATGAATGGTTTCGATGAATATTGGGGTTGGTTATACCATCTTAATGCGATGGAATACACTGAAGATCCTGATTGGCCAAAAGACGAAGCGTTCCAGAAATTCGCACCAAGAAATGTGATTCATTCCAAGTCAGATGGCAAGGGTGGACAAACCATCAAAGATGACGGGCCTTTGACCATCGAACGCATGCGTACTTTAGATGATGAGGTTAATAAACATGCCATCAACTTCATCGAAAATGCGGTGAAACAAGACAAGCCTTTCTTCACCTGGTATTGCCCTTCAAGAGGCCATGTTTGGACTCACTTGTCTGCAGAGTACGAAGCTATGCTCGGACAAAACGGTTGGGGCTTGCAAGAAGTCGTGATGAAAGACCTCGATGATCATGTCGGTGAGATGCTTGCCAAATTAGAAGAGTTGGGTGTAGCGGATAACACGATTGTGATCTTTACGGCGGATAATGGGCCAGAAATCATGACTTGGCCTGATGGCGGAATGACGCCTTTCCATGGTGAAAAAGGCTCAACTTGGGAAGGTGGTGTCCGTGCGCCTCTGTTGGTGAGCTGGCCAGGTAAAATTCCAGCAGGAAAAATACACAACGGGATGTTTGATGGTATGGACTGGTTACCTACGCTGGTTGAAGCCGCAGGTGGACCAAGCGATCTCAAACAACAAATGCTGACAGGGTATGAAGGCTTTAAAGCGCATTTAGATGGTTACAATCAAATATCCATGCTCACTGAACTAGCACCGTCAAATCGTAAAGAAATCATTTACTACGAACGTGACAGACTTCAAGCGGTTCGCGTTGGTGATTGGAAAGCTCATTTTGTGGTGCAAAACCATGGCTGGAGTGGACCGAAGGAAGAGCTTAATGCACCGCTACTCTTCAACCTACGCCGCGATCCTTATGAGCGTGCTGCCGAGGAGTCTGGTATGTACATCAACTGGATGGGCAAGAAAATGTGGGCATTTGGCCCAGCTCAGGCAGCGGTACAACAACACTTAGAAACCTTTAAAGAGTGGCCTCCTGTCACTTTTGAGCCGGATGCGGTGGATGCGTCCGGAATAGGGCGCTAATGGTGGTTCATTAACTCAGTTTACTAAAGGGCTGCTTGCAGCCCTTATTTTATCAGTAACTTGGTTTCCATCATGGCTTGCTCTAAATGCGTTCGGTCTTTTTGCATCGCGCAAAGTAATGTGGCACCTAACCACTTGGCATAAAGCGTTCGCGAGACCATGTATGGATTTTCTATAGCTAGCAGACCTTGCTCGTTACCAGATGCGAAATAATCCGCCATGCGATTAATGACTTTTTCAGCGCCGTTATCCAGTTCGACTTGCATACTTGATGATGTCCCAGATATTTCACCAGACAATTTCACGACTAAACATTTAATCCGAAAATCTTCTGTCACCTTTGAATCTGACCAAAACTCGAAGTAATGTAACGCGCGCTGTTCAAAGGCAATGGAGCTGTCTTCTAGATATTGACTGAGCGTGTTTAGATGGTCTTCAAAATAGTCTTCTAATAACTGGCGGCCGAAATCTTCCTTCGATTTGAAATGATGGTAAAAAGAGCCCTTCGTTGCGTTCGCTTGCTGAATGATCTTCATAATACCAATGCCAGCGAATCCATGTTCGCTAATGAGGTCAAACCCAGCGTCGAGAAGTGTTTGTTTTAAATCAGCCATAAGTCCGCCACTTGTTGAAATCGGCGACTATTGTAACTCTGAACAAACAGACCGTACAGTCTAGCAGCGTTAACATCGTTAATCGGATGATTTGCCACAAAATCGCTATTGCTATTTCAATAACTCATGTCATCCTTATGAAAAAACCTACAAGGAGAGATCATGCCTAAAATTGCAATGTTGAGTACTGGTGAAGAGGTATTGTATGGCGATATTGTTGATACCAATGCCGCGTGGCTCAGCCGTGTATTTTATGAGCATGGGTTTTCCATGTCGAAGCGCTCTACAGTAGGTGATCAGCGAGCTGAGTTGCTACAAGAAATGATCATGCTGAGTTTGAATCTGGATGTGGTGATCGTCAATGGTGGCTTGGGTCCTACGTCTGATGATCTCACTGCTGAAGTAGCTGCGGAAGCCGCGGATCAATCTTTAGTCTTGAACCAAGGTTGGTCGGAAACACTTCAAGCCTTCTATGCTCAACGCGGTAAATCCATGCCTGACAGCAACATCAAACAAGCAATGTTGCCAGAGGGCGCGGTGGTGGTTGATAACCCAATTGGCACCGCATGTGGTTTCAAAATGATGATCAATGATTGCTTGTTTTACTTCACTCCAGGTGTCCCAAGCGAATTCAAAAAAATGACGCTTGAGCAGATTTTGCCTGACTTAAAACATGAATTCCCTAATCAACAAGGTAGGGTATGCCGACGTTTATATACGTTTGGCCTATCGGAATCTGGTATTGCAGACACGCTTTCAAGTCTTAATCTACCGCCGGAATATGAGTTGGGCTATCGTTCTTATCTTCCTTTTATCGAAGTCAAACTGTTTGGTCCTTCAGACGATTTAGAAATAGGGTCAAGAGTGCTCTCGATGATAGAGAAGCTCTTGCATAGTAATGTTGTCAGTGTCGATCAACCTATGCTGGACAGAATTGGTCATTTGGTTGAGTTACATAAACCAACCATCGCTATATCTGAACATGGTACCAAGGGTTACCTAGCCTCTTGGCTTCAAGACAATGAACAGATTGAGCAATATTGCGGGGCAACATGGGTACTTGGCTCTAAAACGGCATCGCCGCTTGATAGAGACAGTGAAAGGTTGGGGGCCACTCTAGCGTTAGCAGGAGCGACAAAAAGCAACTGCAGTTCAGATATTGCCTTGTCCACAGGAAAGCTTGAAGGTGGAGAGTTCTCCGTAGCGCTTTCAACGCCCAAAGGTGAATGGGGGCAGACGCTAAAATTGCAACGAAGCTACAGCTCTCAAAGTATAAAAACGGTCATTAGTACGGTGGCGGGAGATATGCTTAGACGTTACCTAGATAATAAGCCAATGTTCCCCGATTATGGCTTTCTTACTCGTACCGAAGAGATATTTCTACCAACGGATCAGTTAACTTGATCCTACTAAGATAAATATTCAACATAGTGCCTATATTCTATTTTGTTATGTATATATGAAAATTAGATCTAGCTCACAATAAGCTGATCTCTAACAGGAATTTCAAATTCTCATTTTTGAGAGTAGCCCTTTCTTTTTATTTGATTAAAATCAATGTTCACCCTGAAAATGGTGGTGTGTAGGAGGGGTAAATATGATCCAGCAATCAAGAATAAGAGTGTTTTATCAGATCGCCAATGAGCAGATTATGCTTGGCGAAGCACTCAGCAAAAAATGCGGTGATATAGCAGCTATGTGGTTGAAGGCTCCTATGGAAGAGATCCTGTCTGACGACGGTTTTAGAATCTCACTCTACGATGACGGTGGACGTCGCATTGCAGACAAACATGTTTCTATGGGTACAGCAGACTCCATATTGTCGACTGTCGACTGAGACCCAATTCAAGTTACTTTAGGCTGATCAATTTGATCAGCCTTTTCTTTTTCTGATGTTTATTTGTACGATTCTGTGATCCATTTTGTGCTTTTGCTCTAATTTGTCCACAGTTGCCGATTCTTGTCTCATACTTTGCGAACCCACACTTTGTGAACCAACAAAAATAAGGCCTAAATAAGGCTATGAGAAGAGAAAGTACTAGAATGAATACGCCTTCTGTTCAACAAATTAAATCGCTAATGGGAGTAGATGGTAAACCTAACTACGGTCATCTTTTATCCATTCCTGAAGCACTAGACATTGCCAGCTTTCGCTACTATTCCACAATGGATAGAGAACGCAGTTCACTCGCTAAATATTTCCATTACAAGCAGTTTCAGTTTGTCAGTATTTTTACTTCCAAATACGTTTTAGGCATAGCGATCGCTGATATTCGCTACCTTGGAACAAGTTTTTGCTATCTCTATGACATTGAAAAAAAACAACTCGTTGAAGAGAGTTGGATGCGTCCCGTGGGATTAGGGTATTCACTCACAGCGTCGCCTTGGAAAGGGAAAGCACAGTTCAATCAAGGGCAGATTTGCTTTGATATTGAAGAGGGAGAGTGGCGGGTTCGAGCTAAGTGTAAGGCGTTTGAATTGGACGTATTGCTTGATGCCGGAGATGCAGAAAGTACACCGCTAATGGTTTCATCGCCTACAGGCTACAACGGATGGACTTATACGCAAAAGCATAATGCATTGAATGTGAGGGGAGAGTTCAAGGTAGGTGGTCAAACGCAACCGATGGAAAGTTGTCTAGGGGGGTATGACTTTTCAGCAGGTTTTATGAGGCGTGAAACAAGTTGGCGCTGGGCGAGTATTAACGGTAAAGCTCAAGGTGTGACAATTGGTCTTAATCTCGCGGCTGGAGTAAACGAGACGGGGGTAACTGAAAATGTACTTTGGGTTAATGGTAAGCGTAGTCTATTAGCGGGTGTAATGTTTGATTTTGACCGACAAGTACCAGACTCTGACTGGCGCATTTATGATGAGCAAGGGCGAGTTGATTTGACCTTTCAACCGCTTAATGCTCGTAAAGAGAAACTCAATCTTTGGGTACTTAAAAGTAATTTTCGCCAGTTCATTGGCCATTTTTCTGGTGTTGTAAAGGATGAAGAAGGTCGCGAGTATCAACTTTCGCAAGTAATGGGATTAACCGAAGACCACTTTGCAAAGTGGTAAATACAAACAAAGAATCAATGGAATATGATGGATAAACTTGTTCAAAACCCGGAGTGGTTGTTAATTGTATTAGCTCCTTTATTTGTCATTATGATGGTGCTCGAGTATTGGCTTGGTCAACGGGGAAACCGCCTGCCAAGCTCAGCCCAGTACTCTCTAAAGGAATTGGCATGTAACTTCTCGTTGGCTGGGCTTCATCAACTTACCGATCTCATTGCGGGTCTGTTTATCGCCAAACTATACTTACTAGTGTTTGGCTGGAAACTTTTTGATATCAAGATGTCATTAGGCATGTTTTTGGCGTTAATGGTATTACAAGACTTTTTCTACTATTGGTTCCATCGAGCGAGTCATCGCATTCGCTGGATGTGGGCTGCTCACGTTGTCCACCATAGTTCCGAGAATATGAACTTCAGTACCGCATTTAGACAGAGTTTAATGTACCCGCTAGCGGGAATGTGGCTGTTTTGGATGCCATTGGTCATTATAGGTTTCGACCCCAAATGGGTGGTATTTGTAGTGCTGCTGAATCTAGGTCTACAGTTCTTTGTTCATACACAATGGATACGTCGCTTAGGACCCCTTGAATGGGTGATTAATACCCCATCACACCATCGAGTTCATCATGGTGTCAACGCGCAATACATAGACAAAAACTACGCGGGAATTCTGATTATTTGGGATCGCATGTTTGGGACTTTTGAGCCTGAAGTAGAAGAAGTTCGTTATGGAATCAGTAAGCCAGTTAATAGCTTCAATCCAATCACGGTTACTTTTGCAGAATGGAAAGAAATGCTAAATGACTTATCACGCAAAGATCTAACGTTAAGGGCGAAAATCAAAATGATTTTATCTCCGCCAACGGATACGCATTAACCTAAGGTTGATCAAATTAAGGCTGTGATAAAGGTTGATTGTTGTAACGAGGAGTAAATAAGGCGCAAGGGGCACTATAAAAGTCGCAATATTATCAAGGTGCTGAAGGCGGTAAGCACGTTGATGGATAGTGTTTATGAATAGTTATAGTGATGTCCAATGGATACTGGCCTTAGTAGTGAAGGTACTGAGTATCAAGCCTGTAGCGAGAACTTTCCAATTAGCTCGTCATGGACGTTGGTAATGGTGCCAGTATGAGTAGATTCACAGTAACTAAACGCCAAATTTAGGTCTTTGGTTTTTGCTCTGGTGAGGAAGTGTCTAAGCAAAATATCGCTGTTTAGTTGGTGCGGTTCAGAGACCCAAGTTACATTATCTTTAATTGATTTAAACGTTACTTTCATATTTCTCCTATTTGGATTTTTGTGTGTTTTTAGTGGATTCACGGTTTTGGTAAAACCAAAAGCGTTTTCTGCCGATAGATCGAGACATAATTTACCTAAATATAATGATGCTAATTGTAGATTTAATACCATCAGAGAGTGATGGATGTTTGAGCGTGTTGCTTGATAGAGAAATGTATAGCGAGAACGTTGAGAGGAGAGGTTATTGCTAGTTTTTTCTAAAATCCAAAGTGAAAAGATAAGATGAAAGCGGTTAATGATGCCGCTTTCATCAATAAAATCTTATAGAGCTACAACGTTTGCAGCTTGAAGACCTTTCTGGCCTTGCTCTACTTCAAAAGACACTTTTTGGCCTTCTGCTAGAGTTTTGAAACCTTCAGATGCGATAGCACGGAAATGAACGAATACGTCAGCACCGCCATTTTCTTGAGCTAGGAAGCCGAAGCCTTTCTCTTCGTTAAACCATTTTACTGTGCCGTTTACTTTGTTAGACATGATGTGTCCCTTATATAAATTTAAAATTGTTGCGATGCGCTGATGGGCTGGAATTATTTAATGTATCGATGAAGCTTAGGGAAACACTGAGGATGACAACAATAACGAAGAGATTCTGAGAGTTTTACTTTTACAACTGGATATTTCATTTAATAACTCTGAACAACAGAGCGGCGCCAGTATGGGGCTTATAAAACACCTTGTAAAGGGTTATTTTTAATGTTGTACGATTTAGTGAAGGGAATTGCACACTCGCTGACTACACCTGCTCAAACCCGCAGCAATAAAAAACGGCTCTGGAGAGCCGTTTTGGGAATGACTTGAGCTATGCTCGCTTCTTAACTTGATGCGCAATATTGTCGAGCTCGATATCAGTTTTCGCTCGACAAATACAAGGCAGGATTTCATTACCTTGTGTATATGCCATTGCAAACCCTACATATTCCACTTCTCCCGAAACCAGTGTACAGCGGCAAGCGCCACAGTGCCCGTCTCGACAGTTGTATTCAGGTTCTAACCCTGCTTGCTCCATAGTCTCTAAGACTGTGTTTGAAGGGTTAGACTCTATAGTGGTGATAGAGTTTATCTTAATGGTTGGCATTAAAGTTCGAAGCCCTCGAAGTCGTCTGCGTTTACTTCATTGTCGATTTGACCGACAAGGTAAGAACTGATCTCTGCTTCTTGTGGTGCAACCTGTACATTATCAGATGATAACCAAGCGTTAATCCAAGGAATTGGATTCGATGTAGCTTCTGGATAAGCTGCATCAAGACCAACTGCCTGCATACGAACGTTCGAGATATATTCAACGTATTGGCACAGGATATCTTTGTTAAGACCGATCATAGAGCCGTCTTTGAATAGGTATTCTGCCCACTCTTTTTCTTGCTCTGCCGCTTCTTTGAATAGGTCGAAACAGTCTTGCTTACATTCTTCAGCGATTTGCATGAATGAGAAATCGTCTTGACCGTTACGAAGCAGGTTAATCATGTGCTGAGTACCGGTTAGGTGCAGCGCTTCATCACGAGCAATCAGCTTGATGATTTTCGCGTTACCTTCCATCAGCTCACGCTCTGCGAACGCAAACGAACAAGCGAAACTCACGTAGAAACGAATCGCTTCTAGTGCGTTTACTGACATCAGACATAGGTACAGCTTCTTCTTCAGGTCGTACAAGTTAACTTTAACTTCTTCGCCTTTGATGTTGTGCGTACCTTCACCGAAGCGGTGGTAGTCGTTTGTCGCTTGAATCAGATCATCGTAGTAGTGTGCGATGTCCTTCGCACGCTTTAGGATGTGTTCGTTTTCAACAATATCGTCAAAAACCACACCTGGATCGTTCACGATGTTACGGATGATGTGCGTGTAAGAACGAGAGTGGATAGTCTCAGAGAATGACCATGTCTCGATCCATGTTTCTAGCTCTGGAAGTGACACGAGCGGTAGCAGAGCAACGTTCGGGCTACGACCTTGAATCGAGTCTAGAAGCGTTTGGTACTTCAGGTTACTGATGAAAATGTGTTTTTCATGCTCTGGCAATTTGTTGTAGTCAATTCGATCGCTTGATACATCTACTTCTTCTGGACGCCAAAAGAAGGAAAGCTGTTTCTCAATCAGCTTTTCAAAAATCTCAAATTTCTGTTGGTCATAACGCGCAACGTTCACTGGTTGACCTAGGAACATTGGTTCTTTTAGTGCGTTATTCTTTGTTTGGGTAAAAGTACTGTAAGCCATTGTGCTGCAATCCTTTTTAAGCCCCTCCGCTTAAGGGAAGGGCGAGAAAATCTTAACTTGTTTACTGCGAGATATTAAATCTTACAGCCGCCGCCTGCGCAATCGTCATCTTGCTCAACTACTACTGTAGATTTGTCGCTTTGGTCGTCTTTCGCACCGTCACGAGTGTTATGGTAGTAAAGTGTCTTCACGCCATATTTATACGCAGTGAGTAGGTCTTGAAGCAATTTCTTCATCGGCACTTTGCCGCTTTCGTAAACGCTTGGGTCATAGTTAGTATTTGCTGAGATCGCTTGGTCAACGAATTTCTGCATGATACCTACTAGATGCAAGTAACCGTCGTTGTTGCCGATGTTCCAAAGTAGTTCGTAGTTCTCTTTTAGATTAGCGAAGTCTGGAACAACCTGCTTCAGGATACCGTCTTTCGATGCTTTCACTGAAACGTAGCCACGAGGTGGTTCGATACCGTTAGTCGCGTTAGAAATCTGAGAGGAAGTCTCAGATGGCATTAGCGCCGTCAGTGTTGAGTTACGTAGACCAAATTCCATGATTTCAGAACGTAGCTCATCCCAATCATAGTGCAGTGGTTCGTCACACACTAAATCAACATCATTCTTGTAAGTGTCGATAGGTAATAGACCTTTCGCATAGTTTGTCTCATGGAATGATGGGCAACGGCCTTGCTCTTTCGCCAGTTCAACAGACGCTTTTAGCAAGTGGTACTGAATCGCTTCGAATGTACGGTGAGTAAGGTTATTTGCAGAACCGTCAGAGTATTTAACACCATTTTTCGCAAGGTAGTAGGCATAGTTAATAACACCGACACCCAGCGTACGACGATTCATCGTAGACTTATAAGCAGCTGGTAATGGATAGTCTTGATAATCAAGTAGAGCATCAAGAGCACGAACCACGAGGTCTGATAGATCTTTTAGGTCATCGAGCTCGTTGATTGCACCAAGGTTAAATGCCGAAAGTGTACATAGAGCGATTTCACCTGAGTCGTCTTCTACGTTTGATAATGGCTTAGTCGGCAGTGCGATTTCTAAACATAGGTTAGATTGGCGAACTGGCGCAACTTTCGAATCAAATGGGCTGTGCGTATTACAATGGTCTACGTTCTGAATGTAGATACGACCTGTAGAAGCACGCTCTTGCATCAGCAGAGAGAATAGCTCTACCGCTTTAACGGTCTCTTTCTTAATTGACGGATCGTTTTCGTACTTAACGTATAGACGTTCAAACTCATCTTGATCTTCGAAGAACGCATCATATAGACCCGGTACATCTGAAGGCGAGAATAGAGTGATGTTGCCGCCTTGAACTAGGCGAGCATACATGAGTTTGTTCAGCTGAACACCGTAATCCATGTGACGTACACGGTTTTCTTCTACACCACGGTTGTTCTTAAGAACAAGTAGTGACTGTACTTCGCCATGCCACATTGGGTAGAACACAGTTGCTGCACCACCACGAACACCACCTTGCGAGCAGCATTTTACTGCTGTTTGGAAGTACTTGTAGAATGGGATACAACCGGTGTGGAAGGCTTCGCCTCCACGGATTTCAGAACCCAGCGCGCGAATACGACCAGCATTGATACCGATACCAGCACGTTGTGAAACGTAACGAACAATTGAGCTTGCTGTTGCGTTAATAGAATCTAGGCTATCGCCACATTCAATCAATACGCACGAACTAAATTGGCGCGTAGGAGTACGAACACCTGACATAATCGGTGTCGGTAGAGAAATCTTGAATGTTGACGTTGCATCGTAAAAGCGCTTGATATAGTCAAGACGAGTCGCTTTTGGATACTTAGCGAATAGGCAAGCCGCTACCAGGATGTAGAGGAACTGTGCACTTTCGTAAATCTGACCAGAAACACGGTTTTGAACGAAGTACTTACCTTCAAGCTGTTTAACGGCAGCGTATGAGAAGTCGTGATCTCGAGTGTGGTCGATATAGCTATCCAACTCATCTAATTCGGACTTAGTGTAATCTTCCAATAGATGCGCATCGTACTTGCCCATCTCTATCATTTTAGAAACATGGTCAAATAGCGCTGGTGGCTCATATTGGCCATACGCCTTTTTACGCAGGTGGAAGATAGCTAAGCGCGCAGCGAGATATTGATAGTCAGGCGCGTCTTCTGAAATCAAATCTGCAGCAGACTTGATGATAGTTTCGTGGATATCTGACGTAGTAATACCATCATAAAACTGGATGTGAGCCTTGAGTTCTACCTGAGATACAGAAACGTTGTTAAGCCCTTCTGCAGCCCATGCGATGACGCGATGGATTTTTTCGAGATCGATACTTTCTTTGCGGCCATTACGCTTAGTAACGGTAAGTTGTTGGTTCATTCTGAGGTGTTCCCTAACAAAACAATATGAAGCTTCACTTTTATGAAATTTTGTTGAGTCTTAGCGATAGCTTCGTGATCAATGTCACCCTATATGTTTCGGCTTCCAACACAAGATATAGGGGTCATCTTAACTACGAGTTACAAGATAGTGCTATAGCGGGAGATTTTCAAGTTTGAGAAATTGAATGTCTTGTGGATAACTAGGGGAAAGAAAAATTTCGGTTAGTAGATACTTACCATTGAAGATAGACCCGACTTAGTAGTGAAATTTGCGTGCTAGCAGATTGGTTTTCTTTTAAACAAAGGCGAAAAAAAATTCCTTGATCTTTGCCAATTTTTGGTTGTTATTCTTTAGCTCAATAAAACTGCGATATCGGCACACAAAATCGGCGAAAGTGTCTTGTTTTTGTAAATGATTTGTGTGTGAAAATTAACGAAACTGAGTGCCAACTAACCGAAGGAAATTGGCACTACATTATTGAGGAACTTAAAGCGACTTTTCGGTGAACACGATGTAGTTCACGTCGACACGATTACCCAGTTTATAGGTATCGGTTAGTGGATTATAGAGAAGCCCTGTAATGCCTTTTTCCGTAAGGTCAGTTTTATCGATCATCTTGATAAGTTCTGAAGGCTTGATGAATTTGTCATGTGAGTGCGTGCCATCTGGAACTATTTTAAGCAGCTTCTCTGCACCAACGATGGCAAATAAGTAAGACTGCAAGTTGCGGTTAAGGGTGGAGAAGAATACTTGGCCACCAGGCTTAACCAGCTTTGAACATGATGCGATGACTGATGCAGGATCTGGTACGTGTTCTAGCATTTCCATGCATGTTACGACATCGTATTTGCCAGCGTTTTCAGCGGCGTGCTGTTCCACTGTACTTTGCACATAGGTAAGTTTGGTGCCTGTTTCTAGTGCATGCAGTCTGGCGACTTCAAGCGGCTCTTTACCCATGTCTAACCCTGTAACCTCAGCACCTTGTTTCGCCATGCTTTCTGCAAGGATACCGCCGCCACAACCTACATCAAGAACGGTTTTACCAAACAAGCCATTGGCCTTTTCTAAGACATAATTGAGTCTGAGAGGGTTGATTTGGTGCAGTGGTTTGAACTCACCTTCTAGATCCCACCAGCGACTTGCCATCTCTTCAAATTTCTTAATTTCGTTGAGGTCTACGTTTTGTTGCTTATCCATATATGCTAAGAGTTTTGTTCCAAGGTTGCGATGCAGTATACCGCAAATTGGTTTGGGAAATATCTTCTCGTAGGCAGAATCCTCAGAATTCTTTAGCCAGCACACTATTTATCTGATTAATTGGCCGTTTTTTCGCCGATTTTCAGGGTCATAGATTGGAAATGTGCAAATTGTGGACGTTTGAATCGCAACCAAGGTCACAACATGATAAAAGCGAAGGGAAAGTGATGCCGAACACGGTATTAATGTGTTATATTTTGTCACCTTATACGTATCGAGTATACGATCAAAATATAGAGGGATATTGGCTCTATGAGCGATCTAGCTAAAGAGATCACGCCCGTAAACATTGAAGATGAGCTGAGAGGCTCTTATCTCGACTACGCGATGTCAGTTATCGTGGGTCGTGCTCTTCCAGATGTGCGTGATGGTCTAAAACCTGTTCACCGCCGCGTTTTGTTCGCGATGAATGTTCTAGGTAATGATTGGAATAAACCATATAAAAAGTCTGCCCGTGTGGTCGGCGATGTAATCGGTAAGTATCACCCACACGGTGATAGTGCGGTATACGACACCATCGTTCGTATGGCGCAGCCTTTCTCACTTCGCTACATGTTGGTCGATGGTCAAGGTAACTTCGGCTCGATTGACGGCGACTCTGCGGCGGCAATGCGTTATACCGAAGTCCGCATGGCGAAAATCGCTCATGAGTTGCTAGCGGATCTAGACAAAGAGACGGTTGACTACGTTCCTAACTATGATGGAACGGAACAAATTCCAGCCGTACTACCGACAAAAATTCCAAACCTTCTGGTTAATGGTGCGTCAGGTATCGCTGTAGGTATGGCGACAAACATTCCACCACATAACTTAAACGAAGTTATTGATGGCTGTTTGGCATACATCAAGAATGAAGACATCACGATTGATGAGCTCATGGATTACATTCCGGGCCCAGATTTCCCGACAGCGGCACTGATCAGTGGTCGTAAAGGCATCATCGATGCTTACAAGACGGGTCGTGGTAAGGTCTACATGCGTTCTAAAGCAGAGATCGAAGAAGACAAGAATGGTAAAGAAACCATCATTGTTACCGAGATCCCTTATCAGGTGAACAAAGCTCGCTTAATCGAAAAGATTGCAGAGCTAGTTAAAGATAAGAAAGTAGAAGGCATTAGCGCACTACGTGATGAGTCTGATAAAGACGGTATGCGCATTGTTATCGAATGTAAGCGTGACGCAGTAGGTGAAGTGGTTCTAAACAACCTGTACTCACAGACTCAGCTGCAAACGACATTCGGCATCAACATGGTTGCCCTAAACAATGGTCAGCCACAGCTGTTCAACCTTAAGGACATGCTGAAGTGCTTTGTTGATCACCGCCGTGAGGTTGTGACTCGTCGTACTATCTTCGAACTTCGTAAAGCAAGAGACCGTGCTCACATTCTAGAAGCGCTATCTCTAGCACTTGCGAACATTGATGAAGTTATTGAACTTATCAAGAACGCACCAACACCAGCTGAAGCAAAAGTAGGCCTGGTTTCTCGCGGTTGGGAGCTAGGTAGCGTAGCTTCTATGCTAGAGCGTGCTGGTACCGATGCAGCTCGTCCAGATTGGCTAGAAGACCAATACGGTATTCGTGACGGTCTGTACTACCTAACGGAGCAACAAGCTCAAGCGATTCTTGAACTTCGCCTACACCGTTTAACTGGTCTAGAGCACGAGAAGATTCTTGATGAGTACAAAGCACTTCTAGAAGAAATTGCAGAACTGATGCACATTCTTGCAAGCACAGAGCGCTTGATGGAAGTGATCACCGAAGAACTTGAATTAGTTCAAGCAACTTACGGTGATGAGCGTCGTAGTGAAATCACAGCGGCGGTTCACGACATTGATATGGAAGAGCTAATCGCTCGTGAAGACGTAGTAGTCACTTTGTCTCACGAAGGTTATGTGAAGTATCAAATCCTAAGCGACTACGAAGCACAGCGTCGTGGTGGTAAAGGTAAGAGTGCGACTAAGATGAAGGAAGAGGATTACATCGAGCGTCTGCTTGTTGCAAATACTCACGACAATATCTTGTGCTTCTCTACGCGCGGTAAGACATACCGTCTGAAAGTATATCAATTACCACTCGCAAGTCGTACTGCTCGTGGTAAGCCTATCGTTAACATTCTTCCACTAGAAGAAGGTGAGCGTATTACGGCAATTCTTCCTGTAAGTGAATTTAGCTCAGAGAAATTTATCTTTATGGCGACTGGTGACGGTACCGTTAAGAAGACTTCTCTAGACCAATTCTCTAACGTTCGTGCAAACGGCCTAATTGCTGTAAACCTACGTGATGATGATTCGCTAATCGGCGTTGATATCACCGATGGTCAAAGTGACATCATGCTGTTCTCGAAGCAGGGTAAAGTAGTTCGATTCAGCGAAGACAAAGTACGTGCTATGGGTCGTACTGCGGCAGGTGTCCGTGGTATGAAACTGGCAGATGAAGACCAAGTGGTGTCATTGATTGTTCCTTCTAACGAAGGTGACATTCTAACCGTGACACAAAATGGTTACGGTAAGCGTACTGAACTTGAAGAGTACCCAACGAAAGGTCGTGCAACACAAGGTGTTGTCTCTATCAAAGTTTCTGAGCGAAACGGCCCAGTAGTTGGCGCGATTCAAGTTGAAGAAGGCGACGAAATGATGATGATCACTGACGCAGGAACGCTAGTTCGTACTCGCGTTGCTGAAGTGAGTCAAGTTGGTCGTAATACTCAAGGTGTTACGCTTATCCGCACCGCGTCTGACGAATCAGTCGTTGGTTTGCAGCGTATTGATGAAGTCGAAGAGTTAGAGCTGCCAGAGGGCGAAGAAGTTGAAGCAAATGCAGAGACTCAAGCGCCAGAATCTGGAGATTTAGCGGCTGACGACTCTGCTACTGAAGAGTAATCAACATTTGTAGTGAAAAACCTGTCTCAACGAGACAGGTTTTTTTTTCGTCTCTAGAACGTTCAGAGTTGCTGTTTGACTAAATCGATTGTTGTGTTGGGATTTTTATAATCAATGGGTAGCTCAACAATGATGTCATCATGGGCTAAAAATAAAGAAGGAAAGCTGTTACCGCCAAGGCTACGAGCAAATCTTATCTCTCCCGAAAGCTGCTGATTGATCTCAGCTGAAAGAAAGTCATGTCTAAATGCTTCAATATCTAGTCCAACTTGTTTAGCTAAGTCGAAAAGTACTTCTGACTCACTGGGATTCTTTGCTTCAAGATAATAGGCCTGCTGTATAGCACGATACATGTCTTGTTCGGACTGCTGCTTACGTGCAGCCAGCACCGCGCGGCAGGCCGGGTAAGTGGAGCGTTTAGGCGTATTCAAGGTCCAAAAATCATGATTAAACTCAGTGCCTAAATAACTTTCGATTTTGCGCCAATAAGAGGCGATTTGAGTTTGCATTTCTAATGGCATTGGTACGTTGGAGTCGGGCGCTAAGCCTCCGAGTACGTATTGAATGTCTAGTTGGTCATCCAACAGTGTCTTAATCAAATTCCAAGTAGGTGCATAACCCCAGCACCATGAGCACATCGGATCATAAACATAATACAGTTTGGCAGCTTTACTCATAAGATTATCCTTGTCTCTCGCTAAACGAAGAGTGTAATGATTCACCTTATCATGAAAAATTGTCTTATAACCCACACTTGTTTGATTTAACACCTAGACTGGTATTTCTGATAGTGTAAATTATTCTCATTATCAATGTGAAGTGTTGAAATGAAGAGTATTACTATTTTTGGTGCAAGCAGTGGCCTCGGCTTGGCTGCCGTTCGCTATTTTGCAAGTCAAAGAGTGGAAGTTATTGGTGTTGCAAGAGACCCGAAAAAGACCGACGAACTGGCCAGCTTGTGCGTTCAATTAATTGCTTGTGATGCAACTAAGCAGCCGGATGTAGAGGCTGCGGTGGAATGTCTTCCGAAAGACACCGTAGTGCTGTCAACCATGGGTAGCTTTAGAGCCGACGTACCTGTCGATTATCTCGGACACCGTCACTTGATAGACGCACTGGAGACAAAAGGTATTGAACGTTTCCTGTTGGTTACTTCATTAGGATGTGGAGATTCATGGAAGTTTCTTTCAGAGCGAGCGAAAGCAGGCTTTGGGGCAGCGGTAAGGGAGAAGTCCTTAGCTGAGGCTTGGTTAGCCAGCAGTCAACTGGAATACACGGTATTGAGACCTGGTGGATTGAAGGACGGGGAAGTGACAACTTGTGGGGAGTTATCGCAAGGAGTTGAAGTACATGGTGCGATCACTCGAAGTGAAGTCGCTCGCCTTGCACATCAAATTTTGTTGAACGAGGCGTCAATTGGTCAGATATACCAGTGTGTTGATCCGACGGTGAATTATAGCTAAAGGAAATTTTGTACAGAAATACACGAAGCTCATCAACATGTCGATGAGCTTCATTGATTATCTGTAATGCTACTCTACTCGGGTGTGATTGAGTGCGTAATTCCAAACACGATAAAAGTAAAATACATAGCCGATCCCTAATGTCAGTATTGAAATAATAAACCAAAGCAATACATGACCTAAGTCGCTAAATAGATCGATATCACAGTCCATTCTTCGCTCTCGGCCGGATTCATCAATGACGTAAGTGCGATTTATGATGAACTTGGAAAATGAATAAGGGAAGAAAAACAGCGCGATGCCAAACGTGATAATGCTGAGAATTAACCAGATGAGCAAGTGGCCTAGAATGTCAAAGATAGCGACATCTGCTCGTAATCTCATAAGAGTACCTTATCGTGAATTATTTATGGCTTTCAACACTGAAAGCCATTTGAGGTTTATTGGGTGAGAGTTTGTTCTTGTATAACGGAATTATAGCGCTCAAAGCCCTGCTTGAGATCGTTAATCAGATCATCAATGCTTTCCAGCCCAATGTGAAGTCTAATTAGCGTCCCTTCAAAATTAGGGTTGGCTACCGTTCGTAATGAATTGAAGCTACTTGGTTCATTTGCCAACACTAAGCTTTCGAATCCACCCCAAGAATAACCCATACTAAAGTGCTTCATACCATCCAAAAATGCCGTTGTTGCTTTGGTATTACTGGTCTTAAGGATAAAGCTAAATAGCCCGTTGCCGCCGGTGAAATCCCGATGGAAATATTCACTGCCAGGGCATGTATCTAGAGCAGGGTGACGCACATGGTCGACTTCAGCACGCGTTGCTAACCACTTCGCAACTTGCAAACTGTTCTCTGCATGTTGGCGCAGCCGCACATCAAGCGTACGAATGCCGCGAAGTCCTAAGTATGCATCATCTGGTGAAACACATTGTCCCATCAGATAGCTTTGTTCACGCAACTGATCCCAGTACTTTTCGTGGGTCACTGCCGTACCTAGCATAACGTCGGAGTGACCTACGATGTACTTAGTAGCTGCTTGAATAGAAACGTCGACCCCGTGTTCAAAAGGTGAGAAATTCACACCAGCGCCCCAAGTATTATCAAGCATGACGATAATATCGGTTTCGTGTGCGATCTTAGCCATCAAAGGAACGTCTTGAACTTCCATTGTGATAGAGCCAGGTGATTCCAAAAATAGAATTTTGGTATTGGGCTGAATCAGTTCACGGATGCCTTCACCAATCATCGGATCATAGTAGGTCGTTTCTATCCCCATTTTCTTCATGATTGAATCACAAAAATCGCGCGTTGGTTCGTAGCAAGTATCCACCATCAGGATATGATCACCAGTCTCAACAAACGACAAAATGGCGTTAGAAATAGCGGCCGTGCCACATGGGTAGAGCGCGCATCCACCACCGCCTTCAATTTCAGTCATAGCATCTTGAAAGGCAAAGTGCGTGTTAGTGCCTCTGCGTCCGTAGAACAGTGTCTTGTTGGCTCGGTTGATGGTGGCGTGCTTTTTTTCCGCCACGGTGTCAAAGACAACGGTAGAAGCTCGTTGTACAGGCGGGTTAACTACGCCGTTAGTCCATTTCTTACTGCGGCCAGCAGTTACAAATTTGGTGGTCTTGCTTTCTGACATTTAGATTCCCTGTCTTAGCCTTGAACTTTCGTGTAGGAAGGCGAGTTTTTAAAAGAGGATAGACGCAATAAAACACGAAGGCTAAAGAGTTTCAAGTCTTTAGCCTTCATAAAACGTTGTCGGGTAGGAGTGACATCCAAGGTCAGAGCAGTGGGTTGAAGAGATAAAATAGTCTTTCAAAAAATCTATGATAAATACTTCTTTGCTTCCATACGCTGTAGTCGACTAACTCCGAGCGCTGAATATAGCTTGATTGCAGCTGGTGCATCTCTTTGGTGAAGCTTGGATCTTCCACTGCAAGAGTCACTTCAAAGTTAAGCCACAAGCTGCGCATGTCCATATTGACGGTACCAACTAAGCAAAAGAGCTCGTCGATAACAACGGACTTGGTATGCAGTAAACCGCCATCAAACTCGTAGATTTTGACACCAGCGGAAAGTAAGTCGGTGTAAAATGCGCGTGATGCCCATTTCACCATAATCGAATCGTTATTCTTCGGGATAATGAGCTCAACGTTGACCCCTCGTTGTGCGGTTGTTTTGATCGTTTCCAACAAATCAGCACTAGGTACAAAATAAGGTGTGGTGATTCTTACCGACTCTTCTGCCTGATGCATTGCGAGGGTGAGGACTTGCCCAATTAACTGGTCTGGCATACCTGGCCCAGACGGTACGACCTGAACTGGTTTAGAGTCTTTAGGGATCTCTATAGCGCATTCGGGCTGAGCTGGTAACTGTCGATCGCCAGTTTCTACTTCCCAGTCCCAACAATGTATTGCAGACAGCACATTGACTGTAGGACCTTCGATACGGACCATAATATCAATCCATTGGCCCACGCCGGAGTTTTGTTTGAAGTAAGCAGGGTCGACCATGTTCATTGAGCCGGTGTAAGCGACTTCATCGTCTATAACGATGATTTTTCTGTGCTGACGGAGATCTAAGCGACGTAGGAAAATACGCCAAGGAGATACTTCTAGCCCCTCGACCAGTTCAATACCCGCATCACGCATCATTTGTGCCCAATGACTCTTTTTGAAGAACGTGGGGCTACCGGCGGAGTCAAGAAGGACTTTAACGTCTACACCGCGTTTGGCGGCTTGTATGAGCGCTGATGCAACCGAATCCGCTAATCCACCCGGATACCAAATGTAGAACACCATACGAATGCTCTCTTTGGCTTGCTCAATATCTTTGATCACTGACAACAGGATTTCTTGTGGTGTGGTTTGTAGCTGAAGTTGATTACCACATAGAGCAGGAATGCCCATTCTGTTGTTACACAGATGGTCAATTTTCGAAATATGAGTGCCTAACCCATCGGTTACGTGCGCGTTGCAGTCATTCAGTTGATAAAACCAGTCACCAAAGGGATGGAACATTTCCCTAGCTCGATCCGCTCGCTTTCTACCTAGGTTAAGCTCACCAAACATGAAGTAACATAAAACCCCAACGACTGGGATGATGTATATCACCATTAACCAAGCGAGAGAAACGCTGACGGCACGGCGTTTTAGTACAACGCGCAAAGTGACACCTGCCACTAGGACCCAATAAAGTCCGATGCCTGCGAGAGTAAGAAAGTGGTATACCTTGTCCATTATGCCTCGATAGAAAGACGCTTTCGCAAATAATAAGCTCAGAATCAAGTATTTGGAATAGTTAGTTGCCTGTCAAATACAACCTGTTACACAAGCCATAAAAATTAATGAAATAGGTAACTTCTATACAATTCGACGTTGTTTTGATGACGATGTTATTAATATCGAAGCACGGCATACCAAGTCGTAAGAGAAGAGGAGACTTGCTTAGTTGAGGGGTTTACAGTTGATGGAATAAACCGCAAAGTATCGGCAAAGCGAATGGAAAATGTCCAGTTGGAAGTTTGGCGCTTCCAATTTTAAAGATAAGCTGTTTTACTTGCTATATCGCTCTTGGATATAAATTCCATATGAAGTGTAAACTAAAGATTACACTCCTATGTTTAAAAGCAAAAGATCGTGAGCACAGGGATAGGCTGCCAATCAAAGGCAGCTTTTTTGTGCGCCAAAATCATCTCATGGACAGCCGCAAACTCGTCTAGTTAATAGACACATATGGTACATACTGATGGCAAGTTCCGATAGAGGCCAATTCTCTTCTCGCTTTGGCTTTATTATGGCTGCTGCTGGTTCAGCAGTGGGTTTAGGTAATGTTTGGGGGTTCCCGACACAAACAGCCAGTAATGGCGGGGCCGCATTCCTCCTTATCTATCTTTTGATGATGGCTCTACTTGCTTTCCCAATGCTTGTCGCTGAGCTTACAATTGGTCGATATGGGCAATCTAACCCCATCGGGTCACTACGAAAGATTTGGACAAATAATCGTCTATTAGCGGTGTTTTTTGGTACCACTGCTATGCTAACTGCATCAATGATCTTGAGCTTTTACGCCATCTTAGCTGGCTGGTTAATTGGCTTTGGTATCTCCCCAATTATGAAGTTGATTGGCTTAAAGCAGTTTTCTGAATGGTTAATCACCTTTGGAACAGGGCGAAACGTCCTCTTGACCGTCATATTCATGTTGATGACAGTGTTTGTGGTACGCCGTGGTGTCGCAGATGGTATCGAAAAATGGTCATCACGATTGATGCCAGTTTTGTTTGCACTGTTTTTGGTTCTCATTATCTACATTTTCACTCAAGACGGTGCTCTCGATGGGTTAAGAATGTACCTCGTTCCTAACTGGGAGCATGTAAATGGGGGATTGGTCGTTAACGCTATGGGGCAAGCATTTTTCTCCCTGTCGCTCGGCGTTGGTGCGATGATGGTTTATGGTTCTTATCTAAGTAAAGATGTCAATATTCCCAAAACGGCGGGTCAAGTCGCCATAATTGATACTGGTGTAGCGTTTTTTGCTGGTTTACTAATTCTTCCAGCAATGTTCGTTGCAAAAGCAAATGGTGTGCAGATCTTTAGTGAAACAGGCGAGCTGATCAGTTCAGGAAATCTTGTATTTACGGTCTTACCAAGTTTGTTTGACTCAATGGGATTAGTGGGAGAGGTGGTTGGTGTCGCCTTCTTCGCTTTAATGGTGATTGCTGCCTTGACGTCATCTATCGCTATGTTGGAAGTACCAGTATCGTGTTTGCAAGAAGAATTAAAAATCAAGCGAGAGAAGTCAGCCATTATTCTGGGTGCTGCTATTCTTTTGTTCAGCGTACTCATCGCTGCGAATTTCGATACGCTATTTGATTGGGTAGCTACAGCGTCAACCATGTATATGCAGCCATTGTTGGGAGTGGTTTGGGCTGTGGTTATTGGTTGGGTTTGGAGTCGGAATGCTCTGCTTAAAGAAATTCAACAAGGCAACCCAGAGATCGAGAAAACTTGGTTTTGGCGTATTTGGCCTATTTACGTCAAAGTGGTTTGTCCTATCGCCATCATAATGGTGTTTGCTTACCCATTCTTGTAAGCAATCTACACATTATCGCAAACTAGAAGCTGCTCATTGAGCAGCTTTTGTGTATTATCCCTGCCCATTATTCCTTAGCGATAAGGCATCGTATGTTCGATATTCATTATGAAAATGAGGACTTTGTTGTCATCAACAAATATCCAGGAGTGAGCGTTCATAAAGATGATGGCGACACTATGTTGGTGTCGGACGTTGCAATTGCTATTGGCGCATCGTCACTTCATCTGGTCCATCGACTTGATAAAATGACATCGGGATTACTGATATTAGCCAAACGAGCTGAAGTCGCGGCACAGTTTTCACGCTTATTTGAGCAACGCGACATAGACAAGTATTACCTAGCTATAGGCAGTAAAAAGCCAAAGAAAAAGCAAGGGACGATAATTGGCGATATGGAGCGCTCAAGACGCTCGTCTTGGAAGTTGGTTAATTCAAAGAATAATCCAGCGGTGACACAGTTTTTTTCTGCTGCAGCAGAAAACGGTGAACGGGTCTTTTTGTGTAAGCCGCTGTCCGGCAAAACACACCAAATTCGTGTTGCATTGAAGTCGATTGGTTCTCCAATTAAAGGCGATGCTATCTATAACACGAGTGACAGTTCTGATCGTGGCTATTTACATGCCTATGCGCTGCGCTTTGAGCTAAGTGGTGAGTTGTTTCAGTTTAGGTGTGACCCGCGAGAGGGTTCTCTTGGGGAAAAATGGCGCTCAGCAGAAGTTGAGGACGCTATCGATAAATGGTCACAACCGTGGGAGTTAGCATGGCCGAAAAAATAGAACAGACAAACAGCGAAAACGAGGCGATGCAAGCTAGCCAGTTAGGTGTATTCTTTGAGCAAATCTCAATTGGGCTGTCTCAATCCAATGCAGAGGTAAGACGTCTTTTTCACGGTAGAGGAAAGTGTTGGCCAGGTTTGGAGCAATTAACTTGTGATTGGGCATCTAATCAGTTGCTGGTGAATTTGTTCAAGCCCGTTGATGAGACGTTTATGGCTGTGCTCACGCAAGGGCTTGAGGATTTATCAACTAGCGAACTTTGGCAACAAGTGCAAGGCAAGTCGATTGTCTTACAGCACCGGTACAGTGATGGCGCACCAACAGAAGTCTTATGGGGTGAGCTTGACCAAAGACCAGTTGTCTCAGAGCTAGGTTGTAAATATCAACTCGATATTGGTCGCAACCAAAACTTTGGACTTTTCCTTGATATGAGAAATGGTCGGGAGTGGGTCAAAGACCGTGCTGCTGGAAAGCGAGTCCTTAACCTTTTTGCCTACACATGTGGATTCTCCGTTGCAGCAATTGAAGGTGGGGCAGAACATGTGGTTAACGTTGATATGGCGCGCGCGTCGTTAAATAAAGGACGCGATAATCACCGATTAAATGACCATGACACGTCTAAAGTAACCTTTATGGCGCACGATATCTTTAAGTCGTGGGGGAAAATCAAAAAGCACGGACCCTATGACATCATTGTTATCGATCCTCCGTCGTTCCAAAAAGGGAGTTTTGCCTTGACTAAGGATTACAAAAAGATCTTACGACGTTTGCCTGAACTGTTGAATAAGCAAGGTGAGGTGATGGCGTGTGTGAACTCTCCTAGTGTTACACCAAGCTTCCTGATTGACAGCATGAAAGAAGAAGCACCAACACTTGCTTATATTGAGCGATTAGCTAATCCATCAGAGTTTGCTGATAAAGATGACGATGCCAGTTTGAAGGTATTACTCTTTCGCTAAATAAACTTAAAATAAAAAACGGCACGTTGCGTGCCGTTTTCTGTAGGAAGTAATTGGAATTAGTTCATCCAATCTTTCAATTCGAACGTAAGTGTGTGCTCCGCGCCTTTTAGCTCAAGACCGTTTTTAGTGACGGTGATATCGCTCCAATCTGACAACGTTTTAGACATCGTTTGTTCAATATCCATCGCTGTGCCGGCACACATCTTCATAGTCATCCCCATTTTTTCGATGCGGAATTGACCATCTTTAAGCTCACCTTGACCGAAGAAGTTGTTACAACCAGCATTGCCGTTTGCCGTCATCTTTTCACCGATCTCTAGGCGAGGTGTTTGGTTCTGTTCATCAACTTGAATAGCGTTGCCGTCAATTTGAACCAAGTTCCAATTGTGGTGTTGAAGATCTTGTGCGGTTACAGCTTTCATCGCTTCCTCTTTAGTGTCGTTCGCGGCACAAGCCGTCATTAGTACTGGAAGTGCAACTGCGGCAAGTAACTTCTTAGAAAAAATCTTCATATAATTTGCTCCAACTGAATGAAATTATTGACAAGCCTAACTAATAAAACACTGTTTTTTGTCAGGAGTAGGTTATGTTTAGTATAGTGGTTTTTTAATTGGATAAGTGTAAACCATTGCGTAACAGTGATATTGGATTCGCAAAAGCCACATAAATCAGACTATTCTTACTATCCAAGTTTGTTTTCGCTCGAAGAGTGTAGTCCAAATATATGAATAAAGGATGTCGATGGAGCAACTAGAGTTTTTCACCGTACCAAGTCCATGCGTACGTGTATGCACAGTTGATGAGAAAGGGTATTGTCAAGGATGCATGCGTAAGCGTGATGAGCGTTTTAATTGGTTGAGCTTCACCACCGCACAGCAACTTCATATCATTAAATTATGTCGTCAACGTTATCGCCGCAAACTAATGCAAGGCAAAATACCGGTGACAAACGCGGTACTGGAAGAGGACGATAGCCCTCAACAAGATTTGTTTTAAAGCAGGAGCGATATCGCTCCTGCTTCTTTCCTCTAGTTTATCTCTGGGGTGGTTGGAATATAAAGTCCCCAAGTGTCAGTAAAGTAGGCACTCCAAATCGCATCGTATTGTGGCTCATAAGAATCTTTGTCCAGTACTAACACGCCAGCGCCGTGTTCGCCTTTAAAGTAAGGAACGATGGTGCGAGTGAAAGTGTTATCATCATTGGTCAATACAAGGTGACCGGAACTGTTTACTGTCCAGCTATAGTTGCTTCTACTTGTGTTGCCACTACTCTTCCACGTTTCTCTCAAGCTGCTTCCACTGCTATACAGTGTCCAAAACCGCACCTCAGTATCTGATGATTTACGTCGAGTTAAGCGAGAGTCCTGCACATCACTAACGGTAAAACTAAGCGCCCCACCACAGTTAGCTAGTTGGGTACTAAAGTTGTCAGCAGTCGCACTGTCACCTTCAATATCGACATCACACCATTCAAAACCTTCTGTTCGACGTATTCCGCGAATCGACTCATTAATAACGTTTAGCCAAATCTCTTGAGAGTTGAGACCCTCATCAACAAGCTGATTAACAAATTCATCCAAGTCAGCGGCATATTGTCCCCAGTATTCCGGATAGGTCGTAGTAGTTCCATCTATAGTTACCGAGTATTTTTGCCCGCTTTCATTTTTAGAAAAGCTGTGCCCAGTAAGCTCATAATGGTTCCATTTGAGCAGTGTGCGTATGTCCGTGCTGCTTCTTTCCACGGTAGTTTCGTCCCACTTATGGAATACCTGCGTCTCGTTTTGGTCATCAAGCTCGGGTGAGTTGGTGCTCTCATCTAATAGCGATTTAGACCCAAAATTTCGAACCACTTCATGCCCATTGCTATCTTCTGAAATCTCGACGGTCCAATCTTGCCAGTAGTTAAACTGATATTCTGAACTCTCAGATCCATCCCAATTCCAAACAGGTTGTTGATATCGATATACTTCACTATCGTCTGCGTTTAATTCGACGGTGTCGATTGAGTTAAAGGTGTCATCGGCATTCCAATCCATGTACACGACATTTTTCTCTGCACCGGTGAAGTACTCCCAAGATTCAGTGTACTCTTTGTAGGACGCTACGCTTAAGTCACTTGAGTCAGAGACCTTAAATTCTGCCATATTCACTGTAGTAAATTCATACTCACTGGTCGCGGATTTATTTCGAGTAATCATTTGTTTTGAATCAACACCCGAGAGATCACCGCTCTCAATAGCAGCAGCTAACGCATCTACCGAGTCGTAAGTCAGGTTTCTTTCTGGTATATCTTCAACAATGTTGTTGCCAACAATATCTCCTGGGTTGGATTCATCGAAATAACGTTCGTAGGTATCAATCGTAACTCCGTCGACCTTGGTTTCAGTCCCAACATCGTAGAAGAAGCTGGAATAATCGAGAGTGCCGTCTAGATTTAGGTCGGCTTGATAACTGTGTTTTTCGGTGTAGCTACCATTGCTGTCCTGAGAATAGACTTCGGTGAATTGGCTATAAACTTGTTCATCTGCGCCTTCAGGCGTGTAGTAAGTGGTTTCGCTATACTCGTATTCGGTTACGCCGTCTTTTTTCTTTTCTATCTCTTCCCACTCATAACGAACGGAGATTTCTAAATCCGTATGCTCGGGGGTGAAAACCCAAGTACCGGAGTCAGATTCCTTAGTGATTTCTGCTCCAGGGTTGAGTGTCTCGAGTTCTTTGATTTCGTTCTCTAGCGTGACTTTAGCTGAAACCTTAGATTCTGCCGCGCTCATTAGTTCACTTTTAGCGTCGCCACCCTCAAGAATAAAGTCACCCGTTAGCAGATTAACCAGTGCTTCGTCAGATAGGTTACTGGACAAACTTTGTTTAATCTCTGCTACTTTATCATCGACTGCTTTTTTAACTAAGCTGTCAATATTGTTTTGAAATGCTTCCACTTGTTCACTTGTGAGCGAATCCAACTCATTTTGGTCTAACATAGTGTTTAAAGTAGACTGAATTGCTTCATGCGCTTCCGTTGTAAACGGGTTTATAATCCCCCCCTCCAGACTCCCTTGGCTTTCTAGGCTAGTAAGATCGGCTTTACTTAATGGAGGCATACTTAGCGTTATGGAGTGACTGGTTTGAGAGGCAGAAAATACCGTTTTTAATGTTCCCACCTCTAATAGTGACTGCAACTCTGATGCTGTGGCGGGTGGGGTATCTCCAACATCAACGGATTCATTAGTAATCTCGGCGAGAATAGGTAACCCTACTAGTTTGTTTTGCTGTTCTTCCGAAAGCTCCAACGTATATGAACCATCCAATCCCGACTTTGCTTGTGGGTCGCTACTGTCTCTTACACCATTTTGATTGGTATCAATCCAAACCAAAGCCTGATAGATATATCCATCAACCACTTTGCCCTGTAATGCATAGCTATTAACACTTGATGTGCCGGAATCATCATCACTTCCACCACAAGCAGCAAGCACTGACACAATAGACAGAGTCAGCGCAGATTTTACAAATTTCATAGTAAGCCTCATTTCCTTTGAAGGTTTATTACCTAGCCCAAACTGACGTTGTTTTTATATTTGGACAGATGGCTATTAATAAAATCGACAATGGAGGATGACGCAACGCTATGGCTTTGTTTCCCCCCAAGTGGGGGGGGCAGTCAGATTAGTAGTTGTGAGAATCATCACAATTAGCTCTGCCTGTTTTCTGGTTCCTGTTTTGGAATAGATTGACTTTAAATGATCTTTAATCGTGTGCGGTGACCGATTGAGTTGGTCGGCAATTTCCTGACGACTGTATCCTCGTAATGTGCATTCACACACGCGAATTTCTGTTTCCGATAACTGATAAAGATCGTGAAGAAGCGTTGGGTTAATTTGAGGGTGAGAAGTTTTATCGATCAAATAAACTAGGACACCTTGTATCCCTGTTTCTACTTGAATTGGTGTAAAAACCAAAGTGAGCTTTCGCGTTGAAGTGTCAAGGATGTTTAAGACCTGAAATGTTTGATCTTCGGAAAAATCAAGGCAACAGGTTTTTAGAGCCTTCACGGTAAACTGTCGAAAATAGTCGGGGTTTTCAAAAATGACTTGTTGACCATCGATGTACACGTCTTCCAGCTCATGGAGCAGTTGGCGAGCTTTACTATTTGATTGGAGCAGCTCTACTCTGGGGCCAAACACTAAGGTAGGTTGGGTAATATGTTCGATGATATTTGCCCAATTCGAGAAATTGCCATGCTTGGCATTTTGCTGATATAAGAGATACGCCTGTTTAATGTGAGGCATAAGATTATCCAAAATCAGCATCTCTTTAGGTTCAAATGGGCCTTGAGCAATGAGTCTGTGTGCCGCGATGCAAGCGACACTCTCACTGTCATGGTGTATGACTGCACCACACATATCTCGATACCCATGGGAATCAAACCACTCTTCGGACTCCAGAATAGTTCCCGCACGCGTTTCAATAGGGGAGCGACCAATGTCCTTATCAAGGGAGTAGAAACGACTCATCGGATTGCTTTGTACATAGTCCATAACATAGTTAGCACTATCCAATTTGCGATCTACAAACTCGATTAAGGCGGGAGCTTTGGGACCAGAGAGCCAGGCAGAATAGACATCTAGTGTCGACTTTTTGGTGAAGTATATGGTTGCATCAGCAAGGTTAAACACCTCGACCAACTTATCTAGAAACGGTTGAAATCCTGTTGGAGACAGACTTGCCGAATAGAGTAATTCCAACAATTCGCTATATTGAGCAAACAGTTCAACATAACTTGTATCGATATCATCCTGCTGTGGGCTTGTAAGTGACTTTTCCATATGTAGTGTGAATCTGATTTTGGTTGTCTTAATGGCAATATTGTTAGTAGTAAGAGGTAAATATAGGTTGCTATTCTGTATGTTGAATTAGTTGCACAGTGTTTAAGTGCATTTTGAGGGTGCGATCAAACTAATTCAAAGTACTAATGAGTATGTTGTTACTTATAGGTACCTAGAATAACTTCAGAGATGCCGCTGACTGACTTTTTAAATGTAGCGAATAGGGGAAAATAAAGAGATTAAGGCTGGTCTTTATTCCACAGTTTGAGCAGAAGTCAGACGATATTTCTCCCTTGCAAATAGGTTAATCGCACGGCGTATTTAAAATGAAAATGTGATCTTAGTTCAAATTGGTGCTGGTATCCCAGATGGAATTCTGTTTATTATAGGTTAGTCAATTATCAATAATATTAATGGATTCATGCGGATACTTATATGTGACGATTCAAAGGTAGCAAGAAGAAGTCTAGCGAGTTTTATCGCAAGCTCTTTTGATGGTGAGATCATATTTGCGGAAAATGGCCGCCAAGCACTTGAAACAATGCAGTGCGATACCATTGATATCTTATTTCTTGATTTAACAATGCCCGAAATGGATGGCTTTGAAGTACTGACAGCTCTTCAAGAATTCAGCCATCAGACCAAAGTGGTCGTAGTGTCTGGCGACATTCAAGAAATTGCCCAACAACGCTGTTTCGATCTCGGTGCTTATGCATTCATAGAGAAACCGTTAAAAGCAGAATCGGCAACTCCTCTATTTCATGATCTGCAGATCCCAATTCATCATGCGCATTCTTCAAAGCAGTCATTTAGCAAACAACAGATGTTTGAACGCTTCCAAGAAACGTCGAATATCGCTTTGGGGGCGGGTGCTGCAACGATTTCAGAACAGCTTAAAGAGTTCATCCTATTACCGGTTCCAAGAGTCGGCGAACTGACGTTTAGTGAGCTCACCATGATGATTCAAGATACCCTAAATCGTGATAATAGCTGCGCGGCGGCACAGCGGTTTGTTGGTGGTGGTTTACATGGTGAGGCATTAGTTTGTATCGAGGGTGAGTCGGTCGCACAAGTGGGACGGCGTTTGGGGTATGACGATGGTGAAATTTCCCACGATGAAATTGTTGTCAATCTAGTGAATGTCCTCGTTTCTTCTTTCTTAGTATCGTTATCGGAGCAGCTAGGGTTAGAGTTCTCGTTACGTGAGCCGCTGAGAATAGAGGATTTCAGTCCCGAAAACTCGATGCTCAATGCTAACGAACACGTATTTACGATTGAATATACCTATGATGCAGAAGCGTTAGACTTATTCTGCTCCGTATTGTTTATGTTTGATGTGGAATCCGTGGAGATTATCCACCGTCAAATGGAGCTTTTACAATGACCACTATGACACTCGAGCTTTCCGACTTTCATTGGACGATGCAGTTGCTGGATACGCTGGATGCGGGTCTTATTGTGGTAGATCGTGAATACAATGTCTGTGCATGGAATAGTTTCATGCAAAACTATAGCGGTATTAATGCAGACAGCATTATGGGCAAGTGCTTGTTTGAAAGTTATCCCAATCTTCCTGAAAAGTGGTTAAGAGCGAAACTGGAATCGACCGGAACTCTCAAAACTCGGGGGTTTTCAAACTGGGAAGATCGTCCAATTATCTTTGAATTCAAAAACTTCTCACCTGTATCACAAGGCTTGCTCAACATGTATCAGAACATGGTGATTACGCCACTTAAGTCTCCCCAAGGAGATGTCACGCATTTTGCTATTATGCTGCAAGATGTGTCGGACATTGCTAAGAGTAAAATGCACCTCAAGCGCTCCAATGAGAAGCTGACGGAGTTAGGCCGCACAGATGGTCTTACTGGACTGTTTAACCGGGCTTACTGGGAGTCACAGTTTATTGAGGAATTTAATTCGGTACAGACCACTGGACGTACGTCAACGCTGGTAATGTTCGATATCGATCATTTTAAACGTGTCAATGACAACTATGGCCACGCCACTGGCGATAACGTGATCAAAGAGACAGCTCAGCAGCTGTTAAAGGCTGCGAGAGGTAGTGATGTGTGTGGTCGCTACGGCGGAGAGGAATTTGCCGTTTTACTCACCGACACGACAGCAGATCAAGCGTCGTATTTTGCAGAAAGGTTGCGTAAACGAGTAGAGGAGCTCTGTTTAGAGTTCGATGGTCAGTCACTCCAATACACCATTAGCTTAGGTATCACCGAGTGCAGCGCTGAAGATAATAATCACGTAGATTGGCTAAAGCGCGCGGATAAAGCCCTTTACCAGTCCAAGGAAGCTGGCCGTAACGCCACATCCATCCTCTAGCACTGTTTATCTTTTAACTCAAAACGCTGCTGTTCAATAGGCAGCGTTTTGGTCTTTGGCAGTTTAATTAGTACCCAACTTGCAAGCATGGCGACAACTAGACCGCTTAAAGCCAAAAAACCCATCACGCTGGCAATCTTATCTTGATCTAACAGAAACCCCACGATGTAAGTACCAATAGAGAACCCTACGGATACGGCAGCTGCCATAAAACCTTGCGCTGTCGCAGGTCGATAAGGGCTAATTTCGTCCGCAAGAGCGGCAATAGAAATGTCGTTCCACGCACCATTGATAATGGAGATTAATATCAGTGAGAGCGGTAAAAGCGCCATAATATTGTGGCCCAACATAAACCAGATACTGATGCCTACAATTAGGTTTACTACCACGGTGATGAACCAAAGGGAGTGGGCTCCATGAGTTGCCATCCAAGTTCCCGCGGGAGTAAGTGCGACGAGGGTGACAAGTGCTGCGATAGCCATTCCGAATGCGGAACTCGATACGTTAATGCCAAACCCTTTATCAATAATGACTGGTCCCATCTCCACCATATTTGAACCCACAAACATAGACATCAATACGCAGATGACGAACCCAAACCAAACAACTTTAGAATGGCTGCGATCCGAATTCGTGCTTAATTCATGAGGTTCAGTGATAGAGACCAGGGTCTTCGGTGGATAAAGTACTGTAACGACGATCAACAACAGGTCGTAGGCAAAGAGTGTGCCCAACTGTATATTCACGGATAGCTGCAAATAGTCAAGACAAGCAATGGTTACGCCAGCCACGGCTACCCCAAGCATTTGAATTTGGAAAAGGTGTTTCAGTGCGTTTGACTGGCTTTTTGGCGAACTATTTAAGCGCAAAGCAAGCGTTGGATTGAGAATAAGCAGGAGGTTACTGCCAAGACCAATCAAACAGGCAATACCCCAGTAATGCCATTGAGTTGTAGAAACGAAAAGTAATAGCAGTAATGCGCTGGCATGACATATGAGTGCGAGTAGGTGCATAGGTTTATGAAGCGTGTATTTATCGGCGATAGAACCAAGCAAAGGAGCCGTTAAGCCACTTAATCCTAAAATCAGCATCACTTGACCAACGAGTAGCGCGCTGTCGGTCCGGGATAGGATGAGAGGGGCAACAATGATCGCAAGACCTATCCATTGAACTACGCCCATTGACGCTTGGCTTAGCTGCCATAAGTTGCTTTTTTTCATACCAAAATCCTGTGATAAATAGGGGAGAAAGTATAAAAAAAAGCGAGCATCAATGATGCTCGCCCAGTGTCAACTTAATTGACTACCACATTAGCTGATCACTAGCCTAGGATTATTAACCATACTGTACCAACGACGTCTTTGTTCTTTTAACGTTATGTCTAATTGCTCTATTCGCACTCGCAATAAGGCTTGCTCATACTTTTCTTTGACATTGGATTTTGCCGACTTGATAAGTTGAGTCTTTAGTTCGTCGCATTCATTCAGTTTGCTGATCAAATGTTGCAATTCTTGTTCAATCACCGAATGAATTTGCTCTGCGTTGGGAAGTTGGAAGATTTTGCCCTTGGCCGTTTGCATGGTTTGCAGCAGACGTGCTTTCTCAATGCGATAAGGTGACACGCGTTTTAATCCCTTGGCTAGCCCAAGGTAAGCGCAAGAGCGTATTAACCATTTAGTCGGATCAAACTGCCACCAACGAATGCCATTTCGATAGTCATGCTCAAAGATATGGTGGAAGTTGTGGTAACCCTCACCAAACGTAACAAACGCTAAAATTCCGTTGTCCCGTGCCGTGTTTTTGCTGGTGTAAGGCTGAGAGCCCCAAACATGAGCTAGTGAGTTAATAACAAATGTCGTGTGATGACTGAGTACCAATCGAAGTGCACCAACAATCAGTACGAAACCGATAAGATCGCCATAAATTGCTCCTAGAGCAATTGGGATACCGAAATTGGTGAGTAGGGCAAGGGCGACATAATGTTTGTGTTGCCACATCACCACTTTGTCTTTTTGAAGGTCTCGGCAATTACGATAATCATCGTATCGTGCGGCTTGATACTCCCTAAGCATCCATCCGATATGCGAGTACCAAAAGCCTCGCTTCGCTGAGTATGGGTCTTTGTCGTTATTGTCTACGTGTTTGTGATGAACACGATGATCTGAAGACCAGTGCAATGCACTATTTTGCAGGGCAAAGGCACCACCAATAGCAAATAGGTATTTCAGTGAATTGTGTGCTTCGTATGCCTTGTGTGACCACAGCCTGTGATAGCCCGCTGTAATGGACATACCACAAAATACAAAGGCAATGAGTAACCAAACCCAGTGTGCAAGGGTATAACCGTGTGTCACGCCGTACCATGTGGTGCCTACTGTGGCAAGGATAAAGGTGCCAAGAAAAATCGTGACGTTTAACCAAATTATCGGGGGCTTGTGAGCCGTGTTCATACAATAACTCCATTTAAGCTTACAACTGTTCGCTAGAATATCAGCGTACACGTGTAAGTCAAAGAATAAGTTGTTACAGTGTTTAACGGAAAATTGCACCAATACTAGCTATCGACGGGTGAAAGTGGTGCGATATGATGCATGTAATTTGACTAAATCTTTTAAAAACAGAAGGTTAATTAATGGTATGCATATTGCTTAATCTTTGTGGTCTTAGTTGTATACAATCAAAAATACATAGGGAATCACATGGAACAGCAACATAGCAGTGACTTAATCTACGGACTGGATGATAAACCTTCGGTCAAAGCCGCGAGTTACGCCGCACTTCAACATGTTTTGGCGAGTTTTGTCGGCATTATTACCCCGACATTAATTATTGGAGGAGTGTTAGGACTTGGTGACCATATCCCATACCTTATTAGTATGGCGTTGATGGTCTCGGGAGTAGGCACTTTTATACAAGCGAAGCGAATTGGCCCAATTGGCGCTGGCATGATTTGCGTCCAAGGGACAAGCTTTGCTTTTTTAGGCTCTGTCTTGGGGGCAGGCTTTCTTGTTAAGGCTAACGGGGGAGGCCCGGATGAGATGCTCTCGACCATTTTTGGTGTGTGTTTCTTCGGTGCTTTTGTTGAAATTATTTTGTCGAGATTTATCGATAAACTAAAGGCGGTCATCACTCCTGTTGTTACAGGCATTGTTATTACGACTATTGGTATTTCGCTGATTAAAGTGGGTATTACTGACATCGCTGGTGGATTCGGCGCCGAAGACTTTGGCTCTGCATCTAACTTAGCGCTAGGCGGTGTAGTTTTGGCAACCATAGTTATTTTAAACTTGAGCCGCAATACCATGGTGAGATTATCTTCGATTCTAGTTGGGTTATTGGTCGGATGGTTAGTGGCATTGATGTTGGGAAAAGTCACCATGCCAGACTTTTCATCGCAACCATTCCTGAGTATTCCTATTCCTTTCAAGTACGGATTCGCGTTTGATTGGCAAGCTTTTCTACCGATTGCTTTTATCTATCTGATTACCTCGATTGAATCGACGGGTGACCTAACTGCCAACTGTCTGTTTTCAAGACAGAAGATTGAAGGTAAGCAGTACATAAAACGAGTAAAAGCGGGCGTATTGGCAGATGGCATAAATTCAATGATTGCAGCGGTGTTTAATACCTTCCCGAACACCACCTTTAGTCAAAACAATGGGGTGATTCACCTGACTGGAATTGCCAGTCGTTACATTGGATACTTCATTGCTGGCATCTTATTCTTACTTGGTCTGTTTCCAATACTTGGAGCTATCTTGATGACGATACCAAAGCCTGTGTTAGGCGGGGCAACCTTGGTAATGTTTGGTACTGTGGCTGCAGCTGGCATCAAAATCATCGCAAGTGAAACACTAGATAGACGCCGAATTATGACTATCGCTATTTCACTGGGGCTAGGGTTAGGCGTTATGCTGGTGCCAGATTTGCTAAAAGAAGCCCCCAAACTGGTACAAACTATATTGGGGTCACCAGTGACAATGTCGGGTATCGCGGCGTTAGTAATTACTGGATTGCTGTCATTGGTGAAAGACAAGCCGCAAGAGACAGTGTTGAAATCTCAGTCATTACCTGAGGCGTAATACCTTTCTGCAACGAACATAATCAGGTAACTAGTCGAGATGGAAAGGCCGTCGTTAACAGACGGCCTTTTGGTTATCGCTAAGTTAAGCATTGTGACGAGCTTCGACCAGTTGCTGAGCCAATTCAGCAAATCCGTATCCACCATTAGCACTAGTTATATAACTGGGTTTCGCCCGCAGTTTTGATAGCAAAGGCGTTAGGTTATTTACGCCAAATGTAATGGGTAGCCAATCAAACATCGACTCGTCATTGAGTGAATCACCAATGTAGGTCAGTGTTTCCAATGCAAATACGTTGTGGTTACCGCTTACTTTAAGGTACTGTTCGCTGCTGAATCGTTTACTGTGTTCACCGAGCCAAACATTGATGTGAATGGAACTCTGAGTGGCTTTCACTTTTTGTCCGTTAATGACTAGCGAGCGAATCTCATTGAGTAGCTGTGCGCTAACATCGTCTGCGACAGGTTGACGGTCTTGCCCGAGGTTAATGGCAACGTCGCAAAATCTAAAGCTCTGGTCATTAGCAAACTCGATCCCAGGGTAGTGAACAAGTAACGTTTCCAGACGCTGTAACAGTATTTTTTGGCTGCTTCTCATCTCGTCCATCGGTTGTAGTGAGTGGACGTGAAACCCTTGTTGGTTTTTCATCATCCAAAATGCGCCATTTTCCCCAATGACACCATGAACTGGCCACAGCTTGGCGATTTGGTCACACCACCCAGCGCAAGCGCCAGTGACAGCAACGACTTTAATCCCACTCGACCTTAGTTTATTGAGAGCGAGTAATGTCTCGGGAGGCAATGCCCCTTCCCAAGTCAATGTATCGTCCACATCGGTGAACAGCCATTCGATCTTTCTCGCTTGATGCGGCGATAACGCAGATAACGACTTAGGCATTAATGACCTCTTGCTGAAGAGTAGTGTGATCATTGAAATGAAGGCGCTTTGAGGTTTCACTGCTGAAAAGATGAATATGCTGTCGATCAACATCGATACCAAGTTGGTCACCAATGGCTATTTTAGAGTGACCTTCGACACGGACAACCAGTTTTTGAGGCTCACTTCCGGATGTGATGCAATAGAGCAATAGATCAGCCCCTAATGCTTCGATGAGCTCAACTTCTACATGAAACCAAGGGTCAATGTCGTTTAGCGTCAAATGTTCAGGCCTAAGCCCTAGTTTTACTGAGCCAAGGTTAAGAGCTTTGGTATCCATTTTGAATAACGATGAACCTAGCTCTATACCTTCAGCGGATACTTTGGCGTCGAGAATGTTCATGGATGGTGAACCAATAAAGGTTGCCACAAACAGAGATTCTGGATAGTCATAAATATCTAAAGGAGTGCCTACTTGCTCAATATTACCTTTATTGAGTACCACCAACGTATCGGCTAGTGTCATGGCTTCGACTTGGTCGTGCGTAACGTATACCGATGTGGTGCCAAGGCGACGCTGTAGGCGTTTTATCTCAAGCCGCATTTGAACTCGTAGCTTGGCATCCAAGTTGGATAACGGCTCGTCAAATAAAAATACTTTTGGTTCGCGCACAATGGCGCGGCCCATTGCCACCCTTTGTCGCTGACCTCCGGAAAGCTGCTTCGGTTTTCGGTTTAATAAACCATCGAGCTCGAGCATTTCCGCAGCTTGGCCGACAAGGCGCTGTATTTCCGCTTTTGGCGTTTTGCGATTGCGTAGTCCATAGGCCATATTGTCGTATACCGTCATATGCGGGTATAACGCATAGTTCTGGAACACCATGGCAATATCGCGTTCACCGGGTTCTAGCTCGTTCACGATGTTATCGTCGATACGCAGAGTACCTGAACTGATTTCTTCCAATCCGGCTAGCATACGTAGCAAGGTGGATTTGCCACAGCCACTTGGGCCAACAAGGACAACCATCTCACCGTCATCGATGTCGAGGTTAATATTAGGGATCGCTTGGTAACCATTTGGGTAGCATTTAGCGATATTAGAAAGAGTAAGCGTTGACATTTATTTCTCCGAATCTACCAAGCCTTTGACGAATACTTTTTGCATAGCAATAACCACGATGACTGGCGGTAACATGGCGATGATGGTGGTGGCCATAATCTTGTTCCACTCGATCACTCCATCGACGACGCCAAGCATTTGTTTAATACCCATCACTATGGTGTAGTACTGGGCATCAGTGGTAATGAGTAATGGCCAGAGGTATTGATTCCAACCATAAATGAAAGTGATCACGAATAGCGCTGCAATATTAGTGCGCGAGAGAGGAAGCAGAATATCGAAAAAGAACTTAATCGGACCTGCGCCATCAATACGGGCCGCTTCAACTAGCTCATTCGGCACGGTCATAAAAAACTGCCTGAATAAGAATGTTGCCGTTGCACTCGCGATGAGAGGAATGGTTAATCCCGAAAACGAGTTAAGCATATTCAAATTAGTGATGACTTCGAACGTTGGCATGATTCTCACTTCGACCGGTAACATTAACGTGAAAAAGATCATCCAAAACGCAATCATTCGTCCAGGAAAGCGGAAAAAGACCACAGCATAAGCCGATGTTATTGAAATAGTCAGTTTTCCTATGGTGATACACAGCGCCATGATAAGAGAGTTGGTCAGCATGTGTGTGATTGGAAGCGCGTTGTTATTAAATGTACTTTCATTGCTCAGCAGGTCTGAGAACACACTAAATCCCAGATCGCCAAACCATAACGGTGTGCCTGTTGCAAACTCTGTGTTCTCATGTGTCGTCGCTACCAAAGCGATCCACACCGGTAAAGCAATAGAAACAATGCCTAGTACAAGAATAATGTGACAAAACACATTGAAAAGAGGTCTTCTTTCTACCATTAGTACGCTACCTTTTTCTCAACGTATTTGAATTGAACAACGGTCAGCATTGCGACCAAAACCATAAGAATCACTGACTGTGCTGCTGATGAACCAAGATCGAGTCCGATAAAACCATCGTTATACACTTTGTATACCAGCGTCGATGTACTGTTACTTGGACCGCCTTGTGTCATTGCATGAATAATGGCGAAGGTGTCGAAGAAGGCGTAGACAAAGTTAACCACGAGTAAGAAGAAGCTGGTTGGGGAAATAAGCGGAAAGCTAATCGTGAGAAAGCGTTTCACCGGACCACTACCATCAATTGCAGCAGCTTCGTGCAACGATTTAGGAACCGATTGCAAGGCAGCTAAGAAGAAGAGGAAGTTATAACTGATCTGTTTCCAGGTTGAAGTTATTACTACCATCCACATGGCATGACTTCCGTTTAAGGTTGGATTCCAATTAACCCCAAACCAATTCAAAATATCAGTAACAACCCCGATGGTTGGGTCAAACAAAAATAGCCATAGAGATCCTGCAACAACAGGTGCTACCGCATATGGCCATATGAGAAATGTGCGATATACCGTGGCACCTCTAACAATATGCTCAGCAAAAGCAGAGAGAATAAGCGCACTGACTAATGCCAGTAGTGCAACGCTGATACTAAATTGGATCGTAGTGAAAAAGGAATCAAGGTAATAGCTATCGTTGAGAAGCTTAGTAAAGTTCTCCAGACCAACAAACTCACGGCTGATGCCAAACGCATCCTCCAACTGAGAAGACTGAAATACAGCCTGACCTGCGGGCCAAATAAAGAAGACAAGGGTAATAATAAGCTGGGGTGCAATTAACGCATAGGGCAGCCATTTATTTTTAAAAACAACTTGTGATGACATACGGTGTACCAAAGAGCCGTCACTCTCGATTAGAAAATGACGGCGAAAAGACAAAGACAATTATTTTTGTGTGCGTTCAAAGCGGCGCAACTGCTCGTCACCACGACGAACGGCATTGTTAAGTGCAGACTTAGCAGACGCTTTACCTGCCCACACGGCTTCTAACTCTTCATTAATGATGTCGCGGGTTTGTAGGAAGTTACCAAAGCGAATGCCTTTTGAGTTCGCTGTTGGTTTTGTTGATGTCATTTGCAATACCGCAGTATCCGTTCCTGGATTCGCTTGGTAGAAGCCTTGTTGTTTAGTCAGCTCGTAGGCTTGTTTGGTGATAGGTAGGTAGCCAGTGAACTGGTGCCAATCTGCTTGAACTTCAGGGCTCGATAAATACGTGAAGAACTTAGCTACGCCTTTGTATTCCTCTGACGTATGACCTCTAAGTACCCAAAGTGATGCACCGCCAATGATGGTATTTTGTGGCCTTGCAATTAGGTCATCATCGTACGGAAGCTGCGCAACGCCTACATCAATGCCCTTCATGTTCTCTTTGATCCCCGCTAGACCAGCAGAAGAGCCCATAGTCATCGCACACTCTTGTGTGTAGAAAAGAGGCATGCCATCCGATTGACGACCGCCATATTTGAAGATGCCTTCTTTTGACCAATCGCCCATTTGTTGGATGTGTTTTACATAAGGCGCGTCATTGAATTTAAACTCAGTATCGAAACCACCAAAGCCATTATTCTCAGTTGCCACAGGAATGTTGTTACGTGCACCGAAGTTCTCTATTTGAGTCCAAGATTGCCATGTGGTTGTGAAGCCACATTTTGCACCTGACGCTAACAGCTTACGCGAGACTGCTTCCATTTCCTTCCAGGTTTTTGGTGCTTCTTTGATACCCGCTTTTTTAAACATGTCTTTGTTGTAGTACATCACAGGTGTAGAGCTGTTAAACGGCATAGACAGCATCTGTCCATCGTTCGTAGTGTAGTAGCCCGTTACCGCTGCAAGGTAGTTATCTGCGTTAAATGGTTCTTTAGTATCAGCCATTAGCTCATAAACAGGGTAGATAGCTTGCTTAGCACCCATCATGGTTGCGGTACCTACTTCGAATACCTGTACGATTGCTGGTTGCTCTTTTGCTCTGAAAGCAGCGATGGCACTGGTCATGGTTTCTGCATAGCTGCCTTTGTACACTGGCTTAATCTCGTATTCGGATTGGCTGGCGTTAAAGTCAGCGGCAATTTCATTGACTTTTTGACCTAAAGCGCCACCCATGGCGTGCCACCATTCAACCTCGGTTTTCGCGTGTGCTTGAGCACTGATAACTGCCATTGTTGCCGCAATTGCCGTGAGGTGCTTAATAGACATATCTTTTCCCTTATGATTTTAAGTATCGGTTCAACAAGACAAGAGCAAATGTTCGCTTGTGTTGTTTTATCTGCTCCATTTGTTCAAGTGAAAGTTAAACGACGAAAATGACGCTTAGGTGACAGTTAAATGAACTTATTTGAAAGGTTTTGTTTTCATCAAAGATGGTTTTAACTGCAATACGCTTGTCATAAAGGGCTGGGATGCTGCATGTGAAAATAAATGAACATATGAGGTAAACATGAAAACAACAGCGCATCGCGGTGTATCGAGTCTGGCACCAGAAAACACATTAGTAGCATTTCAACTTGCTGCTCAACAGGGTGTCGAGTGGATTGAAATTGATGTTCAATTGAGTGCTGACAAAGTGCCTGTGGTTATTCATGACCAAACGGTAAACCGCTGTACTGACGGCAGTGGCAAGGTAGCTGATCTGTCACTGAAAAAGCTGCAAGAGTTGGACGCTGGGTTATGGTTCGGAGAACAATATAGAAATGAACGTATTCCTTCCTTGTCAGAGACATTGTGTTTTGTACAGCAACATAACATTAGCTTAAATATCGAGTTAAAGGTCTATTCAGGTGATGATATTGAATTGCTATGTCAACAGATAGCGGCAGTCGTAGCGAAGGTTGGCGTTTCCTATGAACAATTGTTGTTTTCTAGCTTTAATACCCAAGCACTTATGGAAATGAAAGCTAAAATACCTAGTATTCGCCGTGGACAGTTGTGGCAATCAATCCCAGAGAATGCTTTAAGTGTATTAAATGAACTAGAGGCGTTTAGTGTGCATTGTGATTATCGTTTTTTGACGGAAAAGCTCGCCAAACATGTAAAAACTGCCGGATACCAATTGTATTGTTACACCCCTAATTTCCCTGAATTGGTGGAAGCGCACTGGAAATGGGGGGTTGATATGATGATCACTGACGAACCTCATTCTTATTTGATGCAAGCTGAAACGGTTTTCTCGTAGTGGTAGCTAACACTCAGTTGTTAAAATCGAATAACACATATTGAAAAAGTAGAACCAAAAACAATGCATAATTTAAGCCTGCGGCAGCAAAACGTTATCGAAATTATTCAGCATCAGGAATATTGCACAATTGAAGAGCTTTCGGCTCACTTTAATGTCACGACACAAACCATTCGGCGTGATATCAACGAACTTTGTGCGTTAGGTCTGGCAAGACGTCATCACGGTGGCGTCAGTTTACCCACAACATTAACGAACCGAAGCTTTGCCTCTCGCAGCGCAACGAATTTGAGTGAAAAGCAGATTATTGCAAAACAAGTGGTTGAGTTAATACCGGACGGCTGTACCTTGTTTCTTGGTATTGGCACCACCATAGCTTCCATCGCGGAAAAGTTAGGTAATCAGAAAGAGCTAAGAGTTGTGACCAATAACTTCCAGGCTGCTCATATATTGTCTCAGTACGACCATATAGAGACTTGGATACCAGGCGGTCGACTGAGAACCAACGATGGTGATGTTGTGGGTGACAGTATCGGTCATTTCTTTGGCCAATTTTCCGCGGATATCGGGATAGTGAGTTGTGCGTCGGTGAGTCTCGCATCCAGTGTCTCATTGAGCGCCGACATTTCACCACTAGAGTTAAAACAAGAAGAGTACGCCATGGAACATCAGCTTCGTGAAGCGTCTGTCAGCCAAGCGATAATTGCCGGCTCGCAGCAAAAATGGCTAGTGGCTAACAGTACTAAATGGCAACGGAAGGCCGGAGCCCGCGTTGCGCCACTTAGCTATTTTGACCGTATATTCGGTTCGGCTTCAGGAGTAAGTTAAGCCACTTGACCTGATGTCAAAGGCTCTGGCGGAAATCGCTCATAGATAGCTCTAAACTTATCGATGTTATCCATTAACATTTGCACAATGATAGGGTCAAACAAGCTTCCTGCTTCTTGGCGAATATAGTTTTGAGTATCGTCCATTGTCCAAGCGTGCTTATAGCTACGCTTGCTTAATAAGGCGTCAAACACGTCTGCGATAGTGATGATGCGAGCTTCGAGTGGAATGTCATTCCCCATAATTTTGCAAGGATAACCATTGCCATCGAATCGTTCGTGGTGGCAGTAAATAATATTCTTAAGAAATGCGACCTCCGCGCTGGAGGCGGTCATGACATCAATGTTGTTCAACACTTCATCAATAATATCGACACCATAATCGACGTGTTTATCCATGATGGCTTTTTCTTCAGGGGTGTAACGAAGAGGGCTAAACAAAATATGGTCAGGAATACGATATTTGCCGATATCATGAAAAGGGGAATAGAGCTCAATCCATTGAATAAAACGGTGATCGACAGGTAACTTTACTGCTAATAATTCGGCCAGCAGCTTGCTGTAAAGGCTCATACGTTGCAGATGGTCCGCAGTTTCGGGGTCGCGTTTATGACTAATGCGAAGTGCCAATTGCAACGCCTGCAAAAACATTTGATGTTTGTACCTATCATGACAAAGTAAGCTTGTGATCACCTCTTTTACAAACAATAAGTCCGCATGCAGCTCGCCGTCGCTAAAATAGTCGGCTTTAGTAGCATTAAAGAAAAGCACCGCCCCATGGCGCTCATCTATTTTTAATCCCATCGTGAAGCTACTTCGGTGTCCTAGTTTCCTTAGCCGCTCATTTCTCGTGTTTGGGCTAAGCTCGTTGAGGTCTGCAACTACTCGAATTTCTTGATTATCTATGATTTTTGTCAGTGGTTGGCAATGCTCTGCATGGATTGAAATGACATCGAAGTAATCGCTGGTGTCTTGATGGTCAATGACATGGAAGTTTTCGAGATGGTCGTGACTGGTAACGGAAACACACAATCTCGACAGAAAAGGGTGTTTGTTTCTGAGGCTTTTGAAGAGCTCATCAATGCCGTTTCGACAACTTAACGCTCGGTTGGTGCTGGCAATACAATCAATATAATCCATACGTTTCTTATCATTAGTTTTTATATGGTTATTGTAATAGTAGCCACTACTAGGAGACTTCTTCAAGTGACGGATTTCACGATTGAAAGTGTAAAGGAGTGAATATGCGCCTAGTGGCAATTATCTGTGATCACGTTATCAAGTTGAATCTTTGAGCGTAGAAAACGTTTGCTTCGAGTAATTTGACAAATTATTATCCAAACAAAAGTTTGCACAACCGGACAAATGTTTATGACTGAGCGTGAGCAGCAGATTTTAGAGTTAATCAAACAAGACCCAATGATAGCCCAGCATACTCTTGCGGATATGTTGGATTTAAGTCGAAGTGCCGTTGCAGGCCACATAATGAACCTGACTAAAAAAGGCTTCATTGAGGGCAAAGGTTATGTCATTGCTCCAGAACGATTCAGCGCTGTCATAGGCGGTGCCAATATGGATCTTTGTGGACGTTCAAGTTCTGATTTGGTGATGGGGGATTCTAACCCTGGTGTACTAACTTCAGGAGCTGGAGGTGTTGCACGTAACATTGCTGATAACTTGTCTCGACTAGGCAGTAAGGTGCAGTTTATTGGTGCAATCGGTGATGATCTTTGGGGCGAGCAGCTGTTAGATTCTTGCCGAAATGCAGGCGTTGGTGTTGACCATTGTTTAACCGTTTCAGGTAAAGCGACCAGCACTTATTTGTCGATTCACGACCAGAGCGGTGAGCTTCAGCTTGCACTAAACGATATGGCGTTAATTGATGAACTTAATGTTGAGCAACTTTCTAAACGCGCTGCAGTATTTAATCGCTCATCGGCCATTGTGCTCGACGCAAACTTAAGTGAGTCGGCACTGGATTATTTATTCCACGCGCATGCGGATAAAGCTATTTTTGTTGACCCTGTGTCATCAGTTAAAGCAGGAAAAATAAAGCCTTATTTGGAATATGTGCATACCTTAAAACCAAACCTTTCTGAAGCCGAACTTTTGGCGGATTGTGAGATTAAGCATCCAGATCAATTGCCTGACGTTGCTAACAAACTGCACGCAATGGGTGTTAAGCGTCTGCTAATCAGCCTTGGTAAAGAGGGCGCCTATTCGAGTGTTGAGGGCCAAGGTGAGTTTATTCCGGCTTCGAAAACACTAGTAAACAATGTCACCGGAGCGGGTGATGCGCTGATGGCGGGTCTTGCTCATGGTTATCTACAAAACTGGGATTGGCAGCAGAGCGTGGAGTTTGCACTTGGTGCAGCCCGATTAGCACTTCAATCCAGTTCAACAATTAATTCAATTATGTCTGAAAAGGCAGTCTCTCGTTTAATAGAGGAATCAACATGTTAGAGAAGTATCTAGATATTCAACCTGAAGTTGCGCAAGCATTGGCTGAAAACAAACCTGTCGTGGCACTAGAATCAACGATCATTTCTCACGGTATGCCTTATCCACGCAATGTAGAGACCGCGCTTTTAGTTGAAGAAACAATCCGTGAATCAGGCGCTATTCCAGCGACTATTGCTATCATAAAAGGCCGCCTAAAAGTTGGTTTAGATAAAGAACAGATCGAATATTTGGGTAAAGCCGGTACTAGCGTGACCAAAGTCAGCCGCCGTGACATTCCTTTTATGGTGGCAGGCGAAAAAGACGGTGCGACAACAGTAGCAGCGACAATGATTTTGGCAGAAATGGCAGGGATTCGTGTATTTGCTACGGGTGGCATCGGTGGTGTTCATCGTGGTGCTCAAGAAACATTTGATATCTCTGCTGACCTTCAAGAGCTTGCAAATACAGATGTTGCTGTAGTGTGTGCAGGCGCGAAGTCAATTCTAGACTTAGCACTTACTCGTGAATATTTGGAAACGCAAGGTGTACCTGTTATTGGTTATCAAACCGATAGTCTGCCAGCGTTCTATACCCGTGAAAGTGAGCATGGCATCGACTACCGCCTAGACTCAGCAAAAGAGATCGCGATTGCACTGAAAGCGAAGTGGGAGATGAAACTTGCTGGTGGTGCAGTGATTGCCAACCCAATCCCTGTAGAATACGCGATGCCAGTGGAAACTATCAACTCTGCGATCGAGCAAGCGTTGGCAGAAGCAGATGAGCAAGGTATCGCTGGTAAAGAATCGACACCATTCTTGTTAGCTCGAGTTTGTGAACTAACAGGTGGGAACAGCCTTGACTCAAACATTCAGTTGGTCTTAAACAATGCTCGTCTTGGTGCCGCTATTGCTAAGTCGTATTGTGAAGCTTAATAGTTTCTAGCTTCGTCTCTATATTCAAGCCCCGCCCTAGTTAGGCTCATTTGCTAGGGTGGGGCTTTTTGATTTTGGGATAACGCTGTTTCTCATTTTACAGATGTTAATATTGCAAATTTAGTTATTGGCATATGCTAATTATAGGAGTAATTTAAGCACCATTGTTCAAATGGAGGAACTCTTATGATCGTTGCTATCCCATTCAATAATGATTCTATATCGTCTCATTTCGCCAAAGCACCTCAAATTTTGTTGGTTGATACTTCGAAAAATAGTCAGCATAGGTTGACCTTACCTGACGCTTCTCAAGGTGGCTGCGGGAACAAAAAACACTGGCTCGACATCATCAAACAATATGACGTAGAGACCGTCGTGGTTCGAAATATAGGCAAAAAAATGCTTGGAGCTTTGTTCAATTCGGGCGTCAATGTCAGGTCTGCACCTGTCAGAACACATATTGACGATATCGACTTTGATACCCTAAATAAGGTGGAATCCCTTGATTATGGCCGGGTGAATAAGCCAAAACACAATACTTGCTGTTCTGGCCACGAACCGAAACGAAATAAACTCGCGCCTAGTACGGTCCATCATATTAGAATGAATCTCAAATCGATTAAGTGACGGGGTAACATTATGGAAGTACTGTTCGCTATTATTGCGTTTTTGGCGGCAATTGCGTTAATGGCTATTGGTGTGATGTTTAAGCGAAAAGCCATTCAAGGTAGTTGTGGTGGACTTGCGAGTGCTGGCATCGATGGCGAATGTGACTGCAAAGATAAGTGTGCGACAACTCATAAAACCTTGTATCAAATACAAGAGCCTAGAAAGCACTAATCTTTAACGGGTTCTTATTCAATAACGAGTGCTTGACCGTTAATTAGGCAAGTCGCGACTTTCAAACGGGCAGACTTTACTATGTTGGCAAAAGTCTGCCTCGATACTTGCATCTCTTTCGCTGCATCAATCTGGTTCATACCATTGAGATCTGCCAGCCTTAATGCCTCTAATTCATCGGGTAACAATGCCATCTTATCGAGCTCAGAAAGTGGTACACCATTAGGTTTGAAACATTCAAAGGGAGCACGGCCGCAGATACGACGCTGTTTTTTAGGCCTAGCCATTGTTTACATCCTACTTAGTCTTTGCAGTGGCGATTTTAATACCACAGGCATCATATACAACATCATTAATCGCATCACATGATTTATCGCAACAAATGCGGGTTCCAAACCCAATAATAGAGCTACTGCGGTCATCGCTTCAACGCTGCCAGGTACCCAAGCAAGCAATAACACTTCCCAATCTGTGCTGGTCAAGTAACTAAATATCAGGGCGTAGACTACGGTTACGGTGACGCCCAGCGCAGTTACAATAAATCCAGCTCTAGAATATTCAACGGCGTCTTTTAATGATGTAGGAGCCAAACGGGTGCCAATTAGCACGCCTAGAATTGCTGTTGCAAACATAATAAATAGCTCAGGTACTACCAAATGAAGTGACGAAAATTGAGCGTTAAACATCGCAGCAACAATCAGACTGGTTAACAGGTAAGGGGCTGGGATACCGATCTTTCCAACGATCTTACCAAACACAAAACTCAGCACAGTAAGCAGAATAAGATAAGGGATTTGTGCTAATGAAACCGTTTGGCTGAGCTGAGACGTTCCTTCCCCGGTTGTTGCAACAATTCCCGCCAAGACAACTAGCAGAAGTAAGCGGATTGAATGCGAAAAGATGATTTTGGGAGATGGTTTTTCTTGTTCTTCACTGATTACCAGAATTGCTGCCATTGCTCCGGGAATAGCGCCAAGTAAGGACTCAAAAGGCGTCCATTTTTCTTGCTTATAGAGCCAAAAAAAATTCACGGTGGTTTGTGACAACATGCATAGAATCAAGCCCATGAATAAAGGCAGTGAAAAAGAGTCAATAAGTTCACTTGTATGCACAGTGATACCAATACTCAGGCCAAGAATAATCTGAATCGTAGTGAGGATCGCACTGGGTAATCTTACGTCTGTTTTGGTTAAGCGCAGATACATTACAACAAAGAGAGCCGCGGAAAATAGCTCACTGAGCGGTATCGGTAACACACCGCCAAGAAGTGACCCGATAAGTCCTACCAAGATGGTTCTTAATACTTCCATGTACAACATACCAGATAAATGAATTCACACGATTGTACGCGATTTCAGGAATTCAAGACATCTATTTACAGAATTTGATGCTACTCAGATTTGCAATATATCCAAACTAAACAATACTTTATTGATAATAATAACAGTGGTTGGGCTGAGATGAGTAAGGTAGAGCAAAGTACAGAGCCGTTTACGGTGTTGGTCGTCGATGACACACCAGAAAACCTAGATGTACTGAACGGGATTCTAACAGATTCCTATAAAGTAAAGGTTGCGATTAGCGGCAGAATCGCCCTGAAAATTGCGCAAAAAGTCCCCAGGCCAGACATTGTTTTGCTTGATGTAATGATGCCAGAAATGGATGGCTATCAAGTGTGCGAGCAGCTCAAAGCAAATCCTTTAACCAGTGATATTCCTGTGATATTTGTGACGGCAAAAGGTGAAGTTTCTGATGAAACAAAAGGGTTTGAGCTTGGTGCTGTGGATTACATTATCAAACCCGTTAGTCCTCCTATCGTGAGAGCACGTGTTGCAACACATTTATCACTTCATCATCAAAAACGACAGCTTGAGAAGCTAGTTCAGAAACGCACCCAAGTCATCAAAGATACTCAAAGAGAAATTATTAGCTGTTTGGGAAGAGCGGCGGAATTTAAAGATAACGAAACCGGAATGCACGTTGTACGAATGAGTCATTACAGCCGAATGTTAGCGACGCACATTGGCGCTGATCCTAAATGGGTCGAGTTATTGTTTGAAGCGGCGCCTATGCACGATATTGGCAAAATTGGTATTGCTGATGATGTGTTGTTGAAGCCTGAAAAACTAGACGAACATGAATGGAAAGAGATGCAGCGGCATGTGGAATATGGTGTCGCAATTCTGGGTCCATACCGGTCACCATTGTTGGATTTAGCGAAAGAGATAGCTCAATGTCATCATGAAAAATGGGATGGTAGCGGTTATCCGTCAGGACTTTCTGGAGAGAATATTCCTCTTAGCGCCAGAATCGTTGCTATAGCTGACGTGTTTGATGCGTTAACTAGCGAGCGCCCCTACAAACAAGCATGGAAGACTGAGGACGCCTTCGAATACCTGCGCCAAGAATCAGGTTCTCATTTTCAGCCAGACTTAGTTGCGGCTTTTGTTGGTATGGGGCCGGAGATAGAACAAATCAAAAGCACATTTGCTGATTAACTTCGCTAGTCACTATTACAGGATGTAACCACCAAACATGAATTCTGAAAGCGTTAAACATTCCATTGTAACTTCAAACAAAATTGCAGCTGGCTTTCTCGTGGTGTTAGTACTGCTCCTCAGTGTCGGCTTAGCAGCGTGGTTCAGCTTAGACAAGTTGTTTCGTTCTGTCGATCGGTATGAAGGTGCGGGGCAGCTGCTTCTTACATTAGATAGAGCAAGACTGCATGAGCTTTCCTTTACCCGAGACTTATCGGAGAGAGAATCGGAAGTCGCGCTTTCTCATATGACAGAAGCATTGAAACTGTCAGAAACGTTTCATTTAGAAAGGCATGAAGATAGTTCAGGGACCAAAGAACTAGTCCGTCAAATTAATCAATATCGAGCAGATTTTCAAAGATACGTGGCGTTGTCTTGGGAGTCGGTCGAAAAAAGAGAACAGATGGTTGAGGCGGCTCAACGCGCGAGTTCTATCGCCGATGCTCTTCATAGCTTACAAATAAAATATATTGAGAAAGATAAGCGCTTGGTGGATAGCTTGCGCCAATCAATGAGTGATATTTCCCGTAACTCAACGGCCTCTTTCCAGCTTTCCGTTGCTGTCGAATCGGCACGCAACCATGCGAAGGACTTTTTAGTATCAGGTAATTTAAAGGAATATCACCTTAGCAAAGGAGAATTGAAGAAAATATCGCGCTATTTGGATTTTTTGGAAGACCGAATCAAAGACACACGTAGTCGGGAGCTATTGGTTGAGTTGGAGCAACTAGAGCGCGCTTATTATGAGAATTTGACTGTGTTTCGAAGCGATAAGGTTGAGAAAGGAATTCGACTAGATGATCCCGCTTTAGCAGATTTAAGTCGTGTCGCGTTCGACCTAGCACAGTCTGCGTTGGACCTACGGAATAACGAGACCTTGGTGTTTGAGCGAGCTCAGTCAAAAGTAGCGGCCATTCAAAATTTGATGGCTCGACGATTGGATCTATCGAAGAGTGTGACTGAATTAATACAAGAATTAGACAGTGCTAGGCAAACCGATAGGGATTTTTCGCTGGCCTTGTCTCCCGAAGCAAAAACCATTCATGCTCAAAATGTGGTGATGGTTTTAGAAAGGGGACTGCAAACCATCTCCATACTGCATGGTTCATTAATAGAGTTAGATGAAAAAGTGCTGTTTGAGGAGCTTGAACCGGCAATTAAAAATTACCTTGAGCGATTTGGTGAATTGCGAATAGTGTCGAGTCATATAGGTACTATCGCACAGCAGATGGTGGATTCCGCTATTGATATCGACGGTGCCATTCTGGATATAAGAAATCGCCGATTTAATGAGATGTCTGAAGCTCGAGGCCTGGCCAATATGACAACTTATGGCGGCATTTTGTTTGCTTTGGCCATTCTTCTCCTTGCTTATCTGATTCGAAAATCACAGCGTGAGCTTCATATCGTCACCGAAGAGTTGGAAGAAAGTAATATCCAAACTCAAAATGCAAGTCAGGCAAAATCCGACTTCTTGGCCAATATGAGTCATGAGATTCGCACACCGATGAATGCCATTATTGGCATGAGCCACCTTGCCTTAGAGACCAAACTTGATAACAAACAGCGTCATTACATCAGCAAGGTTAATAGCTCCGCTCAAGCCTTGTTAGGTATCATTAATGATATTCTTGATTTCTCGAAAATCGAAGCAGGAAAAGTAGAAATTGAATCAATTAATTTCTCTTTAGACAGTGTGTTGGAGGAGGTGATTAGCCTGATTGATGACAGTGCTAAACAGAAAAAGCTATCACTTATTATTGATGTCGCTTCGGATGTGCCCGACCAACTCATCGGCGACCCATTGCGAATTAAACAAGTGCTAACGAACTTGACCTCCAATGCTGTGAAATTTACTGAGACAGGTGAAGTACGCGTTAAGGTATCGACTGCGATGATGAGAGAGCGTGAGTGCAAAATTAATTTCGCGGTTAAAGATACCGGCATTGGAATGACTCGCGAGCAGATCGACTCACTATTCCAGTCATTTTCTCAAGCAGACTCATCCACGACTCGCAAGTATGGTGGGACGGGGTTGGGTCTTTCCATTACCAAAAATCTAGTTGAGCTGATGGGAGGTAAAGTCAGTGTTGAGAGTCGGTTAGGCGAAGGTGCTCGCTTTAGCTTTTCACTGGTGCTAGGTGTTTCAGAGAGTAACGCAACGGTGTTTTATCCAGCTCAGTTGCAGAGTCAGAAATTAGCACTGATAGATAGCTCGAAAGAATCAGAACAAGTGGTGCTAAGTCAGCTGGAAAGAATCCAATGCAAGGTGGACAACTATCGCGACTTAGAGCAACTTGAGTCAGCGCTTAATCAGGGGAAAACTATTCCCAATGTTGTTCTTTATGGGTGGCGAAATGAAGTGTCCGATAACATAGAAACGATTTTGTCCATGCGAGAACGTGCGCCCCAAGTCTTAACCGCAAAACTGATCATTCTGTGCTCTGATTCTCGACAAGATATCATTGAAGCGTTAGAAGAGACTGATATTCAAGTCGCCAGTGTGTTGGAAAAGCCGTTTACTGCTTCTACATTGCACGATGCTTTGATTGCAGCTGCATTGAATGAGTCGCCACGTGTAGGCCATTATCGAAGCCATAGCGAAGAACTAAAGCGAGCACTAGCATCATTACAAGGCGCTAAAGTTCTATTGGTAGAAGATAATACGATCAATCAGGAGGTAGCAAGAGAGTTACTGCAATCGAAAGGACTTTCCGTTGATGTGGTGGAAAACGGACAAGAGGCAGTGAGCTCCTTGCAAACGGAAATCTATGATGGGGTACTGATGGACTGTCAAATGCCCATCATGGACGGTTATGAAGCCACGAGGAATATTCGAAATGAACTTGGTCTAGTTGAGCTTCCTGTAATAGCTATGACAGCTAGTGTGATGGTCGATGATAAAGAAAAGGCGTTGGCGTGTGGAATGAATGATGTGATTGGTAAGCCGATTATTCTTGAAGAAATGTTCCAAGTGATGGCCAAATGGATTCAGCCAAGCAAACAGTCTTCAGTTGATCATCTCGATATTGAAAGACTGGCTGGATCTGAAATAGGCCAGCGCTTAGCTGGTGGTAATGAGGCACTGCATCAAAAACTCATTCAACGATTTATCGAACAATACTCCGGAGTGAGAATAGGTACTTCAGAAGAACAGACCAGCGAAGCTACAATGTTTGAGGTTCATACTTTAAAAGGTGCTGCTGGCAACTTGGGGTTGGCTGATATTGCTGAAATTTGTGACCAAATAGAAAGGCAGCTAAAGCAAGGTGGTTCGGTTGAACAAGAAGTTACAATGCTCAACACTCAACTTGAACGTACAGTTGAGAGCTTAATCCAAAGCACTTTATCAATGAGTGTCCCTGAACCCCAAGAGTTCGGGATTCCATTTAGCGAACCGCAACTGCAGCGAATTAATGAGTTGATTGCTCTGTCAGAGGACTTTGATATGCAAGTATCAGAGTTATTGAGCGATGTTGATTATTTGTCTCAAGCCGGAATCGCGGAGGACGTAATTAATGATTTAAAAGTGGCGCTAGGACATTATGACTTTGAGAAGATGAGCGCTATCCTTCAAGCTTACAAAGCGTCATTGGGTGGAAAATAAAAGGATAAGCTATTAAAGGGCTGCTCGACCTTTCTTAGTCGGGAATCTGCTATACTCGGCGTTTTTTGAAGGTAAGTAAGGTAGTTCATGAACTTTAAAGCAGCAGTTTTCGATATGGATGGATTGCTTCTCGATACAGAAAATGTCTGTAAAGGCATTTTTGAAAAGGCATGCCAAACGCTCGGTGTACCTTTCTTAGAGCAGAGTTATTTATCTATTATTGGATGCAATTCAAAGACCATTCATAGCAAACTCGGTGAGGCGTATCAGGATATTATTGATTACAAGGTAATTAATGATGAGTGGCGAAAAAGCTATGATTCGGTCGTGTTCCATCAAGCTATTCCGAAAAAGCATGGTGTAATTGAACTACTGGATTTCTTGAAATCAAAAAATATTCCTCTTGCTGTGGCGACATCGACTCACCGAAATGTCGCTGAAGCTAAACTGAAATTGGCAGGCTTAGATAAATACTTCGACTGTTTAGCGACGGGTTGTGAGGTGACTAGAGGCAAGCCTGACCCAGAGATTTATCATTTGGCGGCGCAAAGACTTGGGGTTGAATCAGAGACATGTTTAGCATTTGAAGATTCGAACAATGGCGTCAAAGCTGCTGTTGCGGCTTCTATGCATACTTACCAAATTCCCGATCTCGTCTCGCCATGTGAAGATGTTAAAGCTCTGAATGCGAAAACTAGAACTTCGTTATTTGAGGTATACCGTGAACTTTCAGATAGTTATACTATCAAGTAGATTTTAAAAGAACTCGAACTGGAGTGATGTTTTGAAGCAAACCCAACGCCACAGACAAATACTTGCCATGCTTTCAGAAAAGGGCTTTTTGAACACTGAAGAGTTCGTGGATGTGTTTGGCGTAAGCCCACAAACCATTCGCCGAGATTTAAATGATTTGGCGAAGCAAGGGCTTGTCACTCGTCATCACGGGGGCGCATCGCTTCACTCTAGTACTGAAAACGAAGCCTACTCTTCACGTAAAGTGCGGTATCAAGACGAAAAAAACCGCATTGCCAACGAACTGGTAAAGCGTATACCAAACTCATCCTCTTTGTTTATTGACATCGGCACGACAACAGAAGCGGTAGCGACGGCACTACTTGAGCATAAAGATCTTAAGATTGTTACCAACAATATTAACGTTGCCAACATATTACGAGTCAAAGATGACTTCACGGTGATTGTTGCTGGTGGACAGATTCGTAATAAGGACGGCGGTATTATCGGAGAGGCGGCGAAAGAGTTCATCGAGCAGTTCCGACTCGATTACGGCATCATCGGTATCTCTGGAATACACGAAGGTGGCAGTCTTCTCGATTTTGATTTTTCTGAAGTTCGTATTGCGCAAGCGATAATTGCTTGTTCAGGGCAAACGATACTTGCGGCAGATAGCACCAAAATTAACCGAGGTGCTATGGTCAATCTTGGTCATATTTCTCAAGTAGATGCATTTTACACTGACGCGATGCCCCCTCAAGAATTAGTAGATATTCTTGAACATAATGAGGTAGATTTGCAGGTGTGTTAAACACACCTGCCGTACATTTTCGGTACCTCTACTAGTACCTCTCAACGCTCAGTTCTGCTAGTTCTAGACGACCATCTGAAGTCATTAACTCGGTTAGAATATCCGCCGAACCACATGCCATCGTCCAGCCTAAGGTGCCGTGTCCTGTATTGGTGTAAAGGTTTTTGATCGGTGTTTTGCCAATAATCGGTGTGCCATCTGGTGTCATAGGTCTAAATCCACTCCAGTATTCCGCTTGAGTGAGGTCTGCGCCCATAGGAAAGAGGTTGCTTACGACGTGATTGAGTGTGGCAAGTCTCTTGTCAGGAAGTGTTGCATCAAACCCTGCGAGCTCCGCTGTTCCAGCGACACGGATGCGCTCATCAAATCGAGTCACCGCGACTTTGTAGGTTTCGTCCATAATGGTAGAGGTAGGTGCTTGCTCATCATCGATCACCGGAAGTGTTAATGAATAGCCTTTTACCGGATAAATCGGTAGGTCAATGCCAAGAGGCGCTAGCAAAGATTTGGAGTAGCTTCCTAGTGCGACGACGAATCGATCGCCTGTTATTGTGCCTTGTGACGTGTTGACCCCCTTGATGCACTGCTTATCAACCTCTAGTTCATTGATATTGGTATCAAATAGGAACTTGACACCTGCTTGCTCCGCCAAGGTTTGCAGTTGCTGGCAAAACAAATAGCAGTCACCGGTCTCATCATCCGGTAGATAAAGCCCTCCGACCAGTTTATCGTTCATATTTTCTAGTCCAGGCTCTTGTTGTAAGCACTGCTGTCGATCGAGTAGTTGAAACTGAGTACCACTTTCTCTGAGTAGCGCCATATCTTTTTCTACAGAATTCAATTGCTCGTGTTTGCGAAAGATCTGCAGTGTACCTTGCCTCCGTCCTTGATATTGCAGTTGGTATTGTCTATTGAGCTGGGCTAAACAGTCTCTACTGCGATTAGCAATGGTCAACATGCGAGCTTTATTGGTTTTGTAATGACTAAGTTGGCAATTCAACAACATTTGGCTCGCCCAGTGAATCAGTTCAGGGCTTAAGCTAGGCTTTATTTTTAACGGTGCGTGCTGCTCAAAAAGCCATTTGAGTGCTTTTGTGGGAATCCCTGGAGCAGCCCATGGAGAGGAGTAGCCGTAGGAAATTTGTCCCGCATTGGCGAAGCTTGTCTCTTCCGCAGCTCTGGATTGACGGTCGACGACAGTCACCTCAAAGCCAGCTTGAGACAGATACCATGCACTGGTTAATCCAATGACTCCACTTCCTAACACGACGACTTTCACATTCAACTCTCACATTTTTTATTTTCAGCAACAATGAATGGTTTACATCTGATTAACAATCGATATAAATTGACAATAGATTTTAGTAAAACTAAAGGCTCGATATGAAATCTGCTGTACTTCATGGTATCAATCTAATTTGTATTGTCGCGCGCCACACCAGCATTACCAGTGCGGCAAAGGAGTTGAATTTGACGGTCGGTGCGGTGAGTCAGCAACTACATCAGATTGAACAACGCTTAGGTTTTACTGTATTTGAACGCCATGCTCGGGGAATTCGGCTTACCGAACGTGGCAACAAACTGGTAGAAGCGGCGGGTCATCATCTATTGTCCATTGAAGAAGCGGTGTTTCAACTAACACGGGTGTCTGAGCGCAAACAGATACGATTAAAACTCACCCCGTCGTTTGCCTTTAAGTGGTTAGTGCCTCGATTGGAGGACTTCTATCGCCGTTATCCCGATGTTCAGATACACACTTTCGCTGAAGGCGCACTTGTTGATAGTGACAGCCGCGATTTTGATGTTGCGATAGATTATGGGCCGATACCTTATAAACGCTCCGATGCAGAATTACTGTTAGAAGAATCACTGATTCCGGTAATGAGTCATAACTACTGGCAGCGTCACCCTGATTTGGCAACCAGCAATAGAGCGTGGGAACAAGTGACACTATTGCATGATCTTATGCCGTGGGAAGGTGCACCTAAAGATTATGAATGGCTGTACTGGGCATCTCAACAGAGTCTGGATTTTGACACTAACCAAGGGCATTTCTTCAATCGTACAGATATGGCGATGTCGGCTGCCGAGGCTGGAGTTGGTATTGCTCTGGCTCGGACAGCCTTACTAGGAGAAGAAGTCGCGCAAGGGAGGCTAATTGCACCATTTGATAAGATGGCGGCGAATGCCGGATATTTTATCATCACCCATACTGACAATCCTTATACGCGACTGTTTAAGAGTTGGCTGCAAGAACAAGTACAGTAAAGTGAGATAAAAGGCTCACCTCACCGTGCACAGCTGAGGTGAGCGAGAGCATTAAGCCTGTTGGCAATGATAAGTATGATTACCCATGGTAATCAGGTTGTTAAGAATGCGCTCACCATCCGCCCGTAGTCCATTGTGTTCGTATTCATTGGTAATCCAAGCTTTAGCATTAGGCATCAGTGCAAGGGTCTCGCGGCTGATATCCATTTCTACGAACATATCGTCGGCATAAACAGCGCAACTTACTGGAACTGAGTTATTGGCGAGTGTTTCGGCGTCATACAGTTTGCCCCAATCTGATTTCTCTGCCAGCAGATCTGCGGCTTCTTTCAGTGGTTTTAGGCACTCGTATTGTTCAAACATCCAAGGGAAGACCATTTCTCCAGTAAAGTAGAATTCGCTTTCTTCGCCAGAATAGTTGAACTCACTATGCTCTTGACGTATTCGATGTGCAGACCAATTCGAGCTAAAGCCTTGGCAATAAATGGATTCGTGCAGCAAGGCGTAGATGGGGTTAGTTTGAAAACCCTGTTGTATCAACATTTCATTGAGGAACTCATAACGCATAATAGTCTCACCGTTGACCTCAACCAGAGCGTTTTCTAAGTTGTAATAAGTCGGTAGGAAGGTATCACTCATACCAAAATTAATGCCAATCTGTTGAAATTGCTCAACAGTGAAACGCTGGCCATTAGGCAAGTAAACCTCATTGTTCATTAGGTGATTGGCAATGTTCTTACAGAGTGCTTGTGCATGAGGAAACTGACGAAAGAATGCCTGATTTTTCTCTCTGGTACGCTTAAATGTCGCTTGATAAACGTCGTCTGGATGACGCGAAATTGATGGTACACCACCTGTGATAAATGAACGCGATAAGCTTTCTGGAAATAAAGAGAGGTAGGTTAATGAACAAAAACCACCAAAGCTTTGACCGAGAATTGCCCATTGCTTAACACCAAACTGTTTACGAATAGACTCTGCATCGCGAACAATATTGTCCGCTCTAAAATGGCTGAGGTAGTCGGCTTGCTGCTGTGGTGTTTGACTTGCCAAGGTTTGATGGCTGATTACGGTGCTGTTTCCGGTGCCTCTTTGGTCCAGTAAAAGTACTTTGTAATCCTGTAAAGCGCGTTTTAACCAACCATTATTGCCATTCGGACGTGGTGAAGGGAACCCGGGACCTCCCTGAAAGTAGACTAGCCACGGCTTGTCTGCCGTGTCATCGACAAGAGTTACTTCTCGCGCAAAGACATTGATATTACCTTTATCTGGGTGTTGATAATCTAATGGAACAATAAAGTTGTGAGGGGTAAAACGTAAACCTGAGTCGATGAAAGAGGCGGTGTTGACTGTCATATTCGAACTTCCGTGATGAATAGGGAAACTGCTATTTCTGCAATGTCAGAAAATGAGGTAATCGCTATGCGAAGAAACAGCAGTGAAGTAGCATCGACGTTAACGTTTTTGTAATGAAAACGCTAGTGACAATCGAACAAATACAAAGTATGGACGCACAGGTATTAGTTTTCGGTACTTAAACGCGGTGATCGTTTATTTTTCAATCTCAGGCCATCGCGAATATTTAATCCCATAAGCGTTAAGTTGATAAAACCTGCGACAAACTCTATGCCTTGAATCCAATAAAAGGTGTGGTCAAATTGGCCCTTAGAGGCAAGAGTGTGAAGATAGATCGCACAAGGTAGCAGCACCAACATGCCATTCACTGCAATAAATGGCATCCGCTTTTTCTTTGCTCCAAGTACTCCCTTATTTGCTTTTGGCGCGAGCTTTGAACCAGTAATACCAGCGATTGCCATACAAGGGATCAAAACCCATACGGCAAAGAAAATGGCAGTTTTCACAGTGGTCACAGCTTCCTCACTTCCGAACAGTTCGACTAAAACGCTGCTGGTGAAGAATGACAAAATCAAACCAAAAGCAATGATCGCTGCGGTTCGGTGAAGCATAGAGAGGGAAGTGCGCATAATAAAACCTCATAGAGTTGATTCATTTGTTTCGAACTTAGTTTATGCCGCAATAGTTGCAATTGCAACTATTGCGGCGGTTTTTAATCGTGTGCGGATTTATAGGTTATAGCTTGGGGATCTAATTACCTTGGATAGCAGACAATATTCTGAAATACCGCCCTCTCGGTTACGGCTTTATAACCGTGTGGCTGATCGCTATAAAAGCGTAAACTTTCACCCTGTGCGACGGCATGCCACTTATCTTCAAAAAACACCTCGAGGTTGCCTTCCAACACAATGATATGCTCAATGACGCCTACGCTGTGAGGTGAAGACAGTTGGCAATGGTGCTGCGCTAGCGTAATTTCAAACATTTCCATGTTGGTGTCGCTGGTATAGGGAAATAGGGTATTGACCAGCATGTTTTCATCTTCTGGGAACGTCATTTCGCTGTCACGTAGCACAGGGTCGTTTGCGAAGAACCCAGAAAAGGACGCCTCCAAACCACTAGAAATTTTCCATAGTGTCGAAATTGTGGGGCTTGATTCCCCCCTTTCTATCTGTCCCAGCATAGCTTTGGAGACGCTAGTAAGCTTGGCAGTTGCGTCTAAGCTCAATCCTTTGTGTTTTCTGATTTGCTTTAAGTGTGCCGCGATTTGCGATTTAAAAACGGTGTCGTTCATAGGGTTCTCTTATTGTGCGCTATAACGCACAGTGGTACTCTTAGGTTTGTGCGTTATCACGCACAAGAATAGCACCATTGATGAAATAAGGAACTAACATGAAAGGAATCTTTAGTTTGAGTCATGTCTCTGCGGGCTTTACTGCGGTATTAGTTGGCTATACCAGTTCTGTGGTCATCATCATTCAAGCTGCGACACAATCTGGTGCAAGCCCATTTCAAATCGAAAGCTGGCTGTTGGTTCTAGGCGTAATGATGGGGCTAACCTCAATAGGTCTGTCATGGTTTTACAAAATGCCTATCCTCACCGCGTGGTCGACACCAGGGGCTGCGATGTTAGTTGTGTCAGCAGGGGAGTACCAGTTAAGTGAGGCGATAGGTGCGTTTGTGGTTTCTGGTTTAATGATTACCGTGACAGGGCTGATTGGTCCCCTTAGTGAAGCCTTAAAGCGAATTCCTTCATCACTTGGCACTGCAATGTTGGCGGCCATTCTGTTACCTTTCTGTCTTAAAGGCTTTGAACCACTTCAGACGTCACCAATCTTGTTTATCATCATGTTCTTGACGTATCTGCTGGCAAAGCACTTTGCTCCCAGATATGCCATGCTGCTCCTTCTTTCGGTAGCATTAATCTGTGCATGGTTTGTTACGCCGCATGACGCTGTCGAGTTTCAAATAGCGATGGCTAAGCCTGCTTGGATGCCGGTAACTTTTGATGTATCCGCGTTACTCAATCTTGCGCTACCGCTTTATCTTATCACTATGATTTCTCAAAACTTGCCTGGTGTTGCGATGATGAAGAGTTATCACTATCAAACACCAGTGAAGTCGTCGTTAATTACCACTGGTGTTGCAAATATGATTTTCGCTCCTTTCGGTGGTTTTAGTGCTAACTTGGCAGCGATTTCAGCGGCTATCTGCATGAACGACTCAGTGGATGCCGACAAGAATCAGCGGTATAAAGCGGTAATATGGGCCGGTGTGTTTTATCTCGCTGCCGGTTTGTTCGCGACGTCTGTGGTTGCTCTTTTTATCGCACTGCCAGCTGATATTACCAGTATGTTAGCCAGTTTTGCCTTGTTGGGAACGTTATTGATGTGTTTACACTCGGCATTTATGACGGAAGAGTACCGAGAGGCGGCATTATTGACTTTCTTGATTACCCTTTCGGGCGTTAGCTTCTTAGGCATTAGCTCAACCTTACTTGGCTTGGCAGTAGGGTTGATTTATAGCCGCTTTACGCGTCGCACCTAATAAAAACCCGCACTCGTTTATTCGAATACGGGTTTAATAAGTTTATGAAGAACTATACCTTAGTGTGATTTAGTTCGCTTGATCGCGTCTAACCAACCAGCGTACAACGTTTCTCTTTCATTTCGCTCTATTTGCGGGCTAAAGGTACGCTCGATTTCTTTCTTGTCAGCAAGCTCTTCTTGGTTTTGCCAAAAACCAACTGCGAGACCAGCTAGCATTGCCGCACCTAAAGCGGTTGATTCTCTGACAACCGGACGAACGACTTTGCTACCCATGATATCGGACTGGAACTGCATCAGGAAATCGTTAGCAACGGCGCCGCCGTCAACGCGAATTTGGCTTAGCTTGATACCTGAGTCCTCTTCCATGGCAAGTAAGACATCCCGACTTTGATAAGCGATGGACTCAAGAGCTGCGCGGATAATGTGGTTGCGGTTCGTGCCGCGTGTTAATCCCGTCAAAGTGCCACGTGCGTGTGGGTCCCAATAAGGCGCACCTAGACCAACAAATGCAGGTACAAGATACACGCCGTTGGAGTCATCGACTTTCTCTGCAAAGTACTGAGTATCTTGAGCATCTTGGATGAGTCCTAGCTCATCACGCAGCCATTGAATCGTTGCGCCACCCATGAACACACTACCTTCGAGCGCATAAGTGATCTCATTGCCAACTTTATATCCGATGGTAGTGAGCAAACCGTGTTTCGAAGCGATGGGCTTGTCGCCAGTGTTCATAAGTAAGAAACAGCCAGTGCCATAGGTGTTTTTGACCATGCCTTTCTTAAAGCACTGCTGACCAAATAGGGCGGCTTGTTGGTCTCCTGCGATACCACTGATAGGAATGTCTTCAGTCCCTCCGCCAATATGGGCGTAACCATAGACTTCGCTGCTCGATTTAACTTCAGGTAACATGGATTTTGGAATGTTGAAGATATCGAGTAGTTTCTCATCCCATTTTAGGGTATGGATATTGAACAGCATACTGCGTGATGCGTTACTTACGTCTGTAACGTGAGACTTACCGTGGGTCAGTTTCCAGATTAACCAAGTATCCACAGTACCGAATAGTAATTCGCCTTTCTCTGCGCGTTCTCGTGCACCTTCAACATTGTCGAGAATCCATGCAATCTTAGAACCAGAAAAATAAGCATCTACCACTAAACCTGTCGTGTCACGAATGTAGTCTTCATGGCCGTCGGCTTTTAACTTTTCACAAAAATCGGCCGTACGGCGGCACTGCCAGACAATAGCATTGTAGACAGGATGACCCGTCTCTTTTTCCCATACAATGGTGGTCTCACGCTGGTTGGTGATACCAATCGCAGCGACTTCTTCGTTAGCAATGTCAGACTGAGCTAATACTTCAGTAAGGGAAGAGCGCTGTGTGGCCCAGATTTCCATCGGGTCATGTTCTACCCAACCGGGCTTAGGATAAATTTGAGTGAATTCGCGCTGAGCAGCACTGATCGTATTCGCGTCATGATCAAAAATAATAGCTCGGGAGCTAGTCGTTCCTTGATCTAGTGCGACGACGACTTTCTTCTTACTTTCCATATCTTTCTCGTTATTTCTTTATGCTTTTTCGCTGTCATCGCGAAATGTTCGTTTCCGCACACTGTAGTGTTCGAAATGTCAAATATACATGAAATTAATGTTAATGAACTTTCCGGCGTATTGCAAAGGTTGAGTTCTCATTCCTTGATTTATCTTGGTTTAATGAAACTTTCGTGAAAGGTGTAAAAAATACTCGATCTTTTCGTTTATGATGATTATATTGTATCTAAACGAACATAAACGCGCATTTGCGAATAAAGAGCTGGACGAGGAAACTATGAGTGTAACCAATAAAGTGTATGATTTAGTCGTAATAGGAGGCGGCATTAACGGCGTCGCAGTTGCAGCTGATGCAGCAGGGCGTGGCTTGAAAGTCGCACTTTATGAAATGAACGATTTGGCTTCGGCTACGTCTTCGGCAAGTAGTAAACTCATTCATGGTGGCTTACGTTATCTTGAGCATTATGAGTTTCGTTTAGTTTCGGAAGCTCTTGCAGAGCGTGAAGTCTTGCTCAAAAATGCACCGCACCTTGTTTCTCCACTTCGTTTCCAATTACCCCACCGACCTCATTTGCGCCCAGCTTGGATGATAAGAACGGGGTTGTTCCTATACGATAACTTGGGCAAGCGTGTTTCTTTGCCTGGTAGTCATAGTGTGAAGTTTAAGGGCGAGCAAAGTCCGCTATTACCAGAAATGAAAGTAGGCTTCGAATATTCGGATTGTGCCGTTGACGATGCGCGTTTGGTTGTCACTAATGCCAAGTTAGCTGAAGAGAAAGGTGCGGATATTTTCACTCGCTCAAAATGTGTTAAAGCCGAACGCTCTGGTGAAGCATGGCGTGTGGATATCGAGAACACGCTGACAGGTGAAGTGAATTCAATACAAACCAAAGCACTTGTAAATGCCGCAGGTCCTTGGGTTGACCGTTTCTTCTGCAGTCAATTGGCTATGCCATCGCCGAGAGGTATTCGTCTAGTAAAAGGAAGCCATATAGTGGTTCCTAAGATGTACGATGGTAATCATGCATTTATTCTGCAAAACGAAGATAAACGAATTGTGTTTGTGATTCCTTACATGGATAACTACTCAGTGGTAGGTACCACAGATGTAGAGTATCAAGGTGACCCAAGCAAAGTTAAAATTGATGATAACGAAATTGCTTACTTGTGCGATATCGTTAACCAACATTTTACGACTAAAATTTCACCTGAAGATGTGATTTCTGATTGGTCTGGTGTTCGTCCTCTATGTGATGATGAATCTGACGACCCGCAAGCAGTAACACGTGATTATACGATCGAGCTTGATGATCAAATGGACGATGCTCCGCTCTTATCTATTTTTGGTGGCAAGCTGACAACGTATCGCAAACTTGGTCAGGCAGCGGTGGATAAACTTGCTCCATTCTTCCCTCATATGGGGCAGGCTTGGACTCGTGAAGCAATTCTACCTGGTGGTAATTTCTCTAATCGTGATCATTTAGAGCAGCAGCTCGCTTCTCAGTATTCATGGCTAGACAGTGGCATTATCAAGCGATGGGTCAGAGCATACGGTACACGTATTAATCAGCTCCTTGAAGGTAAAACCAGTGTTGATGAACTGGGTACGGATTTTGGACACGGCCTGTATCAAGCAGAGGTGGATTACTTAGTGCAGCAAGAATGGGCTGTATCAGTAGACGATGTCCTTTGGAGGCGAAGCAAGCTCGGTTTAGAGTTTGAAGCGGAGCAAGTCGAACAACTTAGCGATTATCTCGGCGCATCACTTGCAAAAAAGAATGGTGTGAATCTTAAACGTGTTAGCTAGTCTTTTATAAGATTCACCATTGATAGCTCCAAACGAACAGCGCCCTTAAGTCAGGGCGCTGTTTTATTATGGATTCAGTCGTTTAGTTTTTCGAATGGAAACCATCGAACTTAGGCGATAAAAAACTAATGAGGCAAGTAACAATAGACAACCGAATACTTTGTTAATGGGCATCGGCTCGGAATAGATAAGCACACTTAGAATTAACGTCCACACAGGTTCGAGCAGCATCAATAGTGCTGCATTTGTTGGGTTAGCCAGCTTTTGACCCGTTGTTTGCATTAAGTAACGCAAGCTGGTCGCAAGTAAAACGCTCAGTGCAAACCACTTCCAAGTAATCAACGAAATATGTTCAGGCCAAGTTTCGACACTGAGTGAAAGAACAATACCGATACAGCCAGTAGAAAACAGCTGCAAGGTTGTCAGCAGCATAGGTGACAACTGTGCGGAATACTTGCTATTGAAGTTAAAGTGGAGCGCCAAACCAACAGCAGACGCTAAAAACCAAAGCTGACTGGGGTCGGTTTGCCAGCTTCCTTTCCAGGACAACAAAAACAAGCCAGCGGCTGCAATCGGAAGCGACAGCCAAAAAGCACGAATTGGTTTTGTTTTAAATAGCACCCAAGCGACTATCGGGACAAACAACATCGACAGGCTCATGATGAAAGCGCCTTCACCTAAGGTGTCACTAATAGAGATCGCATGAATCCAGCAAAAGATAGCACTTCCTAAGAAACAACCGACACTCATTGCTCGAAGACAGTCTCCTAATGAGGCTGCTTTAAGTGCTCGCATACAGAATGGAAGTAAAATTAACGACGCAAAGATAAACCGCAAACCAATAAAACCGAATGGCGGAAGACCTTGTATGGCTTCTTTTGAAAACACCCATCCGGCGCCGGCAAGCAGTGTGGTAAAAACCAGAATAAATTCAGCGCGATATTTGACGTGCATAAAAGTGGACTCTTTTTTTTGCTCATTCTGCGCTATTTTTGCCGGATAGACCATAGTAGAACCGAGCAGAATTATTGATATATCTGATAAATAGAATTACCGATTTGATGGTGATTGCCTACACTCTTGGCGTATGCATTAATATTTGGGATTAGTTTTTAAATGCTACTATATTCATATGTAGAATAAGTTATATCCGAAAAGGAGAAAGTGATGTCGTTCATTGCATATAGTAATGATACTCACACCGTTATCGAAGTAGACGCGCCGCACTTTGATGCCAAAACTGTCCCTAGTTTTCGACAGTGCATCGATGGTTTGGATGATTCATTGAATCGGTGCATGTTATTGGACTTAACCAGTGTGACGTTTATGGACAGCAGTGCGTTAGGAGCGCTGATGGCGCTGCGAAAAACCCACCAATGTGACACCATTTGCCTTATCACTGAGAGTGTACCTGTTCTCCAATTGTTAAAAGTTACCAAAGTAGATCAGTTAGTTACCGTCTATCCCGACCTTGAACAAGCGATAACTGCGAACTAGTTATCACTTTGCTTGCATAACGTACAAAAATAAGTCAAATCGTAGGGCCAACATACTGTTTTTGTTGACGCGAAACCGCTTGTCATACACACTTACTGTCAACATTTCGTGACACTTTCTATAGGAAGACAAAGTGCGTTTAGAGGTTTTTTGCGAAGATAGACTGGGGCTCACGCGCGAGCTATTGGACATTCTTGCGTCCAATAGTATTGATTTGCGTGGCATTGAAATCGATATATCTGGGATTATCTACTTGAACTGTCCAGATATTGATTTCGAGACGTTTAGGGACTTAATGGCCGAAATTCGCCGAATTTCCGGGGTGAAAGACGTTCGAAAGATCCAGTTTATGCCTAGCGAACGACACAATACAGAACTCGTGTCACTGCTCACCAATTTACCTTATCCGGTATTGTCAATTGACCTTAAAGGGGCGATTGATATGGCTAACCATGCAGCTTTGAAATTACTTGCGAAAAGCGAAGAAGAAGCCATTGGTCAGTTAATCTCTCATCTATTACCAAGCTTTAACTTCACCAAATGGATTGAAGGAGAGATCTCCCGACAGAAACAAGCTATTGTTATTGATGGTTTAGATTACACCATGGAAATCCTACCGGTTTACATTACTGGCGAGTCGAATGAAACTTTATTAGCCAGTGCGGTTATGAGTATCCACCCAACTACAACCTCAAGTGCGCCCGAGGTACTTGCCGACAGCAATTCGCTAGGGTTTGAGCACTTTGTTGGCGTATCGAACCGTCACAAAGCTCTGATGAGTCAAGCGAAAAAGCTAGCTATGTTAGACCAACCGCTACTGATTGAAGGCGAAACGGGTACCGGTAAAGAAATGCTAGCGAAAGCTTGCCATAATCGTTCTAATCGTGCTTCTAATCCCTTTTTGGTATTGAGCTGCGCATCGATGCCTGATGATGTTGCAGAAACGGAACTGTTTGGTCATGCTCCTGGTTCATTTAATCATGAACATGGTCACAAAGGTATTTTCGAGCAAGCTAATGGCGGTACTGTGCTATTGGATGAAATCGGTGAAATGAGCCCTCACTTACAAATCAAATTGCTGCGTTTCTTACAAGATGGCACCTTTAGACGCGTAGGGGAAGAGCACGAAGTACACGTTGATGTGCGTATTATTGCATCGACTCGCTACAATCTGGCGGATCTGGCAGAGCAAGGTGCATTCCGAGAAGATCTCTATTACCGATTAAATGTTTTGACGCTTACTATTCCTCCCCTGCGCGAGAGAGCTAGTGATATCGCACCGCTGTTGGATTTGTTTGTCGCAAAACATAGCAATAAGCTAGGCATCGCAAAGCCTGATATTGATGAGGAACTCGTGAAGTCTCTCAGCAACTATCCATGGCCAGGCAATATGCGTCAGCTAGACAATATGGTGTTGCGTGCGTTGACACAGGTAACGGGGTCAACATTGGAGCTAGAAGACTTTAATTTGCCTAAGTTGGAAAGTGTGAACTCCGGCTCTGTTAATCTAAACATCGATGGTTCTCTCGATGACATCATGAAGGACTATGAATCACGTGTACTTGAAAAACTCTATCAGTCCTTCCCATCAAGTCGTAAGTTAGCTAAGCGTCTTAATGTGTCACATACCTCCATTGCCAATAAGCTGCGTGATTACAATATCAGGAAGAATTAATGGAAGATCTTAGCTCGGCGGTGCAGCTGCACCGTCGCGAAGGGAATGTTCTAGTGAGAACGGCTAAGCCCTCTGATGCTTACACGATTGCTCAGTATTTTCGGGATAACAAGACCTTTCTCAAACCTTGGGAACCAAAACGAGATGCCGACTTTTATAAAGTCGACTCGTGGGCAGCCAAATTGGTGAAGTTAGAAGAGTTGCACCGTTTGGGGCTGGCGTATTACTGCTTAATTTTTGATGCGGAAACGAACCAGATGCAGGGGACGATCTCGTTTAGCAGCTTGATACGTTTTCCATTTCACTCATGCAACCTCGGTTACTCTTTAGCAGAAAATGCACAAGGCCATGGCTATATGCGCCGTGCGTTGAAGTTAGCGATACCGTATATGTTCGATGTGCAAAACATGCATCGTATTGCCGCATCATATATGCCTAGAAATGTTCGCAGTGAAGCGGTATTAAACGCGATGGGTTTCACAAGGGAAGGTTTTGCTAAAGACTATCTTTTAATCGATGATAAATGGGAAGATCACGTGTTAACGTCGTTGATTAACCCTAATTGGAAGCCATCCTAATGACTAGACTTGAGCAGCAACTCAGCTTATTGATGGAACTTGATAAGTTAAAAGCCGTTTTGCGCCGAACTCGAGTTCGATGTGCGGATGGTCGCTTCGAAAATAGCGCCGAGCACAGTTGGCACGTCGCCATGATGGCGTTGCTGTTGCAAGAGCATGCTAACGAACCTGTCGATATTGCAAAAGTCGTCAAAATGCTTTTGTTACACGACATGGTTGAAATCGATGCTGGCGATACTTTTGTTTACGATACCGCCGCATATGAAACACAGCAGCAAACTGAACTTGAAGCCGCCAAGCGTTTGTTTGGTATGCTGCCCGATGACCAAGGAGAGGCATTATTTTCGGTTTGGCGCGAGTTTGAGGCAGCAGAATCGGCAGAGGCCAGATTTGCTAAGGCGTTAGATAGACTTATCCCGATGTTATTGAACTACCATAATGATGGTCAAAGCTGGATCGAAAACAATGTTAGCAAACAACAAGTGATGCAAGTGAACCAACGTATAGAAAAAGGTTCACAAGTGCTTTGGGATAAAGCAAAATTGCTGATAGAAGAAGCCACAGAAAATGGCTGGTTAAGAAATTAGGAGACTGAATGTCTTACACAACTTTGGATGAATACCAAAGAAAATGGATTTTTACTCATCAATCAATGCCTGTTCCTGAGCAAGATTGGCCACAGATTAAACCCATGACTCAAGCGCGTGCGGCGCAGTTTTGGAAAGAAAATATCAGCGCCCAAAGCCCAGATGCAGAACGTCTAAGCTCACAAGATTGGCCAATGAAAGACAGCAATTGGCAAGATGATGTTGATTGGATGGCTGCGTGGGAAGCAGATGAGAACGAGCTTCCTGAAGCCGTGAATCAGTTTATCGATTGGCAAGACGACGTCACAGTGTATTTCTGTTATGAGAAGTACAACGTGATTGAAACTAAATGGTCGGTGTTTAAAAAGTATTGGAAGAACTTCCTGTTTTACGATGATGGCCCTATCTTATTAGGCCGCCGCCGCTCGGAAGCGCTTTGGTTTTCGACTCAGGGAACCGTGCGATTAGGCCATCGCAAGTAACCGATTTAAAAGCCAGATAATTCATCGTCTGGCTTTTTCATATCTGTATTATTGACTTGGCGTTATTTCACGCTTGCTTTCCACTTAGCCAACACTTCAATGTGTTCTGGCCCAATACCGCAACAACCTCCAATAATATTCGCTCCGTGCTGCTGCCATTTCTTGGCAAACTGCAAATACTCTTGTGGAGAGACTTCTCGTAACTCTTGTACTGCATCATTTGCTTTATGCCCAGACTGAATTGGCGTAAAGCTATTGGCGAATGCTCCCAAGCAAATTGAAGAGTGGTGACTTTCTAACACCTTTGCCGTTGCTGCTAAAGCTGCTTCAATAACTTCTGGAATAGAGCAGTTGAATAAGATGCCATCTGGGTTGTGTTTTAGCAGAGACTGCACCGCATCGACTACTGTTTCACCTGAGCGCAACTTACCTAGCTGGCTAACATCATCTAACAAGGTGTACGCGTAATATTTAGGCTTTGTCGACTCAGCAAGTACCTGAGATACCACCTGTGCTTCTTCAATACTGGAGAGTGTTTCGACCAACCAAATATCGACATACGCATCCTGAGCCTGCATTAAGTCTTGCCAAACCTGCGCCCCTCGCTCTGCCATGAACAGGTCTGGACGGTAAGAACCAAATGCCGGAGGCAGGGAGCCTGCGATAGTGACTGCGCGGTTACTGTGTGATACCGCATTTTTAGCCAGCTTCGCTGCCAAACCTGCGAGCTCTGTTCCTCGCTCATGATAGAGAACATCACCCAAATGGAAAGGTACACAGGCATAGCTGTTGGTCGTGATGATATCGGCACCCGAATCAATAAACTGCTGATGAGCCTGTTCTACAAAATGCGGCGCTTCTATTAAGGCTTGTGCGCTCCAGTAGGGTTGAGAAAATGGTGCGCCCATGCGCTTGAGTTCTCTTCCCATACCGCCATCTAGAATGGTGAGTGGATTCATTGTCTGGTTTCCTACAGCTAAACCGTTATGGTGTTATTTATATAAGTGTAAACACTGATGTGAGTAACAATAACAAATTGTTACCCAATTCACACTCCAAGAAACTTCATGATAAATATGCAAAAACTTTGATCCTACGCTAAGTAGCTCCACACATAGCGGCGTGATACTGCTCACAGTATAATATTTCTCAGGACGAGCAGTACCATGCAAAAATATTTAAAGTATATCATTCCGATATCTATCCCATTAATCGTTTTGCTCTTGCCACTATCGGCATTTCCTTTCGACGGATTGACCATTATCCAGCAGCGCGTTATCGCGATTTTCCTTCTCGCCGCCTTGTGTTGGGTGTTCGAACCTATCCCTATCTACGCCACCTCTGTGGTGATTATTGTGCTTGAGCTGTTACTGGTATCGAATAAAGGGCTTTACCTGTTCAGGCTGAATGAAGGACAGCCCCATTTTGGTGAGCTACTTAGTTATAACGAAATCATGGCAACTTTTGCCAGTCCGATCATCATGCTTTTTCTTGGTGGTTTCTTTCTGGCGATGGCTGCAACAAAATATCGCCTTGATGTTAACTTAGCGCGAGTGTTACTCAAGCCATTTGGCAGTGACCCAAAATTCGTCATGTTAGGCTTGATGTTAATAACCGGCATCTTCTCCATGTTTATGTCGAATACCGCCACTACGGCGATGATGCTCTCTATCTTAACGCCTGTTATCGCTGTTTTTGGTCCCAAAGATCCTGGACGAATTGCGTTTGCATTATGTATCCCTGTCGCGGCTAATATTGGAGGGATCGGTACGCCAATTGGTACGCCTCCCAACGCTATTGCTCTTAAATATCTCGTGGGTGATAACTACATCAGTTTTGGTGAATGGATGGCGTTTGGTGTGCCGTTTGTAGTGGTCATGATGGCGTTAGCTTGGATGCTAATTAACTTCCTTTATAGTGCCGATCAAAAGAAAATTGAGCTTTCAATCAAAGGTAAGTTTCTTAAAACGCCGAAAGCCATCATGGTCTACATTACGTTCACATTGACTATCGTACTTTGGCTGATGGGTTCCAGCCACGGAATGAACTCGTACACCGTCGCACTGATTCCAGTCGCAATCTTCTCGCTTACAGGCATTATCAACAAAGAAGATCTCAAGAAGATCTCTTGGGACGTGTTGTGGCTGGTGTCAGGTGGTATCGCCCTTGGGCTAGCTTTGGACAAAACGGGCCTTGCAAGACTTGTTGTACATAGCATTCCATTTGATGCTTTTTCACCATATGTGGTGCTGTTTGGGGCTGCTTTCTTGTGTTTGGTGATGGCAAACTTTATGTCGCACACCGCAACCGCTAACTTATTGATGCCAATTATGGCGGCGTTAGGCACGTCTATGGCGTCGCTGACACCACTGGGTGGCGAAATTACGCTGATACTCGTCGTCACGTTCGCTGCGTCATTGGGTATGTCGCTGCCAATCAGTACGCCACCTAACGCACTGGCACACGCAACGGGACATGTGCAAAGTAACCAGATGGCTAAAGTAGGCGTGATTCTTGGTGTGGTTGGTGTATTGCTTAGCTTCGTATTGGTTTGGCTATTACATGCCGTGGGACATATTGGGTAGAGTTTATGGAGCAATTAGTACGACATTATTTCTCGCAAAGTGATCGGCAGGTAACCTTGTCTGCCGATGAGGTCGTGCTGCGTCAAAGCGGTCAAAATGACCGTCTTTATCTTGTATTGCGAGGTGAGCTGGAAGGTTACTTTGAAAGTGATGAGGACGGCAAGCTTACCAAACTTTTCACGGCGTCGGCTGGTGCATTTATTGGAGTCCATAGTTTCTTTTCAGGGACTTGGACTGCGTCGTCAACAGTCATAGCAAAAACCGAAGTCACATTAGCGTGGATTGATAGGCATACGCCTGCCGTTTCGCCGGAAACGTTAGGGCCACTCAATGCGCAGTTTATGCCAGTAATGGTCAACGAACTGTCACGACGTCAGCGTCGTGCGACTCAGGAAGCGTTAGCAAAAGAGAAAGCCCTGCAGCGTCTACACACAGCGGAGCAAATGACGACGCTTGGACAACTCGCTGCCGGCATTGCGCATGAACTTAACAACGCTATTGGTGTGGTGAGCAGTAAAACAGAACGGTTACAGCAAGATTTAATTCAACTTCTAGAAGAGGTGCATCCAGAAGCAAGTCAGTTCTTCGATGTGGGGCTGATGCAAGGACAAAATGCGTCATCAAGTGAAGTAAGACAGCTTACCAAGCAAATACAGTCACAATATCGATTGGAACGAAGTCTCGCGAAACGTCTAGCTAGAGCCACTGCAAGCCACACGATTCCTGATTCTTGGTTAGCAGACCCCGAGCAAGCACTAAAGTACTGGGGAATGGGGCGCGATCTTCATGATTTACGAGTCGCGGCCAAACATACAGTGGGTATCGTCAAATCTGTGAAGCAACTGGGACGTACTGACGGAGAGCCTGATGAATTACTTGATATCAACGACACCATCAATAAAGCCCTTGCTCTATTACAAAGTGATTTACGACGCGTTTCTGTTCGACTGCGTCCCGCAACGCTGCCTTTAATCAAAGGGGCATCCACTGAGTATGTACAGATATGGAGTAATATCGTTAAAAATGCTTGCGATGCCATGTTGCAAACTGAATCACCTCAAATTGATATTCAAACAAAGTTATCGAATCAAAGAATTTTGGTCACCATTGCCAACAATGGGCCGGAAATCGATGAACCTACCCGCCGAAAAATATTCCAGCCCAATTTCACGACTAAGAAGGGCGGTCTATCGTTTGGCTTAGGGCTAGGGTTATCCATCGTTAAACGAATCGTTAGTGAAAATGGTGGCACGATTGTCGTGAAAAGCGATAAGGAGAGCACCATTTTCCGAGTCAAATTACCTGTAGGAGAAGCATATGGAGAAGCTTAACGTCATTTGTGTCGATGACCAGCGCGAAGTATTGAGCGCGGTTATTCAAGATTTGGAGCCTTTAGCGAATTGGTTAAACATTGAAGATTGCGAATCAGGAGAAGAGGTTCTCGACTTAATGGAAGATCTTGACGCTGACGGGGAGTGCGTTGCTGTTATCGTGTCTGACCATGTCATGCCGGGGATGACGGGGGTTGAATTGCTGACGGAAGTCTCCAGAGATAGCCGATTTAAAGAAACCAAAAAAGTGTTGCTAACAGGGCAGGCCACGCATTCCGATACTATTACGGCGATAAATACGGCAGGTGTTAGTCACTATTTTGAGAAGCCTTGGAATGCTGAAGAGCTCATTGCGTGTGTACGTTCTCTTGTAACCAGCTATATTTTCGATAAAGGCTTTGACTACCAACCTTATCATGAAGAGTTAGATCAGACGATAGTGTTTGAAAGGCTGCGCTAGCTCCTTGATTAATATAACACCTTATTACTTAGGAGGATTTATGAAGAAAATACTGTCCTTGTCGGTACTTTGTGTCGCATTGACTAGTGCTAGCGTGATGGCATCTGAACGCGCAGAACAAGGTTGGCAAATGATAGAACAAGGTGCAATGGTTGTGGACGTGCGCACTCCTGATGAGTTCGCTGATGGTCATTTGGCGAATGCAGTGAACTATCCGTTATCTGATGTTGATAAGTACTTTGCTAATGTCGATAAGTCTACACCGATCGTTGTGTATTGCCGAAGTGGTAACCGTTCAGGTAAAGCAATGGATTATTTGACCTCTGTTGGTTTTAGTAATGTCCACAACGCGGGTGGATTAGAAGAAATGCGCGAACAGAAAGGCGCAAAGTAGCAATAGACACCCCTCTATCATTCGTATCGTCACCCAAGCAGACCTTTTATCGATGTCTTTACACCATAAAAGGGGTGACCATACCGAATGTTGTGGCGTCATACTGGTCTCTTAGGTTAATCAACTATCCAATTCCTAAGTTTAGTAAATGATTAAAGTAAACTTGAATTTGCTTAAGTTATAAACGTGATCTTGAAAGGAATAATTGCAATTTATTACTTGCTTTTAATTCTATCTGATATATCGTTTGAAAAAACATAAGTTATTATTCGGTATTTTCGAGTTTCTGGTGTTGAACCATTTTTACTAAAGGAGGACTAATATCATATTGATAACCCTCTTTACTGTGTTGTTGATTTGTTTTTTGACTATAAGTTACTGATAGTTAAAAGTTATTTTTAAATCTCAATACCATTAATCCTACTTATCCCTTCTGACACTATTCGTTACAAAC
>NZ_JPJA01000088.1:188163-194285 GCF_000733315.1 Vibrio sp. ER1A
TTCTTATACATTCAGAAATTAGAATTACGACTAATCAACGACTCTTTACAATTGTATTCTGGTACTAAAATACTCGCCAAGGATAGAATTTATATCGTTTAGGATGTGAAGATTGATTAATAAATCAGCTCAATGATTGTTCTGGTATTAAATTAGCTATTCACTTCTTCATGTAGGCTATCAGAAAACTCTTCATCTAAAACAAGCACTGCTTCGGGTATATGGAACTAATCGAATAAGGTTGCTGCAATGGTAAGTGACCGTTTTGCTATTTCTGCAATTTGGTATTTAGCGTGAATTCACTTGGATATAGTAGATAAAGGTGAGTATTAACTTGAACATCGAAAAGGCTGCATTGACGTCCAATAAACTCGGCAAACAAGGTGAGCGTGTAAACCTGCATAGCTCACAGCTATTCGCGTTGTTTGCTGTGTTTCCTCTGTCGATATTTCTTTCAATCTTATACTTGTATAGCCCTGAAGGCGTGGCGTGGACTGCATCGTGGGTTCCAAGCTTAGGCTTAGATCTCAGCTTTAGGCTCGACGGTTTATCATTTCTATTTGCCTGTTTGATTAGCGGTATAGGTACTTTAGTGCAAATATACGCGTTGGCTTATTTGCGTGAATATCCAAACCGCCTCAAATTTCACTTTTACTTAACGGCATTTATGTTAGCGATGCTGGGGGTAGTGCTCAGTAATAATGTGTTGTTACTGTTTGTTTTTTGGGAACTAACAACCATTACGTCTTATTTGCTGATTGGCTTTAACCACGAGAACCCAACTTCTAGAAAGAATGCATTGCAGTCTTTACTTATTACTGGCGCTGGTGGTTTAGCGATGCTAGCGGGTCTGATTCTTTTAGGGAACATGGCCGAAAGCTATCAATTGACGACTATTTTACAGCAGGCGTCGGTCATTCATGACCACGCACTGTTTGTACCATCATTGTTACTCATTATATTGGGTGCATTTACCAAGTCAGCGCAGTTCCCGTTTCATTTCTGGTTACCTAATGCGATGGCGGCACCAACGCCTGTGAGTGCTTATCTGCATTCGGCAACGATGGTGAAAGCTGGGATCTTTTTATTAGCTCTGCTTTCGCCCATTTACGCCCACAGCGAGATTTGGTTTTATACCCTAACAACAGTGGGTGGTTTCACGGCGCTTTGGTGTGCTGTTCTAGCTTTAAAACAGACCGACCTAAAACTAATGCTTGCCTACAGTACAACAGTCGTTCTCGGCAAGCTGACGTTTTTGTTAGGTATTGGTACCGATTTGGCGCTTAAGTCTGCGTTAATGTTGATCGTTGCTCATTCGATGTATAAAGCGGGCTTGTTTATGGTGATTGGCAACATCGATAAGGCGACTGGTACTCGTGAGGTTGGGGTGCTTCGGGGATTACGTCCGGTATTACAAATCAGCTTTGTGGCTGCGTTTATCGCGGCGCTATCTACATCGGGCGTTCCGCCGCTACCAGGCTTTTTGAGTAAAGAGTACATGTACAAAGCTGGCTTGGAAGTGAGCTCGTTAGCGGTACTGTTAATGCTGGTGGTCAATGCACTGACCGTTACGTTGGTGCTTGCTCTTCTGATAAAGCCCTTCTCACGGAAATACCTGGGTGAACCAACACCAGCCAAACCCATTGAGGTAAATAAGGGGTTGTGGCTTCCTCCAATTACGCTTGCGTTAGTGAGTGTACTCGCGACGGTTCTGGGGCTTGGCTGGCTTAATGAACAAGTGATTTTACCCGGCGTGACCTCGATTGCTCCGATATCTGAGCCAGAGCCACTCAAGTTATGGCATGGCATTAATCTGCCTCTGGTGTTAAGTGCGGTGACGCTCTTGCTAGGTGTCTCAGTGTATAAGATTTACCCTTGGCTACTCGCTCAGTGGACACGGTTATCTATCACTTTGCCTAATGCGAACAAGGTGTTTGATGGTTTGCTAAAAGGAATGATGGCATTTGCGTCTTGGCAAACTAATCTGATGCAGCGAAAGCGCATGAGTTTTTATGGGTTGATTTCATTTTCAGCGTTAGCAGTACTACTGGTATCTCAAGTTCATATTTCTTCGGACGTTATGCTTAACCAACTTGTTGACGTTAAGTTCTACGAGTTTGCAGTAGCATTACTGCTTATTGTCTCCACGGTTGTCGTCATTGTTTCTAAGACGAAACTTCTTGCGGTTGCGGCGTTAGGAATGATCGGCTTCATGACAACTTTGGTGTTTATGATCTACAGCGCTCCTGATGTGGCTAAGACGCAACTTTTGGTAGAAACGCTAATGGTGGTGTTTTTGGTCTTGCTGATGCGTCATGTGCCTAAGCTGGCCACGGTTCGTCAACATTCAATAAAAAGAAAAACGCTCCACGCAGTGGTTGCTAGTGTGATTGGTTTTGCCATCACAATGCTACTTATCAACATTACTTCACAGCCGATGGATACCAGTGTGGCAGAGTTCTTCTCTAACAACAGCGTTCCTGGCGGTCACGGGCGCAATATTGTGAACGTAATTCTAGTGGACTTCCGTGCGTTCGATACCTTTGGTGAAGTGGTTGTGGTGGTAATGGCTGGGCTATGTGCGGTCAGTCTACTGAAGCCGGGTAGTGTGACCTACAAGAACATTCAGTCGCTGATCTTTGGTACTGCTTCGCATATCGTTGCTGCTTTGATGTTGGTGTTCTCACTCTATCTCCTGATGCGAGGACACAACTCGCCTGGTGGTGGCTTTATCGGTGCGCTTATCGCAGTGATTGGTTTATCACTACTGATGTTTGCAGAGTCTCCCAAGTATGTGCGTGAGCGATTGCACTTCGCGCCATTCAGTATTGCTATGTTTGGCGTATTGCTGAGCTTTATCGCAGGCGTTATCAGCTTGTTATTCAACTTACCTTTCTTGACCGGGTTGTGGTGGAAAGATGTACTTCCGCTCGGCACACCATTGATCTTTGATATTGGTATTTATCTGGGTGTTATTGGTGGTGTTATGGGAATGGTACTGCACGTCAGTGAGGAGCTTAACTAATGGAAATTTTATGGAGTGTGGTCGTAGGGGTGTTTGTTGCAGCTGGGATCTATTTGATGCTCGAGCGCCATTTGTTACGCGTTCTATTTGGCTTAATTATGCTGAGTAGTGCTGTCAATATGGCGATCTTTACAGCGGGTAGGCTGACAGTAGGTGAGCCACCATTGATTGATGCTAATGCAGTTGTGCCGCCTATAGGTGCTGCAAACCCATTACCTCAAGCATTGATTTTAACGGCGATTGTTATTGGGTTTGGTTTATTGGTGTTCACGCTTGTGCTGTTTTATCGAGCCTATCAAGAGTCCTTAACAGCGGATATTGATCAAATGACGTATTCAGAGGAGGAGCAGTAATGTCGCTTTGGTTAACGTTACCTGTCGTTCTCTCAGTGCTTACTTCGGCTTTAGTTTTCTTTAGTCGCAATCGTGTGAGATACGTTGAGTGGATTAGTGGTGTTAGTGCGCTAATCACCTTGCTCGCCAGCGTAATGCTGTTTGCCGATGTCACTACTCTGGGCCCACAAGCGGTCGCGTTTGGTCAGTGGGCGGCGCCATTTGGTATCGTATTTGTCGCCGATATGCTGAGTGCAGGCATGGTAGTCATGACTGCTTTCATTGGGGTAATCATCGTATTCTATGCCATGGCAGATTTACGACCTAAACCATCGTATAGCTTGTTCCATTCATTAATCCATATTCTTTTGGCAGGTGTTTACGGGGCGTTCTTAACAGGGGATATATTCAACCTATATGTCTGGTTTGAAGTGATGCTGATTGCGTCGTTCGGATTAATGGTTCTGGATGCCACTCGTGAACAGGTAGATGGAGCCGTTAAGTACGTAATGTTGAATTTGATCTCAACGCTAATGTTCTTGCTGGCGATTGGTTTGCTTTATGGGGCAACGGGCACGTTGAATCTTGCTGACTTGCATGGGAAAGTCGCATCCATTCACCCGCAAACTCAGTCAACGGTGGCGGTGCTATTCTTGTTTGCGTTCGCCATTAAGTCGGCATTATTTCCACTGTTTGCCTGGTTACCAGCGTCATACCATACGTTACCAAGTGGTGTTGTAGCTCTGTTTGCTGCACTACTGACTAAAGTTGGCATCTATGCGCTTATGCGGATGTACACCCTTGTGTTTCCTTTGTCGGACAGTGGTTGGCAACCATTAATGTTATGGATTGCTGGGTTAACTATGTTGGCTGGCGTTTTAGGTGCGGCGAGTCAGTTCAACGTAAAGAAGATCTTGTCGTTCCACAGTATTAGCCAGCTAGGTTATATGGCAATGGGTCTAGCCATCGCGACACCGTTAGCGCTTGCTGGAACGATCTTCTACATCGTCCACCATATTATCGTGAAGTCGAATCTGTTTCTGATTGGTGGGGTATTAGAACGCAAGTATGGCACGAGTGAATTGCGCCACTTAGGCGGGGTATACAAATCGACACCATTGCTGGCGTTTCTGTTCCTGATCCCAGCCTTTTCACTTGCAGGCTTTCCTCCTTTGTCAGGTTTCTGGGGTAAGTTTCTGGTTATTCGAGACAGTCTACACGTTGAGTATTATTGGTTAGCGGGTACAGCTCTATCTGTTGGGCTACTGACACTGTTTTCGATGACCAAAATTTGGAGCGAAGCGTTTTGGAAGCCACAACCAGAAAATAAGCCAGCGAAAAAACTGTGTAAGAAAACCAAGGTGTTGTATTACGCACCTATCATCAGCCTGACATCAATGGCGCTGTTGTTTGGATTCATTGCAGAGCCTTTTTTCCAGCTAGCCATGGGAGCAGCAGAGCAGTTACTAGACCCGAGTGCCTACATCAATGCGGTCTTAGGAGGTGGAGCATGAACTACTTTTTCCTCAATGTTTTCCTAGCAGGTGCTTGGATGCTGATCAACGGCGAATACAGTGGTCTAAATTTCGTGGTTGGGTTTACGGTTGGCTTCTTTGCTTTGAGACTAAGTCAGCCATTTGGAATGAAATCCACTTATTTCACACGCTTCAGTGCGGTGATTAAGCTGTTTCTGTGTTTCTGCTATGAGATGGTGATTTCCGCAGCTCAAGTGGTTTGGGATGTGGTGACGCCAACACACTTGAGTGACCCGGATATTGTTTATGTGCCTCTGGACGTGACGACAGACTTAGAAATTACGCTACTGGCTAATATGGTGTCATTAACGCCAGGCAGTCTAAGTTTGGATGTCACAGAAGATAAAAAACACTTGGTCGTTCACGCTATGTTCGCACCTAAACATGAAGAGGTTATTCAAACTATTAAGCAAGGGATGGAAAAGCGTATTTTGGAGGTGACTCGTGGATAGTTGGTTACAGTTTACTATTACCATTTCTTACGCTGGATTATTATTTAGCTTGGTGATGGTGTTGATTAGGTTAATATTAGGACCGACCTTGGCGGATAGAGTGGTTGCACTCGATTTGATTGCATTCATTACCGTTGGATTTATTGCAGTACATACTTTAGATAGTGGGCAAAAATCATTATTAGACGTTGCGATAACGCTAGGTCTGGTAGCATTTTTGGGCACGATTGCTTTCTCAAGCTTTATAGCGAAGAGAACATTAGAGGAGGAAGAGTAATGGAAATCATAACGGGAATTTTGCTCTGTATCGGAACCTTTTTTGTTATCGTTGCTAGTATTGGTGTGGTAAGAATGCCGGATCTTTATACCCGAATGCATGCATCAACCAAAGCTAATACTATGGGATTAACAGCGTTGTTGGCTGCTGTAGCGGTGGGGATTCCGGATATTACAGTAACCTCACGTGTACTAGGCACCATGTTATTTATTTTGCTGACGGCACCGGTTGCGACGCACTTGTTGGGAAAAAGTATGCACGCTAGTGGTTATAAGATGTGGCGAAAAGAAAAATAACCGGTAGCGATCATCGTCCATTGAACCTATTTTTCATGGAAAGGAAAGTATTTCGACATATTTCGTTTTGTAATTCAGCGTTATATTTGATTGTTAATTGTATTTATGTGGTATGGCTTTAATTATCAGGATAAATTTATACTTGATGTTATTTTCATATTTACCTTAATTAGAGTGGAAGGTAATATAGTTTATAGAGTCAACG
>NZ_JPJA01000088.1:194305-221351 GCF_000733315.1 Vibrio sp. ER1A
CATTAAATTATAAGTTCCATTTTAAGTGTTCTGAAGTTTAGTTGTTCGTTAAAAATCGAAGGAGAATAATATATGCGTAAAAAAGAAATGATATTGCTTATTATTACTAGTACTTTATTTCTAGTGAGTCTAGTAATAGGGAAATAAGCTTAACTGTTCATCTTATAATGTAGAACGACATATTCCGCAAGCTAGTGCTGTGACTAGTCGTGCTTCATAAATAGGTGTCAATAAGTTTGAGTATGTGGCGCGAACATAAGAGCGTCGTGCCACTACCAACTTGGTTATTGGTGTGCAATCTTCGCTTCTAATTGCTGAAGCACTGATTCCACAAACTGCTGAGCAGGTAAACTCTTCCATTGTTCCGTTAATGCCACCTCTGATAATGACTGCCGTTTGCTGACCATCACTCCTCGTAATAGATAGCTATGAATGCGGCAAGCGCACTGATAGCAATCTTTGCTGTCCGGATAATGTTTGTTAAACCAAGTAAGACACTCGTGCATTGCTTGCAACAAAAGAGATGGTTCAATGCTGGGAAATATGCGATTAAACGATTCACCGAATAACGTTATCGCCCAATCGCCGGCCATTGCAATGTCGAGTAGGAACCAATGCCTGGGGTCATTATTATGGTCAAACGAAACGTAGTCTTTCTTTAAGGTGCGACCCGTATTGAAATTAATAGCGTAGTGCAGCGATTGTGCTGTGCGCAGTTGGGCTTTGTGATATACCACGAACTCCAATTTGGTTGCTGGGCAGGGTAGGTGAGAGTGCGATAGCGCCTCTATGATAGCCTGCTTTTGAGCGTCGCAAAGGGGTTGCGCTATCACCATTTGGACGTCTAAATCACTTTCACCCGCAACATAACTCCCCTGACTTGCTGAGCCAAGTAAGTAGATACCAACGATATTAGTACTTGCGACTAACTGAAGCACGTCGCACAAGCGATTTATGTATTCCCGTTCAGCAGAGGGTAGGGCAAAAAGACGTGAGTGCATGATGATAGTGTGGATCCGTGTCGATGATTATCGATGCTACCATAAGCGATTAGTTCAAATCAGTGAAACGTCTAGCAACCTCAACAAGTTATCAGTTTGACTTAAGTACTTTTGTTCTAAGGACACCCTGCTGAAGACTATTTCTGTAAATAGCTAAATTATTGCCGTTACTTCATCAAGCAAAACTGTGATAATAGCGACCCACAATGACTATTGCCTTATTGACGATAGAGCATCTTGGTTAAGTTATTCGTTATATTCATTAAGTAGGATTTTACATCTATGCGCGCCTTTGTACTTCGAGCTCGTTCCGCCCCTACCGAAAGCCAGCAACTTCTCGCTTCCGTTGGTCAGGAGGCTCATACCGAAATTTTAGCTCACACGTTGATGAACACGATCTTTGTTGCGCAGTCTCATCGTGAAGATGTGGTGGTTTACCTCGTCTTGGAAAGTACTAAAGATTACTCTCGCACTATACGCTTTAGCTCAAACGACATCAGTAACGTTGGTGGCTTTCATGAGAAAGTGCTACTCGATAAAGTTGCCAGAGCATTAGACGTATCCCAAGGTATGGGTAAAGAGCAAGAACGTGAAGTTGAAGCGGGTATTACTGTACGAACCATTAGCTTCGAAAAGCTGGTTCAAGAACTGGCTGAAGATTATCAGCTCTACATGATGGATAAGAAAGGCACCTTCATTCGAGAACAACAGTTTGTCGGTAATTCTTGTTTTCTTCTTACCGACCATATTCCAATGCCGAAGAAGAGTTTTAATAGTTTAAAGCGTCTAGGTACTGAGAAAATCAGCCTTGGTCCTAAGATGTTGTTTGCTTCTCAATGCGTAACTCTGATTCATAATGAATTGGATTTAAATGAGTAACATTGAAGGGCGATAGGAAATCACCATTCGATAGTGTATTGAACGCTATGTCTTTTAGGCATAGCGTTTTTTTAACTTTTCCGTTTTTGCAGATTATTTTTTTATCGTGCAATGCATAATTCTCTCAGTTCAGGTTAGCCATCTTACTGATGCCAAACGTCAATGAATACACTTACATTACTGAGAGCAAATTATGAAAATGCATTTCAAAAGCCTTGTCTGCTTAGCTGTTCTATCTACTCCTGTTTTTGCAGCGCAACATCCTGATCCTTTGCCTTCTTGGAACGATGGCGCTACTAAATCTGCTATTGTTGAATTTGTTGAGACTGTCACCACAAAAGGCTCTGATAATTACGTCCCAGCGGAAGATCGTATCGCGGTATTTGATAACGATGGTACGTTATGGGCCGAGAAGCCGATGTATTTTCAATTATTCTTTACCTTGGACCGTATTAAAGAGCTTGCTCCGAAGCACCCTGAGTGGAAAACCGAAGAGCCGTTTGCGTCTGTTTTAAACGGCGACATAAAAGCAGCCCTGTCTCATGGTGAGGAAGGATTGCTGAAAATGGTTATGGCAACGCATGCCGGTATGAACTCTGTGGAATTTGAGGAAATGGTGCAAGCTTGGGTGAAGAACGCTAAGCATCCAATCACTAAAAAGCCTCTAACGGAGATGATTTATCAACCGATGTTGGAAGTGCTCGACTTTCTTCGTGATAATGATTTTAAAACCTACATAGTTTCTGGTGGAGGAGCAGACTTTATGCGTCCTTGGACAGAGGAAGTGTATGGTATTTCTCCGGAGTACGTTATTGGCAGCGAAATAGAGACAGAGTTCGCTTACACTAGTAATGGTATTGAGATTCAACGCTTGCCAAACGTCGCTCATATTAATGACAAAGCAGGAAAGGTCATTGGTATTCACAAGAGACTAGGTCGCCAACCTATTGCGGCTTTTGGTAATTCTGACGGTGATTTGCAGATGATGCAATGGACGACCCAACAAGAAGGTGTCACGTTCGGACTCTATGTGCATCATACTGATGAAGGGCGAGAGTGGAAGTATGATCGTAATTCTTCGGTTGGCCGCCTAGATAAGGGACTAGACGAAGCCAAGAAAGAAGGCTGGACTATCGCAGATATGAAGAATGACTGGAAAGTGATTTACCCAAATTGATAGCGTAGTGATTTGGAACCCGCAATGCGTTTGGGGTCACTAGAAAGCATTGCGGTGGTTGCTAGCCTTTTAGGGTATAAGTGAAGGTAAGAGGGCTGAATGGCAGTCACTAATAGTAAAAAAATACTCACTTTCGAGCAGTTATCTAGTGAGATAACCGCGATAGCAAACTGCAAGGTCCTGTTTGATTTTCCCAATGAACCAAATCATGTTACCGAGCGTCAGTATGGATTTTTACAAATTGATCGTCCAACGATTCGTTATACAGCATTCACAACTCCTCATGCACTGATACTTTACTCCGCTCTGTTTAAGCCTGAGTGTGCTTTGCAAACTCGATTACATTCACCAGAAATTACTCTGATGATCACCACAATGGAAAGTCAGTCCGTGTGTTTTAATGGTAGTTGGATTAACACTGACCAAGTTGCGATAGTCTCAAGTCGTTCTGAAGTTCCCTTTGCATTATTTATTCCTCAGAACACCACGGTTATCTTAAGTGAAATAGCTGAACCCTCTAGAAAATTGAAGAGTTTCAGTGATTCCCTTGTCCCAGTTGCTGTTTCGAAAAGGAACTTAGACAAATTTAAGGCGGTAGGTAAGTTTGTCTTTGAACAGCCGACTGAGAAACAAGGGCATGGTGGGACGAAAGCTGTCCTTGATTTGATCACCGTTCTTTTGGATGAACTCCCTCCACTGCGCCCCCAATCGCTGCATGGACCAAGTCGCAGGCCTAGAAAGCACCTGATGACAAAAATAGTGAAAATGATGGAACAGAAAACGATGCGAGCGATGTCGCTGAAGCAGATAGCTAATGAATTAGATATTAGCACCAAAAGCATCAACCTCTTTTTCAAAGAGTATTTGTTCATTCCACCCAAGCGATTCTATTTGCTCGTTAACCTATTTAAATTTCGAAATATTTTGATTCAAGGGAAATGCTCTTCAGTACTAGAAGCTACGGTATTATCAGGGGTTGATGGATGGAGTCGATATTCTGAGCGGTACCAAAAGCTGTTTGGTGAAAAGCCTTATGATACGTTTATGAAGTCAAAATAACGATGTAATTTGGCACGGATCTCAAAGGCAGTGAACTTTGGTATTTTCATGTCTAAAATCTTTCTTGAGCATGACCGAGTGGCATCGAGGTCGTGGAAAAATCGGCCATTGATATCGAATGTTGGCTTTTGTCCCATTCGGTTGTTTTTATGAGCTTTATTGCTAAAGCGTCAACAGTTCAAGAATAGATAAACACGACATGAATAAATTTCAATTTCCAAATAATATCAAGAAGATCAATTTCATCCTTGTTGCATTAATGTTCTCTTTTCTAGCTGGTTGCTCTTCAACCGCTTCAATTGATAGTTCCAAAACTCGAAGTTATGCAAAATCCCATGAACTTGTAGGTCAAGCGTCTTGGTATGGGAATAAATACCACGGACGACGCACTGCGAGTGGTGAGCGCTATAACATGAGGGCTTATACCGCGGCTCATAAAACGTTACCTTTTGGAACGATCGTGAGAGTGACAAATACCGCTAATGGTAAAACAGTGGACGTCAAAATCAACGATAGAGGCCCGTTTGTAAAAGGTCGAATTATTGACTTATCTCGCAAGTCATTTGAACAAATTGGCGACATTAGTAAAGGGATAGCACCGGTAAAAATTGAGATTATCGATGATAGTAATACTTTTAGGTATAAGCACTAATCCACTGCCCGAATGAGGCGTTGGTGATACAATTCAGCAGCAAAAAAGATCCGAGTTGAGAGACAACATGACTGAGTTCGAAAAAATGCTTGCTGGTGAAGAGTTCGATGGCGGCGCCGAAAGCATTAACCAAATCCGCGAAAACGCCTCCCTTCTATTACAGGCAATAAATAAAAATACTGATGACATTCAACGTGGTGAGCTGTTTCAACAGTTAATGGGGAATATTGCAGATTCCAGTATTGTACGTTCTCCATTTTATTGTGAGTTTGGTAAGACGATTTCGATTGGTGAAAAGACCTTTATTAATATGAATGTCACCATGCTAGATGGTGCCAAAATCATGATTGGTAACAACGTGTTGATAGGGCCAAATACGCAGTTCTATTGCGCTAGCCACGACTTAAACTACCTCAAGCGTCGCAACTGGGAAACGATCTGTGGACCGATTATGGTGGAAGACGATGTATGGATTGGAGGTAATGTGGTGATCAATCAAGGTGTTACCATTGGAGCGCGTTCCGTGATTGCCGCTAATTCCGTTGTGAACAGTGACGTACCGCCCGACTCGTTATATGGTGGAACACCCGCTAGGTTGATTAAGAATCTCAATGAGAGCGATAACACTTACAAAGGCCAATAGCCACACAACTCAGTAAATTCTTCCGAAAGGATGGCGATTAGCATTTAGTATGAGAAATGAGCCAGAGCGCTTAATCTCTTTCGCTGCATTTCAGCTTAATTATCGTGATCCTTTCGGCGACCACTCATATTTCCCCCAGTTTCTGTGACATTAATCGTTATTTCACATTACTCTACAATTTAATTTGCTTCCGTTAAATTCAATGAAATGAAAGTGTTTCATGAATTATGTTGTCGATATATGTCGCAAAAATGCATCGATATGGCGGCTAAATTGACGCTTCTTCATTTTCTCCTTAATAAAACTGTAATGTGTCCTCTTTAATCTTGCGTTCAACAACGGAGGAGAGGCGATGAATATCAAAGATGTAGCAGAACTTGCAGGAGTGTCACCTGCAACTATCTCTCGTTATCTAAATCAGCCTCAATCTGTAGCGCATGCCACGAGCAAGAGAATTGAGAAGGTCATTACTCTCACTGGATACAGTGTTGAGCAACGACATGACCAAATTGAATTCAATAAAAATCCAACTCTCGGAGTGGTGATTCCAAGTTTAATTAACCCTGTGTTTTCAGAGGTAGTTACCGGCATCCAGCAAAGAGCGAGGCACTTTGGGTACTCGGTTGTGGTTGTTGACACTCAATATGACAGTGGCCAAGAGCAGCAAGCGGTTATCGACCTGATAAGGCAGCGTGTCGAAGGTGTCATTTTGACGATCGCAGATACCTCTGAAAATGAAGCATTGAAGCTTCTGAGAGACTTTAAGTTTCCCTACTGTTTATTGCACAACCGTTCAGATGAGCAAGAACCTTGCGTTTTTGTTGATAACTATCAAGCCGGTATTGATGTAGCTCAGCGAGTCGTGGAATTAGGACACCGAAGAGTTGGCATGTTAACGGGGCGATTTGTCTCATCTGATCGTGCTGAGCAGCGCTATAAAGGGTTTAAAAAAGGTCTTAATGACAATGGATTGGAATTAACTGAGCTACTAGAAGTAGACCAAAACAAACTTGATCCATTTGGTGACCAAGAGATGAGTGTTATCCAGAGAGAACAGGCGCCTACAGTGTGGTTTTGTAGTAACGATTTGCTGGCATTGAAGGCGATAAATGCCGTGAAAGCCAACGGTCTACATGTACCTTCGGACATCTCAATTATCGGTTTTGACGGCATGAGTTTAGCTCAGCTTATCACCCCGACTCTCGCAACGGTTGCGGTACCACATCTAAAAATGGGGCAAGTCGCTGTAGATATTTTATTTAACGCCAAAGCAGGAGCGAGCGTATCGACTCAACTTGCTCTGGATTATCAATTGCAAATGAATGGCTCACTTGACGTGGTGCCGCACTTACAAAACAACGAATAGTCACATATTGGAGAATATAATGACTTTTACACTAGGCTCTAAAACAAAAAAACTAGCGGGAATGCTATTTGGTTTGGCTTGCGCTTCATTTCAAGCGCAGGCATCTAGCGCAATTTGCTATAACTGCCCTCCAGAATGGGCGAACTGGGGAGGGCAATTACAGCTGATAAATAAAGAACTTGGAATTCGAGTTCCGATGGACAACAAAAATTCCGGTCAGTCTTTGTCTCAGTTAGTTGCGGAGAAAAACAATCCAGTAGCAGACGTTGTTTATTATGGCGTGTCATTTGGCATCAACGCGACTAACCAAGGGGTGGTAGAACCATACAAACCGAAGAATTGGGACCAAATTCCAGAGGGGATGAAAGATCCAAACGGTAATTGGTTTGCAATTCATTCGGGAACCATTGGCTTCTTCGTTAACGTTGATGCTTTAGATGGAGCGCCGGTCCCGCAGAGTTGGGAAGATCTTCTTAAACCAGAATATCGTGGCATGGTCGGTTATCTTGACCCAACCAGTGCGTTTGTGGGCTACGCAAGTGCGATAGCGATAAATGAGGCAATGGGTGGCGATATCAATGACTTCACACCTGCTATTGAGTACTTCCGCAAACTTGCGAAAAATCGCCCGATTGTCCCAAAACAAACCTCGTATGCACGTGTAATTTCGGGTGAGATTCCAATCTTATTGGATTATGACTTTAATGCGTATCGTGCCAAATATAACGACTTCTCTAATGTGGAATTTGTCATTCCGAAGGAGGGCTCTATTGCTGTTCCTTATGTAATGAGTATGGTGAAGGACTCGCCACACCCTGACAACGCAAAAAAAATCTTGGATTTTGTGTTATCCGAAAAAGGCCAACAAGTTTGGGCAAAGGCGTATTTACGACCTGTTATTGATGGGGTGATGGATGAAGATGCGAAGAGTAAGTTCTTACCTGACTCTGAATATCAGCGCGTTGGTTCAGTTAACTTTGCAAAGATGTCTGAAAACCAAGCCGCATTCGCTGACCTGTATCTAAGAGAAGTCAACTAAACCTTACCGGACCATGGATGGCGGACAAGATTTCCGCCATTGTTTTTATGAAAAAGAATCATCTATCTATTTTGCTTATTCTGCCTGCTGTAATAGTGAGCTGCGCATTTTTCTTGTTACCAGTGGTGCAACTGTTGCAGGTCTCGTTAGTTGATGGCGGTGCGCAGAGCTACATACAAATTCTAACCCGACCTTTGTACTTGAAGAGTCTTTTTTCAACCGTAACGCTTTCTGTCCTAGTCACAGTTGTGAGTTTAGCGGTGGCTACGATCAGTGGGCTGTTTTTGACGCGTTATGAGTTTAAGGGGAAGCAGTTGCTGGTTGCTATGTTGAGCTTTCCGCTTGCATTTCCCGGAGTGGTGATTGGTTTCTTCGTCATTATGCTTGCAGGACGTCAAGGTCTGTTTGCCCAAGCAGGGTTATTGCTTACTGGGGAACGTTGGATGTTTGCTTACTCAATCGCGGGATTGTTTTTGGGTTACTTGTACTTCTCAATACCTCGAGTGGTACTCACGGTCATGGGTGCCGCAGAAAAACTCGATCAAAACCTACTTGAAGCGGGGCGTTCATTAGGCGCAAATCGTTGGCAAATTTTCAAAGACGTAACGCTACCTGCGTTAAAACCAGGATTAATCTCATCGGGTTCGATCTGTTTCGCTACCTCAATGGGCGCGTTTGGCACGGCGTTTACTCTGGCAACCAACATTAACGTGTTACCAATGACGATTTATACAGAGTTCACGCTCAATGCTAACTTCGCTATGGCGGCTGCTTTGAGCTTAATCCTTGGTCTAGTGACTTGGTTGTGTTTGATGTTAGCGAAGCGTCAGGGTAATTCGTCTATGGCAATGGGAGGCTAATCAATGAAGAAAGATAAATACTTTTATATCCAGCTAGGGTTCACTTTATTGGTCTGTGCGTTTCTGATTGTTCCTGTTTTTATGTCGATTGTTGCTGGACTAACGAACAACTATTTTGTTGGTGTAAAAAGTGGATTGACCCTTCGTTGGGTTGAGCAGGTATGGGCACTCTATTCAGACACGATTTGGCTAACACTACAAATCGCTATCGCGACCACCATTATTAATGTGCTGGTGGGCGTACCTTGTGCTTATGTGCTGGCGAAAAGCAAAAGCCGCTGGGCATCGTTGTTTGATGAGATCTTAACCTTGCCGATTGCCATTCCCGGTATGGCAATTTCGCTTGGTTTAATCCTCGCTTACGGTGACTTTAGTGATTTTCGTTCTAACTGGACGTTTATCTTAGTGGGTCACGTTATCTTCACTTTGCCGTTTATGGTTAAGTCAGTGTTGGCGGTACTGCAAAGTATTAATTTCAATGTGTTGGAAGAGGGAGCGGCGAGCTTGGGAGCAAGCTTTTGGCAGCGTTTCTTTGATGTCATTGTCCCTAACTGCAAGGCAGGTATTGTCGCTGGTATGTTGATGACCCTCACTCTCTCTATTGGCGAGTTTAACCTAACTTGGATGCTTCACACGCCATTAACCAAAACCTTGCCTGTTGGTTTGGCTGACTCGTACGCCTCCATGCGTTTAGAGGTTAGCTCTGCTTATACCTTAATTTTCCTTTGTCTCATTTTACCGTTGCTGGTTCTGGCTCAGATGCTGAACAGAAAACCGGTTACAAGCAATTAAGATTGAACTCAATGTTAGAACAAACAATGACTGGCGTAGAAATCACGCTGAAAGATATTACTAAGACTTTCCCAGATGGAACCTTGGCACTAAAACCGACTGACCTAAAAATAGAAGCGGGAGAGATTTTAGTATTACTGGGACCTTCTGGTTGCGGGAAAACAACAACCTTGCGTCTTATAGCTGGATTGGAGTTTGCTGATGAAAATGGCGGACAAATAACTTTTGGTGATCAAGAGGTTACCGCGCTCCCTATTGAGCAAAGAAAAGTCGGAATGGTGTTCCAATCATATGCGCTGTTTCCCAATATGAACGTTAGCGAAAATATCACTTATGGCCTGAAAGTTCGTGGTGTGGATCCTTCGGTGCGAGCTCAAAAGCTTAAGCAGATGCTGACTATGTTCGACCTAGAAAAGTATGCAAAAAGAGGCGTCCATCAATTATCTGGTGGCCAACGTCAACGTGTGGCGTTAGCTCGCGCCATCATAACCGAACCCGATGTATTGCTGCTTGATGAGCCACTTTCAGCTTTGGATGCTTTGCTAAAACAACGTTTGAGAAGTGATATTCGCTCGTTGTTAAAAGAATTAGGCATCACTGCAGTGTATGTGACTCATGACCAAGAAGAAGCTATGGCGATGGGCGACAGAATTGCCGTTCTCGACCATGGTGAAATTGCTCAGATTGGTTCAGCAAAGGATATCTATCTGCAACCAAGTAACAGCTTTGTTGCCGATTTTATCGGGCAAATGAATCGATTTGAAGGAGTGGTAGAAGCAGGGAAGTTGCTGTTGGACACCGGTAAGTACCTGAAACTGCCAGAGCATATAGACACGGAAATCTCTGCTAAAAATGACTCATTGAGCGTCATGCTAAGACCAGAAGATATTATCTTGAAGGACATCAGCGATGATTGTGATGCTTTAACTGGCGTCGTAGTGAGTACAGTGTTTTTAGGGGACAGAACCCGTGTCACTTTGTCTGGAGTACAAAAGGAGTCTCAACTTATGGTTGACTGTTTTGAGCGCACTGAATATCAGGCGGGTCAAGTTGTGACTGTGTCCTTTGAACCTAGTCGTTTAATTCCTTTGAAGAAGTAAAGTTATGTTAATTGCCCAACTTACCGATTTGCATGTCAAACAAGATGGCAAACCCGCGTATCGCAAGGTGGATACGTTGCGATGCCTACAGAATGCTGTACAACATATCAACCACCTTAACCCCAGACCAGATTATGTCGTTATTACCGGTGATCTTGGCGACTTTGGTACGGAACAGGAATACCAAATCATCAGGCAAGAACTAGAGAAACTGCAAATACCACTTCGGGTCGTTCCGGGTAACCACGATCACCGTGATAATTTGCGAGTGGGGCTGCAACAGTTAGTCGATTTTGACCACCCAGAGTTTTGCAACTTTGTCGTTGAGCAGGGTGAACAAGTTTTATTGGGTTTAGACTCGTCTGTCATTGGCAAACCTTATGGCTTTTTATCTTCACAAACACTTGAGTGGTTGCAAAGTCAGCTAGCCCGTTTATCTAAAAAGTCTGTTCTTATTTTTCTGCACCATCCGCCAATGCATGTGGGATTAGGGCATATGGATGTGCAAAACCTGACAAATGCAGACAGCTTATATGAAGTGCTAAGTCAGTTTGATAACGTACGCGGACTGTGCGCTGGACACTTACATCGTCCTATCACCGCGACTTGGCGTTCGATTCCTGTGTGGGTTGGACCGTCACACAGCCATTCGGTGACGCTTCACCTCGATCCTAACGCACCGTCGTCTTTTTCATTAGAGCCAAGAGCCATTCAACTGCTCAAATTTGAGAATGATTCGGTAGTGTCCCATATTAGCTACATTGAAGACAGTGATGGTCCTCATCCATTTTTCGATGAACAGGGTAGATTGATCGATTAGCGATTGAAGCAACCCAGAAAGGGCCCATGTTAGTTATAGGCCCTATTAAACTTGTTACGCGAGTATGTTGTGCTTTATCAATTACTCGTATTTTGACGCGTACGTTTCTCGTATGCTTGCGAGTACCGCTCTAATAGTTCAACAACTTTAGTGTCATTCAACAGGGTTTATAGGCCGAGAGCTTCAGGGTAGAACTCAGCCGTTATATATCGAGACGTATTTGCGTCGTCGTAAGGCTCAAACCATATATATGGGTAATTGTTTGTGGTTTGAGTAGTTTCCATTCTTTGCTTTTTTCGAGAGGTTCGGACGCAACACTGACATTTTCTCCTTCTGCTTTAATAAAAACAGTCGGTGGCTCTTGGTCACTACTGTATCGTACGACCCAAAACTGTTCGCCGTCGGAGAGGCAAATAGAGGCTTTAAATGGCAAGGCTACCTCTCTTTCTGATTTGGCGTTTTCGATATCTTTGATGGTTTCAATAATGGCGTTGTTTACATTGCTCGACAGGCCATTTTTCATCATCAATAAGAAGATAAGCTCACTGTCGGTCGTTCCTTTTCGATAGTGATAGAGCGACTCAGGCAGCAGACGTTCTAGTTGGAAGCGCAGCTTTTCAAATTCATCGATTTGTCCGTTATGCATGAACATCCAATTGTCGACTACGAAAGGATGGCAGTTAGAGCGTGATACGCTCGTTCCCGTTGAGGAGCGAACATGTGCCATAAATCGATGGGAGCGAATGTGATGCGTTAGAGAACGAAGATTATCGTCACTCCAGGCAGGCATGACTTCGTGGAATTGACCGGGGATATCACGTTGCGTGTACCAACCTAACCCAAAACCGTCAGCGTTTATTCGAGTGGCACCTTTTCTTGCTTCTAAACTCTGGTTAATCAGTGAGTGTTCAGGTACATAAATTAGTTCATCTAGATAAGTTGCGGTTCCCTGATAAGCTAGCCAACGACACATTCATCGCTCCCTCTGTGTAGTGTATGAAATAGGTACTGTTCCTAAATTAACCACTTTTGTGGCGTTCAACAAGCACCCATACCAACTGTTACAAATGAGATGGTTATTCGACTTCAACCGGCGGTCTAAACGTCATCTCATGCATGACTACATCACTAGGCAGCTCAAGTAATAGAGAGATGGTGGATGCAACGCTTGCTGGGTGCATATACTCAGGGCGGTCTGCTTCTCTAAAGCTGGTGTCTGCGCCGCCAGGGAACAAAGAAGTCACTTTTATTCCATGAGGCTGAGCTTCTTTCATCAAGATTGCACTAAAGCCCGCAAAGCCCTGTTTCATCGCCGTGTAGACACTCATAGTTTCATTAGAGCGTTTAGCAACTGTGCTTACCACATTAATAATTTGTCCTGATTTAGCCGGCTTCATGACCTTTAAGGCTTCTCTACACAACAACGCAGGTGCACGAAGGTTGACGGCATACTGTTGGTCAAACTCTTCTAAGGTGAACTCTTCAATAGCGCATTTGCGCAAGTTCATACCCGCGTTATTAATTAGAACGTCCAGCCTACCTAGTTTATCGAGCGCCTTTTGGAATAGTTCGACAGTCTGATTGGGATCGGTTAAGTCGGCAGCGATGGTATGACAGTTCGCTTCTTGCTCTAGCTGTGCCAGTTTTTCAGGATTACGGCCCGTTGCTACTACTTGGTGGCCTTTATGGCTAAGTTCTTTTGCTAGTTCATAGCCGATACCACTTGTTGCACCAGTTACCAAGATTGTTTTCATCGCCAAAGCTCCAAATTGATAAGACGTTGAGTAGGTTGGATAGTGGCACAAGCTTACCGTGGACACGAGTAAATTACCGTACCAATTAATGAAAACAGGGCACACGTTTGTGCTTTGTTACAAAACAAATGCAAAGGGAGAGGTAACTGGTCAATAAAAACTGATAGGCAGATAAAAATCCAGTTCAAAAACTTCGTCAGGCGCCAAGAAATGATTGCGATGATAATGTACGTAAGCTGGGGTTGCACTGGCTTTGAAGCCAGACTGCGGTAACCATTTCTCTTGGATTCGACTTATTTGCGGAAGCAACTCACCGTAAACACCTTGAAGACGGAAGACGGCGTGTAAACCACCCGGAATGGTCATTTGGTTTACGGTACCTCGAAGTTTGATCGGAGCATCAATTTCTAGGCATGCGACATAGCGACACTTATCTAGTTCAACCCAAGCGGGGTTCGAATGATGTAACCCAAACTGTACCGAAAAATCTCGTTTTTCAGCGCTTGCCCATGCTTTGAGCATTTGCCATGGCTTACCTATAGAGCGGTTGTAACCAATGTGACGGATATATGCGACGCGACGTGGCGGCGCGTCGATAATTTTGGGGGCGGGAATAGGACGATCCACAGCACGGGCATAACCCGCAGCAACGTCGGGGTCCGCTAAATAAGGCTTGTGTGATACTTGAGGATCGTGTTTTCGCCACTGACCGGGTGAGAGTCTGAACACGTCTTTGAACGCACGCGAAAATGATGATATTGAGCTAAAACCACTCTTATTTGCTATCTGCTGAATACTAGATTTGGTATCGAACATTAATTGATTTGCCGCGTATTCCATTCTTGTGCGGCGGATATATTGATGCAGTGATTCACCAACGACTTCCTTAAATACTCGATGGAAATGCTGTTCGGAATAGGCCCCAATAGCAGCGAGCTCTTTTCCGGAAAGCTCTTTACTTATATCACTGTGGATATAGAACAGGACGTCGTTGATTCGAGTTAGATGACGGGCATTCACAATCAAAATCGCATAAATGGACATGTTTATAAGCATAAATGGACAACATGAAGCTTGCAATAGCGTGTAAGCTGATTTTTCGTTATGGCGGGGTAGTTTAAATCTCTCTATACACGTCATTAATTGTTCTTAATCTAAAATAATGCCCCGCTATTAGTTGTATTGGTAAGGAAATATATGGAAATCGCTCGCTCTCTTCAAAATGTCCCTTCGTCTTATATTCGTGAAATTCTGAGTGCAGCCAGCGATCCAAGCGTCATTTCACTGGCTGGAGGATTGCCAGATCCGGATACATTCCCCATCGAGCTAATGCGCTCCACGTTTGAAGGGTTATGTGATAAGCCTGAGGTATTCCAGTACGGAACCACTGCAGGGTATACGCCGTTACTCGATTTCCTATCGGACTATTACCAACTACCAAGCAATCACAGTGCGGTTGTTTGTACAGGATCTCAGCAAGGTCTGGATTTGGTGGCAAGAGCTTACATTAATCCGGGTGATACGGTCGTAATGGAAGCGCCTAGTTATTTGGGGGCTATGCAAGTGTTCGGCTTAGTCGGGGCGAATATTGTGACGGTGTCACAAGTGGCTTCCGGCCCTAACTTAGAACAACTTGAAGCGTGCTTTAAGATCAACTCGCCAAAAATGTTTTATGCAGTGCCAGATTTCCACAATCCGACAGGTGTTTGTTGGACACTGGAAACGCGTCAAAAAGTCGCGGAGCTTTGCATTCAATACAATGTGGCATTTATTGAAGATGCTCCGTACCGCGAACTCCGATTTACCGGAGAGGCGTTGCCAATGGTCTCGACCTTTTGTCCAGACAACTCCATTGTATTTCGTTCGTTCTCTAAAATTGCTTCTCCAGGCCTTCGCATTGGTGTGGTCACTGGCAAGAAGAGCTATATTGAGCCGATTATTAAGATCAAACAAGGTGCCGATCTGCACTCCAGCATTCCAATGCAAGCTGCGCTACTGGGCTTGCTAAAACATGATGACTTTGACGCCCACCTAGATACAGTAAAAGGGATTTATAAGGCGCGTTATCAAACGCTATTTGAAGCATTAGAAGCTAAGTTACCTGAGAGTTGTGCGTTGAACTCTGTCGATGGCGGTATGTTTATTTGGGTTGGGATTCCTTTATGCGATACGTTTGAATTAGCTAAGGTACTGTTGTCAAAAGGCGTTGCCGTGGTTCCTAGTCCAGTATTTTATCCAGAGGCAAACGGGCAGCCTTCGGCACTTCGCTTGAACTTCACTAACTCAACGCCTGAAGAGCTTGTAAAAGCAGTGGATGTGCTCGCAAATGTCCTAAGCGAACACCAGTAACGTTCCGCAGCCCCTTAAATAACGCAGCCGATAAAGTTCAGTGACTTTATCGGCTGTTTTTTTTATCCGTTGTCCATTGTATTAGCTGTTTTCGGCTTTCGTATTACTTTCAGATGTTGCCTCAACGTCGTCTTCTGATAACTCGGTCTGCTCTTCGTAATTAATCCAGAATAAGAACAATTCATACCAAATGGCGAGAATAATAGCGCCAAGGAATAGACCAATAATTCCAGCGAACAACATCCCACCAATGGCACCGATTAAGATAATAGGCATCGGCACATCAACGCCACGTCCCATCAACATAGGCTTGAGAATGTTATCAGATAATCCTCCCGCTAATGCCCAAATAGTAAACAGTGTCGTACTAGTTCCGTCTCCTGTGGAATAAACATAGAAAATTACCGGTGCAACGATAAGTAGAGCAGGTAACTGAGCGATACAAAGGATCAATGTTGCGAGTGTCAGCAAACCAGCAGCCGGAACTTTAAACACAAACATCGCAGCACCGATGATTGCCGCTTGAATGAACGCCACACCGACAACACCTAGTAATACACTGCGAATGGTTGCTGCCATCAAGTTAGCCCACTGTTCAGCTTTTTTCCCAACAGCTCTTACTGCGACGGTTTCTAACGCTCCTGAAATTTTCTCCGCATGTGCCATAAATCCACCGGCAATTGCGAGGGAAATGATGAACATAATCAAGCTTGTTAATGCACCGCCTAATATGGAGGCGACAGTACCGAGAAAGCCTTTAATCTCAGGCAAAAACTGCTGTATAGCTTTTTCCATGTTAGTGGCGAATAGGTTCCAAATGCTATACAGCTTGTCACCAACGACAGGGATGTCGGCGACCTTAGAGGTGGGCCCCGGGATTTTTATCTCGCCACTTTGTATTACTTCAGTGGTATGAGCGACGCCCTCGTAAATTGAACCAGAAACCATGACGAAAGGGATCACCAACAAAGAAATACCGATTAAGGAGACCAGAGTAGCGGCTAATCCCCGTTTGCCACCTAATGAGTGCTCTAACTTTTTGGTCAGTGGCAACAAGGCGACGGCTATGATTGAGCCCCAGAGGACAGGAATGATAAAAGGTTTAATGATATCGTAGGTGAAGATCAGCAATATCACTAATAAACCAATTCGAATGGCCGATTCGACCATATTATTGACAAAGAGCTTGCTTTGACGCTGTTCAGTCTGTCTATCCATCGTTGTTTTCCCTGTTTTCAATATTTGCACTTACCAAACTTGATACGACTATTGCCATATAGAACACTCCGACAATGGCTTCTAAATACACGACAACTTGTGCCAGCGGAGTAATTGGGCTGATGTCGCCATAACCTAACGTTGTTAACGTAACGAAGCTGAAATACGCTGCGTTAGAGAAATTCTCTCCCCACGTAATGGCTTCGAGCCCCGTAAAGGCTTGTGGGGAATATTCGATAATAATTAAGTAAACGATAGCCCACATTAAGCCGAGTAGTAAAAATAATGCTACTGAACCAATGACTTTGTTGGTGTTGACCTTGCCGTGGAAGAGCACCTGTTTAGCTGTCGACTTAAAAGTACCAAAGAAGAATGAGAAGGTGAGAGCGAGCATAACGAAGTCCATTTCATGGATCTCGAAAACAATTTTTGCCAACGTCGCTAAGATCCATAGGCATACCAGCGTTATCAAAAATCGCGTCCATCCTTTATCGAATCGCAGACTGGCCAAGCAAACAATGAAAGTGACGATGATAAACAGTTGAAGAACATGATCTATTACACCTTGTCCAACGATTTCGGCCAATGCTGAGCTGATCAGTAACGCGATGAGCGACACCGTAAGATAGAAGAAATTATTGTCTTCATTGATTTTTTTTAACCGATTCCCCATTTCCATCATTGTTTCTCCCTAGTCTTCATTTTGTTCCATCACCATGATCGACGCTGATAATCCAAAGCGCAGATGCACTCCTTCAGGGAGTTCATGTAGCGACACACGAACTGGGATTCTCTGGGCGAGGCGAATCCATTGGAAGACAGGATTGACGTTGGGCAACAGGTTATAGCCAACTGTGCCATCTTTGGGCGCAATACCCCAGCCGATAGAATCGACAGTGGCATTAATAGGTTCATCTGGATGTGACATCAAAGTCACTCTTGCTTGGCTACCAGGGTGTATTCTTGGTAGTTGGTTTTCTCTAAAGAAGCCAAATACCCAGAAACTGTTTTCATCAATCAAGGCGACAAGAGGTTGGTTAGCGACGGCCTGTGTTCCTTCACGGATATCAAGGTTGGAGACATAGCCATCCACCGAGGCGACAACGCGCGTATAGCTAAGATTGAGGCGAGCGGACTTTAATTGTTCCTCTGAGGCTTTGATTTGCAGCAGTGACTCTTGATAGGCAATTTCGCGTCGAATGAGATCCTTATGAGAGACTGCTCCTTTGTCTTTTTTACGAATGTCGAGCAAACGGTCGTACTCGATTTTCTTTCCCTTTGAGCTGATGATGGCTCGTTGCAAAGCCACTTCGGCTTGTGAGAGGGCAACTTGATAGGTTTCAGGGTCGATTTCAAATAACAAGTCGCCTCGTTTGACTTGTTGGTTGTCAACAATAGATACGTTGACAATCGGGCCTGAGACTCTTGGGGCAACCTTGATGATATTGGCTCTAACTTGTCCATCGCGTGTCCAAGGGTTGTTGAAGTAGTCTTGGTATTTCTGATACCCAAACCACCCAGCGCCACCAAGGATAATCAGGTTTAGGATAATAATGAGAGATTTTTTCATAGTGACGAGCTCCTAAAACCTTAAATAGAAATGGTCGATAGCAATGACATACAACACGAGGATTGCTAAGAATGTGAGCGAAGGGAAGGCGATGAATCTTGATAGCTTCACCTTGTTTAGTATCACGACGGTTATCCAAGTTGCAATGAGCGCAAGAATCAGGACTAACACCAAAGGAGAAAAGTAAATATCTCCCCACGACATTTCATGTGGCATCTATTTATCCTCCTTGTCTGTTGCTGGTGGTTTGGCGCCTGTGCGCAGCGTTAATGAAGGTAGAGCAACATTTTCTTGCTGTAATTGGTCACTCCAATCGGTGCGTTTGTTCATCTGTTCGACATGTTCTGGTGATACAAACGCTTTTCCAGAGTTAATTTGCCAACCGCCGCCTAGTGACTTGTACAAGGCGACAACTTGGTTAGCGACGTTTCCTTTAATTTGCGCGTAACTGTCTTCGCTTCGGGTCATTTTTTCGACAGAGTTCAATAAACGCTCAAATGAGATTTGTCCGTTCTCATACTGGGTGAGCGAGATATTAAACGCGCGAACTGAGGCGTTTACTGACTCTAAGCGCAGGGATTTTTGTTCTCGATACAGATCGTAGGCTTCCATTGCATTCGTCACCTCTTGAACCGCTTGTAGTACTTTTTTGTTGTAATTGGTCAGGGTTTCTTGGAATTTCGCGTCTTCAAAACGGATATTGTTCTTCACTCTTCCATATTGAAAAATGTTCCAGCTCATTGCGGGTCCGGCCACTAAAGTCAGCGAATCGTTGAAGCTGAAACTACTGCCTGAAGGTACAGAGCTGTTAATGCCTATGGATCCAAAGAGGGAGAAGCTCGGGTACAACGCCGTTTCAGCTACACCTATTTGAGCGCTTTGGGCATGAGCTTGAAGCTCTGCGACTTGTAAATCTGGTCTGCGCATCACCAAACTTGCGTCAACAAGATTGGCTAATACTGGGGTTTCTGGAACGATAGAGCCATCTCCCTTTTCCGAAATAGCGCTTTTTGATCCAGAAGCTTTAAAACGCTGCTCAAATTGAACCAGTTTCTGCTCCATGTCTGACTTAAGAATGGGTTCTATTTCTTCAGGCAACTTGCCCAGCAGGACCGCCAAGGCATTTTTGGCTTGCAACATCGCCACTGTTAGTCCTGGTAGGGCTGCTTTCGTGGTGAATAGTTGATTGCGCGCCTGTTGAACGTCGAGTTCGGTGACATTGCCTGACTCAAACTGCACTCGCGTAATGTTAACTACTCGCTCTTGAATCTCGATATTGCGCTGCGAAAGCAGTATGCGTTCTTGGAATGTGCGGTAATTGATATAGTTTCTTGCCACTTCAGAGGTGATGGTCACCAAGATGTCGTTGTAGGAAGCGATGGAAGCGTAATAACCCGCCTGGGCTGATTCAATTCCGCGCGCATATTTTCCCCAAACATCCATTTCCCAACCGGCATCAAAGCTCAAGGCTGCATTGTTGAAAGAACTTTCATTGGCGTAAGCTTTGGCTAGGTTGCCAGATATTGATTGCAGCTGAGGGTATTGCAATCCGTCGGCGATACCCAGAACTGAACGCGCTTGCAGGATTCTAAAACCGGCTGCTTCCACATCTAAATTCTGTTGAGAGGCAATATCAACCAGTTGGTTCAATGTCGAGTCGTTAAACTGTTCCCACCATTTTACGGTTGAATCCATGCTAGCTTGTGCGTCCGAATCTTTCCACGATGACGGAAGTTGGGTTTCTTGACTCGGTGTAAAATCTGGACCAAGCGTAGTGCACGCCGTCATAGACAACGTGGCTAAGGCAATAAAGCAGGGCTTTGTGAGATGAGAAATCATTACTACCTTTCCTAAAATCGATGCATTTTGAGGTTATCGAGGTCGACATTCTGAACCGCTTCTTCCACTTTTATCAGAGACTCAAAAACACTTCGTTTTAAGCTGAGGAAGATATAGAACTCTGCAATGTCTTCTTGAGCGTACTGCTCAGGGTCTAATTGCTGAAAAAACACATCGAGAATAGCCTCTGTTTTAGCGTATTCGTATTGCACGTCTTCAAATGTTTGTACACGCTCTCTTTGATCACGGTTATGAGTACGGATTAACGTTAGTAAGCTTTCGTCCGTGTACTCGTTTCTAAGCTTAGTAATCAATGGGTTATTTTTCAGATGAGTCTGTGCGATGACGAGTGTATTTAAATGATTTATTAAACTACGACACTGCTTTGTGTAGGCAGTCAGTGATTGGTGATCGTTCTTGTCAAAGTAGTTGAAATCGATCTTACTTGCCCACAATGCAAGCTTCTTAGCTGCAACATTGGCCGTTTTTAGATGTAATTGAATTGCAAAGTTAGCCAGGGCTGAGCGGTTTAGCTTATGAAGCTTAACAACTAATTGATAAATATGAGTAAAAAGTCTTTGTCTTACCAATAAGAATAGGCGTTCGGCTTTACTTGAGAAAGGGAAGTAATGGGCGAACACAAGCATTAAAACCACGAGATAGAACAACATTATGATGGTAAGGAGAATGCCAAAATGGTAATTCATGACGTTGTCGATACCGAGAATAAAAAGGCCGATCATAAAGAAGATTGTGATGGGGCCTTTAAATAGATAGAAGCCAATAAAGGTATACGCAAAAAGGAAAAGGGCGAGTTCGATGCCAAGTTCCAGTGTGGGAAGAACAAAAACGTAAGCGGGAACAGCAAAGATAAACCCGAACGTAAATAGAAAGCCGAGTAATTTAGGATGCACGGGTAGGAAAGAGAGTAAAGAAACAAAAATGGTGGAGAAAATGACGAAGCTATACCCACCCGGAGGATTGAAAAAGATCCAGATAAAAGCGGCTACCCAGTAGGTCACAAAGACTTTAATCGATGTCTTAAAGTTTTCCGCGTCCCACCATAGGAAAGCTCCAGCACTTTTCCGCGGCTTTTCGTCAAATGACACTGATTTGGTAATGGAATCGATACAACTAACGGTTTCGGTCAGCCGAGAAATACTGGTATGAAGGCGGTTGAGCACATACCCTAAGGTAATGGCAGAACTCTTAGATAGATGAGGATGATTACTGAGAGAGTCTAGGTCTAAGGCGACTTTGCGCTCTTGCCAACGATACTCTAACCCCTCGTCTGACGCGCGGAGGTAGTGTTCACACTGTTCGAATAATTGCTGAATATCGGCGACAAACTCATCGTAATTGGTGATAAATTTCTGAGGCTCACCCTGCAGAAAGTTCGAACTAGAAGTTGCTATCAGCAGATTGGTTATCTGTTTGGTGTAGTGAAGCGTGAGCTGCCACTCTTGAAGGTAAGCGGACACATCACTGCATTCTTTACTCTCGGCAGAAAAGCGAGTTTCTAAGGCGGTTTGACTTGCGTACAACTTCTCAATTAAGTCATTGAGAGTGGGGGATTGATTATGCTCTGGCGATGGTTCAGACGCCTTTTCCGAATCTTTTATATGAGATGTTGTATTGATTGGTGGCGAGAGGCGTTCGAGGATCTGTTTTTGGAGCGAAACGACGTCGTGGGTCATACGGCGAAGATTTTGTTCTGTTTTGCTTGGGAACAGGTAGGTGCCTACCAAAGTGTAAATAATGACACCAAACACGGTCATGTGAGCACGGTCTGCGCCATATAAGAATGCACCTTCTGCATCTCCTCCGTTTGACATCATTAAGGTCATGACACCTGTTAACATGAATAACGTCGGATCTTTTAGATAGGCATTTTTAAAGTAGAAGATAAAGGATGCCACAACAGAAACACTCAGCATGTATAACAGTCGATCTTGGGCGAACATACCGACTAGCAACAATCCAATAACGGCACCAACTATGGTTCCAAGAACTCTTAAGGTTCCTTTCTCTAATGATTCACGTTGGCTTCCTGTTGATGCGATGAGCATAACCGTGGTAGCCGCAGTAGAAGCCTGAGGCCAACCTAATGCAAACGGAATGAGGTAAGCGAGGGTAAGACTGAGTGCTACCTTTGTCGCGAATTTGGCCTTGTCGTTCATAATCCCTTACGTTGAAGATACCAACTCATAAGAAACTATAGACATTAAATGAAGTTTTGCGTGGTAATTTTGACGATAACTATCGAAAATTAAAGAAAAAAGCGCTGCTGAGCAGCGCTTTGAAGTTTACTAAGTTGTATTAGCCAAATAGGTAGCTGTAGAGGTAGCCCGCGCTAATAGCCATGCCTAAGATAACGACTAAGAAAGCGGCAATCATTTGGTTCTTGAAGATAGACTTCAACAAGATAACTTCTGTTAAGCTGGCACCAGCACTGCCGATGATAAGTGCCATCACAGATCCTAATGCCATACCTTTTTGAACCAAAGCTGCACTTAGCGGAATAACGGCTTCTGCACGAATGTATAGTGGAATACCAATAACAGCTGCAATCGGAATCGCATACCACACACCTTCGCCAGCATATTCTGCGATAAGGTCTGTTGGGATAAACCCGTAAATGAATGAACCTAACAAGATACCAATCATTAGATATGGGAATACTTGTTTGAAGTCGCTCCAAGTCGATTTCCAAATACGTAGCCAGCGGCTATCTTCTTTTGTTACTGCTGAAGTGGTGCCACAGCATGCACTACCATCGGTGTTGATGTCGGTAATGGTTGGTTCCTCGCTAGAGCAGCAGCTTGTTTTCGCAGCTACAGGTGCACAGCATGACGACTCTTTTGCCTGCGTTACAACCGGTTTTGCAGAAGTGCCACAGCCGCTAGATGTGCCGCAAGAAGAAGTTTCAACTTTTGCAGGTTCAGTATCACCACATGATGTACCACATGAGCTCGCTGCTGAGTTGGTTTGGTATGCTTCAGGTTTTACGTAGCGTTCAAATCCAAGTTTCTCTAGAACATAGCCAGCAGTGACGGCAACGAACATCGCGATAGAGAAATAGAACACTGCGACTTTGATACCAAATGTCACCACGAACAAGCCGATGATTACAGGGTTAAGTAATGGGCTAGCGAACAAGAAAACCATCATTGGGCCAAACCCCGCTCTCGCTCTCAGCAAACCTTTTAAGAAAGGGATGGTTGAGCATGAGCAAAACGGTGTAATTGAGCCAAGAAGGGCAGCGATAAAGTAACCTTTGCCATTTTTGGAACTCAGAATAGATTGGATTTTTTCAGGTGTTAGGAACTCCTGCAATACCCCAACAATGTAACTTATTGCTAAGAAAAGGATGATAAGTTCAGTGGCTAGAAAGGCGAACATGTTTGCAGTTTCTTTAGCCATTTCTAAAAATTCAGCGTTCATATTAGTTAGTCCTAATGATTCGATATGTTTGGAATTATAGAACTATTTGGATTGAGATCAATAAATATTTCGATAAATATCGAAATAAATTTTAACGCACTGAAATTGATAATAAAAAAAGCGGCCATGAAGGCCGCTTCGCTAGAATGACTTGAGCTAGTTATTATGCGTTAGCTTGCTCGAGCTCAGGTTGTTTCTTCTTGAGCAGACGACTAGTAATAGTACCTGCGGTCATCGCGCCAGAGACATTCAGTGCGGTACGCGCCATGTCGATTAAAGGTTCAATGGAGATAAGTAGCGCAGCGATAGTGACCGGCAACCCCATTGCTGGCAGTACGATAAGAGCTGCAAATGTTGCGCCGCCACCGACACCCGCGATACCAAAAGAGCTAATAGTAATAATGGCAACTAACGACAGGATGAAGTTAAAGTCCATCGGGTCAATACCGACAGTTGGTGCAACCATTACGGCTAACATTGCAGGATAGATACCGGCACAACCGTTTTGTCCAATTGTCGCCCCAAATGATGCTGATAAGTTAGCAATAGCTGGTGGTACGTTGAGTTTGGTAACCTGTGCTTCTACGTTCAATGGAATGGTCGCAGCAGAGCTTCGAGATGAGAACGCAAAAGTTAGTACTGGCCAAATCTTCTGGAAATATTCTTTCGGACTTACGCCAACAAGTGAGACCAAGAAACCGTGAACTAAGAACATTAAGAAAATGGCTAAGTAAGACGCAACGATAAAACCAAGTAGATTTAAGATGTCACCTGCACTTGAAGTCGCGACAACTTTCGCCATCAGAGCCGCAATGCCATAAGGCGTTAATGCCATAATCATTTTTACCAGGCGCATAACAACAGATTGCGTTGCATCGACAAAAGTGCGGATCGGTGACTCAAGCTCTTCTTTCTCGGCCATCACTTTTCGTGCAGCTATACCAGTAAGGACACCAAAAATAACTACAGCGATAATAGAAGTAGAGCGGGCACCGGTTAGGTCAGCAAATGGATTGGTTGGAATGAAGCTAACCAGCATTTGTGGAATTGTGAGATCGCTTACACGGTCGACGCGACTTTCTAGTATCGCGATACGAGCCGTTTCACGTGCACCTTCAGTAAGCCCTTCAGCACTTAAACCAAATGCTTGAGTGACTGCAATACCGATAAGCGCAGATACGGCAGTCGTAGCAAGTAGTACAGAAATAGTCAGGCCACTAATTTTGCCTAAAGAGCCGCCTTTTTCCAGTTTTACCACAGCGGCAATCATAGAAACTAAAACTAAAGGCATGATGATCATTTTTAGAAGACCGACATAGCCTCTGCCCACAACGTTAACCCATTCAAGGGTTTCGGAAATAGCTGCGTGACCTTCACCTAGTAGTAATTGTAGTCCGAGTCCGAAAGCACTACCTAAAACCAAACCGAATAAAACAAGACGTGAAAGGGTGTGTTTCTTTTGTTGCTGTCCATACAAAAAATAGAGTATGCCTAAAAATATCGCTAGCGCTGCGACAACCGCAATTGACATTGAAGTATCCTTTTATCCATCTGACGTATAAACCTTATTTAGCATAAGGTAATTAGAAGTGTAGATGGCTAAAGTACCTATCTGTTGTAATCGTTAACAATAAATTAATGTCATTAGTTAGAGCAATTTGTTATATGCCGTTTAATGTATACTCGAGCTAGTTTTGATAACTAGAAAGCATATCCAACATGTTTGCAGAATTATATGCGACGCAATTCGCATCATGATGTTCAATTACGCTATAGAGCATCGCTTGAGCAACAGACTCTGCGGGGATAGGGGCGTATGATCTAAGCGGGCCGATCATGAGAGGTGATAGGAGGCTGAATATTTTTTGAACAGCCACTTCATCTGATCGGATCTGTTTTTCTCTACCTGCGAGTGGTCCAGGTCGAACAAAGACAACTTGGTCGAATCCCATGCCTTCGATACGACGTTCAACGCGCCCTTTGCACTTGAGATAATGGGAAAGAGATCGTGGAGAGGCTCCTAAGCTTGAAATGACGGCAATACGGGTTACGCCAATCATTTTCATGGTTTGAGCGACGTCACAGACAAGGTCGTAATCTACTTTTTCCAACGCTGCTTTGCTGCCCGCTTGCTTAAGGGTCGTCCCGAGGCATATAAACCCGAGAGTAGGAGTTGGTGAGGAATCGTCCCAGTTTGTAACTCTTAGCGCTCCATCCATTAACTGGATCGTTTTTGAAGTTTGTGGATCCAGAGGCGAGCGACATAAGGCGTAAACGGTTTCAATATGATCGGTTTGCTCTAACAGTGTGAGCAGTTTGCTTCCCACTAATCCTGATGCGCCAGCAATGATGGCATTGTAACTTGATGACATAAAGAAAAGTCCCACTAACCTGATGGTAAGTGGGACTATAGTAAATGTTGAGCTAACGTGCTGTGATAGAAGCGAAATTAATCAATTTCTGCTCGAGTTAGATTTTGTCGTCTAAGTTTATCTCGAAGCGTTTCCATGGCACTTTTTTGTATTTGACGTACTCTTTCTCGAGTGACGCCGACAATTTCTCCCACTTCTTCTAACGTCTTGGGGTCATCATTAAGCAGTCCGAAGCGATGATGTAGGATAACTCGCTGCTTCTCTGGCAAGCTATCCACCAAATCAATGAGAGCTTTATTTAGATTCTGGGTCACGATATCTTGTTCTGGAAGCTCAAATACATCGTCATCATCGATGGTTTGCAAATGATCTTTCTTATCGCCTTCTTCATCCCAGCCATTATCTAATGACAAGGACTGTTCAGAGAGCTTGAGTAGTTTGCTTACTTCTTCAGGTGCACGGCCTGTACGCTCAGCTATTTCTGAGGACGTAGGCTCATGGTTACCTTCTTTGCGAAGTTCATGGGCTGCTTTGCTACATTCACGTATTTGCTTTGTAACGTGGACAGGAACACGTATTGTTCGACCTTGGTTCATAATCGCTCGGTCAATCGCTTGCTGAATCCACCAAACTGCATACGTTGAAAAGCGATAGCCTAACTCAGGGTCAAACTTATCAACGGCTTGAATGAGTCCTATGTTTCCCTCATTGATTAGATCATAGAAATCAAGACCTCTGTTTGAATAGCGTTTCGCTGTTTTAATCACTAATCTAAGATTAGAGTTGATTAAGTGCTGTCGCGCTAATGTATCTCCAGATCGCGCTTTTCTTGCAATGTGTCTTTCGTCTTCGGCGCTCAGAAGATCGTGTCCTGCGACTTCTTTGAAATACGTTGCACCAATATTTAGGGATTCATCTTTGCCTGACGTTGTATGGCTGCTCTTTTCCTTGACTGCTCTCATATTCATCCCTTCCCAACTGCTTGTAATAAATGTGTCTTTCTTTTTCTGATTATATTGTTCAGCTATGAAATTGGTTTCTCTGTCATAAATTACTATATTTCAAAATCGGAATACAATGTTCATTTAATAAAATGGATACATGGTTACAAC
>NZ_JPJA01000088.1:221679-238553 GCF_000733315.1 Vibrio sp. ER1A
GTTGTATAAATTCCACTCTTTATGGTGTGAAAATTCTTTATTATTGATTGTTTTGTAGATTAAAGCTCGATCGTGTGAGAGTTTTTCAGTGCAATAAGCCTACTTTTGGGGTAGTAGTTAGTATGATGCATCGTATTACAAATAGCGGCTCAATTGTGTGATATTTAACCCATTTTATATTCCGGTAAGCTATATATTTACCAGCATGTTACAAAGCGCTGCCATTTGAGATGCGTTTTATAAAAATAGAACGATAGTTTAGAAATATGACAAATGTATCAATTTAAGTGATCAAGGTTGTCGGATTTAATAAGTATATTAGACTTTAGTATAAATAGACAGGTAAAGACCGCCAGAGTCGGGATAATAATATGAATCAAGAATTAAAACAGAAGATAGAAGAGCTTCTTGTGCTTGCGAGGATGCAAGGAGTTTCTATAGTTGGGTTAGCCGATATACCTAACTCAGATAAATGTCACGTATTTAAAACGATTGAGCATGATTGTAAGCAAGGTACGCGCAATTTAGACGATATTATGATGCGCCAAATGTGCGATGGAAAGCCAAGTAATTGTTCTACTTGCCATAAAACTACACCAGTGATCTCAGACGATGGCCTTGCACAGCTGTTTTCTGAGCTTCAGCAGCCTATTGACACTTAGCGAGCCAACTTTCCATCTAAAACGACGGACACTAAAAAGCCCTCTACAGCATTGTAGGGGGCTTTACCATTTTACTTACAGTTAAGTGATTTGGTCACGTCAGTGATAAAGGGACATTAGAACGTTTCTTGTTACTGTTTTGCGGTCCTTTTTTAGACGGAGCTCTTTGATTGGTAAGCATAATTGCCTCCTCACTTCTTTGTTATGTTGTTATTCTCAACACCTAGTCCGATTTAACTCAATTCCTTCTTCTCAATGTACGGTTGTTGATACGATCTTGGCAATACAGGGGTGTCCTTCACGTTATGCTTCCAAGATTTGGGTGAGATCTAAAGTTGGTTTGTGATCTCGTAATAAGTACACTAGGTGAACTCTAAGTATAGCTCATAGGCTCTAATGCAAATTTTGACGTTTTTGCAGGGAGTTAGAGTAAGTGGAATCATAAAGAAAGGACATCATGCTCGCGAATACATTTGATCAATCTATTCAAAATCGGATAGACCAAAAGACCAAGCCACTAGGTGCATTAGGAAAGCTCGAGGACATCGCTTTTCAGTTGGCAAAGATTCAAAGCCTCTCATTAGGTCATTTTGCAACTAGTATCGATGTATCAAATCCGCATGTCATCGTATTTGCAGGGGACCATGGCGTAGCCGAGCGGGGAGTGAGCATTGCGCCAAGTGCAGTAACTCAGCAAATGGTGATGAATTTTCTTGCCGGTGGCGCTGCAATTAACTGTTTCTGCCGTGCTAACGCGATAGCTTTCAACGTTGTAGACTGCGGAATGCTTGAGCCAGTTCCAGACAGTTCAGGTACCTTAGTTTTGAGTCGTTTAGGATGTGGAACGGATGATTTCTCCACACATCCTGCAATGACACTAGAACAAGCTGCACAAGGTATTGAAGCGGGAAGGAATATCGTCGCATCAAAGATAGAAAGCGGCGCAAACATACTCATGTTTGGCGAAATGGGTATTGGTAATACTAGCTCAGCATCAGCGTTGCTTTCTGCTATCACCGAGCTACCAGTGGCACAGAGCGTAGGGCTTGGGACTGGAATTAATGCCGAGCAACTTGCGCTAAAGCTGGCGTTGGTTCAGCAAGGTGTCGATAGAGTGCAGAGCAAATCAGTCATGGAGATCTTATCCGAACTGGGCGGTTTTGAAATTGTTCATATGGTGGGTGGTTTTCTAGAAGCAGCAAAACGACGCGTTCCAGTGTTGGTGGATGGCTTTATCGTTTCCGTTGCAGCGCTTATCGCCGCTAAGTTAGAACCAAGCTTAGAAGATGTTTTACTGTTCTCTCATACCTCTCAAGAAGCAGCGCATCGTTATGTATTGGAACAATTTAACGCGAAGCCGCTTTTAGACTTGTCGCTAAGATTAGGTGAAGGGACTGGAGCGGCACTTGCGTATCCACTTATTAAATGTGCGGCTGAGTTCTATAACTCAATGGCAAGCTTCGAGAGTGCTGGAGTAACAGTGTGAGTAACGAAAAATCTCGCAGTTGGTGGCGTTATCAATGGCAACTGTTTTGTCTCGCATTGAGTTTTTTTTCACGTTTGCCGATACCTAAAAACACGCCATATTCCACTGAGCGGATGAATCGCTCCGGTCGTTATTTTGCGGCAGTGGGCTTTGTTATTGGGGCACTGTGTGGGCTCGTTTTTACTGTTGCGAGTACTGTGCTTCCAGTGTCTGTCGCTGTTGTTATAACAATGGTGTTTAGTTTGCTATTAACGGGTGCATTTCATGAGGATGGCCTCGCAGATATGGCAGACGGCATTGGCGGTGGAATGACGGTCGAAAAACGACTGCTTATCATGAAAGACAGCCGACTTGGAACATACGGCGTCAGCACACTCGTGATGGTGTTACTGTTAAAGTTCGTCACCCTTGTAGAGCTTGCTAACCACAACCAGTTCATTGCCGCTATTATTCTGGCGTATGTTTTTAGTCGTGCCGTCGCGGCGTCGTTGATATCGACGATGCCGTATGTGTCTGATCCAGAGGGTAGCAAAAGCAAACCGCTAGCTAATCAACAAACACAAAAAGAGCTTATTTTTCTCGCTGTGTGTGCACTGCTTCCAGCGGTTTATTGGGGTATGCAAATCACTATTACTTTAGTGATTTGGGCATTGTTATTTCGAATAGGATTTAAACGTTGGCTTATGGCGAGATTAGGTGGATTCACAGGTGACTGCCTTGGCGCTGCGCAACAAATCGTGGAGCTGTCGGTTTACCTTATCTTGCTCGCATACACTGTGCCATAGGAGAAGTCTGTGCCAGTAGAATTGATAATAGGCGGTGCTCGCTCAGGCAAATCAAGCTTTGCAGAAAATAGAGTGTCGGAATTAATTGACGCTAGCGAGGGGCTTACCAAGCATTATGTAGCAACCTCTGAGCCGATTGATAACGAAATGCGCGCTCGTATTGAGCACCACCGTCGCCAACGTGGACTTGGCTGGCGAGAGTGGGAGTGCCCATTGGCGCTGGTGGAGCAATTATCGACCTTCTCATCGTCGGATGTCGTACTTATTGACTGCCTCACGTTGTGGCTGAACAACCACCTTTTCCATTTAGGTGACGACTGTGATGATCTGGGTTTAATGAGGGAAATTGAAACCTTAGTCAAGGCCTTAGCACAATGTGATGCGCATGTAATTGTCGTGTCGAACGAGGTCGGCTTAGGGGTTGTGCCTATGGGCGAAGTGTCTCGCCTTTTTGTGGATAATGGGGGGCGTATGAACCAACAAATCGCAAAGATTGCAGAGAAAGTTGTGTTTGTCGCCGCTGGTTTACCGTTAGTTTTGAAGTAACTGCGGAGCGGAGTAACAAGGGAAGGTAATGCAGAACATTTTACTGATGCGTCACGGCAAAGTATCGGCGCCTCCAGCTTTATACGGCGTAACCGATGTTGAAGTTGCTAAGAATACCAACCTAGACATTGTCTCAGCTTTGGCCGCCACACAAATTGATATTCAAAACATCTACTCTTCTCCTTTAAAGCGCTGTGCCACGCTAGCGCAAATGGTAAGTCAAACGATGAATATCGATGTAGCGCACGTCGATGAATTGGCTGAAATGAACTTTGGCACCTTTGATGGTGTCCCATTTGATAAGATGAGCAAACAAGATTGGTTGAGCGTCGAGCCGTTTTGGAGTGACCCGGTGAACCATCCTCTTCCACAAGCCGAGTCAGTGAGTCAATTTAGAGCTCGTGTTCTTCACGGTTGGCACAGCCTTCTTGCGTTACTTAGTCAGCCCAATAAAACAACATTGGTAGTTGCTCATGGTGGTGTAATTCGATTGATTTTAGCGGAAGTTGTTGGTTTAGATTGGGCCAATCCAAAGCTCTACTCAACGCTTGATATTGGCAATGCCTCTATCACTCATTTACAGTTTAATTCCGAGTTCCCTGCGCATGTAAAAGTGAAAACGGTCGGGGCCTCTCTACATTCTTTTAAGTTATAACAGTGAGTTACGGCAGCTGTGCCTCTTCGAAGGCTGTCAGCAACCGTTAACTAGGTCTCGTGGAATCAATGATGTTTAGGTTTCGCGAAACACTAATACAAGGAAATATCGCAATGAACAAAGCCGTTTGGGATCTATCAATAGCTTATCAAAACCTTGATGATCCAAAAGTAGAGCAAGACATTGCTTTGATTCAACGTTCTATTGAATTGTTGAATAGCCATAGTGGTGAACGTCAAAACGTGTCAGCGATGCAAAATGCGATTCAAACCATGGAGGCGGCTGGCACTTTGTTGGCGACCGTAAATACCTTGGCAAATTGCTATGCCTCTACAGATGCGCAAAATACACAAGCCAAACAGTTAATTGGACGTATTGCTCAGCTCAACTCAGAGCTGGAGCAGGCGTTTACGCCGTATGAAAATACCCTAGCGTTGGCGGAAGTGTCATTCATAGAACAAGTTTTAAATCATGATAATCCTTCAGTCTCCGGGCAAGGTTTTCAAATTGAGTTATTGCAGCGCAAAGCCGAAACTCAGCTGAGCATTGAGGAAGAGCAACTGCTTTCAGCGATGCAAGTAGACGGACGCGATGCATGGGGCAGGTTATACGATAATATTACTGGCTCACTGACCATTGATATCAAAACGGATTCCGGCTCTGAAACCGTAGGATTTTCAACAGCGGCGAGTCTCTTGTATGGTGGTGAATTTGCTAAGCAGCAAGCTGCTTGGGAAGGCATTCAATCAGCGATGAAAGCTAATGAAACGTCGTTTGCTGCCATCGTGAATGCCTTAGCCGGTTGGCGACACAATGAAGGTAAAAAGCGTTCAAAAGCGAAGCAAGAACATTTCTTAGACTCTAGCTTGCGCGAGAATCGTATTCAACGAGAAACACTGGATGCGATGATGTCTGCTGCTAATGAGAGTAAAACAATAGGTCAGAAAGCGGGAAGATTAATGGCTCGCGTTCATGGACTTGATGCGATGACACCTTGGAACCACCTCGCTGCGATGCCACCATTAAACAGTGGCGAAGCACAAATCTATTCTTTTGAAGAAGGCATCGCGGTCATTAAAGCCGCATTTGAACAGGTCGACCCATCCATGGCGGAGTTTGTTCAAACCATGGTTGATAATGGTTGGATTGATGCGAAGCCGTCAAACAACCGCCGTTTAGGCGCGTATTGTACCAAGCTTGCCGCGACACGCACGCCATTGGTCTTTATGACTTGGGGTGGTAGCCGCTCGGATTTGCTAACGTTAGCTCATGAGCTAGGACATGCTTTTCACAACTGGGTGATGCGTGACTTGCCTCTGTGTCGCACTCATTACCCGATGACTTTGGCAGAAACGGCCTCCATTTTTGCTGAAAATATCGTTCGAGATTACTTGTTAGATCAAGCGCAAACCACGGAAGAGAAGCTAGAAATGCTGTGGGAGGAGTTATCTTCTGCCTACGCTCTGACGATAAATATTCCAGTGCGCTATGAGTTTGAAAAAGCCTTCTATGAAGCCCGAGAAACAAGTGAGTTGGACGCCAAACAGCTATGCGAACTTATGTCGACAACATGGAGTGATTGGTATGGTGATTCCATGTCAGGAACCGATCCATATTTCTGGGCGAGCAAGCTGCATTTCAGCATCTCTGAACTGAGTTTCTACAACTATCCATATTTATTTGGTTATCTATTTAGCCAGGGTGTTTATGCACAGCGTACAACCAAAGGAGAGGCATTCTTCCCTGACTATGTTTCCTTGTTACGAGATACAGGGTCTTATTTAGCTGAAGAGGTGGTGTTGAAGCACATGGGTAAAGACCTAACTCAAGCCTCATTTTGGAATGAAGGAATGGCTAAGTTGGCGTTGAAAGTGGATGAATTTGAATCTTTGCTTGATAGCCTAGAAAGTTAAGAAAGCCTGAAACGTCTGTGGTGATAGGGTAGTTATGTCACCACATGCGTAGTGCTCAACATTGATTTTTCGGTAAAATAGGTGTTTTGCCTTAAAGTTACGAGACTTACTTCGATAAACGCGATCATATCCGTATAAATTTATTGAATGTTTCATTACCATACCGCTGTTAGATAGGGAGCAGCGCATGACGAAATCGCTTTTTCGCCAGTCATTTCTGAAAGATACATTGGAAACCGAAACTGAGTTCACTGCAAAATCGCTGAACACTCCAGATGGAGTGAAAATGGAACTGAGTTATCGTGGGGTACTAGAAGTTACCCCAAAACATCTAGATAAAGACAGTAAACACATCATAATTTCATGTGGCATTCACGGTGACGAAACAGCACCGATGGAACTGGTCAGCAAAATGGTGGAAGACATAGAATCGGGCTTTTTAAAGCTGAATGCTCGTTGTCTGTTTATCATTGCTCATCCAGAGGCTACCAACCGACATACGCGTTTTATTGATGAGAATCTAAATCGATTATTCGGTAGTAAAGAGCACGCCGTAAACCGTGAGGTGGCGATTGCTAAGCACTTGAGATTGTTAGTCGACAAGTTTTATCAAGGAACAGAAGAGGCAAGTCGCTGGCATTTGGATTTGCACTGTGCGATTCGTGAATCAAAACACTATTCTTTTGTCGTTAGCCCTCGTGCACGACATGCGGTAAGAAGCAAGGCTCTGTTTGATTACGTTGCGAGCGCGCATATGGATGCGGTGCTGTTATCCAATGCGCCGTCGAGTACGTTTAGTTGGTTCTCCGCCGAGAATTATGGCGCACAAGCGTTAACAATGGAACTTGGGCGTGTAGCGCGAATTGGCGAAAACGATCTGGAAAAACTGCTTGCGTTTGATATTGCTACTCGAGATCTGTTGTCTGAAGAAACACCAGAGCATTTAGCGAAGCAGCCAGTCATTTATCGTGTGTCACGCACTGTGGTTCGTCACCATGATGATTTTGGCTTCTTGTTTGACGATGATGTCGAGAATTTCACAGAGTTTAAACACGGTGAAGTCTTTGGCCATGACGGTGATAAACCATTAATGGCAAAGAACGATCATGAAGCCATTGTTTTTCCGAACCGCAAAGTGGTGGTTGGGCAACGCGCTGCCTTGATGGTGGTTAAAGTGGCAACCCGCTATGAGGATGACCAACTGGTCTACGATTGATCGAAAAACAGTGGCGTTCTGCATCGCCGCTGTTATGCTTCTCAAATGGAATTCAATCAGTTACTGAATCAAAACCAAAGACGCTGGCGCAAATTGATTATTGCGATGACTGGCGTCTTAGTTATTTTCGCGTTACTCCACCTATCGGTTGGAGAGCTTTTTATTAATCCGTTCTCACCTCAGACCGCACTTGAGTCTCGTCTTCTCTATGATTTGCGTTTACCAAGACTGCTTGCTGCCGCTGCGATTGGAGCCGCGCTCGCGCTCTCTGGTGCTTCGCTGCAAGTGTTGTTAGGTAATGTACTCGCAGAACCTGGTGTCCTGGGTATTTCAGGCGGTGCCAGTTTGGGAATGGTGATCATTTTGTTTGCTTTTCCCGCGGCTGCGACGCCACTGGGTTTTATGTTATCCGGGGTGGTTGGGGCACTTGGCTTCACCTTGATATTGGTGAGTATGGCCAAAACCATGAGATTGACAACAACTCGACTGCTGTTAGTGGGGGTCGCACTTGGAATTCTATCTAGCGCTGTGGTGACTTGGGCGTTCTACTTCAGTGACGAGCTTAGTCTTCGCCAGTTAATGTACTGGTTGATGGGAAGCGTCGGTGGCGTAAGTTGGTATCAACATGTTCTCACGGTGTTAATGATTCCAATAGGCGTCTGGCTATGCCTTCAAGGTAAGGTTTTGGATAAGTTGATGGTAGGAGAAGTTCACGCTAAGCAATTGGGTGTGGATGTAAACCGCGTCCGTTGGCAACTCATCCTTTGTGTATCGCTGTTGGTAGGTGGCTCGGTTGCTTTAGGTGGTGTGATTAGCTTCGTTGGATTAGTTGTCCCGCATCTACTTCGCTTGGCTTTCGGCACTGAAAACCGTTACTTGTTGCCATTGTCTGCGGTAACGGGAGCAACATTGTTGGTGATCTCTGACATACTTGCGCGACTAGTATTGGATTCTGCTGAGCTACCCGTTGGAGTGATGACCACGACAATAGGAGCGCCGATCTTTATTTGGATGCTGGTGAAGAGTCATGATTCAAGTTCATAACCTAACTATTGGCACTAGGTTACTACCATTGACGATCGATATCCCAACGGGACAACTAACGCATGTTATTGGTCCGAACGGTAGTGGCAAAAGCACCTTACTAGCAGCTTTAGCTGGTGTGATTGACTATCAAGGTGACATTGTTATTGAAGGTACGACGCTGTCGACCTTATCTCTGCCAGATATTGCATTAACGCGAGCGTATCTCAGTCAATCCGCTCGCCCAGCGTTCAATATGCCTGTTTACCAGTTTCTTTCGTTATCCATTCCTGCAAATTGCAGAGATGACAGCGAAGAGGTAAATCGAGCCATTCTATCTATTGTCGAACTGCTTAATCTGGATACCATGTTGAGTCGTACCGTCCATCATTTATCTGGTGGTGAGTGGCAGCGAGTGCGGTTAGCGGCTTGTTGTCTTCAAGTTTGGAAACCCATCAACCCATTAGCCAAATATCTAATTCTGGACGAACCAGCGGCTCCACTTGATATTGGCCAGGAAAAATACCTCCATAGACTCATAGATCTTGTCACTGGACAGGGTACAACTGTCGTTGTGGCGAATCACGATCTGAACGTGACTTTGAGAAGGGCGGACAATGTTGTGCTATTGAGCAATGGTGTACTCGAAGCGGTAGGGAGTAGCCAGTATGTTCTGACAGTTGAGAACATTAACTCGGTTTACAGGACCAATGTGCAAAAGGTTGAGCATAACGGCAGAGCCTATCTTATTTTTGAAGATTAATGATGCCGTTAATAGAATGATCAGCGCATTTGGACGAACAGCCTCATCGTCGTAATAGGTTAGCTTTGTACAGCTAACCTATGCTTAGCTTAATGATTGAACTGAAGAATTAACATTAGTGGTTGAGAGCCACGAAAATCGCAATAACAGATAAAATGGATGGAATTGCGATCCCAAAAATCATCACTTTCAATTTCATCCAATATAATCTTGATTCATATCTCCGCGTTTGCTCCAGTAGATACAAAAGCCGATCTAACTTCATATCTTCATCACCAAAATAGGTAGCGAGTTCTTCGTCATAACGTAAGCTCATTGTTGGTTCTCCCAATGGTGATTAGTGACCGAATGTCATAGTTAAGAAGTTAGGGTTGTCATATTTACCGTATTTTCTGACCAGAGCTTCGGTTTGAGGATTCATCCCGATGACTTCAACTTGATTACCAAGTTTGGAAAAACGTAATACCACTCTATCTAAGGCATCAACCGCGGTAATATCCCAAAAGTGAGCATCTGATAAATCGATTGTGACCACAGGGTGCTCATTGTCATAGCTAAACATATCAACGAAGTCGTAGGCTGATGCAAAGAAAATCTGCCCATGAACCTTATGAGTAATATGCTCTCCATCAACAATAACTTCGTCGACCACATCCATGATAGAGATACTGGCATTGGCGTAAAATACGGAAGCCAAAAGTACGCCAACTAGCACGCCGATGGCGAGATTATGTGTCATAACCACGGATACCACCGTTGCTAGCATGATGACATTGGATTGGAGTGGGTGATGTTTTATCTCGACCAGCGATTTCCAAGAGAAGGTGGAGATGGAAACCATAATCATCACAGCGACAAGTGCAGCCATTGGGATTTGCTTTAAGAAGTCGCCAAGAAAAACTACCATTACCAGCAATGCTACGCCGGCAAATAAGGTGGACAGTCGAGTTCTTCCTCCTGATTTCATGTTAACCATAGACTGACCAATCATGGCACAACCAGCCATGCCGCCCAGTAATCCTGCAACAATATTAGCAATACCTTGACCTTTGCACTCTTTGTTCTTATCACTGGTTGAATCGGTGTAATCATCAATGATGGTCGCCGTCATTAGTGACTCCAACACGCCAACAACTGCTAAGGCAAGTGAATAAGGGAAGATGATTTGCAGCGTTTCTAAATTGAATGGAATATCAGGTAAAAGGAACACTGGTAAAGTATTAGGCAGTTCACCCATATCACCAACGGTTCTGACGTCAAAACCCAGGTAGGTACTGATTAGGGTAATCGCGACAATACACACCAAAGGAGAGGGTAACGCCTTGCCAATTTTAGGAATTAAAGGAAGCAAATAAATGATGCCTAATCCTGCTAGTGTTAGTGCGTACACGTGCCATGTCACATCGGTCAACTCAGGCAATTGTGCCATGAAGATCAAAATGGCTAGCGCATTGATAAACCCAGTAATGATCGATTTGGCGATAAATCGCATCAGATTGCCCAGTTTAAGCCAACCGATTACATATTGAATCACTCCGGTTAACAGGGTTGCTGCCAAAAGGTAATCCAATCCGTGGTTTTTAACCAAAGAGGTCATCAATAAAGCCATGGCTCCAGTAGCCGCTGAGACCATGCCAGGTCTTGCGCCAGTAAAAGCAATGACGACACAGATACTAAACGAGGCATACAAGCCTACTTTAGGATCTAATCCTGCAATAATCGAAAAGGCAATAGCCTCTGGAATCAATGCTAGGGCGACAACAATACCTGCTAAGAGATCGTTGCTGATGTTACTAAACCACTCTTCTTTACTAAAAACTGCCATATAAATGAGTTCTGTCCTAATTATCAAATTGTAAAAAGCCAACTTCGTTTCGCGCGAGCGCAAGTACGAATTTGTCGTTTAGAACCTAAGTTCTTTTTGTTTCGGCTGTCGCCGAGCGTTCATTTTTGGGATTTTGTAGTCACAACCAGATATCTGGGACGATACCTAATCGCAGTGAGTAATCGTGTAATTACTTACATGCCGTGACCAATGCTGTGTTGACCTCAAGAAGGCAAAGATGCCTCAATCAGTCTGCGTATAGCTGTGACGCTTGGGAGAGCGCCGACAAGAGTTATTCGATAGCACTAAGGTATTAAACTAGCGCCAGTTTTTATAAACTTGCATTAGGTTTTTTGCCTTGGTATCGAATGGCTGGCATTGTACGCTCATCTCGTTATGTGCATAGATGCTCAATCATAACTTGCAGTTTTGATAGGTAGAAATAAAGCGAAGGGGTGAATGATTCTAAGGGAAACAAAAATGGCTATCACAAGGATAGCCATTTTAAAGCAAGTCGCTCGGTCTATACCAAAGGAGTTAGATCTGCTGGGCGGTAATAGACGGATTTAAGTACTTTGCCTTTACGAATTGTTTTTGCTTCAGAAACGAAATCTTCAGCACATTTTGCGATGATGTATTCGCCTTTTTGAACGGCCATTAGGGCAATGCCTTGCTTCGCGTAGTGCGCTTCAGTTTCCGCATACTCTTGCTCGTTGCGGCATACTTTGCTCATGTTACTAGAGTGGATTTCATCCCAGCATTTGATGAAGTCGATGTCGCGGTTGGCTGCTACATGCAGTAGAAGCTCAATAAGGTAACTGATAGCCACGTTATCTTCTACTTTGCTGTCGCCAAGGTGCACTAAGCGACCCATTAAGACATAAACAGAATCGATGATCGCGTCCGCTTGTTCGACTTTGCTGTCAGCTTCGGCCAACTCAGTCATTTCTTCGATAGCAAGAGAGCTATGCAAAGTATCCGCTGCATCATCTAGAGAATTAGAGTCATTTACTGGTAGGTCAAATGTAGTACGGAACTCAGTGATATCACGATAAAGGTGATCGAAAATCTCTTGGGTAAGTTTGGTTAATTTCATCGATTTCTGTCTTTTGGTATAGGTTTTACGATCCTATCAAACACCATGGCTTTTCGCTAGCAATGCGATATATGCGTATTGTAGATATAAGTGTGATTGAATTATCACTATTGCTAATTTGTGTGTACACTTTGTTCACGATCTAATCACTGTAAGATTGAATAAGATCATGATTGTTATTAGAATTATTTCGATCCCCAAAACAAGCTGTGAATTTCGACCAATCGGTGTCATGTATACGAGAACGGGTTGGTCTACAGTTTCAGAAAGTACACGTACTTTTTGGAAAACGTCGTTTCGGAATTAGGGTCCCGAGTCGTCGTACTTAAAGGCCACCTTTCGAGGTGGCCTTTTAACATCTTGTACTCAATAGCGCAGTAAAATGGGCGTTAACTAGACACAAGTTTGTGTTGGAAGTGTCATCTGTCAGTTGGCAGTTCAGTATAAAAGTCATCGAAATTGCCCCATAGTTCTAGTAACTGATACACCTCTTTTTGAGTAATAAACTTACTATTCACATGATCTTTGCCATCTAAAAGCACGAGGTAGTGAGGCGTGACTTGGTTTGCTGTTGATATGGCATTCCATTGGGCGAGAATGCTCTCGGAGCAAGCGTTAGAAAAAGTGGCAAGTTCGATGCCTGTTTCTCCAACAGTATTGTAGATAGTTAGAGATAAACTCATATTAAAATGCCGAATGAATAGAGTCTTAAGGATGGCTGTAGTGTATCAGTAGGCATGAATACTACAAAGCAAAGACTTGTCAGAATTGTATGGCATTTATACGTGGAAAAGTTCGCCCACTAAACTAACAGCATAGTGGGCAGACTAATCACTTTGTTGACTCTATTTGAGCCGTAGTTTGGGCTGCGTTGTCATGTCCCATTTGATCCATGATGTCGTAGGTCACAAAATAGGTGACAAGCAGAATCAAAGGGATAAATTTAATCCAAGGTTTCATGGTGGTAGTCTCATCAAATCAATTAAGGTGAAACTACCACTGAGTTAACGGTTTCGATACGACTAAAATCGCAATGTAAGGTTGACTTGAGCAGAGCTTGAATTTGATCAATGACCAAATAGATATGGGAACAATTGTTTTCTTTCCGATTCATTTAGAGCGCTGACGCGATCAATATTATTATCTGGGATCGCTTCCGGATTCGGGTAGTGGTTTAGCACTCGCTCCATACTTTCTTCTCGAATAAGGTGGAAGATAGGGTAGGGAGAACGATTGGTCAGATTTTCTGGGTCTTCTGGCTCTGCACCACCAAAGCAGTAATCTGGGTGGAATGTCGCGACTTGGTAAATACCTTCCCAATCATTTTGTTTGATAAGTGCTTCGACCCAATCAATAAAGAAGTTATAGTCCATAAAGTCTTCAAGCATATTCGGAACTACAACCAACGTGGTCTCGAGATCACTCACTTCGGTTTGTTCCAATAACATCAGTTCACCCAGAATATCTTCTAAAAGACCTTCTTCATTATTGGCCAGACTAACAAAAGTTTTGATTTGCTTGTTTCTTTCTGGTTTAGCTGCAAAAGGGCAAAGGTTTAAACCAATAACCACATCTTTCAACCACTGTTGAACTTGCTGCTCGATCTTTACTACTTCTTCACGTAAGGGTCTAATTTCTTTCATATATTTTTGTAATCAACGCATTGTTGCTATTCAGTTGCTTAAGCTGAGGCACCAAAAATCCATCAGCTGAAGTGAAATGATACTCGAACCCATTGGATTAAAGCGTCAGTTAGCCACATGCTAATGCAGTTGAGGCTAATTTGAAACTCTTTTGGGTCACAGTCAATAATAGTCAAAGCATCAAGAAAGCTCTAAGTTCCTCAATGAATGTTTTGACTTTCCGAGGCGTATTAACTCGTTCTTGATAGAGTGCGTACACTGCCCGGTTTTGTAATTGGTAGTGGCTGAGCACTTCGATGAGTTTGCCATCAATGATTTCTTTTTTAGCCAATTGTCTTGGGAGCATAGCGACACCAAAGTGGTTGAGCAGCGCCACTTTAATGGCTTGAACACTATTGACCGAAATCGAAGGCGAAACCTCAATGTCGTGTTCTTCTATGCCCTTGCGAAAACGCCATAGAGAATAGTTTTTAAGATTTGGGTCTTCAACTACCCGATGAGACAATAAGTCTGTTGGATGTAGAATCGGCTCATGATTTTGCAAATATTGTGGTGACGCACAGACAATGCATTGGTTTTCAGTGAGTTTCGTAGCAACAAGATCTAGGTCTTGTTTAACTAAGTTACCCGAGCGGATGGCGACGTCATAGCCTTGCGAAGAGATATCGTTTACTCCGTCATCAAGGAGTAGGTTAACTTTAACTTCTGGATACCTAGTACAAAATTCGCAGATGAATGGCATTAACATGATCTCGGTAAGACCATTCGGTGCGAGAACGTTCAACGTACCCGACATTGCAACGCTATCGTGCCTAATGCTGTCGTTCAGCGTATCCAACTTAGTCACTAAAATATTTGACTCAAGGTAGTAGTGTTTACCTGCATCAGTTAAAGACAGTGTTTTCGTTGAACGATTCATTAACCGCGTGCCTAGATGATTTTCTAGATCTCGAATGTTTCGGCTAACCAGAGATTTGGATACGCCTAATTGCTTTGAAGCACCAGTGAAGCTGCCTTCTTCAACGGTACTGATAAACGAGCGCATAAGTGTAAGTAGATTCATGGTTCTTCTTATTGTGTACTAATTGTTGACATCCTATCCACCTTTTAAAGTCTATTCAAATCTACTGATGCCAATAAAATAACAATAAAAACAAAGGTAAAGTAAAAGGAGAATAAAGATGACAAGTAAACAAGTTCAAACAATTAAAGACTATTTTGAATTTTGTGTTGATGGAAAGGCAACAGAGCGTGTGGGCGAATATTTTGCGGCTGATGCTTTGATCCATAGACCGGATTGCGGAACAACATTACGAGGGCTTGAAGAGTTTGAAGCTAAGCTCAAATCTTGTGTTACTGAACGGTACGAAAGTGTGAAAACAACGTTTCAAAGAGTCATCGAGACTGAGGGCGAAGTAGTCGTGGCGTTAACGCATAAGGCTGAAAATTCAAACACGTGGATGGGTTTTGATGTGTCAGGAAAAGATGTGACATGGACTAGCCTTACCTATTTCCGTTTCAATAATGAAGGCAAAATAATCGAAGAGATTGTTGAACGAAACGAACTTAGTATGGCTAACCAATTGGGCTTACACCTAGATGTCACCAAAGAGCGTAATTAACACTTACAGCATAGAATTCGAAGTATTTCTTTGAGTCAACAAAGTAGAAAGCCATCTTGTATAAGATGGCTTTTATCGTTAATCGGATTTTCTTTCTACCTCCGCAGGACAAGACTTCGCCAGTGGGACTTCAACGACGTAGTCACGACCGTTGTCATCGTAATGGCAAATACGATGATCACCATTCTTAAACTCATAGTCGTACTGGACTGTGTAAGCGAAGGCTAGCGGAGCAGCTAGTGATAGCGCTAGAAATATCAGTTTTTTCATAGGTACTTCCTCCTTGTTTGTCTTTGTTTGATTGACAGTTGTAATCGCTTAAAAACAAAAAATCCTTAAGTGAGTAATTCCATGAGAGTGAGAAACGCTGGAGCTATCAAAAGAAGAAAGCAGAGCCACATCATCGCAATGGCCAGACGCTCAACACCGTCAGTAGTGCAGACCTTGAGTAGGGTCTTTGTGAGCGGGTGGTCTAAAAACTTAACTATACGCGCCATATCAACAAGCATTGAGCAAGTAATACGTTGTCGTTGCGACAGCGCAGGCAGAAAATAAAAGTAGGATGAGAGCGAGCGTTTCTTTATCCATCTTCTTATGCCGCTACTGACTAAAAAGTAGCGCTTTTGAGAAAAAACGAGTGAAACCGCATTTATCGCAACAGAGATGTACATATTCAATGTTGCCCATCGTCACCGTATAGATAGTATCTGGTAGAGCCGAAATATTGGAATAGCGACTATTGATCTTTGGTGTTCGCCAATATTCAGAGCCACATTGAGAACAGACAGATTCGACTTTCTTTTCTTTCAAACGGTCATATAGTTCATTTATTGTTAGTGTGTTCATAACTAATACCTAGATGTTCTTTTGAGAGAAAAATAAGATAGTAGATCTCGCATTAGCCAATTGTTAACTAAACATAACGAGAAAAAAGAGAATACTTGAATATTGTTATTGGTCATGTTTGGTTTCTTCATTATTGATGCTCATAGATCTTTTGCACATCTAACATCTTTCAAGGTTCTTATCGTCGGTTCCATTACGGGAATTTGCCTTTTGCGAAAGACCTTGCGATGTTTAATTACTTCAGTGATAGATTGGTGTTGAGAGATATTCCCGGTATAGATGACCTTAATGTCATGACACAAGAACCAACCACCGATAAAATCCCCGCTTAGCCTTGTCAGCAGCTTATGCGACGAGGCTTTTTTACTTCGTCCAACATGCCCTCCAAATGACATCAAATCACCGTTAGATACGACACACCAATACACTTTGCTCACTTTTCGGTTTATGAATAGTGTCCCGTCGGGGAAGAGAGGTGGGGCGTTCTCACCCAATAAGTTCTCTATATCAGGATTGGTAAGAATTTGGAAAGGTTTGCGTTGTGCTGTAGCGCGTCCCATTGTTTACCTCTCATAAAATCTTCGTTTTATGTTAATTTTGATTATATAGGCTGACATGGTTTGTTGATTATTTAACTATTTTTACTGTTATTGTGATTATATTATTAAACGATTTTTAACTTATTTGGCCAATGGTTTTAATAGTCCTTGTTATACATGGCCTTCAATTGAGCGATCTTGTGGTTTCATATTTTAAAAAGAACCCTCTAACAATTTTTCATGGAAGTTTGTTA
>NZ_JPJA01000088.1:238803-252791 GCF_000733315.1 Vibrio sp. ER1A
GCTGTAGCGCGTCCCATTGTTTACCTCTCATAAAATCTTCGTTTTATGTTAATTTTGATTATATAGGCTGACATGGTTTGTTGATTATTTAACTATTTTTACTGTTATTGTGATTATATTATTAAACGATTTTTAACTTATTTGGCCAATGGTTTTAATAGTCCTTGTTATACATGGCCTTCAATTGAGCGATCTTGTGGTTTCATATTTTAAAAAGAACCCTCTAACAATTTTTCATGGAAGTTTGTTAGAGGGCTAATACACGGATTCGTGTAGAATGTTAGCATTAATATTAACGGTGTAGTTCGTTAATAACTCTGTGAGTTGTTGGATAGCCACAAAGTAAATAAACCTTAAACAATTAGTTAAGGTTTGTAACGAGAAAAGTTATTAACGTTATTTGTTACTTACATTAATATTGATTACCGTTGGTGAGTAGGTGCTCAACGATAAGGGAAAGTTTAGTAGAGGGTTTAACGAGAGTCTGCGACAAGTACCGTAGTTTGCTCTGCTCGATCTAGCTTGGCAAGTTTCCAACATAATGCAAACAGGGCAATGTACAAGACTAATCCACCTTCAACCACAGAAGTCCATTTACCGTGTTGCCAACAGTACAGTAAGAAGAAACCACCAATACTTCCGCCTACGTAATAATGCACGAGATAAAGTGCAGTAGCCGTGGCTTTGGCGGTGGTCGCTTTTTGACTTACCCATGCGTACGCTAATGTATGTGTAAAAAACGCGCCGCCGCTAATGAGAAGCAGTCCAACCAACATAGCAGGAATGCTCTCTATTATTGCGACTAGCATACCGAGCAAGCTGAGAGTAGTGCCCAGCACCATTCCAATAATTGGCGAGAAATGAGCGCGCCATTTGCCAGTCCATTTTGAAGAAACCGTTCCTGCTAGATAGCAAAGGAAGATCAGCGCAGATAACGTGACCGGTAGATTATGTGGATCCGCCACCAATCTAAACCCCATCACAGAGTAGAGATTGACGAAGAGCGCAAAGTTAATACCGCCGATGATCATTGCAACCCAAACTATCGGTGTAGAAAGATGAGTTAACAGGGCTCGGTTGTGGTGAAAGAAAAGGCCACGCGTCGGTTTGAAATGTTGCTGCTTCGGTAATAGCAAGGCGACAATAATGACGCAAACTAATGTAAAACTGGAGATAATTAGCACCGCGGTATGCCAATCAAAGTAGCCTGTGAGTATTCCGCCAGCCACACGCCCGGCAATACCACCTAGTGAGTTGGCGGCGATATAGCCGCCGATAGCTCGCGTAAAAGCTTCGCTGGATAACTCCTCTACCATATAAGCGACGGCTACTGAGGCAAATGCTGCTAAGGATACTCCCATACAAGCTCGCAGAAACACGAGTGTTGATAAGTTTTCGGTTAACAACATCAGATAACCGATAACAGGAATCGCAAATAAACCTGCGAGCATTACGAACCGTCGGCCCAAGCTCTCTGAAGTAATAGCCCAAGGCACTAAACATACTGACAGACCTAGCGTTGAAGCCGCGAACACCCAGTTTATTTCAGTTTCTGAGACTGAAAAGTGTATAGCGAGCTGCGGTAGGATTGGTTGGAAGATATATAGATTACAAAACACCAAAAAGGAGCCGAGGGCTAATGCCCAAGTTATCTGTTGGTATTGTTTCGTATGCAGCTCTATCACAACCTGATTCTCTATAACTAAACGATGCTAATGTGACCAAGTTAGCACTCCAATTTGGATTAATGAAATATATTAAAGCTATAACTTCGATATATTTTATTAATATGGATATTAAACAACTAAAGCACTTTCTTGCCGTCGCAGAACACCAAAACTTTACCCGAGCAGCCCAAGCGGTGGCCATTGCTCAGCCAGCACTGAGCATTTCTATCAAGAAGTTTGAGCAGCAGCTCGGTGTACAGCTTTTTTCTCGCGTCGATAAACAAGTTATGTTGACACAGGAAGGTCGAGTGTTATTGCCTCACGCTCAGAAGGTTCTGCGCCAAATTGATGATGCCAGCCTAGCCATTGATGAGATGAAAGGGTTATTAAAGGGCGAAGTTCGTTTGGGGACACCAAGTATGATGGGGTCCTATTTTTTTCCAGAAATAGTCATGGCATTTAAGAGTGCCTATCCCAATCTCAAGATGACGGTCATCGAGGCAGGGACACAAGACATCAGAAAGATGTTACTCCATGGGGATATAGACCTAGGTGTAATTCGCAATACGGACGTGCCCGATGATTTAGAAGTCGACCAAATCTTTCGCTCTGAAATGGTCGCAGTAGTCAGTCAAAACCACCCATTTGCAAATAAACAATCATTAGATTTTGACGAGTTTTTCGATGAAGAACTGGTGATGTTTAAACCCGGATATTTCCACCGCGACTTTATTGATGAGGAGTGTGAACGCCGCAATATTGAAGCGAAGTTCTCGTTTGAAACTAATCTTCTCCCAATGATTTTATCTATAGTAAAGCGTGAGTTTGCTATTACGGCATTATTAGAATTGGTCACAGGGCACGAACTGGAACTTAAGGGGTTGTCGTTTGAGCCGCCAGTATTCGTTGACCTTGCTCTGGCGTGGCGTAAAGATGGGTATTTATCGCGCGCTGATAGGACTTTTATAGACTTTGTTAAGAAGCATCTTTGATGCAAGTGCTAGATGCAGGTAGCCGAGTGAGCACTTGGCCGATAGACGTTGCGGAATAAACCGAATGGCTTATGTCTTGTTGTCTAATGGTTACCATTCCAATCAAAGCCATATTCGTACCTATTTGGACATAAATAGGTGTGCCAGAAAACACCTGAGTCATATCACTGCACTGACTTATGGTCATGTCGCTCAGAATAGACGAGTCAACAAAACAGGTTTCAATGGCAAGTGCTGCACGAGCTTGATCATAAACCAATAATTGAATCGGCTCGTTTTCCCATTGAATGGCAGAGGTGTCGACAAGAGCAGCGATATCCTGGTGACAGCCTAACTGAGAACCGACTTCCAGAATGGCCCAGTCATCTTGCGCCGTCATCTTTTCGACGTTCTGGTGGTCGGTCTTTACTGAAGTCGCGTGAGCAAAGTCATAACGTTCATCTTGGCCAAATAGCGCGGTTAGCCGAATATCTCTGAGTGGGTAGAAGTTGCGAGAGGTATAATCGTAGATACAATGAGCCGGTGTGATTAACGTTTGGTTGGCAATTTGTGTGGCGAAGCAAGTGTGCATCGGCGAAGGCTGACTGCCAATATGAACTAAATACAGTCGTTGATTAATGATCCTCGCTTCATCCAAGACTTCTAAACTGTCCGCATGGCTGAAAGCGGTAACGAATCCAATTAAAAATGCCCACCAATTGTTCATACTATACTGCCTCCTGACATTGATAGAGGCAGTATAGGAAATGATACATTAATTGCTTTTGTACATACGTTCGAAATTCTTCGGGTTCCAACCAACCATATATTGGTCACCAATTTTCAGTACAGGAAGAGAACGAGCTCCAATCGCATCTAGCTCTTTGCGACCACGCTGCATCTTTGCATTGGTCAGGCGGTATTTATAACCCTTGCTGTCCAAATAACGCTGAGCATCTTTACAGTGAGGGCATTTGTCTGAGACATACAGTACTAATCGTTTCACAAGGATTCTCTTTTGGTAAAAACAGCCGCCTATAGTACGGTTCTTCGTTGGTTTGTAAAGTTCGACCGTTACGCAAACATCCAGTTCTTAAACTTATCGTACGTAGTTAAATGTGCATCGCTTCCTTTAAGCGCACCTAACAACATCGCTGACACGGCAGGATCCTGGCTGGTAAAGACAAAGCCCCGTGATTTTTTGATAACTCTGATATTGAGTCCGGCGTCCTTTTTCAGCCTATCGATATATCGGCGGCTTTTGTTAAAGTCCGATTGAAGCATGACACTATCTAGAGGCGAGATCATCTGTACAAACCGGTAGGGGTGAGACAGATATCCACTAGCCATTAGGATCGAAGCAAGGATTGGCGAGGAGAGAAGGGAGGCTCTAAGCCATACTGGAATGATGTGATATTCACCACTTTGCGCTCCTTTTACCCACTCTTGTGAAGAAAGGTTTTGTGTAGCTAAGTGCTGTCGTCGAGTTTGAATATCCTTCCACATGGTCTTAGCATCGGTCAGAGCGGTTTTGATTCTTCTCATCTCAAAGAACTTAATGATTTCGCCAAATATCTTCGACAAAATTCCGGCTAATGCACCGACAAACTTGGGACCAGCAGGATTTACTGACGCTGACGCAATCTGTGCTCCGATAATTGCAGCCGACCCCACTGACTCGCCAATGCCTTCAATAATACGTTGGCCTTGTGCTTTGGTAAGTGCCGAGCAGATGTCTTGGGCAGGAGACTTCAACAATGTCACTCCGCAGCCAAGACGCCAGTTATAGATCATATCAGCGGTTTGAGTAACCGCTTTTGTTACCCCCTTGACGACTCCAGCGATTTTGGATTCACTTGAGTGCTTTTTGATTAAGTTGAATAAATTTTTTGCGACTTTCTCGACTAGCCAGCTACAAAAGCGCTTGAGTAGCATATCACCAGCGGGACCGAACAGAATATCTTGGATTTTATCGCACATCTTCTTCAGAATTTCTTTTATTTTCTGCAGGATAGTTTTGTGCTCTTTCACTTTTGGTGTGTCGCTCTTGGACTTCTTTTTGGATTTACTAAGAGAGGATAGCGTTGTTTTTGCTTTGTCATAGTAAGTGACTCGCTGTAGCTTATACTTGTCGCCTTCTTCTCCAGGGGCTGCATTAGCTGACACTTCAACAGTACTTAACAAGCCTTTGATTTTGCGTTCGAGGAAATTTGTATCTTCTAACCCGACACTTTCGACGTCTCTAAACTCGAGTTTGGCTAGGACATAAACGCCAGCGTGATAAGCATCCGTGGCTTCTAGTTTTTGTGCGTTGCCGATAGGACTGAGGTTTTTTGCGACCATGCGTGTTCTCAAGTTGTCAAAGGTAACTTACAACATAGTCAATAATTGATGGGTTCGCTAATAAATTGCTTTTATTGGAGTTTTAAGAAGAGAGGTAGGGAAAGTTGCACTGCCTGAAAACCAATAAATCGGGCAGTGCAATGAAGACTATCGGTTGGCTAGTCGCGTTACACGATGCTGTTTTACTGCCATGATCATTTGTGGAATCAGTGAGGTAATGATCATGCCCATCATCAGAAGGTATTGACTATGAGTGAACGACTCACCGAGTAGCATTAGACCACACACAATGCCTGCTATTGGGTTTGCGATACCACCGAAAGTGAAATCTACTACTGTCATCCGCTGTAACAGCCATACGTACATGCCGTAACTTAGTGCGGTATTGAGACCAACGACCCAACTTAAACCAAACAGGTTTCGACCATCAAAGTTCTCGATGACCGAGACATAAGTTTCCGGTGCAATTGCGGCGTGAAAGCCAGAAGCAATCGCTAAGATTGCGCCGCCTAAGATTAGCTGCCAAGTTAATATTGTCCACCAATGAATTCTAGTGCCCAATGACTTAGTGATACTACTACCCGCGACAATACACATAATCGCTGCAAGCATTGCGCCTAAACCTATTGGGTTAAGGCTGATCGAACCTGGCGAGAACAAGAAAAATGCCAGTGATACCAGCGCTAGACCACTTAATGCTTGTGACCAGCTCGGACGGTGTTTTTTTACCAGCCATTGATATAACATTGCGAAAACAGGCACCGAAACCATACCTACGCCAGAAATGGCAGACGGCAAGGTTTGCGCCATCACAAATATCAAACCAAAGAAGGTGGCGATGTTGATAAGACCAAGTGTTAGTAATACTTGCCACTCACCTTTTTTAGGTAAAGTCGGCTTAACCAGCAGTAGTAACAAACCTGCTGGTAGCGCTCGCAGAGCTCCTAACAAAATCGGCGGCCAGTCTGGTAGCGTAAATTTGGTTACGGCATAAGTTGTACCCCAGAAAAAGGCGGGGATCATAGCCAAAAGTATGTTCATCTAATTTATCTTTACGTTAAGATATTTGCGCACACTCTAACGACAAATTGGCTGCCTGTAAAGTATCTTTATGTTAAACTAATTTTTCTTGATGATTAACCAGTGGATGAATAAGACATGGATGCGATTGATCGCGTAGTAGAGCAGTGGGCAAAACAGAAGCCTGAGCTCGACACAGAACCTATGGCCATGATGGGGCGGCTAATGCGCATTGCCAAATATATGGAAACCAAAGTGGCGGATTTACATAAAAAATACGACTTAAAACTTGGTGAATTTGATGTATTGGCAACCTTGCGACGTAGTGGTAAGCCTTATCGCTTAACGCCGTCAGAGCTAATTAACACGATGATGCTTACGTCAGGAGCGATGACCAATAGATTGGATAAGTTGGAGTCCAAAGGATTAATTTCGAGAGAGCACAGCAAAGCGGACCGTCGAAGCGTTACGGTGCAATTGACTCAAGATGGCTTAGTGCTGATTGATAAAATGATCGAAGAACACGTCGAAGTGCAAGATGGACTGGTTAAATCTCTTTCGGCTTCTCAGAAAAAACAGGCAAATCAGTTGTTTAAAACTTGGTTAAGCCAATATGAATAAGCATTAAGGCCCTAATTCGTTAGGGCCTTATACGTTAAGCGGCTACCTCATCGCTGTATAAGTTGGCACAGTTAATCCCTTGAATAGCGCAGCGCTCATCAATATCAGAGAGATCGCCACTCACGCCAATAGCGCCAATCACGTTTTTCTCTTCGTCTCTAATAAGCAGTCCGCCCGGAACGGGAACCATGTTACCGTGGGCAAGTACGTTAACCGCGGAGATAAATGCAGGACGAGAATCAGCGTCTTGCGCTAGTTTTCGAGAGGAACAACCTAACGCCAATGCGCCCCATGCTTTGGCAATTGCAATATCAGGTCTCATCATGCTGGACCCATCTTGTCGCTGCAAAGAAATCAGTTTTCCTCCATTATCAAGAACGGCAACAGTCAAAGGCGCACAGTCGTCAGACAGTCCAGCTTCAAATGTGCCATCAATAATGGTCAGTGCTTGTTGTAGAGTTAAACTTCCCATGTTATCTCCTCGTCTCATAGCTTGCGCTATTCGTACCTGCTGCCTTAAGCACTTATTCGGATTAAGTCAGCAGGATTTAGGCGTACTTTGCCAACAGTTTGGTTAAAGTAACGAATAGCTTGGAAGGGTCAGGAAGTTAGCGAACTGTTTTGCTGTAGAAAGCTCATAAAAAAGGTCAGCTGTTTCATCAAAGCGTCCTGCAGCATAACGTGCATCGCCAACTTCCTGTTTAATCGTTTTTAGCTCTTGGTAGAGCCAAGTGTGAAAGAGTGATGATGTAAAGACTTGGCCATCATCCAGAGTGACACCGTGGTGGATCCACTGCCAGATGTTGGCACGAGAGATCTCAGCCGTTGCGGCATCCTCCATCAGTCCATAAATTGGTACGCAACCGTGCCCCTGTATCCATGCCTCAATGTAGTAGAGAGCGATACGAATATTTTTGCGTACACCCGCCTCATCGCGAGTACCTTCGCAAGGTTTTAGTAGCGTCTCGGCAGTAATGTTTTCCGATGGACTGACATAATCAAGTTGGTTGGTTTTCCCCTGAAGCTGCTCGTCAAACACCGACATCGCAAGATCAACCAGTGCAGGGTGCGCGACCCAAGTGCCGTCGTGACCATTATTCGATTCGCGTTTTTTATCTTCAATGACTTTCGCCGTTACACGTTCCATTTCCAAAGGATCTTTTGCTGGAATGAAGGCCGACATCCCGCCCATCGCAAGTGCGCCACGAGCATGACAGGTTTTAACCAATAGCTGGCTATAGGCGTTTAGGAACTCTTGGTCCATACCGATGCCGTGTCGGTCTGGCAAAATTCGGTCTTTGTGGTTCTTTAACGTCTTAATGTAGCTGAATATATAGTCCCATCGGCCACAGTTCATGGCTACAATGTGGTCCTTCATTGCATACAACATCTCTTCCATTTGGAATACAGCAGGCAGCGTTTCGATAAGTACTGTCGCTCGAATTGTTCCTGTTGGTACCCCGAAGTAGCGTTCAGTAAAGGCAAAGACGTCATCCCACCATTTTGCTTCTTCCATGCTTTCCAACTTTGGAATGTAGTAATAAACACCTAAGCCTTTGTCTGCTCGAGACTGATAGTTGTGGAAGAAATACAACGCAAAATCCATCAAACACCCACCAATCGGCTGGCTCTGATATTGAATAGATTTTTCTGGTAAATGAAGTCCGCGAGGTCGGGCAATTAATAGTGCTGGGTCGCTATTTAATGAGTATTGCTTGTCTTTGGTGTCGTCGTAATAACTGATGGTTCCAAGGTTGGCGTCACGTAAGTTAATTTGTCCCTCAACCATGTTTTGCCAGGTCGGGGAGGAAGCATCCTCAAAGCAACACATAAACACTTTTGCGCCGGAATTCAGTGCATTAATGACCATCTTTCTGTCAACAGGACCGGTAATTTCAACACGACGATCTAATAGCGGAGCTGGTGGCGGGCTAACCTTCCAACTCTTGTCATCTCTTATTGATTTGGTGTCCTTGCGAAAATCGGGCAGCTCGCCCGCATCAAAGGCGGCTTGTTTGGTTTCGCGGTCTTGTAGCAGTTGAGTGCGTCGACTGCCAAAGTGCGCCACTAACGTCTCTAGGAAGGTTAGGGCGTCGGAATTTAGGATCGCTTGATAAGCTGTGGACTGGGTATCTCCAATTACCTTAAGACAATCTGCTTGTGCTGCGTCCATAACTTCATTAAGTGCCATTGTTCGTCTCCTTTAAACAATACTTTCTTATTTTGTATACAAAACTGTATCCGTGTACTTACTTATATTGGAAAACAAACAAATGATCAAAGGGTATTTAACATTAATTTATCATCGAGTTTTTCTGAAAATATTTTTACGTAAAGATATTTTATATAAAGCATTATCTGTTAGGAACTACGGCGTAAGTAGTCACTTAGTGCTTTAACTCTATGTTGCAAAAATGTTGATTTTGGGGTTGCGATTCTCTGGATATGGTTCATAGTACACAATATGGATTTGAATTGTATACAATCTGAGAGGGATATTAGAATGGCGAAAATGAAGGCAATTGAAGCAGCTGTAGCCGTACTAAAGAAAGAGGGAGTAGACATTGCGTTTGGTGTTCCGGGCGCAGCAATCAACCCCATGTATGCGGCGATGAAACACCTAGGTGGTATTGACCATGTGTTAGCCCGCCACGTTGAAGGCGCATCACACATGGCAGAAGGCTACACGCGAACTAACCAAGGTAATATTGGTGTTTGTATTGGTACATCGGGACCTGCTGGAACGGATATGATCACGGGACTCTATTCTGCATCGGCGGACTCGATTCCGATTCTATGTATTACTGGGCAAGCCCCTCGAGCAAGGCTGCATAAAGAAGATTTTCAGGCGGTAGATATAGAATCTATTGCCAAACCAGTAACAAAGTGGGCGACCACAGTACTAGAGCCCGCTCAAGTGCCACGCGCATTTCAAAAAGCATTTCATTTAATGCGTTCAGGTAGGCCTGGCCCGGTTCTTATCGATTTGCCACTAGACGTACAGCTAGCTGAAATCGAATTTGATATCGATACCTACGAGCCACTTGCGGTATACAAACCAACCGCAACTCGCGAGCAGGCAGAAAAAGCACTCGATATGCTGTGTGCTGCCGAAAAACCGGTCATTGTTTCAGGTGGCGGTGTTATCAACGCAGGCGCATCAGAATTGCTACAACAGTTTGCGGAACTGACTGGCGTGCCAGTGATTCCAACGCTGATGGGTTGGGGTACTATCCCTGATGATCACGAGTTGATGGCAGGCATGGTGGGTCTTCAGACGGCACACCGCTATGGTAACGAAACGCTTTTGAACTCTGATTTTGTATTCGGTATTGGTAACCGCTTTGCTAACCGTCACACCGGTTCATTGGATGTGTATACCGAAGGCCGCAAGTTTGTCCACGTAGACATTGAGCCGACTCAAATTGGACGCGTATTCTGCCCGGATCTTGGTATTGTGTCGGATGCCAAATCTGCATTGGAGCTATTAGTCGATGTTGCTCGCGAACGTTCATCAAAAGGTACTTTACCTAATCGTGCGTCTTGGGTTGGTGAATGCCAGCAGCGCAAATCCAGTATGTTGCGTAAAACGCACTTCACGGAAACGCCAATTAAACCAATGCGTGTTTATGAAGAGATGAACAAAGCATTTGGTCGTGAGACTTGTTACGTCAGCACGATTGGTCTATCGCAAATCGCGGCGGCTCAGTTCCTTCATGTATACAAGCCACGCCATTGGATTAACTGTGGCCAAGCGGGTCCTTTAGGCTGGACTGCTCCCGCTGCGCTGGGTGTGAAAGCCGCGGATCCAAACCGTGATGTTGTCGCAATATCAGGTGACTATGACTTCCAATTTATGATTGAAGAGTTAGCTGTGGGTGCGCAGTTTAATCTTCCGTATATCCACGTAGTCGTTAACAACTCGTATCTTGGCCTAATTCGTCAGGCACAACGTCAGTTTGACATCGATTATTGCGTGCAGCTTGCGTTCGACAATCAGAACTCTCCAGAACTTGAAGGGTATGGTGTTGACCATGTGAAAGTGGTGGAAGGGTTAGGCTGTAAAGCGATTCGTGTAACACAGCCAGAAGACATCCAAGATGCGTTCGTTCAGGCAAGAGAGCTGATGGCGAAACACAAGGTCCCTGTTGTGGTTGAAATCATTCTAGAGCGTGTCACTAACATCTCAATGGGTGTCGAAATCAACGCTATCAATGAATTTGAACCACTAGCTGAAAATGCAACGGATGCACCAACTGCACTGTCGTCACTAGATTCGTCAAACTCACAGTCTTAAGGAGAAAATTATGCCAAAATTCGCAGCTAACCTATCGATGCTGTTTAATGAAGTTGACTTTCTGAGTCGATTTGAAAAAGCGGCTAATGCAGGGTTTCACGGAGTAGAGTATCTGTTTCCTTACGATTTCACAGCAGAAACTATTAAGTCGGTGTTGGATGACAATAATCTAGAGCAGGTTTTGTTTAACCTTCCTGCTGGTGACTGGAATGCGGGAGATCGTGGTATTGCGGTCGACCCAAGTCGCATCGAAGAATTCCAACAAGGGGTGAGCCAAGCGATAAGCTACGCCCAGACTCTGGGCTGTAAGCAAATCAACTGCTTGGCAGGCATTGTTCCGGCAAGTGTGACTGAGCAAGACGCGAGAACGACGTTCGTAATCAACCTTCGTTATGCTGCTCAGCAACTGGAAGCGGCAGGCATCAAGTTGGTGATTGAAGCGATTAATACACGTGATATTCCAGGCTTCTTCTTGAACACCACAGAACAAGCGAAATCCATTATTGAAGAAGTCGGTAGTGCGAACCTATCGGTTCAATACGACATCTATCACATGCAAATTATGGAAGGCGACTTAATTCCGACCATCACCAATAACTTATCGCAAATTTCTCACATTCAATTGGCTGACAATCCGGGGCGTCATGAGCCAGGTACCGGTGAAATCAATTATGACTTTGTATTGAGAGAACTTGACGCAATGGGCTACCAAGGTTGGGTGGGCTGTGAATACAAGCCGAAGACGACCACTGAAGAAGGTCTTTCTTGGTTAAACGCTTTTCAATAATTCGATACGTTAAGGAGAACACATCATGAAAATTGCATTCATCGGTACCGGAATTATGGGTCAGCCAATGGCTAAAAACCTGCAAGCGGCAGGTTACGAATTGGTATTGTCGGATCACTTCAATGCTCCACCGGCTGAACTGGTTACTCGCGGCGCAACAGTATGTCACTCACCGAAAGAAGCGACTGAGCTCGCTGACGTTATCATTCTAATGGTGCCAAATACACCACAAGTTGAAGACGTATTGTTCGGAGCAAGCGGAGTGGAAGAGGGGTTAGCGGCAAGCACGTCTCAAAAGTTAGTGATTGATATGAGTTCAATTTCGCCAATCGCGACTAAGTCATTTGCTAAACGCATTAAAGAAAGTGGTGCACAGTATCTAGATGCTCCGGTGTCAGGTGGTGAAGTGGGTGCTGTTAATGCAACACTGAGCATTATGGTAGGCGGCGACCAAGAAGCATTTGATCAAGCTCGCCCACTGTTTGAGAAACTAGGCAAAAACATCACGCTTGTTGGTGATAGTGGCGCAGGCCAAACATGTAAAGTCGCTAACCAAATCATTGTTGCACTTAATATTGAGGCAGTGTCGGAAGCCCTTGTTTTTGCATCGAAAGCCGGTGCGGATCCAGCGCGTGTGAGACAGGCGCTATTGGGAGGCTTTGCAAGTTCTAAGATTTTAGAAGTGCATGGCGAACGTATGGTAGAAGGCACATTTGACCCTGGCTTTAAGATTGCGCTTCACCAAAAAGATCTAAACCTTGCGCTAACTGGAGCTCAAGAACTTGAAGTCGCGTTACCCAACACAGAAAACGCGCAAGCACTGTTTGGTGAGTGTGCCGACTTAGGTGGTGAAAACTGGGACCACTCTGCACTAATTAAAGCAATAGAGGCTCGCTCTAATCATTCAATCCGTAACGAATAATGATTACTTAGGGCCATGATTTCCGCATAAATCGCGTAGTTTTGTCTCCTTTTATACGCGTTCCCGAAATCGTGCAGGCAGTTATTGGAGTTAAAGGGCTTCTAACTTCAACATTAACAGGCGCTGTTTGTATCGGTTTTGGGATTTTTTACCTCTCAGTATTCCCCATAAGTTTTGGACTTATTCTTTGTTTTCATTAAGATTAACTAAGTAGCACATGAGAGCAGGGAAGAGTATGTCGCGAATCAGACGAAAGAACCAAGACCTTATTATCGAGGTTGCCAGTGAACAGTTTGCTATGCATGGTTACGCAGCCACCAAGATGGCCGATATAGCAAAAGCGGCAGATATTCCCAAGCCTAACGTCTTTTACTACTTTAGCTCCAAAGACAAACTTTACTATGCCGTGCTCGAAACCGTCACTCAGCCATTGCTTGCTGCGTCATTACCTATCGAACAGTTAGATGATCCCGTCGAAGCGTTGACTCAATACATTCGTACCAAACTGACGATTTCCCGTGATTATCCTCATGCTTCTCGTGTGTTCGCTAGTGAAGTAATGTCCGGGGCAAAGGTGTTGCCAGAATCCATTCGAGACAAGCTGTTTGAACAATCGCAGATGATCATTTCCAAGTTTGCTACTTGGTCGAAACAAGGCTTTATGGATGAAGTACCACCGCATCATCTTATGTTTGCGATTTGGTCTGCGACTCAGACCTACGCTGATTTTAATTGGCAGATTTGCAGTGTATTGGATAAACCCGAATTAGACGACGCAGATTATGAACAAGCGGCGACGTTTCTCACCAAGTTAGTTATACAAGGTTGTGGTGTTAAGAGTCGGGTATAATGCACTTTTACAAGGTAGAGGTGACGTACAGCTGCTCCATCGATATAGAGCGGAATAGAAGCAGCTGTGTCTAATAGATATGCTAAAGGTCTTTATTTCGGGTGGTTTGCTGGCGAATATAGTCACCAAATTCGTATTTACGTTCCTGGCTACCAATTTGATACAACTCTGTTTCTGTTCGCTGTTGAGCGTAGTTAGAGGCTTTCATAGAGCCATTGAGAATTTTTAACATCTGAGCAGAGACACGCTTCATAAATCGATCAACACGCCTTCCATACACTCTTAGTATGCCTAGAAAGCTGCAAAAGCTCATTGCGAGCGCGACCGACCAATGGATTTCAATCATGAGATTTCCTTGAGTATTATAACGACTTTGACTTCAACAAAGGTTATTAACCAGTGCACAAATATTTATATAGTTATTATGGTTTGTGAATATAGTTATATAAGTTCGTTATATCAATGTGCCAGAAATCTATTGATACAAACAGTCACACAGCTAGAAACTAA